>PHDN01000043.1 GCA_002840975.1 Bacteroidetes bacterium HGW-Bacteroidetes-16
AATCCGGTGACGTAGTTTAGTGAGTAATGTAGTTGATTAGTGAGTAGCAAATGTACTCATGATTTTGTGATGTGCAAGGGTTTTATAAAATATTTTTGTTACGTTTATGTTAAGTTGTAAATCATCCCTTTCTGCTGTTGGGGGTTGATTAGTGAGCAAATTGTAAACGATTTAAATTTAACTCAGAATTCTGAATGTTTTCGGGATCGGAATCTAATTTCCAAATCAAGCATGATGGGGATGAGTTCCTTCACTGCGCTGCGCTTCGTTCTGGATGACAAACCTCCTTTTTTTGTCATTCAGAGCGTAGCGATTCCGAAAGCCTTCGGAACTCATTCCCAAATCAAGCATGATGGGGATGAGTTCCTTCACTGCGCTACGCTTCGTTCTGGATGACAATTCTTTATTTTTTTGTTATTCAGTGAAAATCGATTTCGATTGTTATCGGGGTTGAATTCCTAATTCGTTATTTCCCAGTGTCCGCCTTTGGCGGGGCCGATGCGTTCGATAATTCCTAATTCCTTTAGTTTGGCAATATTATCTTGTGTTTTACGATGTGAAATTCCAACTTCTATTGCTAGTTCACGTGCAGTGATTTGTTGATTAGCGCCTATTAATTCGACTATTTTTTTCTGATTAGCTGTAAGTTTTTCTACGACCTTTTCTACGACCTTTTCTACGACCCTGTCGGTTGCTGATGCGGGAGTGGATTTATGCAAAGTAACCATTAAGCCATTACCCAGCTCGTCGAACATCGGCAGGGGTTTTCCCGCATTGAGAAAGCCTTGATTGATTTTGTCAATGCCTCTTCCCCAAGCTTCAATATAACCTGCCTTAAAGAAAATATCGGCAATGTGTCGATTTCTTGGAATTTGTTTGTTGTTTTGTGTTTGATGTTTTTACTAATTACGACTTAAGCTTCTTCACTGGAGACAGTTCGTTTAACATAATCACTTTATTTATCAAGTATTTCCCAGTGTCCGCCTTTTGCGGGGCCGATGCGTTTGAGTTTACCTATTTCTTTTAGCCTGGCAATCACTTTTTCAACAGCTCTTGGCGTAATTACCAAAATTTTAGCTATTTCGGAAGCTGTTAAATTGGGATTATTGTATATCAGCCTTAAAACTTTCTCCGAACTTTTCTCCGAACTTTTCTCCGAACTTTTCTCCGAACTTTTGAATAATGTAAGCTGTAAACCACCGGCCAATTCTTCAAAATGTGGTTCGGGATGCCCGGCATTTAAAAAGCCATCAATGATTTTACGAATACCTCTACCCCATGCCTCGATATAGCCTGCTTTAAAGAAAATATCGGCTAAAATCTTATTTCTTGGATAGGATGGGTGCCTGTGCTTAAGTCGATCAAGGGGCAATTCATCTGGTAATTTTCCAGGATTCCAAAGAATAATTTTATCATCATATACACTCAACTGAATGTGAACGCTAGTGTAATCTTTATGAATGATGGAATTAAGAATAGCTTCCCTCAACGCATCTTCGGGATATTCAAGATCTTCAATACGTTGCAGACCTTCATATCTGATAGGTGAAATCAAGTACTTTGCACGGAGGGTTTCGATGACCCTATCGGGCATTTCAAAAATATTGCCTTCTATTACATCCTGAAATCTAAGATCGTGATCACTATCTCCAAAACGGCCAATTCTGAAGCTTACCGAACTGAAAAATCGGAGAGGGTCTTTGCCGAAAAGCAACAATGCTGCATTTTTAAGCTCACCCTTATCGTTAATGAGTTTTAAGTTAAAGAGGATATTTTGCAGGTCATCAGTATCTGATTCGGGTGTTAGTCGGTTTGCATTTATGGCTTTTCGAAGAAATTTCCTGACTACCTTTGTGTCAATATCATCAATACTGGCTCCCTGCACCGATAAATCATCGAATGTGCGTCCCATTTTTTTCAGGATAAACTCCTGAAGCGCTGCACCTTTCAGCTCTTGTGTGGTACTGCCGCTTCTCACATAATACATACCTTTAAGAGAGATCGGAACAGTATTTGGCTGAGCTTTTATTTCGAGGTATTCCAGGATGCCATCTTTATGCAAAAGCGCCTCCACATATATACCCAGCGCATGTATGGTTTTATTGGGGATATCCTCAAGTAACTTTTTGCAATCATTTATTCCTGCAACACTGCCATCGTCCATCACACCGATAAATAAACTACCACCCCGGCTATTTGCAAAAGCACAAATATGCCGGAGATATTCATCTTTCCAGATGCGTTTAAACTCGGTATTTTGAGATTCTTTCATTATGAAACTGGTAGTGTTTTGGGACGCTGATTACCACAGTACGCCACAGTACGGTCGTTCCCTGTTAAATATGCTCCTGATGAAATATTACTTCGTAATTTCACAGGATAAATCCGCATTTCACAGGATAAACCTCCCTACGGGGCAGGCGGATTAAGCGGATCGCGCCTGAGGCGGACAGGTTTAGCGGATTGGCTTTTCACGGGGGAAAAGTTTTTGTTTAACGCGGTTTATTTGATGATGATGGCTATTTTATATTGATTAGATGATTTATTTAAAAATCGGCTTTTGTTAATCCCGATTGTCTGACAATTGAGCTAAAGGTACCCACGGGTATTTCTTTTTTGGGATGAGGTACTATTACAATCAGTTTATTTTTGGTGTATTTACAATAGCTACCTTTTTGCGAGACAAAAACAAATCCATTCCTGACAAGGATTTTAATAATATGGCTGGAGGAGTATAGCTTAGACATTAATAAATGTTTCGCCGATCATGGCTTCATTTATTGTCCTGAAAGTGTTGATCTCGTCGTTGTCTTCAAAATAGAGTTCAACGGCTTCTTTCAGGTTGTCGATTGATTCCTGAACGGTATCACCAAAGCTGGATACTTCTACATTAAGGCATTGGGATACATAGTAGTCGCCTTCTTTATATAGTATGTATTTTAATGCGTACATTTTGAGATTATTTGTTCAAAGGTAATGAAATGGGTTGAGTATTGTCAAGAATCATTGAATCAGGCCACAGGCGGATCTCACCTGAGGTGGACGGATTTAGCGGATTTTAGCCCCTCACTTTTGCCCCGAAAGTGTTCCCCGAAAGTGTTCCCCGAAAGTGTTCGGGGTGTTAGCTAAAGGGGTTGGGGTGGGGTGAATGTTCCCGATATTTTTTCACTGAGTTTTTTGTTTAAGGATTGGCCTTCGCTATGCTCAGGCTATACTTGTCATCCCCGATACGGTCGTTCCCAGTTAAATATGCTCCTGATGAAATACTACTTCGTAATTTCACCCCGGTAAGCTTCGCTACGGGGCAGGCACGATAAATCCGCATTTCACAGGATAAACCTCCCTACGGGGCAAGCGGATTTAGCGGATTTAGCGGATTTTTCTTTTCGCTGGCGAAAAGTTTCCGTTTAATCTGTTTAATCCGATGATGATTCTTTTGATCTGCTTATTGGATGAGGATTTCTTTGTCATCCCCGATACGGTCGTTTCCTGTTAAATATGCTCCTGATGAAATACTACTTCGTAATTTCACCCCGGTAAGCTTCGCTACGGGGCAGGCACGATAAATTCGCATTTCACAGGGCAAGCAACGATCAATTTTGAGTGTTGCTTAATAAATTCAATATCAAAATCCTTATGGTTAGTGGTAAGTACAACAACATCCTCTTCCGGTAGTGCTATGGTGTGCTGATCCTCTGAGTTGAATACTCCGCTGCTTGCATCGAATAAAGAGATTTCGTTTATTGAAACCTCGTTAGAATGCTGCAAGGGTTTCATTCGGTGAAACGTTCGGTTGCTTAGTTGATGAGGAAGTTTTTGATTTTATCTGTTAATCATTCCCCGATCCCGAAAACATTTGGGATTCAGGGATTATGAGAGTTAATTGATCCCAATTTTTGAATTTTGAATTATGAGTCCACTCCGAAAAGTATGTGCTCATTGATTTTCAACTCATTTACCCCTGACCCCTAAAGGGGGATTCGTTGAAAATCAATGAACTATCTAAAGTCCCCTTTTAAACATATTTCTTTCCTTTCATTCCTGAGACTTTCAGGTATTTAATAAAGTTTGAGATTTCCGTGGATATTTCAATGGTTCTTGTTAAGTAGATCTGTCAGTTGGCTTTCGGTAATATGATTATTATCGAAGGCTCTATAAGATTGGGAACGTTTTTCTCCACATGAACCTTTTGCAATGTAAAGGAATTGAATATTACTTAGTTATTTTCTTAGTACATTTCTAATTATCCACTCATTAAACAAAGGATCGTTTAGTACATAGGTAGCATCCTGTGTTGAGATGATTCCTTGATCTTTCATCGTGTTAATTGCTCGCGCTATGTTAACTTTTTTATTATTAATTTCTTTCTCACGACCAATTAAATTATTTCCATATACGGGTTTACCTACCTGATTCATCATTTATTAACAATAGTACAACATGTGTATGATACAGTTTTTGTCTTGTTTATTTTGTAAGTAACTCAAGTTTCGCGGTTAAACCTATTTAGTGAAAATCAGATAATTAATTTATTATCAAACATAAATGACATTGATATACTGTTAATTACAGATTCCATTCCTATTCAGAAATTCTCTTTGTGAATCTCTGTGACTTCTTTGTGCAGCTCTGTGTAACAACTTATTAGCTATGCCACAAAGAACCACAAAGAAGCCACAAAGTGACACAAAGGTCAAGATTAAATTATATTTTATTGACTATCAGATATAAGAGCTCGAAAAATTACATGCGAAACTTGAGTCAGTAATTAATTGAAGGTCAAGAAAAATGAGTGGTCTCCCCAGGGTGGCGACCACTTTTTTTACCAGACTTGTTTTGCCATATCTTCGGGGACTTATAATAATCAAATGAGTTTCGCTTTGCAGTACCAACCTGATGTCGGCCTGCTCAGCTATTCTATCGGTGAAATAAGGCTCTTCAACGATACTTCCAAATTTGAATGGATTGGCTTGGGGCATTGCGAAATATTTCGTTGCGAAAATGTTCGGACGAGGGGACAAGAAGGGACGAGGGACGGGGCCCCGAAAGCTTTCAGGGTGGGGTGTGACTATGTTACAAAAGTGTCTTTCTAAAGTTGGTAATCATCCTACTTAGGTGTTGGAGTTTTATAAATAACCTTGATTTAGTCTCCATGGGTATGTAATCGAGTCGTTGTAGTATCGTCAGGATATTGGCGCGAGTCTTTTCAAAAACAGATCATCCAGATATGATTAGGAAGTTTGCAGAATCTGATACACAGCCTAACACACTTTTTTGAAGACTCCCGAACTAAGTAATGGATGATTTCACAGTGTCTCAGGCTTTATTTCACCAAATCAATTAATTAGCTTCATTTTATCATCGGATTGAACCCCGCATGGTCGTTCCTCTCCGACAGGGCAGGCGGATTGAGCGGATTTGCTTCTCGCAGGCGAAAAGTCTCCGTTAATCCCAACAAAAGCTATGAGTAACTTCATCCCATGATGTCATTTTTTGTCATCCCATTAAATAATTTATTTCTTAACGCCTGTATAATCTTTTGCTTTCCAAACTTTCCGCTCCAAAGTTTATTACAAGTCCAATCTTAAATCCTGTTGCCTTTAAGTAATTAATTACCTGGGCTTCGTCAATTCCTGATATTTCCTTTTGTGCTTTGGTTTCAATAATGATTTTATCATAACAGATAAAATCTGCTTCGTAATATTTTAATAATGTATGGTCTTTATAATTAATCTCAAGTTTTTTCTCTTGTTTAAATGGAATTTTTCTTCTTTCAAATTCTATTGCTAAAGCTTCCTGATATACCCCCGATAGCTATCGGGGTCTAAAAAACCACTGCCTAATGTATGATGTACTTCCATCGCCGCCCCTATTAAAGCATAGGTTTCATTTTCATAAACTAAACTCATTGCTGTGAAATTTTTGTTTTATGAACGCATTTGATGATTCATTTTTTTATCATCGGATTTAACGGATTTAGCGGATTTTTCTTTTCGCTGGCGAAAAGGCTCCGTTTAATCCCTTTAATCCGATGATGAATTCTATGTCACCATTTGAATAAGATATTTTTTCATCTAATTGATCGAATTAATCGAACGGGGCGTCATCTTTAAATTCGTGTTCTTCGATGATGGATCTTTCTCAACTTACTGGATGATTGTCCCGCTTGCTCTTCACAGCTTCGCCTTCTAAGTCCCATACTCACCTTGTAAGGAACTAAGGATCAGGTTAGTGATCCGGACTGACTTTT
>PHDN01000044.1 GCA_002840975.1 Bacteroidetes bacterium HGW-Bacteroidetes-16
ACGGCCCGTTTCTCCGACCAGAGCTACTGGCGTGGCAGCGACAACGGCGATGGCAACACCAAGACCCAGGGAACAGTAATGTTGATCAGGTAAGGAGAAAAGACCAAACAGGGGAGTATATAGCCATTTTTAGTGCCTCTTTCTTCATGAAAAGATCTTTTTATGACTCGGCCCATCAATCGCAATCCTCTTTATTAATTGGTATTATTTTAACCCATTTCCTGCATAGATGATGAAGGGATCAGGTAGAGCAATATAAAACGGAATCCGATGTCACCAGAATTTTAAGTTCATTCGGACTATGCTATGTGCGTGTTTCTACCTCGTGGATCGAAATGAAACCCTGTCATCCGGCTCTTTGATACTCTTATGTCATTTCTTACCAGTCGGTGTAGAACGGTTTTCTCTTTTCAAAGTGAAATTTTTTCCGGTTATCAGTAGCATTGGTCCCGCAATAGTTAAAATTCCTCCTATAATTTGGTATTCTAATGGGAAACGCCCAAAAACCAGATAAGCGCCTAAAATGACGAATAGCGGTGTAGTGCTTTGAAGAATTGCCGAGCGTGAAGCATCAAGATAAAGAAGGGCGCTGTATTGACTGAGGGAAGTTAGGAAAGGCCCGAAAAAAGAACCAATAATGATCATAATCAGTGCTTTTGTTGGAATGGCAAGTCCTTGCCCAAAAATGACCAGCATAATACCGGCAAATACCAATAGAAAAATTGCTCTGTTTATGGAGAGTATCGTAGGACTGATTTCATGTATATTTTTCTTTGCAGTGATGGTACGTATTCCATAGAAAAGTGTTGATATTAGCATGAGGCCCGAAGCACCTGTCAGATAGGATTCGAAGGAAGCGCTTTTCTGGAAACTGATGACAAATGCCCCGCTAAATGTCAGAATAACAGCCAGGATCTCTATGCGCTTAAAGCGTTCATTCAACAAAATTACACCCATCAGCGTAACGAAAATGTATTCCATATTGCGTAAAAACGATGGAATTGCCGGATTTTCAGAAACTGAAATGGCAGCATAAAAAGTTCCGGTGGCAACGATCTCAATAAGCCCAATCAGAACAAGTACTTTGAAAGAACTGCGGGATATTGGATGAAAATGCCGGTGTTTGGCTGATCGTAGCGCAAAAAGCGAATTCCAAACGATTGCCATGGCAAACCAATACACCCCGAATTGAGCCAGACTTACCTGGTCGAGTGCAGCTTTGCTGAAAATATATACTGTTGAACCGGCAACGGTGGCCAGCAAGGCAAATGCATATCCTTTGAATTGGGGGCTTTGGGACATAATTTAAAACTTACAATGTAAAGCTTTGAAATTTAACTTTTTACTCATCATTAAATTTTTATACTACTGCACAATCCAATCGACTAATTTCCAATGAAATCCATATAATTCAGCGGGGTTATTAATGAAGTTTTTGAGGTGGGATAAGCTTTTGTAAATGTTACAGGAAATCGGGATTGCTCCTTTCCGCTCCACTTAAATTCATAGGCATGGATTTCACCATCCCTGTTTTCAACATAATCAATTTCCTGCTGTTGAGTCGTTCTCCAGAAATAACTTAAAGTATCCAACAATTGTTGTTGAGCCATTTTTTTCTTTAACTCACCAGAAAATTTTCCCAA
This sequence comes from Bacteroidetes bacterium HGW-Bacteroidetes-16, assembly GCA_002840975.1. Taxonomy (GTDB): domain Bacteria; phylum Bacteroidota; class Bacteroidia; order Bacteroidales; family F082; genus UBA6244. The sequence goes on from PHDN01000044.1 coordinate 1,644, forward strand.
AGTGCCCCTTTATCTACCCTCAGCTGTATCGGGCTAAAATTTGAAACAAATATAGGCAATTACAAGAGTATAATATTGAATGATCATAATAATTTCAGAGTATCTTCTGGTAATCAGTTTGAAATTACACAAAAATGGCCTTTATTTTTCCTGAAAGCCAATAAAACCGCGAATTGCATCAGACATACCTGGTCGGGTGTAGCTTTGCTGAAAATATATACCGTTGCACCCGCTACTGTGGCTAACAGGGAAAATGCATACCCTTTGAACGGGGGCCGAAGGACATTGAATATTTTAAACAGGTCGAGAAGCTTTTTGGAAGTCAGTTTATTCGAATCAACCTATTAAAGCTTTCTTTAATAGGTTGATTTGAAAAGTAAATCAATCAACCCTAAATCCCTAATCAAGCAGGTTTTTGTAGGTTTGGTCCTGATTGATCACTTCAAGTGCCTTACTGATTTCTTTATCGGCAGGAGCTATTACTTCAAAATAATCGCCCGCTTCATATAGGTTTCGCGCGATGAGCCCTTTTAACTGGAGCATGACAAATGCTTTATTTGTCGTGATCTCTTCTTCAGAAATTTCAATTTTTTCTTTGCCAGCCATTTCCACGAAAGTCCGAAAGTCGTCTTCTGAAAGACTAAAGTTCGAATTGTATTGCTTAAAGTCAGGATAATGCTTTAATAGGGACTTCCTGTTTTGATCGAGGTAGTCGTTTACAAATCCGTTTATCACTCCTTTACGGATGAAATCAGTATAGGTTCGTGAAAATCTAATCGAATCGAAGGGTACAAAAATGTCTGGCATGATGCCTCCACCTCCATATACTATTCTGCCATGGGCAGTTTGAAATTTTAAGGAATCCGGAAAATGAATGCTGTCGGCCGACATCAGTTCGCCATGTTCAACACGGTGCATGAAATCCTTATAATATTCATCTGTACCATCGTCGTATGATTTTTGAATATTTCGGCCCGATGGAGTATAATACCTGGCAATAGTCAACCTGACCTGAGATCCGTCAGGAAGCAGAAATGGACGTTGAACCAATCCTTTTCCAAAGGTTCTTCTGCCAATGATTACGCCGCGATCCCAGTCCTGAATTGCGCCGGCCACGATCTCGCTGGCTGAAGCAGAACCCTCGTTAATCAGTACCACGAGCTTTCCCTGTTCAAATTTTCCTGCATTGGTGGCATTCAGGTCCTGTCGCGCACTGTGGATACCTTCAGTATATACAATGGATTTTCCGCTGGGCAAAAACTCATCGGCTATGCTCATGGCCGTCCCCAGGTAACCACCCGAGTTGCCCCTTAGATCAAACACCAGGTTCTTCATGCCTTGCTTTCTAAGCCGGATTACTGCCTCGTCAAATTCTTCCTGTGATTGTTTCGCGAAGCGGTTGAGCTTAATTAATCCGGTTTCTTTATCCAGCATAAATGCTGCATCCATGCTGTTGATCGGGATTTCATCACGGATAATTTTATACTCTATTGGTCTTTCAAGTCCCTTACGGTAAATCCCAACGATCACCACCGTTCCTTTCTCACCGCGAAGGTGATCCATCACCCACTCGTTATTGATTTTCTCACCAAAAGCGTCCTCTCCATTGACCGTGATGATTTTATCACCGGCCAGTACCCCGACCTTATCGCTCGGCCCGCCAGGAATTGGAGCAATCACAAGGATTGTATCTTTGTAAAGTTGAAACGTGAGCCCCACACCCTCAAAACTGCCTTCAAGTCCTTCGTTGGCTTTTTCCACATCCTTTTTGGTGATATAGGCAGAGTGAGGATCAAGTTCTTTGAGGGTATTGACGATGATGGTCTCTGTTAAATCATTCATGTTCAGCGTGTCAACATAATAGTTGTTGATCAGGTATATGAGTGTGTTGAGCTTTTTAACCGTTACTTCAGGATCGATATTTTGAACATGGTTCTGAGCATGCAGGTTAGTGATCGCCAGAAAGGCCATCACCACCATTAGAGAAAGATTTTTTTTGTTCATATTTAGCTATCTATGTCGATAAGTTGATTCATGAAAAGTAGCACTTATAAAGAATGACCTTCCAGAATAAGCGCCAAAATTAGCACTTTTGACAGGTGTTTTTTGGTTTGGTTTTTTAATCGCTTGTTAATTTTTGTTAACCCGGAGATCAGACTTCGATGGCCGTTGATACAAATAAAGGTCAAAAACGATGCCGATCAGCACTGATGCTATGTTGATTTTAAGATAAAACAGAAGCAGATAAAACAAAAAAAGAGGCTGATTTTCAGCCTCTTTGGGGTGGATGATGGGATACACCCATCCACTTTATCAAACTGTCTTGCAGTTAGTTAATTTCGTTCGGTTGTGGCAG
>PHDN01000007.1 GCA_002840975.1 Bacteroidetes bacterium HGW-Bacteroidetes-16
GTTCGCCGTTTTAAACTGTGACGGTTTTTTTACTAACCCTGACAGGTTAAAAACAACCTGTCAGGGTAGAGGTAAACGCAAAAAAGCCGCTGGAGAAGCGGCTTTTTTGTAGTAAATTCGTGCCATATCAATGAATTGAAAGTTATCCTCCTATCCCAAAAGCATAAAAATAACCGATAACTCCCGCGATGGTCATCAATAAAAGACCCATGCCGGTTTTTTCGTAATTCAATTTTGCAAGGTAGTATCTGAGGGGGAACAAATTGGCTGTCATGCTGAGAAGATAGAGATAGTGGATATGCCGGGCGAAATGAAGACCAAAGAGACTTTGCAGGATCCAATTCAATCCAAACAATATCCCTAAAAGCAAGAAGGGGAATAAAATGCCCATCAACACTCCAATCATGACACAATCCCGTTTAAATACACCTGGTGTCATAAGCTAAAATTTAATTCATTAACATATTGGTGGGCAGTAAAATCAAATTGAGTTGGGACTACAGCTACAAAATTGTCGGCCAGTGCTTTCTGGTCCGTATCTTGGCGGCCATCCCCGTTTTCAAAGCGGCCACCCATCCAATAGTAAGTGCGCCCATAGGGGTCGAAACGCTCTTCAAATGCTTCAATCCACCGGGCCTGAGCTTGCCTGCACACTTTAATTCCTTGCGGCCCTTTTTCGGAATAAGCCGGTAAATTTACATTGAGGGATATCCCTTTAGGCAATCCCTCCTTCAGCACTTTTCGTGTGATGGCTTCAATATATTTGTCCGTATGGTCGAAACAAGCGTTAGAGCTATAATCATCTAATGAGAATCCAATGGCAGGGATGCCATCGATGGAGGCTTCAAGCACGGCTCCCATCGTACCCGAATAAATCACGTTAATGGCTGCGTTTGATCCATGGTTGATGCCACTGACAACTAAATCCGGCGCTTTTTTCAGTAAAAGGTGTTTGCCAAGTTTGATATTGTCGACGGGTGTACCATTGGTAATATATTCCTTGTAACCTTTCTCCTCGGAAACAAGCCTTGCCCTCAAAGGTTGCTGCATAGTTACCGCGTGTCCCATTCCTGACATGGGATTTTCGGACACGATGGCTACCACATCTCCCAGTTTTCGCATAATTAAAATCAATTTCCGCAGGCCAACAGCACCCGCACCATCGTCGTTGGAAATCAAAATGGTTGGTCTATTCATAGTATGTCATTCCTTTCAGTACCTCGGATTTATGATGCACTTATGCAGACTGGATTTAATCTTCTAATTCATCATTTTCACTACCTAAATTGCTCACTCCGGCAGAAATAATAAACTTCATTACTTCGGTAGGACTGGCTTTTATGGGCTGTACGTAATCGACAGAAACAATGAACAAATTTCCTGACCAGGCATAAGAATGGGGCAAATATACGGCTACTTTTCCATTGGGCAAGCCCAGGAGTTTTAAATCTTTGTTGGTGATAAACCCAATTTTTTGCAAATGTGAGGAGGCACTTACCTGCACCAGAACTGGTTCGGTGAAGCGTTTCTTCTGACCGACAAAGGCAGATACCAGGTCCTTTACAGAAGTATATATGATTTTTATCAGTGGTGCCCTTGCCATGATTTTGTCAAAATAGGTGATAATAGGATTAAATATAATGGTAGAGGCCAACAGACCCATCAACAGAATAAACAATATCACGGCAACAAAACCCAATCCAGGCAGCTCCTTGCCTGTTATATGTAAAATGATTTCCCTGAGCAATCCATCAACAAAGTCAAAAACAGCCATGAAGGCCCACACCGTAACAGTGACCGGAGCCAACAACAACAAGCCTTTAAAAAAATAATTCATCAGGCTTCTCCAAAGTCTATTAAACATATTACTTTTGTATTTTTTCCAAAATCAAATGTAAGCATAATAATGCTGCCTTCAATTTGTATTGCATGGTAAAGCGAATAATCCGTAACTTCCTGACGACCCTCGGAATCGACCTGACAAAAAATCTGAAATACGACCGGTTAACTATCCAGATCATGGAAAAAGTGGTTTCTGAATCTTCGAATTGTATTGATGTAGGATGTCATAAGGGTGAAATGCTCGACCTGATGCTAAAATATGCTCCCCTGGGAACCCATTATGCTTTTGAACCCATCCCTGTTATGTTTACCGCCTTACAGGCAAAATATCCACAAAAAAACGTTCATCTATTTAACACGGCTCTGAGCGACAGAAAAGGGACTACCTCATTTAACTATGTTAGAAACGCACCGGCTTATAGCGGGATCATGAAGCGTAAATACGATGTAAAAACGCCCGACATTGAAGAAATAAATGTAAGAATTGAGCTGTTGGATCACATAATTCCAGTGGAGCAATCCATTCAATTTATCAAAATTGATGTGGAAGGTGCTGAATATGGCGTGCTAAAAGGCGCAAAAATGTTCCTCAAGAAGTACAAACCATTTGTTGTTTTTGAGTTTGGGTTAGGTGCCAGCGATTATTATTTCACAACTCCTGAAATGATGTTTGAGCTGCTTGTGGATGAATGTGGTCTGCGCATTTCCAACCTTAGCGATTGGTTGAAGAATAAACCTCCTCTTACCCTGATGGAGTTTAAGGCCAGTTATGAAAACGCTACTGATTATTATTTTCTGGCACATCATTAACCGGATGTCCGGGTTAGGTAATTAAAATTGATATCATTCATTCTCCTTTTCTTTTGTAATAGCAGGGTTTTTTAAGCCATATTTATCTAAAGTAAAAACCCATTGTTTTATAAAAAATGCGCCCAAGTAGCCATATTCAATTTTTTTGGTGTACATTTACAGGGTTATTTATAGAAAATAGTTATGGGTTTTGATGCTTTTTAATAAAATTTGCAAATGAGTTATAAAATCCCGGATTAGATCTATGAATACAAGATCCAGTTATTAATTACATAACATTATGATTACTAAATAATTAATTCTAATTTAATCTAAACACTATGAAAAAACGTTTATTCTTTTTCGCTTTGGCTATTGTGTCCATGAATTTTCTGTCGGCACAAGTAGTCGCTGATTTTGAGGATGGCACAACCGGTCCGCTCACACTACACGTAATGGGATGTGGTGATTTTGACAATGATGCCATTCATCCTGTCGACGAAACCTTTATGGTGATTGACAACCCGGATGCATCCGGGCTCAACACGAGTTCAAAGGTGCTGAAATTTATCCGCCGTGGAACTGACAACGGTGGAATGCCATGGGGCGGTTTCTGGGCAAATATTGATCCGGCAATCGATGTAACCGTTAACAAATATGCTCACGTTTTGGTTTGGAAACCAGCCATCAGTCCCCTGAAATTCAAACTTGAAGGATCAACCACACTTGAAACTGCCAGTTTGAACGTTCAAGCTGCAACCAACGAATGGGTCGATATCGTTTTTGACTTCACCACATTAACAGGACCTTATGCCGTGATGGCGTTGATGCCTGATTTTGAAGATCCTTTTACCACTGCAGCAGACACAGAAATTTTTATTGATAATATCCTTTTCAACGATGACCCGACTCCTTTTGTACCACCCACTTTGGTAGCTGTGAAATTTAGTGTTGATATGTCGTACCAGACCACCATTGGTAATTTTGATCCGAACACAGATTATATGGATGTTGCAGGGAGTTTTAATGGATGGAGTGGGGATGACTATCATCTTACCCTTGAATCAGATGGTATTTATTCCATTACTGTTGATGGATTGGCTGTTGCTTCCTTACTTGAATTTAAATTCCGTATCAACGGCGATTGGAATACTTCGGAATTCCCGAATGGTGGGCCAAACCGCACCTATACCGTTGTTGAAGGAACCAACGAAATTTTGGTGTGGTACAACGATGAGGAGCCCGTTTTTGGAGGTGTACTTGCCGATTTTGAAAACGACACATGGGGAGTACTTACACCTCATGTCATGGGATGCGGCGAATATGATAACGATGCCATCCACCCTGTGGACGAAACCTTTATGATTATCGACAACCCGGATGCTTCAGGAATCAACACCAGTAGCAAGGTGCTTAAATTCATCCGCCGTGGAACAGACAATGGTGGAATGGCATGGGGTGGTTTTTGGGCAAGTTGTGACCCCGCAGTGAACGCAACTGACAATAAATATATTCACGTCATGGTATGGAAACCCATGATCAGCCCATTGAAGTTCAAGATGGAAGGCGATCCAACATTGGAAATTGAAAGCATGAATGCTCAAACTGAAACTGAAGGCTGGCAGGATATCGTGTTTGATTTCAGCTCTTTAACCGGAGATTACGGGGTCGTTGCTTTTATGCCTGACTTTGTTGATCCCCTTGCAACAGCGGCTGATGTAGATATGTACATTGATAACATACAAATTACCAACAGTCCGAATCCAATATCCGGGATTTGGAATAACAAGTATGACAATGCCATTTCCCTGTATCCTAATCCTTGTAACACTTCAGTAACTATTGATCTTACAAAGGACATGAACAGTGTGGTTATTTCCAACCTGATGGGTCAAAAAGTGTTGAGCATGGAAAATGTTCAAAAAGGCACCGTTAATATTAACGTTTCTTTCCTAAACCAAGGACTGTATTTCATCACACTAACTGATTCTAACAATAAGATGTCTTCTGCAAAACTGCTGAAGAATTAATATTTAATTAAAATGAAGAAAGCCTGCCGGGAATTTTCCGGCAGGCTTTTTTATGTTAGCTTTGAGAGTCAATTTAATTTAATGTCAGCCGAACTGAATTTTCAGTATCCGAACTCCCGCCTACATATATACGATATTCGCCTGGCTCGCTTCCAAAACTCATGTCTTCCCTGTAAAACGAAAGTTCTTCTTGTCCGATGGTGAAATGTACGGTCACGGAATTGCCTTGTTTTATGAAGATTTTCTCAAAGCCTTTTAATTCTTTTATCGGACGGGTAACACTTCCAACAAGATCCTGAATATATAGCTGTACGACTTCTTCACCATCGTAATTGCCTGAATTGGTAACTGTAACAGAAACACGAACAACCTCAGGATGGGTCATTTCCTTTTTATCAAGTGTTAAATTTGAATATTCAAACCGGGTATACGACAACCCATACCCAAATGGGTACAATGGAGTGTTGTCCACATCAATATAATGAGAGGTCCAACTGTTGTTAACATCAAAGGGCCTACCCGTATTTTTATGACTGTAATAAATTGGAATCTGCCCTGCATTTCGTGGAAATGTCATGGTGAGTTTTCCTGCCGGGTTATAATCGCCAAATACAACATCCGCAATTGCATTGCCGGCTTCTGTTCCGGCAAACCAGGTTTCGAGTATGGCAGGTGCCACATCATCCAGGTGTTGAATGGTTAGAGGACGGCCATTCATCAAAATAATGACCGTGTTTTTGTTCACTTTAAGAATTTCATCTGCCAGCAGGTTTTGATTTCCAGGAAGGTCAATAGATGAGCGTGATTTGGCCTCTGCACTCATATCGTTGCTTTCGCCGAGAGCCAACAAAACGACATCGGCTTGTTTTGCCGCACGTATGGCTTCATCAAACCCTTCGGTTGAAGAAGTATTAAAATCAGTACCTAAGGCATAAAGCACTACCGTTTTACTACTCAGTTTATTTTTGACCCCTTCAAACAAGGTGACTGGTCGTGAATTGCGGTCGCCGGCAGCAGACCATCCACCAATCATATCAATTTTATTGTCGGCAAGCGGGCCAATGACAGCAATCGTCTTTATCTCTTTCGATAGAGGCAGTAGCTTGTTGCTGTTTTTTAGCAGCACCATTGATTTTGTGGCAACTTCCCTGCAAAATTGAGTTCGTTCCGGGATCATGATGTCCGCTTTCTCTCTTTCTTTATTGCAATATTTATAAGGATCGTCGAACAATCCAAGTTCAAATTTAGCTTTCAGTATCCGGTAAACGGCTTTGTCTAGCTGCTCTTGAGTAACATCTCCCTTTTCAATGGCCTGTTTCAGGTTCAATAAAAATCCCTGACCGACCATATCCACATCCACACCGGCATTGATGGCCAATACCGAAGCCTGGTATAAATTGGCGGCTACGCCATGCTCAATCATTTCGTTTATAGCGGTATAATCCGTAACAACCAAACCATCAAATCCCCATTGTTTTCTAAACAGGTCTTCCCAAAGCCATTGGTTTTCTGTACATGGGATTCCATTTATTTCATTAAAAGCAGTCATGGCTGAACCAACACCGGCTTCAACCGCTGCGTGAAAGGGTGGCAGGTAGGTTTCGTACAGGCTTCTTAACGAGAGATCGACTGTATTGTAATCCCTGCCAGCTTCGGCCGCTCCATAAGCAGCCACATGTTTCACGCAGGCGAGGATGGTGTTGTCTTTTGAGAGGTCGTCACCCTGGTATCCTTTGACTTTTGCTATCGCGACAAGAGAACCATACCAGGGGTCCTCCCCGGCACCTTCCATTACTCTTCCCCAGCGCGGATCACGGGTGATATCCACCATTGGGGCAAAGGTCCAGTGGATGCCTTCGGCCGATGCTTCGATGGCGGCAATCCGTGCGGTTTGTTCCATGAGGTTAAGATCCCAGGTGCAAGCCTCGGCCAGGGGAATGGGAAATATTGTCCGGTGACCGTGAACTACATCATAACCCAATAACAAAGGGATCCCAAGCCTGGTGCTGTCAACAGATAAATTGATTAGTTCGCGTGTGTAATCAACCGTGTAACAATTGAGCATCGAACCTACCTTACCTGCTTTGATGTCTTGTTTGAAATCGGCGCGGATGAATGGTCCTGTGATGGCCCAATCGCCACTGAGCATATTCAATTGACCAATTTTTTCTTCAATGGTCATTTTAGCCATGAGCTCCTTGATTTTTCCATCGTATTTTGAAACAGTCAGGTCATGTATTTTTGAATCATCTGACTGGTTGGAGGTGCACCCCGACAATGCGATGCTCAAAGCTACAATCATGATAATAAATTGAAGAATGCCTTTCATCTAAACGATCTTAATTTGTTATTTTATAAGCGAATCCAAGTTTTGTCAATCCCGTTTGCACTTCCTGGTTTTTCATAAAATGGTTCCATAACAATCCGGTCCGGTAGTTTTCAATCATAATAATGATTGGTCCCTGATCGATGGCAAGAAATGAGTCAGCATACCACTTCCTATGAGGATTAAAGGCGTCAATAAAGCCAAACTCTCCCCAAACCAAACCACTTGTTTTTTTGTAAAAATAATGCATGGCCTCCAGACTCTGAACCGGACTGTAAACGATTGAAGAGATGGCTGCTGTGGGTGAAATCGTTCCGTTGTCATTTGTTGGTGAGTGTGCTGAATAGCCATCGGGGTCATCAGAAGCAGTAAGACCCCAGCAACTATCTGAATAACCGGTGTAATTCGCCGGGTTTCTAACGCAATATTTATAATTGATGAGGCTGTGGTTTTTATTCTGGAGCATATAATCGGCATACTGGTCGGATAGTCCGTTGGGGTTAAGACCCAGAAATGAATAGTGAGCAAAGAATAAGGGGCCACCATAAGCTGATCCTAAAGGCAATTCCAACCCTTCATATACATTGCCATTCCTGATGGCTCCATTTCGTGCCCAACCCTGGTGGTATACTTCCGGAGCAATGGGGTGCGTTGGCGATGAAGCGGCTAATACATACACCAGCAATCCCTCGTCCCAACCCCTGATGGGCATATTAATTTTCCATCCGTAATTTGGCGACCAATGCCAATAAAGCACTTTCTCGCCTGAGCGTTGATACCAATCCCATTCCACACCTTCCCACAGAACCTGGATACGGTTTCGCAACCCCACTTCCTCTGTATTCGTGCCATCAAAATACGATTGTACGGTGAGCAATCCCTGAACCAGAAAAGCTGTTTCGACCAGATCACCACCATTGTCGTACTGGCTGAAAGGAATCACTTTGCCTGTTGATCCATTTAACCAGTGGGGCCAGGCACCGTGGAACCGGTCCGCGGTTTCAAGAAATCCAACTATTTTTGTGATGCGTTCCAGGCCTTCATTGTGTGTTATAAAATTTCTTTCGATCCCAACCAGGATGGCCATCATTCCCATACCGCTACCTCCAGTTGTCACAACCGAAGAGGTGTTTCTGTCCCTCGCCATTCCTGAGTTTAAGTCGGCGGCATCCCAGAAATATTTGAATGTCTGCTGCTGAACCATGTCCATTAATTCATCATCCGGGTTTATAATAGGTGGTGGCGACGGATTATTGGGTTTGCAACTGACAACAACCATGAAGAAAAAAAAGAAATAAAAACTGATCAAGTTTCGCATTTTAAAGGTGTTTCTTAATAAATTAGAATTGGATGAGTAAGTAAGGAGAATAGTCAAAAGGTACCCATCCTCACGAAGTTAAACAGTTAATCCGTGAGGATGGGTATCCATCATCAATAATTATTTTGTGTCAACAATCCTCCACTGATATCTATCTGTGATTGAGGTACAGGAAAAACTTCGTGTTTACCGGCAATAAAGCCAAGTGGCCCCATCACTTCAGCCGCCCTTCCCTGCCTGACCAGGTCGAAGAATCTGTCATGTTCCATACCCAGCTCCACCCTTCTTTCGTGCCAGATCAATTGCCGTAATTGTGATTGATCAGTAACGGAAATGTCGGTCAATCCAGCTCGCTGACGCACCAGGTTTAACGACTGAAGTGCGCTGGTAGCATTCCCAAGTTCATTGGCTGCCTCCGCGTGAATTAATAAGACTTCGGCATACCTGAGTACCCTCAGATTTTTATTCGATTGTTCATCATTGCCGTTAAATGTTTCCTGGCTTCGGCTTACATAGGCTTTTTGATTATACCTTGGATTAGGTAAATTGTCGAGTATCACGACATCATCCCACAATACTTCGCCGGGGTATATCATCGTTGCTTCCCTACGCAGGTCGTTTTCTTCGTAAGCATTGTTGAGCGATTCAGAAGGCGAGTTGAAGCCCCATCCAAATTGTCCCCTGACGCCCTGCACTAGTGAATATTGCTGAACACCCAACGCGATGGGCCCGCCCACAGCCTGCACCTCAAACAGTGATTCGCTACTGTTTTCGCCGATTTCCCTCCAGATTGTAGAATAATCGTCCACGAGTGCGTACTCACCGGAGTTAATCACTTGTGCTGCCATGTCAAATGAAGCCTGCCAGTTTTTCTGATATAAATAAACCTTGGCAAGTAATCCCTTTGCGGCTCCTGAGGTGGCCCTGCCCAAATCGGCGTTTTCGTACTGGCCCTTGTTATATAAGCTGTCTTTAGCATACAACAGGTCGCTGACGATTAAATCGTAAATCTGCTGTTTTGGGGCACGGATCATGGCTTGATCAACCTGTACGCTATTGGTAGGGTCAATCACACTGTTAATTAAGGGCACGTCGCCGTAGGTTCTTACCAGATTCCAATAGAAATATGCACGCAGGAACCTGGCTTCGCCTTTGAGCCTGTTTTTTAACTTTGATTCGACGGCAATTTTTGGCAGGATGTCTAAAGCCAGATTGGTTCTTGAAATTCCACGGAAGTTGGCTACCCATATTTCATTTACTGAGATATCGGTGGGGCCGTAAGTGAAATTATCCAGTTTATCCTTGTCTGCACCAGTGTCACCGGCTGAGCTGCCTTTGTCAGCATCATCAGATGCGATGCTGGTGATACCTATCCACGAAAAAGAATGTTCGTCCCACGTTAACATGTTGTTGTAGATGGAATTGACAAGTTCCTGGGCGCGGGCAGGTGTTGAATAATATCCTTCGGGTGTGATCTGTCCTTCGGGCTTCACATCCAGGAATTCTTTGGTACACGAGGTTACCAGCACCATGCTGATCACCGTGACGAGTAATTTTATCATATATTTTTTCATGACTGTCATTTTAAAGATCGAGATTAATGCCGATTAAATATTTACCAGTTGTAGGGATAGGATTGGTTTCGATGCCGGAGTTCATTACACCTCCGGGAAGCTCGGGGTTATACCCGCTAAATGCCTGAAACGTGTATGGATTTTGAGCACTGATATAGATACGAAGCTTTGAAATTACTTTCGATTCGAGGGGTATGGTATAACCAATGGCGATATTGCTGAATCTGAAAAAATTTCCTGATTCAACATAATAATCGGAGGCCACGGGTACATTATTGAATGCCCTTGGGGTGGTAGAATTGGTGTTGTCAACTGTCCAGCGATCCTCGAGAGATGCTTCGATGTTTTCGCCTCCCCATCTTTGAGCTTTCTTGCCGTTATACACTTTGTTTCCCATATTTCCAAAAGCACCTACCTGGACATCAAATCGTTTGATGTCCAAAGTGAGGTTGATCCCAAAATAAAATACCGGCTGGTAGGAGCCAACGAAAATCCGGTCCTCATTATCAAGCAGGCCGTCTTCGTTGTTGTCCTTGTACTTGAAATCCCCTATTTTAGTACCGGGAAAGTGTGGCGTGGCATTTATTTCCTCCTCTGTTTGGTAGAGTCCATCAGTTTCATACACCCAGAAACTGCCTACAGGTTCTCCCACCGAGGTACGTGTAACGGTTTGTCCATTCCCCAGGCTGCCTCCATCGATCGGGAGCCCATTGGCTAAGTCGATGATTTCGTTTTTGTTGTAGGTAAAATTTCCTCCGATGGAGTAACCGAAATCTTTGCTTATTTCATCCCGCCAGTTAATAGAAACTTCGATCCCCTGATTCACCAGTTCGGCAATGTTGGTGATGTAGCTGGTCGATCCCAGGATGGCGGGAAGCGGTGCAGGGTACAAGAGGTCTTTGGTATTTTTTTTGTAATAGTCGATTTCGCCATAGAGCCTGTCATTCAGAAAGCCGTAATCAAGCCCGATATCCAGACCTTGTGAAGTTTCCCATGTTAAATTGGGATCTTTTACATCGGTGATGGTCGAACCATTCTGAATTTCTTCACCAAATGGATAGGAGATTCCAGTGGCGATGGTATACAGGAATAAATTGGTGCTGATGTTGTCGTTACCCACCAGACCCCAACTGGCCCTTAGTTTCAGGTTGCTGATGACTTTTGAGTCCTTCATAAAATTTTCCGCAGAAATTCGCCATGCCACACCTGCCGAAGGGAAAAATCCCCAGCGGTTGTCTTCTGAAAACCTGGAAGAACCTTCATATCTTGCTGTTCCGGTGATGAAATATTTTCCACCATAATTGTAGGTTCCCCTTGCAACATAGGAAAAACGCCTCCATTTGTCGCCTCCATTTCCGTTGGTGGCAGTGGCTGCATCGCCTAAATTAAGGTACCAGTAATTTTCCTGGGGTGGAACATCCTGGCGATATCCAGTAAGGTAATTTGAATTCAATTCTTCCATGGTAACGCCGGCGGTCGCATCGAGGTTGTGTTTGCCGTTGAACGACTTGGCATAATTAAACATATTGTCCCAGGTGTAATGGTATTGTTGATTGGCAGTAATACTTAAGTTGCTGATGAGGTTTTGTTGCGATGGAGAAGCAATAAAATAGGGCGTGTAGTATTTCGACTGGTCGTTACCAACATCTAATCCAAAGCTGGATTTAAAAGTGAGTTCGCGGTAGAGATTGGCTTCGCCCCAAAAACTGGCCTGAATTTGATATCCCTTTCCTATGTTGTGATAATAAGCCAGTGAGGCTACAGGATTGCCCACATTGTTGATGTTGTTCGAATTCCCCCAGTTACCTGCCGAATCATGTACCGGAACGTTAGGACCTTGCCTGTAGGCTGAATTGTAAACATCTGTATTGGGATAATTTGCCTTATAGGTTGACAAGCTAAGGATGTTTCCCATTTTCAGCCAATTGGCAATTTTATATTCATTGTTCAACCTCAGGGTATACCTTGAAAAATCATTTTTTTGCAAGACCCCTTTATCACCGTTATAACTAAAACTAACCAGGTAGGTAATTTCGTCGGTTCCACCTGACATGGTAACTGATTGTTGTACCAGCTGACCCGTTCTGGTTACTTCATCCAGCCAAACCGTATTGATGGGATACGTATCCCCAAAAAATGCGGCCGGTTTGTCGTCACGTAAAAGGGCTTCGTTGGTATATTGTTCGTAAAATTGAGATGAAGCCATTTTCACCCGTTTCCCAATAATATTAAACCCATAATATCCCTGATAACTCAATTTCATTTTGCCTTTTGACCCCTTTTTGGTGGTGATGATAACCACCCCGTTGGAGGCTCGGGCACCGTATATGGCTTGTGAAGAAGCATCCTTCAGGACGTCAATTGATTGAATATCGTTGCTGTTCAGGTTTCTGATGTCACTGGTGATGATTCCATCTACCACGTACAATGGATTGGTGCCCGCTTGTATCGACCCGACACCCCTGATCAGGATTTCGGGGCTGCTTCCGGGCAGTCCGTTGTTAATAACCTGCACCCCTGCCGAGCGTCCCTGTAATGCCAGTGCCGGTGAGGCTGAAGCGATGGCAGCGATATCAGCGGCTTTTACTTGTGATACCGATCCTGTGAGGTCTTTCTTTTTAACAGTACCATATCCAATCACCACCACATCTTGCAACAGGGCCGCATTTGACTGGAGTACGACATTGATGGTTGATTGGTTTCCAATGACTACTTCATACGATTGCATCCCTACATAAGAGAATTGCAAAGTGCTTTCGCTGGCGGCTTTAATAGAATAGGCTCCGTTGAGGTCTGTCACAGTTCCAACGGAAGTTCCTTTTATTAAAACATTCACACCAGGTAATGTATAACCTTCATCGGCAGTTACGACTCCCGAAATGGTTTTTTCCTGCGCCATTAAATTCGTCGCATAGAGCAGGATGAATAAGAGTAGAAGTTTTTTCATAAAATCAGTTTAAAGTGGGTTCTTAAAATGTAGATTTCAGTGAAATTTTAAAACAGCAAAAACCCAACCACTGTTTTTTAAAGTTCGTTGTAAATATACATCTTATTTCGCAGTTACGATTTTTTTACTGATTGCAATAACATGAAGTAAGATCTCCATTATAGTCAAACGCCTTTCGGCTCAGGCCATTGGTTGAAAGTTTGTAGCAGGTTTGTGGTTGTTAATATCAGAATCGATACAAAATTCAAAAAGCTACATACGCTTTCTGATGGCTGCTTTCCGTTTCTTTTCTTTTCTACCCGCTCCTCCAGAGTTTACCTGTTGGTTTTTTGCTGATTTCTCATGAAAGGCACCCGTATTTTTCTTCCTTGAAGGATTTACCAGATAAGGCTTGTCGTAAAGTGCCGCCGGTTTTTCTTCTTCTGTGGTGATAGTTGAAATCGTAACTTCTGCAGGAAAGGGCAACATTGGAATGGGCTTTTTCATCAATTGCTCGATGTCGCCCTGCGACTCTTTTTCAATTTCATTGATGAAGGAAATGGCTACCCCTTCTTTGTCGGCCCTGCCGGTTCGTCCAATACGGTGGATGTAATCTTCGGGCAAGGTGGGCAACGAAAAATTGATCACATGGCTCACATCGGAAATATCCAGCCCTCGCGCCATGATATCGGTGGTAATCAGGATCTTTAATTTACCATTTTCAAACTTTTTCAGCGTTTCGAATCGGTTGTTCTGCGATTTATTGGAATGAAGCACACCGGGTTTGATATCCAAATAACCAGTAAGTTCCTCGGCCAGGCGATCGGCCAGACGCTTGCTTCCTGTAAAAACGAGCACTTTTTCCATGGAGGAATCAGTTGCAATCAAATGCTTGATCAAATTGACTTTGGTGTAGAAATTAGGAACATCATAAGCTTGCTGGACAATCTGATCCAACGGAGTGCCATGAGGCGCAATGACCACCTGTTCGGGATGGTTAAAAAAAGTATTGATTACTATTTCTACTTCACGGGTAAGCGTGGCCGAGAACATGATGTTTTGCCTTTTTTCGGGCAATATTTCCATGATGGACATCACCTGTGGACGGAAACCCAGGTTGAACATTTCATCCACCTCGTCAATCACGAATTTCTGAACGCTTTTAATGGATAGAACTCCCGTCAGGGCCAGATCGAGCAACCGACCGGGCGTAGCCACCAAAATATCCATTCCTTCGTAGACCAGCTTCTTTTGAGTGTTGATGTTGGTTCCACCATATACCCCGGCGTGTCGTACATTCATGTAAGTTGTCAGTTTCCTGATTTCGTCTTCAACCTGGATAACGAGTTCGCGCGTTGGGACAACGATCAATACGCGGGGGGCACGTTGATCCGAATAGGGCAACAACCGCAACAAAGGCAGGAGATAGGCAAAAGTTTTACCTGTTCCTGTTTGAGCCACGCCAACGGTATCTTTTCCAGATAGGATGAGAGAGAAACAGGCCTGTTGTATGGGTGTAGGATATTCAAAACCCAGGTCGATGAGGGCGTTGTTGAGTGGGGTGCTGAGATTGAGGTCGTTGAAGGTCACGCGGTTTTATGTATTTTTTTGCAAAGATAGGTGTTTTCTTGCTCCCTTGGAATTGGCAACCAGAGGCCTTCATTTGACAGGATTGGTAAAGAAACTAATTAAATTCCTCCGGGACGAAAAAAACGAAACCAATCATTGTTCTAACCAAATCTAACCGAAGATTGAACCCGGAATAACTTGTATTCAGCTTAGGATAACAATCTGTTTTACGCCAATAATTACTCTAAAATAAACGTCACGCGCACAATGCTGTCCTGTTCCACTTTGTATATGGCAATGGCATCCAGGTATTTACCATTTCGTTTTACATATTCCCGGTCGATGACATTGTTGCCCATTCCAATCCGGTTAATAACCATACACGATAAATCAGGGGCCGCCTCAAACACGGCCTGATAGTGCTTGCGCATGGCTTCTTTGCCGCTCATCAACAGACTGTCGGGGAAAAGATACAACTCGATATGAGAGGAATAAGTCGCCATGAACTGATCAATACTGCGCTGATTGTATGCATCAACCTGCTTTTGAACGATTTTTTCGGAGGGTGACTGACCGATGGCAACCTGAAATGCGATCGCCAACATGAAGCTCAATAGTGTTTTCATATTATTTAGTTAAAAAGTGAATCAATTCTTCGTACAACCGGTGTGTTGGAAGTCCCATCACATTAAAATAGGAACCGTCAATGCGTTCGATGGCCACATGCCCGATCCATTCCTGAATGCCATAGGCGCCAGCCTTGTCGAAGGGTTTGTAATTTTGAACATAGTATCTGATTTCATCGGGGGTTAGCTTTTTAAATACCACCTCTGTTGTTACCGAAAATGTATGTGTTTTCACCGTTGTCATCAGGGTAACACCTGTAATTACCAGGTGTGTTTTTCCTGAAAGCAATTCAAGCATATCGTACGCTTCCTCAGGGTTGAAAGGCTTGTTCAGAATCTGGTTTTCAACCACCACAATGGTGTCTGCAGTTATCACCAACTGGTTGTCATTCAACTCGTCAGAAGTAAACGCGACGGCTTTTTGTTCACTGAGATAACCCGCCACCTGGTGGATGGGCATGGTGGAAGGGAATATCTCGTCGCCAGGTATGGTTCTGATGGTAAAATTTATTCCCATCTCTGTCAGCAACTCCCTGCGCCGGGGCGAACCCGAAGCCAGGATGACATCGTAAGGTTTTAATAAATCGTGTAACATCATAGCAATTCAAAATAGAAAAAGATAAGGGACACTATCCCAAGCAACATCAGTCGTTTGGATAATCTGGAAAGGCTAGCAAAATCAGGTTTTTCCGTGGCACGGTGCAATCGGACGATTATCAGTACAAGCAAAACAATGATCAATATAAACCAGCCTGCTACTCCATAGTAGTGCATCTGAAAGTAGTAAAAGTCTACCCAAACTAATCCTGCCAGCGACAGGTAGGCGGTGAACAGTGCAATGACTTTGGCTACTCCTTTTCCGTATACTACCGGTAAGGTACGGCATCCAAAACGGTTGTCACCGGTATAATCTTCCAGGTCTTTTATCAATTCGCGCAACAGCGTTATTAGGAAAGCAAATCCAACATAAATCAGCACCAATTTGTTGGTTAGCAAAAATGAACTCTGCACTTGCGCAAACTCAATACCCTGGTTGCTTAAGGCGAAAAAGGTGAACAGCCACACCAATCCAAACGAAAGGCTGCTCAGTACAGCCACTACCATGTTGCCTACCAGGGGCTGACATTTGTATTTCTGCGAATAGAACCAAAGCAGACCTGCAGAAAATAGAAAAATCAGACTGTAGCTTATCTTATGAAGCAAATAGGAAAAGAGCACGCTGGCCGCAATTCCGGAGAGGGTAGTAATCCAATACAGAACCTGCGCCGTGCTTTCAGAAATCCTGTTACCAACCAGGTTTTTACCGGGTTTGTTCACCGAATCGGTATTGATATCCACCAAATCGTTGATGATGTACCCTCCCTTGGTAATTGCCAATACAGAAGCCATGAGCAGCATCAGTTCAATCCACGACAATCCCGCTTCAAAGGGAGCCAGTCCCAATGCGGGATTGATCAGGCAAAACAGCATCAACAACATGGTTATCAGAATGATAATAAGGTTTGGCCAACGTACCAAACTGAATAGGTCTTTTATCCCGGCACTATTTATCATGTGTTTTAATTTCAATTGTTGTTGGTTGAATATCATTATTTCCCGACGCCAATATTGTGAATATTTTAGTCGTCTGTATTCTTTCTACCAATGATGTGATTCTTCGGTCATCCATTTTCCCTGCACTTTCAGTACCTGTTCGATGATGTCGCGTACACAGCCTTCGCCCCCTTTTTTATCCGAAATATATACCGAAATGTTCTTGATCTCCTCGGCGGCATCGGCCGGGCAAACCGGAACTCCCACCCGTTGCATCACCCTGAAATCGGGGATGTCATCGCCCATGTATACCACTTGCGATGGATCTATGTTGTTGGTTTTGATGTACTTTTCAAAGGTTTCCATCTTGTTTTTTACACCCAGATGCACGTCTTTAATATTTAAAGTGTCGAACCTGTTTTCAACGGATTTTGAAAATCCTCCCGAAATGATGGCGATATTATATCCAAGTTTAACAGCCAACTGCAATACGTAACCATCTTTTACATTGGCCGAACGGAGGGGTTGTCCTTCATGCAGTAAGATGAGCGTGCCATTGGTCATCACTCCGTCGTAATCAAAAATAAAAGTGGTGACGTTGTTCAACAGTGCTTTATAATTACTCATGGCGTTTTTTTATGATTTGATCTGTAATAAGTTGATAGAGTTGCTGGTATTGTGGAAAATCCTTTAACATCTCCCGGTGTCGGCTGATGGTATTTTCATCGTTTCTTCGGGCCGGTCCGGTTTGCGCTTCTTCAGGGCTCATTTCTTCCATTTTATGTGCTGTTTCCTGAATCAACGGCAGCAAAAGGTTGAAATCAAGGTGGTTTCTCTCCAATATTTCATGAGCCATTCCATACAACTTGTTTGAAAAATTATTCACCATCACGGCAGTTAAATGCAATATGGCCCGTTCGGGAGAAGAAATTGCCACCACTTTGTTGCTCAGTTTATAAGCAAGCTGGGTAAGTAATTCACAGGTAGATGCCTGGTTGCCTTCGATACAAAGTGGAACCACCCTGAAATCCACTTTCCTGTTTTTTGAAAAAGTTTGAAGTGGGTAAAAAACCCCCGTTTGACGAATTTTGTCTGAAAGCGAGTCCTGCGGCTCAATCCCGGAAGTATGCGCCACGATTGCCCTGCCCGGAGAAATCGACTCCGACACCTCGGTTATTTGATTATCCGGAACACATAACAGCATAAGGTCCACATCAGATGAAAGTTGTTGTACGCTCTTGCAAGAAACACAATTAAACTTTCGTGTAAAATCCAACACGTGCGAAAGGTGGGGTGAATAAACCTCGTGAATGCGCATGTTGGCACTTTGAAATGCATGTGCAAGATGCGTGGCCACGTTGCCTGAGCCAACAAAACTGATGCTTTGTATTTCGGTTATTTCTTTCAACGGCCTAGAAATTATCCCTTACTTCTTTTTTAAGATGTGCCAGTGTTTTATCAATGGGATCATTTTTTGTGTCGAATCCGGTGGTGAGGAGTTCCTTTGCCAGGAGTGCTGCCTCATCATCGGTTTTAAATTTTGCAGCGGAGGTGTTAATCAAGCGGGCCACCTCTTCTTTGGCGGTTTTCACCATTTCCCATGAATTTTCGCCAATGTAGAGTTGCTGCGACATGTTGTGCTCGTATTCTTCGCGGATATGGTGCAAAAGCATACCTTGCAGCTCTGTCACTTTCTGTCCCTGTGATATGGAACGTTTGATCAGATTGGGAGGATTGATCCGTTCTAAAAACAACACCATGCGTTCATAGGCCTGCAGTTTTAGCGGGATGATCACTTTTTGGCTATCGCGTTTTCTTTCCATATCCAACTTTAAACGCGTCAGGTTCTGTTCATCTTTTAAGAAGTTTAAGTGATGCTCATCGTGTTTCAAAAAAAAACGCAACATCACGTAAACCGCTGCCAACATGACTAACGACGGAATTGAGTATTTAATAATTTCAGCTATCATAAGTGGTTTAAATTGAATAAATGATGCTACAAAGTAACGACTTTTTTTTGCTTCGCAATGAAAACCATAAAGGTTATCAATCCATTGTTATAATTTTCACACTGAATCTATTGACGTAGCTGGAAATCGCTATCTTTGCCTTTTTTAAATATATAGCGAGTGAACAGCAGCATATTATCAGACAGGATATTGAATTTGACCGAGTCGGCCACACTTGAAATGACGAGACTTAGCCGCGAATTGCAAGGTCAGGGAATTGACATTATTAACCTGAGTATTGGCGAACCTGATTTCAACACACCTGACTTTGTGAAACAAGGTGCCATGGAGGCGATTCACAACAATATCACCAAATATCCGCCGGTGCCGGGTTTAGCACCGGTAAGGGAAGCCATCTCCAAAAAACTGAAGCGTGACAACCAACTCGAATACAAACCCAGCCAGATTGTTGTTTCAAATGGAGCCAAGCAATCGCTTGCCAATGTATTTTTCTGCTTGTTAAATCCAGGTGATGAAATCATTGTACCTGCCCCTTATTGGGTTTCGTATACCGAGATGATTAAACTGGCTGGTGGTGATATAAAACTCA
Source organism: Bacteroidetes bacterium HGW-Bacteroidetes-16 (assembly GCA_002840975.1). Taxonomy (GTDB): domain Bacteria; phylum Bacteroidota; class Bacteroidia; order Bacteroidales; family F082; genus UBA6244. The sequence goes on from PHDN01000007.1 coordinate 19,093, forward strand.
TTGTAGCCGGTATTGAAGCCGATTTTAAGGTCACGCCAGATCAGATTGCTGCTGCCATCACTCCTCGTACTAAGGCTTTGTTAATCAATTCCCCAAGCAATCCGACCGGATCAGTTTACTCATTTGCCGAGATGAAGGCCATCGCGGAAGTGATTGCTAAACACCCTGATTTGGTAGTGATTTCGGATGAGATTTACGAACACATCCTTTTTGAGGGCTCACACGTAAGTTTAGCCTCCTTTCCGGAGATAAAAAACCAGGTGGTAATCATCAATGGCGTTTCTAAGGGGTTTTCCATGACAGGCTGGCGCATTGGATATCTGGCAGCACCCCAATTTATCGCCGATGCCTGTACCAAATTGCAGGGGCAGTTTACCTCAGGTGCCGGAAGCATTTCACAGATGGCGGCTGCCACAGCTGTCTCGGCTGATCCGAATCAAATTCCTGAATTAAAGATCATGGTGGCTGCGTTTAAAGAACGGCGCGACTTATTGGTCCGTATGATGCAGGAAATCGATGGCGTTAAAACCAATCTCCCCAAAGGTGCATTTTACCTCTTCCCCGATGTAAGCAGTTTCTTTGGAAAATCGGATGGAAATACCCTGGTGAGCGATAGCACCCAACTATGTACCTATCTGCTCGAAAAAGCCCATGTAGCCCTGGTTCCGGGTGAGGCTTTCGGCGATCCCAACTGTATCCGGCTTTCCTATGCCACTTCAAAGGAACTCCTCGTGGAGGCTGTCAACAGGATTAAAAACGCCTTGGCCTTGTTGAAATAAGGCTACACCTCTATTTTCAGGAAATTTCTCCCTATAATTGTGAGTTGCCTCGAATCAAACAGGCTGCGGTGGGTGTTTTTAATTCCTGCCGGATATTTATCTATTTTTGCAATCCAACAAAATACTTTGGCATGTTGACTTCAAAAAATATAGATCAACTTTTTGAACAGTTTAATAAACTGAATGTAATGGTCATAGGTGATGTCATGGTGGACGCTTACATCTGGGGGGCTGTCGACAGGATTTGTCCCGAAGCGCCCGTACCTATTGTTACCGTGAGGCAACGCGAAAACCGATTGGGTGGAGCGGCCAATGTGGGATTAAACCTCAAAGCTTTGGGCGCAAATCCCATTTTGTGCTCTGTAATCGGCAGCGACCAAAAAGGTGTTGCATTTAAACAATTGATCCTGGATGCAGGAATGTCGCCTGAAGGGTTGATTTCCGATGAAAACAGGATCACCACAACCAAATTCAGAATCATTGGCAACCAGCACCAGATGCTCAGAGTGGATGAGGAAACTACCGAACCGCTCGATGAACATCAGTTTGAATTGTTAAACAAAAGAATACTTCGGCTGTTTGTAGAAAATGAAGTCCATGTAGTGATATTTCAGGATTATGACAAAGGGGTTATTTCATCACAACTGATTGAAAATGTGGTTGCAGAGGCCAAACGACGTAAAATTCCGGTAGCTGTTGACCCGAAGAAAAGGAATTTCCTTGATTATAAAAAGGTAACACTCTTTAAACCCAATATCAAGGAGGTGAAGGAAGGACTGGGGATTAATTTCGATCCGCACAACAACGAACAACTCGAAATGGTCGTGGCACAACTTCAGGATAAACTTCAGGCAAAAATGGTGCTAAATACCCTGTCAGAGTTGGGGGTATTTATCAGCTGGGAAGAGCAGGGAATGTATGAGTCGCAACTGATCCCGGCTCACCACCGCAATATTACGGATGTTTCGGGAGCCGGTGATACGGTGATTAGCGTTGCTGCCCTGTGTTTGGCACTTGATACCGAACCCAGAATCATGGCTGCTATTGCCAACCTGGCAGGAGGTCTTGTGTGTGAAGAGGTGGGAGTCATTCCGATAAATAAAGAGAAACTGCGCATAGAAGTAGCGAAGATGATGGGTGCTAATTAGTTCAGGGAAAAACCAGTATATGAATCAGTACAATACTCCGGGGAAGAAGTTAAGGGTCGAAAAAATGTTTAACGACATTGCACCAAGGTACGACTTGCTGAACCATGTTTTATCAGCGGGCATCGACATCAGGTGGCGTATCAGAGTGAGAAGACTGCTGGAACCACTTCATCCACAGACCATTTTGGATGTGGCAACCGGTACGGGCGATTTGGCGATTGAACTGGCCAAACTGCATCCTGAAAAAATTGTCGGATTGGACATTGCCGAACAGATGCTGGAAGTGGGAAAGCAGAAAATTGTTAAAGCAGGTCTTCATCAGCTCATCGAGATGGTGCATGGAGATTCCGCCGAAATACCCTTTCCAGATAACTCATTTGATGCCGTGACGGTGGCCTTTGGCGTGCGCAATTTTGAAAACCTGCAGGTCGGATTGAAAGAAATGAGACGGGTGCTGAAGCCACAAGGCAGGATGGTGGTGCTTGAGTTTTCGAGGCCAAATCAGTTTGTTTTCAAACAGGGATATCAATTTTATTTTAAATTCATACTTCCCCTGGTGGGTAAAACCGTGTCGAAGAACAGCGAAGCCTACACCTATTTACCCGATTCGGTTTCTGCCTTTGCTGAAGGTCAGGAGTTTCTCGACCAAATGGAAACGGCCGGATTTAAAGAGGTACATCAAAAGCGATTGACCATGGGAATAGCCTCTCTTTACTGGGGATCAAAATAAACCGGACGTAAATCAAAAAATAAACTCGTTAATCGGAACCTGATGAAATACTATCGCCTACAGAAAAGCGTTAACCTACTCATGAGTTATCAATTGAAAAAATCACTTGCCACAATAACAGGTATAGCTTTGATGGGATTGTTGTTTAGTACATCTGCCGTGGCGCAGCAACGAAAACCAATGAATTTACCTAATTTCGACCATGTAACCTATCATTTTGGATTTATTTTGGGAGTCAATCAAATGCTTTTTTCCGTGAAAACGGTTGACAATCTTTCGTTTATCAAATGGAGCTCTACAGAAATGCCGGATTTTTACTCGGTAGATTCGGCCTTCGTTTATGGTGTTAATTCGGTTCCTACACCGGGTTTCAGCATCGGGATTGTTGGGAACCTGCACCTGACACCAGATCTTAATTTGCGCTTTATCCCTTCTCTTTCGTTCGGTGAGCGGTTGTTGTTTTACAATATCCGGACCTATAAAAACGGTGATGAAGAATCTGTTGAAATGCGAAAGGGGATCACCTCTACCCTGGTTGAATTTCCACTCGAACTCAAATATAAATCGCGCAGGCTGAACAACGTGGCTGCTTACGTGCTGGGCGGTGTAAAATACAGCATCGACCTGGCCTCGCAAAAAAAGTCACAACAAAACTCCAGTGATATTACCGTCAAACTTAACCGCCACGACATTTCGTTGGAACTGGGTGTTGGCTTCGACTTCTATACAACCTATTTTAAATTTGGCACAGAACTGAAAATGGGTTATGGATTAAACAACCTGATCATCCGCGAAAGCAACATCTATACAAACAGCATCGACCAGCTACGCTCCAAAGTGTTCTTACTGTCGTTTACCTTCGAGGGATAGCTTTTAGACCTCCTACCATCCGGGTAGGAAGTAAACATCATTTTTTTTAATGGCACTATGGCTCAGTCTCAGGGTATTTCATTAAGCTGATTTTTTGGGATCACTGTTTTTGTTTTATCAGGGATGACCAAAATATTTCTACCTTTGAAAATCATTATATATCCGGAAGCAATGGACATTGAGTATAATCCTAATCCCTTTTTTCAAAAAATGGTTGAAAAGGCCACTTTGAAACAACACGTGTATAACAATACCCTGGAAACGTTTAACCTGATCAAGGATTCGATCCTGGAGCTTGAGAAGAAATACGCGGACTATGTAAAAAATAAAGTGCCCCACGTTTTGGTTCCGTTTGAATCGAGCAGCATGAGTGACTTTGAGATTGAGCTTAAATTTGGCGGAGATGTGCTTCTTTTTTTGATGCATACCAATATCTTTGAATTTTCACGTCATCATGAAGTGATGCGCACCGATTACATTCATGAAGATAAAAGCCGCAGCTATTGTGGGGTGATCAACATCTATAATTTCCTGGCCGACTCATTTAAGTACAACCGGGTAAACGACATTGGATACCTTATTGGGCGCGTGTTTGTAAACAAAGACAAACATTATTTTATTGAAGGAAAGCGCGAGTTGGGATTTATTTTTAATAATTTCGAAAACAACCTGGTTGATCAAGCTTCCATTAACAACCTCCTGGAGACGGCCATTACCTACACCGTGAACTTCGATTTGCTTACTCCTGATTACGATCTGGTTAAGGAAGTTTCGGTTTATGACATGAAAAATACCCGGGATATTATCTCGATAAAAACGGGTAAGCGACTGGGTTATAAATTTCAGGCTGATACCGAGAGAAGCAATGGGGGAGGAGCCTAAAGGGCCATGAAAAAAAAATTCCAGAAAATGTTGTGCAAGTAAAAAAAGGTTCTATTTTTGCACCTCCTAAACGAAACGGTCCGTTCGTCTAGTCCGGTCAGGACGCCAGGTTTTCATCCTGGTAACACGGGTTCGAATCCCGTACGGACTACAGAAGCCTCTAAATCAATGATTTGGAGGCTTTTTTTATGCTCCAAATGTATGCGCCCCGTTCTCGTCCTTTGTATGGTGGTCTTCCGACCGTAGTTGCTCCCAAAAAGAGATCAATTGCCAAAATAATGGCGCTAAAAATCAAACCATTAAAATAATTACTTAGCTTTACCCCACCAAACACCCGATGATCCATTTACAGTGAAACATAGAGCTGATTTAGATAATTTTGGACTAAAAAATGGGTAATCTGGTGATAATGAGATTAGATGAATACTGAAAGGACTATTAACAACGAAGCCAATATAATAGATATGGCGACAATAAACGGAATAAGGATGTTGTGTGCAACGCAGAATTACAGCCTTCAAAACTGAAAAAATATGGAAGATAGTAGTGTTTTTCCAGACATAACAGCAAAACCGACTGATAAAGATTTAGCCGAAAAACTTGATTCTAAATACGAACTATGGAAACAGATTCATGACATGGTTTTGAGTAAATATCCCAACGGATTGGCTGAATGGAATTATCCAGGTAAAAAATATGGTTGGTTTTTTCGGATTAAAGATAAAAAAAGAGCGATTATCTATCTATTACCAAGAAACCAATATTTCAAAGTAGCTTTTGTTTTTGGAGATAAAGCGGTAAATGAGATAATGAAGAGCAAAATTTCAAATGACATAAAAACAGAAATTAGCCAAGCAACAAAATATGCAGAAGGTCGTGGGATAAGAATTGATGTGATTGATGATTCAATTATATTCGACATCGAGCAATTAATTGACATTAAACTAAATAATTAGACCAAAGATTCTGAACCCGTGCTGCATTGAGAATGGATACAATTCATACTCAGCACACAACGCACAATATAGTGCAGCGACGGGATACGATTTGCATTCGGCATTCCGCCTTCGTTTCAGCTTTTGCAACTGGGGACATAGCGCTTCCCGAAAAACCAGCCTACTCATATTGGCGAACCCATAGCAACAAGGCATTAGAAAAGCAAATTACAAACATGACAAAGTCTAAAAATTTGAAAACGAAATCAAAAAGTGCCTGACAGGAATGACAGAATAGTTGCTTTTTTGAGCACCTATATAAAAAGGAAATGAAAGCCATTGCCTTGGGCGAAGATAATGTGTGAATGATGTAAAGTATTTCCAGAAAGATATAACGTTTTCCGGAATGAGTGTTTGCAACTTTGTATTGTTGTGAAAATTCATTCACAATTAAAAATTTAAAGCATGAACACAACAGAATTAAAAGGAAACTGGAATGAGCAGAAAGGTAAGCTCAAACAGAAATTTGCAAACTTAACTGACGATGATCTGATGTATGCCGAAGGTAAAAAAGATGAAATGCTTGGAAAACTTCAAAAAAAACTCGGAAAAACCAAAGAAGAATTGCACAAGGTTATGTCAGAACAATAGTAATCTGCTTATTAGAAAAGATGTCGTTTCGCTCAATATTCGCTAAACGGCATCTTTGTAAATAGCTCAATAAAAGAAGCATTTTAACATACCACTTGGTATAAAATTATTTAGACCATGGCTCAACATATTGTAAAAGTAAACTCGATTAAACACATCACACATGATGCATTGCAAATTGTTACTGAAAAACCTCTGAAGTACAATTTCACTCCGGGGCAGGCCACTGAAGTTGCAATAAATAAAAAAGGGTGGAAGGATGAAAAAAGACCTTTTACCTTCACTTCCCTGCCTGTCAGTGATTTCCTCGAATTTTCCATCAAAACATATCCGTCGCACAAAGGTGTAACGAACGAACTTTTGAAACTAAAAAAGGATGATGAACTGATTTTGCACGATGTTTTTGGCGCTATTGCCTATAAAGGAGAAGGTGTATTTATTGCAGGCGGTGCTGGTGTTACACCATTTATATGTATTCTCAGGAATCTACAGGTTAAGAATGAGATTCGTGGAAACAAGTTGATTTTTGCCAATAAAACCAAAGAAGATATCATACTTGAATCAGAATTTGAAAAGTTATTAGGCGAGAATTTCATCAATATTCTATCAGATGAAGTAACCGATGAATATGCCCATGGTCAAATCGACGAAAACTTTCTTAAAGTCAACATTGCCGGTTTCAATCAGCAATTTTATTTATGTGGACCACCACCTATGATGGCCGCTGTAAAAAAGCAACTGGTAAATTTAGGCGTAAGTGAAAAAGCAATAGTAACAGAAAAAATGTAACATGGAAAAGAAAAATATCACAAAAAACAAAAATCTTGAATTTCAGGCACCTGATAAACCTCCGACAGAAATTAAACCTGTAACTGACGGACAAAACACGGATAAGCAAGTGGCTTATGAACAACTTGAGAAGGATTTGAATGAAAAGATTCTGAAAATTACCATGAGGATTAAGGATCATTATCCGGAGTTATCTAAGTATCTGGAAGAAATGCCAGTGACTGTTCCTTCAGAAAATGATCCGGAAATAACGCTTAATCAGTTAAAATCTTACTATGAATCACTGAATTCATTTCTACAGAAATACAATGTTGATTCTCCAAAAGACGAAGAGAGGAAAAACCATGAGTAAACTAAATTTTATTGCGGGAATACTCATATCAGGGCTTGTTGGTTTTCAGTGCAATTCAAATGCGCGATCACCAGAAACGCCTAAAAATCAAACAAAAAATAAAACCCCAAAAAATCAATCTACCATGAAAACAGAAAATAAATTCGAATTCCAGGCGCTGCCTTATGCGTACGATGCGCTTGAACCATTTATTGATAAGCTAACGTTGGAAATCCATTATGGCAAACACCATAAAGCCTATTATGACAATTTCATAGCTGCCATTAAGGGCACAGAAATGGAAACGATGGACATAACCGATATTTTCAAAAATATAAGTAACTATCCGGCAGCAGTCAGAAACAATGGTGGTGGTTATTTCAACCACACCTTTTATTGGGAAGGCATGAAAGCTTCCGGAGGTGGCTTACCAACGGGAAAATTATCAGGGGCCATTACAAAATCGTTTACCTCTTTTGATGAGTTTAAAAAGCAATTTTCAGATGCCGGAAAAACCAGGTTTGGCAGTGGCTGGGCATGGTTGAGTATGGACGATAAAGGCAAACTCTTTATTAATTCAACACCAAATCAGGATAATCCATTAATGGACCTCGCTGAAAAAAAGGGAACACCGCTGCTTGTAATGGATGTTTGGGAACATGCTTACTATTTAAAATATCAGAACAAGAGACCAGATTACATTGAAGCATTCTGGAATCTTGTAAACTGGGAAGAAGTAGCAAAAAGATATGAAACTGCTTTAAAATGATTGATCATGACGGGCATTTAAGCAACATGGAAAATTCAAGTGAATTCAACAATCAACTAACCAGATTTCTTTCATTAATAAAACACCTTTAATATGGAAAAGAAAAAATTAACAACAGCAAGTGGCAGACCTTACACTGAGTTTGACAATTCGCAGTCGGTTGGCAATCGGGGACCAATTTTGTTACAGGATTATTTTCTGCACGAAGACATGGCGCATTTCAATCGGGAACGCATTCCTGAAAGAGTAGTTCACGCAAAAGGGACCGGGTCATTTGGCACCTTTACAGTGACCCATGACATCACCCGATACACTAAAGCAAAAATATTCTCAAAAATTGGCAAGCAAACAAAACTATTCGCCCGTTTCTCCATTGTTGGAGGAGAAAAAGGAGGTGCCGACAGTGAAAGAGATCCACGTGGTTTCGCGGTGAAGTTTTATACCGAAGACGGAAACTGGGATTTAGCAGGCAATAATACTCCGGTATTCTTTATTAAAGATCCAAAAAAGTTTTCTCATTTTATTCACACACAGAAACGTGATCCTAAAACAAATTGTAAAAGCCCTACCATGATGTGGGATTTTTTTAGTTTGAATCCGGAAAGCCTGCATCAGGTATTAATACTGATGAGCGATCGTGGAACTCCATTCTCTTATCGGCACATGCACGGTTTTGGCAGCCATACCTTTTCGTTTTTCAATAAAAACAATGAGCGGATATGGGTAAAATTTCATTTTGTAACATTACAAGGTGTAAAAAATTTCACTGCAAAAGAGGCTGATGAAATGAAAGGAATTGACCTTGATCAGGCACAACGGGATATGGTGGTAGCCATTGCCAGAGATGATTTTCCCAAGTGGGCCTTAAAAATTCAGGTAATGACCGATGAACAGGCCAAATCCTTTAAATGGAATCCGTTTGATATCACCAAAGTATGGTTCCATAAAGACTTCCCATTGATTGACGTGGGAATAATGGAATTGAATAGAATTCCTGAAAATTATTTTCGTGATGTAGAGCAAGCTGCATTCGACCCGGCCCATGTTGTTGACGGCATTGGTTATTCGCCCGATAAACTGCTGCAAGGACGTTTACTATCTTATCCCGATGCACAGCGTTATCGTCTGGGTGTGAACTATGAGCAGATTCCTGTAAACCAATGTCCTTACGGACATTCAAATTACCAACGAGACGGACTTATGCAGGTTGGAGATAATGGAGGTGCCAATCCGAATTATCGCCCCAATAGTTTTGATGATATTGTTGTTGATGAAAGCTATAAAGAACCCCCCATGCAATTGGAATCAAGTATTGCCGACTGGTTCGACCGCAACGAAAACGATGATGACCATTTCACACAGCCGGGCTTGTTGTATAGCAAGGTGATGAGCGAAAAGGATAAGGAACATCTGGTAAGCAACATTGTAAGTTCAATGAATGGGATATCCGGAGAAAAGAAAGATGAAATTGTTAACCGACAACTCTCTCATTTTTTCCGTGCCGATTGTCACTTAGGAAAGGCTGTTGCAAAAGGGTTGGAAGTTACTATTGACGAAAAGAAAATGAAAGCCTTTAGTTTAGGTGTAAAGTGTGAATGATGTAAACTTTCACAAAATTTGTGTAACATTTATTACTTTAAAGGTCATCAACTTTGTTTTTTCAATATTCACATCATTAAAAACATATTATTATGGCAGAAATCAAGATTGAACAGAAAAAACAAATATGGCCGTGGCTCTTGGTAGGCCTTGTTATAGCTGCATTGCTTGTCTATTTTCTGGTATTTCGTGATCCCGGCAAAATTACAGAGGCAGTAGCTGAAGCAGATGATATCACCAATACGAACGAACCTGACCTCATAGGGGTAAATGAAAATAACGCCACTATTGCTGCTTATGTAAATTTTATAGATAACAATAAGGAAAAAATGGGTCTGGACCATGAATATACAAATGAGGCGCTATTAAAACTTATTGAGGCTACAAATGCTATGGCCGATGAGGTTGGATATGAAGTTCGTGCAGATTTAGATAAGGCAAAGGAATATGCAAAAATGATTACGGAAGATCCTTTTGAAACAACACATGCGGATAACATTAGAAAGGCGGATGATATTATAACCAATGTATTGCAAAACATCCAAAAGGCAAAATACCCAGGTTTGGCTAATGAAGTTGAAACATTAAGAAGTGCATCAGAATCAATAAAACCGGGTGTGCTTGCTCTTGAGCAAAAAGATGCAGTTAAGAATTACTTTGCAAAGGCTTCAGACCTGCTAAAAAAAATGAATTAATGGTTCTTTAAAAATTTAACTAATGACAGATACCAACAAAAATCTTTTTAACCTGGACGAATTATCCGGTTATAAAGTGGCCGAAAATTATAGCGATGTAAGGGGCTGGAATGTAAAAGATGCAAATAACCGCACCATTGGTAAAGTGGAGCATTTGCTGGTAAATAAAGCTGCCGAACGTGTGGTTTACCTCGATGTAGAAGTAGATACAACTTTGATTGAGGAAGGGTACAATACTTATCAGGATCGGGTAAGTGATGGTGTTCATGAGTTTTTAAACAAAGAAGGGGAAAATCACCTGATTATTCCTATCGGAATGGCAGTCATTGATGAGGAGAACAAATTGGTGAATACTAATCAAATAGATAGGTCAACATTTGCAAAAGCCAAACGGTTTAAAAAAGGTGATGTTATAGATTTTGGGTACGAATTAGATGTAGTTCGTCATTACAGGGGAGATAACACCATTCACAGTTCAAATGCTGCTGACGGATTTTATGACCGCGAAGAGTTCAATAATATATTTTATAAAAAAGATTTGAAATAAAAAAAAACATGGAATTATTAACAAAAGAATTGATTGAGGAGCTCCTGTCGGCAGATCAGTCGCCCTGTCTTTCAATCTATTTACCTACGCATCAAAAACATCCTGAAAATCTTCAGGATATCATCCTTTTTAAAAATCTTGTCCAGCAATTGGAAGAATCACTGATGCAAAAATATTCATCCGGTGAAGTGCAAAAACATCTTGAGCCTGTACAGGCGCTCGTTGATAACGATCATATTTGGAATCACACGTTGGACGGACTTGCCGTTTTTAGTGCAAAAGGATTGTTTAAAGTTGTCAGACTACATAAATCGGTTGAAGCACTGGCAATGGTGGCCGACAGTTTCCATACCAAACCGCTCCGGCAATATTTGCAATCGGTTGACCATTTTCATTTATTGGGTTTAACTCTTCATGATATCCGACTTTTTGAAGGCAACCGTCACTCACTTACTGAAGTTGAACTCACTGATGATACTCCAAAAACCATAACAGAAGCTCTTGGTGATGAATTGACCGAGAAACACTCGACTGTTGATTCTTATGGAGGAACAGGTGGATCAAGTACGGCAATGCACCACGGGCACGGTGGCAAAAAAGAAGAAACTGAAAAAGATGCTGAGAGATTTTTCCGAATGGTTGCGGGAGCAATTTACGAACACTATTCGAAACCTTCAGGCTGGCCGCTCATTCTTGCAGCTTTGCCCGAACACCATAACCTTTTTCAAAGGGTAAATAAAAATCCTTTATTGTTATCCAAAGGAATTGCTATAAATCCTTCGTCTGTTTCACCGGATAAGCTGGCAAAAATGGCCTGGGAAATAATGGAACCGGAGTATAACCTGAAACTTGACAGCACGGTCGCCCGGTTTGAGCAGGCAAGGGCCAATGGCAAAGGCAGCGATGACTACAAGGAAGTTGCTGTGGCTGCAGTTGAGGGACGGGTTGATACACTTCTTGTTGAAGCCGACCGGATCATCCCGGTCAGGATTACAAATCTTGTGACGGGTAATACACAGAAAAAAGATTTGATCAATCCGAGAGTAGATGACCTGCTCGACGATATGGGAGAATTGGTAATAAAGATGGGTGGACAGCTGATGGTGCTTCCAACAGAAAAGATGCCTTCTGAAACAGGGCTGGCAGCAATATTTCGTTATTAATTAAAAATAAAGAAATGCAAATACAATTTAATACAGATAAAAATGTAACCGGGAGCGAAGAACTTATTGCTTCGGCAACTTCTTTAATATCGGAAGAACTAAGCAGGTTCAGTCAACAGATAACAAGGGTGGAAGTTCATCTATCAGATGAGGATGGCAATAAAGACGGGGTCAACGATAAACGCTGCATGGTGGAAGCCCGACTTGCAGGTTTGAAACCAATCGCAGTTACCAACCACGCAAGCACCCATGAAAAGGCTATTGAAGGTGCTATAGACAAATTGAAAACTTCTTTGACAAAAATAACCGGACGTTTAAAAGATTACTAGAATGGAAAAATTAAACACAGCTGCCACCAGGGCAGAATACATTGAAGTAGAACCCAATGTTCGCCTTCATATTACAGATGCAGGTGAAGGCAGGCCAATTGTATTGATACACGGATGGCCTTTAAGCGACGAAATGTATGAATACCAATACAACGCTTTGATAAAAAATAACTTCAGAGCGATAGGTATTACTTTGCGTGGTTTCGGTAAATCGGATAAGCCTTACGGAGAATATGATTATGATATTCACGCCTTGGATATTAAAAACGTTTTAAGCAAACTGGATGTAAATGATGCTGTTTTAGTTGGCTTTTCAATGGGTGGTTCTATTGCAATTCGTTATGTTTCAAAGTATAAAGGGGCTCATGTTTCTAAGCTGGTATTGTGCGGAGCAGCAGCACCAATATGGACACAACGCAACGATTTCAAATACAACCTCCCCAAAAGTGCAGTTGATGAGTTAATTGAATTGAATTATAAAGACAGACCTCAGTTACTATCCAATTTTGGAAAGATTTTCTCTGCAACCGAAACCTCATTAAATAAAGGAATACGCAATTGGTTAAATGGAATTAATCTCAGTGCATCTTCTTATGCCACAGCACAATGCTTAATTGCTTTGCGTGATACCGACCTGAGACCTGATTTGGCTAAAATAGCAATTCCTACCTTGATCATACATGGGAAAAAAGATAAAATATGTTCCTTTGATTTAGCCGAACAAATGAAAGCCGGCATCAAAAATTCATATATTGTTGCTTTTGAAAATAGTGGTCACAGCATGTTTTTGGAGGAAACCCTTAAGTTTAATGCAGAACTTATCAAATTTGCACAGAAATGATTTGGCCATAAAATATTGATTCAGGCTATGTTGTTTAAAACGGAAACCTGATAAAAAAACGGTTGTTCAAATATCGCAGGACCTAGCTTAGAAATAATTGATACTTTAAAAGGGTATTTCTTTTATTGAAAAGTTTTTACGCATTGAATCGACCGATGTGTGAATGTTGTAACTTATTTATGAAATTGTGTAATACTATTGGGTGCTAATAGATTCACCTTTGTAGTGTAAAATTTATATACAACTGTCCCGCCAGTCGCGGTTAACAAATAATTAAAAATAATGACTACAATAAAAAAATTAAATACCTTACTAACATTATTTGTCGCGGTATTTTTATTGACCCTTGGCAGCGGTTGCAAAAAGGATGATGTATCTGCAAGGGAGACAAGTTATGAACTAAAAGTACAAGATGTACTGGGGGTGACAGGAACTGCAACTTTTATTGAAACCGGCAATTCAGTAACCATCGATTTGGCATTAAACGGTTTACCATCGGGAATTCATCCTGCCGAATTATGTATGAATACTGTTGCCGAAGGAGGTGCAGTGGTGTTTAACCTAAATACTGTTAATGAAACGGGGAAAAGCTCTACCCTGGTAACTTCGATGTCCTATGATCAACTGATTGCTTACGACGGATTTATTAAAGTGATGCTAAGCACTGCCGAACCTCTGGTAATTCTTGCACAAGGCGATATTGGCGGCAATGTCATTACCGAAACCAATATTACTTATAATCTGGACACAATTCAGCCTTTCGGAGTTTCCGGAACAGCACTGTTTGAAAAAAGGGAAAACGGGAATACACTAGTTACCCTCAACCTTGAAGGGACTATTGCCGGAGAAGTATATCCTGCAACCATAAACCTGAGTTCCATATCAACCATTGGTGGTGGACCGATAACAAGAACATTGAATAGTGTAAACGGTACTACCGGTAAAAGTTATACCACCATACGGGAACTGGATAGCGGACTGAATATCACCTACGACAACTGGTTGGTTTACAATGGATATATAAACATTTATCAAACATCTGCAGTATTTGACAATATCATATGCCACGGAGATATAGGTTCGAATGTGAACTAAGTTTATTTGAAATATCATCTTAACGGTTGGCTCGCTCTGATGGCTATCGGGGGCAACCGATCCATAAAATGCGAATGGAAAAAAATCTAACGGGTATTGCAGCGCTGATCTGATTGGCGCTGCTTTAACTTTAAACACCATGAGAAAGTCAACTGTTACAGATTGTAAAACCAATAAAATTAATTCTTAGCTATACCCCACCAAACACCCGTTGATCCATTTTGCAATGAAAATACATTATAGAAATATTTACAAAATCCTGATAAAAGCGCTTTCAAAATGGTGGGTAAAAGATCCGTTTCGTGAAAGTGCGATAATTGCCTATTACGCGATTTTTTCGTTGCCCGGGTTGCTGGTGGTAATTATAACATCTGCCGGGTATTTTTTTGGAAGCGACGCTGTAAATAATCATATAACAGCTCAGTTCACATCTACAATGGGCATTGATACTGCCGAGCAGATTCAGAATATTATTTTGCAGGCCAGCGAAGCAAAAAACTCAGTCCTGGCAACAATTATTGGAATTATTATCATGATTGTGGGCGCTACAACCGTTTTTGCACAGTTTCAAAAATCATTAAATACCATATGGGAAGTTAAGATTGATGATTCGAAATATGGTATTTGGAGTTTTGTCAGGATTCGGTTGTTCTCATTCGGGCTAATCGTTACAATCGCGTTTTTACTTATTGTTTCACTAGTTACTTCCGCTTTGCTTTCGGCTTTTGGCAATTGGCTATCGGGGCATTTTTCTGAAACATTTTTTGTGGCGCTCCAGATAGCTAATTTCATTTTATCTTTTGTAATTATTACTGTTTTGTTTGCATTGATGTTCAAATTTTTACCCGATGCAAAAATAAAATGGAAACATGTTTGGATTGGTTCTATGGTTACTGCATTTCTGTTTGATATAGGAAAATTCGGTTTGGGATTATATTTTGGAAAATTAAACCCCGGCGATGGATATGGCGCTGCAGGTTCGATTATTTTAATCATGCTTTGGGTTTCATATTCTTCAATGATTGTTTTCTTCGGCGCCGAATTTACCCGCGCCTATGCCGATTTTATTTCGGGCAGGGTGGTTCCAACAGAAATCGCAAAATCAGATGTTCATGCTAACGCCAAGTAGTTGTGCTCTTTTCAAAAGTCCGGTCCTTCTAATAATGTATTGAAAAATGGCAACTTCCTGTTCTGTTAATGCTGTAATAGAGATCACTTACTTTTTGAAAAATTTAAGCCCGTAAAAGTGGGAATGATGTAATATATTCTAAAAATCATATAAAGTCCCTTACTAAAACTCATTACCTTTGGTTAGAAATTAATCTATAAAAAAGATAAAATGAATGTATCGTTTCAAAAGCTCTTTTACGCCATAGCTACCGCATTTTTACTGTTTGCAATACTGGTTTTTGCGAAAGCGATTCTCATTCCTTTAAGTATTGCTTTGCTTATTTCATTCATACTGCTTCCGTTGGCAAATAAGTTTGAGAAATGGAAAATTGGTCAAACACTTGCTGCTTTTCTCTCCATTTTTGTTATGATTTTATTAATTGGAGGTGTCACTTACTTTTTTTCAACTCAAATTATTAGTGTAGCACAAGAATTCACAAATTTTCAAGATAAAATTATTCGTGCTTTTGCCGATGTTACGCTATTTATCAATAACCATGTGAGTTTTGTGGAAAATCTGGGAAAGGATGAACTCTTTAACCGGATGAAAGACTGGATAACTGATTCAACAGGTTTTCTGGTGAGTAAAACAGTTAGCAATTCAGCAACTTTTATGGCCGGACTGATGGCGACCATTGTTTTTACTTTTCTATTCCTCTTATACAGAGATGGATTGACAAAGGCATTTCTGGCTTTTTCGTCCGGGGATAATCATAAAAGGGTATTAAAAATGTTTAAATCGGTTCAACAGGTTGGACAAAAATACCTGTTCGGGATGGTAATTCTCACGGTTATAATTGGATTAGCCAACAGCATCGGGTTGTTGATTATCGGCATCGATAATCCTTTTCTTTTCGGATTTTTAGGTGCTGCATTGGCCATCATACCATACATTGGGACTACATTGGGAGCGGTAATCCCTGTAATTTATGCTTTTGTTTCTTATGATTCAATTTGGCCTGCCATTGCAGTTGCCATATTGTTTTGGGCTGTTCAATTGGTTTCCGATAATTTTCTCACTCCACGAATTGTGGGAGGCAGTTTAAAAATTAATGCTTTAACAGCCATACTTAGTTTGTTTGTAGGCGCTGCAGTATGGGGCCTGGCCGGAATGATTTTGTTTTTGCCTTTTGCTGCCATGTTAAAAGTGGTTTGCGAAGAGTTTGAAGAGCTCAAACCAATTGCACTAATCATTGGCGAGAAAAATAAAAAAGAGGGCAGCGGCAGTAAACTATTTTTGGTTAGTTGGTGGGGGAAAATTAAATCCAGGTTTTAAGGATAATCTTGCCATTTGGTTTACCTGCGATGACAATTGAATACCCAAATTTTTAATCCACCTGTTTGCGGTATGCCCATTAAAAAACGCTCTGGCATTGGTTTGCGGACTTCGGTTTTTATACCATCCCTCCTGAATGACACGCGTGGGTAGTTTCATTTTCCCAATCATAAAACCGTTTTCCTCAAAGTCGCCCGTGTTCAGCATCCGGGTACCGGTTAGAGGTGAAATCAATCTCCATAACCCCCCCCACATCACCCCAAAAATAAATCACCAGAATAATGACTCTAAAAATCAAACCAATAGGATTAATTCCTAGATTTACCCCACCAAACACCCGATGATCCATTTACAATGATAAAAGAGACCGATTTAACAAATTTTAAACGATTGAAAATGGGTAGGTTATTAATTATAAAGAGGTTTAAAAAAAGATAATAGATAAATAACTGCTAGAGGTGAGTTTATCCACTCGTTTATGGGCAAGTTTATGAAACGGCATATCGTATACGGATAAACAAGAGAATCAAGAATTCGGTTCAGCACGTCTTGACTTTTACTACTGACCACTAATAAAAAGTGGAAACCAGAACCCACTTTAAAAAACGGGGCGATACTGAAAAGCCATACGAGTAAGGAAAATTAATATTAAATAAAATGAAAATTAAACTACTTCTCGGAAGCATCATGCTTGGATTAGCATTGACTTCAACAGCACAAATCACAATTAGCCGTAATGATCTGGGAGATTTTATCGGTGCAATTTTCATTCAGGCAAACGATTCTACAAGTCCGAGTACCTTGTCGCCTGGCAATGCAGGAGCAAATCAAACCTGGGATCTTACTGGGATCAGTAACAACTATCAAGATACTTTGCAATTTTTAAGTCCGGCAGGAATGCTTTGCTCAGATGATTTCCCCAATGCTACACTTGCATTAGTCAGGTCAGGCATGATAGTTTATCTTTATGATGACAATAGTGTTATAGAGTCATTGGGTTTTTGTGGGGTTATGATACCTCCTGATACATTATCTGTTCCATTAACTCCACCGGAAATATCGATAACTTTTCCTTTCACATACAATACGTCTTTTTCCGGACAATCAAAAATGAAAATTCAATTTCCTAATAATCCGTCGCCACCAGATTCTATTAGAATTGTTAAAACTACAAACTATACAAGTCTGACAGATGGTTGGGGAAATCTAATTACCCCTTTAGAAACATATCCTGCACTACGTCAGAAATTTACAAGATACCAGATAGACAGCACTTATGGTTACTTTATAGGATCAGGATGGCAGCCGGTCGGTTCAATTAACTATGATACTACAATTGAATACAGTTGGTTGAGCCAGAATAATCCATTTATTGCAACGATAACAACAGATTGGAGCGGAAATATCCAAAACGCAAGCTATCTAATATCAGCAACTCTTGGAATTAATGATAAGAAAGACATTTCGTTTGCTTCTTCTGTTTTTCCAAATCCATCCACTGGGAAATTTACAATTGCATTAAGGAATAGCAATGTAAATACAATAGAGATTTATAATGTCATAGGAGTTAAAGTTTTTTCAGCAGCAGGTATCAATCGCCGAATATATGACGAAATAGACCTTACTAACTATCCAAATGGAATCTATTTCATAAACATTTATACCGGGGAGAAATCTTATAAAGAAAAAGTGGTGATCCATTGAAACTTTTTTCAAATGATAAAAATCTAAACCTGCCCATAACGAGCCGGCAGCCGAGCAATGCGGGGTATCGTGGTTAAGCGAACTGGTTGAAGCTACTAAAATGGAAACGAAAATCAATTAAAAATCTGCTAATTCCCTAACTGCGGCTGCATGCGAGGCGTTACCTACAATACAACGAAAAAGTTGTAAATGATTCAGTATTGGTGTGTTTTTGCATCAAAACTGAATATTATTGCAAGACAAAGTATATCATTTACTGAACCATATGTGAATGGTTAAGAGCACAAGTAAATAGCGAAGAATATTCCAGCAAAAGTGAACTTGTAAATGATTTGATTAGACAGGTTCGAAACCAACATGTTCAATCTGATTGGATTAGAGCAATATTAAATAAATCTGAAGCTAACGGATTTACTGATGAAACAAGCGAACAAATATTAAAACAATCAAAGTCTTTATTTAATGTTGTTCTTGAATTTGCACAAAGAACAGATAACGAGATTGAAAACAAATACGACAGAAGTACTGTTGGTGACCCGCAATCTAAAACATTGTGGGTGAAGTAATTGTGATCAACATTCGGTTTCCGAACAGCATCCGTTTTGGCTGACAAAAACGCCTGCGTTCCCCCCAAATCACCCCAAAAATAAATCACCAAAAGATTGACTCTAAAAATCAAACCAATAGGATTAATTCCTAGATTTACACGACCAAACACCCGATGACTCATTTAAAATGAAAATGATGGAAATCCCTTTAAAAGGTCTAAATGGTTATAATTGGAGAATAAAGTGATAATGAAATTAAATGAAAACTAAAAGGAGTTTTACCAACAAATCCTGTATAACAGACATAGCGGCAATTGGCGGTATGAGAATGTGATCCAACAGACTAACAGGTCGCGAATGAAAACAGGGATAATCCCATGAGTTGATAAATAGGGCAATAATGAATCAAAAAAAAAAGAAGACCAGAAATTAATGATAAAACCGAGCGGATTCCGAAAAGCTTTATGAGTAGGAAAAATTAAATAATAAGTGTCCCATGAAAACCATTCTGCGATTGTTAAGTGCATTTTTTGTGATGATATTCTTAAATGTATTCGCATCATGCGATAAGACAGATCCGACAGATCCTGAAATAAACCCCTTTAGCAATGGGGGGAATGAGAGGAATATGATAGTTATTATCAGCGATTTGCATCTCGGCGCCGACCTTGATTATGCCGAATGCAAGGTTAACCTTCCCGCTCTTGAAAAATTGCTTAAACAGATAAAAGCAGCTCCTGATGTTAAAGAGCTTGTTATCGCGGGGGATCTGGTCGATGAATGGTTTGTACCGGCTACAACAGATACGTATCAGGGTAAAGACCAGGCTGATTTTGTACAGCGACTTGCGACAGCCAATAAAGGTGTATTTGATGCAATAAACAGCATCATTCTGGAAGGGAATATTCTGGTTACCTATGTCCCCGGAAATCATGATTTAACCATTACGGCGGCAAATATTGAAAGTGTCCTTCCGGGGATAAACCAGGTACGCGATGAAGTGCTGGGTTTAGGTACATATTCCCCGGCCGACTATCCTAAAATAGCCATTGAGCATGGCCACCGCTACAATTTTTTCTGTGCACCCGATCCTTATTCAAATCAGGATATTGCTCCGGGTACCATCCTGCCTCCCGGTTATTTTTTTACAAGAATTGCCGCTCTTTACGTTCAACAAGGAATGCCGTTACCGGGTGATACCACGCCCATTGTAACCCCAAATGTTTCTGGCGGAGAGTCCCAGGATTTATTATATCGATATTGGAAGATGTGGTATATGACGATTAATACGTTCCCGATCGAGAACAGATTTGATGAGAAAATCATTCATACAAACGTAAATGGATTCACGGGAAATTATTCAGTTGATGATCTTGTTCCTTCTCAATCATCTCAGGGCGGAATGATTAATGTGAATCTCTATAATGGAATTCAGGACAATTGGGAGGCGCGGCAAACCCACAACAATGTGCCTGTACACATTACCGCTGCCCACGCAATCGATTCTGTAGATTCAAGTACCGAGACCGATCACCATGCCAATCTGCAATACTTTATGAATCCCGAATCAGATAAAAGAATTGTCGTATTTGGTCATACGCATGTACCCAGAATGGATTCGACTGAAAATGATATCAATCAGAAATGTATTTATGTCAATTCAGGAACATGGATTGATCACAACCCGGGTAGAACCACGATGAATTTCGTAGTCATCACACCACAGGGCACTGATGCTTCTTCTCAAACTCTGGTAAAACTTTATAACTTTGAAAATGAAGTTGTAACAAAAATGAAGGAAAACTCATTGCGCTATTAGAGGTAAACGCTTGTAAAAGAGGTGGTTTAAATTCGCATGAGAATCTTTAGAATTTGTGTTAAAGCTGAAGTAACCGGATCAATTACAATGGGTTGTAAAGTGTTGTAGCAGCAAGGGGATTAGTGGTAATTGTGACATTCAGCCCCGCTTAAACTTTAATGCTGGTTAACAGGAAAGAATCTTCCCCATATCCTCAATTTGGTAGTAGAAACTTGCGACTTTTAGGTGTGCCTGTGGCGGTATTTCGCAAATGGATAGAAAATGTGCATTTTTAAAAAGTACACATCAACACCCATTTTAAAAGCCATGGAGGGACAGCCTGAAAGTCGAAGAGAATGGCTTTTGACAATAATTGAGTATCATGTGAAATTTAATCGTTGTGTCAACCTTTTTTTTGCAATACCTGTATTAACTTTGAATAATTATCAAGTTACGATAAGGAGGAGTTTGGAATGAGAAAAATAGTTCGTAAAATACTGTTATTGTGGTCGCGGGATTCAGAAAAGGAAGTGTTTGAGAATAAAATATTTAACATAGTCACCTTTGTGGGTGCCTTCACTTGTTTCTTCTCCATCATGATTAACATTTTTATTGACATTTCTTTCCTCGTGAACCTGATTATTGGTATAATTGGAATTATATTTTGCGTCTTTTTTTATTTATCCTTTTTCAGAGGAATCGTCAAGCCATTGATCATTCCATTTCAGATTATAGGTGTTTTAGGTTTGACGTTAAATTGGATTTACTTTCAGGGGATTGAGGGATCAGCCCCCTTTTTCTTCTTTATAGCTGTGAACGTATTTATCTTCAGCAATTCGAACAAAAAATACTGGTCTGTACTTTTCATCTATATTTCCTTTGCCATAATACTGATAGGAATACATTATCTTTTCCCTGAATGGATCATTAACTACGATAATGAAACTTCCCGGAGAAACGATTTGTCTCTTAGTTTCATTATTGCACTATTTCTAATGGGATATGCGACTTTAGTTCTTAAAAAGAATTTCGACCTCGAGCGTTCAAAAACAGAACAAAAGAACAAAGAATTGCATGAGCTAAATGCCACCAAAGACAAGTTTTTCTCTATTATTTCTCATGACCTTAAAAGCCCATTCAATAGCATTATCGGGTTTAGCAATCTTCTCATTGAGCAGGTGAAGGAAAAAGATTATGAAGGAATTGAAGCGTATGCAAAATATATTCAGGATTCATCGCAGCGTGCTATGAATCTACTTTTGAACCTCTTGGAATGGTCGCGTTCACAAACAGGCAGAATGGAGTACAATCCTGAATATGTTGAAATCGATGGTTCCATTAACGAGGTTATTGAATTATTGAGCGATTCGGCCCAGCAAAAATCAATTACCATTCACAGAGAGTTCCCTCCGAATATGATTGCCTTTATTGATAAAGCCATGATAAGCACTATTTTGAGAAACCTGATTTCGAATGCGATTAAATTTACCAATCCGGGTGGAGAGATTATCATTTCGGTTATGCAGAATCAAAAGGAAATGATTGTATCAGTTGCCGACAATGGTGTTGGAATTAGGCCGATGATGATTGACAAGTTATTCCGGATTGATGAAAGCAGCTCAACTTCAGGAACTCAGGATGAGTTGGGAACCGGTCTGGGCTTGATATTGTGCAAAGAATTTGTAGAGAAACATGGTGGAAACATCCGGGTCGAAAGCGATCCCGATGGAAAATCGGGAAGGAAAGGAAGCAAATTCAGTTTTACGATACCGAAAAGCTAACCATATAAATCCCCATTGCCTATATCGATGCCAGAATAAAAGAATACGACAGGCTTTTGGCTTCGACCTGCTCAGGGCGTATCCCCTTCCTCGGCGTAGTTTCATACCAGGCTGACAAGTGCAACTACCTTGTCATTTTATTCCAAAGCAACTCTTCCTAAATTGTGCGCAGTTAGTCAATCGGATGGTGATACCAAAAGCATCCAGACAAACTTGTTGCCAAAACCTGACATTCGAATCCATAAATTCTTAACCCCCAATGTAAAACCAATAAAACTATTTCCTAGATTTACCCCACCAAACACCCGATGATCTATATACAATGATAAAAGAAACCGATTTAACAAATTATAAACGAATGAAATCGAATAATGTATTGAGAATGAAATTAAATAACTACCAAAAGGAACTACATCAACTGTACCTTTATAATATATATTGCGGAAATAAACGCAATAGTATGGTAGTTAGCACGTAGTTACCTGCAAGCTTAGAAACAACATAATACTAAAATGAATAAAACCCCAACATTATGAAAAAAAATATATTATTTTCTGCTATTTGTTTTTATTCTGTATTGCTGCTTCAAGCACAGACAAACATAAAATTATCATATGATATTTCTTTCTATAGTTCCTATGCGGAAACAAGTATAGAAGAGGTAACAGACACTACTATTATCAGTGACAATAACTTAATGATAAATAGAAAGCAATTAAAATTGAATGCACCCTTTTCAACTATTCAAACACTTGGCAGTAGAGAAGGTGACCATTATTCGATTTATAAAGTAATTAGTAACCCAAACTACAATAAAACAATAAGCTCAAATAGAGATACTGACACCCTCTTTTTCGTATTAGATCAAGTATATTGCAATAGTGTTGACCGAATCCTGCTTAACAGGGAAAGTAGTACATGTTTAGAAGAAGTAACCTGGGTTAATGATACATTTGCCTACAAAGTACTCGAGCATTGTACATTAAATATTGTATCAATATTACGTCCTGGATCCGGTATTTATGAATTAAACATGATATTCAAGGAAAATTATGTGTTTGATGACAAAGACACGATATTCCTATCTGCTTTTCAAGCAACTCACAATTTAATATGGGAACCGGTAGATATAAATGGGGATCCACTATCTACACAAGGATATGTGAGAAACAATTTTACAATTTTCTTTCCTTTGATAAATGGAGGATATAGCACTGTAGAGTACAGATGGTTTACTTCATGCACATACAGAATTTCTGATTATCGTGGAGCCGTGCCTATATTATTTGGGAATGAAATAGCAGGAAATTATGAATCTGGTCTGTCCAATTATTTGATAGAATACCCATATCAGGATAGTATTTTGGAAGATGTAACTTTTACAAACGAACCCACGGCATTTGCAGAACTAGATACAGAATACAGTTACTCAGTTGAACGTGATAGTAACAGTGTTGGATTAGGTAATTTTTTAAAATGGATAAATTCGAATGGGAATGCTGGTTTCTTAGGCTGGACTTCTTTTGATTATCAATATGCCAATCCATCATGGAGTACAACTTTATACATGGATTTGCAGGATATTGATGATTTTGGTTATAGCATGAAATATTACCTTGATTACTTTGCTAAAGGCAGCAAAATTGAATATGTAGAATCACCTTTTTATGATGAATTTGATGGTTCAATTGCTGGTTGCTTTTTCTTAACACCAGAACCAGATTTACATCTATTCAATAATGGTGATTATGTTAAATATGGTAAAGGGTTTTCATTTTATTGGTCAGATTGGAACAACAATTCTACGGCAATACAATGCGAAACAGACAATATGGGTATGTGGGGCGAATATTTTAGTGAAGATACTAATACCGATACTTATAAAATTGTTGATGCAAGCGGCACCATTATTCAGAAAGGTAATGGGCTTAATATTTTATCTTATGGTTTTGAACCTGGAGTTTATACAGTTGAACAAAAAAGAACTGCAACTCAATTTTATTCCCATGTAGGAACATCAACATTAACATCCATATTGAATACAACAAATGAAGATAATGTACCTCCTCATGTAATACGAGTTTACTTACAAACCGATTATAATAGTATTAGGTATGAATACAGGCTTGGCGAAAGAGTAATATTAAAATTTACAGCATCAGACTTTGTTTCTTATGATAATTTTTATGGGACTTATGGATTTCAACCTCTTGCGTATTCAAATACTAAAATTTCAATAAAACTTCATGATGAGAATGAGTGGAATGATGTTGACTATAGCGAGATATACAATGACACTATAATTGGTACACAATATTATGCCGAACTTACAGATTACTTAACAATTGATTCTACAATGTATGATATTAAAATTTATATTGAAGATCTTTCTGGCAATTCGACAGAACATATCTTTAGCCCTGCATTCATTTATGGTGATTTCATGGTAGATATTTCTGATGATTATAATATAGACGGTTTACAAGAAAAAATTATCATATATCCAAACCCTTCTTATGGTGAAGTAATCATAAATAACAAATGCCAAGTTGTTGACTTTTACGAAATAATGAATATAAATGGGAATCTAATTAAAAATGGGGAAATCAATAAGAATACTAAATTATCTAAGATTAATATTCATGATTTATCTCCAGGTATATATGTAATAACTGTTTATAACGAGAACAAAACTATTCAGACAGAAAAAATTGTGAAATTATAGCAGCTTAATTGAAATGAAGATTTATTAAAAAGCCAGCAAGTAACAAAAAATATAGTGCATGCCGCAGATTAAGCAACTTAGAAAAAGAATTATTAAAATTGAAAATAGTAAAGCCAAAAACTTATTGAATAAAATGCGGCACGCACCATATTCAATCCGTTAAATAAGGAATTTGACATTAACCTACCGAAAATGAATGGAATTTTGTGCTTTCAGTCATTTCTGCAATACCTGTTAATCCCACTTTTGATGGAATAAGTGATTCGTTGATCAACAGCAACTGGCCCTAACGCTATCTGAATACCACCAACAATCCACCTGTTATAAAGGCCAATACCCACCAAATGTAGGCGTATCTTGAATAAAGATGCAGTTTTTTGGGTACTTCTGAGTTCAGGCCTGACCGGGCAATGCCTTTCCACATGAAAATGGCGTCCATCATCATGCCCAGCAAGGAGGAATAACCAATAAAACCATGCAGGGTAAAACCGCCTTTATCCGATCCGATAATCATGAAAATGGTAGCCGTAATATCCAAAACAACACCCAGCGTTAGAAATGTAATCACCCGTTGACTAATATGTCTGGTCCGCTGTTCGGTTATAATTCCAATGGAGTAGGCGATCAATGCGAAAAATACAACGCTGCTGCCAATTTGAAGATAGGTATTCATTTTTTCAATTATTCAGTACGACCGGCAAATATATCAAATATCATGAAGTGTTTCATCCATGTGAATCACTCCTTGTAGCCGAATCAATTAATACCCTCAAATGAGGTTGGCTTTACCTGCCAATAAACGCTACTCTTTTACCTATGGAACTTAATCCGGTTAACGCGTCTTCGGTAGCGAAGATCCTGGTCAGTTCTTTCAACTCCGATTCACAACCTGAGGCTTCGTTAATCAGCTTTTCAGCTGTTTGCAAGGCAAGAGGAGCTTTTTGACCTGTCTTTTTTGAGAGTTGCTGAGCTTCCTCAACAGGTAAAAAATCATTTTCTGATATTCCTGAAAGTATTTCATTTACAGAATATTGATCAAAAAATGAATTGAATGCTTTAAGATGATCGCTTAAATTGGATTTCCTTTTTTCAGGTATCGCTTTGTAGCCATGCAAAACATCAAACAGGTCGGCGGGGTCGATGATGGCATCGATCAGTCCCATTTCTAAAGCAATCGTGGAATTAATAAATTGCCCTGTATAGATTAAATATTTTGTTAAGCCTTTGCCAATTTTCTGCGCTGTTCGTTGCGTGCCGCCGAGTCCGGGATAGATGCCTATGCCCGTTTCAGGAAACGCCATTACAGCCTGTGGCAGGGCGAGGATTGTATCAGCGCAAAGGGCCAATTCCAGCCCGCCACCCAGGGCAAGACCGTTAAGAACCGCGACTACATTTTTAGCCGAGTGATCAATTTTATCATACACCTGTTGACCGAATTTTGAAAACAATTCAATATCTTTAAGTTTTCCTGCTTTCATGTTTTTAACGAAAAACCGGATGTCGGCACCCGCTACAAATGCTTTTCCGGTTCCGGTAATAAAAATGGTGCTGATTGCAGGGTCGGCCTCTGCATCGCTGAATTTTTGGTCCAACTGAGCCATCACCGTTTCGTTGAGTGCGTTCATATCCTCCGGTCTCGACATGGTGATGGTCGCTAGCGCGCCGTCTTTTTCAAGGCTCACATAATCCATGTGCCAATTTTGCACTTGAATGCCGCCTGGTAGTTCCATTTTATATAACTCCGCTATTTTTTTTACTAACCTGTTCACTTCTTCAACACCGAATTTCAGCATTAAATCAATGGGGCCCAATCGCCAACGCAAGCCTATCCGGGCTCCTCTGTTTAAATCGGCAGCCGAACATACATTTTCGGCCAGTATCTCAGAACAAACGAAGAACACAATTCCTGCCATTCGTTCGGTAATCAGTTTTTCAGGTTCGCTGCTGACGACAGCATTTTCTATGTCTCCCAAATCCCATGGATTGCCTGATTCAGCCTGCTTTTGTAATAAAGGGCACGTAAGGTATAAATTCCCAAAAACTTCCAGGGTTTTTTGAGCGTGATAGGCAATGGGAACACCCGTGGCATTCATCAGTGCAAATGGCCCCATTCCAATTCCAAAGAGTTTCATGCACACCTTTTCAACCTGAGGAATGGTAACCCTTTTTTCTTCATACAACCTGACGGCCTCGTTTAACCAGGGTACAAAAAACCTGTTAACGGCAAAGCCGTATGTGTCGGCAGTTGTGATGGCGTCCTTACCTGCAAGAACAGAAAATGCCTGCATGGTTTTATATGTTTCTAAAGAAGTCTCTTTACCCGGGATGATCTCGACCAACCTGTTTTTGGCTGCATGGTAAAAATAGTGCAAACCTATAAAACGGGCAGGATTTGAAATGGATTTGGAGAGTTCTGTAACGGAGAACGATGAGGTATTGGTGGCGATGATGGTATCCTGATCGACGATCGAATCCAGTGTTCTAAAAAGTTCGCATTTAGCATCAAAGTTTTCGAAAATCGCTTCCACGATTAAATCACAGGCTTTCAATCGTTCAAGTTGATGCGTTCCCGTGATGTTCAAAACCGTCAGTTCAACTTGTTTTGCTGAGAATAGTCCGCGCTCAACACCTTGATTTAAAATGTCTTTTATTCCGTTGATCCCTTTTTCAACATATTTCATTTCCCTGTCGGCAAGAATCACCTTAAAACCTTGTTGAGCAAATTTTTGTGCAATTGCCGAGCCCATGGTTCCTGCGCCAACAACACCAACTGTGTTAATCTTTTTCATTTTATCGTATGTTTGAATGATTGAGTTAGTTCAAAAGGGTATTATGCTTAAACGAGGCTATGAGTTTTTCCATTCGGGTTTTCTTTTTTCCATGAATGAAAGGATGCCTTCATTGGCATCATGCGTTTCCATCAGCTCTTTGATGAAAACCTTCTCCAGTTTCCTGAGGTTTTTTTTGAACAATTTATTTAAAATAATCCGGCCTGAACGGACTGAATACCTCAAAGAACCGGCACTTTTGGGAAGTATGTGTTTTTGAATCCAACCATCAGTTTCTAAAATTAAGGTTTCCTTGTCCTCATAAACATGGTTCAGAAGCCCGATTTTCTCAGCCTCACCGGCATCAATTGTTTTCCCGGTAATAAGCAATTCCTCGGCCCTGGCGCTACCAATTTTTAGGGGCAACAAAATGGAAGCAGGCGGTGGGAACACGCCCAGCATAATCTCAGGCTGACCGAGTTTTGCAGTGCTATCGGCAAACATGAAATTGCAGATTAAGGCGAGCTCGTGGCCACCACCAAGACATTGGCCCGAAATTTTTGCTAAGGTCGGAATCGACAAATTGACCAGGTTGTAAAACATCCCGTGAAAGCTGTGAAGCATTTCCGCTACCTGGTCTTTGGTATGTTCTTCAACCGATGCCCCGAAGGAAAAGTGTTTTCCGGCACCTTCAAAAGTAATGATTTTAAGATCCGGTTTTTTCTTAAATTCTTCGAACAGTTGATTTAATTCCCGCATCATGATGCTGTCCAAAACATTTCCCTTGCCATCGTTCAGGATGATTTCTGCCACCTGACCATCGTATTTATAATTGAGTTCTACCTTTTGCATTTATTTGATATTTAGTGTATTGTAATGAAGTGTAACGAATATTTATTAGTTAATCATTAACTCATTCACCCTTTTACGGGAGAAATTGCCTTTTGCATCTCCTCGTCCCAGCCCATCCCTTTTGCAAGCATTTGCCTTAGTTTAATAAAGTCCACTTCCCGGTTTTCGCGCGGACCATCGTTAAAGGCTTTAAATCCGGCACGGCCTTCAGTCATCATGTTTAAGGCCAGCCAATCCCTGTTCGATTCTTTGTTTTTGTCCCAATGTTCGAGTTTTTTCTTTCTGATGGAGTTGATGGTTTTACTCAGGCAATTTGGCATCAAATACAGGAGTTTTGTACACATCCTTTCAACGGCAGCGTCCAATAATGATAAATCAATAACTCCTGCTTTAAGCAGTTCTTTTGCATTGGACAGTTCTGCTCCTTGTTTTGGTGTTCCGTAAATAATTTCGCCCTGTTGATTAACCCATTGGGTAGTATAAACCATTGGGTTTTGAATAAATTCGCCGTTCACCTTTAATGCAGGAACGATTTCTGATAACAGGCCGTATCTTTTTGCTTCATGCGCCGACCAGGGATCGCATACGGTGCAGGAATACATGGCCAACTCAACACCTACAAACAAGTTTAGGAAATCCGTTGAGCCACCATCCGGGGCACTTCCGTGTTTAGGACCGGCCTGGCCAAAACGCGCTAAATCCTGCGCTATCGAAAAATCACAGGCCATGCCAATTTCCTGTCCGCCACCGATCCTCATGCCATTCACCCGGTTTATAACGGGTTTGTCGCTCATCAATATGCCAGAAACCATGTCGTTAAACAACCTCATATACTGTTTGTACTCTTGTGGGTTTCCGGCATAATATTCGGCATATTCCTTTGTGTTTCCACCCGTACAAAAGGCTTTGTCGCCTACGGCAGTAAATACGATGGCCACCACGCTCCGGTCGTTTGACGCTTCCCTGAATGCAAGGATGACTTCTTTTACGGCCTGTGTAGTATACGAATTGAATTGAGCAGGATTGTTTAAAATAATCCAGGCATTAAATAATCCTTCAACCGGCTTGCCTTCTTTATCAAGGCAGGCTCTTTTTTCGAATAGAATTTCCTTGTATTCTACTTCAGTTAAATTGTGGTTTACAAGCATCTTTTTATTTTTTATTGATTAATATTCAATTATTTAAA
Organism: Bacteroidetes bacterium HGW-Bacteroidetes-16; assembly: GCA_002840975.1. GTDB lineage: Bacteria > Bacteroidota > Bacteroidia > Bacteroidales > F082 > UBA6244. Next base: position 49,054 of record PHDN01000007.1, read on the forward strand.
AATCAGGAACTAACACTGACCTGCGTGTGTATTTATGATCCAACGTATTCATGAAAACCTCGTTTATTTTCGACATGGGAAAAGTCTCGATAAAGGGTTCGATCTTTAGTTTCCCCTGATCGATGAACTCCAGCACATCGCCATAGAGTTCAGGTTTGCAGCCCCATGTTCCAATCAATTTAGCGTCAAAAGCCATCAGGTTGCTTAACCGTACCTGTGTTTTGTCCATTGTAAAACCAACTATCGACATGGTTGATGCATAAGTAATTAAGTTAAAACCGAGTTCCTGGCCCTGTATGGTTCCTGACATTTCAAATATCTTCCACCCATATTTTGAAGCCCCCAGTTCTTTCGCAATCTCCCTTACTTTTTGTTTTACCTCTCTAACATCCAATCCTTTAACGTTTAATATGGCATCAACACCATGTTTTTTTGCTAAATCGAGTTTTTCATCGCTGATATCCAACGCGAGTACCCTGGCGCCAAGAATTTTAGCTAACAGCGATCCGTAAATGCCAACCCCGCCAACGCCTATAACAATCGCGAAGTCACCTATTTGTAATTCCGATTTTTTTAACACTTGGTACGGCGTTGTAATGGCATCGGCAACCACAGCCAGTTCCGCGAGTTTGTATTTGTCGAGGACACTCTCAGGCACATGGCATAAGCTCCTGTGAGGCACTTTGATATGTGAAGCAAAGCCTCCATCAAAGTCATTGCCGGGCATCAGCTGATTTTGACAAATATTTCCCCTGTCGTTTTTGCATAATTCACATCTGCCGCATGGCAGCACGGCGGGGATAATCACTTTTTTATTTATCAGATGCCCGGGACCAGCAACGATGGTGCCACTAATTTCATGTCCGAGTGTAAGTGGAAGTGAATGTTTTGTTTGAACTCCATAATGCCAAAAACTCAGGTCGGTATGACATACCCCGCAGCCAGCAATTTTTACAATTACTTCGTCCTCATTTATTTCAGGAAAATCGCTTTCTGAGAGTTTAAATTGAGATTTCAAATCCGTCATCTTCCATGACTTGATTATATTAGGTTCCATGCTATTTAATGGTTAAATGAATGATTAACTAATTGTATACTTAAAAGTATAAACGAATGTTGGTGTAAGTTGTTATTTAATTGAATTTCTGGTAATACCATTGTTTAGAACAGGTTAAAAGTAAGTCGGTTTATTTTCAACATAGACGTTTCACCATCTTCGATTTTGAGCATTTTATCTTTTCTACTTATAGATTCACATTTTCGAATAGCAGAGCGGTTCCCTGACCTCCGCCAATACAGGCAGAAGCAATTCCATATTTTACTTTCCTAATGTTCATCTCACGCGAAATGGTCAACGAAAGCCTGAGTCCGGTGGCTCCCAAAGGATGACCCAGGGCGATGGCACCGCCATTTACATTGGCAATGGCCCTGTCGAATCCCAGTTCTTTTTCACAGCCAATAAATTGAGCAGCAAACGCCTCATTGATTTCAATAAGGCCGATTTCATCCATCGATAAACCTGTTATTTCGAGCAATAACCTGATGGCGGGAACCGGCCCCAATCCCATTAATTTAGGATCGATGGCGCTGGTGGCCGAAGCAACTACTTTGGTCAGTACTTTCCTGTTGAGGGAGTTGGCTACCTCTTTGTTCCCTACAATCACCGAGGCAGCGCCATCGACAATGCCACTGGAATTTCCCGCGGTTTGAACTCCGTCTTTGCCAAACACCGGTGGTAATTTGGCTAGTTTTTCCAAATCTGTAGGGCGTATGTTTTCGTCCGTAATAAAATGTTCTACTCCCCGGGGTAATCTCACTTTTCGGGGAACCAAACCATCTGCTTCAAATACCGTTGAGTTGATGGCCATTATTTCATCATCGAAAAATCCATTTTCCCTGGCGGCGATGGCGGTATCGAAAGATCGCTTTGCGAAGATATCTACTTCCTCTCGGGTTATATTGTATTTTTTCGCTACATTTTCAGCCGTAACCCCCATGGGATAACCTGCTGCCGTATCGTTTAACGACTCCCATAACATATCTTTAAAGTTCGGTTGCCCTATGGCATATCCCATTCTGTTTCCAAAACTTACCGTAGGGGATTGGCTCATGCTTTCGGTACCTGCGCACAGCACGGTAGCTGCTTTTCCTAAAATGATTTGTTCAGCACCCGTGACGATGGTTTCAAAGCCGGAACCACAAATCCTTTGCACCATGAGTGAAGGAATGGTTTGTGGAATGCCCGAGAACAACGAAATATGGCGGGGTAAAAAGTAGGTGTCAGCCGAACTTTGTCCAATGTTGGCGATGATGACCTGATCGATATTTTGCGGGTTTACAGATGATTTTTCAAGAGCCGATTTCGCGGCAAATATCCCTAAGTCGGTGGGAGAAACAGAGCCCAACGTTCCGCAAAGTTTACCAAAGGGAGTCCTGGCTCCACCGATTAAAAAAATATCATCATAGATGATCGCTATTCCTTTTTCTTTGTCATGGATTGATTTCATGGTTCTGGGTTTAAATGATTGACAAATGACTTTTGGGCTATACACGCTGCACCAAAAGCGTTGATTAATTGCGGTTTTTCAGGAATGGTTACCCGAACATTGAATTTCTCCCCGATGATGTTTTGTAGGTAAGGGTGATATTGAGCAACTCCCCCGATCAGATAAACAGGTAGTGAGTTGTCTGTCGGGATTTTTTGTATTCTGTTGGCAATTGAAATATAGATTCCCTTAGCCAGATCCTCATCCGATGTATCGTCGAAAATCCATTTCATGATTTCGGTTTTAGCAAACACAGTACAAAAACTGTTTAACTCTTTGTCGGAAGTTGATTTGGCAGCAAGCCGGCTCATATCAAGAACATCCAATTCTGCCCTTTCTGCCACTTCGGTTATAAACGCTCCCGTTCCCGCAGCACATTTGCTGTTCATGTAAAAGTCAACGACTTTTCCGTTTTTATCGCTTTTTAAAAGTTTAATATCCTCTCCGCCAATATCAATAATGGTTTTATCAATTGGATTGAGTTGTGTGACCCCGGCAGAAGCGCAGTACAGTTCAGTTTTAATTAAATCGGCAGCTTTCAGTAGTTTTCTCCCATAACCGGTTGAACAAGTGTAATCAACTTTAAATTGATTTATCACCTGGTCGATCACATCATCCCTTTTGTTGTTTCGGGCCATGGTTTTGAAAATATCGCTGTGTACAATAACACAATTGGAATTGATCACAACCAATTTTGTGTAAAGTGATCCGATATCAACACCTAAGAAAAACTTCTGCATGGTTTTTATTAATCTAAAAAAGCATCTTTTGCATGGCTTTCAATATAATTCTTCTGAGTAATGGCCTTAACCAAGTTAGTGAAAACTAGGTTTATAGGAGTTTTAATGTAGTGTTTCCTACCGTAATCAACAAATTTTCCGTTCATGTAATCTATTTCTGTTTCTCTTTTGTTGATGAGGTCGACAGCCAATGAAGGGAAGTGGTTTCCGGCTTTTTTTAGGTAACGAATACAGAGTTTGATAAAATTTTGTTCGAATACAATGTCCTCTGCTTTAGCCACCTCCATGGCCTCGGCTATTATTTGTTCAACTATTTCAAGAGTGTCCGGATTCGCCATGGCTTCCTTCATCGTGTGGGCCGAAATGGCACACAAAGGGCTTAGGGCCGCGTTTAAAATGGTTTTAATCCACGCTTGTTCTACTACTTTAAATGAGTCGACACTGGTGGTTTGCAAATCCTGCGAAGTCAGGATATCGGCTATTAAGTTCGCGAGTTCTGTCTGACTGTCGTCGATGGAGCCCACATAGTTTGGCGGATTAAAAAATGTGACATTAACCACATTTGGGGCATTCAGGTTTCCGGCAAAATTTACGATCATTCTAAAAATCCTGGAATCGTCAAAATGACTTTGATATTTTATTCTGATATCAATCCCGTTTTGTGCAATCAGTAATTTAAGTCCGTTGTGATTTGTTGCATCAATTTGATTTAAAACTGAATCTACATGATATGCTTTTACCGAGCTGATCAACAGGTCAAATTTGTGCTCCATTAGTTCGGGAATTGATGAATAGATGTGTTTTAAGTAGGCTGTCTTGGTGATGGCCCCGACCAGTTCTATCCCTTCTTCTTTAATTAAATTGAGTTTTCTTTTGTCGACATCGCAAACGGCCACTTCACAGCCTGCCTGTTTAAAGTGAACGGCCAATATCAGGCCCACAGGTCCCAGGCCAATAATTCCTACTTTAAAGTCTTCTGGTTTCATATTCAAGTCTATTTAAATTAAGAAGATATTTGTTCGAGTAACGTTTCGATTTTAATGGTGGATTGCTCTTCGGAGAAAAACCTTAAATCACACAAGTCTCCCTCTATAATCAATGTTTCAACACCTGTTTCTTCTTTCAATTTGGCAGGCATCCCAAATCTTGAATTTGAATTATTGAAGCATGTTTTAGCTTCATGAAAAATAACCCCGGTAATCCTAAAATCATTTATCAGGTCTTTTAGTATGGTCAATTTGGCCCGTTCGCTGCGGTTGATAAAAATTTTGGTGTAGGCAAGTGCCGAGGATTCAAAGGGTGTTCGTTCATCGAAATCATCAAAAATCCAACTGTTGCAATAGGTAGATGCCACTACTGCCGAATGGTGTTGCGCGAAAAGATCTGATAAAAACCGGAGTCTGCCCCAAATAGGCATTCCTTCCCAATATATCCTGCTTGTTTCTTTGGGTAAAAAGCCCACTTTATTCTTAACGTTCAGTTCAAGTTCATCCGACAGCACTTTATAATAAGCTTTCGCGGTTTCAGTTCCTCTTAAAACAACTATGGGGCCCATGTGAATGGTCGCATCAAAAAAACTAATGGGTGCCGGGGTTTGGATCGAGGTTTCGAGTGTTTTTTTCCATAAAAGGGTGGCCTCCTTACTGAGCCGAAGTGTTTCACGAAACTGGTCGATATCAAATTTATTACCGCTAACACGTTCACATTCGGGTATTAAAGATTTAAACTGACTCGATACATTGTCAATATCGGCTTGTTTTACCTCATCCATGTGCCTGGGAGGTACAATCCCCAGAATTGGACATTTGTATTGATTGGCAAAGTAACTAAACCAGTCCTGGACTTCTCGGCACTGATTGGTGTTGTATACTATTAAATCAGGAATGGGTTGGGCATCCAAACCATAATGTTTTGTTAATGGAGTTGATTTTTGAATGTGCGATCCGATGTCGGAAGTGAGGTATGAACAAATGTCGGAAGGATAACCGATTTTTGACGCAACAGGGATATAGTCCATTGCTTTTCGGGTAGCACCTAAAAGAGCACCGTGGTTTTCCGGAAAATAGACATCAAACCCAAAAGACCGTAACAACTCGGCCGGTCCGACGCTGGTGCACCAGGCAAGAGGTTTGGACCTGGTTTTCAAATCCTGGAAATAATTGTTCATGACCTCTTTAAGTAAGGCGGATGCTGCTATTTCATACATTTATTTAGTATTGGTCGACCAATGGTATCACATAATATTCTTCTTCTATTTCTTTATCTTCCCCATAAATCCTCTGTATATGAGCTTTAAAAACCTCTTTTACATTGTTGGGCATCATTTTCATGGAGGCGGTAAGAGTCTTATCTTCTACACTTAAATCGCCGTTGATCAGCATGGCGCTGTTGATACGGGCAAATTTTTCAACAATTTCGCCATTGACTTTTAATAAACATTTATTTAGGCAGGCGGCCAGATCCTGCATGTTATGGGGGCATGCGCAGTTTTCAATTGAAATGTTGTTGCCGTTACCCGAGGAATTTAAGAGTGCTTTATTTGGAAATAATAGGGCTACAGGAAATTGCCGGCCACTGCCTTCCACCAACACATAAGATAGAAATGAGCATCTGCCAAGTATGAGTTTCTCGAGATCGGATGGGATTACTTTCTCGGCGTTTAGCAACTTAAAAATCCTGTCTTTTCTGGCGATAAGTTTTAATCCTGTTTCGGTAAACTCGCCAACGTCGCCCGTGCAAAACCATCCGTCGGCAGAAAAAGCCTTGGCGTTGGCCTCGTCATTTTTATAATAGCCTTTCATTACGTTGGGGCCTAGTATGTGTATTTCATTGTCTTCTGCCAGCCTTATTTTCACTCCGGGAATCGGCTTGCCTACAACACCGGTGATCCTTTTTACAGTTGGATCGGTAAGTGTACAACAGGGGGTTGTTTCGGTGAGGCCCCATCCTTCTATAACCCACACTCCTCTTTTTTCAAATTCATCAGAAATATTTTTTGGCAATGGTGCGGCTGCAGTGAAAACAAATTTTAAGTCAGAATGGAAAAATAATTCTTCAGCTTCTTTACTCTCTTTAGCCAGAGTGTAGAGTGATTGATAAACCATGGGGACACTAAAAAAGATCGTAGGCTTGACCAATTTCCAGTTTTCCAAAATTTCCAGTGCATCAATACCGTAGCTCGATTCAAGATACATTTCGGCTCCATTGTGAATGGCTGTTATCTTCTCGAAAATTCCGCCAAAACTGTGGTGCCAGGGTAGATAACTGAGAAATCTGTCGTGCTCGTTCACATCCCATAATGTATCCAGGGCTGCTTGCTGCGACAAAATATTCTTGTGTGTAAGTTGCACACATTTTTGTTCGCCCATAGTGCCTGAGGTGTACATATTTAAGCAAACCTCTTCGGGATCTGCTTCAAAATCCAAACTAAAGCTGCCAAAATCAACGGGGGCAATAAGTGTTTTAAATGGAATAATTTCGGGGAAACTGTCGTGTTTTAGCTCGTCAAACGAAAAAATCTTTGTAAAGTTTAAATTGGGGTTAATTCTTTCGATTTGAACCTCCCCACCTACAAAAATATATTTTGAATCGGAATGTTGAAAGAGTTTGGTAACGACTTCTTCTTTTAAGTTGTGAAAAATGGGAACAATGATCCCTCCCGAGGCTTGAATTGCAAATTCAGTTTGGAGCATTTCGACCCTATTTTTCGAAAAGATGAGAACCTTTTCACCTTTTATGAAACCTGATTTTTGCAGGTTAAAAGCAATGCGCTTAATATTTGTATAAAATTCCTGCCATTTAATTCCTTCATAAACCTGGTTGTGCTTTTGTTTGAAAACATATCTTGTACTGAACCTTTTTACATTTCTCCTCAGCATTTGTGCCATATTTGGAGTCATGGGGCCTAATTCATGTTCCGATTCAAGAATGGTTTTATGCATAATTCAAAGTAATTATATGAGAACAAACTGTTTCACTTTTCTGCCAGGGCTTTTAATTTGAGTTTATTGTGTCTGAACCCGCCCCAAATGGCAGCTCCAATGGCACCAGCGAAAATGGAGTCGTCAAAAGCCACAATGTTTTCGGGATTCATATTGGCTTTTTCTGCCAATTCTTTAACGGTTTGAACCATCCCGGTGTTAGAGGCCATTCCCCCTGTTAATACAATGGTTCCGTCGGCATTTAAAGAATTAAGCAGCTTGATCACCCTGTTCGAGATGGAGATATGGATCCCTTTCACTATATCAGGTGTTGAGATTCCCCTTGAAACCATATTGATTACATCCGTTTCGGCCAGTACGGCACATATTCCTGATGGCGTTTCAGGATGGGTCGATTTTAACGACATATCGCCAACTTCGCTAATTGCCAGCCCTAAGTACCTGGAAATATTTTCGATAAATTGTCCTGAACCGCTGGCACACTGACCTGTCATTTTGTAGTCCATGACTTTGCCTTGGTGGTCAATCTTTATCGCTTTAACATACAAAGCGCCCATATCGACCACGTAGTCTGCTGTTGGGTATAAGTACAGTGCCCCCCGTGCATGGGTTGTCATGCTGTAAAAGTGGCCTTTTTTTCGGGCAACCATTTCCCCTTCGCCGGTAGAGGCCAGGTAAGCAATGTGCTCGTGCGTTAATTTATTTTTTTCCAGCAGGTAGTTTATCGATTCTTCTGCAACGGTGGCCGGATTTCGTTTTCTGATTTTTTCAATGTGTTTATCCAGAATTTGGATAGTAGTATCAGAATAATTCATGAGCAGGGTTTTAATGTAGCTACTTCCTACATCAATTCCCATCGTATAAATACTTTCGTTCATATTGAAGTAATTTATTTAGTTCTTTTTTAACGAGGCTCTTCTGGCGAACATGGCACCTCCCAGTGCTCCCATGAAAATCGAATCGGTATGTATATTTATTTTGATATCTTTTCCGTAATTGTCTTTCACCATCTGGCTTACATATTTTATTACGGCTTGGTTTCGGGCCACTCCGCCGGTAAAAGTGAATTCATTCTTAACTCCTCCTGAGCGTGCTATCAACGACATGGCCCTCATCACGATTGATTTATGAAGGCCCGCGAGGATATTGGATCGTTCTTCACCTACATTGAGTAATTCTCTTACTTCGGCTCCGGCGAAAACCGTGCAGGTAGAACAAATGGTTACTTCTTTAGTGGCTTCCAGTGCTTCTGGTCCCAGTTCGTTTAGTGAAATGCTGAATTCATCGGCGATGTATCCTAAATACCTGCCACAGCCCGCCGCACACCTATCGTTCATGTTAAAACTGGTAACCAATCCGTAGCTGTCAACCTGAATGGCTTTGGTGTCTTGTCCGCCGATATCCAATACGGTTCGGGTAAACGGAAAAATGGCATGGGCACCAAACGCGTGGCATAAAATTTCTGATTTGATCGAGTCTGCCGGAAAAGGCAGCAGGGCACGGCCATAGCCTGTTCCCACCATATTGGCTATATTAAACTCGAAATCGGCAATAAAATCGATGTGTTTTTTTAACGAGTCAGACACATTTTCGTAATTTCCTGTCAGGATATTCAGTTCTGCATCAAAATGCCCACTTATTTCTCCTGTGTGTTTGTTAGAACGGTCCTTGTATTTTTCCTTCAATAACTCCACCGAATTGGTCAGGAGGTCTTTAAAGTTGAAGTCGACCATTTCGTTTTCAACCGGGGTGATACTTTTATCATAAACGAGCATCATGGGCTCGAAAAGTTCTTTATCAAGTTTTGCGATCTCTTCATTGTACTTTTCGCTAATGATATCCCTGAAAAACTGATTGGAATTGGCCAGATCACCATCAACAAATTCCAACTTTAACATCGGGTTTATTTTAGTGAAGATATTTTCAACATGTTGAATTACCTTGTCTTTCAGCCCATTATTAAACGATTGATTTGCGGTTTCCAGTAACGCGGCATGAAATATGTCGCTCCTTTTTTTAAATTGCAGGTATTGAAAAAGGGATTCAATATCATCGATGTATTTTTTAAATTCAGGATGTTGTTTTATTTCATCTTCCAATTGTTTTTTCAACAAATAAAACCTGGCATTAAATATGGCTTCCAATTTAGCAATTTCAACAGCTACGCGGTAGTTGGCCCTTGTGTTGGTAATCCCCCTGCCAACGATTTCATCTTTTTCGTTGATGATAATGGCTTTTGAGGTAGTTGAACCTAAATCTACGCCTAAATAGAATCTTTTCACTGGATATTTTTTAATGATTACAACTGGATTTCAATGATGATAAAGCTTAAACATTAATTAGTTTTCTCTGTTCGAGCATTTGAAAAAATGATTCGAGCCGGTTTTTGATATTGGAATACGAGAAATATCGCGGGTCAACCAGGTCTGATTCGATAAACCCGACCGGTATTCCCATTCTGTCTTCTAAAGTCCTCATAATTAGTAATTGTCCGGCAGAGAACGAATTGCAGCTTTTAATAGAATTAACTAAAAAGCCATCCGCCTTATAGTCTTTAATTTCCTTTGCAAGCATTTCCACTCTTTGTGGAAGGTTCATGTTGGTGTAGCATCCCATACAGTATTCGGATAGACTTTCGAGCAACCTGTCGGGATCGTGTCTGAATCCATTTTTATATACCCCGCCAACCCGCGTATAGGATGATGCAACAATGACAGCCCCCATATCATAAAAAAGTTTCCAAAACTCCCTGAAACTGGTCCAGTTGGGCGGGCCTTCCACAACAAGCCGGTATCTTTCCTCTTCCATTTCGCCTTCAGGGGTTACCGGTCCCAAACCCAGACGGACGCGTTCCAGAATCTCGCTGTATAGTTCTTTGTAATATTCGGTGGCCTCTGGGGTTCCTCTGAAACCAATATTAATGGGTCCTATATAATAAACGCCTGCAAAATAGGCATCAATAGGGGAGGGAACATTCTTGGTGGTATCGAAAATTTTAACAATTAAATCTTCTGTGTCAGCTGAATGCTGAAGAATGGTCTTCAGCTTTTCGGGGTCGAACTTTTGCCCTGAAACCTGCTCCATTTTCGGGATCACATCATTTTTAAGTTGCTTGACCATGTATTCGGTCATTTCGGCGGTTATTATACCATTCTCCTGATAAGGAGTGTGGATTAAAGCAACAGGAACGCCGGGATACAGTTTCTCCAGGTTTTCAAACCATTTCAAGAAGGTAAAACAACCGGTATAACTTAATAGCAACAAATCGGGATCGGGAACTTTTTCGCCCGTAGGGCCGATATTTCCTTTCAGCATCATACCAATATCGCACTTTACATAAGTACAAACATCTTCTGAGTGTCCCCATTTTTCGGCCTCCCGGATGTAAGCATCCGATTTTTTTCTCATGCCCGATTGCAAGGCATTAATTTCGGGATAAACAGGAAGCATATCGAACGAACGGATAAGCTCTGATAAATTTCCCGGAACAAAGGTGTACACCACTTTTTTCCCGGTTTGTTTCACATTACCAAGTTCTTTAAACAAATTTCCGATCATCTCCTTTTGGAGAATCATGCTTCTTTCCTTTTCTACGTTTTCCGACATATTATTTTTCTTTCAAATTTCTTTTAAGAATTTCCTTTAAAAATGAACGATCGCAAATAAACAGGTGTTCTAGGCCCAAAGTTTTATTGAGTCTGAAAATGCGCCCACTTGTTCTTTTATGACTTTGAATTGCCCTATGTTTTCGTGGTATTGAAAATTGATGTACCTGATGCCTGCCTTGTCGCACTCCTTGTTATAGGTAGGATTGTCGAGCAAGGCGGGATCGCAAAAACTTGGAGCGGCAAAAATAACGCCATCGGCCTCTCTTCTTTTAATCAGGTTGATGAGCCTTTTGCTTTTTGGGTTTCCAATGTCATACACAGAGGAAGAAAAGGTGCTAAAATTCAAATAAGCTTCAGAAAGGGCCTTTAACGGATTGTCGGTGGTGTTGTCCACATCACCTTGAATCCAACGCGATCCAAGCATAAAGTCATCATCCACGATATAGCAGCCGGCCAGTTCGATGGTTTTTATCAGCGAAACAGGGGGTTGTTCACAAAAAGCGCCTGTAATAACCACCTTGATCTTATCCAGTGGTTCGCCGATGTCCTGCCTTATTTCATCAAGAACTTCTTCCAGGATCAGGTTGTGTTCTTCAACAGGAATCACCATGCCGGCCCTGACAATATGATAAGTTTCAACCGCTGTTAATCTCCAGGGGAAAGCTTGTTTAATGTCATATATTTCCTCAATCAACTGCCTGTTTTTATTGTACAATCCAATTGAATAGTTTAACCTTTCGGTTGTTAATTCAACTCCGTTAATTTCCTTTATTTTAGAAAGCACGGAGTTCATTTCCTGTATATAAAATTCACCCCCGATATCTGAATTAAAGTCTTGCGGGAAGTCGATGTATTTTGCGAATTTCCCGATGTTGGACATTTGAAACATTCCTGAGAGGTTCCTGATTACGTCGCAAATTGCCGGAAAAACAAAGCCGTCGAAATTGGTAAAATGCCCGGAAAGGGCCATCTCGATAATTCCTCTGGGAATATGACATATATACGATTGATAATAAGCATCTCCAATAACAATTTGCTTTCGATCGCCCCCGCCCATGATTCCAACCGGAAGGCCATCAACCGCGTGAATTATTTCTCTCGGGAAATAAATCGGCATATAGCCAACCAAAACCCTGTTTTCCTTCTCAGTTTTCCATTTTTTTGCTGCATTAAAGTTCAAATCAAATGCAAGATGCTCGCATTTATCCGTAAGTTCTTTTAATTTTGACATCTTAAAACCGGGTTGTGAATTCCTAACATTGTTATTCATTAACATTGTGAAATATTAACATTAAAAAATTGAGGCTAATGTAAAGCTTTATTTTATGTTTAACCTAAGAGATACTTAAATTATTATATGACATATTATAACTTTTGAGGACTTAACACTTAATTAGAAAGTAAGATGATGATGGGTAAAAAAATTTCAATTGTTACCGGTGCCGCCAATGGGATCGGGAAAAGTATTGCAAAAAAACTGATTGAAGACCATTTTTTTGTGGTGGTGGTTGATTTGGATCATACCTCAACAGGTTCGATGGCGGATTTTTTTGGAAAGGAAAATTTTGAATTTGTGAAATGCGATATTAAAAATCAGAAGGACATCCAATCAATGTTTAAGGAAGTAATGAATAAGTACGGACAAGTTGATGTGCTGGTCAACAATGCCGGAGTTATCAGGGACAATATGATTTGGAAAATGCCAAAGGAAGACTTTGATTTTGTGATCGATGTAAATTTAAAAGGAACCTGGATGATGTGCCGGGAAGCGGCCATCATCATGAAGGAGCAAAAATCAGGCAAAATTGTCAACATCTCTTCCCGTGCCTGGTTGGGTAACAACATGGGGCAGTCGAACTATACGGCATCAAAAGCCGGGATAGTCGGACTTACCAGGGTACTGGCACTTGAACTGGGTTATTACAACGTAAATGTAAATGCGGTAGCTCCCGGACTTATTGACACACCTTTAACGCAGGCCCTTTCGGAAGAAGTTATGCAAAAACTCATCGATGCCCAACCCACGAAAAAAATGGGAAAACCAGATGACATCGCTAACGCGGTTTCATTCTTAGTCTCTGAGAAAAGTAACTTTATAACAGGACAAATCATTCATGTGGATGGGGGCAGGAGTATCGGGAGTACAATATTTTAGTGAGTTGGTCCGATGTTTGGAAATCGGCAATGGAGTTATTGAGATAATAAACCAAGTATCATTGGCCTAAGCTATGAATAGTCGAAAAAATTAGATATAAAGGAGTACTCCGCGACAGTTTCCCCCTTTGAGGGTTTAAGGGGGTGAAGATCGGCTCAACAATGAAGCCAATGAAAGTACATAATGAGGACGCAAGTCAAAAACCAGATTGATGAAATCAAGAAATGAAATGAGTTAATTACATTAAATCCTGATCCATTTCCCCACTTATACTTTTTCAAAAATCACAGCAGCACCCTGTCCAACACCGATGCAAAGTGTAGCCAGGCCATAGCGAACGTCATCACGGCGGCACATTTCATGAACCAGGGTAGTAATTATCCTGGCGCCTGAGCAACCCAATGGATGACCCAGGGCTATGGCTCCACCATTTACGTTGATGAGTCTTTCGTCCAAGCCCAATTCCCTGATGCACGCTATGGATTGCGCCGAAAAAGCCTCGTTAAGTTCAATTAAATCGATTTGGCTTATGTCAAGCCCTGCTCTTTTCAACGCTTTGCGAGTTGCCGGAACAGGACCAATTCCCATAAATGCAGGATCAACACCTGCCACGGCAGAAGATAAAATTTTAACTTTTGGTTTTAGGCCGTATTGCTTTACAATATCTTCGGATACGATGATTAAGGCGGCGGCGCCGTCATTAATGCCGGATGAGTTGCCGGCGGTAACTGTTCCATCAATGGAAAAAGCGGGTTTAAGTTTTGAAAGTTGTTCCGGCGTTACGTCCGGCCTGGGATGTTCATCAAGTGTAACAATCAATGGATCTTTTTTACCTTGTAGAATTGAAACCGGAATGATTTCGTCATTAAATTTACCCTGGTCAAACGCATTTTTATACTTTAATTGCGATGAGTAAGCGAACTCATCCTGTTCTTGCCGGTTAATTCCATATTTTTGAGCCACGTTTTCCGCCGTTTCACCCATTGAATAGGGGAAGTACATTTCTGTCAGTTTTTTATTGGGGAACCGCCAACCTATGGTCGAATCAGCTATTTGTGGTTCACGACCAAAAGGAGTATCACTTTTAGCGACAATCCATGGTGCCCTCGACATGCTTTCTGTACCTCCTGCGATAAAGATATCCCCTTCATCCAGTTTTATGGCTCTTGATGCATCTATCACGGCCTGCATTCCGGAAGCACATAGTCTGTTGATGGTAACTCCAGCAGTTTCTACAGGAAGTCCTGCCAGCAGCAAGGCCATTCGTGCAACATTTCGGTTGTCTTCACCGGCTTGGTTCGTACAACCCAGAATCACATCTTCGATTTTGCTTTTTGGGATTCGGGGATTTCTTGCCAACAATGATTTTATCACAAGAGCAGCCAGATCGTCGGGCCGGGTTTTGCTTAACACGCCCCCGTATTTCCCAATGGGTGTTCTAACGGCATCGATTATATAGGCAGTTTTCATGTATGACTCTTTATTTTAAACTTATGTTACCATTGAAGGTGAGGTTAAATCAGAGGTCGGGAGTCAGAAGACCGAAGTCTGTGAATCGGAGAATTAATCTCCCACTTCCCACTTCCAGCTTCCAGCTTCCCTACAAAAAAGCATTAATTCCGGTAATATCCATTCCTGTGATCAACAAATGAATATCGTGTGTTCCTTCGTAGGTAATTACCGACTCCAGGTTCATCATGTGACGCATCATGGGGAAATCACCTGTAATTCCCATCGCACCCAGAATTTGTCTGGAATCCCTGGCAATCTTAAGGGCAATCTCCACATTGTTTCTTTTGGTCATCGATATTTGGCCGGGTGTGGCCCTATCCTCATTTCTCAACGTGCCCAAACGCCATGCAAGAAGCTGGGCCTTGGTAATTTCGGTAATCATCTCGGCTAATTTTTTTTGGGTAAGTTGAAAGCCGGCGATTGGTTTGTCGAATTGCTTTCTTTCGAGGGCATATCGCAATGCTGTATCGTAGCAATCGCAGGCCGCACCAATAACTCCCCAGGCAATGCCATACCTGGCTGAATTAAGGCACATTAACGGCCCTTTCAATCCATGTACATTCGGCAATATATTTTCTTTTGGAACCTTGACATTGTCAAAAACCAGTTCGCCGGTTATGGATGCCCTCAACGACCATTTGTTTAAAGTCTCAGGAGCTGAAAAGCCCGGCATCCCTTTTTCGACAATCAGACCCCGCACGACTTTGTACTCATCTTTTGCCCAAACAACACAAACATCTGCAATCGCGGCATTTGTAATCCACATTTTAGCTCCGTTTAGAAGAAAATGATCTCCTTTATCTTCGAACCTGGTTTTCATGCTTCCCGGATCGGAGCCGTGATCGGGTTCTGTCAAACCAAAGGCTCCGATCATTTCCCCTTTTGCCAGGGCAGGTAAGTACTTTACCCTTTGTTCCTCCGTTCCGAATTTAAAAATCGGGTACATGACCAACGAGGATTGAACCGATGCTGCCGAACGCAAGGCCGAATCGCCTCTTTCGAGTTCCTGCATGATCAGTCCGTAAGAAATTTGGTCCAAACCTGCGCCTCCATATTTTTCAGGAATATAGGAGCCAAACGCGCCAATTTCGCCCAGTTCTTTCATCAGATGTCCAGGGAATTCATGCTTTTGACAGGCCTCGTCGATGATTGGTTTTACACGCCTGTTTACCCACTCTCTTACGGAGTTTCTAATCAGTTTATGTTCTTCGGAAAGGAGTTCATCCACACAAAAGTAGTCGGGATGGTGATATTGAACAGTTGCCATATTCCTGAGTTTATTATTTAAAGAGAATTAAGTTCTGTTAAGGATTCAACTAAGTATGTTTTTAGCATCGTTTTTCTGTATTGGCGATCAAAAAAATCGTTGTTAATAATTTTTGCTTTTCTATTAATTTCTTCATAAATGGCGTCGAAAGGGATCCCTTTTTCAGTGTTGACAACAATTGGATTTGGTGCAATCCCGGAAAGGGCCATCTTAATGCAATGATTAATATGAAGAGTTGAGGCTATCGTGAGCGAAGTAAATTCCAGGGTTTTTCTTTGTCTAAGCTTCTTGAAAGTGGATTTGATATGCTGGTTTAGAGGTAAAAGTATGAATTTTAAGATACTTTTCCTGTCAATCATTTTTGATTTTATTCCATCGCCCGAATACAGATACTCCAAAGGAATAACGCTTTCAGAATCCTTATCCACCATCACCACTTTGGCATTTAAACTGATCAACGCGGGTGCCATATCCGACACAAATTTTGATAAACATGATTTTTTTCCTCCGGTGGCAATACAAATGTCGCCTCCGCATTTAAGGCAATAACCGGCGGCTTCTCTCCATAGTGCGCTCTGGTTGTAGAAAATGCACCTGTTTTCACATAAAAGATTTCCTCCAATGGTTGCCTGATTTCTTATTAAAGGCGTGGCTACTGATTTTGCCGCCTCTACGATCACCTGAAAATATTCGTTGATATATGGATTGGCGATTATTTCAGACAATTTTACTGCAGCACCTATTTTATACTCATCGCCATCCGGACATGAAGTTGTTAGTTCAATTATATTGGTCAAATCGACCAGCCCATCAGATTCAAAGTTGCCCTGTTGCCGATTAACCATTACATCCGTGGCGCCTGAGATAAACGAAAGGTTGCTTTTATTATTTATTAATTCCAGCGCTTCCGAAATGGTTTCGGGAGTAAAATATGGTACTGAATCCGGTGGAGTTGTCATCTTCATGTTCTATAAAAAATTAGGTTTCCAACAAGGCTTTCAGCACTTTGTCTGGTGTAATGGGCAACGACATCATTCTTTTTCCGATGGCATCGAAAATGGCATTTCCTACGGCCGGTATTACAGGATGAAGAGCGCCTTCGCCACATTCTTTTGCACCAAAGGGGCCTTCAGGGTCACCGCTTTCGATGATCGAAGCATGAATATTCGGGGTATCCAGGCTGGTAGGGATTTTATAGTCAAGAAAATTACTGTTCAACAGCAACCCTTTGTGGTATTTCATTTCTTCACTAATGGCCTGCCCCAAACCCATGTGCCATGAACCTTCCAGTTGTCCCTCCACAGCCAAAGGATTGATGGCCAGTCCGCAATCGTGCGAACCCCAGATATCCAGAATTTCGACCTCGCCTGTTTGCAGGTTCACCTTTACTTCTACAATTACACTTCCGAAAGAATAGGAAGGACTAAGACCTGCTCCCGCACCTTTAAATGTACCTCCCAGTTTTGGCGAATTGTAATATCCACTAACGGTTAAAGCACCAATATTCCGGGTGGCCATATCAATGGCTTCAATCCAGGATAAATCTACTTTCCTGTCGTTGGAGAAAACCCGGCTATTTTCAAAATTCAATTCATCGGCTGAGATGTCAAATTTTTTGATGACAGAATCAACAATGAGATTTTTAAGATTCTCCGCGGCATGTTTGGCAGCATTGCCGGCCATAAAAGTTACCCTGCTTGAATAGCTGCCCAAATCTACCGGGGTAAGCACGGTGTCGGCGGCAAGGACAAAGATGTTTTCAAAACCTATGCCCAATACCTCGGCAACAACAATGGCCAACATGGTATCGCTGCCTTGTCCCATATCGCTTGCCCCCGAAGAAATGACCACCCTTCCGTCGAAATCCACTTTTAAATGAACAACCGACTGGGGATACTCATTCCAATGAATGGGTAAAGCGCTTCCGCTAATGAAAAATCCTGAGGCCACTCCAACACCATGGCCATAGGGGAGTTTTCCGTATTTGCTTTTCCATCCCGATTGCTCCATCACAACTTTCAATGCGTCGATGCTTCCATTGGAGGTAATCCTGTATTCACCCACTGTTAAAGTATTTGACTCCAAAAAATTCGCAAGTCGTATTTCACATGGATCCTGACCGGATTTTCGTGCGAGTATATCGATCGATGTTTCCATGGCATATCGGGGATTAACAGCTCCATGACCTCTCATGGCACCACATTGTGGTTTGTTCGTGTACACCCTTCTTGTTCTAAACCCAAAATTATTCACTTTGTAAGGACCTTGTAAGAGTACTCCGTTATAATAACTTGTTACCACACCAAAACTGCCATAAGCACCGCCATCAATCACGATATCGGTATCGATCACTTCCAGTTTTAAATCCCGGTTCATCCCCAGTTTGAAATTCATTTTTGTTGGATGTCGTCCGTGATTGGTCAGAAACACTTCCTCTCTTGAAAGAACAGTTCTTACAGGAATACCAAGTTGTTTGGCCATAAAGGCAATAATGATTTCATGAGGAAAGGGATCGCTTTTTCCGCCGAATCCACTGCCTAAAGTTGGTTTAATGACCCTGATTTTATTGAGTGGAAGTTCCAACACTTTTGCCAGTGTTTTGTGTAAATAGTGAGGAACCTGCGTGGCGGTAATAATAGTTAATCCGTTTTCGTCCCAGAAAGCAGTGGCCGCATGTGGTTCAATAAAACCATGGTTGACGCCTTGAAAAGTAAAATCGTTGTCGGTTTTGTAATATGAATCCTCAAACCCTTGTTTTTGGTCGCCAAAGCGCAACTCGGCCTTTTTATGTATGTTGTTATTGAATTTGCCATTGCGATGGCTATGGTGATGAATCTTTTCATTCTCACCTAAGTCCGCCAGGGATTCATCAGGATCGAAATATTCTTTTAACGGATGATAGCAAACTTTTATTTTTTCAACCGCCTGTCGGGCTATCTCAGCAGTATCGGCTGCCACGGCAGCAACAATCTCACCAATGTACCTTGTTTTTTCAACCGCCAGGGCTGTTTCATCCTCTGAGATAGGAAGTACGCCGAATTTATTTTCTAACTGCTTCCCTGTGACGATGAGGCGAACCCCTTCCATTTTTTCTGCTTCACTTATGTCGATGGATTCGATGTTTGCATGAGCGAAAGTGCTTCGCAGGAACCGGCAATGTAGAGCGTTCTTTGTGTAAATATCATCGGCATAATCAGCGGTGCCTTTTGCCTTTCTTACAGCGTCCAGATAAGGTTTGGGTTTGCCGACCACCTGATATTTTCCATGATGATATTCCGGTTGATCCTCTTTTTCCTTTGAACATGCTGAAACGGCTTCGATGATTTTTTTGTAACCGGTACATCTGCATAAATTTCCTGAGAGTGCTTCTTTTATTTCTTCTTTGGTAGGATCAGGATTTGCTTTTAAAAGCGCGTATGAAGTAAGGATCATTCCTGGCGTACAGAACCCGCATTGTATGGCACCTTTCTCTATGAATTTCTTTTGAATTTGATCTAACTCGTTTCTGTCGGAAAGCCCTTCGATTGTGACAATGTTTTTGTTGTGGCATTTTACAGCGGGTAATATACAACTCAAAACAGGTTTATCGTCTAATAATACAGTACATGCTCCACAGGTTCCTTGTTCGCAACCAATTTTTGTACCTGTTAAATCAAGTTGCTCCCTCAGTACTTTTGCAAGTGTAATATCTTCCTTTACCGGTATCCTGTATAGCCGACCATTGACGGTTAGATTTATTTCCCTCATTTAAGACCAAATTATTCCGCTCGAAAATATTAAAAATATCCCGAACAAAGCCGATTAATCAAAAAAGACTTAGTTGAGGTTCGTTTAAAGCTGTTTCCAAAGTGAGTAGTTTCCTCTTTGTGAGCAGTCCTCCGGCATATCCAACCAGGTGGCCATTGCTGCCAACAATCCTATGGCAAGGCACGATAATAGAAATGGCATTGGCCCCGTTGGCTGCTGCCACCGCCCGGATGGCCTTCTCATCGCCTACTATTTTCGAAAGCCCCAAATAGGTTTCTGTTTTCCCATAAGGAATTTCCAGAAGGGCATTCCAAACCCTTTTCTGGAAATCAGACCCTGCCAGTAACAACGGAAGGTCAAATTGGGTTCTTTCCTGTTTGAAATATTGATCAAGTTGGAGTTTCGTCTCCCGGATAATGGAGGAGTCTGCTTCTGTGAATGAGGCATTTAACAATGTCTGGATTCGCTTGTCAATGGAAATGCGCATCTTGCGATAGCGCCAGTCGCAAAGGCACAATTGTTCATTGTACGAACCAACAATCAACTCTCCCAAAGGCGTCCTGGCATATTGTATAAAAATGGAGTTTTGCATGAAGATTTCTTTTAGGTGTTAATTGTGAAGGTTGTACCTGATTTTATCGTCTGTAAAACTCAATCAGGGCATTGGTGGAACTATCGTGATGCAAGGGTTTTTCACCATTCTGTAACTCGGGAATAATGTTTTGCGCCAGGACTTTCCCCAGTTCAACACCCATTTGGTCGAAGGGATTGATATCCCAGATCACACCCTGAACAAAAACACAATGCTCGTACATGGCTACCAGTTTACCCAGATTTTCAGGGCTCAGTTTATCCAGAAAGAAAGTGGAGGAGGGCTTGTTGCCTTCAAAAACCTTGTGGGGAACCAGCTCTTCTGCAACGCCTTCGGCCCGGACTTCATCGGCCGTTTTGCCAAAAGCCAGCGCCTCACCTTGTGCAATCATGTTGGCTATCAGGTAATCCTGATGCGGTGGCAACAGATTGAGCGATTCTTTAAATCCGATAAAATCAACCGGAATCAATTTGGTTCCCTGATGAATCAACTGATAAAACGAATGTTGTCCGTTGGTTCCGGGTTCACCCCAATAAATGGCACCGGTTTGATAGTCAGTTACCTGTCCGCCGATTGTAACATGCTTTCCCATGCTTTCCATGGTTAATTGTTGTAAATAGGCAGGAAAGCGGTGGAGGTATTTATCATAGGGAAAAACAGCCTGAGTTTCTGCCCCAAAAAAATTGTTGTACCAAACGCCGAGCAGCGCCATGAGGACAGGGATGTTTTTTTCAACGGGAGCCGTCCTGAAATGTTCATCCATTTTGTGTAAGCCGGTCAGCATTTCGTGGTAATTTTCAGGTCCGATGGCAATCATGGTCGAAAGACCGATGGCCGAACTCATGGAGTAACGGCCACCCACCCAATCCCAGAATCCAAACATGTTCTGTGGGTCGATGCCGAATCGGGTTACTTCCTTTTCGTTGGTCGAAACTGCCACAAAATGTTTGGCTATCGCCGATTCATCGCCCAGGTTTTTCAGTGCCCATTGGCGTGCTGTTTGCGCATTGGCCATGGTTTCGAGGGTGGTAAATGTTTTTGAAGAGATGATAAACAGCGTTTCGTCGGCCTGCAATCCTTCTACCGCTTCGGCGAAATCGCTTCCATCCACATTGGACACAAACCTGAAATCCAGGTTTCTGATACTGAAATATTTCAAGGCTTCGTAGGCCATTACCGGACCTAAATCCGATCCGCCAATACCAATGTTGATGATGGTTTTAATGGGTTTTCCCGAATGTCCTTTCCATTCTCCGTTTCTGATTTTGTTGGCAAAACCGGCCATTTTATCCAACACGGCATGCACATCGGGTACCACATTGCGACCATCCACCAGGATCGTCGATCCTTTTGGGGCCCTCAAAGCCGTATGCAGCACAGCACGGTTTTCGGTGATATTGATTTTTTCACCACCAAACATGGCCTGGCGCTTTTTGGAAAAGTCTCTGTCTTCCAACAACTGAGAAAGCAATTTTAGGGTTTCTCCGGTAATTCTGTGCTTTGAAAAATCAAAGTAGATTTCTTCGGCTTTCACCACCAATTGCTGACCACGGTTTTTGTCGGTTTCAAACAGGGTTTTTATCGGCAGATGCTTGATTTCGTTAAAATGTTTCTCAAGCGATTTCCAGCTTTCTGTATTCGTTAACGTCGTTTTCATGTTAGTTCAATTGATCAGTATTATGTAAATTTTGTGCTGCTTTTTTATCAAGAAGCCAGTAAAGAAGCCCGTTTTCCGGATGAACCAGCGATGCCGGAAGGTGTTCCCAACCTGGTTTTTTCTCCAGAATGCGGGCAACCATTTCGGCCTTGGCCTCTCCGGTGACAATAAACGAAACCATCCTGGTCTGGTTGATTACACTTCCTGTGACCGAAATCCGCTTTTGACCGGATTGTGGATGGGTGGCCACCTCAAAAAACCGGTTACTTTGAAAAAGTTGAATTTGATCAGGAAAAATGGAAGCCGTATGTCCATCTTCGCCAAGTCCGAGCAGGATGTAATCGAACTGCGGTATTCCGTGAAGTGACGGAAGGTGCTTTTTTACGGTTTCTGCATAGCGAATGGCCTCTTCAGCAGGATCGTTTTCACCCATAATCCGGAAGATATTTTCTTTTGGAATCGGCACCAGATCAAGTAAATGCTCATGGGCCATTCTGTAATTGCTCTCGTCACTATCGGGTGCTACGCAACGTTCATCTCCCCAAAACACCAGCCATTTATTCCAGTCGATTTGTTCGGCGTAGTTAAGTGCCAAATACCGGAATAAGGATTTTGGTGTCGATCCACCGGATAAAGCAATGGAAAAATATTGACCTTCAGACAAATCACCTATCTGATTAATCAGTTGTTGTGCAACAAATTGCGACAAGTCATCTGCGGTTTCAAATATGTTAATGACCCTCTTCATATTTACAGTTCGCAATAAATGCCATCATCCGACAGGTTTTTACAGGGATAACGCCAGGTGATTTTTTTGTCTTCAATCAAATCGTCGGCGTTTTCGGGTCCCCAGGTTCCTGCCGGATATCCATATAAAGGTGCTTCATGTTCGTTTTTCCAACAATCGATCACGGGTGACAGAAATTTCCAGGCTTCCAGTACTTCTTCTGTACGGGCAAACAAAGTGGAATCCCCTTTAATGGAATCGTAAATCAGTCGCTCGTAGGCCGAAGGGATGCGTTGGTGCGCAAGATCAGAGTAGTGAAAATCCATGTTCACCGTTTGCACCTCAAAACCGGCTCCGGGTGTTTTCATGCCGAATTTTAGCAAGATGCCTTCATCGGGTTGAATTCTGATAACCAGCTGATTACTTGAATTATTTTGAGTGCCGCGAGAGAAAAGAAAATGGGGGGTAGCATTAAAATGAATAACCACCTCCATAACACGTGTTGGCAATCGTTTACCTGTGCGTATGTAAAATGGTACACCTCCCCAACGCCAATTATCGATGTAGAATTTCAATGCGGCATAAGTTTCGGTAACTGAATTGGGGTTCACTCCTTCTTCTTCGCGATAACCCGGAATGGGTTCGTTCTTAATGTGTGCAGCCAGGTACTGCCCCCTGATTGCATTGGTTTTAACATCCTCTTTTCGGATGGGGCGCAGCGACTGAAACACCTTTAATATTTCATTACGTATGGCACCGGGTTCGAGCGAGGAGGGCGATTCCATGGCTGTGATGGCAGCTACCTGGAGCAAATGGTTTTGAACCATGTCGCGCAAAGCGCCTGAGGTTTCATAATAACCACCCCGCTGCTCCACGCCGATGCTTTCGGCGGAGGTAATCTCCACATGATGGATGTAGTTTCTGTTCCACAAAGGTTCAAATATTCCATTGGAGAATCGGGTAACAAGCAGGTTTTGAACGGTTTCCTTACCCAGATAATGGTCTATCCTGAATAATTGTTCCTCAGCCCAGTCGCACAACAGCTGGTCTTTAAGTTTGATCGCAGATTCCAGGTCGTATCCGAATGGCTTTTCGATGATGATGCGTTTCCAGCCATCGTCCTGATTATTTAACCCGATGGAAGCCAGATGTTTGGGAATAATTCCGTACAAACTGGGCGGGGTTGACAAATAAAAGATGGTGTTTCCTTTGATTTTCTTCTCTTTTCTGATTTCTTCAAGACGTTTTTTAAGTGGAATATAGGTGGAAGCCTCATCAAATTGAATGGGAGTGTAATGGATTTTACCTATAAATTCATCGATCCGGGCAGTATTGTCAATTTCCTTATATTGAATGATGGCCGATTTCATGGTTTTCCTAAACTCATCATCAGTAAATGTTGAACGGGAAACACCCAGCAAAGCAAACTTCTCAGGCAGCAGGTTTTGAACAAATAATGAATACAAAGCAGGAACCAGTTTCCTTTTAGTCAGGTCGCCGGAAGCACCGAAAATGACATAAACATGGCTGTCGTTGTTATTCATCCCCTGGTTTATTATTTGGTTTTAACAGCATGACCACCAAACTGGTTTCTCAGGGCAGCCAGCATCTTCATGGCAAAGGATTCCTTTTGCCGTGATTGGAACCGGGTAAATAATGAAGCGGTAATCACATGCGCGGGCACATCAAAGTCCATGGCCGTTTGTACGGTCCATCTTCCTTCGCCACTATCAGATACATAATCCTGGAGTTGGTCTAGTTTAGGATCTTCCTTTAAAGCACTAACAGCCAATTCGAGCAACCATGAACGAACTACACTTCCATATTGCCAGGCATCTGCCACCTTGGTCAGGTCGATGTCGTAAGGTGATTTTTCAAGGATTTCGAAGCCTTCAGCATAGGATTGCATCATCCCGTATTCGATGCCATTGTGAACCATTTTTACCATGTGACCTGTTCCTGAGGGGCCACAGTAAACGGCCCCTTTTTCGGGAGCCAGCGATTTAAATACAGGATCGACATAGTCAGACGCTTCTTTCAATCCGCCGTACATCAGGCAATAGCCGTTTTGCAATCCCCATACGCCACCGCTGGTTCCGCAGTCCAGGTAGATCACACCTTTTTCGGCTGCTTTTTCGGCGCGTTGTTGGGTTTCTCTCCAGTATGAATTGCCGCCATCTATTACAATATCATTTTTATTGAGAAGTTCGAGCAATGCATTTAAGGTGTCATCAACTGGTTTCCCGGCGGGTACCATCATCCATACTACCCTGCGGCCTGGTAGTTTATCAACCAAATCCGCGATTGATTTTGCTCCGATGGCTCCCAATTTTTCAATTTCATGGATGCTCTCCACCGATCTGTTCCATGCTACTATTTCATGGTGGTGATCCAATAACCGATGGGCCATGTTAAAGCCCATTTTCCCGAGTCCTACAAAGCCTATTTTCATTTTATGTGTTTTAAGATAATAAGAGTTTAATGGTGGTGATTTACATTTGAGTTTAAAGAACGATTCCCGGACGGGATTGTTGTGGTATCGGAACCTTCCAAAATCAGATAATTGAAGGTGAAAACCGATGGTTGAGCAACAGGCGGCAAAATTAGGTAAATAATTGCCCATTGATGTTTTAAACTTTGTTTATGTTGTGAAAAAATAGCATACGGTACATCATTACAGCGGTTTATGATGGTGAAGAGATTGTTTGGGACGAAACGAAGACGAGAATTTAATGATGAGAATTTGTAAATATTTGGAACATGTTATGCGTTAGGTAACAATTACATACTGCATATAGTAAACTATCCGTTTTCAAGACAAATCGACAGGGACGGAGTGCCGCCAATATTTATAGAAAACAAGAATAAATTTGTTAAGGTGCAGAGCACCGTCCTATTTTGACCTTTATATAACCGTATAAGAATCAAAATAGTACCCAATGGAATTTTTCTTTAAGCTAAGGCTAAATATAAAAATAGAATGTTTTTTTAAATCAATATTTCGGTGCTCCGCACCTTGAATCCATTGATATTTGATTGGCTATAAATATTTTCGGTGCGCTGCACCTCAGAATTGAGCCTCAAAACCAAAACAAAATATTTTTGTTTTCATCTCCTCCCACTGATTATAGCAATAACATTTCACCTTTTACAACCTGACTTATATTCACAAAAAGGCGATGTATTCATTTATCCAATTAAGTGGAAAAACTTTGTTTAATCCCAAACAAAACGCCATTGGCCATTTGGTTGTTTGCGCCAAACCGTGTGAAAAACACCCGTATAAATATGTTCGTTTCCAATTGAGTCGGTTGTGGTGTAGGTGTATTTACCATAAGTATATCCCAGATCGCCCGAGGCAGCTACTTCTACAAAATCCGGTTTCCAGACAAGGCTGGCCTGATCGGAACCAGTTTTCTTTTGTTTGAAATAATTGGCAACCGCGCTTTTTCCAACGATTACACTGTCGCTTCGCATCAGAACGGCCTCGTCAGCAGCAAAGGCCAGAAATGCCTTTGGAATGCCTTCTTTTTGGGCATAGTCATTAAATTCCTGCTCGGTTTTTAAGATTTCACTTTTCCATTTGTCGGTAGATTTTTTCTGTGAATCCACGTTACACGAAACGAAAACAAGGAGTATGAAAAGGGTTAACAGCTGATTTTTTTTCATCACTTTTTTTAGCCAAGATAAGTACTTTAACTGAATGATTTACTGAGGATAGGTCATTCTTTCAATTCATTCATAATAAACCCAAAAATTTCTGCTTTGTCCTTAATTCGTGAACTCAGTGTAAAAGACCCATAATGTCCCACATCTTTCATGACTTTAAGCAGTACGGGATTGGTTTGAGCGGCCCTGTTTTGCAGTCGTGCCACGAATTTATACAAATGAAAGGGGGGTACACGATCGTCATTTTCGGATGTAACTACCAGCATCACCGGATAGTTGATTTCCTCTTTAATATTTTGATATGGTGAATAGGACAAAAGGTTGACAAAACTGGCGCTGTCTGTCGTTGTGCCAAACTCAGGTGTGTTAAAATGTCCAACAGTAAATTGTTCACTTCTGATCATATCCATTGGGGCAACAACGGGAACCACCACTTTAAATAAATCAGGCCGTTGTATGGCTGCTGCGGCCACTACCAGACCTCCGTTGGAGACTCCCATGATGGCCAGCTTATTGGGATTTGTATATTTTTTTTCGATGAGAAATTCGGCTGCCGAAATAAAGTCATCAAAGGAGGTTTGTTTGTGATTACCTTTTCCCTGTTTTGCCCAATCGATACCTTTTTCGCCACCGCCGCGAATGCTTGCGAAGGCATAAATTCCACCCTCATGAATAAAATGAACGATGGCCGGATCGAAGGATGGCTTTTCAACAACCCCAAATCCACCATAAGCTTCCAGAATCATCGGATTATTTCCATCCGGTATTACCCCTTTCTCATACACCAGGATCATGGGGATGGTGACACTGTCGGAAGTGAGACATTCCAGTTCTTTATATTCGATGTTCTGGTAATCGAAAGTTACTCTTGTTGTTTTGGTAGGTTTATCTTTAAATGTCTTGATATTAAAACGATAAACTACAGGGGGGATGGTATACGTCGACACACTGTACAGTACTTCTTCATCGTTGGGATTGCCGTTAAAACCGCGCACAGTGGTGGCAAGTTGAAAATCCATCCGGTGTAATAACTTTCCGTCATAATCAGCTATTGTGATGAGCTGATGCTGGCCCTCCTTATAAATCAGTATCATGCGATCGGCGAAAGGAATCGCTTTTATAAGCAGTGCATGTTTATATTCAGGTACAATTTCGCGCCAGTTATATAGGTTTGACGGATCAATTTCCACAATATTTCCATTGTTGTTTAAATAGGTATTGAAGCCAATAAACTTGCCGTTATGGTATTCGATGAGGTCCAGATCGAACGAAATATTGGACAATAAAGGTCGAAGCTGAGTTGTTTCGGATTCATAATCAACATAGTAAAAGTTGATTTTATTGATTTCTTTGTTGTATTCCTTCAGAATAAAAAACCGTTCTTCGGCCAGTGTCTGAAAACTGAATTCCCTGCCGGGATGCTCACTTCTTTCAAAAATGAGCACGTCGTCACCTTGTTCGGTTTCTAATGAATGGTAAAACACCTTCTGTCCATAAGTTTTTCCAAAAGTCCCCTGTTGTTCGTAGGTTGAATAATAGAAACCGTTGCCCCGCCATACGATATCAGAAAATTTGAGGCCGGTCAAATGATCATTCAAGTATCGCCGGGTAATGAGTGAAACGATCTTTAATTCGGCAAAATCGCTGCCATCCCGATTATAAGTAAACGCCATGTATTTTGAATCTTTCGATACAGTGTAATCTTTAATATCGATATAGTTGGTACTTGAAATATCCATGGGGTTCACGATAATCATGGGATCGGCATTCACCGATTTTTGATAAAATAGTGCCGGTACATTGTTGTCGTTATAGTAGGCATAGGTAAAATAATAGTCGCCTACTTTATGAGGAAACTCGAAATCAGCGTGCCTGTATTTATCAATACTTGGATAGGACTGGGTTTTGTTGGATGATATTGCAAGGTATCTTTTTGATAGTTTTTCCTCGCTTTTGAGCCAGTCCTGGGTTTCCGGGCTTGTTACGTTTTCCATCTGCCGATATTTATCTTCCACAATGTAGTGATGATAAAATGTGTCTGTTACAGTAGATTCCGGGGCAACAATGCGTTCGTAGGTTTGTGCCCGGGTGTTTAAACTTACTATCAGAATGGCGATAGACAGGATAGTTCTATTCATTTTTCTATTGATCATTTATGATTAGGGATGTTGGTTTCTGCTTGATTCGCGACAATCATGCCTTGCTCATGTTCATTTATTTTTAATCATTCGGTTGGCTAAAATACAAAATTTGCCTGAATGCTTGAGCGAAAAATAATTGGAAGATAGATAGATTCAAGGGATTGTAAATTATAACTTGTAAGGCCTTTAATTCAACAATTCACAAATCGATAAACGAATGCTGGTTAAATTCTGGCAACCAGGCTATGTTTTGTTTGAAGTTTAAGAAAACGGTAGTTGATACAGGTTTGGGTTGTTGGTAGAGAGACTGGAGTTCTAGCAGTCACCAGACAGGCAAGCCTTAGAACTTTTTTAAGAGCTCTAAGGCTTGCCCTAGATCAGGAACATTATTTATCTAATAATCACAGTTTTACAAGAACAGGTTTCTTGCTTTTAAACCTTGTTGCGTTTTATAACTCTGATAGCTACTGAATCACAACCTTCCTTACTTCTGTGAAATCATTTATTTGGATCTTAACGAAATAAAACCCTTTTGAAAGGTTGGTCAGGTTCAAAGTGGTTTTTTCGCCATACCAGTTAAATTGATTGATCGTGTTGCCCGTGAGGCTGGTGATGCGAACATCCGCTTTTTCAAAGGTGGTTTCTCCGTGAAATTCAAGCTGCATCAAGCCATTGGAAGGATTTGGAAACAGTGAAATATAGGAGCCGAGGTTGTAATAGTTTTCGTCAATTGAAACAATTTCACCACCGTCAATCGGCATGTCAGCAAAGGTAACCAGGTTGCAGGCTACATTCAACTCCGGGTTAAAGCCGGCACTGCAATCATCGCATGTAACTCCGGTTTCACAATTGGGGTTGTTCGGATGGCATAAATCAACATAATTTTCATAAAAAACATAGCGCAACCCCAGTGTTTCGCCGGCAATATAGGGTGTTAAATTGTAATCGAACCAGGGGGCAATCGATCCCGGGCACCATCCGGCGCGGTCGTAGTACCATGTTCCATTTTGTGGTTGACAGGCATCTGGATTGGGGTTGCAATCGATCCAGTTATGTTGTTCGAAAGTCTCTACCCCGTTTATCCATACGTGGTGTGTGGCTTCGTAAAATTCGGCAGCGTTTGACGTGTTGAGGTCGCCCCATCCATGGCCTGTCGAAACAAGTTTCAATTTTGCAGCTGCTGCGTTTTCTGCAAAGGTATGGCTCTTATCTGGTACGGGTTGTAGATCGGCGTAGTCGCCAAATGGATAGATATCCCACCAAATATTGTCAATCAGGCTGTAGTTATGTTGTGGATTTCCTTCGTTGAAGTTGAATTTCAAGTCGTAAAGGTATCCATTGTCCAGCGTACTGCAATTTAACCTGAAAGAAACCTTCCCTTGTAGTATCGACATATAATCTGTCAGGTCGATGGTATGAGAACAGGCTACGCCATAAGGAGTAATATACCTGATAATTTCAACCCATTTGCCATCGTAACCCCTGGCATCGACGCTTGCAACCCGGTCCCATTCACCGCAACCACCATCGGGGCAATTTACTTCCAAAGTAGCTATTATTTGATCAAAAGCCCCCATATAGCAGGGTAATTCGGCATCCACCACTTCCGAGGTATTGCCCGGGTTGAGCCATACATCGTCAACGGCCAGTACCTCCATGTCAGAAACAGCACTCACCACATTTATGTTGACATTTTTAGTGGCTGTGTAGCCGTAATTATTGGTGGCTGTAATGGTTATCACATAATTGCCATAAGCGGGTATGGGCCACCATCCTGAATAATATCCTTCGCCCCAGTCGGTGGGATCCAATTCCTGACCATTAACGCTAAACCGCACACTTGTTACCGAAAATAAATCAGGATATTCGATATTTACAAAGGCAGCCAGTTGAATATATCCAAGTTCAGGAACCATTACATTTCCGGTAAGTGGATTAACCTCCTCAATTTGAGGAACATGTGTTGATGGATCAATGACCATAAATGAATTTAAAACCGGATCAGCCGGGTCATAGGTGCCATTTCCCGGTTGGGTAGCTTCAATAACTACCTGGCCGGGACTACCGGTCAGGGTTACGGTATTGCCGTCGACGGTTGCCGGGCCAGATATCACTTCAAAAAAAACTTCCAAACCAGAGGTTGCAGTGGCTACAAGGTCAAACGGTGCATCTGTAGTCAGGTGATGTGGTATCTGAGGGAAGGAAATAGCCTGATAACCAGGGTCGAGGGTACCGTTAAAGTTGGAAGTAGCTCCTGTCAGGGCGAAATTCATTAACTCAGCATCCCTTTCACCGGAGCCGGTTTCAGAGATGAGATGGGTTATGGAGGTGTTATCACCTCCGGGTTCTCCCTGATTAAACTTGTAATACAATTGCAGATGTTCTTCAGTGCCCGTTAGCTCATTGTTCTTTATGTCCTGCACTTCACTTTGTGACAGCCCTTTATCCCATACGCTAACCTCGTCGATCCTTCCTCCATAAACAAAATTGTATCCTCCAAGCAAACTTTTGCCAATACCAAAAGGTACATCGGGATTTGAAAACAGACCGGAAGCCGCAGAACTGCCTTTAAGCGCGCCATTAACATACAGTAGTACAGAGCTGCCATCATATACCCAGGCAAAGTGCTGCCAAACCTGAGGTATGGCTGTATTAGCGGGTGCTACATATTCATGAAGTCCGGTGGTGGTTTTTAATCTGCATTCCATTACACCATTATTCAATTGAATCATGTAGAATTCCCCATTTCCGGAACCGGATCTAAATCCCATGTAACCTTGTCCATAAGCCAGCTCATCGCAGTAAAACCATCCTGTGATGGATAGCGCATTTCCGTTAGGAATATATTGACCTGCTCCTTCCAGAATCACATAATCGTCTACCATATCGAAATGGAGGTACTGATTGGATTGGGAGATTAGAAATACAGGCTGCAAAAAAGTTAAGAAGAGCAGCGTAAGTCGGAATACTTTGTAGATTTTTTTCATGATAAAAGGATTTTGTAGTGACTGATTTAATTTAAAGATACTTCATTTTGAACTTATTATAAGTGGTTTTCTTCTGTATTATTTTTTTAAGGTATCCACCAGAGTTTGGTTTCCGGCGTATCGCCCCCTTGATTTGCAACAGCATCTGTCCAGTTGGCCGTGTTGTATTCAACTTCGGATGGGGGATAAGGCAATCTGTAATGATGGATAAGCTCGCCTTCTCTGGGGGTCATCCCAGTCCTTCGTGCCAAAGCATAGGCTTCACCTGGTTGTCTGAAGGCATCCAGCCACCGCTGAGTATAAATAAAAGCCAATTTCTCTTCATCTGTAGTGGCATTCCATAATCCAAATGCGTTTTGTACTGAAAACTGACCTAAGTTAGATGGAATTTGAATTAACTCAGGAAAAGTCATTCCTGATGAAGGTAACTTTGACTTATCGGCTACCTCCATCCACCAGTCAACAGAAGCATTTAGTCCGTTCATATACTCATTTTCTCCCTGATCAGGATCCTGAGGAAGGCCAATCCCCCTGAAATAAACTTCGGCCAGGATAAAATGAATTTCAGCCCCGGTAATTAAAGGAATGGGCATGAAATCTTCATCTCTTACAATAAAATAATTGAAAGGTGAATAAATACAAGTTTCACCCTTTATATCAAAGGCTCCTGTCTGGTCACGGTGTGAATCGTAAGGTATTCCACCTGATGGTGTTGTACTTGCTTCAGGAATTTGTGGGTAAGCCACCCACTTGTTCACATTGTTTGTTTCAAAGAAGATATAGGCACGGGGATCGAAAATCCCACTGCCATCGATGCTGTCGTTGTAGGATAGCTGATGCCAGATATTGGAACCCATTCGCAGGTTCTTATGTTCCCGGAACGACCAGTTCAAACTGGTATTTTTAAACCCCATTTGTAACGGCCATAAACAGGCGCTTTCCCCTAAATATTCTGTAAAATGATACCCCAGAAATATGGGTCTTGCATTTTCAACAATTCCTTTTATGATCTCACCCGCAAGAGCGGGTTCTTTTTCGCTCATGCGCAAGGCATATCTCAATCGTAATGAGTTGGCGAATTTTTGCCATTTTAGCATATCACCACCAAATAGCGCATCGAAGCCGGAGAATGTGGGGAAGGGTTCTTCGGTAACGGCGGTTACATCAATGTTTTCATCACACCATTTAAGTTCGTCGAGCAAGAAGGTGTAGATGGATTCCTGGGAGTCGAATGTTGGCCTGAGATATTCCAAATCCTGATATCCATAACCGGCATTTATAAAGGGCATGTCCCCAAAAATATCGGTTATTTTAAAGGTTTTGTACGCAAGTACAATCTTCAGCATGGCTCGCATATTGTTCGCCTCTGCTGAATCAGGCAGTAGCTTAAACCGGTTTTCCAATTCGCGTATGGCGGGCAGGGTATGATAATAATTGCTCCACATATCTTCTGTGCCAATGGTGAAGTTTCCCCATGCCTCTTTGGTTAAGGCTGCTAACTGGGTTTGTTTGTACAATATTTCGTTGTTAATATACATCTGTTCGTTCCCACTTGGAACCAACGACTCAATGGCACCATTAAACAGCGATCCGTCACTGGCAGTGGTAAAACCATAGGGGTTGGTGTTTATTTTATCAAAATCCTTGGTGCAGGAACCGAAGAATAGTGTGAGAATTAACACGAAAGAGATATGTGGTAGGGGCGATTTCATAATATTTGTGTTATTCATTGTGCTGTGTTTTAATTAACTCAGTTGACTATATTGAAAATTAAAAAGAGGCATTTATCCCAAAAGTAATTGATCTGGAACTCGGCATGGAGGCCCATTCAAATCCCTGTGCATTTCCTGAACCCATGATTCCTTCCGGATTAATTTTGTCAGGTAGTGTGGTGTAAATATAAAACAAGTCTCTTCCTACAATGGAGAGCTTCAGGTTTTGAAAAACCTTTGTTTTATTGATAAATTTCTGAGGGAATGAGTAGGACACAGAGATCTCCCGCATTTTTACCCATGTGTTTTCAACAACACCAGGAGTGGATAGAAATTTTCCCCAACCTCCGGCATTTGGTAAATATTTATAATAATAATGAACCACCTTATCGTTGGGAGTTCCATCTTCGTGCACCCCATCAAGTATGATTCCAATGTTACTCGTATTGCCGGCAGGATCGGTATAGGGCAATCCGCCTCCTTCTCTTTCAATCAATGTTTGAGGGCTTTGACCGGATTGAAGGCCAATAACATAGGAACCGGAATAGATATCTCCCCCCCATTTTGTATCAATCAGAGTCCCTAACCGAAATCCCTTGTAATACAGTTCGGTATACCAGCCGCCAATAAAGTCCGGTGATGCATTCCCAATGGGGACTCTTGTATCAGTTGTCAAATACTTCGTGCCTTCATCGTTGACTACCCGATGTCCATTTTCGTCGTATATATAATCATATCCGTATATGGTTCCATATTCATCACCTTCCCGCAAAGCAATCCCAGGTCCGTTTAAACCCCATATATCAGCAAGTGGAAATACTTCGGCATTTTCACCGAGGCTTACAATATGGTTTCTGTTTCTTGACAAGTTAATTCCTGTTTTAAATAAGATGGTTGGTGTTTGAATAGGAACCGCATTCAGTACAATTTCAAATCCTTTATTTGAAAGAGTTCCTTCGTTTATGGTAATATATGAAGCACCGGAGGAAGCCGGTATTGGTAAGCCTGGAAGAATCTGAGAATAGCTATAAGAATAATAGTAAGTAAAGTCAAAATCAATGCGGTTTTCAAAAAAGCCCAGGTTAATCCCGCCTTCATAGGCATCTACCCATTGGGGTGTTAATTTGAATGGGGGTATTGATCCTGGAAAGTAAGTTGTTTGCTCTCCTCCAAAGTTACCTGTTGAATAGTAAAAATCGGTCATATATGGAGTACCTGTACCCGCTCCTGTTTGTGCAATGCCTCCCCGCAGTTTTACAAAATTCAGCCAGGATGCTTTGTCCTGGATATGAAACGCTTCGGAAGCAATGAAACTTACAGAAACCGAAGGATAAAAAAATGAATTGCTATAGGCAGGCAGGGTAGACGACCAGTCGTTTCTTCCGGTTAACTCTACAAATAGATAGTTATCATATGAAAAGTTTACAAATGAAAATACAGAATTAGTTCTTTCTCTACGTATTCCTTCACCTGCTACCATTTCAGAGGCAGTATTTCCTGGCCGATCAACAATGGTATTACCGTATTCATCTGTTGTATAGGTAGTTTCAGTAAAATTACCAAACATATACATGTTCGGATAATACCATGTTCCTGAATGTCCGCTCATGGTGTACAAATCAGAGTCCCATCGACTGGCTCCAACCATAACTTTAGTGCTTATTTTGGAGTTGAAGATATTTGATTGTTCTCCGGTAAGAAAAGCTTCGAAAATATCAGAGTACGTACGACTTATACTTTTGCCATAATAACCCTCCTTTAACCCGATGACATCTATTGGTTTATTCCGGGTTTCTGATTGTTCCAGCGTAAAATCTCTTCCTACCCGACTCGACAAATTTAACCAGGAGGTGATGTCGTAAGTAAGGGTAAGTCCTCCAAGATAATTATCCCGTTTCAACGTAGTATTGTTGTTGTAAAAATTCCACCATAAATTGGGATTTATATCATTGTACGGATATCCTTCCTGCGGGTTTTGTGAACCATCAGCGTAAGCATAGTTTTCTTTTTCTAATCCCTTGTAACTTCTTGGCCATGAATATAGATAGCCTTTGTTGAATGAATTATAGTCTTCTCCCAATAAAGGACTGTTTAATCGGTTATAATTGGTGTAGGTTAAAGAAAGATCTGCTCTTACCTTATCTGATATTTTGAGATTGGTTCCCAGGTTGATGGTGGTGCGATCGTAATCACTGTTGTTAATAATGGCTTTGTGGTCCTGCCGGGTGATGGAAACGCGCATGGTTCCTACGTCGCCACCACCAGATGCGGCAATATTATGTGTTTGTGTAGTTCCGGTATGAAAGTTCGATTTATAATTATCGGGCTGAGGTGAATAGGACCGCATTTCACCATCCCACCATTTCACCATCTGCCCTTCCATTTTTGGTCCCCACGAAACAGCAGAACCATAGTATCCAAATTCTGCTGTGGTAGAGGAGGTACCGCCTTGTTGGTCGATGATTAAATTGCCGTTTCCATAGTTGGGGAGTAGTGCGGTGTCGCCATTCATGGGGAAAGTTGGAGGTGTAAAGGATACCGGACCTCCAAAACCGTAGGTGTTTTGAACTTCTCTAAAACGGTAAGGTTGTATCATTTTTTGGCTAAAATTGTATGTTAAGCCAATACCTTTCCCTTTCTTACCCCTTTTGGTGGTAATTAGAATGACACCATTGGCTCCTTTTGAACCATATAAGGCAGAAGCAGCACCCCCTTTTAGAATAGTATAGTCTTCAATGTCCAGCGGGTTAATGTCTCCGATCGGGTTGCCCCAATCGGTGCCCCTTCCAATATTTTCCAGTCCGGAGGTATTATCCATCGGAACATTGTCGACTACAATTAAGGGTTGGTTATTTCCAATAAGGTTATTGTTACCCCGGATAGTAATTCGCGTGGAACCTCCATCCACACCATCGCCTTGTGAAATCTGTACACCAGCCGATCTGCCAACAATGGCATCAATTACGTTGGGTGCGTTGGATTGTACGATCAGATCGACATCCATTTTCTGGGTTGAATAGCCAATCTCACGTTGCTGGCGTTTTACGCCCAGGGCTGTAACCACTACCTCACCTAATTCGTTGACTGAAACCTGCATGACCATGTTGATCACTTTATTTGTTCCAACCGGTATTTCCTGTGGAGCATACCCCAGATATGTCACAGCCAGCGTATCGGTACCGACAACACCGGATAGTGAAAAATCACCGTCTATATTGGTAACAGTTCCCGTCAGGGTGCCTTTAATCATGATGGATACTCCGGGCAAACCCTGGTCATCTTCCGCAGAGGTGATCTTACCGGTAACTGTGCGTTCCTGAGCCTTAATGCCCAAAACAACAACAAGTAAAAAGGTTAGAGTAAGTAGAATTTTTTTCATATTGTAGATTTATATTGCATTTTCCACTCAATTATTACATTTTAAACACCTCTCCCACACGACCTTCTCTTTATTAGTTTCACGGGTAATAGTACCTGTTTTTTATCTGTTGTTAAGCCATTGATTTCATCCAGCAGAATATTTACAGCGCATTCGCCGATTTCTTCAACGGGTTGGGCAACAGCAGTTATGGTAGGACAGCTCAACCGGAATAAATCAATATCATCAAAACTCACCATGGCAACATCCAGGGGTATATTGATATTCATTTCATTCAGATATTCCATACAGGCCACCGTTATGTTATTATTAACCGAGAACAGTGCGTCGATTTTATACGGAGGTTCCAGTAACTCACTTAATACAGCCCTTACCTGCTGCCGTATGTCAGAACAGTTAATGGTTCGGATTAATTTATTGTTGGCCCTTATTCCGTTATTTTTAAGCGCACTTCGATAGCCACGTTCCCTGTCTGCAATGGTGCTTAAATAGGTTGGGGAAATTTTTAGTAAACCGATTTTCCGGTATCCGTTTTTTATCAGTTGTTCCGTGGCTTCATAGGCCCCGGTAAAATTATCGACACCCGCAAAATTTGATGTTAATTTGGGCAATTTCCGGTCGATTAAAACGAATGGATAGTTTTCCTTCTTTAGCCATGAAAAAACGGCACCATTTTTCTGGGTCGTAGAAATGATAATCCCGTCAACCTGCCGTTCTTTCAGCATGTTAATCAATTCAATTTCTTTTTCAGGATTTTCGTCGGAGCTGCAAAAAATCAAATTGTAGTGATGTTGGTTTGCCACCTCCTCGATTTTCTTGGCCATTTTGGCATAAAAAGTATTTGAAATGTCGGCCACAATAAGACCAAGGGTTTGCGTTTTGCCAAGACGTAAACCTCTGGCCATGTGATTTGGCTTGTAGTTCATTTCTCTGGCTCTTTCCAATACGATTTTCTGCGTTTTGGAACTGATGCCATTTTTATCTCCCTGATCATTTAAAACGAAAGAGACCAGTGTTTTAGATACGTTTAGGCTTCTGGCAATATCGCTGAGAGATTTTTTTTTCAAAGCATGAAATTTTACTAAATCAATTTAGATTTAACTTCTTAATCCATATTAGCTGATATACAACATTTTAAAAAAATAAATGTAACAGTGTGTAAAAATAAAATATTAAATAATACAATTGGTTTTCTACATGAATTTATTTTGTGTTCCACAAATAGTTTGATGCAGTTTTGTTAAAACGAAGATAGATTCCTCTGATAAAAAAAATAGTAAAGTGCATTCGAATTAATTCCTGGCATGGGAGCAATGGATTTGAACCATGACTCCATATTATTTTGATAGGTTACAACTTTATCCGTTGGTTTTATAAAGAATAAAACAGGAAATAAAGAATCAATTGTAATTTTTGGGGGCCTTTGTTCAATGTGGTGGGAAGGCTGAAACTATTGACATGGGAAGAATGAATACCACCTCTGGTAAGTAACCTAAACATGCCTGAACTCAGTCTTTAATCCATATCGCTATATCCTGAAATGAGCCGACATTAATATAAATTTGGCAAGCCTAATTACCTATATTTGCCGCCAATGGTGAAGCTCATTATTAAAATACTTGTCATTCAATTCCTTTCTCTTACCATGGCTTACAGTCAGGTATTAGATGTTACAGATTTATACCCTGCTCACAAATATTATTTCCCTCATTTTGAATACCTCGGCGATGACGCTGGCTTTTATGCCGACAGGATCAGCACTATGGTCGAAGATCACAAAGGCTACGTGTGGATCGGGACTCTGGGCAGTGGACTGGTGAAGTATAATGGATATACATACTATTCTTTTTTATTCGACCCTTCTAATACTTTTTCACTGCCTGGTAATGATATAGTTTCCATATTTGAAGATTCAAGAAAGATTCTTTGGGTAGGAACCGACAATGGGTTATGTTATTATCAACCCGGTTCAAACCAGTTTATAACGGTAAAATTCGATTCGACAAACGATTTGACAGAAGTCTTTCAGGTATTTTCTAAAATAGAAGAGAACGAGGATGGTGATTTGTTCCTCAATTCCAATATTGGCATTACAGTACTCAGAAATATAAAAGAAACCTACCTTTTAGAACATAATAAACCAACATTAAATATCGACTCCATTGGTGCATCGATTATACAAATAAAGATACCGGAATTCGACAAAATCCTGGGCGCGAAAACAATTAGAGACCTGACATTCGACCAGAGCTATAAACTATGGATATTGACCAATGACGATATTGGAATCTTAGCATTTAAGTTACCAAATAATCTTCATCATACGGTGAATGATAGTATTAATGGCACCTACCAGCTCGTGGCTGATATAAAATCAGGTGATGAAATAAATATAGATAAGGAGAATGCCCTCTGGGTATATACCAAGGATTATCTGGTAAATATTCGTACAGGATTGAAAGATTATGAAGTCACCAAAATACCCAATACAACGGTTCCCTATAAAGATGATTTTAAAAACAATGGTAAGCCTGATAAGAAATTGTGGTTAGGGAGTTACTGGAATGATTTAATCATGTATGATGATGCTGGCAAGAAAGAATATCCTTTAACATTTAAAACAGAGGATGTCAATACGCTGTACCAAAAAAAAGTGAGTTGTTTTTTACGGACCAGGTCCGATGTCATTTTTATCGGAACTAAATGGGGTGGTTTGTATAAATTCAATCCCAAAACCCTATTGTCGTATACCCATGCAAACCTCCAAAACCTTCATCTCCAGCAAAAGGAAAACCTCAGGTTTGTTTATGAAGATTCGAAAGGTTTTATTTGGCTGATTTCACAATCCCTGTATCGATGTAATCCAAATACCGGAGAAATACTTGATACTTTTGATTTAAATCATTTGAACAAAAAATATTATTTCGCCAATAAAATGCTCGAGGATAGCAAAGGCCGTTTTTGGGTTGGAATGGAATATATTGGATTGTATTTTCTGAATATTCAAAAAGACAGGAAAACCATTAAATCAGATTATCACCATGTAATTGATTCAAAAACAGTCACCTCCTTAATTGAGGATAGCAACAAGCATATTTGGGTTGCAACAAATTTTAATAATGAAGAGACTCTTGAGAGCAAGACCGAATTATACAAAATTAACCAGGATGGCAGAATAATAGGAACATACCTGATTGGAAATTGGAATGAGCCTTATTGGAATGACACAAAGCATTTCATCTATCAAATATATGCAGACAAGAAAGGATTTATCTGGCTGGCAACAGGTTTTGGTTTGATCAGGTTTTCTGAGGACACACATGAATTGATAAACTACTCATATCCTGAATCAGACAGTATTTCCATTGTTAATGATAAACTGCAATCGATTTGTCCTGACCCAAAAAATCCAGAACGTTTTTTATGGCTTGGATCTGATGGGGGAGGCTTATTGTGTTTTGATATCGAACACTCAAATTTCAAAATCTCATCCCAAAAACCAGGATTGCCAAGTAATAAGATATCATCGATACTGGCGGATGATTCAGGGAACCTGTGGATAGGTACCGATCGCGGTATCGTGAGGGCAATTTTGAATAACCAAGGTGGGAACATCTCTGAAATCACGATATATAATATTTCAGATGGATTGATAACCAGTAATTTTACAAATTATTATGGTGCCAATGCTTTGAAAACAAAAAGTGGGAATTTAATTTTCTCCGGGCCAAAAGGTTTCCAGTTATTTGACCCTAAGAATATTATTAGTGATGAATATTTCCCCTTTTTAGAAATATCGAATTTATGGATAAATTATGAGCCTGCTAATTTTGGTCAGTCCGGCTCCCCATTGAAGCAACCAGTATCACTCACTAAATACCTCAGTCTGCCTTATGATAAAAACACACTTGGTTTTGAAGCAACAGCACTGGATTTCAGAAATACAGACCAATTAACCTATGCCTTTAAACTTGAT
This sequence comes from Bacteroidetes bacterium HGW-Bacteroidetes-16, assembly GCA_002840975.1. Classification (GTDB taxonomy): domain Bacteria; phylum Bacteroidota; class Bacteroidia; order Bacteroidales; family F082; genus UBA6244. Next base: position 89,410 of record PHDN01000007.1, read on the forward strand.
AATTATGACAATGATTGGATTGTTACTCAAAATAGCAGGGTCGTTCAATATACAAAGCTTCCTCCAGGTAATTACACCCTAAAAGTAAAAGTTGCAAACCATGAAGGCGTTTGGATTAAAGAGGACACCGAATTAAAGATACAGATTGAAAAACCCTGGTGGGCGAACAACTATGTGTATTTACTTTATGCCGGAATCATAATTGCCGTTTTTTGGTTTTTATTCAGGGTTCAGATTGGAAAGCAAAGAATGGAGATGAAAATAGAATTAAATGAAAAGGAAGCGCTTAAGTTAAAGGAACTGGATAAAATGAAATCCAGGTTTTTTGCAAATATTTCTCATGAATTTAAAACTCCCCTTACCTTGATATTGAATCCGGTTGAGAATATGTTAAATAACGAGGACAAGGGTACAGACCGGGAATCACTGTTGATGATTCAGCGTAATGCCAAACAGCTTCAGCAATATATAACCGAAATACTTGAATTGTCAATGTTAGAAGCCAATCAATTGGTGCTTTCATTGCGAAAACTTGATATCATAAAGTACGCTCGTTACATGCTGGCTGCTTTTGAATCGCTGGCAAAACAAAACAGTATATCACTTCGGTTTAGTTCCTCACACGAAGAATTGTTTACCTATCTGGATCCTTCAAAAATCAATATTATTATCTCGAATCTGATTAGCAATGCAATAAAATTCACACCTAAAGGCGGTCAGGTAGCATTGTCGGTTTCAACCTGTGATTGTACGCTTCATGAATATTGCATAAAGGAAAAGGGATGCGTGATCATCACCGTTGCAGATACCGGCATTGGAATTCCGGCCGATCAATTGCATTTTATTTGGGACAGGTACTATAAATGTGACAATGCTTTGAATGAAAATAGCCGCGGCACCGGACTTGGTTTAAACCTGGTGCGCGAACTGGTTCATCTTCACATGGGATCTATTGACGTTTCGAGCAAAGAAAATCAATTCACTAAATTTAGAATAAACCTGCCCGTAGGACTTAAAACTTCTAAACCTGGTGAAATTGTGAATTCAATCCCCTATGAAATGGAAGAGGAATTTGAATGGAGTAAAGTGTCAGAAAAAGAGGTGAATATAAAACTGAACGATGAAGTCATGGAAATTGATCCGAAAATAATCCTGATTATTGAGGACAATAAAGATTTGAGAAAAATATTGAGAATTGGTCTGAAAAAAGATTACAAAGTTATCGAAGCTCATGATGGAGAAGCGGGAATTCAATCAGCAATTGAAACTTGTCCCGATTTGATTATTTGCGATGTGATGATGCCAAAAAAAGATGGTTTCGAGGTAGCCAGAAACCTGAAATCAAATGAGATTACAAGCCATATTCCAATCATCTTACTTACTGCATTATCCGAAATGTCTGATAGGTTAACCGGACTCGAAATAGGTGCTGACGAATATATTGTAAAGCCTTTTTATTCAAAGGAGCTGAAAGTCAGGGTGAATAACCTGATCAAACAAAGGGAGAAATTAAAAGCAAAATACAGCCGCTTTAACAGCCTTCAATTAGAAACCATTCCCGACAAATCCATCGACCAGATTTTTATTGAAAAAGTACTGAAAATAGTTGAAAGTAATATGGCCGATGAAAATTTCGATATTCAGTTACTCATGAGTGAAATTGGGATGAGCCGAACCCAGTTACACAGAAAATTAAAGGCATTGACAAACCAGTCGACAAGTGAATTTATTCAGAACATAAGGCTTCAACGCGCTTCTGAAATGATAAAAAACAAGGTGGGTAACCTTGCCGAGATCGGATATAAAATCGGGTTCTCCAACCCATCCAGTTTTACCCGTGCATTTAAACAGCATTTTGGTCACTCACCATCTGAACACATCGATACTATTTCCTAATTACCCCTGAATCACCAATTTATTTATTGTTTTGGAACAATGCGTCAAGCATTTGGAACATGCGGATAAGTACATACTACTATTGCGCAACTACATTTGCTCCATGGATCGAGGTAATTTGTTGCCTTTAAAAATCGTCCTGTTTAAAAAGAAAATAATATAAACTAATCGCATTAAAAAATGAAAACAATTACATTTTCGAAGAGTATTTGGTTACTCCTAATTATGATCATGGCCATAGGTTCTGCCCAATCGCAAATAGTCTCAGATCCGTCTGATGCGTTGAGCTATGATGCCAACAAAGCTGCTCAAATCAATGAGAAGACAGAAATTTTCAATGAGAGCCGCAATGACAATATGGAAAATATTTTTTCCGAATCTACCGCTAATAATAATAGAACAGGCGGCTGCTACATTTCCCCTGATGGGTCTTATGGAACTTTTGGAAGGAATGATGATGGATCGTTGGGGCCATTTAACCTGCCATTTGGTTTTGATTTGTATGGCACAGTCTACACCCAGGTTTGGATTAACAACAATGGCAACATTACATTTATCGGACCTTACTCGTCTTTTACTGCCAGTGGTTTCCCATTTGGGTTGCCAATGGTAGCGCCATTCTGGGGAGATGTTGATACAAGGGGAGCCGGAAGTGGTGTAGTTAGATACAAAATCAATCCTACCAATATGATTGTTGCCTGGGATCATGTTGGATATTACGGTGCCCATTATGAGAAACGAAATTCATTTCAGTTGGTAATTTCTAATGCCAACGATCCTCTCATAGGAATTGGCAACAATGTCGCATTTTATTATGGTGACATGCAATGGACTACAGGTGATGCTTCTGGTGGCTCAGGAGGTTTTGGCGGATCACCTGCTACCGTGGGTATCAATAAAGGAAACAATGTGGATTATGTTCAAATCGGACGTTTTGGTAATCCCGGTTCTGCCTATGACGGACCAGGAGGTGCCACTGATGGAATTGATTATCTGGACAATCAATGTTTCACATTTAACGTTTCCAATGCTTTCAATCAGCCACCTGCTGTAAGTGGAGTGCCATCAGGAAACGTTGTAAACCTGGCTTGCGGAGAAACGCAAACAATCTCTTTGAGTTTTATCGGACCCGAAGTAGCTCAAACAGTTACTACTACAATCAATACCGGGGGATTGTGCAATACAACAACCAATATAACAAACGGAAGTGTTTCGGTTGCTTCTGTAACCATTACAGCCGGGGCCTGCAACCAGGGTTCACATGTTATTTCATTTACTGCAACTGATAATTATTCTGTCCCTGCCTCTACAACAGTTGATATTACTGTAAACGTTGCGACTTGTTGTGTCCCTCCAACAATAACTTGCCCGACACAAGTGGTGGCTGTTAATGATGCCGGACAATGCGGTGCAATTGTTAATTATAGCAATGCAACTACAACAGGAAGTCCTGCTCCAACGGTTAGTTATTCACAGCCATCAGGAAGCTATTTCCCTGTTGGAACCACCGAGGTAACTGTTACGGCTGAAAATAGTTGTGGTATCTCCACTTGTACTTTTAATGTTACTGTTAATGACGGGGAGGCTCCTGTTGCTTTAACTCAGGATATCACCATTCAGCTGGATGCTTCCGGACAGGCTAATATTAGTGCTGGTGATATCAATAACGGTTCTTCAGACAATTGTGGAATACAGGATCTTCTATTAATGGAAGGTGATGGTCTTGTTTATGGAGAAGTGCCCGAAGGGTATAACCTCACCTTAACTGCACCTTCAGGAAAAGTGTTTACTGAGGTTCTCTTTGCAAGTTATGGTACACCCACCGGTAGTGCTGGTAACTATGCCTATGGATGGTGTCATGCTAATAATTCTCAAGCAATTGTTGAGAACTACAGTTTAGGGAATAATACCTTTACCATTCCTGCAGTAAACGGTCTTTTTGGTGATCCTTGCGGAGGAACATATAAACGTTTGTATGTTTTGGCAGCCTATGATAACACAGCACAAACCATTGCATATAGCTGCAGCGATGTAGGTGAACATACTGAAACCTTAACCGTTGTGGATGTTCATGGTAATGCAAGTTCAGCAACTGCAGTTGTAACCGTGGTCGATGTCATGCCTCCGGTTGTTTCAACACAGCCTGTAACTGTCAATTTAGATGAATTTGGAATGGCATCTATCACTGCCGAACAGGTTGACAACAATTCTTCAGACAATTGTGGTGTGGCAAGCATTTCGGTCTTTCCTGCCCAATTTGATTGCAGTCAGGTTGGTGAGCAAATAGTTACGCTGACGGTTATCGATAACAACAACAATGAAGCATCAGCTACTGCAGTTGTAACCGTGGTAGATGCGATGCTACCAGTTGTTTCAACACAGCCTGTAACTGTCAATTTAGATGAATTTGGAATGGCATCTATCACTGCCGAACAAGTCGACAACAACTCTTCAGACAATTGTAGTGTGGCAAGCATTTCGGTTTTTCCTGCTCAATTTGATTGCAGTCAGGTAGGCGAACAAATCGTTACGCTGACGGTTATCGACAACAACAACAATGAAGCATCAGCTACTGCAGTTGTGACCGTGGTAGATGCGATGCTACCAGTTGTTTCAACACAGCCTGTAACTGTCAATTTAAATGAATTTGGAATGGCATCTATCACCGCCGAACAAGTTGACAACAACTCTTCAGACAATTGTGGTGTGACAAGCATTTCAGTTTTTCCTGTTCAATTTGATTGCAATCAGGTAGGCGAACAAATAGTTACGCTGACGGTTATCGACAACAACAACAATGAAGCATCAGCTACTGCATTAGTAACTGTGGTCGACAACATGGCTCCTGAAGCGCTGTGTCAGACGCTGACCATCGCTTTAGATGAGACGGGATCAGCTTCTATCACGGCCAGTCAAATCGACAATGGCTCCAACGACAATTGCGGAGTGGCAAGTGTAACCGTATTCCCAATGGACTTTTCATGTGCTGATTTGGGTGAAAATACAGTAACGCTCACCGTTACCGATAACAATCAAAACGTATCTGTTTGTACTTCAACGGTAACTGTTGAAGACAATATTCTTCCCGTTTTAACGGCTATCGCAAATCCGATTACTTTATGGCCTCCAAATCACAAATACGAAACCATTTCAATGAGTCAATTGTTTGTTTCTGTTTGGGATAACTGTGGTGTATTATCCATTGATGATGTGTACATTACCAGCGTAACCAGCGATGAAGTGGAAAATGCAAACGGTAACGGGGATGGAAACACAGTGAATGACATCGTAATTTCTTCGGACTGCAACTCTGTCGACTTACGTAAAGAACGCAGTGGTAACGGCAATGGACGGGTATATACCATATACATGTCGGTTGATGATGGAAATGGTAACACAGGAACAGCAAGTTGTCAGGTACAGGTACCACATAATAATGGAGGAACAGCCATTGATGATGGTATGGCCTATGAAGTCACAGCTAATTGTGGTTTTAAAAATGCTGCTGTCCCTGGTGGTGGTGATCTTCCACAAATTGTTGGTATGAATCTATATCCGAACCCGACCAATGAGAAAGCAACGGTTGAATTTACATTAACCGAAGCCAACAACACAACTGTATATGTCTACAACTCCATGGGAATGAGAATTGCCACTTTATTTGATGGAATGGCTGTTTCCGACCATCGATATGAACTGGAATTCGATGGTTCATCACAATCTGTGGGGATGTATTATGTAATACTACAAAGTGGTGCATCTATCCATGAAGTTAAAAAAATGATTCTAAACAGGTAATTGTCCAGGCATACAGTTTAAAATGAAAAAGAGGGCGTTATGGCCCTCTTTTTTTTATGTAATAAAATATCAACCAACGCGCGCCTGAACACTCTACCTCTTATTTCTGCAAACCTTTTCTTATAATCTACAGATAACAAATACATTACCAGTCTCTAACAAAATGAGACTTCCAATTTTTTATATCAAGCCAATTTTGGACTATATGATTTGCAACTTATTTCATCAAAGAATTTGAGCAGGGATCAGCCTTCATCGTTTGCCATCTCTTTAAAAAATAAATCACCAATATAATGTCACTAACATTTATACCGATAAAATAAATTTCTAGATTTACAGCCTCCAATCACCCGATGATCCATTGCAATGAAGAAGAAAGAAACCGATTTGACTAATTTTAAACGGTACTTATTGGAGCATATAGTGATAATGAAATTTTAGGGATTACGTTAATGCGCCCATGCAGACTTGAACTGACTATATTAAACTAACAATAACTAAAAAGGTAAAAAATGAAACGGGGAACATTTATTTTATCGGCACTCGCACTCATTCCATTGGGTATTTTTGCTAAAATCAGAACCAGCATTTTTATGAGAACAGAAAAAGGGTTCAAAGTAAAAGCTGGCGAAGCCCGATTTGGTGAACACTATAAAATGAAAGGCGTCACCCTAAATAACCTGGACATAAAAATCTCCGGGGCTGACACCGATCATGATTTAGCTGTGTTTGAGCAAACCGGCTATACACCAAATGGCGGACCTCCATTGCATATTCATCCATTTCAGGACGAATGGTTTTATGTAATTGAAGGAGAATATTTATTTCAGGTTGGTGACGACAAACATCAAATGAAATCAGGCGACACCATTTTTCTTCCACGAAATGTGCAACACGCCTTCTTGCAGTTATCGGAAAAAGGAAAAATGATCGTTTCTTATTTGCCGGCAGGAAAGATGGAAGCCTTTTTTAAGGTTACGGACAAATGGACCTCTCCACCGACAAAAGAAGAAATCGCAAAGGTTTTTGCAGACCACGACATGGAAGTTGTGGGCGAACCACTTAAAGTGGACAATTAATATTAACGCACGAATTCCGCCCCCTCAGCGTTGTCTCATACCCGCTGGCTCAAGTTTGCAACTAATGCCTTTGCCTCAACTAAGTGCAATTAAGCAAGAACCGGCACACAAGTTACACTATGCTGCAACAAGAATAAAAAAAATCGGTATATATAAAACCTGTGAATTATGTAATTCAAATGAAAGATTGTGTAATCATCAATCTTGAGGGTTGCTTTACTTTGTGTGTTCAAATATTTAATCCATAATGGAACGCCTCCGGGTTACACTTAATCATTGGCAGTAACATGAACTACGTCGTATTTATTCTGGGAGTAACACTCCTCCTCATTACCGCTACTGATTTAATCAATACCTCATTATCCGTGCGAGGTGCAGGCTTTATTACAAAACGGCTGTCCAAAACCATTTGGACAGTACTGTTGGCTATCCATAAAAAAACCGGAGCCAGAAAGCCTCTGGAAATGGGTGGGGCTTTTATCCTGGTGGCAATCCTCATTAACTGGTTGCTGTTAATATGGACTTCTGCCAGCCTTATGTTTATCAGCCAACCCGATTCGCTGATGAATGTTGAGACCAATTCGCCCACCACAATTATTGATAAAATATTTTATACAGGATATACTTTATCCACATTGGGTCTGGGCGACATCGAGCCCGATGGACCCTTCGGGGATATTCTTACAGCAATACTTTCGTTTACCGGACTGATTCTGATCTCAATAGCCATCACTTACTTAATTCCGGTGGTTTCGGCTGAAATTATTAAAAGGAGAATAAGTGTGTATATAACTACCCTGGGTTGTTCAGTAGAAGAAATTTTAACGAATTATTGGAATGGAAAAAACTTTCAGGAATTAGAGTCCCCTTTTGTTAGCCTTACAAGTATGATCATTTTGCACGCGCAAAATCATAAAGCCTATTCAATTCTCCATTTTTTTCATTCTTCCGACAAAAAGGAAGCTTTCGTACTCAACCTCACTAACCTTGATGAGGTACTTACCATGTTGCTCCATGTCATCCCGGCAGCACAACAGCCATCATTCAATGTGTTAATGGGGCTAAGAAGAGCCATCACTTCCTATCTGGTAACACTGCCAGAAGCTTTTATAACCCCTGGAGAGAAATCTCCCCCACAGCCTGAACTTTCAGCACTGGAGGCTAAGGGTGTGCACCTGATTCAGGGTAAGACGGTTGATTTAGCCTACGAAAAGATCAAGTCAAGACGTAGGTTGTTGTTGTCGCTGATAAAAGATGATGGTTGGGAGTGGAATGACCTTCAAGCAGGCAGCTTCAATCATGAAATGATCTTTTCTGCCAAATAATTGCTTTGATTGTTAATGGGCATTTGGAGACGAATCATACCATAATACAAGAACCCCTGACGTATGCGGATATAGCCAGGCAAATCGTGTAACTTAGAGAATCTCAACATACCTTATTACCAAAACCTGACAAACAATTCCTTACATTCTTAGCCCCCAATTTAAAACCAATAAGATTAATGCTTAGATTTACCATTCCAACGCCCGATGATTGGTCTACACTGAAGAGGAAAGGAACTGATTTAACTAATTATAAACGGTATTAATTGGCGCATAAAAGATAATGAGGTTAAATGAAAACCAAAGGACGTTATAACAATAAAGCCTATAACAGTCATAGCGACAAGTGACGGCATGTGGATGTTACCAGAAATTTTATGAACGAACATAATAATAATCTTGCTGACATTTTTGGAATCAACCCCCCTCTCTCGTCCTCGTTTGAGCGCAGCGGTAACGAGGATGCATGATTGCCAATCATTTTGGAAAGATCCCCCCAAGTCGCAAGTGTGCAACTTGTGCCTTTCCTTCAGCCAAGAGCAATGCATGCCTTTCTTAGCACCTCAACCACCTACACCCATTCCACAATTTGATTGATTTCCTTGCGGTTTTTAGGTATGGGTGTTAGCGGTTCTGTGGTTGGATAACCCACAGGAGTGATGGCATACACCACCTCATCCGGTTTAAGATGAAGTGCCGAATGCAGGATCGCCGGATTAAAATTGGCTATCCAGCAGGTTCCCAGTCCTTCGTTGGTAGCGGCCAGAATCAGGTGGTCCATGGCGATGGTCAGGTCCGTTTCCAGAGAATTGTAACCATCGTGCTGCCGAATCCAGGCATCGGTTTTGCGGCCTTTCACGACAAGTACCACAGGCGCTTGTTTAAACCAATCCCTTTCATAAGATTGATGAATGGCTCCAAGCATGTTTTCGGAAGTTACCACCACAAAGGTCCAGGGTTGCTTGTTGGCAGCAGAAGGAGCCACCCGTCCGGCTTCGAGAATCCGAAGCAGCTTTTCCTTCTCCACCAGTTTTTCGTGATGGTACCCCCTCACGCTGTGCCTCAGGTTTATTAATTCGTAAAAATCCATCGCATTCATGTTATTATTGGCCATACAATCATTCGATTTAAGTGAGAACGCCTACTTTTGTACAAAAATAATAAAATGGATGAAGTTTTTAGTCTCGATTTTAAAGTCCGCGACTACGAATGCGATTTGCAGGGAGTAGTCAACAACGCCAACTACCAGCACTACCTCGAACACACACGCCACGAATACCTGGAGCACATAGGCATCGATTTTGCTAAACTTGCAGACGAGGGTACCATGTTGGTGGTGAAACGCATTGAGATGGATTATCATTTTCCGCTGCGCAGCCGCGACTACTTTCAAGTAGATTGCCGGCTCGAAAGAATTTCACCATTGAGGTTTGGATTTGTACAGAACATTGTCCGTTTACCGGATATGAAACCAATCGTGGCAGCTAAAGTCATAGGCACCTCCATCAACCGGCAGGGGAGACCCTTTTTGCCGCCGGAGATTGATCGGGCTTTTTCTTTGTAGAAGAGGATTACAGGGAAGCTGGGAGTCGGAAGCCGGGAGTCGGAAGTCGGGAGTCGGAAGTCGGGAAATGGGAGCCGGGAGCCGAGAGATGGAAGTCATGAGACGCGTGCCTGCCGGCGAAGCGGGGAAGGCGTGCCTGACCCGTAGGCAGTGGAGTAGGGGTTACAAAGTCAATCATTTTTCAAGTTATTCTATCCTTACCCACTTAAATCAACATCTAGACTTTTTTTTTAAATCAAATGAACCCATGATGAATTAAAAATATTTATATCTTTGCAGCCCTTAAAAATAGTATTAATTAAAAAGAAAGTAAGGTATTAGCTATGATTATCATTCCTGTTAAAGAGGGTGAAAACATCGACAGAGCCCTAAAACGTTACAAACGTAAGTTTGAAAAAACCGGCGCAATGCGTGAGCTGCGTGCCCGTCAGCGCTTCGATAAACCTTCCGTTGTAAACCGTGAGCAAAAACTCAAAGCCATTTACGTTCAATCGCTCCGTCAAGCTGATATGGGTTTATAAACCCGATTAGGGAAAATTAACAGAAGAAATTTTGAATCCGGGTTAATTTAGTTTATCTTTGGTTCAGGATTTCTTCTTTTTTTGCCCATGACAAAAACTAAGTTTGTTCAATACCTTCAGTTAGAGAAACGATATTCAGCACACACCGTTGTGGCCTATCAAACTGATTTGGATTCCTTTACAGAATATCTTACTTCCCACTACGCACTTTCTAATCCTGAAGAGTCCACTCGTGATATGATCCGCTCCTGGGTGATGACACTCATGGAACAAGGATTTTCTGCCACTTCTGTGAACAGAAAGCTCAGTACATTAAAAACCTACTATCATTTTCTTCTCCGGCAAGGCATTGTTTCTTTCAATCCGGTAAAAGCCATCCAGTCGTTAAAAACACCCAAGCGCCTGCCGGTATATATTGAGGAAGAACAACTTTCCGTTGCCCTTGATAAGGAGACTAAGCATCCGGAGAATTTTCCGGCCATTCGCGACCACATTGTTCTTGAATTGCTGTATGCAACAGGTATGCGCAGGAGCGAATTGACCGAACTCCGCCAGGGGTCTATCGATACCGATCAGGCTGCACTTAAAGTACGGGGTAAACGAAATAAAGAACGGTTAATTCCGTTATCAAAACAGATGTTGGAACAATTACTGGCTTATTTGGAGATGAAGAGAAAGACTTTTGAAGATGTCAACGATTATTTGATAGTGACCAACAGAGGCCAAAAAGCTTATCCTGAATTAATATATCATATCGCCCATCGGGCTCTCGACGGCGTTTCGTCGAAGAGGAAAAGCCCACATGTATTGCGGCATAGTTTCGCCACCCATCTCCTTAACAGGGGTGCCGAATTGAACACCATTAAAGAATTACTTGGCCACGCGAGTCTGGCAGCAACACAAGTATACACGCACAGCACTATTGAACAACTAAAGACTATTTATCACGAAGCCCATCCACGGGCCAAACTTAAATAATGGAGGAATGACTATGAAAGTAAACATCACCTCGGTTCATTTTAAAACCGACACCAAACTTGAAAACTTCATTGAGAAGAAAGTTGAAAAACTTTCAGGATTGTATGAAGGAGTCATCGGGACAGAAGTCACGTTGAAACTCGACAAGACTGAGACCAGGGAGAACAAGATTGCTGAGATCCGGATGCAAATCCCAGGTTATGACTTATATGCGAAGAAGCAAAGCAAGACCTTTGAAGAGGCGGCAGACACGGCTATCGATGCGCTAAAGAAGCAGTTAGAGAAGTATAAAGGCAGATTGAAAAAATAAATTGTTTTTTTATCACAAATTCTTTGGTAGTTAAAACTAAAGTATATATTTTTGCAGACCTTTTTAAACAGGGGTCTGCATTTTTTTTTTGCAGAGGCAGTTCTGACAGTAATGATGATCAAGATAACAATACGAATTGTTTGATTGAGTAGTGCCAGTATAGCTCAGTTGGCCAGAGCAGCTGATTTGTAATCAGCTGGTCGGGGGTTCGAATCCCTCTACTGGCTCAGTTCGTAAACATGTTGAAATGGGGAGATACCGAAGCGGTCAAACGGGGCAGACTGTAAATCTGTTGGCTCAGCCTTCGGAGGTTCGAATCCTCCTCTCCCCACAATTAGGCAAAAAGGCTAAAGTTAAAAGGCCAAAGATAGAAAGGACAGATCAGTTGATTTTTCACCGCAACCTGTTATCTTTTTTCTTCTTACTTTAAACTTGAAAAGCGGGAATAGCTCATTTGGTAGAGCGACAGCCTTCCAAGCTGTAGGTGGTCGGTTCGAGCCCGATTTCCCGCTCAAATTTTGCCGGGGTAGCTCAGGGGTAGAGCGCTTCCTTGGTAAGGAAGAGGTCATGAGTTCAATTCTCATCCTCGGCTCATTTTTTTATTGATTAAATTGAAACTGAAAAGAAGAATACGAATCTCATTTACATTAAAATAAGTTATTGATATGGCTAAAGCAAAATTCGACCGTTCCAAACCACACGTAAATATTGGAACAATTGGACACGTTGACCACGGCAAAACGACTTTGACAGCCGCTATTACGCTTTCCTTACAAGCTGATGGTTTGGCTGAATTTGCGTCTTTTGACTCAATCGACAACGCTCCTGAAGAAAGAGAAAGGGGTATTACTATTAATACTGCTCACGTTGAATACTCGACGAAAAATCGTCACTACGCTCACGTTGACTGTCCCGGTCACGCTGACTACGTAAAAAATATGGTTACCGGTGCTGCCCAAATGGACGGTGCTATTATCGTTGTTGCCGCTACCGATGGTCCTATGCCACAAACCCGCGAGCACATCTTGCTTGCCCGTCAGGTTGGTGTACCCCGTCTGGTTGTTTTTATGAACAAAGTAGACATGGTCGACGATGAAGAGTTGCTCGAACTGGTTGAAATGGAAATCAGGGATTTGCTTACCTTCTATGAATTTGACGGTGAAAACACTCCTGTTATCCAAGGTTCAGCACTTGGTGCCTTAAATTCAGAACCAAAATGGGTTGAAAAAATCCATGAACTCATGGATGCTTGTGATACTTGGATTCCACTTCCAACCCGCGAGCAGGACAAACCTTTCCTGATGCCTGTTGAAGACGTATTCTCGATTACCGGTCGTGGAACAGTTGCCACCGGTAGAATCGAAACAGGGGTTATTCATACCGGCGATCCTGTTGACATCATTGGTATGGGAGCGGAAAAGCTGAAATCAGTTGTAACGGGTGTTGAAATGTTTCGCAAAATCCTGGATGAAGGACAAGCTGGTGACAACGCCGGTCTGTTGCTTCGTGGTATTGATAAGGACAGTATCCGTCGTGGTATGGTTATCATCAAACCAGGTAGCGTAACTCCTCATAAAAATATCAAAGCAGAGGTTTATATCCTGAAAAAAGAAGAAGGTGGCCGCCACACTCCATTCCACAACAGATACCGTCCTCAGTTCTACTTCCGTACAACTGATGTAACAGGTGAAATTATGTTACCTGAAGGTGTTGAGATGGTAATGCCAGGCGACAACCTGACAGTAGAGATTCATTTGATTGCTGAAATCGCCATGAACAAAGGTCTTCGCTTCGCAATTCGTGAAGGTGGTCGTACCGTTGGTGCAGGTCAGGTAACAGAAATCCTTGAATAATCTCGTTGTAAAATAAATATAAATGGGAAAAACCGGGATAACTCTTGTTAGGGGGATACCGGTTTTGACCGCACACGGGTGTAGCTCAATTGGTAGAGTGGCGGTCTCCAAAACCGTAGGTTGTGGGTTCGACTCCTACCACCCGTGCAGATTAAATTTTCTCAAATGGCAAAGTTCAGTATCAGCAACTATTTTAATGAAAGTTATGACGAGTGGATGCATAAAGTATCCTGGCCAACATGGAGTGAGCTGCAGAACAGCGCAATCGTAGTATCCGTTGCTTCCCTTATAATCGCAATTGTGGTTTATTTGATGGATATTTCGTTTTCCAGCGTATTGGAGCGTTTCTACGGGTTGTTTTAACCTATAGCATTGTTTCAGCACGATAGCTGTTCAATTTATTATATAATTAACTGTTTATAACTATTCACAACACACCTGCAAAATGACCGAGCAATCAGGAAAAAAATGGTACGTTGTTAGAGCGATTAGTGGTAAAGAGAAAAAGGTGAAAGAATACCTTGAAAGTGAGATTTCAAATCTCAAACTGCAAGACTATATTAGCCAGGTTCTCATTCCCACTGAAAAGATCTATCAAATCCGTAAAGGGAAAAAAGTGAGCAAAGAGCGAAACTATTTTCCCGGTTATGTCCTGATTGAGGCAGAGTTGTCGGGAGAAATCCCACACATCATCAAAAATGTACCCAATGTTCTTGGATTTCTGGGCTCGCATGGCGAACCCGAACCCATCAGGGCTTCTGAGGTAAAACGGATTTTAGGTAAAGTGGACGAACTCGCCGAATTAGGCGAAGAAGTCAACATCCCCTATATTATAGGTGAAACCGTAACCGTCGTCGATGGACCTTTTAATAGTTTCAGCGGTGTGATCGAAGAAATCAATGAGGAGAAAAAGAAACTCAAGGTCATGGTGAAAATTTTTGGTAGGAAAACACCTCTGGAGTTGGGATTTATGCAAGTGGAAAAGGAATAGTGTAGACGTAATCAAAATTTTAAACGTTGGTTTAAAATGGCAAAAGAAATTAGTGGATTAATTAAATTACAGATCAAGGGGGGGGCCGCGAATCCTTCTCCGCCCGTAGGTCCGGCATTGGGTGCCAAAGGGGTAAACATCATGGAGTTCTGTAAACAGTTTAATGCTCGTACGCAGGAGCAAGCCGGTAAGGTAACTCCTGTGATCATTACTGTTTATAAGGATAAATCCTTCGATTTTATCATCAAAACACCCCCGGTAGCGGTTCAGATTATGGAAATAGCTAAATTGAAAAAAGGCTCCGCTGAACCAAACCGTGATAAAGTCGCTACCATTACCTGGGAACAGGTGAAAGACATTGCTGAAGGCAAGATGAAAGACTTAAATGCTTTCACCTTAGAATCAGCTATGACAATGGTGGCCGGCACAGCCAGAAGCATGGGCGTGAGAGTGAAAGGCGATTTCCCTTCACATGTTTAAATACACATCTGTTAACAGGAGAAGAATATGGCAAAATTGACCAAAAAACACAAAGAAGCTTTAGCCAAATTCGAAAAAAATAAAGAGTACTCCTTGGCAGAAGCGGTTGAAGTAGTGAGGAAAATTTCCTACACCAAGTTCGACCCTTCAGTTGATGTTAGCGTTAGATTGGGCGTTGACCCGCGTAAAGCGAACCAAATGGTTCGTGGCTCTGTAACCCTGCCTCACGGCACAGGTAAAGACATTCGGGTTCTCGTTCTTTGTACACCTGACAAAGAGGAGGAAGCTAAAGCAGCAGGAGCTGACCATGTTGGACTGGACGATTATGTTCAGAAAATCAAGGAAGGCTGGACCGATATTGATGTGGTAATTACCATGCCAAGTGTGATGTCCAAGGTAGGTGCCTTAGGTAGGATTTTAGGCCCAAGGGGCTTAATGCCTAACCCAAAGACCGGTACCGTGACCATGGACATTGGTGATGCCGTTAGGGCATCGAAAGCTGGTAAAATCGACTTTAAAGTCGATAAGTATGGTATTATCCATTCGAGTGTCGGTAAACTAGGTTTTACCAGTGATAAATTAGTTGACAACGCTCGTGAGCTCGTCACTAACATTATCAAGCTTAAACCCTCGTCCTCAAAAGGAACTTACGTGAAAAGTATCTTTCTTTCGAGTACCATGAGTCCAGGTGTAAAAATTGACGTTAAATCAGTAACCACTGCAGGTTAAAATTCAGGAACTATGAGAAAAGAAGAAAAAAAAGTACTCATCGAGTCCTTAACTCAGCAGTTGAAAGAGAACAACAATTTCTATTTAACTGATATTTCTACATTAAACGCAGAAGCCACCAGCAAACTCAGAAGGTTAAGTTTTAAAAGCAACATTAAAATTACTGTTGTTAAAAACACCTTACTGAAAAAGGCCATGGAAAATGTTGAAAAAGATTTTTCAGGACTTTATGTTGCTGTAAAAGGCCAGACCGCTGTTATGTTCAGTGACGCAGGGAATGCGCCTGCCCTTATGATTAAGGATTATAGAAAGAAAAGTGCTTATCCCATTCTTAAAGCCGCCTTTATTGAAGAAACGGTTTATTTGGGTGACGATCAGATCGACTTTCTTATTTCTATTAAATCGAAGAATGAACTGGTTGCCGATCTGATAGCCTTGTTGCAGTCACCTGCAAAGAATGTGATTTCTGCACTACAATCCGGCGGTCAAAAACTATCCGGAATTCTGGAAACCCTGAGTGAAAAAGGGAACTAATAGTATATTATATTTGAGTTAAAGATTTATTATTCAGAACATTAAAAAGTAAAATAAAATGGCAGATTTAAAAGCATTTGCGGAACAACTGGTAAACTTAACTGTTAAAGAAGTTAACGAACTGGCGGCTATCCTTAAAAACGAATACGGAATTGAACCTGCAGCCGCGGCTGTAGCTATTGCTGGTCCTGCTGTCGCTGCTGAAGCGGTGGAAGAAGAGCAGACATCATTTGATGTAATCCTCAAAGCTGCCGGTCAATCAAAATTGGCCGTAGTTAAATTGGTGAAAGAATTGACCAGTTTAGGATTGAAAGAGTCTAAAGAATTAGTTGACTCCGCTCCAAAAGCAATTAAAGAAGGTGTAACTAAAGACGAAGCCAACGCACTGAAATCTCAGCTCGAAGAAGCTGGTGCAGAAGTTGAGATAAAATAACATCTCAACTGTACACTAAAAGACGCTAACCTCTGCCCCAAATTGGGGTAGAGGTTTGCGCCTATATGCTCTTATATATCATTCTTTCAATTTAACTGGCTCAAAACCAGATCTTGTTAACTTAATACTGTAAGTCTTGGCTGAAATACAAACCGGAAGAATCAGTTTCGCATCCACAAAAAATCAACTCCCTTACCCCGATTTTTTGGACATTCAGTTAAAGTCTTTTCAAGACTTTTTCCAGTTGGAAACAAATCCTGAAAACCGCAGGAACGAAGGCCTTTTTAGGGTTTTCGCCGAAAATTTTCCAATTACCGATGCGAGAAACAACTTTGTACTCGAATTTTTAGATTATTATGTCGACCCTCCCCGATATGCAATTGAGGAAGCGATTGAACGTGGATTAACCTACAGTGTTCCGCTTAAGGCAAAGCTTAAGCTATACTGTACCGATCCCGATCACGAAGATTTTGAAACCATCGTTCAGGACGTTTATTTGGGTATGATCCCTTATATGACTCCTAAAGGTACATTCGTGGTGAATGGAGCCGAACGTGTTGTAGTTTCACAGCTGCATAGATCTCCGGGTGTGTTTTTCGGACAACACCGCCATGCCAACGGTACACAGCTTTATTCAGCGCGTATTATTCCTTTTAAGGGATCTTGGATGGAGTTCTCCACCGACATAAACAATGTGATGTATGCCTACATCGATCGAAAGAAAAAAATGCCTGTCACTACGCTTTTACGAGCTATCGGTTATGAAACTGACCGCGATATCCTCGAGATTTTTAATCTCGCTGAAGAGGTTAAAGTGAGCAAGGCTGGTCTTAAACGTGTCCTGGGTCGAAAATTGGCTGCCCGCGTGGTTCGGTCATGGTTCGAGGATTTTGTGGATGAGGATACGGGTGAAGTGGTTACCATCGAAAGAAATGATGTAATCATCGAACGTGAAACCATTCTTGAAAATGATCATATTGACCGGATTGTGGACGCAGGTGTAAAATCTATCCTTTTACATAAGGACGATCCTACCTTGGCCGACTATTCCATCATTTTCAATACATTACAAAAAGATACCACCAATTCTGAAAAAGAAGCAGTGGAATTTATCTATTTCCAGTTGCGTAACGCACTTCCTCCTGATGAAGAAACTGCCCGTGGAATATTCGAGAAGCTCTTCTTTTCAGATAAAAGATACGACCTTGGTGAAGTGGGACGGTACCGCATTAACAAGAAACTGAATATCAATACCTCAATGTCAATCAAGGTGCTTACCAAAGAGGACATTATATTGATAATAAAATACCTCATCAAACTGGTGAACAACAAAACCATCGTTGATGACATCGACCATTTAAGTAACCGTAGGGTACGTACAGTGGGCGAGCAACTCTCTAATCAATTTGGTGTTGGATTGGCCCGTATGGCCCGTACTATCCGCGAACGCATGAACGTTCGTGATAACGAGGTGTTTACACCAACCGACCTCATCAATGCCAAGACCCTTTCGTCGGTGATTAACTCATTCTTTGGTACCAACGCGTTGTCACAGTTCATGGATCAAACAAACCCTCTGAGCGAAATTACTCACAAGCGCCGTATTTCGGCCCTTGGGCCGGGTGGTTTGTCGCGTGAGCGCGCCGGATTTGAAGTGCGGGACGTCCATTATACCCATTATGGACGGTTGTGTACCATCGAAACACCTGAAGGTCCCAATATTGGACTCATTTCCTCTCTATGCGTTTATGCACAGATTAACAATTTGGGCTTTATTGAAACGCCATACCGAAATGTCATTAAAGGGTCGATTGATTATTCTCATAAACCTATCTATTTAAGTGCGGAAGAGGAAGAGGACAAAATTATAGCTCAGGCAAGCACGCTTGTATCCGAAACCGGGCAATTCGTTCGTGAAAAGGTGAAAGTGCGTTACCAGGCTGATTACCCGATTACCCCGCGTGAAGAGGTTAACCTGATCGACATTGCTCCTAATCAAATTGCCTCAATTGCTGCTTCATTGATTCCCTTTCTGGAACATGATGATGCCAACCGTGCCCTGATGGGATCGAATATGATGCGTCAGGCAGTTCCTCTGTTAAATGCCGAAGCTCCAATTGTTGGTACCGGTATCGAAGGAAACGTGGCCCGTGACTCACGCGTTCTCATTAATGCAGAAGGAGAGGGAAGTGTTGAATATGTTGATGCAGAGAGGATTGTAATCCGTTATATCCGCGATGAGGAAGATCGGTTGGTGAGCTTCGACGATGACCTTAAAACCTATCACCTGGTTAAATTTCAGCGGACTAACCAAAATACTTCTATCAACTTACGGCCTATTGTGCACAAGGGTGATAAAGTTGTAAAAGGCCAGGTGCTTTGTGAAGGATATGCCACTCAAAAAGGTGAATTGGCTCTGGGACGAAACCTGATGGTGGCATTTATGCCCTGGAAAGGATATAATTTTGAGGATGCCATCGTTATTTCTGAGAAAATTGTAAAAGAAGATATTTTTACCTCTGTACATATTGAGGAATTTTCTTTGGATGTCCGTGATACAAAACGGGGCATCGAAGAGCTTACCAACGATATTCCAAACGTGAGCGCGGAAGCAACCAAAGATCTCAACGAAGATGGTTTGATACGCATTGGCGCTGAAGTAAATGAAGGTGATATTTTGATTGGCAAGATCACGCCTAAAGGCGAAAGCGATCCCACACCTGAAGAAAAACTTTTACGCGCTATTTTTGGCGATAAGGCCGGCGACGTGAAAAACGCCTCACTTAAGGCACCACCATCCATGAAAGGTGTCGTCATTGGCAGCAGCCTGTTTTCCCGGTCGGTGAAGGACAAAAAATCAAAAAACCGTGAAAAAGAAATCCTGGCTGTATTGGAATCTGAGTATAACAAAAATTATGCTGAGTTAAAAGTGAAACTGATCGACAAAATGTCTCAGTTGGTGGGCGGACGCACTTCACAAGGTGTTACAAACAATTACGGCGAAATGATCATCGCCTCTAAAGTTAAGTTTACACAAAAAATTCTTCAGGGGATTGATTACACAGAAATAAACCCGGATAAATGGACCACCGATAAGGATAAAAACGACCTTGTTAAGATACTGATCAATAACTTTATCATCAAGTACAAAGAGCTGCTTGGAATATATAACCGCAAACAGTTTGTTGCCTCTGTGGGCGATGAACTTCCAAACGGTATTGTACAAATGGCTAAAGTATATATTGCTAAAAAGCGTAAGCTTAAAGTGGGTGATAAAATGGCAGGTCGACATGGTAATAAAGGGATTGTGGCTCGTATTGTTCGTGAAGAAGACATGCCCTTTCTCGAAGATGGAACCCCTGTTGACATCGTGTTGAATCCATTGGGCGTACCTTCGCGTATGAACCTTGGACAGATCTACGAAACTGTTTTGGGATGGGCCGGTAAAAAATTGGGATTAACTTTTGGAACCCCTATTTTTGATGGCGCTTCTGTTGACCAAATCAATCAATATATGGTAAAAGCAGGATTGCCGGTCAATGGCAGTACCTACTTGTATGATGGCGGCACGGGCGAACGTTTCGACCAGCCGGCCACCGTTGGTTATATCTATATGCTGAAACTTCACCATATGGTGGATGATAAAATGCATGCCAGATCAATTGGCCCTTACTCGCTCATTACGCAGCAGCCTCTGGGGGGTAAAGCCCAGTTTGGTGGACAGCGTTTTGGAGAAATGGAGGTTTGGGCACTTGAAGCCTTTGGTGCTGCTAACATTCTCCAGGAAATTTTAACAGTTAAATCTGACGACGTTACCGGTAGGGCAAAAGCCTACGAAGCGATTGTTAAAGGAGAGGTAATGCCTATCCCCAACGTACCTGAATCGTTTAACGTACTCGTGCACGAATTGCGCGGACTTGGGCTCGAACTGAGTTTCGATTAAACTTTAGTAAACCTGATAAAAATAATAGAATAACATATGGCTTTCAGAAAAGATAGTAAAATTCCGAGCACATTTAACAACATCACCATTAGTCTGGCTTCTCCTGAATCTATTCTTGACAGGTCGCATGGCGAGGTGTTAAAACCGGAAACCATCAATTACCGTACTTACAAACCTGAACGTGATGGATTGTTCTGCGAAAGGATATTCGGACCCATCAAGGACTACGAGTGCCACTGTGGTAAATATAAACGGATCCGATACAAAGGCATCGTTTGCGACCGTTGTGGTGTGGAGGTAACGGAAAAGAAAGTACGCCGTGAACGAATGGGACACATTCAACTGGTGGTGCCGGTAGTTCACATTTGGTTTTTCCGCTCGCTGCCAAATAAAATTGGTTCGATGCTCGGCCTCCAGACAAAAAAACTGGAGATGATCATTTATTACGAACGTTATGTAGTGATCAACCCGGGTATTAAAAAAGGCAATGGTGTAGAATACCTGGATTTTCTCACGGAAGAGGAATACTTTGATATTTTAGATACTCTACCGCCAGAAAACCAACATCTCGACGATACACATCCTGACAAGTTTATTGCCAAGATGGGTGCAGAGGCTGTTCGTGATTTGCTTGCACGTCTCGACCTGGATAAAATGTCCTATGAATTAAGACATAAAGCCAATACCGAAACTTCTCAGCAACGCAAGGCGGATGCGCTGAAACGTTTGCAGGTTTTCGAAGCCTTCCGTGATGCGCGTAACCGTGCTGAAAATCGCCCTGAATGGATGATTGTGCAGATCGTACCAGTGATTCCTCCTGAGTTGCGTCCTTTGGTTCCTTTGGATGGTGGGCGTTTTGCCACTTCCGACCTGAACGACCTTTACCGCAGGGTGATCATACGTAACAACCGGTTGAAACGACTGATAGAAATTAAAGCTCCTGATGTGATCATGCGCAATGAAAAGCGGATGCTTCAGGAAGCTGTTGATTCACTTTTAGATAATTCCAGAAAATCGAGCGCCGTTAAAACCGAATCAAACCGACCATTGAAATCCTTAAGCGATAGCTTGAAAGGAAAACAGGGACGATTCCGTCAGAACCTGCTGGGTAAACGCGTAGATTATTCCGGACGTTCGGTCATCGTGGTTGGTCCCGATCTTCAACTCAATGAATGTGGTTTGCCAAAAGCCATGGCGGCAGAATTGTTTAAACCTTTTATTATCAGGAAATTGCTGGAGCGCGGTATTGTAAAAACCGTAAAATCGGCTAAAAAAATTGTAGAACGAAAAGACGCCGTGGTTTGGGATATTCTTGAAAATATCCTCAAAGGCCATCCTGTTTTGTTAAACCGTGCTCCTACATTACACCGGTTGGGTATCCAGGCTTTTCAGCCAAAACTGGTTGAAGGCAAAGCCATTCAACTTCACCCTTTGGTATGTACCGCGTTCAACGCCGACTTCGATGGTGACCAAATGGCTGTTCACGTTCCACTTGGAAATGCAGCCGTGTTGGAAGCCCAAATCTTAATGCTTGCTTCGCATAATATCCTGAATCCTGCCAACGGAGCTCCAATCATGGTACCTTCCCAAGACATGGTTCTTGGACTTTACTATATCACTAAACCCAGAAAAAGTACACCCGATCATCCTGTTAAAGGAGAGGGCATGAGTTTCTATTCGCCGGAAGAAGTAAATATTGCTTACAACGAGAAAAGAGTGGATTTGCATGCTATTATCAATGTTAAAGTGGATGACGTGGTAGATGGTGTCGCGGTAAACAGGATGATTGAAACCTCCGTTGGTCGCGTGATGTTTAACCAGTTTGTTCCGAAAGAATTCGGCTACATCAATGCCCTGATGACGAAAAAGGCACTCCGCGATATCATTGGTGGCATATTGAAAGTGACCAGCACGGACGTAACGGCTCGTTTTCTCGACGACATTAAACATCTTGGATTTACCATGGCATTTAAGGGCGGACTTTCCTTTAGCCTTGGTAACGTGATGGTGCCTGAAATCAAAGTGTCGTTGGTTAAGAGAGCCAACGATGAAGTTGAAGAGGTGTTGAATAACTATAATATGGGATTTATCACCAACAACGAGCGTTATAACCAGATTATTGATATCTGGACACATGCCAACTCGCATTTGACCAACACCCTGATGAAAGAACTTTCGCAGGATGATCAAGGATTTAATCCCGTATATATGATGCTCGATTCCGGGGCTCGTGGGTCCAAGGAACAAATTCGGCAGCTTTCCGGGATGAGGGGTTTGATGGCAAAACCTCAAAAATCGGGTGCAAAGGGAGGTGAGATTATTGAAAATCCGATTCTATCTAACTTTAAGGAAGGCCTTTCGGTACTTGAGTACTTTATTTCTACTCACGGTGCTCGTAAAGGTTTGGCCGATACCGCACTTAAAACAGCCGATGCCGGTTATCTGACGCGTAGGTTAGTCGACGTAGCACAGGATGTGGTTATTAATGAGGTAGACTGTGGAACACTGCGCGGGTTAACCATTAATGCATTAAAGAAGAATGAAGATATAGTCGAATCTTTGTACGACCGTATTCTTGGCCGTGTCGCCCTGCACGATGTATATCATCCAGTAACAGGTGAGGTAATTATCGAGGCTGGCCTGGAAATCACCGAAGACCGCGCCAAAATCATCGAAGATTCAAGCATTGAAGGTGTTGAAATTCGTTCAGTACTTACCTGTGAATCAAAACGAGGTGTTTGCGCGTTGTGTTATGGTCGTAACCTGGCTTCGGGCCGACTGGTTCAGGATGGAGAAGCGGTTGGTGTAATTGCCGCACAATCTATCGGAGAACCCGGTACCCAGCTTACATTGAGAACATTCCACCAGGGAGGTACGGCCTCTAACGTTGGAAGTACCTCGAAGATTGATAGCAAATTTGATGGACATCTCGAAATTGAAGAATTAAGAACAGTTGATTTCACCAACAACGAGGGTAAAAAATACCAGGTTGTGGTTGGCCGTTCGGCTGAAATGAGAATTCTGGACCCTTCCACCGGTGTGGTATTGGCCTCTGCAAACATTCCATATTCTGCTAACTTATACATCAAGAATGGCTCGAATGTAAAAAAAGGAGACATCATTGCTGACTGGGATCCTTATAATGCTGTTATTGTTTCTGAAACGGCGGGTACGATTTCGTTTGAGCACATTATCGAAGGTATTACCTATCGCGTTGAATCGGATGACCAAACAGGTTATTTTGAAAAAGTAATCGTGGAATCCAGGTTGAAGAACAAGAACCCGATCATTAAAATCCTGAACAAGGACGGTATTATTCTTAATACCTATGACATGCCTGTTGGTTCGCACATTCTTGTTGAAGAAGGAGCCTCTATAAAAGCCGGTGATTTATTGGTTAAAATTCCCCGCGCTTTTGGAAAATCTGGTGACATCACCGGAGGTCTTCCTCGCGTGACTGAATTGTTTGAGGCCCGTAACCCTTCCGATCCTGCGGTAGTTTCCGAAATTGACGGTGTAGTTAGTTTCAGTCAGAAACTCAAACGTGGTAACCGTGAAGTGGTGATTACTTCAAAAACAGGAGAAGAAAAGAAATACCTGGTACCAACCTCAAAACAGATTCTGGCACAGAAAAACGACTTTGTAAAGGCAGGTACGCCTTTATCCGACGGTGTGATGACGCCATCTGATATTTTGGCAATCAAAGGCCCAATGGCTGTTCAGGAATATATCGTTAACGAAATCCAGGAGGTATATCGCCTTCAGGGTGTAAAAATTAATGATAAACATTTCGAAACCATTGTCCGCCAGATGATGCGCAAAGTAAGAGTTGAAGATTCAGGCGACACACGGTTCCTGGAGGGAGAACTGGTTAACAGGATTGACTTCCACGAAGTGAATGATGAAATTTATGGACAAATGGTGGTGGTTGATCCAGGTGAATCAGAAAACCTGCTCCAGGGACAGATTATTACTGCCCGTAAATTGCGTGATGATAACTCCGCTTTAAAAAGGCGAGATAAACAACTGGCCGAAGCACGTCCTGCCCAGCCGGCAACGGGTACACAGGTGTTGCAGGGTATTACCCGTGCTTCACTTCAAACCAACAGTTGGATCTCCGCAGCTTCATTCCAGGAAACTACCAAGGTGTTAACAGTGGCCTCCATCAGTGCAAAAACTGATAATCTGCTCGGTTTGAAAGAAAATGTGATTGTCGGTCATAAGATCCCTGCTGGTTCAGGTCTACGTAAGTATGAAGATATCATTGTAGGCTCCAAAGAGGATTATGAATCTGTAATGAAGCACGATAACCAGGTCGATATCTAAAATCTCATAACGAGCACCTTTACAAAACGGTGCTCGTTATATAAAAAACCAACTATCATGGAAGAACCAAAAAATGCCAATAAGATCAACATCGATTTGCCCGAAGACATTGCCGAAGGCATTTACTCTAATTT
Source organism: Bacteroidetes bacterium HGW-Bacteroidetes-16 (assembly GCA_002840975.1). Lineage (GTDB taxonomy): Bacteria > Bacteroidota > Bacteroidia > Bacteroidales > F082 > UBA6244. The sequence continues at coordinate 114,304 of PHDN01000007.1, forward strand.
GGCCATCATCACTCACTCACATGCCGAGTTTATTATCGATTTTGTAAAACTGATGCCTGGCGCACCCAAGGCCAAAGTTAAATCACGAATCATCCTGACTCCGGAACATGCCAAACGCTTGTATAAAGCCTTGCAAGACAATGTGAAGAAGTTCGAGGCGATCCATGGTATTATAAAAGAATCCAAAGACGGTGGATTGCCGCCCTTCTCACTGGGAGGACCTACTGCTCAGGCGTAACCTTACAAAGCTCCTTAACAGGGGCTTTTTTTATGTGAAAGATTTTTGCGGAAGATTCAACACTTCGAGCAGTTCAGCCAGCATCATCGAGGAAGCTCCCCATATTATTTCCCTGTCAAGGGTGTAGCAAGGCACATGGAGTTGTATGGAACGTACAGAAATGGTTTTCTCCACACAATTGGTCGGATTCATCAGATCAGACAGCGGAATGATCAACACCCGTTCTACTTCGTAATTTGGCGTTATATGAGGCTCTTCCTGTAAAATTCCCACAAATGGGGTTACAATAAAATTACTTGGAGGTATATATAAATCTGATAATTTTCCGATGATTTCAATCTGTTGGGGTTGAATTCCTACCTCTTCAAAAGTTTCGCGCAAAGCGGTATTTTCAAGCGAGATGTCCTCTTTCTCAGCTTTCCCGCCGGGGAATGCAATTTGCCCGCTGTGAACCGTCTCGTCCACGGCTCTTTTTATCATGATCAGGTGGGTCTCTCCATTTTTTGGAAAGAAGCATATCAGCACCGCGCTGTTACGTGGAGTCTGGTTTGGATTTCGTTCAATCTCAACTCGCCGGGAGGGAGGCGCCATTTTTAATTGAACAGATATTCCCGGTAAGGGTGAATGTTTGAGCCTGTGACGTAACTCTTCTGAAAATTGGTTAAAAGCAATCATGGTGACAAAATTAAGGATTTAGGGGGTTGTCAACCCCATCGTTTCCAATTCTTATTAAGGAACCAGTACTTTCACGCAAATCATTACCTGATAGTACTGGTTTTTCCCCATAAAAAACAGGACTATTTTCCTTTAAAAAAGGGAGGTTCCTGCCTATATCACGTTGATGGTTCAAGGTAGTTTTACCACATTAAAAACCATAAACACTCTGACCATGAATACCAAAAAGAAAATTGTAATCGTTGATGACGACATCGACATTGTTAACGTAGTAGAAGCTATTTTAACGGCCAAAGGATATGAAGTTTTTTCGGCCAACGACAAAGTGCAGGGAATCGCTTTGCTCAAAAAGGAGAAACCCGACTTAGCCATTTTGGATGTGATGATGACCACGCACTTTGAAGGATTTGAGTTGGCGAAAGAAATTGTCGAAGACCCCGAGCTGAAACACATGCCTGTCATTATTCAAACATCCATCGACGTGCTGACAACTACCAAACCCAGTGTACAGGCCATGGCACGCGAATTTAGGAGAGATCCTGCCTACAGCGACCTGAGGGTAATTCTTGTAAAAGACATGGTAACTGGCAATGCAGGGGTTGATTATCTCAACGAGAATGATGAGAGTATTTGGTTTCCGGTGAACGCCTTCGTTAGAAAACCTGTCAGCGCCAACGTGTTGATTCCTGAAATTGAAAAGCAACTCACCGATAAAAATGAGTTGTAAGCTTGGTGGAAGCAGTGTAGTTTAAAATGATAAAACCTGAATAATGACTTTAGTTCAACATGTTCTCCACAAATACCCGGCAGTCGGGCGTGATAATTTAATACCCATTTTGCAAGAAATACAGACTGCTGAAGGATATTTATCGAAGAAATCTATTCTTGAAGTGGGTAGATATCTGGATATTCCTGCCAGTAAAATTTTTGGCGTTGCCACTTTCTATAACCAGTTCAGGTTCGAGCCTTTTGGCGTGAACCATGTTCAGGTTTGTCGCGGAACCGCTTGTCATGTGTTGGGGTCGTCTACTGTTTTACAGGAACTTGAGAAACATTTAAAAGTGAAAGCCGGCCAAACTACCCGCGACGGACAGTTTAGTATTGAAGTAGTAGCTTGTATCGGAGCTTGTGGCTTAGCTCCTGTGATCTGCGTGAATGGCGAGTTTCATGCCAAAGTAACAGCCCAGTCAATAAAGGAAATTGTCGATCAATATAAAAACCGGGGAGAATAGGATATGTGTTCAAATCATCAAAATAACCAGCAATTGAGGCTGATCGAGAAGATTCAAAAGGTTCATCACTCTAAAATTCAACTGGATAAGGAAACATTTTGTGTAAAATATACCAGAAGTAAGATTGAAAGACCAGTCATTTTTATTGGTGCGGGGACCTGTGGATTGGGAGCAGGAGCGGGGAAAACATTGGCGGCAACGAAAAAGTACCTCCTTGAGAATAAATTGGATGCCGAAATTGTTGAAGTAGGGTGTATTGGCCTCTGTTCTGCCGAACCGCTTCTCGATATTCAACTTCCGGGTCATAACCGGATTTCCTTTCAAAGAGTGAACGAACAAAAAGTGAACGAATTACTTAGGTCAGTTTTTCAACTGGAAATACCGGCTGAGGCAGAGGTTCTTGGACAATTTTCATCGACATCAAATCGCATTTGGGAAGGTGTTCCTGCCCTGGAGGATCATCCGTTTTTTGGTCCTCAAACACGTGTAGTACTTAAAAATTGTGGGCTTGTAAATCCGGTTAGCATTGAGGAGTACCTGGCTTTCGGTGGCTACAGCAACTATCTTCATCTGATAAACAATTACACATCGCTTGAAGTTTGTGAATTGGTCGAAAAGAGTGGCCTGCGTGGTCGTGGCGGTGGCGGTTTCCCAACGGGTAAAAAGTGGAAGTTTGCCTTTAGCACGGTAGCTGATCAGAAGTACCTGATTTGCAATGCAGACGAAGGTGATCCGGGTGCGTTTATGGACCGTGCCGTTATCGAAGGTGATCCCCATCGGCTGCTGGAAGGTATGGCCATTGCTGCTTACGCGATTGGTGCCACACAAGGGTATGTTTATATCCGGGCCGAATATCCCCTGGCCATTAAACGATTAAATATTGCCCTGGATCAAGCCCGGGAACTGGGGGTTCTGGGTAAGAATATTTTTGGAAGTGGTGTTGACTTTGATATCAAAGTAAAAATGGGAGCCGGTGCCTTTGTATGTGGTGAGGAGACGGCTTTAATTAACTCCATCGAAGGAAAAAGAGGTATGCCGCGTCCACGGCCACCCTTCCCCGCTGTAAGTGGATTGTTCGATAAACCTACGGTAATCAATAACGTGGAAACACTGTCTTCGCTTGCGGAAATTTTTGCCGGGGGCATTGAACAATATCGAAGCATTGGTACTGATAACAACAAAGGAACAAAGGTATTTGCCCTATCGGGAAAAGTTAAATTGACAGGTCTTGTGGAAGTGCCCATGGGAACCACCATCCGTGAGGTGATATTTGGCATCGCCGGCGGAATCCCGAATGGGAAAAAATTCAAATCTGTGCAGATTGGAGGCCCTTCCGGAGGTTGCATTACAGAGGCCAATCTGGATATTAAAATTGAATATGAATCACTTTTAAAAATCGGTGCCATGATGGGATCCGGAGGCTTGGTGGTGATGGATGAAGATACCTGCATGGTGGATATTGCCAAGTTCTTTATGGATTTTATCCAACACGAAAGCTGCGGGAAATGTATCCCTTGCCGCGAAGGCACCAAGAGGATGCTCGAAATTCTGGAAAGCATTACCCACAAGCCGACCGATGGGTCTCATTATGAGTCCCTCGAACGCTTCAAAGGCATCATGCAGCTGGAGAAACTCGGGAAAGTAATCAAGGAAACTTCGCTTTGCGGATTGGGACAATCGGCTCCAAACCCCGTGCTCAGCACATTAAAATGGTTCCGCCACGAATATGAAGAGCATATTTTCGACAGAAAATGTCCGGCCAACGTGTGTACTGAATTGCGCACCTATAAAATCGACGTAGACAAGTGTACAGGTTGTACCGTCTGTTCAAAGAAATGTCCTACCGATGCCATTATCGGCACCAGGAAATCGCCCCACTTTATTGTGGAAGATAAGTGCATATCGTGTGGTAGCTGTTTCGAGGTGTGCAAATTTGACGCTATTCTGATTTCGTAACAAATAAAAGAGTTCGACATGGATTTCACCATCAATATCAATAATAAATCACTTGTAGCTTCCAGGGGCGAAACCATTCTGGAAGTCATGAACCGAAACGGGATCAGGGTGCCTACACTTTGCCACATCAAAAATGCATTGCCCACGGGTGCATGCAGGATGTGTGTGGTGGAAGACAATAAAACCGGAAAATTAATTACTTCATGTTCCTTTCCGGCTGAACCGGGCATGAGTATTCTCACCCATTCGCCACGTGTAGTGGAATCTCGTAAAACGATCATCGAATTGCTTTTGTCGAATCATCCCGACGATTGTTTGTATTGCGTTCGCAATAAAAACTGCGAATTGCAGGACCTGAGTGAAGAATTGCATGTAACAGAGCGCCGCATCAGGGGTGTAAAAAACAGGGCCAACCTCGACCTTTCTAGCGCCAGCATCGTTCGCGATCCTGAAAAATGTATTCTCTGTGGGCGTTGTGTTTATGTTTGCGAAGAAGTGATGGGAGTTGCCTGTATTGATTTTATCAACCGGGGAAATAAATCGATCATCGGGACCGCCTTCCATCAAGGGTTAAACACTTCCAGTTGTATCAACTGTGGGCAATGTGTCATGGTTTGTCCAACCGGTGCACTCACCGAGAAGAACCACTTCGCTCAAATTCAGGAAGCACTCAACAATCCTACAAAACGTGTGGTGGTGCAATATGCACCTTCCATTACAGTTTCTATGGCCGAAGAATTGGGTATAGAGCCCGGCATTGATATCAACGGGATTCTCAATGCAGCCCTTCGAAAAGTTGGGTTCGATCATATCTTCGACTCTTCTTTTTCAGCCGACTTGACCATCATGGAAGAGTCTGCCGAGCTGATTCACCGCATTCAAAATGGGGGTGTATTGCCCATGATTACCAGTTGCTGCCCAGGTTGGGTGAAATACGCCGAAGAGTTCGCTCCGGAATTCCTGCCTAACCTATCCTCCTGCAAGTCACCTCAGCAAATGATGGGTGCCATCATAAAAAGTCATTTTGCAACGCAGGAAAACCTGAAACCTGAAGAAATATTTTCTGTTTCCATCATGCCTTGCACAGCCAAAAAGTTTGAGGCCCAGCGCGAAGAAATGACCCGCGAAGGTATTTCGGATGTAGATGCCGTGCTTACCACCCGGGAATTGACAAAGTTTTTGAAACTTTTTGGCGTAGATATGTTTAACATCAAACCCGAACTGGTTGATTCCCCACTTGGTTTTCGTAGCACTGCCGGTAAATTGTTCGGGGCTTCGGGTGGAGTAATGGAAGCTGCCATTCGTACCGCCTACCATAGTATTACTGGTAAAGAAATGGTTGAGTTTCAGGTGCCTGCTATTAGGGGATTTGAAGGGAGAAAGGAGATTAAAATCAATATAAATGGTCTTGAGTTGGGAGTGGCTGTTGTAAACGGCATGGCCAACGCCAAAGTGTTGCTCGATGAAATCAGAGAGGGCAAAAATGATGTTCAATTTATTGAAATCATGGCATGTCCTGGTGGATGTATCGGCGGGGGAGGTCAACATATCGGGACGAGTGATGAACAGCTTAAGGCCAGGATGAACGCACTTTACCGCATTGATGAAACAGAACGAATCAAGGTTTCACACAAAAACCCAGAGATTGTAGAACTATATCAAGATTTTCTGGGGAAACCCCTGGGACACAAGAGTCACGAATTGTTACATACACATTATCACGAACGTGAGGTGGTAAAATAGAAAATGGGTGATGCTGCCGGGGAGCAATATATTGAGATTTATTTTTGGTTAATGAATTAGAGATTTAAGCTTACCCGGTTAGCATACACTTTAAAAAATTAAAAAGGGATGACACACGTAAGTAGAAATAAGTTGGTTTACACTGTGAAAGACAGATGTAGGGTCTGCTATACGTGTGTGCGTGAATGTCCTGTAAAAGCCATTAAAATTATCAATGGCCAGGCTGAGGTAATGGGCGAACGATGCATCGCCTGTGGGAATTGCGTTAATGTTTGTAGCCAGGGAGCCAAAGCATTTTTTGAAATGAAGGATGCTGTAAGCCATCTTCTGGCTTCTGATGAAAAAGCGATTGCCATTGTGGCACCCAGTTTTCCGGCCGAATTTACCGAGTATGATGATTACCGCATTTTTGTCGGGATGCTGAAAAAATTGGGTTTCTACCGGGTAGTAGAGGTATCGTTTGGTGCCGATATGGTGGCCCTGGAGTATAAAAAACTGATGAGTCAACGGCAGGAGGAAGGCTATATCTCCTCTGATTGCCCGGCTGTTGTGGCATACGTTGAGCAACATCATCCCAAACTGATTGGAAGTCTGGCTCCCATCGTATCTCCAATGGTGGCCATCTCTCGCATCGTTAAAAAAGCATATGGTGAAGATGTCAGGGTGGTGTTTATTGGCCCGTGCATTGCAAAAAAAGGAGAAAGTACCGAAGTTGATGAATCCATCACTTTTACCGAATTGCGCGATCTGTTCAACCAGTCTGGAATTAATCCAACATCCATCAAACCAGTTGATTTTGATCCCCCAATTGCAGCCAAAGGCGCTGGTTTTCCTATCAGCCATGGATTGCTTAACACCATGGGCAAATCATCTGATGTAACCGATTGTTCTGTGATCGTTACCGATGGAAAGAACAATTTTAAAGATGCCGTCAAGGAATTTGAAAAGGGCAATCTGAGGGGAAAGCATCTGGAGCTTTTGTGCTGTGAGGGATGCATCATGGGGCCTGGTATGTCAAAAGGGGGCAGCCGGTTTCGTCGCCGCAGCGTAATCAGCCATTATGTTTCTGACAAGTTAGCGAAAATAGATGAAGAGGTATGGGCGGCGCAGGTTAAGGAATTTGAAATTGTTGACTTTTCAAGAAAGTTCACTGCTTCAGAACAAGTGATACAGATGCCTGACGAAAGTGAGATTTCAAGAGTATTGCTTTCATTGGGGAAACTTAAACCTGCCGATCACCTCAACTGTGGAGCTTGCGGTTACGATAACTGTCGCGAGCATGCCATTGCCATCCTCAACGGATTGGCTGAAAGCGAGATGTGCTTGCCTTATACCATCGAAAAAATGCACAGTACCATCGCCGACCTCAACGAAAGCAACGAAAAACTGGCCAATGCGCGTCTCGCACTGCGACAATCGGAAAAACTGGCCAACATGGGCCAATTGTCAGCAGGAATTGCTCATGAACTTAACAATCCGTTGGGTGTGATCACCATGTACAGCAACATCCTGAAAGATGAAATTGCCACCGACGATCCAATGGCCAAAGACCTGGCCTTGATTGCAGAACAGGCCGAGCGCTGTAAAAAAATCGTAGGAGGATTGTTGAATTTTGCCCGCAAAAGTCAGGTAAACCTCCTCGAAACAAACATGGTAGAATTTTGCAGACATAGTTTAGACTCTGTAATAAATCCAGCCTCTGTTCAAATTAAAATGGAGGCACATGTGGAGAACCCAATGGCCATGATTGATCGTGACCAAATGATGCAGGTACTTACAAACCTGGAACGAAATGCAGTTGAGGCAATGCCCACAGGGGGTACACTGACCGTGAGTATTGAGGATACTGAAGAGGATATTAAAATTACCATTGCTGATACAGGCACCGGAATTGCACCTGAGAATATGGAAAAAATATTTACCCCGTTTTTTACCACCAAAGCTATTGGAAAAGGCACAGGGATGGGATTGCCACTGGTGTATGGAATAGTTAAAATGCATAAGGGCCAAATTAAAGTGAAGTCGGTGAACGATCCTGCATTGGGTCCTACCGGTACGCGTTTTAAAATTACGTTGCCGCGTCAACCACAGAAATAGAAATTATAAAATTGTTAGTCATGTCCGAATTAAAAAAGCTTGTTCTGATTGTAGATGATGATCAGGATTACCTGGAACAAATGAAATTGCAGGTTGAACTGTTTGGTTTTGATACCATCACGGCCTCCAGCAGAAGCGAGGGAGAAAAAATGTTGAGCACTACCAGACCCGATCTGGCCATCTTCGACCTCATGATGGAAACCCAGGACAGCGGTTTTGTGCTGGCTTATAAAGCCAAAAAGATGTATCCTGACATGCCGGTAATCATTGCAACGGCAGCTACTGCCGAAACGGGAATCACCTTTAAGGTTGAAACCGAAGAGGATAAAAACTGGATCAAAGCCGATCTCTACCTTGAAAAAGGAATCCGCGGCGATCAGTTGCACCGCGAAATCAATAAACTGCTTAAAATTTAACCAGTTATAGCTATAAACAAGCGAGCAATCCTGTTGCGATTTTTGACACATGTTGATATAATAACTCAAAGCCATGGAAAAACTAAAAGTACTGATTGTTGACGATGAACCCGGCATCCGTTCGGGGATCGAAAGAATTTTACGTAACTACACCATCGGATTTCCTTTTTTGGATGAGGATTTCTCCTACGAAATGATAGAAGCGGCCACCGGAGAAGAGGCACTCGACATTATCAACAAAGGCCATGTGGATATCATCCTGCTCGACAATAAACTTCCCGGTATTCAGGGGATTGAAGTGCTCGAAGAAGTCAACAAAATGAAGCTTGATGCGGCTGTGATGATGATTACATCCTATGCATCGCTTGATATTGCCGTGAAGGCAACCAATTTTGGAGCATTTAACTTCGTGCCAAAACCATTTACGCCTCAGGAGCTTAAGGCGGCCATCGAAAGCATCAGCAAGCATTTGTTCCTCAAGCGGATGACCAAACGCATGAACAAAGAAGGAAAGCAAATCCGCTTCCAATTTTTGTCGGTGCTTTCGCACGAGCTTAAATCACCGCTGAATGCCATCGAAGGGTATCTGAAAATCATGCAGGATAAACAGGTAGGCGACAGTATTGACGATTACATGGCCATGATCGACCGCTCGCTGATACGCATCAAAGGTATGCGCGGATTGATTATGGATTTGTTGGATCTCACCAAGCTGGAATCCGGCAAAAAGAACCGCGAACTGAAGAAAATCGACTTAGCCGAAATAGCCAGGCTTGCCATTCATACCATCGAACCACTGGCTATTCAGCGAAATGTGAAGGTGCATTTTGATTCCGATGAGGATATGATCTTTACCGCTGATACGGAAGAAATTGAAATCATCTTCAACAACCTCTTGTCAAATGCGGTGAAATACAATAAGGAAAATGGCGAAATCCATTTTAATATCAAGAAAAAAAGCACGGCCATCGTGATAAAAGTTGAAGATACCGGAATTGGCATTTCAGAGGAAAACCTGTCCAGGTTGTTTCAGGAATTTACCCGCATAAAAACCGATAAAACCAGGGACATTTCCGGTAGCGGACTGGGTTTGTCCATCATGAAAAAGCTGGTGGTACTATATGGTGGTACAGTCGATGTGCAGAGTACACCCGATATTGGCACCACCTTCACGGTGACACTTCCTTTATAATGAGCTAATTACACTGCCATGAAATTCTATCCCGAAAAATATAAGATTCCCGACAAACCCGACAAGCCTTTTTTGGATGCGGAAGAAATTGAAACATTTCTCAATGAGGCTGTTTCAACAGAAAAGGAGGTCGTACGGATTATTGCCAGATCGTTGGATAAAAACCGGCTTACGTTACCGGAGGTTGCGGTGCTGATCAACACCACCGATCCTGAATTGGTGGAGCTTATCAAGCAAGGGGCAAAGGAGCTGAAGAAAAAAGTGTATGGTAACCGGATTGTATTGTTCGCTCCGCTTTACGTTGGAAACCTCTGTGCCAACAACTGCAAATATTGTGGGTTTAAAAGCTCCAATTCAGAGGCTATCAGAAAAACCCTGACCAACAAGGAGCTTATCGACAATGTAACAGCCCTGGAACAGAACGGGCAGAAGCGATTGATTCTGGTATATGGCGAGCACAAAACCTACAGTCCGGAATTTATTGCCGAAAATGTAAAAACGGTTTATGGGGTTAAGACAGGAAATGGTGAGATCAGAAGGGTAAACATCAATGCCGCACCACTGGATATAGAAGGGTTTAGGACGGTGAAAGAATCCGGAATCGGCACCTACCAGGTGTTTCAGGAAACTTACCACCCCGAAGCCTATACCTGGTATCATCCCAGTGGCAAAAAGGCCGATTATAACTATCGGTTAACCTCCCTTGACAGAGCCCAGGAGGCAGGCCTGGATGATGTAGGCATTGGCGTACTTTTTGGTCTGTACGACTGGCGTTTTGAGGTCATGGGTTTGGTCCGGCATACCAACCACCTGGAAGCATGCTATAACGTTGGTCCTCATACCATTTCCTTCCCCCGTTTAACGGATGCTGCTGATTTTAAAGTCGATCCGCAGTATCGTGTAAATGATGATGACTTTACAAAAATAATTGCCATCCTCCGTCTGGCGGTGCCATACACAGGGATGATCCTTACCGCACGCGAACCAAAACACATCCGCAATGAAGTGCTTCAGTATGGTTGTTCGCAAATTGACGCGGGAACCAAGCTCGAAATAGGCGCTTATTCAGAAAAAAACAAAAAAGTCACCCAGAATTTGAACAAAGAACAGTTCCTGATCAACGACGAACGCTCGCTGGCGGAAGTGATTGATGAGCTGTTGGATACCGATTTTCTTCCATCCTTTTGCACCGCCTGTTACCGCAAAGGCAGGACAGGCGAGCACTTTATGGAGTTTTCCGTACCCGGATTTATCAAGCGATTTTGCACACCAAACGCCATCTTAACCTTGTCGGAATACATTATGGATTATTCCGGTCAGGAAACTGCCTCAAAAGGCTGGAAAATGATTGAGAAAAATATTCGCGAGCTCACCGATCCTAAGCTGGAAGCCGAAGTGCGCCTCCGCATTGAGAAAATTAAGGCTGGTCAACGGGATTTGTATTTTTAATTAAGCTTAAAAGTCATGTCCAAAGGAAAAGACCTAAAACCACACATCGGCATCTTCGGCAGAAGGAACAATGGCAAAAGCTCCATCATCAACATGTTGGTCGGACAGGATGTAGCCATTGTATCTGATTTCGCAGGCACCACCACCGATCCGGTGAAAAAGTCGGTGGAAATATTTGGCGTGGGACCGGCCATCATCATCGATACGGCTGGTATTGATGATTCCGGGGATTTAGGTGAGAAACGCATCGAACGTACCTTAAAGGTCATTGGCACCATAGACCTGGCCATTCTGGTTATTGTTTCCGAACTATTCGGAAGCTATGAAAAGGATCTGATCAAGGCCTTTCAGGAATATCAGGTACCGTTTGTGATTTTCCACAACAAGGCCGATCAGAAACCTTTGAGCGAGGAGGCCAGAATAAAAATAGGTCAGCTGACAAATGCTGTAATACTGGACATCAGTACCCTGAGTAATGACTCGTTGGTTCCTGCTACTGAGGTGATCAAAACGGTGATTCCCAAGTCGGCTTATCTCAAACCTTCCTTGTTTGAAGGGATGATCAGGCCAAAGGATTTGGTTTTGCTTGTAACCCCCATCGACTCAGAAGCTCCCGAGGGTCGCATGATTCTGCCACAGCAAATGGCCATCCGCGATGTGCTCGACCATGATGCACTCTGCCTGGTGGTAAAAGAAACAGAACTGGCAGATGTATTTGCCAGAGGCCTGCGTCCTGCACTGGTAGTAACCGATAGCCAGGCGTTTGGGATGGTGTCGAAGATTGTTCCTGAAGACATTCCGCTTACAGGTTTTAGCGTCTTATTTGCCCACATGAAGGCCAACTTCGATCTTTGTCTGAAAGGAACGCCCACACTTTCGGAACTAAAATCCGGTGACAGGGTGCTCATTCTGGAATCGTGCAGTCACCATGTGAGCTGTGATGATATTGGTCGGGTAAAACTTCCTGAGTGGATCAGTGAGTTTTCGGGCAAAGGCATTCAGTTTGAGGTGGTGGCCGGACAGGATCCCATTCCCGGTAGTATGACTGATTATGCACTGGTGGTGCAATGCGGAGGATGCGTGGTGACCCAAAAACAATTGGCAGGTCGCTTGAAATCTGCCGTGGAGGCGGGAATTCCTGTCACCAATTACGGGCTTTCCATAGCTTATATGAATGGTGTTTTCGATCGTGCAGTTGCACCTTTGTCGTTAAAAACTAAAGAACAATGAGCCAAACGGTAGCTTCCATATTAAAACAACGCAATTTTAACCGGGAAACTCTGGTACGTCTGCTTGAAGCCAATGAGGAGGAAACCCGATTGATCTTTTCCGAAGCCGCCCGCATCAAACATCAGAAGGTGGGTAACGGTGTATATCTCCGCGGACTCATCGAGTTATCGAACATCTGCGCAAAAGACTGCCTGTATTGCGGCATCCGCAAGAGCAATGAAAATTGCCAGCGGTATGTGGTTTCCGATGCAGAGATTGACAAAGCCATCCAATATGCGGTTGATAGCCGGATGAGAAGTCTGGTGATCCAGTCGGGTGAGTTGCAGACCGAAAATTTCATCGAAAGGGTAAATAATATATTAATCCGAGCCCATGTATTGGGAGCAGGTGAATTGGGCGTGACGCTTTCGTGTGGTGAACAATCGCGTGAAACCTATGAGAAATGGCGTGAGTTGGGAGCATCCAGGTATTTACTGCGCATCGAATCTTCCAATCAGGAACTCTATTACAAGGTTCATCCACAGGATGAAACCCATCGTTATCAAACCAGGCTGAATGCCCTGCATTTACTCAAATCATGCGGATATCAGGTTGGTACCGGTGTGATGATCGGATTGCCCTTCCAGACCCTGGACGATTTGGCTTCCGATCTGCTGTTTATGCACGATCTCGACATCGATATGTGTGGCATGGGTCCGTACATCGAGCACCCGGATACACCACTTTATCAATATAAAAACCAGTTACTTCCGGTTTCGGAACGTGTACAGCTTAGTCTTAAGATGATCGCTCTGCTTCGCATTTTGATGCAGGACATCAACATCGCTTCCACCACGGCTTTGCAGGCACTCGACAAGCAAGGCAGGGTAAAGGCGCTCAAGATAGGAGCCAATGTAATGATGCCCAACATCACACCGGGATTATACCGCAACAATTACGCCCTCTACCTCAACAAACCAGGCATGGATGAGGAGGCCGAAGACAGTTTGAGAAACCTGCAAAAACAGGTCGCCGAAGCCGGTTGCGGGGTTGGATATGGCGTTAGAGGTGATTCGGTGCATTTTTCATCCCGGATGGGAATACAGGGATAGAGTAGATCATCACCGATCAAGCCTTCATCCGCTCATAGCAAAGTGAAGCGCCCCGCAGCTTTTATCACCAGTGATAGTTTCAAAATAAATTCCTTCCTTAATTCATCGATGCCGATTTATTTTATCTTTACTCGAATGAACACCCGGATAAACCCTTGTCTTTTTGTTATCACCAGCGCTTTTGATTGATTGCAATTGTTTAATATTGGGTATTGTTTTGAGTGTTAAATACTTTAGTAATTGATAAAGAAAACAGATCAGCAGGTTTTATCTGGCAGGGTTGTGATTAGACACCCGTTTGCAGCAAGACGAAAAAACCGTTCAACTTGATAAGTAAGCGCCTGGATATTATCATTAAATCAAAAGGGTTATTTTTGTAGTTAAAATATTATATGATGCGTTTTCAGATTATCAAACCAACAGGAATATTGGCTCAATTTATTAACTATTATTGGGTGATGGAGAAAAGTTCTTTGGAGGATGATGTATGCGAACGTGTTATCCCTACCGGAAATATTGATTTAATGTTTCATTACAAGAATTGTTTTAAAGTAATATGTAGCAATAACAACACTTACCAGCAAGCATATTCTTTTATAAGTGGCATAAGCAACTCGTTTGCCGATGTAACAACAAATGGAGAAACAGGACTGATTTGTGTAACCTTTCATCCTTTCGGGGCATGTCATTTTTTTAACTTCCCGCTTTTTGAAATCGAAAACCAAAGTATTAGTCTGGATTGCATTTTTAGCCGCGAATCCAAAGAGATCTATGAGCAGCTTTGTGATGCTCGGTTTTTAAATGAAAGAATTGCTGTTATTGAAAGCTTTTTACTTGCAAAACTTAGTGAGCCTGCTAAAAGAGATTCATTATTAGTAAAGTCGGGTATTGAGTTAATTAGCCAAAGTAAAGGACAAATAAGTGCAGCCACATTGGCTGAAAAACTTTGCATTACTACCAAAACCCTTGAAAGAAAGTTTTCGGCAATGGTAGGAAAAACCCCTAAGCTGTACATAAAAATAGTGCGTTTTCAAAACATATTAAATACATATTCACAGGCCAACGGAACGAGTTTAACCCAAACAGCTTATTTAAATGGTTATTTCGACCAATCACATTTTATAAAAGATTTTAAGTCTTTTTCTGGTTATACGCCCAAAGACTTTTTTGCAAATCATCAATGCCAATCGGATTATTTTAGTTAAAAAATAGTTTGTCTGTTTTTTACAATTTCACAAACTCGTTGCCTCGTAGTTTTGCAGTATTATTAACAATTAAAATAATACCAACATGAGAAAACTAATAAGTTGGTTTGATATACCAACAAGTAATTTTAACAGGGCAGTAAAATTCTACCAAAACGTTTTTGACCTTACGCTAAATATCGTTGATTGCAGAGGTGAAAAAATGGGATGCTTCCCTGATGATGGAGTAAATGTTACAGGTTGTATCTTTCATTCTCCTGACTATAAACCCTCAATAGATGGTGTGATTATTAATTTTTATAGTGATGACGATGTAAATTCTTTCTTGAAAAAGGTTGAATTGAATGGTGGCAGAACCATCACCCCAAAAACAAAAATATTGGTTGAAGGTCGCGGGTATTTTGCACTTTTCTCAGATACGGAAGGCAATCGCATCGGAGTTTATTCTGATAAATAACTATTCAAGCTAAATAGTATTTATATGGAAAGGAACAATATAATTATCAAAAATGCGCACACCCATAACCTAAAAAACATTGATATTGAAATTCCAAAGCACAAATTAGTTGTGTTTACCGGAGTATCAGGTTCAGGTAAATCGTCTTTGCTTTTTGATACTGTTTTTATTGAAGCCCAACGGCAGCTGATCGAGACCTTTTCGACTTTTGCAAGAGCCCGTTTGCCCAAGCTTTCACGTCCCGATGTAGATGATATTCAAAATCTATCGACTGCGATAGTCATTGACCAAAAACGGATGGGCAACAACTTACGCAGCACCGTTGGCACAGCTACCGAAATTAACACCTATTTACGTTTGCTTTTTTCGCGTATTGGCAAACCATTTATTGGCCCATCTTTTCTTTTGTCGTTTAATCATCCCGAAGGAATGTGCCCGCATTGCCATGGTTTAGGCAAGCAAATACAAGTGGATATTAACATGCTGTTGGACAAAGAAAAATCAATTTATGAAGGAGCTGTTATCTATCCGGGCATGCAGGTGGGAAGTTGGTTTTGGCGGGAATTAACCTCCATTGATTTGTTTGATGTCCATAAAAAGCTAAAGGATTTTACAGAAGCAGAATTACACAAACTACTCTATACCGAACCTATCCAGATAAACAAAAAGCATGGGACAGGAACCTATTCCAAGACTTATGAAGGAATTGCACGGAAACTGGAAAAAAGTGTAAAAGGCAAAGCCGAAGATGAAGCTCCGGAGGAGGAAAAGGATGCCTATAAAAAGTATATCGTTTATTCCGATTGCAAATCTTGTAATGGTTCACGCCTGAATGAACGGGCTTTATCTGTAAAGATTAAAGGGATTTCAATTGCCGGTTTATGCGCGATGGAACTTACGGAAGTATTGCCATTCCTTTCATCTATAGTCGATGAAATTGCCATTCCGATAACGCGTAAGGCTCAGTTTCTTCTTGAACAGTTGATAGAAATAGGTGTTGGATACCTGTCATTAAACAGGTCGGTAGCAACCCTCTCGGGTGGCGAATCGCAGCGGGTAAAAATGGCCCGCCAACTCGACTGCAACCTCGTTGATATGCTGTATGTATTGGATGAGCCTTCAATTGGTCTTCATCCAAGAGATACAGTCAAACTAATTTCAATATTAAAAAGGTTAAGGGATAATGGAAACAGTGTGTTTGTTGTGGAACACGACCCTGATATCATACGTGCGGCGGAATGGATTGTAGATATTGGCCCAAAAGCAGGAACAGATGGCGGTCAGCTTGTTTATTCGGGCGAACCGCAGGGAATATTCAGTACAAACAGTATAACCGGGAAATTCCTGTTGAATGACGCAAAGGCTATTGTCCGGAGAAAACCGGCAACAGAATTTCTGGTTATTGAAAATGCCAGTGTAAATAACCTTAAAAGCGTGTCTGTTAAAATTCCGGTGGGTGTGCTTACCTGTATTACAGGCGTTGCAGGAAGCGGGAAAAGCAGTCTGATTCATCAGGTATTCCTGAAGCAATACCCCAGGGCTATTGTAATTGACCAATCGGCAATTGGTAAATCATCGAGAGCCAATCCGGCAACCTATACCGGCATATTTGATTTCATTCGTAAAGAATTCGCTCAAGCCACCGGAGCTGATGCATCACTCTTTAGCTTCAATTCAAAGGGGGCTTGTCCGAAATGCAATGGACAGGGACTATTGAGTTTCGAACTTCATTTTTTAGATGCAGTTAAAACCATTTGCGATGAATGCGAAGGGAAACGCTACAAACCCGATGTGCTTTGTCTGAAGTACATGAATAAAACCATTGCCGAAGTGTTGGATATGTCGGTTGACGAGGCTTTTCAGTTTTTTACTTCCGAAAAAATAAACAAACAATTAAAAGTGATGCATGATGTAGGTTTAGGATACTTAAAGATTGGTCAATCATTAAGCTCACTATCCGGAGGAGAATCTCAGCGATTAAAGATTGCATCTGAACTTCATAAAGTGGGTAATATATATGTTATGGACGAACCGACCACCGGATTGCACATGTCTGACATTCAACGTTTATACAGGATAATCCGCTCGCTTGCAGATAAAAACAATACCGTGATTGTTATCGAGCATAACCTGGACATCATTAAATACGCCGACTGGATAATTGATATGGGACCGGAGGGCGGCAGACAAGGCGGTGAAGTGCTTTTTCAGGGTATTCCGGAAGATATCGTAAACTGTGTAAACTCCTACACTGGGAAATACCTTTATAAAATGCTTTAGTCGGCTCAAATTGAATGCATACTGAATGCTTTCAGGAACAAAGCCACAAAAGCCAATACTGAAATCAATCCTGAATGTTTTCAGCGATTTTTTGTTGGTATTGGGTTTTAGTATAATGGCTGTTAACATAATGAATTACAAGATATAACGATTGTGATTAATAAAATGTAAAATGGCGGATAAATAAATTTTCGTGTATCTTAGAGCATGACTTTCAAAGCTTTCGGAGTAGTGACTTACTGTACTATTACCATATAAACACTAAGGTACCAATATTGTCAAAGAAATCACCAACTAAAACAAACCGCCATAATTCAGATTAGATTTCTGGTTTTAATGTGTTGGATATTAATATGTTTAAAATAATTTACTAAATTGATTTATATCAAAAAAATAGCTGAGCTTTGGGATGCCACCTGTACCGATTGACGTTGTGCCACTCATACAGGAATAGCTTGTGTCACCCCTATCGGTGTTGATGTCTCTTTTGAATATAACCACCCTATAAAGCCCATATAAATCCATAGTAAAACCAGAAAAGAATTATGAAACTGGCTATAATATTAAGATACAATAAAAATTTCCTGTTTACGAATCCGTTTGTCGTAACTAGGATGGTATTTATAAGCGACATCGGTTTGGAAGGAATTAAAAAAATCTAAAACATCCAAAGAAATTACAACCTGGCTTAAGTTTGGAACAGATAATTTACAGAATACCAGTAATTAAACCTGATGTTAGTTGGAATGACATCAAAACCATCAAAAAGGTAGTAATTTTGAAAAAAAAAATTATGGACCCGAACTCACATAATGAAAGTCCTCCTTTACACGAACTGGAACAATTACGCCAGCAATATGCTGAATTAAAGGCAGCATACGAAAAAAACATTGCCGGTCAAAAGCAAACAGATGGAGCTTTACTGCAAAGCGAACACAAGTTTTTTGTATTGTTCAATAAATCAGCTTATCCGGCTTCACTTTCAAAATTACCCGATGGAATTATCATTGATGTAAACGAGGCATTTGAGCGTGAATTTGGATTAACCAGGAATGAAGTGCTGGGAAAAACTTCTGTCGAGCTTGGTATTAACCCGGATGAAGCGGGTCAAAAGCGAATCATTGAAACTTTAAGGGAATATGATTTTGTACGCAATCAGGAAATGGTATTGCGCTCAAAATCGGGAGACCTATGCTTTTATGAAACGAATATTGATAAAGTGGTAATTGGTGGGCAGGAATATCTTTTAAATGCCATACAAAACATTAGCCAATACAAAAAAGCAGAAAATAAACTAAAAGAAAATTTTGACCTGATACGGATTGCCGGAGAAAAAGTGAAACTGGGCGGATGGAATGTAAACCTGAAAGAAAACCTGGCTTACTTGTCAGACGAGGTGGCAACCATACTCGAAATACCTGCTGATTTTGGGTCAGTGATGGAGAACGGTATTCAGTTTTATGCTCCGGAATGGCGCGAGAAAATAACAGCAGTTTTTGGCCAATGTGCACAGCAAGGCATTCCCTTTGATGAAGTGATGGAGATGATTACCGCAACCGGAAAACGGCTCTGGGTGAGGACAATAGGCGAAGCCGTCAGGAACGAAAACGGAGATATCGTTAAAGTACAAGGTGCCTTTCAGGATATTACTAAGCGTAAAAAAGCTGAAGCCGAATTAATAAAAGCAAAAAGCACGGTTGAGAAAAGTGAAATCCGTTACCGGACAGTAGTGTCAAATTCTCCTGTTGTCACATTTGTTTTAAACCCGGATGGAATCTTCACCCTTTCAGAAGGGAAAGGATTGGAGAAACTCGGATTAAAACCCGGTCAGGTTGTGGGACTTTCCGCATTAGAACTTTACAAAAACTTTCCCGTGATTATTAACGATATCAAAAAAGCGCTTGCAGGAAACGTCTCACGTTCTGAAACTGTGGTGCCCGGAGCGGTTTTCGATATATTGTACAACCCTGTTTTTGATACTAAAGGAAACCTTATTGAAGTTATTGGTGTTGCCAACGATATTACAGAACGCAAACTGGTTGAGGCAGAGCTTCGAAAAAGCAAAAGCAGCCTCGAAGATTATTTTGAAAACGATATTTCGGCCGATTATGTGGTTTCCGTTTCAGGCGAAATTGTTAGCTGCAACAAAACGTTTTTGAGTTTATTTGGTTTTGAAAAAAAATCAGATGCTGAAAAATTTGACATATCGGGGCTTTACAAAAATCCGGAAGACAGGAAACGAATGATCCGCATGGTTAAAGAACAGGGGAAAGTTGAAAACCATGAGTTGGAATTTATCTCAAAAGAAGGGAAAATCATATACGCCATCATCAACGCCATCGGTATTTTCGGCAAAGCGGGTAAACTCGAAAAAATCAGGGGATATGTTGTGGATATTACCAAACAAAAAAACAGTGAAAAGGAACTTATTAAAAGTGAAGAAAAATACCGCTTGTTATTTGACAACAACCCGCAACCCATGTGGATTTATGACCTCGAAACACTTGCTTTTCTGGAAGTAAACCAGGCCGCCATAAAGCATTACGGATATTCAAAGGCAGAATTTCTTTCCATGACCCTAAAAGACATCCGGCCCGAAGAAGATATTCCTGCCCTGCTGGAGGATATTAAAAATACTCATTTAAATTTAAATTCGGCCGGAGAATGGAGGCACCTTAAAAAGAACGGCGAACTCATCGATGTGGAAATTACGTCGCATTCTGTAATTTTTAATGACCGGAAAGCCAGGCATATCCTGGTTAATGATATTACCGAACGCAAGCGTGTGCAACTAGAATATCAAACCATGATTAAAACTTCAAGAGATGGTTTTTGGATTGTTGATGCGCCAACCGGCAAATTCATTGAAGTAAACCAGTCCTATTGCGAAATGATTGAGTATACGCGCGAAGAGTTACTCCTAATGACCATTCAGGATGTGGAAGCTGTCGAAACCCACGAAGAAACAGAGCGGCATATTGAATTGATCATGGAAAAAGGGTATGATTCATTCGAATCCAAACATAAAACCAAATCGGGAAGGATTATTGACATTGATGCAAGCGTTACCTATCATGGTTCGGACATAAATAAATTTTTTGTATTTGTAAAAGACATATCAGAGCGCAAACGGGTAGAAAATGAAATATCAAAATTATCTCATGCGGTCGAACAAAGTCCTGCATCCATTATTGTTACCGATTTGGAAGGGAATATTGAATACGTTAATCCAAAAACCCTTGAGATTACCGGTTATACCAAAGAAGAATTAATCGGCAAAAATCCCCGGATAATTAATTCCGGCGAAAAACCGAAAGAGGAATATCACCAACTTTGGGCCACTATTTTATCCGGCAAGGAATGGTTTGGTGAATTTCACAATAAAAAGAAAAACGGTGAACTATACTGGGAATCTGCATCCATTTCTCCCATATTAAACGAAAAGCAGAAAATAATAAATTATCTGGCCATAAAAGAAGATATAACGGAACGAAAAAGGTTCGAAGATACCCGGAAATTACTTCTCGAAATTTCACAGCTGGCCACCAAACAGGTTACACTCACTTCCTTTCTTGCAGAAGTGCACCAAAAAATCAAAAAGATTATCCGTGCCGATAATTTTTATGTGGCCTTATATAACGAATCGGACAATACCTATTCTTTTCCTTATCACGTTGATGAGTATGATAAGGTGGAGCTCAATAAAGCTTATGATTTCAGCAAGGGCTATACCGATTATGTCCTTAAATCAAATCAATCACTGATTGTCACTCCCGAATACAAACATGAAGTTGAGTTAGATGGAACCATAAAAGGCTATGGTGATGAATTGTCGGTTTGGCTCGGCGTGCCTTTTAAAACTGCTGAAGGCGGAAAGCCAAACGGGGTAATTGCCATACAGGATTATAAAAACCTGGAATCATTTACCGACACTGACAAAACGATCATGGAAATTATTGCCCATAACATCGGCAGTTTTATTGAACGGATTAAATACATGGACGAATTGGTTCAGTCCAAAGAAAAAGCCGAAGAAAGCGAAAGAAAATTCAGGTCCTTATTTAACCGGGTTGCAGATGCGATTTTTAGTTTCGACCCCGACACTTTTAAAATCACTGAAGCCAACGAAGCTACATCAAAAATTTATGGTTACGGAATAGATGAGTTAATAGGAATGTCGTGTTTAAAATTTAGTGCCGAAGTTGACAGATCAATATCAACAGCCAAAAATATTGAACGAAAAGGAGAAGAAATTGTTAGTATAAGACATCATAAAAAGAAAGATGGAACAGACCTTTTTGTACAATTGCAAGGTTATATAATAGATGTAAATAATCAGCCGATGACATTTTCGGTCTGCCATGATATTACAGAAACTATAAAATCAGAACAAAATTTAAAAGCAGCCAAAGAAAAAGCCGAAGAAAGTGAACAACGGTTTAAATCATTAATTGAAAATGCACCTGACGGTGTTGTAATTATAAATGAGAGCGGTAAATTTGTATATGTAAGCCCGAACGCTGCACGACTTTTTGGTTACAATATAAATGAGGTTATTGGACATTCCGGAGATGAATATACACATCCCGATGATTTACCACTTATATATAAAACAATTGAAACCATTTTAAACGATCCTTTGCAGAAACCAACCTTGAATTACCGTTTTAGGCGGAAAAATGGCGAATATCGCTGGATAGAAACCACCTTTACTAATTTATTATCGGATAAGGCCATAAATGGAATTATTTTAAATTTTACTGATGTTACTGAACGAAGGCAAATATTAGAAGATCTGGTAACTGCCAAAGAAAAAGCCGAAGAAAGTGACCGACTGAAATCTGCATTTCTGTCCAATATGAGCCATGAAATACGTACTCCGATGAATGGCATTTTAGGGTTTACCGAATTGCTGCTCGAACCCGATTTAAATAGTGAAGAAAAAGACCGCTATATTAAAATTGTCCATAAAAGCGGGCAGCGCATGTTAAACACGGTGACCGATATTGTTGAAATCTCGAAAATTGAAGCCGGACTGGTGCAACTCAATTTTACCGAAACCAATGTAAACGGAAAAATGGAAGAATTATTCCGTTTCTTCAAGCCCGAAGCTGATAAAAAAGGAATAAAACTAAGCCTTACAACGCTTTTGCCCGAAGCACTTAATAACACAACAACCGACCAAAATAAACTGTATTCCATTCTTACCAACCTCATTAAAAATGCCATAAAATATACCGACGAAGGGACCATAGAATTTGGCTGCAAAACCGTACCATCGGTTCATGAACCGATGGTACGGTTTTATGTAAAAGATACCGGTATCGGAATTCCGAAACACAGGCAGGAAGCCATTTTTGATCGTTTTATTCAGGCCGATATCACCGACGCGAGGGCTTTCCAGGGTTCCGGATTGGGCCTGGCCATTTCAAAATCCTATGTCGAAATGCTGGGCGGAAGCATTTGGGTGGAAAGCATTCCCGATGGAAAATCGGGAGGGAAAGGCTCCACATTTTATTTTACCTTGCCGCTGTCTAAGTACGCAAAAGAAAAAACGGTTGTTTTGAATGAAATACCCTTTGATATTGAAAAGAATAAAGCAATGGCAGCAATGCGTAGCCTGAAAATAATGATTGCCGAAGACGATGAGACCTCGCGAAATTATATTTCGCTTATTATAAATGATTTTAACGCTAAAATACTGGAAGCAAGAACAGGAATCGAAACTGTTGAACTATGCCGCAACACCAAAGACCTCGATTTAATACTGATGGATATTCGGATGCCCGGTTTGAACGGCTACGAAGCAACCCGCCTGATACGGGAATTTAACAAGGAGGTGATTATCATTGCCCAAACCGCTTTTGCACTTTCCGGCGACAGGGAAAAAGCTATTGAGGCCGGCTGCAACGACTATATTTCAAAACCCATCAACAAAAATAAATTATTGGCCTTGGTACAAAAGTATTTCGGGAAATGATTAAAAAATTAGCCGACTACCAAACGACAGATAATAAAGCACATGCCAAAGAAAAATTTAAACCAAAACTATGTATCTTAAAAAAGAACTTTACGGGTTAATAAAGACTGATGAAAGTATTTTTAATTTTATTCAGGAAAGTGCCTTAGATGGTTTATGGTATTGGGATTTGGAAAATACAGAAAATGAATGGATGAATGCCAAGTTCTGGACGGTTTTAGGCTATCATCCTGATGAAATGCCGCATAAATCAACGGCCTGGCAAAATATTATAAATCAGGATGATTTGAAAGTCGCATCAGATAACTTTACCAAACACTGCGAGAATCCGAATTACCCTTATGACCAGGTTGTAAGATACACACATAAAAACGGCTCAACAGTATGGATACGTTGTCGAGGAATGGCAATTCGCGATAAAGATGGAAAGCCCATCCGAATGTTAGGTGCACATCAGGATGTAAGCGATATTAAAAATAGAGAACAAGAGCTTATAGAAGCGAATGAAAAGGCTCATGAAAGCGAAGCCAAACTCAATGCCCTCTTCACCTCGATGGCCGAAATGGTGGTTCTGCACGAGTTGGTCTTTGACGAGAATGGGAACCCCGTCAACTACCGCATCACCGACTGCAACGATGCCTTTACAAAAATCACGGGCATCACGCGAGAAAATGCCATAGGTCGGCTGTCCACCGAAGTATACGGTACTGAGCAGCCGCCTTATCTCAAAGAATACACCCGGGTGGCTTTAACCGGCGAACCGCGCCATTATGAAATCTATTTCCAGCCCATGGACAAACACTTTTCTATTTCAGTGATAAGCCCTGAGAAGAAACAATTTGCCACGGTAACAACTGACATTACCAAACACAAGCAATCCGAACTCTTGCTTCAAGAAAAAAGTGAAGAAATAGCTACACAAAACGAAGAATTTGCTGCACAAAATGAAGAAATTAATCAAGCAAACGAGGAACTCATTGCAGCCAAAGAAAAAGCCGAAGAAAGTGCATTGCAGTTCCGTAACCTAAATGAATTTTTAAACAATGTAATAACATCTTTAACACATCCATTCTATGTTATTGATATCAATGACTATTCTATTAAAATGGCCAATTCAGCCAGTGGATGCGATTTAGATTTGAAGAAAACAACTTGTCACGCTTTATCTCACAATAGTGATGTTCCCTGTAACCACTCAGAACATCCATGTCCTATAGAAATAATTAAGAAAACATTAAAACCAACCATAGTTGAACATATTCATTTTGATGAAGCTGGTAATAGAAAAACTATGGAAGTTCATGGCTATCCTATATTTGATAAAAATGGAGAGATTGATCAAATAATCGAATATAGTATAGACATCACTGCGCGCAAGCAGGCAGAAGAAAAGATTCGAGAAAAAGATATTCAGTTTAGAAAACTTTCATCAAACCTACCCGACTTAATTTTTCAATTTACAAAGAGACTCGATGGAAGCTATCATGTTCCCATAGCCTCAGAAGGTATTAAGAACATTTTTGGATGTTCTCCGGAGGATGTAGTTGAAGACTTTACTCCAATTGGCAGAGTAATTTACCCTGAAGATGCGGAACGAGTAATTAACGACATTGAATATTCCGCAAAACATCTTAGCTATTTTACCTGTGAGTTTCGGGTGCAAATTCCCGGCAAACCGGTTCAGTGGATTTTATCACGATCCAACCCGGAAAAATTACCCGATGGCAGTGTTACCTGGTACGGTTTCAATGCCAACATCACCGAACGCAAGCAGGCAGAAGAAAAATTAAGAAATTTATCGGAAATGCAATCGATTATTTTGAGAATTGCCACAGAATATATCAATATGCCTCAAGAACTTTTGCATAAATCCATCAATAATTCTCTAAAAGAACTTGGCGAGTTTGTTCGGGTTGACAGAGCCTATGTTTTTGAATATGATTGGATAAAAAATGTGTGTAATAATACCTTTGAATGGTGTGATGAAGGCATAAATCCTGAGATAGATAATTTGCAGAATGTGCCGAACGAAGCTATTGATTATTGGGTTGAAGCCCACAAAAATGGCAAGGAAATGAGTATTGAGGATGTGATGCAATTGCCACCAGATGACGGAGTAAGGCAAATCCTCGAACCGCAAGGCGTAAAAAGTGTGCTGGCACTTCCGATGATGAAACTGGATCAATGTATTGGGTTTATCGGATTTGATTCTGTAAGAAAAATTCATAAATTTTCAGAGCAAGAAAAGACATTACTGAAAATTTTTTCGGAGATGTTAGTCAATATCGGTAACAGAAAAGAGCTTGAAAAGAACCTGGTTCAAGCCAAAGAAAAAGCCGAAGAAAGCGACCGCCTTAAATCCGCATTTCTTTCCAATATGAGTCACGAAATACGCACTCCCATGAACGGCATTTTAGGGTTTACCGAATTGCTGCTCGAACCCGATTTAAGCAGCGAAGAAAAAGAGGACTTTATTAAAATCGTCCATCAAAGCGGGCAGCGCATGTTGAGCACCGTAAACGACATCGTGGAAATCTCGAAAATTGAAGCCGGACTGGTAAATGTTAGCGTTAAAGAAACCGATATTAATAAAAGACTTAAGGAATTATTCCGTTTCTTCCAACCCGAAGCGGAGAAAAGGGGACTGAAACTTACGTTAGAAATGTTGTTGCCAACAGAGAAGAAAAACCTCTCAACCGACCAAAATAAACTGGATTCTATTCTTACCAACCTCATTAAAAATGCGATAAAATATACCAACGAAGGTTCCATAGAATTTGGCTGCAAAACAGTACAGATGGATCATGGACAGATGGTTCATGAACCATCTGTACTGTTTTATATAAAAGATACCGGTATCGGAATTCCGACACACAGGCAGGAAGCAATTTTTGATCGTTTTATACAGGCCGATATCACCGACTCGAGGGCTTTCCAGGGTTCCGGATTGGGCCTGGCCATTTCAAAATCCTATGTCGAAATGCTGGGAGGGAAAATTTGGGTGGAAAGCATAGAAGGGAAAGGCTCCACCTTTTATCTTACTTTGCCATACCAAGCTGAACAGGCTGAAAATAAAGTTGTTGGAAAAACTGTTCAGGAGCAAATCAAAAAGAATGAGATTAATCCCGAAATTTCGGGACTAAAAATATTAGTTGCAGAGGACGATGAAGTATCTGAAATGTTGATTTCAATCACCATCAAAGAGTTTAGTAAGGAAATTATTGAAGCAAGAACCGGAAATGAAGCCGTTGAAATTTGCCGCAACAACCCTGATATCGATCTAATTCTGATGGATATTCAAATGCCTGTAATGAACGGTTATGAAGCGACCCGACAAATCCGGCAATTCAACAAAAATGTGATCATCATAGCCCAGACAGCTTTTGGACTATCAGGCAGCAGAGAAAAGGCAATTGAGGCCGGCTGCAACGACTATATTTCAAAACCCATTAGCAAAGAAGAATTACATTCATTAATCCAAAAGTACTTTATGAAATAATTAAAAGAGTTGAAAATCAATGAACACATACTTTTCGGAGTGGATTCAAATTTAGAATATTAAATAGAGAACTTCCATTGTTGGGCTAATTCGCTCGTTGGCCTACTTTTAAAAGGACAGAGTTATGAATAAAAAACTGATAATATGGTTATTGATAATTGGAGGCATAATTGCTTTGATTTTTGGGGCAAAATGGATTACTCGAATTCTTCAAATTGACTCTTGCCTTGACAGAGGTGGTCGGTGGAATTATGAGCTGAATGAATGTGAAGAATTTAATCAAATTAATAATGAAAATCTCGCTGACTTTTATTGGAAATCCGACTATGACACAGTAAACAATAAAGAGTTTTTAATTAAAGGAAGGTTAATGGATTCATTAGGAAAATCTCCAAATGAACTAATTGAGATTTTAAACAAAAGAAATGCACAACCTAAAATTGAATACATTGACATTCAATCGGACACAATTAAAATTCAGATTGTTAATGACGAATTTTTGACAGAACAAATGGGAACAACTGGAGCCTATTGCTATCTCGGAGAAACAGTATTCACGTTGACAGAAAATGACTTAATCAGGTTTGTTAAAATAGAAATGGATTATGGTTCGCACGCAAGTCCTGGAGTTTATAGCAGAGTGGACTTCGCAGATTTAATGAAATAACAGACAAAATTGATGATTAATTTGAAAAATGAGAAAACAACCAGGTCAATTCTTTCGGTTACACAACATTTTTTATTTAAGGACGAAGGTAATATGCCAGGTTCAGTTTCTAAAAGAATACTATTGAAAAACGAATAAAATAATTCATAATACAGTTTTATCTATTGAGTAAGGTTTATCGATCACCAGAAACTAAAATATGTTGATTATGCGCATTAAAAATCTAACATTCAGATATCTATTGCTTGCAATTATCTATTTATTGCTAAATGGTGCAGATTGTTCGAAGAGTAAAAATGAACCCACCTGTTATATCCCGGATGAGTTTAAATCATATGGGGTTTTTAATGAAGGATCATACTGGGTATATCACGATCAGTTCAATAATAGTGATACTGTTACTGTTAAATCAAATATACACTCAATCATTGACGGGCCCTATTCCTATCCAATGGAAAGATATGAGATAACAACTATCTCTACAATGAGAGACGAAAGCAGGTATATTGCACAATGTCTGGATAATCCATTGATGTGTACAAGCTTTAGTATTTTGGAAACTCTGAATCCTGCAGCCATCCAATTTTTCTGTTGCTGTGATGAAGGAACAAGATATGAAAATCTCCAATATATAAGTCAACTCGATAGTATGGTGATTCATGACGAAACCTATTATTATGTCAGGATTTTTGAGTCAGATTCTGTAAATGTTCATTCATTAAGTAAGTTGTATTATGCTGAGAATATCGGATTGATTCAATATGAAGATTATGAATCAAATAGTTGGAAACTCACAAAACATAGCGTATCTAAACCATATTAATTAATACTGTAACTTTAATAGTTTTATATTTTGAATTTGTTTGGAAATAAAAAAGGCTACAGTATAAGAATTTACTGTAACCTTTTGATTTTTAATGTGATCCAGACAGGATTCGAACCTGTGACCCGCAGCTTAGAAGGCTGCTGCTCTATCCAGCTGAGCTACTGGACCAATATTTGGTACTCTATCCTCCCGATAACCCCGATAGTTATCGGGGGGAGAGCTACTGGACCATCTTGGGAGCGCAAAATTACACTTTATTTTTATTTGGACAACGCGTCATACAGAATTTCTACCGGGTGATAGGCTGTGCGTGAGGTGCCGTCTTTTATCTGATGGCGGCAACTGGTTCCCGGTGCAGCAATCAGCGTTGTTGCAGAACTGACGCGGACTGCGGGAAAAAGAACCAATTCTCCAATTTTCATGCTTAAATCATAGTGTTCCTTTTCAAATCCAAATGATCCGGCCATCCCACAACATCCTGAAGGAATTTCAGTCGCCTGGTAATTCCTGGGGAAGTTCAGCATAAATAAGGTAGGGCTGGTGCTTGCCAATGCCTTTTGATGACAATGTCCGTGAAGTTTGATCTCCTTGGTTTCCGTGGTGAACTGGGACTGAGTTATCTTCCCTTTTTTTACTTCTCTTTGCAGGAATTCATCTATCATCAACGCGTTTCCAGCCAGGCTGTTGGCGGCTTCTTTCAACGGTTGATCAGCCAATTCTTTGTATTCGTCCCTAAAAGTCAGAATCGCAGAGGGCTCGATACCCACCAACGGAGTTTCGTCGGTAATCAGCGATTGCAGCTTCTCAATGTTGGCGTTGGCAATTTTTTTGGCCCGTTTCACCATTCCTTTGCTCAGGTAGGTCCGTGCGCTTTCAAGGTGATCCGGAATAACGACTTCATAGCCCAAGGTAGTGAGTAATTTGATGGCTTTAATCCCGATTTCCGTATCATTGAAACGGGTAAATTCATCATTAAACAAATAAACACGCCCATTGCGGAAGGTTTGTTTTTGCGTTTGTGAATACTTTTTTTGCCACCTGTCGAGGGTTGTTTTGTAAAGCAAAGGAAAATGACGCTCGGGGGCGAATCCCACCAAACGTGCCGTCATCCCGGAAATGAATTTATTGCTGTTCACAAAGTTATATATCCAGGTGAAATGACTTCCCAGTGTGTTTATTTTACTGATGTGAGCAATCATAAGGGTACGCAACGGAATGTGGTGGCTGGCATAATATTGCTGTAAAAATTCGGCTTTGAGTTTGGCCACATCCACGCTGGCCGGACATTCCGATTTGCAGGCCTTGCAAGAAAGGCACAGGTCCATCACCTGGTATATTTCCTGGTGATCGAAGGGATTGGCCTTTTTGGAAGTGGTCAGAAATTCGCGCAACACATTGGCCCTGGCCCGGGTGGTCTGATACTCATCACGGCTGGCCATATAGCTGGGACACATGGTCCCACCGGTAATTTCGGTTTTTCGGCACACCGCCGTTCCATTGCATTTTTCAGCAGCGCGCAGAATGCCCAAATCCTTGCTGAAATCGAAGGTGGTTTTGATCTCGCGGGTGGGCACACCCGGCACATTGCGCAGGGAAGTGTTCATCACGGGTGTGTCCACAATTTTCCCCGGATTGAAAATACCCTGTGGATCCCAGGTTTGCTTTATCTGCTTGAACAGCGAGTAATTGTGATCGCCAACCATCAGCGGAATAAACTGTCCGCGCAAGCGTCCGTCGCCATGTTCACCACTCAGCGAGCCCCGGTATTTTTTCACCAGTTTGGCTGTTTCTAGCGCAATTTCATAAAAGAGTTCCACATCATGAGGATCTTTCAGGTTCAGGATGGGACGAAGATGAAGCTCTCCAGTAGCCACATGGGCATAATACACGCATTCTTTACCAAACTTTTTCAACATGGCATCGAATTCCTCAATATAAGCAGGAAGCACCTCCGGATTGACAGCCGTATCTTCGATAACCGGAGCGGGTTTGGCATCGCCTGGAAGGTTGTTGATGATGCCCAGTCCAGCTTTGCGTAAGTCCCAAACGCGTTTGATGTCAGCACCTTCCACCATGGGGAAATAGTATCCATATTCAGCCTGACGCATGGCGTTTTCCATGTCGGCAGCTTTTTGATGGATTTCCTTCGTGGATTCACCTGCAAACTCAACTACCAGGATGGCTCCGGGGTCACCTTCAACGAAAAACCGGTTTTTTTCTTGTTCGATGTTCTTTTTGGTGAGATCGAGCACGATTTTGTCCATCAGTTCGATGGCCACAGGATTGAACTTCAGGGCGATCAGGTTGGCTTTGAGCGATTCGGCAATGGTGTTGAAATGCACGCAAACCAATGCTTTGTGGATAGGAGGGAGGTCAACCAGGTTGAGTTTGATTTCGGTGGTAAAAGCCAGTGTTCCTTCCGATCCGGCCAACAGGCGTGTCATATTGAAAGGTGTTTTTTCCTGTCCAAAGAGTTCGTTTCGCAACAGCAAATCGATGGCATAGCCGGTATTTCTTCTTTCGAGTTGAGGATCAGGAAACTCCCTGATGATTTCCTCCTGATTTTTGCTGTCGCCCAGCATTTCCCTGAAAAGGCGGTAAATGCTACCTTCAAGGGTGAATAGGTCGCACTTTTTATTGAATTCATCCTTTGTGACAGCACCAAAAACGACCTCCGATCCATCGCTCAGGATGGTATGCAGTTCGAGGGTGTGATCGCGGGTGCTTCCGTATATCAGCGAATGCGCCCCGCAGGCATTGTTGCCCACCATGCCACCCATCATGCAGCGGTTGGCGGTGGAGGTTTCGGGGCCGAAAAACAAGCCCATGGGTTTAAGAAAAACATTCAGTTCATCCAGTATAACACCCGGTTGCACACGCACCCACTTTTCTTTCTTGTTGACTTCCAGAATCTGAGTCATGTGGCGCGATACATCTGCAATGATGCCTCCGCCAACCACCTGTCCTGCAAGGGAAGTTCCTGCCGTTCGGGGAATGAGCGAAGTGTTGTTCTCCCTGCAAAAGGCAATGAGTTTTTTAATGTCGTCAGTGTTGGCCGGATAAACTACTCCTATCGGAATTTCACGATAAGCGGAAGCATCGGTGGCGTAGATTAAACGGATGCTGTCATCGGTCATCACTTCACCCTGGAGGGAAGGCGCGAATAATCTTAAAGCTTGATGCAATGGGGTAATATTCATTTAAATTTTCTTAAAAGCAAAAATACACAATCACAAAAGGCGAGATAAACCTAAAAACCGGACATTATTTCTCGTAATAATCCGTGCTCTCAAAAATTTTATCCGCCGATTTGGCAATGAAACCTCCGTAGAGTTCGCCGTTTTTATCGGGATAACGACGGGCAAATTCGTAATAACAACTTGGGATTTCGTACATGCCTTCAGTAAATTCGATGGGTAAAGTTCCGGCTTTGATGGAAGACTGCTCCAGCAGTTCTTCAGGTGTTCCCTTAATTTCGCCACCCGAATCATTCAATGCAAAACCGTTGTCTTTTAAAAATTGATTTACTTTTTCGATGGAATCCAGTTGTTTCAGGGCATTGATACTTACCGTAAAGTGGTTGGCCCTGAAACCGTAAACATACACCCAGGCAGCATATTCCGACTCCTTGCGCAGTTGTTCATAGACTTCAAATGACGGTTTTTCCCATGGACGCCCGCTCAATATCAACTGCGGGCTTTTTAATAGATCAGTGGGAATTTCATCGATCAGACGAAGCACCGTTTCCTTTAAAAACGGGCTCATTTCCTCCAGTTTCAGCTCGCTGATAAAAATGCGGGGTGCCTGTTTGAATCCCTTCAGTTCAAAATGCCGGGCATATAAATGTTTTTGTTCAAAGGTATATTCACCGCTGAATTCATAGCCGGCTTCCTCAAAGGGCCGGGCCAGTACGTCGATGCCGACGCGTGGATCGTTGAAGGTACGAAAGGCGATGTGGTCGTTTACCACGCTTTCGCCCAGGCCTTTAAAGAGGTCGTATACTTTTTTTACCACCGGGTTTTGCTTTCGGTAGTCTTCCCAGATAGGATCGAATAATTTTTGCGCTTTTTCCATTTCGTAAGGGTTAGATAAGCAGGTTGAACAGCGCCGAAGCTGTAATTCCATCAGTTTGAAGTTGCGGTTCAAGAAATTGGATATTCGTGTTCATAGCCTGCGGATGGTGTGGTTTGTTGATGAGTTGATGTTGGATCGATTGAATTAGATGTTTGGGCAAAAGTGCCGATTGAAGTTGCAAATCTACAATAATTCCTTTTTTTACCTCCAGAGTAAGCTCTGCCTTCCTACCAAGTAGTTTACCTGATTTATTAAACTGATAAGCAGGTGAGTATCCATAATTCCAATCCGGATTCTTATATTTTTCATCCACCAGCTGCTGAATTTCAGTGAGTTCACCCTTTGAAAATGTCCGGCTTTGCGTGATGGAAAAATAATCGAATAAAAACTGTTTAAACTGTAATTGAAATTCGCTTAACGCCGGAATACCGGGAAGCAAGGTTTGGAGGTTGATGATTTCGGATCGGACCGATTTGATGGATTTATCCCGGATAGCTGCTTCTGCTGGCCGGATGGACTGCTCCAATTGGTTGAGATCGGTATTGAACAATAACGTGCCGTGGTGCAAAACCCTGTTTTTAAATACATGCGCCGCATTGCCCGAAAACTTTTTGCCATTCACCGCAAGGTTCGTTTTTCCGTGAAAGGCGACTTCAAGTCCAAACTGTTTCAAAAAAAGGATGATGGGCTCAGCAAACTGGTGAAAGTCAATGGAACGTTCCCTGTTTTCAACAGTGGTGATCACACTGAAGTTGAGGTTCCCGTGATCGTGGTATACGGTTCCTCCACCTGAGATCCTGCGGATTACCGGAATCTGATGCTCCAAAACAAACGGGTGGTTGACCTCGGCCATAGCATTCTGGTGTTTGCCCAATTCCACCGAAGGTTGGTTTTCCCAAAGCATGAGGATATCGTCTGAACTGCTTTTTAAGGCTACTTCTTCAGCGGCCAGATTAAACCAGGGGTCGGTATTTTGTTTGTCGAGGTAGTTCATACCGGTTTATTGCGAAACGGTTTGATACATCGCCACCAGTTTGATGCACTCAACGGCCTCTTTCACATCATGAACCCGCAGCAGATTGGCCCCGTTTTGCAAGGCGATGGTGTTGAGGACTGTTGTTCCATTCAAAGCTTGATCTGGTTTTGTTTCCAACACTTTGTTGATCATGGATTTTCGCGAAATCCCGGCCAGCAAGGGCCATTGGTCGATGCGCAGGGTCTCCAGGTTCTTTAACAGCAGATAATTGGCTTCCAATGATTTGCCAAATCCAAAACCGGGATCGAGGATAATTTGGTGGGCGCCCAGCCTCGTTAGTTCGGTGACTTTCCGTTTAAAAAATTGAGCCACTTCCGTGACAACGGCATCCTGCAATGGATGCTGCTGCATTGTTTGTGGCGTGCCGTGCATGTGCATCAATACATAGGGAACCTGATATTGAGCAACTGTTTTGAACATATCACCATCCAGATCACCTCCGCTGATATCGTTGATGATGGAAGCTCCGTGATCGAGGCAAATCCGGACAACGGCGGTACGAAAAGTATCGAGGCTAAACCAGGTTTCGGGGAAATTTTTTACCAGCATTTGCAGGATGGGTAACACCCTTTTCAATTCTTCTTCCTCACTAACTTCCGGAGCACCGGGTCGGGTGGAAACACCGCCAATATCGATGATTCGGGCCCCGTCCTGCAACATCTGTGCACACGATTCCAGGATGTTATCCTGATGCTGGTGTTTTCCTCCATCAAAAAACGAATCGGGTGTCAGGTTAAGAATTCCCATCACCTTGGGCGTACTTAAATCAAGCGTTCGGCCGTTGTAGGATAAATTCATGTTGTTTTCAGCAAAAGTTGTACTTTTATGGCCCATTTAGGAGCGGTCCAAAATGCACAACAAAGGTAGAATTTAAGGCTTATCATGTCCATGAAAAAAGATACTTCACAGCAATTTACCCAAATCATTCAATTGTGCCAAGGCGTGTTTGAAGCCAAACAAAAGGATTATGGAACCGCATGGCGGATTCTCCGATTGGCGAGTTTAACCGATCAGATATATATCAAAGCCAACCGGATCAGGAGTATACAGGTTAAAGGCGATCAGAAAATTGATGAAGGCATCGTTCCCGAATTTATCGGGATTGTGAATTATTCGGTGATGGCTTTGATACAGTTGGAAAAGGGTGTGGCCGAAACCGCCGATATGAGTGCTGAAGAAGCTGTTGTTCATTTTACCAAACACCTGGTGGCGGCCCGTGACCTGATGATGGACAAAAACCACGATTATGACGAGGCCTGGCGCAATATGCGGATTTCTTCACTCACCGACATTGTGTTGATGAAGTTGCTGCGCATCAAACAAATCGAGGACAACCAGGGAAAGACAACGGTGTCCGAAGGGCTGAGCGCCAATTATCAGGATATTATCAATTATTCCGTTTTTGCTTTAATTAAGCTGACTATTGAGCATGTATCGTAAAAAAAAACCACCCGAACCCCTCTGGATTAAACTCATCAGGATTTTCACCGGTTTGGTGTTTATCTTTTCATCCACCGTAAAAGGCATCGATCCTCTTGGTACTGCATACCGCGTTGAGGATTACCTGCTGGTTTATGGCTGGAACTTCATGATGGATTATGCCCTGGCGTTGAGCATTTTCCTTATTATCATCGAGTTTTTAATTGGCGTGGCGCTGGTTTTCAGGTTAAAATCAACCCTGGCAACAGTCGGATTGCTTTTAATCATGGTCATTTTCACGGTCGTCACCTATCTGGATGCACGCTACAACATGGTACCCGATTGTGGGTGTTTTGGCGATGCCGTTAAACTCACCAACTGGCAAACCTTTTATAAGAATATTCTTTTGATCGTGCTGGCTATTTTAATTTTTGCCAACCACAAACGCATGAAAATAAAAATGCCGCCAAGAATTCAATGGCTGTTCTTGGTCTTGTTTGTCGCTTCGTATGCCTGGTTTGTCATTTACAACTACCGCCATCTGCCCATGGTTGATTTTCGTGATTGGAAAGTGGGCAACGACATGAAATCCGAAGGACTCAATCAGGTAAAAACCTATGTAACTTACAAGAATACCCAAACAGGGGAGGAGCAGGAATTTTTGTCGCCCGATTATCCATGGAACGATTCCACCTGGATGTCGCAATGGACCTTTGTGGATCAGCGCATCGATGATTCGCAGCGGGTGCTGAAACACCATGTGTTGCTGGAAGATGCAGCGGGTAACGACCTGACCTCCGAAATTTTTGAAAACCCGGATTATCAGCT
Organism: Bacteroidetes bacterium HGW-Bacteroidetes-16; assembly: GCA_002840975.1. Classification (GTDB taxonomy): domain Bacteria; phylum Bacteroidota; class Bacteroidia; order Bacteroidales; family F082; genus UBA6244. The sequence continues at coordinate 149,894 of PHDN01000007.1, forward strand.
GGTGTTGATTTCCAACGATTTGGATGCTGCATCAACAACGGGGATGACCAAAGCTTCTTCCATCGAATTGGACGCTTCTAATCTGGATATTCCCATGGTACTTGTCTCCAGTTCTTCTTTCGAAAAAATGGACGAAATTAAAAAGGACTATCAACTGAATATGGAAGCTTTGATTGCGGATGAAACCGAACTACAGGCCATGATCCGGTCAAATCCCGGACTGATGTTGTTACACAATGGAATCGTCATCAAAAAATGGCATTACCATGATTTTCCCGATAAGGAGGAACTGGTAAAGATACTCACTCCATGATTCGTTATCTGACAAAAAGACTGGCCTATGGTGCCCTGGTTATGTGGGGAGTAGCCACCGTGATTTTCTTTTTGTTTAATATCCTTCCGGGCGATCCGGCCCGCATGTTGTTGGGCCAGCGTGCTGATATATCATCCGTTGAAGCCATACGCAAAGACCTGGGTCTGGACAAGCCGCCTTTTTTTCAGTACCTCCAATATCTCAACGATTTAAGCCCGGTTTCCATTCATTTTGACGGGGACGGTGAAATACCCGGCATATCCATGATCAGTGCTTCCACCTGGCATCTGGTATTAAAGAAACCATACCTCCGGCGTTCGTATCAAAGCAAAAGGCTGGTGAGTTCCATCATTGGCGAAGCGTTTCCTAAAACCCTGCTGTTGGCTGTCACAGCCATCTTGCTGGCCATGTTTATTGGCCTTGTTTTAGGCGTGTTGGCCGCTCTGAATCACAACAAACCGCTCGACAGGTTTTTGCTGGTGTTTTCATCACTGGGCATGTCGATTCCCTCTTTTTTTGCAGCCATCCTCATGGCCTGGGTGTTTGCTTATTTGCTGGCCGAATACACCGGGTTGCCCATGTTTGGGAGTTTGTATTCTGTTGACGACGTAACCGGTGAACAATACATCAACCTGAGGAATTTAATTTTGCCGGCCATCACTTTGGGAATCAGGCCGCTGGCCATCGTGGTGAGTTTAACCCGCAGTTCCATGCTGGACGTGCTTTCGCAGGATTATATCCGCACGGCCTTTGCCAAAGGATTGAGTAGGTTTCAGGTGGTGATAAAACATGGATTGCGCAATGCGCTGAACCCTGTTATTACTGCCATAACCGGCTGGTTTGCCTCACTGATGGCCGGAGCCGTATTTGTGGAATACGTGTTCGACTGGAAAGGCATCGGTGTGGTAATTGTGGATGCGTTGGAAAAATATGACCTTCCGGTGATTATGGGTTCGGTGTTGTTTATTTCTATTGTGCTGGTGCTGGTGAATATCCTGGTCGATGTGATGTACGCGGTACTCGACCCACGGGTGAGGCTGGAATAGCCATTTGAAAACAAACCCTTGCAACTCTTTGAACGGAACAATAGTCTTGTTCGCAAGGATTTGATTTTACAGGTAGAATAACCTATTTGTTATCTGTCTAAATTGGATTTGTGGTTAAAAGTGAAACTGTTAATAGTTAAATTTGGCGTAATTTCATCTGTGGCTTGCCAGGTGGAATCAAAATCAGGTTTTTAGTAGAAAATATACTTCTTATTAACCAATATTGATGAAAAAAACATTACTCTTATTTTCGTTTATACTTATCATTCAAGGTGTTTTCGGGCAAGCCGATTCAAACGTTTTTAGCATCAATGATACCTGTTTTTTTTCTGTTGATGATACTACCCATAATAACCGGATAGGACAGCATTTTGTTTCAAACCAGGTAGTTGTAAATATCTTCGGCATACCGGAGATCGAAGCCCGCTTACAACTGATTAGCGCCATTCAACAGGATAAGGAGTTGGAATGTTATCAGGGTGATCAACCGGGTCGGTTAATTGTGTATTCAAAAAATCCGGAGCAAATTCAATCAAGCCTGTTGGGGCAGTTGGACGAGCTTGAAAAACAACTTTACGCTGACTTTAAGAACATGTCGAAGGAAGAGTTGGGTTATGCATTTCAGGAATGGAAACAAAATGTGAAGGATGAATTGTATTATTTCATCCTTGGAGATAGGGAAATCACTGGATTTACGTGTGCCGAATCGGATCCATTTTGTACTAGTGAAATTTATTCATTTCCTGCGGCTACAACAGGAGTGGGCGAACCAGGTCCAGATTACGGTTGCTTGAACACACAGCCATGTCCTGTTTGGTATCACATGAGAATAAGACAATCCGGAGATATTACTATTAAAATGGTTGGCACAAAAACTGATGGAACAACAATGGACATAGATTTTGCACTTTGGGGTCCCTATGACGATCCTCTTAGTCCGTGTCCATTCGAGCTGACATCAGAATGTTCAGGTTCTCCATTAGGATGTCCAAACAATACTCAAAACCCCAATTTCTATCCTTCAGGCAACCTGCACGACTGTAGTTATTCTGGTAATTCAATTGAATTTGCTCACGTTATCAATGGTCAGGTGGGGCAATATTTTATTCTGCTCATCACCAATTATTCTCAGGCTGAGGGGAATATCACATTTCAAAAAACAGAAGGTGACGGTGAAACTGATTGTACTATAGTCCCACCTCAGGTAAGTAACAATGGACCGCTGTGTGTTGGGGATACACTCAATCTTTATGCTTCAGCTGAACCAGGTGCTACTTACGAATGGAGTGGCCCTTTGGGTTTTACTTCAACCGATCAAAACCCGATCATTCCAGATGTAACTTTGGGCCATGCCGGAGATTATCAGGTAGTAATTACAGTGGATGGTCTGGTTAGCGATCCTGCCATCACCACGGTGGTAGTTAATCCCAATCCGGTACCTGCGTTTACTTTTACACCCGATACCCTCTTATGTGCCGATGAAAACATTCTCTTCTCCGCTACCAGTACCGAAACCATTGCAAGCTGGGTCTGGGATTTCGGAAATGGAGATTTTGGCTCTGGCCAGAACATAAATTATGCCTATCCGGCAGAAGGTAGTTTTACCGTTGATCTGTTGGTAACCACCACAGAAAATTGTCAGGCCAATGTAAACCAGGCAATTGTGATTCACCCGCTTCCGGTGGCTTCGTTTACCATTGCCCAGGGTACCACTGTTTGTGTTGACGAACAATTGACTTTTAATGCCACCAGCACCACCAATATCATCGAATGGAGCTGGAATTTTGGAGATGGCAATACAGGTACAGGGCAGAATGTCACGCACACCTACGCCACCTCGGGAACGAAACAAGTGGTACTCACCGTTACAAATATCAATAGCTGTACAGATGTGGTAACAACCACCATCACGGTAAATCCGTTGCCTGTAGCTGATTTTTCTGTGTCAGTCAACGATACCTCCTGTTATGCAGAGTTAGTGAGCTTTAATGCTAGCGGAACCCCTGACATCATCGATTGGCAGTGGCAATTTGGTGACGGGAATACCGCTTCGGGTCAAAATACCACCCATGCGTATACCACTTATGGAAATTTTACGGTAAATTCCATTTATACCAATGCAAACGGATGTCAGGATATCACCTCACACATGCAAACCGTGGTCGATCTGTCGGCCCTGGATTTTTCGGTTACGCCTTCTCAAAGCTGTCCAGGGTATCCGGTGGATATTCTTGGAATTGGGAATGTGACCTTCACACCCTGGATTTGGAACTTGGGAGATGGCACTACTGAGGTTGGTAAGGAAGTTGTTCATACTTATCCCAATGCGGGCACCTACGATATCCGGTTGGATGTTTGTACTCAAACTGTAGAAAAACAGTTGGTTGTAAACCCGGTTTGTTCTGTTTACGCGGGTGATATGCAGTATACCTGCGAAGATGTTTACTTCAACTACGCTTTGTCGGCAACGCCTCCTACAGCTACAGGCGATTCGGCAGTGCGGTGGTTTACAACCGGATTGGGGACCTTTAACGATCCCGACCTTGTTACACCCACCTACTTTCCACATGTTTCAGAAGGTGCTACGCAAAACGACACCATCCTGATGATGATGGTTGGTTATGGATTTTATCCTTGTGATAACGACACAGCCTGGGCGCAATTGGTTGTTGTGCCTGGCGCTTTCGCGGAAGCAGGCTCCGATGAGAACTCCTGTTTTGGCGATCCTTATGATTTTGCCAACTCCACTGATTCAGTTTTTGCTACCAATTATGTTATGTTGCATTGGACAACCAGTGGAACAGGCCATTTTGTGGATCCCAATGTTATGAGGCCAATTTATATTCCCGGTCCCGGTGAGTTGGGACCCATTACTCAAACCATGGTGGCTGTCAACATTATCAGTTGCGATTCCATCGATACCATGACCCTGACCATTCGTCCTGTATATGAAACTCCTTTGAGTTATACCCTCTGTCAATACGATTCTCTTTTTGCTCAGGGAGCCTGGCAAAAGGCTTCCGGTGTATTTTACGATACCTTACCTTCTGCCTATGGTTGTGATAGTGTGATTATTACCAGTTTGACGGTACGACCAAAAATCGATCAGGATTTTGTGATGGATGCCTCCGGGTTTATTTGCAGAAAAGAAACTATCCATTTTACACCTACCGGTACTGCTAACTTAACCGATTGGCATTGGGATTTTGGAGATGGATTCACCTCCACAGCAACCAATCCTTCTCATCAATACAATACAGTCGGAGATTTCACCATTGTGTATTCCTATACTGATGAAAACGGGTGCTCCGATACGGCTATGAAATCTATTCAGGTAATGCCCCTGCCGGATGTTGCCATTACTGCAAGTGCTGATAAAGCCTGTATGGACACCCCCATTGATTTTTCAGGCAGCAGCACTTCCAATATCGTCTTCTGGGACTGGGATTTTGGAGACGGACAAACGGCTTCAGGACAAAATGTAACCCACAGCTACTCCACCTGGGGTGATATGACAATAACGCTGATGGTAACTGACCAAAACGGGTGTACAGAAACCTCGATCCATAATATAACAATTGTAGAGCCGGTGATTGTTGATTTCTCCTACACCATCGACTCCTGTCTTACAGTACATTTCATCGATGAAAGCACCCCGCCTCCGGGGTATTATCTGGTTACATGGGATTGGGATTTAGGTGATGGAAATACCCATGACGATCCGGAATTCAGTCACCAATATGCGGCAGGAGGCCTGTACAACGTTACATTAACCGTTACAGCTGAGGAAAGTACGGGACATTCATGCGCCAACACCATCACTCTCCCAGTGATCGTCCCACACATGCCCACGATTTACTACACCTGGGACCCCGAGCCCACCTGCCTGGGCGACACCACCCATTTCTATGGCACCTCGGGCACCGAGATCACCAGTTGGTACTGGGACTTTGACGACGGCCTCTTTGGCAATGGCCAGGGCATCGACCACCTGTACACAGCCCCCGGCATTTACGATGTGATCCTTTACATCACCGACACCAACCTGTGCGTGAACTCCCTTGTCCACCAGGT
>PHDN01000032.1 GCA_002840975.1 Bacteroidetes bacterium HGW-Bacteroidetes-16
ATTGTCATTTCATTGATTTTCCTCTCACAAACAGGTTGTAAAAAGATCATTGACGATGCCATCAGCTGCACTACAGAATCGTTCTTTTTATATATAGAAGGAGATGTGGATGCCAGCAACCTCAAGTTATTTCATTTCACATTTGTAAATTCTGACACATCAGGCGATTATATCCTGGACAACCAAATAAAATGGGATTTTGGCGACGGCGTTACAGAAACCTCTCAGGGCTTAACCATCGACCACACCTACGCATCCACGGGAAGTTATACCGCCAAAGCAAGCTAGACCCTGCACAAGGGAAGCAGTTCCTGTTCAAGCTATAAAGAAAAAGCCATCAATGTGAATTAGCACATCGGGGAATCAAAAAGACCTTAAGATCGACTTTACCGAACCCAGGTAGCCGCCGCCAAACAGGTTGACGTGTACCATCAATGGATATAAGTTGCAGTAATCCACCCGTTTTCTCCACCCGTTTTCCAATGGAAAGGTGGAATGATATGCCTCATAAAATTGGGAACTAAACCCGCCAAACAACTGGCTCATTGCCAAATCCATTTCACGGTGACCAAAATAAACCGCCGGATCGATGATTACCGGTTCTCCCTGATTTCCACTCATAAAATTCCCGCTCCACAAATCGCCATGTAACAAAGCAGGTGGCTCGGTTGGAAATAGCTGGTCAAGCTGATGATAAAATCGCTGAAAAGCACGCGAAACCTCTGAATCCACATGACCTTGATCGCGTGCCTGTTTTAATTGCGGCTCCAGTCTTTCTTCCCTGAAAAAGTCAGCCCAGGTTTCATGTGCGTTGTTGTGCTGAATCAGCGAACCAATGTAATTGTCGTGATCGAGTCCAAATGTCGGGTTCGAATGTCGGTGCAAATCCGCCAGCTGTTCACCGAATTGAGGCCAGAAGTTTGAAGTCTGAGGCCTGCTTTCGATAAAGGAAAGCAACAAAAAGGAATCATTCCCGGCCTCACCAAAGGCTACAATATCCGGAACCGAAAGCGTTTGGGTAGCCGAAAGCATTTTCAAACCCAGTGCTTCTTTTTCAAACATCCGGGGATAACGGCTGGCCGAATTTACCTTAACAAAGAAATATCCTACGCTTGTCTCCAATCGGAAGGCATCGTTGATGGAGCCTCCGCCAACAGAAGAAATTGCGTGAATCCGAACCGGTTTCGCGGAATGCTTTGTAAGTATCTTTTCGACTTCATTTTGCCAATACATAAACTACTTTCTCAGTCCATTACAAAGTAACAGCTTTTAGTGATAAGAGGCAAGCCGCTATCGCTGGCTAAGCGGGTCGGAAAGGTAATCGCCCAGGGAAGAGGTCTGACTGACAATATCTGCCGTGATGGCCCTGGCTGAAATGGTAGCCCCCGAAATGGCCTGAATTTCATCCCCAACGGTGAGTTCCTGATGTGGTCGAATTCCTACAAACTGTCGGAGCCAACCCTTGCTCATCACTTCATGTCCTCTGGTTGCCTGGTAGTTAAAGATTCTTACCCGCAACACTTCGCCTTGTAACGACAGTATCATAAAGTAATCGAAAAATTCGAAAGGCTGTTGATCAATACTGATGGAGGCATCGCAGCCACCGGCCCGGCAACTTTCAACCCGGTTTACCAATACATAACCCATCGGTTGACCTTCCTGTTCGATGCTAAACAAACTGGCTCCCTCGAAACCGGGGATTGGTTTTGTCAGTTCAACCAGTTGCGACGACTTGGTGTTCATCAGCCTGACCACTTCTGTGTCAATTTTGGAAAGTGGAATTTCAAATCCTTTCTTATTGTGAAATGACATGATGAGCAATCCTGCCAAAGGCAAAAGTATCCAACTAAAAATCGATGTGTATTTCATGGTCATTGATGATTAAAACCAGATGGCTATACCTGCGTCAAAAGCCTGGCTATAACTCTCTGAGGATTTTGGTTTTATTAACTGGACATCAGCTTTGACAACCACTCCAGACACAATGGTCCAGTCGATGCCACCGGTAATCACCTCCTTTTGATAGTCTTCATTCTTAACGAATCCTTCTGCCACTGAAGCCTGGGTGTTGTATGCCGAGTATCTCACAAATGGGACCAATTCTGTTTTAGTGAATTTCGCCCTATAAAATAAGTTGTAAGCCACTTCGGCATAGTAACCGACCATGGTACTTCCCAAATCATTGTTAACGCCATTTGAAGCAGTAAACAGATTGTATTCCAATGCATTGCCAATCCATGTGTGATAAAACTGCCCTCGTATTTCCAACGCTTTACGTTGGTAACGGATATCCACTCCCAACATTTTTACAGAAACCACCGATGAATCGGCTCTGGCGATATCGGTTTGATCATCCCGGCTGAGGCTTTTGAACAGGGAGGATTGCGTTTGTCCGGCATAGGCCGACAGACCTAAATTCAGTCCGAGTAATCCATAATATTCGGCTCTAATAGCCAGACCGGGCTTTAGCATGATGGATTCGGCGCCCTTTTGCCGACCCTTGCGCAGGCCATTTTTACCCGATAACTGGGCTGTACCATTATAGCTGCTAAATCCGTTCATCAGATAAGCCTGATAACGCATGGCCATTTCGGGGATGATTCCCGTAAAACCTATTCCGATTTCACGCCATGTGGTGGGCACAATATTGGCATCGATCAACGGACGCTCCACGCCGTGATAATTGGTCGGTTCATGGTATTCGTTTATAATGCCCATGGGAACCAACATCAAACCGGCCCGCACCTGCAAATAATGAGCGAATGAGTAATTTAAAAAGGCTTGTTCTATATATATTTCCTGCACATGCTCCACTTCAATTTCGGATACAAGACTGAGTTTGTCGGAAAATCGATAGCCAAACATAAGCACCAACCGATGGACGTCAAGATTCCCGTTTTGAAGTGTGTTGTTGCCAAACGGCTGATTGTAATCGATCTGGCCATAACCGCCAAACGAGAGGCTTCTATCGCTTTTTAATAAATTTGAAACTGTATTGGACAGGCCGTATTCTGCATTTTGAGCCTGGGCAGTGAACAGGAAGGTAAATGAAATGGCCATGATCAGTGTGAGGCTTTTCCAGTATTTCATAGTTCGATAATTTAACTTTTATACTGGCAAAACTACAGGGGATCATGAATCGCTTGACTACCTATATTCGGGTATTTTTATGGTGGTGGGTAAGAGTTGATACAATAATACGTGTTGGATGATTTCAAAATCAGGTTAACTTTGCCGCCAAGTTTTTACTTACTTCATCAGGTTTGAAGAATCCTAAGCACGACAATTTAATAATCCGGACCATCCGTTGGTTTTATCCGCCTTTCAGGAAGTTTATTCCTCCTGAAACATTTCGCTACGCCGCCACTGGAGGATTCAACACGACGCTTGACATTTTTCTGTATTTTGTTTTTTACAATTTTATTCTCGACAAGCAAATCGTTAACCTGGGTTTTATAGCCATTAGTCCCTACATCGCGGCTTTTATTTTTGTCTTCCCCATCACTTTTTCCACCGGATTTTTGTTGTCGAAATACGTTACCTTTCTGGATTCGCCATTGCGGGGCAAAACCCAACTGACCCGTTATGGCATATCGGTGGTGGGGAGCATTCTGCTCAACTACATTTGTTTAAAGGTCTTTGTGGAGTATTTTTATATCTGGCCCACGGTTTCAAAAATTCTTACCACCGTTGTCGTGATCATATACAGTTATGTCATACAGCGGCATTTCACCTTTAAAACAGGTGGAAATCAAAGGAAGTTAAGCAATCCTTAAACCGTTAAAAAATTGTTTTTCAGGAAAAATCAGTCTGTCTGAATTTCTGATTTTCAATAAATTAATATGGATTTAACCTGATATTTCGTATTCTGGTTACTTTTGATTCAGGTACTTTTTTGAAAGGTTATCATATACCGAAAACAGTTCGGTGGTACGACCATCCTTATCGAACAATCCGCTTCTGAAATTGAGCGGTTCCCAGATGCAGGCACCCTTCCCCATGTTGTCAGGGATATTAAACGCGATGTCGTGTACCTCTTTTTTGTAATCTGAATATTCAACCACATTTACAGGCTTGTTATACCGTTTGGCAAGATCCGTCAGGTTTTGGTTTAAATCGTTGAGCGTTCCATGCCAGCGCGGATAATACGATAATCCGATGATATCGAAATGCACGCCACGTGCGATCATGTTGTCGAGCCAAAACACCGCTTCCTCATTTTGTCCGCCCAAAGCGATGTGCATCATCACAGGCACGTTGGGATCAACAGCTTCAACCCCAGCCACACCGGCTTTCAGCAAACCGGCAAGCTGATCGGGATGGTCAATATGTCCTTCGGGCCAAAGCATTCCATGATTTATTTCGTTTCCAATCTGGACCATGTCGGGAGGCGTACCTTGTTTTTCGAGGGCCATCATTACATGCGTAGTGTACTCTTTTACTGAATCTTTCAGCGTTTCAAAGTCGAGATTGGCCCAACTTTGAGGTTTAAATTGTTGTTGCGGATCGGCCCAATAATCGCTGTAATGAAAATCGAGAAGGAACTTCATCCCCGCTTTTTTAATCCTATTGGCCATTTCAAGTGTGTAAGGCAATCCACAATATCCCTGTTCAGGAGAATATCCATTTTCCGTTTCAGGATTGACAAATATCCGCAGACGGATGGTATTCAACCCATGTTCCCGCAGCAACCCGATGGCATCCTTTTCAACGCCTTTGTCCAAAAATTTAAGGCCCTGATCTTCAATCTGCGGTAGAAACGAAATGTCGGCACCCATCATCCTGTCGATTTCCTTAGTAGTGGGAGGAAGCTGATCAGCAGTAGGTTTCATCATCACAAAGTCGGCGGGAAGTGTGTGAATTTCATGTGCGCCGGGCCAGAGTTTTCCGGAACGGGCTTCTACTTTTACCTTTCCAGGTTGCGTACCTGCCACAAACAACAGGTTTGACTCACCGTTTTCCAGGATGAGTTCGGTAAACGAAGCCCCTGAAGTATCGGTCTGCATCACCAGATCACTTCCATCCAGGGCTGTAACCCTGCCATCGCCCGAAACAAATAGCTTAATTGGGTTGGTAACAGAGGTGATCTCCCGGTTGAGACTGTCGGTAATGGCAATCCGCAAACGATCATGATCCCTTCCGTTCGCCAGCAAGGTTGTGCTGTAACTGGTCAACATCACCGATACAGGTGCGCCTGTTTTAACCTGGCTGACGGAACTATAATCGATAGGATTTGTTGTTGGAGAACTGCATTGAACCATCAGGGCGATCGCAATAAACGCGAGCAATAGGTTAGTTTTCATGGCATCACATATTTATAATAAGAAAAAGCGGCTTTTGAACCGGGTTGTGATTAAACCCGGAGTTAAAATTCCGCTATAAAAGTACAATAAACTTTTATTCTTTAAAAGAGCAACTTTTCCAAAGTTTGAAACTTTGGAAAAGTTATAAAAGTGAAATTCCCAATGAATGGAAAAAGGCTTCCATATTGTAACATTAATGCCCGGATGTGATGAAGATTACTCTTAAACCGATCCCAATGCTTCAATTTTGTCAGAGGTAAACACCTGCGAATTCGGTTTGGAATTGGCCAGATGCACCATGGCACGGGCAATTTTGTCTGCCTCAATAAGCCTGTATTTTCTTAATTTTCCAACGAGCAATGGCTGAATCAATTTCGCGATAGCCATTCCGATTCTTTCTCCTGGTCGGTTTTCATTCCGGTCTCCTCCAATAAATGAAGGCCTTAAAATATAGGTGTTTGGTATATTCTTCGATAAAACAGCCTGCTCCATTTCCCCCTTCGTCTTGTTATAGAAGAGGTTGCTCCCGGGATTGGCCCCCATGGATGAAATCACCAAAAAGGTATCAATCTTGTTTTTTGAACAAAGTTGTGCTGCGGCAACCGGAATTCCGAAATCTATGTTGCGGTACATCGACCTGTCAGGCGTTTTTTTGGCAGTAGTTCCAATGCAACAATACACTTCGTGACCTGTAAATTCCTTTTTAAATTGATTTAACCGCAGTATATCGCCAATAAATTCAGTTACTTTTGGATGTGTTTGTCCAATGCTTTTCCTGTTGAATATTACAATTGAATCGTATCTTTCGTCAGCGATTAACTGATTTAACAGCAAGTTTCCTGTTAAACCGGAGGCTCCAAGTATGATGGCGGTTTTTTTCATGGGTTTTCTGCTTTTCAAGAGTTAGAATCATTTCTTGTGTGATCATGTTGTCACTTTAAACTATCCGGGCAAAGCCGCGCGATCATTAAAAAGTGGAATTATCCTCCGCGTACCATTCAGCAAAGGAAGTAACTGTTTCGCGCAGAAGTAAATAGACTAATTTCACTTCTTTCGGGAGTTGAATTCTAATCCGTTCGGCCATATCGGCTATCATCATTTCGCTGGTAGGCTGATAGGGCAACAGGATCACTTTTTCGAAGTTTCCACGTAGTTCTTCGATGAGTTTTGCCGGCATTTGATCACTCAACACCAGTGCATGATCGAACTCATCGATAACAGCATTGCGAACAATTTTTTTCAAATCACCAAAGTCTAACACCATGCCGAACTTGGGATTGTTTTTATCGGTGATGGGAGTACCCGAGAGCGTTACCCGCAATTCGTACGAATGCCCGTGAATATTTCGGCAAGGGCCATCATATCCCATGAGGGCATGAGCCATCTCAAATTTGAATTCTTTTGTGATGCGAATTACCGGATCTTTTTTCATGACTAAAGCGTTAATTTTACCACTTTTAACTGACGAACCTGCCGCCCGTTCTGATCGAGGATATTGACTACATAAATGCCACCGGAAACAATACTTAAATCAACTTCGGCACTTTTTCCTGACAGACTTCCCTGACTGACCAAATTCCCATAAACCGAAATCACCCTATATGAACAAAGTTCCTCACTAGCTGCGATGGTAAGAAGTCCTGATGTGGGATTGGGGTACGCAACAATTTGCGAATAGTCAACCACAGGTACGTTGCTGGGATCTCCCCAAATGGCATCCACATACTCCGGATGGTCGATAAACGGATTTCGGTTGTGCTGATAATCGTAATAGATTACGTTGTTGCGGTTGTTTTCAAAATCATCAGGCGGGTCTTGAAGGTTCCATTGAATCAATACCGAAAGTTTTCCATGTTCGGGAGCCGGAGAGGTATTTACCCTGTCAACCACCTCCAGGTCAGGCTCACCATTGCCACCTTCATAGCGGGTAGCCATGTAAAAAATCATCCGGGCCACATCGCCTTTTACGGCATCGCGCGGTTCAAACGAATCATTGTCAACAAAACAGCCGGGAGCTTCTGCCACCGCACTGCCTCCCATATCGAAATCCAGGTTTCCACGTGTACTGTTGACTGATACATCTGTTGGCCGGATGTGGTGCGCATCGGTACCAGCCGGAGGCGTTGTGCCAAAATCACCATGCGACTTGGCCCATACATGTTCCCGGTTCCAATCGTTTGAATTGCCACCAAAGGTACTTTTTGCCTGCGAACGTCCTGTATACAATAGGATTACATTGTTGCTGTTATTGGGATCTTCATCTGTATTCTTCAGTATAAAATCACGTAAATCGTTGTAAGAATAAGGAGTATGGTTTTTGATTATGTTATGAAGTTGCAGTTTAAGCGCATCACCAGTAAGACCTTCTGCATCATCGTAATAACCCGCAGGGATTTGTGCAAAAATCTGAATCGAAAATGCAAGAAGAATAAACAGTAGCGTGATTGAATTTCTTTTCATGTATAAACATTTATGCGGCAAAAAATGCCAGGTAAACAGCAGCTATTAACATCACCAGTCCGCCAAGTAAATATAACAAAGAAGCAAGCGACAGGTTGGGTTTTGATGGCGATAACCATACACCTGTGGCAGCGAATAATGTCGAGAAAATAAAGAGGATAATAAATAAAGGAAGATCGAAAGGCACGAAATACGTAAAAATTAAGCCAACCAACAAGGTGTTCATGGCCTGTGCCAGCGAAACGAAAAATACATGGGTAGCCTGATCAATTGAATAAGTTCGTTCTCCTTTTCTGATTTGAAATGCTTCCATTATCATCCTGATTCCAACAAGTGCAAAACATAAAAAGATCACCACTTCCTTGAAATCATCCATGAAATGCATGAATAAGTTGCCCAACTGAAGGCCGGCCCAGAACATACCTGTTTGCATCAATCCCATCAATAGAATAAAAGGGATGACGTTCAGCCAATGATGCTTAACCCGAAAGCCGATGGCCACCGGAAAAGGCTGCATGGCAAGGAAAAATAAAATGGCAATGATGAAGGCAGATTGCATTTTGATCCTGTTAAAAAGGGCTGCAAAATTACTAAACTTTTCGGGGAGACTGACTAAAAGTGTTGAATAGGATGCTCCATTAATCCGAAATGTAAACCAGTTCCACGATTTTCTCCAGCCATTCTGCATCTACCTCATCAAAACTATTGAGTTTATCGCTGTCCACATCCAAAACGGCTAACAGTTCACCTTGTTTATTTCTAACCGGAACTACCACTTCCGATTGTGAGCGCGAATCGCAGGCAATATGACCGGGGAAATTGTGCACCTCAGGAACCACCATGGTTTTTTCCTGATTGAGGGCTGCCCAGCAAACACCGGTATCTTTGGCCAGGTTGATACAGGCCAGAGCTCCCTGATAGGGACCCACCTGCAATTTGCCGTCCTGCAATAAATAAAACCCGGTCCAGAAAAAGGTGTCCATTTTGTGGTGCAGCACTGCATTGATGGTGGCCATGTTCGAGAGTGGGTTATTGCTGCTTTTTTGAATCAGCGATTGTATCTGATCGAAAAGACGTTGATAGCGTTGATGTTTTTTAGTGTTATCCATTGGCAATAAATCAGAAGACAAAAGTACAAAAGGTTTGGATTCTCACTAGGAGTGAGGGAGTATTTGGGTAAAGTTCATCCCAATAATCCATTATTCCCTATGGGTTATACCTTAAAATGAATACCTTCCTTCAGCATATTGTATTTAAAATGAACTCAGGCTTTCTCCAGTTCCACGGTAAAGTGACGGAGGATCGGGGCCTCTTTCACGATCTTAAATCCTTTGGTAATTTTATCCCTGCGATCGAACACATTGATCAAGGCTGCGGCGATATAATCCATGTGGTTATTGGTGTATACCCTTCTTGGAATGGCCAGGCGCATCAATTCCAGATCCGGGTAGCGGTTTAAGCCGGTTCCCGGATCGCGATCTGCCAGCAAGGTGCCTATCTCCACCCCGCGCACTCCGCCTTCAATGTATAATTCGATTGCCAGTGTTTGAGCAACATACTCTTCTTTAGGCAGATGAGGCAAAAAACGTTTGGCGTCCACAAAAATGGCATGCCCGCCAAATGGAAATTGGATAGGAATTCCATAATCTTTTAGCAGGCCACCTAAATAGGCAACCTGTTTGATCCGGGTTTCAAGATAATCGAAATCGGTACCTTCGTAAAGACCTTGTGCCAGGGCATTCATATCGCGTCCCGACATGCCTCCATAGGAAATATACCCTTCAAAAAGAATGTTGTACATGGTGGCCCGGTCAAAAAGTTCCTTGCTGTTGAAACCGATAAACCCGCCCATGTTGACAATGGCGTCTTTTTTGCTGCTCATGGTCATGCCATCGGCATAGGAGAACATCTCGCGTACAATTTCGCGGATGGATTTGTCGCGATAGCCTTCTTCCCTTATTTTGATGAAATAGGCGTTTTCGGCAAATCGGGCCGAATCGAAAAACACGGTAATGCCGTATTGATCGGCCATTTTCTTCACCTCCCGCAGGTTCTTCATCGAAACTGGTTGCCCCCCGGAAGAATTACAAGTGATGGTAATGATAATAACCGGAATTTGGCTTGCCGGATGGGCTTTTAGCACGTTTTCCAGTTTATTCAAATCAACATCGCCTTTAAATGGATGGTCGAGAGTCGTAATAAAAGCTTCGTCAATGGTACAGTCGATGGCATGGGCCTTGCGGAATTCGATGTGACCTTTGGTGGTATCGAAATGTGAATTTCCGGGAACGATATCATTTTCTTTTAGGATGGTGGAAAACAGTACATTCTCAGCCGCACGGCCCTGGTGTGTGGGCAAAAAATATTCAAAACCGGTGATTTCTCTGATGGCATTTTTTATTTTAAAATAGGATGAGGCACCGGCATAACTCTCGTCGCCCAACATCATTTCCGACCACTGCATCTGGCTCATGGCTCCGGTACCGGAGTCTGTCAGCAGGTCGATAAATACCTGGTCGCTGCGCAGGTTAAACAGGTTGTATTTCGCGTCTTCGATCCATTGTTCGCGTTGTTCGCGAGTGCTGCGACGGATAGGTTCCACCATTTTTATTTTATACGATTCGGAAAAGGGTAATTTCATGGTTTAGTATTATTTAATAAAACATTTTACTTTTATTCTGCCAGGCAGTAAAACTTAGTAAAATGCATCAAAAGCATCACGCCTTTTGACGTTGAGAAATACTTTTTTGTGTCCTATTTTTTGTGATTTCTGCATACTAAATCCAAGAGCGACCAAATATAAATAAAAATGTAATGCACCAAACTTCATCCTCAAATCAATAATCAGTTTCCAAAAACTTCCAATTTGTTTGTAACCCGGGTTTAAAAGTTGCGTCCAAAAGAATGACATCAAAAAAATCAACATAAAAATTTAAAACAATGGAAGACATCATTCCTGTATTTGTAATCGCCATCATTTTTGGCTTTGTTTACGCTGTTATTTTCCTGTTGGTCAGGAAAAAAGAACGCATGGCTCTTTTGGAAAAGGGTGTAGATGCTACCCAATTTATAAATCCTGTTAAGGATCAATCATTTATGGCGCTTAAATTTGGTTTGCTGTTTATCGGATTGGCTATAGGCATTATTCTTGGCGGCCTGATGAAACACCTGACCGTTATGGGCGAAGAGGAATCCTACTTTTCGATGATTTTCCTCTTTGGCGGCATCGGACTGGTGGTGAACCACTACATGGAAAAATCGGAACGTGCTGAAATGGAGAAAAATAAATTATCCAGATAGGTTTCTTTGCGGGCCTGTTTATTTAATGAAAGCCTAATCGACAGATCAGGCTTTTTTTGAGTTTGGCTAATTTCTTACCTATAAAAGTGCTAAAACGCTGAGTTTTTTTTCATTTTAAAGGCTTGGCAATACAATATATTTGTTCACAAAGTCGTCGAAATTCATTCCAACTGCTCTTGCATGCAAATGAGTTCTAATATTGTTAAGTAAATCACCAGTAGTAATTCTGCCTTTATTTTCGTTAGTATACCATTTTGATCTTGGAATAGTTGGATTACCTGATTTTTGATAGGCTTTGTGACTTGAAATATGAATTACTGCGTATGTGGCATCAATAAAGGCAGTGAAATTTTCAGCCGATTTAATGTTTCTCACTTGTGCCTGACCACATCCAAACATAGATTTTTATTCACTAAAAACCCTATGTAAAGCTTTATATAATGCGTTTAGGGAACTTAGATATTTGGGGATCATATCAGAATCTTACATATCCATATACAACAAGTCATGCTGTTACTTTCTTCATTTTTAAAAAAGTTGCTGTTGGCCTGCCAGGTTAAAAGTTAAAAAAGCATTAGTACTATGGGTATTAACAATTCTCGACGGTATTAATAGGTATCTTTATTTTTTTAATTTATAAATATTAACATAGTATTAATGCTTTTTAGTAATGTATTATTATGAGATTTCACCTCTACATCTTAATATGTTTTTTGTTCACGGGCAATATTTCCGCTCAAACACAGAAGTATTTCTCCAACGATACCCTGGACCAATTGGTGCGTTACGGCACCTGTTATCAAGGAGATCATTATTTTTTAACGCACACGGGTGATTATTATCATCAGCCAAGTCATCCGTTACTTTACCAAACAGAAGGATATTATTCTGCTTTAATCCGGCTGGATAGCTTATTAAACCTGAAAGATTCACTTGTCTTTGAAAACCAGAACGGGTACTATTTCAATCCATATAAATTGATCATTCTAAACGACACCCTATTTATCGCCGGAAGAGCGATTAAAGAAGATGGATCTGATGAGCAGGTTTTTTTAAGCAGGTACACTCTCGACTTGCAATTTATAAATTATTCCCTGTTTGGCGACACGTCCAAAACCGAAATTATTTCTGATTTTATAGTGAACAACAATGGAGATTTTATCATCCCGGGTAAGTTCCTTTCACAGGATTGGCAAAATAGTTACTTCGTGCTGTTTGAGACCAACAGACAGGGCGAATTGATCAGGTCAATATTAGATACTTCTTGGATAAACGTTGAGGGTTCGCAGGCAATTCAATTACCTCAATCAAAAGAATATCACTTTGTTGACGTACTCTCTGTTAGTATTTATGATTCAGCATTAACCAAAAATAATATGCTTTTTCCGGAGTTTTATCAATGGTTTTTTTACATGCATAGAATAACATACTATAAAAATGATTCATATTTTTTAGGCGGACTTATGGCACAGGTTGTGGGGAAGAATTTAAATAACTCCAATGATATCCAGGAATCATATAATGACATCACTTACTATTTGATTGATGAAACAGCTACGCCTATTGATTCGGGATATATTTATTTGCCTGACACCACCGATTTTTGTAGGGGTCTGGACTACTCATCCAACGGAATCCTTTGCTACGGTGGCGTTCATAATGCACTTGTTGATCTTTATCATCCAGGCTTTGAAAATATTAATAAATGGCTTGTGGTAAAAAACATAAACTTTAATACCCAAACCGACAACTGGTTTTTCCGCTATGGCGGCGATGCCAACTACGAAATGTATGGATTGTATCTAACCCCTGAAAATGAATGCATCGTTTATGCTACCCGCTACGACTGGCAGCATAATAACAGGATGGAACGTGATATCCTTATTATGAAAATCGATAGTACGGGTATGCTGGTGGGTCAAAATACAGATATTGAAAAGATGCAGTTTTGTGTGGTATACCCAAATCCCGGTACAAACAGTTTAAGTCTTAAGACCTTCAACCTGGATGGGACGGTTGCGTTGTTCGACATTAATGGAGTGCGGGTTGCCAGCAAACCGTTTGCATGCCCGATAACTACTATAAATACCGAACAATTGAAACCTGGCGTATATTTATACATGATCAAAGATAAAAACCATGAAAAACTGGATGTGGGAAAATGGATCAAGAAGTAAGCGTATGGACTCCGTTTACCGTGCTTAAAAATATTTTCAGTTCATTACTCCTTCTTCCCTTCAATCACCATCACAATTTCGCCCTTGGCAGGAACTTCGGTAAAGTGTTTTAACAATTCTTCGGCGGTTCCGCGCCGGGTTTCTTCGAATAACTTGGTCAGCTCGCGCGAAACGCTTACCTGGCGGTCGGCACCGAAAAACTCAACCAATTGTGCCAGCGTTTTTTCAAGGCGATGCGGCGATTCGTACAACACAAGGGTCACGGTCATCTCAGCCAATAATTTTAACCTGGTCTGGCGGCCCTTTTTATGGGGCAAAAACCCTTCAAAATAAAATTTGTCGCAAGGCAGTCCCGAGTTAACCAGTGCCGGAACAAAAGCCGTTGCCCCCGGGAGGGTCTCCACCTCAACACCCTGCTCCACACAAGCACGAACCAATAAAAAACCCGGATCGGAAATCCCGGGTGTGCCGGCATCGGTAATCAATGCCATCGATTCACCTTCAGCAATACGACGGACCAAACTTGTCACCACCTTATGCTCGTTAAACTGATGATAGGGCTGCATGCGGGTTTCGATGTTGTAATGCTTCAACAGCCTCCCGCTGGTACGGGTGTCTTCGGTTAAAATCACCTGAACCGATTTTAAAATGTTGACAGCACGAAAAGTCATGTCTTCCAAATTGCCAATGGGTGTAGGTACCAAATAAAGTTTAGCTGTGTCCATGTTGTAATTTAAACAGTTTTGCCAGCTACCAAATCAGTCCACCATAAGCTGTAACCGGATTTCATCAGACAATAATTAAAATTTCCTGTCAACAATTTCTTTGAGCTTTAGGAAAGCATGATGGTCTTCGGGCCACTGGCCTTCAATTCTTAGTTCAAGCAAATAAGTGTCAGTTCCCTGTCTGGTCTTCATCATGTTCAGGTCATCGATCACCCGGTTATACCTTGATAAATCACCTTTAAACAGTGCATTGACGAAGAGGAATTTTTCGTTGATGCCAATGGCGGACCGTATGTTTTGAAGCCGTTCATTTTGCATTTTTCCGGCCACACTGGTGTCTTCACCCGTTTGGATTAGTTTTCCGGCCAGGGAATTGTCCGATGATGATGAAAACAAATCGAGGGTTGTTTTCACCGGTTCGGCTTTTGTATGAACAACTTTTTGTTTTGGTTCCACTTCTTGTTCAGTCTTAATCTCATCCGGGAGCATTTCAATTAAAGGGGTTGATGTTTTTTCCTCTGTCACCAACTCCACAGGTGTGGCTGTTATAGATGTTGTGGTGTAAGGTGATTGGAATTCTACTTTTTCCTCCTTTACAAGAAGTTCTTCTGACTGGATGTTTTTTACATCAGCGGGATCATCTATCACCCTATTTGATGGCGAAAAGACTGGCTGTTCAAACCTGTGTTCAGGTTTTGGTGAAAGTGTGGGCTCATCCCGTTTTTCGATAGAAACAGGTTCGGCTTGTTTCTCATTATCAGTCTTCTGAGCAGGTTTTAAATCGAATTGGACCACCAGATCGTATAAATCGGTGGCTTTTTTTCTGAGCAATTCAATATCCAGTTGATGTATGACATATCCTGCTGGTTTTAACCTGTTTACATGCGCTTTAAACAGGTCTGTTTCTAAGCTTAAGCGGAGGAGCAATTTTTCTTTATCCATTGGTGAAAAGTTCCTTACATTTGTTTCCACCAAAAGTAGAAAGAATATCTAAAACAGACCAATGTTTCTTGAAAAAGACCATAAGAATAGTGAAAGGGCCGGCTGGATTGAAGTTATCTGTGGTTCCATGTTTTCCGGAAAAACGGAAGAGCTGATCCGCAGGTTGAATCGTGCCCGCATTGCCAAACAAAAAGTGGAGATCTTTAAACCCGCCATCGATACGCGATACGATGAAGAGAAGGTGGTGTCGCATGATGCCAAATCCGTTTCATCCACACCAGTGGAGAGTGCCTCACAAATATTGTTTTATGCCGCAGAATTTGAGGTGGTAGGGATCGATGAAGCTCAGTTTTTCGATAACGAATTGGTCAGTGTTTGCAATCAGTTGGCCGATCAGGGAAAACGAGTGGTTGTTGCCGGGCTCGACATGGACTTTCTTGGCAAGCCCTTTGGACCCATCCCCAGTTTACTGGCCACGGCCGAATATGTAACCAAAGTACACGCCATTTGCATGCGTTGTGGAAGCCTGGCGAGCTATTCGCACCGTACCGCACAAGAGGAAAAGCTGGTGTTACTTGGAGAAATGGATTCCTACGAGCCCCTCTGCCGGAGGTGTTTTTTTGAAGCGCGTAAAATGCATGCAGGAAAATAAGCTTCGATACTTTCCTCCCTTCACTCTTCGGCTATTGAATTGACGCCAATAATTTTGTATTTTTGGGATAACTTTTTAACATCCTTTCTCGTGAACAATATACCAGATTCCAAAACAACAGCTTATGCACCTGCCGAGCGTGCTACACTTCATGAGCTAAAAAATCAAAACGAATTGATGAAGCATGATAACATCCTTACCCAGGTAGCTGATTCTGTCTCTTCATTGGTTATTATTCTAAACAAGGAAAGGCAGATTGTATACGGCAATAAAACATTTCTCAGTATGCTGGGCTCCACAGAAAGTGAAAACCTCATCGGTAAACGACCTGGCGAAGCCATCAACTGCATGCATGCCAGCCAATCGGAAGGCGGTTGCGGAACTACCCAATTTTGCAGCGTTTGTGGTGCGGTAAATGCCATTCTGGAAGCACAACAAGGAACACAAACTGCAAAAGAATGCCGCATCATCACCAACGAAAATGAGGCGTTGGATTTAAAGGTTACGGCAACACCCTATTACCTAAACGAAGAACAATACATTTTCTTTGCCATTGCCGATATCAGCAACGAGAAAAGAAGACAAACCCTTGAACGTGTTTTCTTTCATGATATTCTGAATAGTGCCGGCGGTATCTCAGGATTATCATCCATCATGCCGATGATTAGCGATATGGATGAAATGACGGAAACCGCTGAAATAATCAATCGCGCCGCGAACTTTCTGGTAGATGAAATAAAATCGCAGCGGATGCTCACCGTTGCAGAAAGTGGTGATCTGGTGCTTTCCTTTACCCAAATCGAATCGCTCACCATCTTAAAGGAGTTGGGAGAACTCTATTCTCAGCACGAAGTCATTCGCGATAAAATTCTTTCTGTCGATAAAAATTCTGTTCCCGGCCAGGCCATAACCGATTCTGTGTTGTTGAGAAGAGTTCTCGGGAACATGGTAAAAAATGCCCTGGAAGCATCCACAGCAGGAGGTAAGGTGACCCTTTCCTGCACGCTAACGGAAGATGCCATCCGATTTACCGTTCACAACGGTGTTTATATGCCACAGGAAATCCAGCTCCAACTTTTTAAACGTTCGTTTTCAACCAAAGGTATTGGCCGTGGAATTGGCACCTATAGCATGAAACTTTTTGGTGAAAAATACTTAAAAGGTAAAGTGGGGTTCGAAAGCACAAAAGAAAACGGGACTACTTTTTTCATCGAAATTCCAAAGGTGCATCCGGAGTTTAAAGAGAAAAAGTAATATCCGGCACCATTTCAATGTGATTTGTAAAAATCAATTTGACGTGAAAGCCCTACCGAATAAGCATATTTATTGGTTAGTTGTTTTCCATTCATATTCTTATAAATGGGATATTCAAAAATTAAGGAAGCATTCCATGCATTCAGAAATTGACACTTTAATTGTGGCACAATAAACATCACATGACCACCGGTTGATTGCACCATTTCATGGTTCTTATCAGAGGCCCGATCCCTTATCTGACTCCTGACCTGCAGGGCACCAATTAGGTTTTTCCAAAGTTTGTACGATCCATAAATTGAAGCATTGTACAAGTTTCCATATTTATAATTGGTTCGATTGGTTTGGATGCGTTGTGATATTTCACACGATCCATCAACAAATACAGTCATTTTTTCTCCAAAATAGAGTTTTGATAACATAATCCCAAAATTGTATTTATAATTACCAGATGAGGGTTGAATATCGATGGGGAGTACCACAGGCCCATTCATTTGATCGAATTCACCAATTGGCAAAGTAACTCTCAACGTTGAAAAAACATCCACCTTCCTTTTCGGATTTGTATACAGTTCATACTGTATTTCTAAAACGCCATCCCCCAGACCTTTAGCCTCCCTGTCAAATCCGAAATTAAAAGTTTGAGACTTGGAAATGAAATATCCGATTTCCGCGCTTAGTTTAATCTTCGAGGTCACCCCATAAGCCAACCTGAATGAACTGAAATCATAAAAGGAGTAGTCAATATATTTA
This sequence comes from Bacteroidetes bacterium HGW-Bacteroidetes-16, assembly GCA_002840975.1. GTDB lineage: Bacteria > Bacteroidota > Bacteroidia > Bacteroidales > F082 > UBA6244. The sequence continues at coordinate 17,567 of PHDN01000032.1, forward strand.
TAATCAGAACGTTCGTTCCCATCAAAATAAGTGTCGGAATAGCTATGTTTGTATAAAGCCGAGACATCGAGAATATCTTTGCCGCTACCACTTGCAGAGCCATCAGCAGTAATGGGATTTCCGGCCGCGCAACACTGACCATAAGATGCTGCATTGACCAGCAACAATATTACGATGGTAAACATCAGTACCCTCTTTTTCATTTCTAATCCTATTATGAATGAAGTTGTTTTGCGGAAGGATATCCTATTTCGGCTGAGATGTTGATTAATCTATGGAATAAAAATGTTGATAACAATGACTTGCTCGTCACTTCCTTTGTCATTCGAAATGGTACATTTGATCAATTTTTCGCCAAGGCAGCATTCTGAACCTGTAAACCGTACCTGTGAACCTGTTTCGTTTAGCGGGAAAATATCACCCAAATCAACTTCCCATTGGTATTTGATATTTCCTCCGGTAGCCTCACATGTAATAATACAGGGATCTTCACCTCCTACCTTTATCTCCGTTTTATCGGCAATGAGGTTAGTGATTTTAGGGGTTGTTGTCCCATTTACAGGGCCTGTGTTTTCGGATTTCTTACACCCCGTGATTACAAAGGCACACAGGAGAACGATGAATAGTAGCTTTAATTTCATTGATTTTTCCTCCTATAATTTAATTAGTTTGGATTTTGAAATAACTGTTTTACCGGTTAAAACAACCAGAAAATATTGTCCGCTGTTCAAAGAACTCAAGTCAATTTGGTTTTCATTTCCAGTCGTTAAATTCTGAGTGTAAACCCGTTGCCCTGCAATTGAATAAACCGAGGCTCCGATTTGTGTCTGGTGTTGAAAGTTGCCGATATTGATGTAAAAAAGCCCATTCCCGATGGTTGGGAATATTGAAATGTCGACTTCATCCCAAAGACGCACCTCAGTTAACGGAGTAACCCAAATGTCCATCAAACTAAGATAGCCTTCCTGAACATTGGTATAATCCATCACCCGCTCATATTCGCAACAAGTACCGATAAGCAGGTTATAGGCACTGTCGGGGGCAGGATACCACTCTGTATCATGACCCACATTGGCAATGGTATGCATTATTTGAAAAGCATCGGTCTTGCTGCCGTCATAAATAACCTCGGTAATTGCATCTGAATTGACCCAATTAACGAATTCAACCCCAACAATCGTATTAACAGCGTCCTCGATGCGCAGCTTACAGGTATAACAATTACCGGAAGTTGGAAAGATGATATCCATTGATTCTCTAGTCTGTCCAATTAATGTTATGGTAGAAAACAGGGAGATAAATAATGCGATTATACTGAGTTTTGCTTTCATAATAGATCATATTAAATGTATATGGCTGTAAAAGTAGCCTATTGTACAACAAGCTACCAACCAGAACGTCCCGAAAAAAGCGGAAAAGCTGCGATTGAAATCGTATAATTTACGATATATATCGTCAACTTGTAAACTGGCTTAACTGAAAAGGCCGTTTGCAGGTGAGGGAACCATCTATCAACCAACTTATATTTACCCGTATGGAAAGAAATCAGGAACTAGTTTGATCAATATCATCCCAATTCACAAATACGATCAAGTTTTTTCAAATCTAAAATAAAAATACTCCGTTGGCTCAACTTAATCACACCGTCTTCGTCTAGTTCCTTCAATGTTCGGATAACGCTATCTTTTGACATTCCGGTCATTTCAGCAAGGTCTTGTCTCGAAATTCTAATTTCAAAGTTCCTATCATTGAATATAGTTTTATGTAAATAAAGCAATCCGTCAGCAATACGCCCGTGCATATTTTTTTGGGTCAGGCTGATAAATCTGGCATAATTAAAAATGCCTTCTCTGCTGAGCTGTCTTATAAACGCATCAGCAAAATCAGCATTTGTTCTCACAATATTTTTAAAGACATCCAAATCAATAAAACACACCGAAGATTCTTCTATGGCTACTACCGAGAAATGGTGAATGCTGTCGACATAGATGCCGGGACTGCCCAAAAACTGGGTTGGCTTTATAAACTGCAGGATCAGGTTTCTGTTGTTTGCTCCTTCGATATACACTTTGGCGATTCCAGAGTTAAAACTGATGACATGAGAAACCGGAGTTCCCTGTTTTACAATGATTTCACCCGTTTTAAACAAAACCCGTTTTTTATAAAGTGATATCCTATCCAACTCCTCACCATTAAGGAAGTCAAACAAATGGGATTTCATAGAACAGGTGGTACAAGTAAGATCCAACTTGCCATTCATAATCGATCAGAATTTCTACAAAAATACGATTATATAGATTCCTTTAGAATTCGGCAATAGGAACAAGTATAAGATTTCAATTTTAGAATGTTTTTAAAGGAAATATATTAACTGCGAAGAAACTAAAAAGCCCATGGAATAAAAATAAAAGGTAGGGGTGACCATACTTTTTCGTCATCTATTATAATTCCAAAACAAAAGACAATCATTGTTTTAAAGTTTCAAGCAGGATTGTAATAGATATCGGAGTGACTCTTAGAATACAGATATAAAACATGATCTGAAATTCAGTAGCAAAAAAAAGGGATTCGGCTTTACAACCAAATCCCCTTGATTTCCTGCTCCCCTTGCCTCCGATTGCCATCGGAGTGAACCTGAGACCCTCTGATTAATCCCGCACGTGCGGGACTCTGACCAACTGAGCCAGCACACCCGTCAACTCTTGTCCGGCAACCATATTTTTTAGCAGGTTTTTGCTCTTTTGCTTTTTTATGAATCGCTCTATTTGTACCACTTTTGCCTCCTCAGTAGAACATTCAAACAATGCTGCGATTGTCCATGGTCGGTATTTTGAAGTAAAAGTATTTCGGGCAGATTCGTTATGTTGGACAATCCTGATGGAGATATCTTGTGTATAACCAACATAATACTTGTCGTGATTCAGAGAATATAGAATATAGATGTAAAACATGATCTGAAATTCAGTAGCAAAAAAAAAGGGATTCGGCTATACAACCAAATCCCTTTGATTTCCTGCTCCCCCTGCAAGACTTGAACTTGCGACCCTCTGATTAACAGTCAGATGCTCTAACCAACTGAGCTAAGGAGGAGTATTTCCCCGTAAGGAGGCGCAAAGATAAATAATAATTTAAAAATGCAATGGCTTTTTATTTTATTTCACCGAAATATTTCGAAATGACGCCATTCACAGACCATGCCCTCTTCCGTAAAACAAGGGCTTAGCTACCCATTCACCTGTCTCAACAGTTTTTCAACAGATTGTGAAAAACTAATTTATCCAGCTTTGCTGTGTTCGTTGATATTCCATTAATTTTACTAGCTAAAACTTCTTCAGAAGAAAGTTGAGTACTATGCACATGAATAAATCCGGAATAAGTATTGCTGTTCTCCTTGTCATCACCTGCTTTTACGCATCTTTAGCTGAAGTGATGGTGAAAAGGAGTGCCGCTATTTCCATTCCTCATTCGGATGTTACAAAACTTAAAAGCCCGCTAACAGAACTTTATCAAGTGGATAACTATTCTTCAAACTTCGATAATCGCTTAAATGTCAATCCTCTTATTCAGGTTGACACCATTCTTCATGACACCATCTGTTTTGGCGACAGCCTTGTGTTAACAGCAGCCGACAATATGCAGAGCTATCTCTGGTCAAATGATTCAACTACCCAAAGTATTCAGGTTTTCCCCATCGAAAACACATTTTACTGGGTTGAAATGATTGACCAAAACGATTCCACTTTCCGTGATACTACCTATGTCGTGGTGAATCCGATTCCGCTGATACTGGGTTCCTCGAATGATACATTGTCTATTGATGCCGGTACCGACACCATTGTTTGGGTGGATGTTGAAACGAACGCAACCATTCTTTGGAATACAGGGAGCACCGAACCGCAGATTGTGGTAAGTCCAACTACCAACACCACTTACTCTGTCGAAATAACCAATGCGTCGGGTTGCAGTATCAGAAAATCCTTTTTAGTAGAGGTAAATTATTTTGTCAATATAGCGTTTACCTACGACACGGTATGTGAAAAAGGGATCACCACCTTGATCAACACCACGCTTACCAATGATAGCATTACTTATATTTTGTGGGACCTTAATTCAGACGGGCAGTTTAATGATGCAGAGGGAGACACCGTGAAGCACGTCTTCGATACCAGTGGCAATCATCTGGTTGGAATGCGGGTTTATTTCATGGCCAGCCCTATGAATGCTACATACAATGCGGTTCCTGTTGGATCTTTACCCCGGGTTGATTTTGAATATGAAAACACCTGTCAAAACACAACTACTTTTTTTACCAGCCTCACGGTAGTAACCACCGGAATTGAAAACCAATGGTTTTGGCAATTTGGTGATGGGAAAACGGATGTATTCCAAAACACGAGCAACTTTTATGTAAATCAGGGTTCTTATGATGTACAATTGAAGGTGTGGACCAACATCGGATGTTTCGACTCGATCATAAAGCCGGTAACCATTTACGGTTTACCCGAATTTGCCTTCCGCATAGGAGATAGCCTCATCGGCAACGATGACACCACCTATTTTGCAACAGGCTCAACATTGATTGTGTCGGTTGATGTGACTGCCAATTATGATAGTGTGGTTTGGTACGATGGATCAACAGAATTAGCGATTTCGATTACCACTGCCGGTATCTACGATGCCACCGTTTACAACAAGGGATGCAGCAATACCATCAGGTTTGTGGCTTTAAACAAAGGCAGTGCGGGAGGAGGAACCGAAATCATGAACTTGTTCACCCCTAACGGTGATGGCTTTAACGATGCTTGGCTCGTGAATAACCCGAGCGTTACCTTCCCTATAAAAGTAACCATATATAGCCGCGGCGGACAAAGTGTTTATGCCTCCGAAAGCTATCAAAACGACTGGGATGGGCAGTCGAAAGGAAATCCCCTGCCTCAGGCAACCTATTATTATGTAATTCAAGATGCGCAGGGTAATACGTTTAAAGGACCCGTAACCATTATCAGATAATATGAAAATCATCAAACTACATAGTATTCTGATATGCATCTTCCTGGGAATGACGGTTTCGGCACAGCAATTCCCGCACCGGACTCAGTACCTGATTAATCCTTATTCGCTCACACCTGCCTTGGCAGGATTTACGGGGTATAACGAGCTGTTCATGGCCTATCGTAACGACTGGACGCGAATCACCGGAAGCCCCAGAACCTTTAGCGCCAATGGTTTTGGTAATATCTACCAACAAAAGATGTGGATCGGGGGCGAGGCCGTGATGGATAAAACTGATATCCTCTCTACCTTTAAACTCAATGCCAGTTATACCTACAAACTGATGGTTGAGGACGATCAATATTTATATTTTGGATTTTGGGGAACCTATTACCAAACAACGGTTAACGTGGGCAAAGGGATAGGAATCGACCCCAACGACCCCATTCTGACCGATCCTGCTAAAATGAACAGTTCCGCCGTGAATGCTGGTTTTGGGATTCACTATAACCGCGATCGTTTCAACCTGGGTTTTTCCATTCCTTCATTATTTCAGTCAAAAGACGAATATCAAGGTACGGCCTACAAGTTTAAAGTTCAACGCGAAGTCATGGTATACTCATCGTACCTCTTTGATATGGGCGAACTATGGCAGATGCAGGCTTATGGTGTGTTTCGCAAAACCACCAACGAACCTTCCATTCTGGAACTGTCGACACTTTTTATTTACCAGCAGCAATTCTGGGGAGGGTTAATGTACCGGAACAGTGGTGCCCTGGCCATCAACATCGGTACCCACATTACCAGGGGATTTGTGTTCAACTATTCATACGAAATCGGGATGAGTGGCATCAACCAGGGATCGGGAGGCTCACATGAATTTGGCATTGGTTACCGTTTTAACATGAACGATACCAAATACTTCGAAAAGAAGGATTCAAATACCTCCAGATCGTCGAAACGGAAAAAATCGTCAAAATCAAGGAGCAGAAAATATCGCCAGGTAGCCTATCCTCAGCTGGAAGATTATAACTACAAGAGGTAACTAAGATGAAAAGATATATCAATATCGTCGTTGTAACAATGCTTTTGATTTGGATGCCCTTCTTTGGGATTCTGGCCCAACAGTCGAGTCCTGTCGGGGTAAGTTTAATCATTGTAAATTTTGATCAGGCACCTGATCCAGCATTGGTCTCCGTTTCGCTGGCTCCCTTAAAATACAACAAAGATTTTGCGCTCAGCATGGAAATTGATGATGGTGGCCTTACGATTTTTACCCATGGTTTTCCTGTATTTGAAGGTGGCCTGGTCAACGGAACCACCTATCCGGGCCTTACTTATACAGACGGATGTAATAACCTGCATCATTTCAAGATGAGCTCGGTACTTTTTTCTTTTAATGGGGATGGCGAAAACGGCCCTGATGTTCATGTTGACAATGCATATGAAATGGTTTCATGGGACCAGTTGAACACGTTGGTTCAAAACGACTGGGGGGTTATCAATCATGGACTAAACAGCAATGCAAATACAGATCCTGTTTTCATGGATTATTCCATTTCACGTAACCAAAGCTACATCCGCAGGCAGTTATTTGAAACGACTCCTGGTGGGGTGATTACTCATTTACATGTAAATCCAAATGGCTCGGAACCCTGGACAACGGCGGCAAGCAATTTGGGATATTTAAGTACCTTCAACCAAAATCAGCCCTCCCCTTTGGGTGATCATGGCGGAAACGTGAATGACCCTGCAGTTGACTGGACTGTTTTTCAAAATATTTATCGCTTGGATGCCGGGCCAACCAACATGCAGCAATTTGTTTCGGGCCTGGCGGATTCAAGTATCAATGGGGCCAATTATTGGGGTGCCGTTTTTACACATTCGCTCCTTACCCAATATCCTTTCAACACTTTTCTTTCTGATTTTAACTTCATCAATAACACGTATGGGTCAGGAGGACTTGATAATATCCTGATGACTTCGGATGAAGAAATCAGGGATTACCTCCTGATACGGGATGCCGTTGATGTAAATTTCGTAATACTGGGCACATCGTTGTATATCACTTTTACCGGTGAGGTTCCTGATGACCTCAAGTTCTATTCCATGTCGCTCAATATTGGCAGCAATACCGACATTGTTGATTATGTGGTATATGGAACGGAAGACTACACTTTCAATGGCGTTGGATCCAACCAGGGGTTAATCAATGTAAATTGGAATGGATTAATTATTCCCCCGGCTGAACAACTGGCCGATGACTACACAATAATCGCTGTAAATTCAGGTCTTCAGCGTGATGCATGGATTGCCATGGATTATGTAACCACCCTGCCGGATGGACAACACAAGGATTCGTTGCGCCACGCGTTATGCGATTTGGGATTAACTTATGATGAAGGTTTTTGTAGTTTTCTAACCGTTGATTTAGGCCCTGATACCACCATTTGCCAGGGTAGCTGTGTGCCCTTATCAGGCCCCGTCGACATGGCCAATTATGAATGGATTGTAGCTGATACGATTTATGCTACCGTCCAATCCATTGATGCATGTCCGGTAGATACCACCCAGTTTATATTGGTGGTTGAAGATAACTTTGGAAATGTGGCTTCCGACACCATCATCATCAACGTGTTGCCTTCACCTATTGTCAATCTCGGCAACGACACCACCATCTGTGTGGGCAACAACTTGCTCCTGATTGGCCCTGACCCACCCTCAGGAATGATCTATTCATACCTCTGGAGTACGGGAGAAACCACACAATCCATCACCACCACCGCCATCAGCGACTCGTTGTATTTTCTGGATGTAACTAACACGTATGACTGCACTTCCAGTGATTCAATCACCATTTTTGCTGCCAGCTTGCCCGTGATTGATACCATTATTGGTGATACGGTTACCTGTCCCGGTATTCCCGTACAACTCGAGGTGCAGGGATCGGGCATGGTGTCGTACTTATGGAGTACCGGTGATACTACACAAATGATAACAGTGAATCCCCAAGGTGCCGACACCACTTACATTTATACAGTGATTGTCACTAATGAGGATAGCTGCCAAAGTTCAGGCTCCAAAGCATTGCATGTACTTCCCGGAGCAAGTGTATCCTTTGAGGAAGACACCTTATTGGTTTGCGAAGGGAATGATGCACTGTTGACAGTCGCTAACGGTCCTGACATTGAATCATATCAATGGATATATGATGAAACAGACTCAACAACCTCAGTAAATGAATTGCTACTGATAAAACCCCTGTTGTCAGGATATGTTCATGTGACTGGAACGAATACCAGTGGATGTATAGCTCAGGACAGCCTGTATTTGACCATTGCGCCTCTTCCGGAGATTACCATTAGCCCGGATACTTCCATTTGCAGCGGTGAAACCGTGTTTCTTTCAATTGAAGGAGGCGATTTATTCTACTGGGCAATTGACGGCGATACCATTTCCACAGAGCCAACACTGGAAATAGCGCTTACTGATACCACCACTTTTTCGGTTGGCACAGCCGATTCCGTCACAAAATGTTACCGCGATACAACCATTACCGTTACCGTATATAGTCTGCCAACCACCACCATTGTTTACGATACCAACCTGGTTTGTGAAAGATCATTGGTAATTCTGATGGCAGAAGGGGCCGATTCGTATTTATGGATGCCTTCAGAAAAATTGGGAGACACCTATGAGTTTATCATTACCGATACCACCGAATTGTGGCTGATAGGAACAACAAATGAGGGATGCACCTTCAACGACACATTAACACTTAACACCCTGCCCACTCCAATTGTGAGCCTTAGTGGGATCTATCCTGCTTATTGCGAAACAGATCCCGCGGATACTTTGGTTGGACTGCCCGTTGGAGGTAATTTTTCGGGTGATGGTGTTGCCAACAACCTTTTTTATCCTACAACCGCGGGTCCGGGAACTCATGCACTCGTGTATGCATTGACAAACGAGGTTGGATGTATCGGATACGACACCATACTAACAACGGTTTATGGCGGCAATCAACTAATCGACCTGGGCCCTGCTGACACATTACTTCCCTCAGAGGACCTCATTTTAGATGCCGGTGCCGGCTTCGATAGCTACTTCTGGTCAACTGGTTCGAATGCCCGGTTGATTGTTGTTTTCGGAACCGATTATCCTCCTGGAACTTATGAATATAAAGTAATTGCCCTCATCAATGGATGTACCAGCAGCGGTAGCGTAAACATCACGTTTATCAACCCCGATTTTATTGATGTGTCGAAAGAGGAGATCATCAACCTGTATCCCAATCCAAACGATGGTGAATTTACCCTGGCGATACCATACACCAGGGAAGAACAAGTGGTCAGGCTTTTCTCGATGCAAGGAAATCTTGTTTTTGAACAGGAACATTTCATTTGCGCTGAAATGGAATGTGTATTAAAAGTCCAATTGCCAAATCTGACTACCGGTTTATATATGCTCCAACTGATTTCAGGTGATGAAGTATATTTTAAAAAGGTCATGATCAGGAAATAATCCTTCTCTGGAAGCCTGTTTTAGGGCATATTCACTACTTTTGCAAAAAAATACCTACATGACAAAAGTATTGGGCATTGGAAATGCACTGGTTGATATTCTGACAAAACTGGAAAACGACCTCTTACTCGAAGAATTAAAACTCCCCAAAGGCAGCATGCAATTGGTGGACGCGCTCACATCGTCCAGTATTTCTGCGAAAAGCAACCACCTGGAAAGGGAGATGGCTTCGGGCGGATCTGCTGCCAACACCATTCATGGGTTGGCCCGACTGGGAATGGAAGCTTCGTTTATTGGAACTGTTGGAAACGACCTGACCGGTCAGTTTTTCCGTGATGATTTAATTTCAAGCCATATTACACCCTTGCTTTTTTTTAGTGAAACACCTTCAGGTATAGCCAATGCCATGATCAGTAAAGATGGTGAGCGAACGTTTGGTACTTTTCTGGGTGCAGCCATCGAACTCGCCGCCGAGCATCTGGAAGAGCAACACTTTATCGGGCACAACCTGATTCATGTGGAAGGCTATCTGGTTCAAAATCATAAATTACTTGAAGAAATTCTCAGAAAAGCACACCAGGCCGGGTTGAAAATATCCCTCGACCTGGCCAGTTACAATGTGGTGGAAGACAACCTGGATTTCCTGCGTGACATGGTAAATAAATACGTAGATATCGTGTTTGCCAACGAAGAGGAAGCTAAAGCTTTTACAGGAAAATCCCCAAAAGAAGCGCTGGATGAACTGGCCGAAATGTGCGACATTGCCATTGTCAAGATCGGTAAAGAAGGTTCGATGATTAAAAGCGGACAGGAGACGATCGTTATCGGCATCATTGAATCGAAAGCGCTGGATACAACAGGAGCCGGCGATTTGTACGCGTCCGGATTTTTATTCGGATACCTGAACAACCTGGGATTCGAAAAATCAGGAAAACTGGGAGCCTTGCTTGCCGGTAAAGTGATCGAAGGTTATGGTGCCAAAATCAGCAACAGCGACTGGGAATTGATCAGAACACAGATCGACAAACTGTAAGTTCTATACTTCAATCAGTTAGTCGGTTAGTTTGGTTGACTGATCCAGTAATCGGGCTGATTGTTCTACCATCCTGTCAATATCCTGGTCCCTCATGCACTTAAAATGTTTTTTCGGGCATTTTGAAAAACCCAGTTTGCTACAAGGCCTACACGATAAACCGGCTACCTGTGCAATTTCAAACATGTGTTCTTTTCCGGGCATGTATGGATACATGCCAAATTCGGGGACTGTGTTGCCCCAGATGCTGAGAATGGGTTTGCTGAAGGCAGCGGCGATGTGCATCAAACCTGTATCATTGGTAATTACCAACTTCGCTTGCCTTACGAAAGAAGCCGATTGATTTAACGATAAAGTTCCGCAGGTATTGAGCATTTTCGCGTGTTGACTCAATCGAATCATTTCGTCCCCACGTTGTTTATCCTCAGGTCCGCCAAGTAATACCACCGGAAGTGCCAATCGTGAAATCAATTCGGCTGCCTTTTCGGGCAGAAATATTTTAGTAAGATGCTGCCCTCCTATGACCATGGCGATATATCCATTGCTCAATGAAGAGGCTATCTCCAACGGATTGACTTCTTCTTTTTCAGGAATAAAAAAATCCAGACCCAGGTTGTCGTTTGTAACACCCAGTTCTTTTACTGCCATGAAATACCTGTCGACAAGATGCAGATCAGGCATTTGATTAATACTGGTATTAACCAGTAACCACTTCCTCATATTCAACTTTGGAAAAGAGTAAGAAGTAACACCCAGGTGACGTTTTACCTTTAGGGCACGGAAATTTTTCTGCAGGTCGATGATGACATCAAAGTTCTCCTTTAGCAAGGCAACCATGCATTCATCAGGCGACTTTTCAAAGGCATAAATGTGCGAAACAGATGGGTTACCAAAGAAAAGTTGACTATACTTCTTCTTTGTCAGGACATGCAATTCGCAACCGGTTTGCTTTTTTAATGTCCTGATGATGGGCGTGGTAAGCACGATATCACCAATTGAACTAAACCTGATAAGCAATATTTTTTTCACCGTCCACCGTTTTGTGCAAATGTAATGATTCCGTTGATCGTACTTTGCCTATAAAAACGTCCAATACAAATATATCAACGAAAACACGACTAAAAAAAAGATACCCATCCAGGAGAGTATTTTTAAAAATAATCCGGGTTGTGCTTCTAAAGGCATCTGCCTGCTGGTGATCACCCGATAGTTAAGCCAGGCAAATATAGGAGCCATTAAAAACGATATGGTGGTCGCCAAAGTCACCATGAACACCATGGACCTGGCTGCATAGGCGATGATAACGGAAGCCCCAATGACCATGACAACCATCCCTATCAGATAAGGAAGACCTTCATGTTTTAGATGTTGTCCATCAGGTTTAAAAAGAATAGAATAGGTGGACATGAGCACCCTGGGATAGGCATCCAATACGGTAATGGTTGTGCTCACCATGGTTGTCAGGGCAGCAATACTGACGATCCAATAAGCCCAACTTCCCAAACTGGTGGTGTACATATTGATGAGTTGACCCGAAAAGGTAGTCCCGTTAGGGGACAATTGTTCGCCCGTTCCATGCATAACCAAAGCACCCATCACCAGAAACCCCAGGGCCAGCACAGCAGTTCCAATATAACCAAAACGGAATTCTATCAGAGTGCTTTTCAAATCCGGCTTGTAGCCCAGCTCCTCTATTTTAGCCAGGTTCCATAAACTCGACCAAACGGAAATATCGATAGGTGCCGGCATCCATCCTACAAAAGCGATGAGGAAAAAGATGTCGGCCTGCCTTGTCCAGGTAAAGTTTATTAACTCATCAGGACTTACTTCCTGGTGAATCCCTAACGCGGCAAATACAGCAACGATTGTTGAAAGGGCCAGCAACACCATGATCAGTTTCATCACCTTGTCGAGCAGACTGAATTTTCCAATCACCAAAATGAGCATGGCAACTACCAACACCACCACACTCAGATTGATTAAAGGGATGGTCAGGTTAAACACATAGGCAATCAAGCCCACAGTCACCACAGTAACTGTAGCCTGTATGATAAACATGGACAATACGGTCAATAACGCATACAGCATCACGGCCCACCTGCCAATACTCTCGTAACCTTGTACCAGGTTCTTCCCCGTAGTAACTGCATATCTGGCTCCATACTCAAAAAATGGATACTTCAGCAAATTGGCCAGGATAAGTACCCAAACCAGGTCGAAATTGAACAAAGCCCCCGCCCTGGTAGACTGAACCAGGTGCGACACACCTATAGCAGCCCCGGCATACAATATACTTGGACCAAGAATTTTTAGGAATCGTTGAAATTTATACATTGCGTTCTGGAAAGGATGCACAAAAATAGAAAAGTTTGTCAATAACTACTTATTTTGTATTATTGTCATTCAATCGAAATCGATTTTCAACATACCCGAATGAAAAAAAAATTCATACTTGCCTCTCTTATTTTTGTTATCATTTTAGGCTATCTTCTCCTGCCACCCTACCTCATCAACGTACTTACTCATGGGAATCCCGGTCTGGATGATTATGCTTTTTTCAACAATAGAACTGTAGCTGCCGGCAAACCACAACCGTGGAAAGAGTCTAAAACAAAGAATCATGTGGTATTGCCTGATTCTCTGTTGGTACAAATGGAAGCATTTGATCCCGCGGCTTTTTTGATCATTCAAAACGAGGAAATCATTTATGAACAGTATTGGGATGACTTCACGGAACACACCCTGTCCAATTCATTTAGTGCGGCCAAAAGTATTGTAGGATTAATGGTGGGCATAGCGCTGGACGAAGGGCTGATCGATAGCCTGAACCAATCGGTGGGTGATTTTTTACCAGCTTATGCTACAGGTGAGAAGAAAAATATCCGCATCCGCGATTTACTCACCATGAGTTCGGGATTAAACTGGGGAGAAGCCTATACAAGCCCTTTTAGCGTGACCACACAAGCCTATTACGGTGATGATCTGCCTGCATTGATGAATGGTTTGGAGGTGATTGATACTCCCGGAAAAAAAAACAATTATTTGAGCAGCAATGCAGAGTTACTGGCCATGGTGCTTACAAGAGCCACCGGAAAAACACTAAGCGAGTATGCTTCGGAAAAGCTCTGGAAAAAAATTGGAGCATCGGATGATGCGCTTTGGTCGCTTGATCATGAAAATGGTATTGAAAAAGCCTTCTGTTGCTTTAATTCCAGCGCCCGCGACATTGCACGTGTCGGACAATTGGTGCTCAACAAGGGCCGTTGGAAAGGAAACCAGGTGGTCTCCGAGAAATACCTCACCGAAGCCACCACCCCGGCAAGGTACCTGTTGGATGATCATGCCAAACCGGTCGATTTCTATGGATTCCAATGGTGGATTATCAATTACCGGGCCCAGCAAATCCCTTACATGAGGGGTTTGCTGGGCCAATATGTATTTGTGTTGCCCGATCAGAATGCAGTCATCGTCAGGTTAGGGTATAAGCGTTCAAAAATCTATATTGGCGAACACACCGAAGATATTTATATGTATTTGAAAGTCGGGGAGTATATATTGGCGGAGCATTAATTAATTGGTGTTTATTGAATGGGTATTAATTTGTAACAAATTAAAAGGTAAACCTGTTTTTTTTTGAGTCTATTCAAAAAAGTGTGTCAGGAGATTGATTTAAGAAATGATTAATAACTTTGACACATGGAAAAGAAAAAAAGCCATGGAGATCCGATAGTAGGAGAAGATGGTATCTTTACTGATTTACTTCAAGCTATGGTAAATGCCTCTCTGGAAGGAGAGATGGATTATCATTTGTTACAAGATGCTCAAGAAGGCAAATCTAATCGTCGAAACGGGCATATAGAAAAGAACGTACGCAGCCGAGTTGGGCCTATCCAAATTAGGACACCCAGAGACAGAGAAGGCAGTCACGATCCCCTTTTGATCAAGAAATGGGAACGCGAGTTAGGTGCGGGCATGGATCATGTGATTTTAAGCCTATATGCACGCGGGCAATCCGTAGAGGATGTCCGACATCAATTACGGGAACTCTATGGGCTGGAAGTAAGCGCAGGAACCATTAGTGCAGTAACAGACCGGGTTTTGGAAGAAATTGTCACCTGGCAGCAGCGGCCACTTGCCTCTTGCTATGCTGTTATCTATCTGGATGCCATACATTTTAAGGTTCGTAATCAGGGTAAGATAGAGAGCAGGGCAGCTTATTCCACTTATGCCATAACAGTTGATGGAGAGCGCGATTTGCTGGGTCTTTATTTAAGTGAGACAGAAGGCTCCAATCAATGGGGGTTAATACTGGAAGACCTGAAAAGACGGGGTGTAGAAGATGTGTTATTCTTCTGTGTCGATGGTTTAAGCGGTTTTAAAGATGTAATTGAGCAAGTATTTCCCCTTTCCATAATACAACGCTGTATTGTGCATATGGTACGCAATTCCACCCGATTTGTGAGCGAGAAAGACATTCGTGCCGTATGTAGCGATTTAAGACAAATATATACCTCACAAGACCGTATTCAGGCAGAATTGGCTCTGGAGTCCTTTGGCGCGAAATGGGATCATAAATACAAAGAAATCCGCCCTAAATGGGAAAAGAACTGGGATGAACTCATGGCATTTATGGATTATGGGCAAGATATTCGAAGGATGATATACACAACAAATCCGGTAGAAGCACTTCATAGGGTAATACGTAAAGTGACCAAATCAAAAGGTGCCTGGATCAACGAAAAAGGGCTTATTAAACAGCTCTACCTTACACTAATGTACAACCAGAAAAGTTGGAAAAAAAAGGCCTTTGGATGGACAACCGTGCAAAGAGAATTGGTAAATAAGTTTGGAGACCGTTATGAAAAGAATTTATAAAATACCTGCTTTGCAGGGAAAGCCCTGGAGGCCATAGGCCTCCAGGGCTTTCCCTGAGACACACAGCCTGACACACTTTTTTGAAGACTCCC
>PHDN01000033.1 GCA_002840975.1 Bacteroidetes bacterium HGW-Bacteroidetes-16
GGAGGGGTGGGTGAGTGGCTGAAACCACCAGTTTGCTAAACTGACGTACGGGAAACTGTACCGGGGGTTCGAATCCCCCTCCCTCCGCAATATAGCCTGTAAGCAAGTAGTTTACAGGCTTCTATGTTTTAATACTGACATATTAACGGACAAATAAAACAGTTTCAGTCTCTTTTTAGCCTGTTTTTACTGTATTTTTAGCAATATCAAATTTTCGATTTCAGCATAATCAAACGGTGTGCATTATCAGTAAAACTAAACAATGATTTTACTATTTAGCCTTGGGCATTCTTTCACCACTCGTCCTCTATAATATTTTCCTTTTGCAAGTCTGTCACTATTTTAGCAAAAATTAATTGCAGTTTTGCATGAAGTGGAGTTATAACTTCAAAGTATTTATTCGCATCTAATCCAAATTCCTTTTTACCTTCTTTTTCACTTGTTGCAGGATATGTTGAACTAACGGGAACATTTCCATTTACCGTCACAGTTTGAGTCCCCACTTTTGTGATTTTAGAATTTCTAGTATCTTTGAGAATAACTCTCAATTTTCCATCCTTTGCAAGTATCGTTAGTTGATATTCAAAATAATAAGTTATGTCAAACCAACCGTGAGTAAATACCGTTTCTTGTGCTTTTATTAATATTGCCCCTGCTTCTTTGTCTGTGTTTCTTGTGACATTATCAGCATCGTTAAAATCTTGTGCCAATACCATTTTTGCTTTACTGAACAATTCATCTTTTGTACCTTGCAAATCAATTATTGTATCCCAAACAAAATTTTCTTGTGATTGTGCCATCAGTACAATGAAGGTAAAAATAATTAAGGTGGTTAATCTTTTCATAACGATATTACTTTTAGGTAGAACATAGGTTCAATTTGTAGAACCTCAAATGTATTAAGAAAATTTTACTTTGTAGGGTTTCGACTGAATTATTTCCAGTTCGGGAAAAAAGAAACTTTCCGGCTAACATTACAACCTTACAAAACTTAACATTTAGCTTCTTCTGTTTTCAATATCCTGTATGAGGTGCATTATTTTTAAATATCGTTTGGTTGGTTTTCCTGCATAGGTCGATTTAAAATGTTTTGCATGAAGTATATTAAGCAGGTCTTCACGCTTAAATATTAGATTGAGCGCCTGTCTCCATTCTCTACTATCTTTACTTAACGTTTGGCATTCGTACATACAACCTTTGAAGGCTTCCCGGTGTAAAAAGTAACCGCCTATTAAATACAGTTTGCGACAACGCTTTTTTGTATGAGGGCAAAGGAAATACCATATTTCACCCTTACCTAAATTGGAAGGTGTTGAGGTCAAATATAATTTGTAGTTTCGGGGTTCGTCCCTGTATTTATAATCCAGTTCAATGTATGGTTGTTCGCTGTGGGTGTTTACCTGTATTGAAATGCTGCCTGTGGGATTTCCGTTACTGCTCCATGTTAGGGTACTGCTTTTTATTTGTCCGGGTGTAAGGTATCCCCATTCTTTTAGTTTTGAAATGTGTATTTGTAACGTTTCATTGTATAGGGTTGGGTATGTATGGGGTTTTGGCATCTAAAATTTATTTTGAGAAATTGAAACCTAAATCAGTAAGGAACTTACCAATTAAACCCGTTGTTTTCTATTTCGTTATCGGGTTCGCCCAGCATATGAGTAACGCTTTCAACCTTTGGTAATACATAGGGAATAAGTTTACAAAGTATGTTCAGCCGTTGCGCGGGGTCAAGTTTTTCGAGGGTGTCGGGTAACTGTTCAAGTTCCTTTTTCATTAATTCTTTGAGTGTGTCCCGTATATTCCCGGTCAATGGCTTGTTATACTCAACCTTTGGTTTATCCTTTTTCAGCCTTTCGGTTTGGCTCTTTAGCAAGGCATTAACTTCGGTTAAATCTATTTCATCAAATTCAGTGTCACGTACATACTTATAAACCCATTCGTAGACAAACAATCTTTGATCTGGGTTTAACTTTTCTGTTTCACTGGCAAAGGTCTGGACTGCTTTTAACGGTGTTTCGCGGTATTCGGCAAAAATATTTGCTGCCTTATCTAATAGTTGTAAGGGTGTTTCAGTGTTTTCAAAATTACCTTTCTGTAATACTTCGCAAAGCATTTTAAAGGCGTACCCGTTCCAATGCTCATTTTCTGTTTTAAAGTAGCTTTCAAGAGCTTCAATTTCTTTTGTTTTCATGTTATTAATTTTTAAGCTATATTTGTACGTCCGTTGAAATTACAACCTCTGGTAAGCGTTAAGCCTGCCGGAGGTTTTTGTTTTATCTAAAATTGACAATTGAGAAAACTCAACCGCTTTGCCTGGTATCGGTTCATGTACACTAACAAGCGACTCCAGGAGGTCTAATTGCTCTTTTGTTATCGTGTCCATTCTCAAATAACTATCAATAAGAGAAGCGACTTTCAACCGCTCCTTTATTTGCTTGTTATTACAAAAAATGTCAATTAATAATGCAAGTCGGCCTTTAGGGGTTTTTACCGGTTGTATTTTTTTATGCTCTTGCTTTTTTGGTATCAATTCAAATGAGTAGTCGTTATTTGACACGGTGACACTATTGACACTTTTGACATTATTGACACTTTCGTTTGAAATAGGTTTCTCAATTGGTGAGCTCTTACCTACCTCAATGCCGTCCTTTATTGTTTTTAATGCCTCCTCCAATGAAGTTACATTGCTTTTATTCTTAATGGCCGTCTCCAGTGCTTGAGCTGCCTCAATTTCGTCTATTTGGTTGCCTGCAATATAACCTCCTGCCAAACGAGACGCTTTATACAAAACATTGTGTTTTTCTCCGTCCATTGCTCCCCGAACCATATTAACGCAAATGTCCAAAGGTTTGTTTGTATTGTCATTTGAGTACTTTCTCATAAGAGGTTGCGGTTTCTTTTTTTGTTCTGTATAGAGCTTTGTGTAAACTGTTGCCTTGTGGTTGAAATATGCCTCATTGTCGTAAGAGTAAAACCTCAACCTCGCTAAGTCACTGCCTGACATATCAACCTTAATGCCGAACCGCTCCAGATCGTTTGCCATTGCCTTAAAATGTAGTTTGTGTTGATCAGGTTGAGCAATTGGAACGAGACAAAAATAACCAGTGCCGGAGACGGATAACCCTACATACGCAAAGTTTTGAATTTTGCACAACTGTTTCTTTAGGTCTGAATAATTACCAATATGTTTGTTGTCTTGTTGGTCGATGTCAATACACAAAAGGCCGCTATGTTTTAATAGTAAGTCGCTTTTTCGCCTTAAAAAAGTACCGCTCGGAGTTATGCCTGGCAAACGTTGTTTTAATAACGTACGCTCGTCTTTTGTCGCTGCCTGTCGTATTACCTCAACTTGTGTTTTATACTTGTCAGAGGTCAACCAGGTAAGCAAATTAACTGGTTTCGGTTCAGTGCTTTTTGTATTAGCAAAACAACTGACTTCGATATTTAAAGGAGAGTCTTTCATTTTGTTTTTTTATAGTGGCCATGTTTGACATATTCAAACAACTGCCTGTTATCAATAAACCTTTTTACTGTACTTTCGGAGAGCTCATACTTATTGCCCACAATAACGGCCTGACTTGTTGAAAACTCAAACGATAACGCTTTGTAAAAAGCCTGCTTGTTGTCTGGTAAGTCCTCCAGAGACCTTGCGGCCAAACTGTCATAAATATTGAGCGTATGCCATGTAAAAACCTCAATTATTTGTTTAGCGTTTTCAAAGTCCAGATCATTGCAATAATTTAGCGTATTAAACTCCCCGGTCTCAAAGTTTCTCAAAGCGGTCAATATCATTGCCACTCTTATAAATTGCATACCAAAGCGGTTAACACTCCCCGCCATTGTATCGCTATACGTCTCAATTAGTGAGCGTTTTAGCTCTTGAAAATATGAGAGAAATTCGGCCTTTTGGTGTCCTTGCAATTCAAAAACAAGCGGTTCAGAGAGAGAGTCCAGATACTTGTAAAGCTCCAGGAGACGCTCTCCAATGTCGTAAAAATGCTTATTTAAGTCTCCTTTGCTTGTGTCAAAAACGTTTTTAAATGACAACTCCGACTCCAAACCAAAGTATGAGAACCGACTGAATAAACCGTTTTCAATGCTTGGTATTAATTTACGCAATTGTCCTGGTGTGCCTGACAACAATACGCTCAATTTTGGCTTGTCCATATCAATATACTCCTTGTTAAGTCTCCTAAACAGGCTAATTGTTTCGTGATGGTATGCACTCCTAAGTATGTCCGAAAAATTACCGTAGTCTTGTTTTAAAATATCCGTTAACGTGTCGGCCTCTGTCTCAAAGATCAACCCTTTGCCTTTTGTCCTCTCCAATAATTCAATAATGCCGGACTTGCTACTGTTGGCCGGTATAAACAAAAGTAACTTTTGCGGTTGCTGTTCGCTGTCTGCCTCTGGTATTGTTTCGGTTTCTCTCAAAAACCTATGTACAGGAGCTACTAAATTTCTTGCATAACGCAAGGCTCCTTTGCCGGAGCCGTAATTACCGTATAAAAAAGTGTACAAATTCGACTCAACGGCCTGACCGTCATAAGTCGTTTGAAAGTTAGGCAAAACACTACTCAAGGCCGTCAAGCTGCCAACAAGAAAAACCTCCTTGTCATTGCCGCTCAAAACGTTTGTGCCGTCCTGCAAAATACCTGGTAAACTGTCGTAAAGTTCATTTGTAAAATGGCCTTTTGTTTCGGGTGTGGCTTTGTCAAAGTCGTTGAGGTCAATATTGTCCATTAAAATTACCTGCTGCATATTACAATGTTTTAGAGGTTGCTGCCAATACCTCACTCATTTTGAAAAAGAGCTTTTTACCTGCCTGATAAAAAGGAATTTTTCCTGCCTTTTTTAGACTCCAAGCGGTTGTAATACCAACTCCTAAAAAGTCAGCCAGACCTTGTAAACCATGAATAATAATTTCAGGTTCTTTGCTTTGTTGTTGCGGTTTACTTTCGGAGAGCGCCTCCAGGACTGCCGCTTTTATGTCCTCCTTTGTTAAAAAACTAATTGGTTGCATATTTTATTTTTAGTTACAAAACAAAAATACAACCAACTGAAAGTAAATAAGTTACGCAAGTTATTTGAGTAACTAAGTAACTAAACCAATAAACAACAAGTACCTTATAATGAAGTCAAGAGGTTATTAAAAAGTTTATGGTATGGGCTTTCTTTTGGAGGTCGTTTATTTTCTGAAAACATATTTTGAGCAATTGAACATTTGAAATACGTTGTCCAGGCATAATGCAATTCTTTTTTGTCGTAACTGTTGCGAATATAAAATTTCTCACACACCTCCGACAATGCTATTAATTGTAATTTTTTGCCTCTTGCTTTGTCAGACTTAATGCCAGTCCAGACAGGAGAACCGCTCTCCATTGTAACAAAACCTTTTTCGACTAATATGTTAACTAGTTTAGTGAGCTGTTTGTTGTCGCTAAATATGGACTCCAGAGAGGGCGGGTTTTTTATTTGTGGTTTTTGTGTAAGTTGCTTTTCAAGCTCTACAATAGACTGAAAATGAAATTCACCAAAAGCCGCAATGTAACTTTCTTTAAATTCAATAATGTCATTAAAAAACGTATTGAAAAGTGGTGTCTTATAATATTCAAAACGAGAGCGGTTATGGTATTTTAGTCGTTTTATGAACCATTCAGCAAATGAAAATATACTATTAAAGCTGTCTTTATCCTTGGTATTTACTAAATGCTCAATACTTAAATTAAGACTTATTTTTTTCAAAAAAGACTTGTCCTTAGAAATCCTCAATGGCATATTCACATAATTAGCTCTTTCAACTATTTGTTGAGGTTCAGGGAATTTTTCTAAAGCCTCCAATAAAAGAAGTGGTTGCTCCATTATTGTAGGGCACAAAAGAGAAAATACATTTCTAAAGTCCGGTATTTTAGTATTTACAAACCATTGGTTTAATTCATATCTAACCTCATTTGCTTTGATACGACAATTAAATTTTATTTCGTGTTGAAGCGAGTTTAACCTTATAATATCCATATCCATTAAGCTATACAAATATTCAAGCTCCTCTATTTGTTGCTTTTTTAATTCATCATGTTTCATTTTCGTCCGTTTAAAAGTGTCAATAATGTCAATAATGTCAAAGGTTCATTTTGTTCATGTCCGTCCTTTTGCGCTTTTTTACTATTTCGTAATAGCCTTTAAAGCTCCTCTCCGACTGGTGACCAGTCCATGAGCGTATAACCTCCGAACCAATACCCAAAGCCAAACCGTTGGTAATAAATGAGCGTCTTGCAGTGTGAGAAGAAATTAACTGCCATTTCTTATACGTTTTCTCTATTCTCGTTGCTCCTTGATAATATACCAAAGTAATTGACTCGTTTATTTTAGCAATTTCAGCCAGTTCTTTTAAGAAGCGGTTATACACTTGGTTTTGTGGTACTGGTAAAGCATTACCCGTTGCGTCTTGGTGTTGCTTGTATTTCTTTATTATATCCTTTGTAGTGTCGTTTAACTCAATTTCAATAGGCTCTCCGGTCTTGATGGTGTTAACTGAAATATAGTCCTCATGTACATTACTTGCTTTTAAGTTATACAAGTCAGAGAACCGCAAACCAGTTAAACACTGAAATACAAAAATGTCTTTTGTCCTTGTAAGGTATTGCTTTTCGTCCGGTATGTCGGCCTCGTTTATTTGTCGTATTTCGTCGAGCTCCAGATAAATAACTTTGTGTTTCGACTGCTTAAGGTCTATTTCTACTTTCTTAAATTTATCCGAACCATAACCTTTTTTTACCGTCCAGTTAAAAAACCAACGGAGTATTTCAATGTTTTTTTGAATAGTTGAGTTTCTAAGGTCATACTCAATTTGCCAATATTCAACGAGGTCTTCAAAGAATTGCTCGTTAATTTGCTTAAGCGAAATTTTGTAAGTTGGTTGAGTTTTGCGGTTACTGCTCTCGAAAGCCTGTAATTGCGTTTTGATGGTGTTGAGTTTTGTAATTGTGCCTTTTGTCCATGACTTCAATTTTGTCTCTGACTCAATAAACTCTGTCATCAGGTCGAAAATGGTTTTCTCATTACTCTCTTTGTTTATTACATTGTCAAGGACGGCCTTTAATGCCTCTTTTGTTAACGTTGTTTGGCTTAAGCGGTTCTCTCTTACTTCTTTCTCACAAGCGTCCGACAGTGCCTTTAGAATGTCGTTTATTTCTGTTGCTCCAGTTACATTGCGTTTTACTCGTTGCGTTTCAATACTCCATTTTGTTGACTCAATACGTTCTCCAGTATAATAACTCAACCGCTGACCAGGTGCAAAGGAGTATTTTAAAAATATTGGTGATGGTTGATCGTTGTCTTTTGCGTCTAAATAAAACTTTGGCACTTTGTAGGCCGTTCTTTTTTTAGGTTGCGGTTTTTTATCATTCATGTCCGTAAATATTACTACTGACAAATATACGGACAAATAATTAAGAAACAAATGAAAGTAAACAAAATTGTTTAATATTGCAAAGTATTGTTAATAAGTACTTTTAATACTATTTTAATACTACCTGATATTAGATAAAATGGTTATTGTAGAGCCCCTCCCTCCGCCAGCCATCAGGGCAATAGAATGAAAACCACCGTAAAGCTCAATGTTGACGGTGGTTTTTGCGTTTTTAGGTGGTGCAGTAAAAAGCATTTCAAAGCAGAATACCGGTGTATTAACTGGTGGACCTGATTTTCTTACTGTGCAGTAACTTAATCTTTTGTTAATGATGAAGTTGTTCATTAATTTTGGACAGCAACAATTGTTTGCTGATCGGTTTGCTTATATAATCGGAACAACCACATGCCAGGGCTTTAATTCTGTCAGCTTCGGTTATATACGCAGTTTGGGCAATGATGGGTAAATCAGGCCTAAATTCTTTTATCCGTTTTGTGGCTTCGTAACCATCCATCTCAGGCATTTTAATATCCATCAACACCAAATCAATATTCGGGTTCGATTGACATAACTTAACAGCTTCGAGGCCATTTACAGCCCTGATCATGGTTATTCCGGAATTGGACAACATTTCTTTCAACAGTATAAAATTTGAGATCTCATCTTCGGCAATTAATACTGTTTTAGTGCTTTTAAATTCAAAATCTAACCCCTTGACAGATGGGATGTCAGGTAATTTTTTCGGATTTGCATTTTTGTAAGGAATGGTAAAATAAAATACAGAACCTTTACCCATTTCGGAAGTTAACCACATTTTACCGCCAAGCATTTCAACATAGGCTTTTGAGATCGACAGACCCAATCCTGAACCACCAAAATTTCGTGTAGAGGTGGTTTCAATTTGACGAAATCGATCAAATATTATTTCTTGCATATCTAGATCAATACCTATACCTGAATCTTCCACATAAAATTCCAACTGGCTGTCTTTTATCTTGTATCCATAGTTAATATAACCCTTTCGGGTAAATTTAAGGGCATTGCCTACCAGATTGTTGAGTATTTGAGTTAGTTTGGTTGCGTCGGTAATAACAATGGCCTCATCATCGGACACACCGGATTTCAAATTTAGGGTAACATTCTTTTCAATGGCTTTTGAGGAAAATTGCTCTTTTAGAAGGTTACATACTAAATTGATGTTAACTTCATCTTCCTGAATCTTTTCCTGTCCGGCTTCAACAGAGGCAATGCTCATGATATCATCAATAATAGCAAGCAACTGGTCGCTGCTTTGAAGGATGATATCGATAAATTCCTGACGGTTTTCGGGTTTCAAATCAGGGTCGTTAAGAAATCCTGAAAAGCCCACTATCGCATTCAAGGGCGTTCTGATTTCGTGCGAAACATTGTTCAGGAAGGCTGTTTTCAGCCGGTCGCTTTCTTCTGCTTTTTCTTTGGCTTCTATCAGTTCCATCTCGGCACGTTTGCGTTCCGTAATATCGCTCGAAATTCCTATAATACCTGTTAGTTTTCCATTTGCGTCGAGTATTGGTGTATCGGTTACCAATGCAGGAAAACTACTCCCGTCTTTTCTTTTAACTATAAATTCTCCTGTCCATGATTCGCCCTCACTTAATTTTTTCATTAACTCTGCGGCTTGCTCCCGGGTTGATTGTGTCGGTGTCAGGATTATAATATTTTGTCCAATTACTTCTGCCATAGACCAGCCATACATCTTTTCAGCCGCATTGTTCCAATAAATTACATTGCCTGATAAATCAGTAGCGATAACTGACTGACCGACATTGTTTAACAAGTTTGCCTGCAATTTTAATTCATTTTGAATTTTCTTACGCTCGGTGATATCCCGGACAATCGCTAATGTAAATTGATTGCCATTAATTTCTACAGGTTCAAGCATAATTTCTGTTGGAAACTCGCTTCCATCCTTTCGCTGTGCAAATAGTTCTTTCCCTTGCCCCATGGCTCTGCTTTTAGGTTCGGAGATATATTCATTCCGAAGAGTTTTATGCAGTTCCCTAAAATGTTTCGGAATTAAGTCTTCCATCGTACGGTTAAGCATCTCGTCGATATTGTAATCAAATATATTCACTGTATTTTCGTTGCAATAGACAATTCGCCCCTTAGAATCGACAACAAGCACAGGATCAGGTAAAGAGTTTATCAAATTTCTGAATTTAGCTTCGCTTTGACGCAGCACTTCTTCTGCGTTTTTACGCTTGGTTATGACATCAAATATGGAAACAAAATGTTCATTGACAGGGCTATATACGGAGATGGAAAACCACATCTTTAAAGCCTCCACGTATATTTCAATTGTTTCAGGTTTGCCGGTTAATGCAACCCTGCCATAAAGTTCAAACAAAATGGGGTCTGATTTCCTAATACCTGGTATAACCTCAGAAGCTTTTTTGCCAATTACATCTTTTAATCCTGTCTGTATTTCAAACGAATTGTTCACAGCCAGATAAATAAAATCTTGTGGACGCTCCTCTTCGAAAATCATCTTGCAGTAAGCAAATCCGTTTAGCATATTCTCAAATAAACTACGATATAATTGCTCCCTTTCGCGTAGCGCTTCTTCTGTAAGCTTGCGTTTTGTGATGTCGCGAATAATCATGCTGGTAAGTTCAAAACCTCCTTGATTTTTGAAAATAGCGGATGAAATTTCAGCAGGAAATCGTGTTCTATCTTTATGGAGAAGTGTAACTTCACCCCGTGCCTTTCCTTTCAATTTACGTTCGTCCAGCAAAACTGATAACCGGGAATCTGAACTATCAACAATTGCTGATCGGCCCAGTTTTATAAGTTCATCTTCCGAATATCCAAACATAGCGCATGCTGCCTGGTTGGCTGATAGTGTTTTCCCGTCAGGACTTGTTAAGAATATTGCGTCCATACTGTTTTCAAAAAAGGCACGGTATTTTATTTCGTTTTCAAGCAGTGCATCTTCAGCTTCCTTCCGTTCGGTAATGTCCCGCCCAATGCCCAATATACCAAGCACAGTTCCGTCTGAATCGTATATCGGGGATTTGATGGTATCCAGAAAGGCACGATGTCCATCATCAGCAAAGGTGACCCACTCTTCGTTGCTGGTCGGTTTACCTGCCTCTATGGCTTTTAGGTCATTTTTGCGGAAAAAATCGGCCAAATTACGGTCAACAAAGTCATAATCGGTTTTGCCAATGATTTCAGGTTCACTGGCTCCAAAAAAACGTTCGAACATCGGATTGCAAGAGAGGTACAGCCCATTTGTGTCTTTTAGCCAAATTAAATCTGGGATAGTATTCACCAGTGTACGGAGGTGAGATTCACTCTTTCGCAGTGCCATCTCCGCTTGCCTTCGACTTGTTATATCCTGTGAAATTGTTGCAATAATATTTTTTCCTTCCTCATCAAGAATACGCGATGAATTCCACAAAACGGTCTTGATATGATTGTCTTTTGTTAAAATATCTATTTCAGCTACTTCGTGTTCATTGTCAAGATGATTTTTGAGCAACTCAAGTGTTGCTGCAATTTTTTCATTTGGAAAAAGAAAATCAATTTTTCTACCGATAACTTCATCCGAATCATATCCGCTCAGCAGTTCAAATTTACGGTTGAAACGCTTTATGATCATGGAAGTGTCCCATATAATAATTGGCGCATGCATAAGGTCCATGAGAATGTTTAAAGAACCACTTGTTTCCCTTTGTGTTTCTTTTAAGGAATCTTCTTTGCCTTTTCGTTCAGTAATGTCCTCAATGGCAAGAAGAATGATCTTCTCTTTTCCAAATGCCCTTTTTATCTGACGTGCATTTAAAAGCATCACCCGTTTGCCGATGGTAGAAAAGCGGTGTTCTACCTCATAATTATCAAAGGAATTTTTCTCAGGAATGATTTTCTCCAGCAATTCTCTCAGTTTTGGAATATCCCATTGGTGATTTCCCAATTCATATATAAGCTTACCAATTGTTTCATCGGCGGTTACTTTGAAAAATTGATAGAATGAACGGCTGGCCTTAATTACCCTTAAATCCTGATCAATTGCAAGCAATGGTTCACGTACAGTGTCGATCATGTTCTCAGTGAATTCATTTAATTCATCTGCGGATTTTTTAATCTCATCAAGCTCTTTTCTGGTTTTTTCGAGAGCAGCTTCCGTCTTTTTTCTTGCGGTGATATCACGTATTTGGCATTGAATAACCTTATGGTTGTTTACTAAATAAACATTGCTGATAAACTCGACAAGAATTTCATGTCCGTCTGAAGTTGCCAGGGGTAAATCTTCATAGCGTACATATTCTTTTTGTTGCAATTCCAGAAATTTCTGTTTGTTCTCGTAAATATCCTGAAAAGCGCCTATTTCCCAAATTAATTTTTCAATAAATTCTTCCTTTGAATAGCCAAGCAACTCCATTAAAAACAGATTCACGTCAACAATTTTCCCGGTTTCGGCATCGAGGATCAGGATTCCAACTTTGGCTGATTCGAACAAACGCCGGTAGCGGGTCTCAGAGTTATTTACCTTCTTTGTTTTAGCCTGGTTTTTTTTAGGCTTTTTGTCCACATGGTCTTTAACTGCTGACTTTTTCATGATGATTTTTTTGTTTTTTGCACAAGCAGCCCCGCTTCGGTTAACAATGCATTATTTTCGAATCACATTAGTTTGCATTTGAACATGATATTTCCCGGACTTATTCTTTAACCAAATTCTGCTGCTGTTAGGCAATTGATATTATTTCCTGCGTCTGGCGGGTCAGATGGTTTCACAATCTTAGGATTCATAACTAAATTCGTAGGTTCTGCAGACTATCCAAGATACCAAATACATTCAGCAGCCAAAGCACCAGGACGATTACCACAACGGCATTCAGAATGCCTTTAATTGTTCGTTGCATGGGGATGTAGCTATTAATCAGCCAAAGGATCACTCCAACAACTAAAATGACGATAATGATTGTTAATAAAGGCATGATAATAAATTTAAATTGTTACTCAACTGTACTGCGCAAAGTTCAGGATCATACCTTTAAAAAATATTACACAATTCTGAATAAGAGTTACATCATTCACACATTTTCGGGGCAGAACTGTGACTCTCTGCGGTTTCACAACCCATTTGAATTCTTTCAGATTCGATGTATTTGATGGCATTTTTGATGAGGTTGGTAAGAAAAGGGTCCGGTTTATTTTGGACAGTTAATATATTATTCTCTCTCGGAGGCAAAAGCATATCAAGGCAAAATACCGATGTACTGGCAGGTGGAGAAAAATCCTATCTCACAGGAGGATGAGCCCCGGTGTTCTGAGTCGTCGTAAATTAAAAATTTGATCTTATGACTCGTTAGCTCATTTGAGCGGTTGTTGATTTCAGCGATTTCTGATATCTATTCTATCCCATATTTATCTACCAAATAAATCATGGTGGCGATACAACCGCAGCCCAGTTGAAGCTCACGGAGGTTGATTTTGTCGAATGTATCGTTGGCAGAGTGGTGCATGTCGAAGTAGCGTTGCGAATCGGTTCCGTAAGCCATCAGGGGTACACCCAGGTCCTTTAAAGGACCGATGTCTACGCCGCCCCAACCGGCCTTGATTTCGTCGATGCCATAGGGTTTTAGGTAAGGGAGGAAGGCAGCTATCCGGCCCACGGTTTCCTTACTTGCATTTATGGTGAACATTCTGGGCGTAAAGGCGCCAGCATCGGCTTCCAGGGCCAGGTAATGTTTTTCACCACTGTTTTTCACCATGAGGGCATAGGCTCTACCCCCCGATTGGTATAACTCTTCATCCATGTAAACCACAGCCCGGATGGTGCGTTTGTTGTCGATATTCAGTTCCTTGAAAATCCGAAGCACATCGCTGGTCATCACCACGCCTGCTCCATCATCGTGTGCCCCCGGTGTATTAAACCAACTATCAATGTGACCGCCTACCACGATAATTTCTTCCGGTATTTCTTTTCCCTTTATCTCTGCAATCAGGTTGTAAGTAATGGTTTCGGGGATATCTTCGGAATCCACATACACCTTTGCTGGGGATTTTGGTTCTTTTTGTAATAGCTCGCTAAGCAAATCAGCATCGAGTGTACTGATGGCTACAGCAGGTATTTTGTTATTTGAGTAATGTGTATTTCCGGTGTGTGGGAAGTGATTGGTGCTGTTGGTTACTGATCTGACAATCACAGCCACCGCTCCATATTCAGCTGCCTTTTCAGGGCCACGTGCCCGTTGATCCACCGCATCGCCATAGCCTTCAAAAGTGCGGATAAAAGCAGGGTTCCATTTGCGGTTGTAGAAGACTATCTTTCCTGAAATAACCTCTTTGCCCAGTTTTTCTACTTCGTCCAGGCTCTTTACTTCAATCACTTCAGCCATGATGCCCTCCATTGGAGTTGCGGGTGAAGGGCCAAGCGCATCGGTGTGAAGCACCACAGGTTTCCCCGATTGGGGGATTATCCATAGGGATGATGAGTCGCATTTCCAGGCCGGAGTGCGAAACTCCTGCAGGTAAACACTGTCAACTTCCAATTTTTCAAAATACTGTTTCATGTATTCAATGGCCTTCAAAGAATTTTCCGATCCCACTAACCGGCCGGGCGCTTCGGTACACAAATATTCCAGGTTGTG
This sequence comes from Bacteroidetes bacterium HGW-Bacteroidetes-16, assembly GCA_002840975.1. Taxonomy (GTDB): domain Bacteria; phylum Bacteroidota; class Bacteroidia; order Bacteroidales; family F082; genus UBA6244. Next base: position 14,044 of record PHDN01000033.1, read on the forward strand.
ATAAGCTTCCTGATGGGTAAGTACATTATCGAAAATCTGTTTGATTTGAGTGGTTTCTTCATCCTGTGCCTGGATGAAAGTGGAGATAAAAACCAGGAACAAAGCTATAATAAGGTGTTTCATATCGTTATAAATATAAAAAATTTGGCGTGCAAGATAGCAATATCATCCCGATGATGGACTTGCGGGAGATTTTTTTTGGTGCTGTATGAAAGTGAGAAGGAAAGGTGGTTAAAAGGGGTAAACGGGGGGGCCGAAGCAGAGTCTTTATTTTATCAGTATTTTTTCAAGGAAACCATGTTCAACACATAAACCAATCTTAATTCCTCAAATAGAAAAAAATGGTGTATCCGATCATCTCTCATGCTTATATTTGCTTATATTTTCAGATTTTACAGTATAACAGTTGCTGAAATATAGGGTGTTTTTTGAAGCTGGCTGAAGCCAGACTGCAATGGATTGATTCTATTCCCTATTATTCATCTACAATGAATGTGTTTATTTGACATCCATTGCAGCCGGATTTATCCGACTGCAAGTCGATCAGATTTATTGCTTAATTTCCATGTATATGTTGGATATCTTATCCAACAAAGCTAATTATTATTTACGGGAGATGATCGGATAACCCATTTAGAAAAATTAAGTTTGCATTATTAATATAAACTATCGTATATTTGTAATGTATACTTAATGGATTAAAAAGATGCTTTTAAAAAGGGACATAGAATCAGCCTATCATGCGCAACATGAACAAGTTGAAACAAGGCATGGATTTATTGAAAGGCAGTTTATGCATCGGTTCATCTCTGCCGGAAAACATATTGAGGTGATTTCGGGGATTCGAAGATGTGGAAAAAGTACCCTGATGAAACAACTTATTCAAGCCCGTTATCAAAAAACCGCCTATTTTAATTTTGAAGATTCCAGGGTGTATGGTTTTGAAGTAAGCGATTTCCCAAAACTTGATGAGGTGATGGGCAAAGACATAGAGGCTTATTTTTTTGATGAAATACAAAATGTTCCTGGTTGGGAGATATTCATCAGGCAGTTACACGACCGGAACGAAAAGGTATACCTTACAGGATCCAATGCGACCTTGTTAAGTAAAGATCTGGGAACACGATTGACCGGACGACATATCCGTCATGAATTGTTTCCCTTTTCATACGAAGAGTTTTTAATCTACAGGCAAATTGAAAACACCGTAGATTCTTTAAACAGGTACCTTTTGCAGGGTGGGTTTCCGGAATACCTGGAAACGCTTCAAACTGAAGTGCTTCAAAATTTGTTGAAAGACATTGTTTTCCGTGATATATCGATCAGGTACGCCATCAGAAACACCGCAAGCCTGATGGACATCTGCCTTTATCTCTTGTCAAATATTGGCAAAGAAATTTCATTTAATAACCTGCGCAAAACATTCTCAGTGGGTTCAGCAAATACTGTTTCTGATTATCTTTCATGGCTTGCCGACGCCTACCTGCTGTTTTTCCTTCCCCGATTTAGCTGGTCGGCCAGAAGTATTGCAGCAAATCCACGAAAAGTATATGCCATCGACAATGGTCTTGTGAATGCAAACACACTGAGTTTTAGTGCCGATCGTGGACGGATGCTCGAAAATGCCGTCTATCAGTATTTACGTCGTCAAGGTGTTGACCTTTACTATTTTCGGGAAAACCGCGAATGTGATTTTGTTGTGTTTGGACAAAAAAAGTGCATGCAGCTGATTCAGGTATGTGAAGTCCTTGATCAGGATACCCTTAAGCGCGAGGTGGAGGGATTGCAGGAAGCCATGAAGTTTTTTAAGATGACCGATGGCTATATCCTAACCCTCGACCAGAAGGATTCGCTTGAAATGGAGGGTTACCATATCAGGGTAATGCCTGTATTTGAATTTTTCACTACGATGTAATCATTTGCTTACTTTACTACTTAAACCAATATTGCGATAGAAAAGCGTAGTGCACTCGTCTGACGGTATACCTGCAAGATATGCAAGCTTTTTAACGTTATGCTCAAATTAAAAGGGGTAAGGTGGGATCTTTGATCGCCGGGTTGGAAAATACCCGGCGGGTCAATAGAAATACTTTTATTGAAAAACGAGTAAAGAATTTCGATCTTCTGAAATGAAAATCCTATTTTTGCTTCCTTTCAAAAAACATGAAACATTTAAAACCAATCATACTTTGGCTCTTATTAATGACCGCTTTGCATGGCTTTGCGCAGGAAAAGAGAACCTATACAACCAAAAAATTAACGGGTGATGCACCTGCCATTGATGGCCGCATAAATGAAGAAGCCTGGGCACAGGTGGAATGGACCGGCGATTTCACTCAGAAAGACCCTTATGAGTTTGCAGAGCCAACCCAAAATACCACTTTTAAAATCATCTACGACGACAACAATGTATACGTGGCCATCATGGTGTATTACAATGATTTAAACCTGATTGAAAAGCGCTTTGGCCGGCGGGATAGTTTTCAGGGCGATTGGGTAGCAATCGCTTTCGATAGCTACAATGACGGACTCACGGGTTTCTCCTTTGGCGTATCTGCCGCCGGCGTTAAAAACGACCTTATTGTTACCAACGATGTGAATTCAGACGATACATGGGATCCTGTTTGGTTCGTGAAAGTGGGTTCGGTTGACTCGGGATGGGTGGCCGAAATGAAAATTCCCTTAAACCAGCTGAGGTTCTCAAATACAGACAATGAGCTGGTATGGGGACTGGAAGTCATGAGGCAACTTTTTCATAATGACGAGTTTATGGTATGGCAGATGGTACCAAATGAATCATCTTCCTGGGTGGGTATGTGGGGCATCCTGGAAGGTATTTCCAACATACGGCCACGAAAGGAAGTAGAGTTGGTTCCTTATTTGATGGGTGGTCTGAAGAAAAACGAAAGGGTGGCAGGCGATCCATTTCAAACTGGCACTGCCTGGGAATACAATGCAGGGTTGGATGGGAAGATTGCGGTTACCAACGACCTTACCCTTAACTTCACCATCAATCCCGATTTTGGTCAGGTTGAAGCCGATCCTTCAGAAGTCAACCTGACCGCGTTTGAGTCCTATTTTGAGGAAAAACGCCCTTTTTTTATCGAAGGAAGCAACATCTTTAACTTTTCCATTTCCAATGGCAACGGACCAACGGGTATGGACAAGATATTCTATTCGCGCAGAATTGGCCGACAACCCCGGCATTGGCCTGAAATTGCAGATGGAGAATCCATGGAAGTTCCTGAATTTACCCGAATTTTGGGTGCTTTTAAATTGTCGGGGAAAACACGCAACGGATGGTCTATTGGCGTGATTGAAAGCGTGACAAACCAGGAATTTGCCCAAATCGACTCTCTTGGCATGCGCCGAAAGGAAATAGTGGAACCTGCTACCAATTACTTTAATGCGCGCGTTCAAAAAGATTTCAATAAAGGGAACACCACCATTGGAGGCATATTTACTTCTACCAACCGGTTTATCAACGATAGTGCTTTAAATTTTCTGCCCCGTGCAGCTTACACGGGAGGTATTGATTTTGCACAATTCTATCAGGATAAAAATTACCGCATCAGAGCCAACGCGATTGCATCCACCGTTCAGGGCACCCCGGAGTCGATACTTCTTTTACAGACAGCCCCTCAGCGTTATTATCAGCGCCCGGACGTGGGGCACCACCGGCTCGATTCAACGCTGAGGATACTCTCGGGATGGGGCGCCAGTGTAGAAGGGAGTAAGATTGGCGGTGGTCACTGGCGTTTTGGCGAAAGGGTCACAGCTATTTCGCCCGGTTTAGAATTAAACGACCAGGGGTTTGTTCGACGAGCCGACTTTGTAACGCAAGCCACCTGGCTAGGCTACGAAATTTGGGAACCCTTTGGGATATTCCGGTCGTTGAGTCTTGGTATTGAAGAGTGGGCCGGTTGGGATTTTTCAGGGCGGTTTTTATATTGGGGAGCAAGCGCCTATGGGAGCGCCCGGTTTAAAAACTATTGGAGTGTTAATACAGGGGTCAATTATAGCGGATACGATGTAGACCGACCTGCTTTGAGGGGTGGGCCTGCGTTAATCGCACCGGGCAATTGGAGTACGTGGCTCGGGGTAAGTTCCGATGACAGGAAAAAGCTGGTATTTAAACCCGAGCTTGAAGGCGGATATCACTCCCAGGGTTATGGTGGCTGGTATGAGGCCGGTTTATCGGTTAGTTATCAGATCACAAATGCGCTACAGGTTTCGTTGGAGCCTGGCTACTATTTTGGCGACCAGTATGCCATGTACGTGGAAACCATCCGGGTCAACAACCTCGATCAATATCTGGTAGCCTCCATGAAACAGCACATTGCCAGTGCAGATTTCAGGATTGACTATTCACTTACTCCGGACCTGACAATCCAATATTGGGGGCAACCTTTCGTGTTTTCGGGCGATTATCATCAGTTTAAAAAAGTGATAGATGCCGGCAACTATGACGTGAAAAACCAGTTTCATATCTATTCTCCTGACCAACTTGAATACAATTCACAAACTGATACCTATTCTGTTTCTGAGAAAGGCGATGGAACCATTGATTTTTCATTTGAAAACCCCGATTTTAGTTTTTTTGAATTCAGGTCGAATTTCGTTGTGAGGTGGGAATACATCCCGGGATCAACGGCCTATCTGGTTTGGTCGCAAGGGAGAACAGGCGATACTCCCAATGGAGATTTTACTTTAAACGATCACATGAACAACCTCATTGATGTAAATCCCACCAACGTTTTTTTAATTAAACTCTCTTTTAGGATTAGCAGATAAGGTTTTGTATTTGCTATTCTTTTCTTTTCTGTATTAGCGCAGGGTAATCCGTATATCCCACCTCCCCATCCGAGTAATAGGTTAGAGGATTGGCGCTGGCTAAAGGCAGTTCGTTCTGCATGCGGTAAACCAAATCGGGATTGGAGATAAAGGGTACGCCAAAGGCCACCATATCAGCGAGCCCATCATCCAGAATGTGCATGGCTGATTGAGCAGTAAATCCTTTGTTTATGATGAGTGTGCCATGATATATCGGACGAAAGTGTTTAGCGATGTGGGGTTCCGAATAGGGGATCAGGCTCACGTCAGTAAAGGGTTCGGACAAATGCAGATAGGCCAGGGGAACGTTGTTGAGCCTGTTGACCAGGTAGTCGAAAGTGGGTATCGTTTCTTCGGTAATCTGCATCCCCTGGACATTGTGCGCGGATGGATTAAGTCTGATCCCTACACGGTTGAGTGGAATACGCTCTTTCATGGCATCGAGTACCTCGAACAAGATGCGGGAACGGTTTTCAATGCTGCCACCGTATTGGTCGGTTCTGGTATTTGAAACAGGGGCAAAAAACTGATGGAGTAAGTACCCGTTTGAAGCATGGATTTCGACCCCGTCAAATCCCGCTTTTACCGCATTGTCAGCAGCCTGGGCAAAATCAGAAATCACTTGTTGGATTTCCCGGGTTGTCATTTCCTTTGGTGTGACCGATTTTTTTTTTCCTGTTGGGGTTCTTACAACTATATCGGGGTTGATGGCCGATGGTGCCAGGGGAAGTTCTCCGTTAAGATAATCAGGATGTGAAACACGGCCCACATGCCACAATTGAATGAAAATTTTTCCCCCTTCCTGATGAACGGCATCAGTAGTAAGTTTCCAACCTTCGATTTGAGCGTTAGAATAAATTCCCGGAGTATGATGATAGCCAACAGCTGTCCTGGAAATCTGCGAGCCTTCGGTGATGATCAATCCGGCGGATGCCCTCTGTCGATAATAAAGGGCGATTAGCTCATTGGCTTTGTTTTGTTCATTCGCAGCACGGCTCCTTGTAAGTGGTGCCATCGCCACCCGGTTCTTTAACAACAGGCCGGCCATGTTAAATGGTTCAAATAGAAGGTGTTTCATCATCTGTATTGAATTAAAAAATCCCACCCTCAACTGAAAGTGGGATTTGCAGGGGTTAAATTCGTTTTATAAATGGATCACCTCACCATAAGCATCGGCAGCGGCTTCCATAATGGCTTCCGACATGGTGGGGTGGGGGTGCACCGAATTAATGATCTCATGTCCGGTGGTTTCCAGTTTGCGGGCTACTACCACTTCGGCAATCATCTCAGTCACGTTCTCGCCAATCATCTGACAGCCCAGGAATTCGCCGTATTTGGCATCAAAAACCACTTTTACAAAGCCATCTTTTTTGCCGGCGGCGCTGGCTTTTCCAGAGGCTGAGAAAGGAAACTTACCTACCTTCACCTCATATCCGGCTTCTTTGGCTTGTTTTTCGGTATACCCTACACTGGCTACTTCAGGGCTGGTGTAGGTACATGCAGGAATGTTGTTGTAGTCGATGGGCTCTACATCGAGTCCTGCGATTTTTTCAACACAGGTAATGCCTTCGTGTGACGCAACGTGTGCCAACGCCTGTCCATGGACAATGTCACCGATGGCATAATATCCAGGGACATTGGTTTGATAATAGTCATCTACCTCTACCTTGCCCTTATCCGTTTTGATACCAGTTTCTTCGAGGCCTATTCCTTCAATGTTGGTCGCGATACCAACGGCGGAAAGAACAATATCCACTTCAATTTCTTCTGTTCCTTTCTTTGTTTTGATGGTCACTTTGCACTTCTTGCCTTTGGTGTCAACAGTTTCTACCGATGAATCGACCATCACTTTCATGCCTGCTTTTTTAAAGGCCCGAGCCAGCGTTTTCGATACTTCTTCATCTTCGAGTGGAACAACGTTGGGTAAAAACTCCACCAGAGTAACTTCCACCCCGATGCTGTTAAAAAAATAGGCAAATTCGGAGCCAATGGCCCCTGATCCTACCACCACCATTTTTTCGGGTTTCTTTTCAAGAACCATGGCTTCGCGGTAGCCAATAATCTTTTTTCCATCCTGAGGAAGGTTGGGTAGCTCACGTGAACGGGCTCCCGTGGCCAGGATGATGTGTTTGGCACTATATTCTGTAACCTTACCGTCAGCATCTGTAACCGACACCTTTTTGCCGGGCATCACTTTTCCAAAACCATTGATCAGGTCAATTTTATTTTTTTTCAATAAAAATTGAACCCCCTTGCTCATGCCATCAGCCACACCACGGCTTCGTTTTACCATTTCCGGAAGGTCAGCCTCTACATTGCCTTTGATAGAAATGCCATATTCGGCTGCATGACTGGCATAATTAAACACCTGCGCACTTTTTAGCAAGGCTTTTGTTGGTATGCAGCCCCAGTTGAGGCAAATTCCACCAACTTCAGCTTTTTCAACCACGGCTGTTTTCATTCCAAGTTGCGAGGCTCGAATGGCTGCCACATAGCCCCCCGGACCACTTCCCAATATGATTATATCGTAATTCATCGTGTGATTTTTATGGTTAACGAAGCTGCAAAAATACGTAATCGTCAGGTTTAAACCCTTAACTTTGCTCAAATAATTTTATTCATTCTAAATAGCAGCCTCACTTTCTAATTAAAAAGTGGTAATTTGAAAAAAAGACTTATGAAATTGCAACGACAGCAACTGATTGATAGAACGGTGGAATTTGTAAAACAGCGATTGGCCGGTGCCGAAGGAGGTCACGATTGGTGGCATATTGTTCGCGTTTGGAATTTGTCGAAGACCATCGGGAAACTAGAAGGTGTCGATATGCTGGTGGTGGAATTGGGTGCCTTGCTGCACGACATTGCCGATGCTAAATTTAATGATGGTAACGAAACATTGGGGCCTGAAATGGCCCGTCAATTTCTTGTTGACCAGGGTGTTGATCAATTAATAATTGACAAGGTGGAAGCTATTGTCCGTGATATTTCGTTTAAAAACACCTTTGGAAGTGAGGTGCAACGAACCATTGAGCTGGATGTGGTACAGGATGCCGACAGGCTGGATGCCATGGGTGCCATTGGGATTGCACGCACGTTTAATTATGGTGGATATCAAGGAAATGTGATGTATGATCCCCATCTCCCGCCAAGAGTAAATATGACCAAAGAGGAGTATAAAAAAGGCAAATCCACTACCATTAACCATTTCTATGAAAAATTGTTGTTGCTAAAAGATACCATGAATACGGCAACAGGGAAGAGATTGGCGGAGGAACGACATCAGTTCATGCTGACTTTTTTGGAAACCTTTTGCCAGGAATGGGAGGGCAAGGATTCATCTCTTTTTTAGCCAAATTAATGCTCCTTCTTCTGTAGAAAACACTTTTAATTTGTAAGCAGGGGAAATGTATTTCTGTTCGAAAACCATGGCAAGAGCCGTATTTTCAGGGGTGTTGTGAATAACGGCATGCCGAACCGATTGATACAAGGGAAATAATTTTTTTTGCTTCTCTGCAATGCAGGATAAATCCTCGGGTGAAAATTCGGGATGAGCCAGCCGCGCATCTTCCAGGATAAGTAGATTACGCGGTAACTCTTTGTTATTCAGACAATAATCAATGGCCCCCAACATTTCTTGTACGGTTATCTTACCTTCCGAAATGCCGTAAAGGATACCGTTGTTTTTATTCTCGGTAAATGTGATCATTCCCTACAACGCTTGATAATAGCATCGTTTTGGGGAAGATATTTTATTCTCATTCACCAATACTTTGATGGCTTTATCTACTTCTTTTTTATCGATGCCGCTTTGATCGGCTATTTCTCCAGCTTTCAATGGAGTGTTGGAAATTTTAAGTGTGTTGTACACTTTTTCTGAAGTGTTCATTGTAACTTTTTTTTAAGTGGTTTGACGGGTAAAAATAGCATAAATTATTTTCATGATTCACCTTTTTGGACTGAACTCTTTAATTTATCGTCAAAACAATGGGCGAAAGTGTTCGCTCGATTCCATCGGGATCGCGGGCCATGATGTTTTCGAAAACCACGCTCTGTCCCCGATTTGTTTGTTTTATTTGATCGATCATTTCGGTTGTTAAATAGGCGTTCTTTGATTCGAGGTTGTACACTTTAAAACCCCGCTGAACGGTCATGGTGAAGGAGCTAATGACGAAAGAATGGTCAAACTCAAAATCGTCGGGCATTTTTGGAGCAAGGGCTCCGGCAGCGATCATAATATCGCGGTTTATAACACCTGAGTTTTTCCCGGCAATGGTGGCCGCGGGATCGGGTAGTTTTTTTACCCGGAAAGTCTTTGAACCCAAATACTTTTGCACACCATTGATGTTGGTGGCGAGGGTAACAACCGCGTCATTACAGCCTACTGGAACATTTACCACCCAATCGTTGCTTGAAAGATCGGGTTTTATCGTACCACAGGAGATAGCCGGAGTTAAACTCTCTTTTGGGATACCTGAAATATCAATCGAAACGGGATTGTCAACGCCAATATAAAACACGTTCATTTTTTTTGCTGAAATGGTGAACGAGGCACTGGCCACATAGTATTCATTGTTAAAGTGATAATCGTTTATTTCTCCGGTACTTGCTTTTGCCCTCACAAACCCGGCATATTTATTTAACCCTTCCATCCGGGCCGAAAGGTTGAGGTTTATTTTTCCGGGTACATTATCCAACAAAGTGGCCTGGCCAATCATGGTTGCCGGAAGATAGTCAACACCTTGCATGAAGTATACCTCAGGGCTCTGGGTGGTATCGTAAGCAGCTACAATGATTTCGGCCTGATATTCATCTCCAATAAAAACAAAATTGCTTTTAGGCAACACTTTGGCTTCTATTCTGTCGAATTTAAAATCACCTTGTCCGATGGATTTGTGCAATAAGTTAACCACGTCGTATTCGGCGTTATAAACATCCGAAATAATTTTGTTCAGGATAGGAATATCGGCAGCCACAATGGTATTATAAAAAAAGTGGGTTTCCCAGTTCTGCTCCAGTCCATCTGCATTGTAATAAGGGCCTTCTGTGTCAAGGCCAAGGTTTACATTCTTCAGATTTCTCGGATCGACCAAGGTGAGCATTTCCTGCCGAAACAGGATGATTCTATCTTTTAACTTCTTGGAGGCGCCATCTGAGCCATCATTCGAGCTTCCCATGAAGTACCGGGTGGGTACCAAATAGTTGTCTTTCTTTTTGATGTTTTTAACTGAAATGAGTTTTGCAGAATCTATCGACACGTTTTCTGTAGCAGCGATTAGTTCATTCCGAACGTTTTGGACATAATCAATCATTTCCCTGGAAAGTGCTTTTGCTTCCTGTGCTTTTTCCCAGTATGGCTTTACCTTAACCTGGTTTATCTGATAATTTTTTTCGAAATCGGCATAGATATCATTCAATTTTTGTGAGAGGTTTTCATTTGTCTGAACGATGTTATCATTCACCACCAAAAAAGCGTTGATCACATCTTTGGAAACATTTAAAGCCAATAAGGCAGTCAATACCAAATACATCATTGAAATCATTCGTTGCCTTGGTGACTCTTTAACTCCCGACATTGGTTAGTGAATATTTATTGTAAATAAAGTCAATTATTGCGTAATGGTATATTGCACATAAATGGTACTGATTCCTGATCGTACTTTCGAGTAATCGGTGATAATAAACGAAAAAACAAGCTGATGTCCCTCGTTTCTGCCCGACCCGGTATAGCAGGTGCTGATATTATCAATCAATACACGTGGCCGGTTAGAAACCCTTATTTTACCGGTAGGGGTTCCCTGTCTGCTTTTGCTCATGCCTACATAAGGTTTGGCTTCAATTTGCAGCTCCATGCCATCAGGTATGTTCCCGGAAGCCACTTCCACCGTGATCGAGATGTTGGGCTCAGACGGATGGACGAGGGTTGTATAGTTGAGCCACTGTGATTCGTCTGTGATTACCTTTTTTGGAAGCCCGGCGTTATAGGATGGTGTTAAATCCATGTAGATGGGGCTTCTCTTACTCACAGTGAGGCTGTTTTGTGCGTATAGTGCACTGCTGGCGAAAAGTAATAAAATACAGAAGGTGAAACTTGGCTTTTTCATGAGCGTAGTTAGTTTATTTCAAAAAAGCGATCAGCTTTTTTGAAATTTAATTTTTCGTGAAATTTTCCTGATAGCTATCTCCACATTTTTGATCTCAGCGGACGACAGGTTGATATTATATTCATTGGTCAGCAATTGATATCCCGCAGGAATTCCACGGTCGTACACGATCAGCTTCCATGCTCCGGGCCTGAGGTCATTAAAACCAAACGTCCCGTCCTGATTGGTAAAAACACGGTAGGTTTCGATGCCATTGTTGACTTCGATGATGAGCTTATCCAATTTTGCCTTTACCGCAATAAAACCTTTCTTATCCTTATTTTCATCTTCTTCTATCACGATGGCACCGGTTATTTTTCCTGATTTTGTTAAAGATATTTCAAAATAGGTTTTCTCACCCGGAAGGATATCTATTTTATACGGCCCGGGTGTTTCGGCGATGGTGTTCAGTCCTGATTTTGAATTGTCCATAAACAAAAAATGTGTTCCCGTTTTTACAAATGGAATGTCAAATTCTCCATTTTTATCTGTAAATACGATATTTCCTGCCAAGGTAAGCAAAATTCCTTCAATATTATCTACACCATGATTTATAATCCTGCCCTGAAGTCCACCGACATCTTCTTTCCGGGCAACAGGAATATTGAGGGTATAAGTGTACTTTAAGCTGGCACTGAGTACGGTATTGTTCAACGAGTTTTTCCTGAGGTCATAATCTACGCCCATCGCCACCTCATGGTTGGGGTGCATCAGGTAGCTTGCCTGCAAACCAAGTAAACTCCTGTCGCGATAGTATTCTTCCACCTGGTAACCGTTTTGATATTGAAATAAGACTTTAACCTTACTCCCCCAATTGGCATCGAGGGTGGCTCCATAAAAAACATTGGTGAGGCCGCCTGTAAGGTATTGTTGCCCACCCATGTAACTGACAAAGCCTTTTACAAATATACTCTTGTTAACATTATATTGCAGCGATAAATTTGCGTTGATCACATTCGTGAGTTCACCCGCTTCGAGTGGAAGGAGGTTTTCTGTTTTGCCCATGGCTCCGTAGGCGTTGATCCCAAAGCGGTTTATTCTGCTGCGTAACCCTATGCGGCCGGTATATTCCTTATAATTAAATTTTTTTGGCATGCTCATGTCTTCGTTCGATCGCATACTGACTCCGATATTCAGGCTGTGATTAAAATTGATTGCATAACCTGCCGAAAAACTCAAATTACTGCTAAATGGGGCATTGGCATACATGGTATCCAGTGCGATATTGGTATGGTTTAAATTGTAATTCAGCGTTAAATCTACTTTACGGAAAATAGTAGCATTCACCCCCGATGAAACATATTGTGAGTTTGATAAATACCCGGGGAAGTCCTGGTCGGCTTTGGTGTAGGCAAAAAACATCCTGTAACGTGAGAAATGCACCCGCAAATCTGTTGAATAGGCCTTGGTGGTTTTTCCATTGGACATCCCCATGGCATACTCAAATTTAATGTCCCCCCACTTAAGTGGACTGGCCTCACCGGAAAGGGAAAAGAGTTGAGCGGCACTATCTGTTACAAACAATTTGTTCAGGTATCCCAATTTGATGTTCAGCTTTTTTTCTAAAGCATAACTGCCATACACCGAGGCCACCCGTTGCAAGTTGGGATAAAACCTGGGGAAATTGATAAAGGTACCGAGGCTGATTTTTTTTAAGGTATGTTCATATTCAAGGCCCCGGCCGCTTCTCGATCCTTCGGTTAAATCGGTTAAGGTGTAGCTGTTATCGCCAATAGCGGCTCTTGAATGTGGCGAAACATATTTGACGTTGTATTCATCTGTCTGGCCAAGAATGGGGTTTCCCTGCCGGTTGGGACCACGGAAATGAAAAGCGATCTCCCTTTTTTTTCGATAAGATATGGTGCCTGCCCCGTTAATATCGAACATGTACCCATAAAGCCTTTCCCCGGTTTGGTTGTTGGTTACAAAAAGACCGGATATTTTGGTAGGTATCCTATTGTATGAATCGAATTTGATTTTGCCCGAAGGAATCACATCGAAAACACAGGAGGTTTCACTTGTTGTTTCAGGACTCTCCACAATGGTAGCTGAAAGGCTTACCCCTTTTCGGGTATATTGGATGATGTCTTTTTCGGTGGTTACAAATACGCCAATAAACACCGATGAACCCGGATCGATCGCGAACTTTTTGGTTTCTGATATTTTTGCATTGATGATCGTGGCCTCAATATTGACCTTAGTATTTGATAAATTTTGTACCATAAATTGTACGCTCAGTGTATCTCCCGAAAATACATAATCCGGCGCTTTCATTACGCTGGTTAAAATGGCATATTGTGGTTTTACATACAATGGAATTTGAATCTCTCCGATTTTACTGTTTTCCGACTTATCCCATGCTTCAATGCCAATGGAATAATCCCCCACCCCGGTAGATTCGTTCACGTAAAAACTAAAAATTTTTAATTTTTTGCTGGCCCTTTCCACGATAACCGATGAATAATCTGTTAGCTGACTCAGTCCGTCCGGTGTGGTAATTTTAAGCTGGAACTCTTTATCTGAATCCGTATTATTGACCAACATGATAGCCATGTTGGAGTTGGAACCCGGGTTTAGTTCAATCTTGTTTTTATTAACCAGTTGTATCTCTAAATCGCCTTTGCCTGCATATATGACCAATGACATGAACCACAGTGATGTAAATACTGAAACAAATTTCCACATTTACATGCTTTATTTATAAATTACCAATTACTTATTTCTCTTTTTGAATTGGATGTTATTATCTAATCGTTTTAAAAAGAATAAATGTATGACCGGTATTAAAAAAAGAGGGTGTATTCTAAACCGAAAACATCATCTCCTTCACCGGCGGCCACAATTACGGTGTGATACGTTTTTTCACTTTCTATTCCCTCCAGGTCGAACCTGTAACGCGCCGAAGTAGCAGGAAAAAGCCCTTTTTTTGCAGCCATAATTACTTTAACCGATTCGCCGGCATCATTGAACAATTCCATGGAGACATCAGGTACGATGTAATGGTCGCCGGTATTGATGATGTCAACAGCTAAAAACAAGTGGTCGCCTTCTTTTATCAGGCTTGGTTCCAGAAATTCCAGTTTCCCAATACCAGTATTTGTTATTTCGGTCACTATTTGAATCGCATAGCGTGTTACCGTGTTAATGTTAAATTGCCCTTCCTGAGCAGGGTCGATTGGGTTAACACCTTCTACCATCAACACACTCCAGTAAGTGCCTATGATGGTGTCGTTTTGAGGAATGGTTACCTCATATTGAATGTACATGGTTGAGTTACCTGCCACGATGGTTGTTTTCGGACTATATTGAATCCAACTGGCATTGGAGCGATCGTGTGAGACGGGGTCGTTGTAATAGGTAAAATCCTCGTAATTGTAAAGCAAATCAGTTTGATAAATCCTTACTTCCTGGTCGGTATTGCCGCTGTTTTGAATTTTTATCTCCCCCTTGTACACATCCCCTTTTTCTCCTTTGTTAATATGTCGCAGACTCCCCACTACTTCAATGGATGCTACAGAAACAAAGGGTAAGAGAGTAATCAGAAAAAATGCAAAAAAAAGTTGAATCGTTCTCATGTTTTTATCTTTTATATTATTTGTCAAGATTACTAAAAATTATCGTATGAATCAAGTTTTTAGCAACTTTTATTCTTAGCATGTTCTTTCATTGGTGGAGCATCAGAGGCCAGAGGAAGGAATTGAGGACAACAATAAAATAGGGGAAGTATAAATACTTCCCCCAATCACTAACCCATGTACCTACTACATTATTGTCAAATATCATTTAAATAGCATCTCTATGCAAACTGGCAGCCTATTTTTATCAATAAGCGATTGCCATCATGTTTAATAACCTGCTGAAAGAGTTAATACAACGGTTGCAGTAGTGGCACCGGTTGCGAAAATGGTTCCATAAGCACCAGCGGCTCCTGCATCCCAGGCATAATCCAGCTTATAACCGTCACCTGCTGCAGTTCCGGTATAACAACTTCCAATTCCAGTTGCGATATCTACTGCTACTGCACCAAGCACCAGTGCGCCGGTACCTGTTCCAACTGTTCCGGCATAATTTGCGTTTGTTGGTACGGCGGTAGTAATGAAGTGACAATGGAGGATAGCTGGGCGTAACTTGTACCCGTACCGCCGCTGATGGCTGTACCAGCAACGGTGGTGGTAAGTTCCAATGAAACGGCACCGGTAACGCCTGAAGCATTAACAGCGTTAATGAGCAGAACCTCGGGTATACCCATGGTTAATTCCTGGTTTGATGTTACCTGGGCGTTAACATTTACACTGAGTATCGAAAAAGCCCCGATCATTGCGATAAAAAAGAATAGTTTTTTCATTTTAGTTTGTTATTTATTTATAAATTTTCTACCCAACAAATGTACATTGGGATTTTTGCATAATTATAGGCTTCTTACTTAAATACACTTCATAAAAACTGAAATGCACTTCATAAAAACCGATAATTCACACGGCTATATTCGCCGGAAATTTATCTGCGAAATGAGAATGAATAAAATAATTAATTGCCATCGTGGGCGGTAAGCGTAAAGACCACTGTTATATTGTAGGTGGCCGCAGCTATCTGACTGTAGTTTGCTGCCGGGTTCAGGGGTGCCCAGGTAAAAGTCATCTTGTAGCCATCGTTGTAGCCGGTACCGGTATAACAAGTTGCAATGTACCTTACTAAAAACTGATCAATTGCTGACAACAGGATGGGGGTGGTGATGGCTGTTCCAAGTGTGCCCCCGCTGTTAGTGGTGGTGCAATTGGCCGAAACCAGTGATAAACTCGTTCCGGCAGGAATTGTTCCGCTACTTACTTTCGCCGTAAGCTCCCGGTCGGTACCACCGGGGACGATGGAAGATATTTTAACAAATAAATCAGAGTTGGAAACTGATCCCACAGGTGCTCCCGCAGTTGAAGTAGCGAGAGTCAAAGTCACCGGGGCATGGTTGGTTTCTATCAGTGCAAATTCCGATACTTGTAAGGTAACGTTGTCTCCGGCGGTCCATACTTGGGCCCATGTTGTGATATTAAGCAGGAAACTGATGCCAAGAAGTATGTTTTTTAATCCTGATTTATTCATGTTCCATTTATTCAGTTGATGTAATGGTATAGGTAATTGCGATTGCCTGGCCATTTTCGTAATTATTGCTATAATTATAGCTCTCCGGATTGTCCCAGATATAAGTAAGCCGGTGTCCCCTGTTTGTTCCGGCCCCTGTATAACAACTGCCTATATTGACAATGATATTCTGTGGATAGCTCGAGAGGGTTATTTCCCCAATGGGCGTGCCCGTTGCCCCGGAACCAAAACCGGCATCCTCACTGATGATAACACGTAAGGTAACATCAGCCGGCAAACTTCCTGAACTGATATTGGCGGTAATATAATTTGTTGCCCCCGGATTTACAATGGAGGAGTAATTTAACCAGGTGTTGTCACCCGTATTTGGATTGATGATCTGTTCCACGTTATTGGGTTCCAAAAATGAATAGCTATAGGTAATTACCTGCTCGCCATCAACAGCAAAGTTGATGAGTGAAACAGGTGGAATGCTTAGCATCAGTGGAATCTCTGCCGTGTTGTTGTTCTGACAATAGCCGGATAATGGCATATAAAATAACAGGCCAATTACGGTAATGATAAGGACAGCTTTCTTAAAGTCGACCACTTTGTGTTAAAATTTGGAACAAAGGTAGTTATATCGCAGGTGGAAATAAATAGGCAATTTGCTGATGTCAGGGTTCGAAATGCTGATTCTTGGGTTGAGTTAACGGGTTTCAGAAATTGTTTGTTAAAACAAGTACCTCACCACAAAGAGATCAGCCCTTTTTTTATGGCGTATTTTACCAGATCGGCCGTGGAGTTCATGTTTAATTTATTCAGGATATTTTGTTTATGTGTGCCGATTGTTTTAATGCTTACGAATAGCAGTTCCGAAATTTCACGGCTCGTTTTCCCATCGGCAATCAACTTGAGTATTTCCATTTCCCTTGCCGAAAGCTGAGGATCATCTTCCTGCTTATTTTTTGGTTTTCCAATGTAGTCGTGGATGATGAATTCGGTAATGTCATCACTTAAATATTTTTTTCCGGCATATACGGTGTTGATCGCATCAATCAATTCATCATAAGCACAATTTTTAAATAAATAGCCATAGGCCCCCGCCTCAAGCATTCCTTTAATAAAGTGTTTTTCGGAATGCATGGTCAATGCTATGACCTTGATTTTTGGCGCTTCCATTTGTAAAATCCCGGTAGCTTCAATGCCATTGATTATGGGCATTCCTATGTCCATTAAAATGATGTCGGGATTTAGTTTTTTTGCCTTTTCGATGGTCTGTTTACCATTTTCAGCTTGTGCCACAATTTCGATGTTTAAGGCGCTTGACAACAAAGTCATCAGCCCTTCGCGAAATAATTGATGGTCGTCGGCAATAAGAATTTTTATCGGCATGGTTTATTTTTTTTTAATCGGAATACTTACCATCGCTTTGGTTCCCTTATGAGTTTCAGTTTCAATGTTGAGTTTTCCCTGCATAGAGTCAAGCCGTTCGTGGATGCTAAACAATCCATGCCCTCCTTTTTTTATAAAATTTAATTCGGATGGATCATCAAAACCATGGCCATTGTCAATCACTGCAAAATAATAAAAATTCTCATCTTTCATAATCTGCACCTCAATTAAATCAGCCTCTGCATGTTTTACAACATTGATCAGCAGTTCGCAAATAATGCGATACAATAAAATACGCGTATTGTCATCGATGTCCAGGCTGGTATCGTTGGTTTGAACCGTGACAGCAATGGGATAATTATTTTTGATCTGATCCAATTTCCATGTAATGGCCTGAATCAGACCCAGTTCATACAGGATTGGGGGGCTCAAATCATAGGTTAGTGTTCGTGATTGCACAATGGCGTCGCTCAGTAATCCGGTTGATGCCCTAATCATCTTCTGAACCTCAGGGGTCAGGTTTTTACTTAACAACGACGATAAATTGATGTGGGCGATGGATAGGATTTGACCAACACCATCATGAAGATATTCGGCAATCCTTCTGCGTTCCTTTTCCTCAGCCAGGATCAATTCCGAGTTCAGTTTTTTTAGCTTCACCTGATAGTTTTTAATTTCTTCAAGGCTGCTTTTTAAATCCTCTTCCGCCTGACGACGCAAAGTAATGTCATGTGTAACTCCCCTATATCCAATAAATTTTAATTCGCTGTCGTAAATGGGGAAACCATTTATTTTAAGCCAAATGTCTGTACCGTTTTTGTGTTGGCCATGGATTTCGATTTCTTTAAAGTCATGCCGGGTATTGAAAACATTAAATAGCAACTCGTTTGATCGTTCGTTGGTTTTTGTACGCGGAAAATCGAAGAGATACTGTTTTCCGATGACTTCATCGCTTTTGTATCCTAATATTTTATCAACAACTCCGCTCATATAGGTGTATAGTCCTGTGGAATCAACTTCCCAAAAATATTCCAGTGCATATTCAGAAATCTGTAAAAAACGGGTTTCACTCTGATTAAACTCCTTGGTTTGTTTCTTAATGAATATTTCCAGGCTCTCATTCTGTTTTCTTAACAAATCTTCGGCACTTTTTATTCTCAGCATCACTTTTACCTGGGAAATGAGTTCCGCGGTATCGAATGGTTTTGTAATAAAGGCTTCCGCCCCGATGTTCAGTCCTTTTACCCGGTCTTCGGTATTTTGTCCCAAAGCTGAAACCAGTAGGATGGGAATGTGTTTCGTGAGTTGATCATTCTTTAAAGCCTGGCATACTTCAAATCCATTCATGCCCGGCATAATGATATCCAGAAGGATGGCGTCGGGCAATTCTTCTTTTACCATTTTAATACCCGATTCACCCGAGGAGGCAGTAAACACAAGACTGTCCGGGAAATATCTTATCAAAATAGATCTGATTAAAATCAGGTTATTATCGTTGTCGTCTATAGCCAGAATCTTTTTCATCCTATTTTAATGCGAATGTTCGAATGGTCAAAGCTACAACAATTCACATCATGATGCAGGGTAAATATTTGGGAAACTGAAAATGAAGCGCTGTCGCCACCCCTTTTTTACAATAATTGAAAGCGACTTCATAAATGGAACTCAGCCCGGGACTGATATGATACTGCCCCTCGAAATTGGGAGATATTCTAAATAGGAAGGTCGTCAGGATGGTTTATTTGGCCATTGCAATGGCTTTTAATTCCGCAGGCATTTTTTCGATGGCATAACGCAACGCGGTGCGTGGCATGGTGGTTTTATGCTTCATAATGTAATCAAAAACGGCTGGTTCATGTTGTTTACAGGCTACTTTTAGCATCCATCCATAGCCTTTCTGAACCATGTCGTCGGTATCTGTTAACAGGATGGTGGCAATTTCAAAAATGTCGTTTAGAAAGAGTCCTTTTTTTGCCGGAATGATTAACGAAACTGAGGCGGCACGTCGCATCCATCGGTTTGGCGACAAAGCCCAGTTTTTTAATTCATGAATAAAATGGGGATACATTTCTATAAAACTGCCAACGGTATGGTTGCAAAAGGTGTCGCATGAGGCCCAGTTGGTTACGTAGGCATTCACCCATTTTTCAAAGAGTTTAAAATCAGAGGATTCATACTTTTTTCGTAAGTAATACGACCAGTTGCAGGCTACAATGGATTCTTCCATCAGGCCCGATTGCCAAAGCGTTTCGCACAATTCAAAAATCTCCGCTTTGGGTTTGTTTTTGATGGATTTGAAGTGCTCATTGCTGATTTGGTGTATAATTGTGGACTTTACTCCGTAAAAATGTACCTCTTCCTTAAAAAACCGCAGTGCACTTTCTCTAGTCTTTTCATCCGCATTTTCCCGAAGCGATTCACGTAAGTCTTCAATAAAATGATCCTTCATGTGATGGCTTTGTTATTTCAACTTAAATTCAGGATTGTAAATCAATTAGATTTTGATCGTTGAAACCGGAAAATTACGAAAATTTGTTATTGAAGCCCAATGATGACACACTGACTTTTTGAAAATAATTCTAAATGCGGTAACCGATCATCTCCCGTAAATAATAATTAGCTTTGTTGGATAAGATATCCAACATATACATGGAAATTAAGCAATACATCTGATCGACTTGCAGTCGGATAAATCCGGCTGCAATGGATGTCCAATAAACACATTCATTGCAGATGAATAAACCACAATAAATTCCATTCCTTGCAGGCTGGCTTTAGCCGGCTGTAATAAAAGACCCCTTATGTTTAAGCAACTGTTATATTGTAAAATCTGAAAATATCAGCAAATATCAGCATGTGATGATTGGATACTCCATTTAATTCTATTTACTTTTCAACCGATTGGAGGTAAAGCTGCTCAAATTCTGTTCTTGCCCAGGGAGTCCGTCTCAGGAATTTCAAACTTGATTTGATGGAAGGATCTACATTAAAACAACGGATATTGATTTCACTGCCCAGGTATTCCCATCCAAACTTGGCCACCATGAATTCAAGCATTTCCTCCAGCTTTATCCCATGCAATGGATTGTTTACCTGGCCTTCAACCGAGCTGCTTCTGGCGTTTTTAATGTTCATATATCGCAATAAATTAGTCGCGGGTTTGTTTTCTAAACGAATATAACAGGATGATCCCGATGATAATCAGGCCACCGATCCACAATGCATAGTTTTTCTGTTTGTTTACAATAGGCGTGGTATCACCCATCAGCACGTACGACGACCAAAAAAAAGGATGCGATTTGGCCATGTTGGCGTGTTTTAACACGGATATTTTCGCTTGCTGCAAGGCCACATCTTTTGGGAGCCCGTCTTTAAGAAACTGATAATAATTGTTCATCAACAAAGCGCCATTCTCATCCTGAACTTCCCACAAGGTCATGACAATACTCGGCACACCTGCAAACAGAAAGCCACGTGCCAGGCTCATGATGCCTTCTCCTTTTTTAAATTTGCCCGAGCCGGTATTGCAGGCACTCAGGGTTACCTGCTTGGCGTTGAGCGATAAACCATAGATTTCATAAATGTTCAGATAAGGGGAGAGGCTGTCGTTTTTTTCATCGTAAAAAACCAGTTTGCTCATCATGGGCAGCGTATCGTTAATGATCGTGTGCATGGCAAGGTGAAGTAATCCGTATTGCCCGGCAATCCGTTTAAAGCTTTCCTTGGTGGCCAGGCTGTCGGTAATTGCTTTGCCATTCATCAGCGCGCTCACCTCTACGACTTCCTTTTTCGCATAAGGCAATGAGCCAAAATTGCGGGATTGATTGCTCCGGGCATCATCATTTACCTTCCCCTGATAAAGTGGGGCAAATGCAAGCATGTTGTTGATTCCGTTCTGGTTCTTATTGCTAAAAAACGGATTGTATTTTAGCGTGCCGGAAGGGGCATACGAAATAGGATGATGTAATACGATGTAAGGCAGGATGCTGTAGTTTATGTCGCCAGATGTAGTTGCGGGGGGATTGGATTCGATGAGGATTTCAAAAGGCAGGTATCCTAAAAGCCCGTCAGGTACAATCGTTATCCGGTGGTTATTGGTTTCGAGCCCGGCATTTCCCAACAGCAGGCTGTATACCATGTGCGCGTCCTGTTTAAATTGACTATACCTTTGTCGGTTTTCGACTTCAATGTGGGTGTTTTTTAAAGAGATGAGCCTGATGAGCGCATCAAAAAAGGTGCTGTCCACCGGAAATGCATCGAAGCGTGTTCCACCTGGTTCAAGCAAAATGCGATACAGTATGGTATCGGTGAGTTCGTATTCTATAAAAACTTCTTCCTTGCTGAGGTGATCTGTAATCTCCTGTACTCCGGCTACACCACTGTTGTATTTGAGTTCGTAATACTTAGGATATTCAATTTCTATTTGATGTATCAGGCTGTCGTAACGGTTCATTAAACCAAGCAAACGGTTGTTGTAATAGGGTATTTTACGTTCATCGGGTGTTTTTTTCTCTTTCTCAGCTGCCAGGATCCGTTGTAGGGTGGCCATTTCATTTTTTATCTGGTTCTCAAAATTGAAGACCTTATCAGGCAGATCGGCAGTCTTCAGAGCATATTGGGTATTTACAGAAGCCAGTAGTGCAGCAGATTTGGCACTTTCGGCAAATTTGAATGCCTTGTTCAGGTAAATGGTGTCACCAGTTTGTTTAAAAAGCTGGTATTCCACCCCAATTGCTTGCTGATATAGGGGTTTTAACATATCGCCCAGCACGAGTTTATTCTCGGTTGAAAGGGTGATCGAAAGTGACAGCATCTGGTCGAGCACTCTGCCAAAAGCCATTTCACTTTGAAACAAATGAGGTAGTTGGCCCGTTTTTTTTGCCAAAGCGGCCAGCGATCTGGCTTCACCGGCAAGCGCTTTGGACTTAAGGGTCTTGTTGTAGTTGTCCAGTTGAAGGCTGTCAGAGTTATTCCACAATGTGATCGCCTTGCGATAGTACAACAAAGCCGAATCGGGTTGCTCTTTATTATCCAGGAAATAATCGCCGATGGTGGTGATCAATTGCGCATTTTGGTTTGACGAAGGGCCATATAAACGCCGTGATTCCTGAAGTGATTTTTGCAGGTAAAGATAGCCGCTATCGGGTTGATTGGAATAAAATAAAAACTCAGCGTACAGCTCATATACCTTGGTAGCACGCGTTTTGCTGATGTTTTCCAGCTTTAAAAGTTGGAGGGCCTGACGGTAGTGTGTATTTGCTTCACCCGGTTGATCCAGCAACCTGTAGCTTCTAGCCAGGTTCAGGGTTAACAGCAACCTTAAATCATTGTCAGGTGAATAAGATAATCCCTGTTTACTGTATAACAAGGCTTCGGTATAATTTTTTGTGTTTAAGCTAATCCACCCAAGATTATAAAATGATTTTGGAATCCCAATCTCGACATCTTTGTTGATCATGTATATGTTAAGTGCATTTGAAGTAAATAATATTGCTTTGGAGAAATCGTAATTATAAAATGCGTTTAAGCCTTTATTTATATTTATTCCACCAATTGTTTTATAGCGATCGCCAAACAATGCCGTATAGAAATTCTCTGAAATATGATAATATTCATTTGCCTCATTTGTTTTTCCAACCGATGTAGCCATCAATCCATAATTAAGATAAAATCCGGCAACCAACAAGCTATCTTTCACTATATCGCTGGTTCGTAGAATGTTATAAGCATTTTGGAAATAGGTGTAGGCCTTATCGTAATTGCCGGTGATGGCATGGGTGATTCCAATATTGAGATTCACATCGTATAAATCTCTCTTGTATTCTATGTCATCATTCAAAAGCTCAAGTACCTGATTGAAACATATCAAGGCACTGTCGAAGTAATATAGACGCATGTAGGCAATTCCCCTGTAGTTGTAACTTTGGGCAATCAGGGCACTGTCGGGTACAGGCAGGTTAATTTTTATGGAAATACTCTTGTCGAAGGAAAGTAAAGCGTCTTTATACTTTTGATGGCGATCGAAGTATTTGCCTTGCCGGTGATAAATGTCAGCCAACAGAACCGAATCGGTGATTTGATAGGTCATGGCCATTTGGAAAACCTGTGACAACAGGCTGTCTGCTTCCTCCTGGTGTTTATTTTCAAGGGAGTCAGCCACCAAAAGCAAATCGGATGCCTTTTGATTTCTGTTGTTTTGCGGTGTTTGTGGAATGTAGAATGGAACTGTTGATAGAGCGTAGGAAGGTATGGATATATTGGTATGACCGGTAGGTGTCGAAGTCTTCGGACAAAAAATTAAAAACAGAATCAGTAGCTTACAAATAAACAACTGCCAGGTAGATGGATCAAAAAAAACATTCACGGGCTTCAATGGTGCTAAATTCCTTATTCCTGCCATTAATGGGACACAAAATTAGCAAACCCTTGGTGATTTCAAAGGAAATAAGTCGGTAAATCGCGTGAATTATTTGAGCAATGTGTTTAAGTATAACCCGCACAAAGAGTTAAAACGATTTGAAAGAATAATTTAGTACCTTGGCTTAACAAAAAAAGGGGAATTGATGGCCTCAATTCCCCTGAAGAATAAACAGAAGGTTATTCAGATTTGATAAAACGACCAGTAATATTTTCTTGGTTCGGCAGATCGGACCGCATGATATAAGTATAGCTTCCGGAATTTAATTGGTCTGTATTGATCGATACCACACCGGAATTTTTAGCAGTCAGGTTGGTTTGTTGTACCAATTTTCCACTCAAGTCATAAATAAAAAGCGTACCTTCATTTGAGTCAATCCGGATATTGAGCTGGTTGATCACGGGATTGGGATAAGTTAATGCTGTTCCTATGGTGGTAAATTCGCCGGATTTAAGCTCCGGGAGTTGAATTTCAACACCTTCGGCAGCAACACCCCACTGATTTAATACCATGCCGTTTTCCTGCAACACCATGACATCCGATTGGTCTTGTAGGGCGCCGACTTTAAGGTTGACCAGTAAAGTACACAAGTGGTCACCGTAAACATGCGAACCTGCTTTTTCTGATTCATCCATCCAGATAATTTTAACCACACCCTCTTCTATCGCGTAGTTCAGGTTGCCATCGGGTCCTTCCACACCGGTGATGGTCATGAGGTCGCTGGGATAGTTGATGTTCAGGTTGAAACCCGAAATGAGCTCGGTATAGTTGGAGGTGATTTCAATTTCGCTGGTTTCGGAAGAAAGGCTTACCTGGTTGCTAACTTGACCCGTTACATTGGCTAAGGAGCGACCTGAAGGTAACCAAACACCTTCTAAATCGCCGGAACCCGTTGCCCAAACTTTAGCAGTATCCGGTACCCCGAAATCACGGGCCATAAAGTCAAGTTGGACATCCTGAAATTGCCAATCACCTACCGGAAATGGTTGTCCCTGGAGTAAATAGTTAATTAACACAATAAAATAGTCAGTCCAGGTAACGGTTCCGCTTCCGTTTACGTCGGCCGCCGCGAATTCATAATCTGTAAAATCATACCATCCAAATAGGTACATCATAATACGGAATGCATCCTGTAATGTCACCTCGCCCGGATCCAGCAAAGTTGATGAAGCCAGGTAGTAGCTGCCGTTGGGAATGCTGTCGAAAAAATATTCACCATAGTCGTTGGTCATGGTTGTTTGTATCACATTGTTGCTCATATCCAAAAGTTGCATTGTCACTTCGGGAACTGGTGTACCCGGGTCAGCGTGGTAATTCACGGTACCCGTTAATTGGTTTTGGGCAAAAATGGGGCTTAGCCAGATCATTAGTACGATGATAACTGTTGTTTTAAAGATCGTTTTTTTCATGGTTTTAATCTTTTTATAAATAATTTGTATAACCTTCTACTTATACTGTGTAAAAAAGGCTGAAAATTCTATACTTTTTTTTAAAAAAAATCACTTTTTTTTCATTTTTATTAAAAATAGGCAAAAAAAGGCTTGTTTTCTTGATAATTTTGCCGTCCGATAATGAAGGAAAACTTTTCCTCACAGAAAAATTACCCCATGTCAGGAGGATAACTAATTGAAAAGTGAATAAACCAAATGAAAAACTACTTACGTACAAAATGTTTTCTGATACTAATGGGTTTGCTGATGTTGTCGATGCCAGTTACCGGACAGGAAGGCTACCGAGTAACCGTGAAAATTAATGGGAATTCCGATACGGCTTTATTGCTCACCTGTTATTATGGAAGTAAAATAAAACTGGTTGATACGGCAACTCTCGTGTCAAAAGGCACTTTTGTTTTTGAAGGCAAAAGCCGGCTTCCGGGAGGTATCTATATGTCAGTGACTCCGGATAAAAAAAAGCTGTTTGAATTCCTGATCGGTAAAAACCAGGTGTTTAAACTTGAAACAGACACCAGCGATTATGCCGTACACATGAAAACCACAGGGTCAGAAGAAAACCAGGTGTTTTATGATTATCTGAAATTCAACGAACGAAACTATCAACATAATAAATCGATCGTAGACGAGTTAAAGGATGAGGCGGACAGCACCCACCGATATAAACAACTTAGAGATCAGTTAGATTCGTTGAATAAAAGTTCCATTGGATACAAAATGGAGGTGATTGCCCAACATCCTGATTTGTTCGTTTCCACCTTGTTTAATGCCATGCGTGATGTGGAAGTCCCCGATAGCGTTCTTCATGGTGCCGACAGCTCACAAGCCTTTAAATATTACAAAAGGCATTATTGGGATCATTTTGATTTAAGCGATTCCAGTCTGTTGCGCACACCACTGATTGTGAATAAGCTGGATCAATATTTTGAAAGGGCCGTGTTTTTACATCCCGATTCGGTGGTGGTGGCCATTAATGATGTGATTTCAATGGCCCGTCCTTCTTATGAGATGGTAAGTTATCTGGTGTGGCATTTTATGTCGGAGTACCAAAATCCAAAATACATGGGATTCGACAATATTTTTGTTCACCTGGTTGACCAATATTTTTCGAAGGAAGCCATTCAAAATACTTCACCTTCGGTACTCACCATGTTGACAGACCGGGCCAATGTGATCAGGCCTCTTTTGCTTGGTAAACAAGCGCCAAACCTGGTTCTGGTCGACACATCCGGACAGTTAAGGTCGCTTTACGCACTTCAGCATACGTACATCCTGGTGCTGTTTTGGGATTACGATTGTGGTATCTGCAAGAGAGAAATTGCTGATTTGGAAAAAATATACAACCAGAAAACGTACGACCTGGAGATTTTTAGTGTGTGCGTGAACGGCGATTTGGATAAATGGAAAAAAACGGTTGGTGAACGACACATGCCTTGGGTAAATGTGAATGGCACACGGAGTGCCACACCCGATTTTCACGATTTATACGACATTCATGGCACTCCGGTTATCTACTTGCTCGATCAGGAAATGAAAATTATTGCCAAGCGTATTAGCGCGGATCAAATCCCCGATCTAATTGATAACGTGGTACAAATGAAGAAATAAAGTACTTGGATTTTCTCAATAAAGTCGAGGATGCATCATAGTTTATTTCGATGATATCCATTTTGAATTCTTTTTTATTGTATTTTAGTGCCAAAATACAGAACTTCCAACTCGTTCATTTTATAACATAATCTACGAACCTGGTTCTGTGCAACAAAGGCAAAAGGATTGGTTTACAATTCATTATTTGTGATAATTTAAATTATCACAAAATAGATGATTGCACGTAAACGATGGAAATAATTCAAGTTATATGAAACGTATCTACAATTGTGGAATCCCCAAACAATTAGCATGGGTTGTATTTGGTTTGATCATTTTTTTACTAAGTGGATCTGGATTAAAGGCGCAGTGTCCGGTAACAGCCGATTTCAGTTATGATATAAATAACTGCACAGATGTTGCGTTTACAAACCTTGCCACGGTTAATCCTCCTGGTTCAATAACTGGTTATCGTTGGGAGTTTGGTGATGGAGGTATCTCCGTCATAGCAAACCCTGTTCATCATTATCTGACGACCGGAACCTATCAGGTTTTGTTTATCGTAAGCGATATTTCGGGATGCGCCGATACGGTTGCCAGAGAAGTAGTTATTGCTTCAGCTCCCGTGGCTGCTTTTACTTCCTTTTTCTTTGACTGTCGTCAGTTAGCGGTTGTAAATCCTTTTAATAATCCCGGGTATACTTATTTTTGGGATTTTGGAGATGGAGCCACCTCAACGGCCCATACTCCGCCTGATCATATCTACTCTTCGGTTGTTACTGAAACAAATTATACGTTATCATTTACAGTAACTGACGAAAACGGATGCTCCAGTACTGTCACACAGCAAATTACCATTTTTCCTGATATTTCAACCTCCTTTACCTTTGCACCAAGCGGGGTTTGTTCTTCTGATACTGTAACTTTTGATGCCAGTACTACGACAGGAGGTCAGAACTATATTTGGGATTTTGGAGACGGATCTCCCGGAGTGAACACCACAGATCCTTTGACTAATCATCTGTTCAGGGCTTATAACAATGCTGCCTGTACTCCTGACCAGTCGTTTACTACCTCACTAGTTGTTACAAACAGCAACAATTGTCAGTCTGGCACAAATGACGTGGTTACCATGCTGAGACGGCCACAACCATTGTTGGCCGATCCTACAACAAATTTCAGTAATTGTTTAAGTAGTCCGACTCCGGCCGACCCGAATTATCTGCTAACGGTGACCAATATGACGCAGTACATGGCTTGTGTCGATAGTATGAATATTGAATGGGGCGATGGTGCGGTTACTTACAGTTTGATCGCATCGAGTTTTCCGGTTTCGCACCTTTATAGTACGATCAATCAATTTAGTCTACGGGTCATCGCATATACAAATGGGTGTTATGGTGATACCATTTATCTGGTTTCGAACCAAAGTGTGCCGGCAAGTGCCGGAGTTAATATTGCTGCCAGTACAGTAAATTGTGCTCCACACGATTATACTTTTGAATTGACCAATTATGCGGGCAATTCGGACGGGACGATCTATACCTGGGATTTTGGGGATGGAAGCCCCGGTGTTACCTGGGTACATCCTGATCCGCTTTCGGTTGATACCATTGTTCATACTTACACTGAAAGTGCCTGCGCGGTTACTACCAATCCCCAAACACCTGATTATACGGTTACCCTGGTTGTTTCGAACCTGTGTGCCAGCCGGACAACTACGGTAAATGGGATATATGTTTATTCAGCACCGGAGATTACAATCGATTTTATCGACAACAGAGATACTATTTGCTTAAATGAATCAGCCTGCATCCGCAATTTGAGTGATCCAGGATATGGGGGATTAACTTCCTGCGACAGTACTTCTGCTTTTCTCATTGATTTTGGTGATGGCGGTGGAAGTGTTCAGGCTCCACTCAACGACAGCATTTGCAGTATTCCTTATTCCACTCCCGGACTCTATAAAATAATGATCAATGGGGAGAATAGCGCCAATTCCTGTGGCACTGTTCAGGATTCAACCACTGTATTGGTGATTGGCACTCATGGCGAATTTATTGCCGATACCGCCTGTTTTGGAGGAATGACCCAATTTACGGATTTGTCATATTGTTATTCTGATACAACCTACACTCCAGATCCAGGCATTTTACCCGTTTCATGGGAGTGGGATTTTGGAGATCCAAATACAATTCAGGACACATCAACATTACAAAACCCAGGTTATACCTATTTATCTTCCGGTGTTTTTCAGGTAACTTTAATCGTCGGTAACTCATTTGGTTGTGATTCCATATTCATCGATTCTGTTTATGTTGACGACTTACAAATTGATTCGGTCCATATTACCGATATTGCCTGTCATAATGCAAACGATGGAATTATTGAAATTTATTCCTCTTTAGGAATTGGTTCACATACCTATACTTTAACTCCGGGTGGTATCGTCAATTCCACAGGTGTTTTTAATAATTTAGCTGCCGGCACCTATACCGTTACGGTTACCGATGACCATGGCTGTAGCGTTTTTAACGATACCTTGACGATCCTTAACCCGGATGCAATCGCGGTTGTAGTGGATAGCTTTACCGATATTACCTGCAACGGATTTGACGATGGAACCATTCAGGTATCTGCTTCCGGAGGCGTAGGAATTCTTAGCTTCACGCTGAACCCTGGTGGCATTTTAAATACAACCGGGCTGTTTGAGAACCTGGCCGGGGGAGATTATACCGTTTCGGTAACGGACGAAAATGGGTGCCCGCCGACGGTAACTGCCGTTATCACTATTGTAGACCCTCCTGCATTGACTTTTACCTCTATTACATCAATAAATAACACTTGTCACAATATCAACGATGGTGAAATTACAGCCGTGGCAACTGGTGGTATCGGGACCATCACCTATACTTTGAACCCTGACCTGATTAGCAATACCACCGGTGTGTTTAGCGGTCTTTTCGGAGGCACATATTCTATCACCATCACCGATGACAATAACTGCACATTTACGTCGCCCGATGTAACGATCGTAAATCCTCCCGCGATTGTCATTTCAAGCATTGTACCGGTGGATGTTACTTGTAATGGAGCGGGCGATGGCTCCATAACCATTGTTGCAAGCGGGGGAGTAGGTGTTTTAAATTACACGCTGGATCCCGGAGCGATAACGAATTCCACTGGTCAGTTCACCGGTTTAACTGGGGGAACTTATGTTGTGACCATCGAAGATGAAACAGGATGTCAGGAAAATACCGGTAGTATTACGATAATTAACCCGGGAATTATTGAAATTAATTTTGAACAAGCCACCAACATTACCTGCAATAACCTTAACGATGGCACCATCACCGTTTCGGTTATTGGCGGAACATCTCCTTTTACCTATACCCTCAATCCCGGTTCCGTATCAAACAACACGGGAATTTTCAACGGATTGGCTGCCGGCACTTATACCGTTTTAGCAGAAGATTTTAATGGATGTCCCTCGGATATGAGTTCTCCGATAACCATTGTAAACCCACCTTTACTTGAAATTGTATCAGAAGCCGGCACTGGCATTACCTGCCATTATGCCAACGATGGAACCATTACCATCACAGCACAGGGAGGAACCGGAATCCTCACCTACACCCTAAATCCGGGAGGAACCCAAAATACAACCGGTATTTTTTCAAATCTTCCGGGCAACGATTATACGGTAACCGTAGAAGATGCCAACTTGTGTTCTGTAGTTAGTAACACAATACCTGTTGTAAATCCCGACGGTATCATTTATAGCATCATCCAAACCAATATCACCTGTTATGGTGATCAGGATGGAACCATTACCATCAATGCCTCCGGTGGAACCGGGAGCCTGGAGTATTCACTCGATAATGGGTTTACCTTTTCAACACTTAGTTTTTACGACAACCTGGCTCCTGCTACCTATGTGGTAGTAATTCGTGATGCCATTGGGTGTGTTACACCTGGTGAAGCAGCAGTGATTTCTCAGCCGGAACTATTGCAAATAACCTCTTTCAATATTATCAACACTTCCTGTTATGGTTGTATGGATGGCCAGGCGGAAGCCATTGTTGTAGGTGGAACAGGGCCTTATGCGCATTCCTGGTCGAATGGA
Source organism: Bacteroidetes bacterium HGW-Bacteroidetes-16 (assembly GCA_002840975.1). Classification (GTDB taxonomy): domain Bacteria; phylum Bacteroidota; class Bacteroidia; order Bacteroidales; family F082; genus UBA6244. The sequence goes on from PHDN01000033.1 coordinate 45,070, forward strand.
ACAACCCTGAATCCGGCAACTGGCCTGGCGGCTGGCACGTATACCGATACAATAACCGATGCGCATGGCTGTACTACTTTTGCGGAGGTAACCATTACAGAGCCTCAACCATTATTGGTAACCACTGATTCTGCAGATGCGGTTTGTTACGGTACCAACACAGGTTGGGTTTCGGCCACCGTTACCGGCGGAACTGCTCCTTATACATACTCGTGGATTCGTTTGCCCGACATTACTGAGATAGGAACTACCGATTTACTGTCGAACCAGGGAGCTGGCACCTACAGAGTTACCGTGTACGACTTCTTAAACAACATGGTGGTTGATGAGGTATCAATCGGTCAGCCGGATACTCTGGCCCTGGCATTTAACTTTAGCGATACCGTATGTTTCGGCGCCACTAACGGTTGGGGGGAGGTGATCCCCACGGGTGGGGTGCCTTCATATACCTACCTTTGGAATGATCCTGGTTTATCCACTACCCCGGATATTTCGAATTTACCGGCAGGTATCTATGAAGTTGTTGTCACCGATAGTCACTTTTGTCAGACTACCGACCAGTTCCAAATAATTGAAAACACGGAAATGTTGGTTGCGGTTACAGTTGCCGATCCCATTATTTGTTCCGGGCAAAGTACTCAGCTAACGGCCACGCCTTCTGGTGGAACCACCCCTTACGTAAGCTATTTATGGGATCCGGCTGTTAATTTGGATGATCCAACTTCTGCCACGCCTTTGGCATCCCCTGTTGTTTCTACCACTTATACCGTTCTGGTTACCGATACGCGAGGTTGCACTACCACCAATCAGGTTTTATTGGAAGTGCTCTCATCACCTACGGCTCAGATGGGCTACAATAACCCTTGTGCCAGTAACATAGTGTATTTCTTCGACTTCTCACTTCCTAACGGTGATAGCATTGTTGCCTTCAGCTGGGATTTTGGAGATGGGAATTCTTCTACCAATCAAAACCCTGTCCATTATTATGCCGCTATCGGCGCCAGCTATGATGTGTCGTTAACTGTTATGAATGAAAATGGATGCATCGATGTCCTTTACGAAACTATTTTTGTTAATCCGACTTTAGGGGCTGATTTCTCTGCCGATTTGGTTTGTCTGGGTGATTCGACACAATTTATTGGTACGGCTCTGGTACCAGCAACGGTAGCTTCATGGAGTTGGGATTTCGGTGATGGAACAACCTCTGATTTGTACAATCCAAAACATGCATACTTATTGCCAGGCACGTATCAGGTATCATTAACCATCACCGATAACAATGGATGTCAGGAATTTGTCAGCCATCTGGTTACGGTAAACCCCTTGCCAATACCGGCATTTTCGGCTCAGACCAACTGTTTGGGCGATCTCACTTTTTTCACGGATTTAACCCAAGATCCCTCTTCCACAATCGACTCCTGGTCCTGGGATTTCGGCGATCCGGCGTCGGGAGTTGATAACACCTCCGGACTTCAAAACCCAACCCATTTGTATACCATTGCGGGTGATTATAATGTAACGCTGGTGGTGGTGAATCAAAATGGGTGTGCCGATACACTCGTGCAAACAACCGTTATTTTTCCAGATCCCATCGTTTTGTTTACTGCAGATACGGTTTGTTTTGGCACGGCCACTCATTTTACAGATTTATCTTTTGTGGCTGCCGGCCAGATCACATCATGGAACTGGGATTTTGGTGACGGGTTCAATTCTACTACACAAAACCCTACGCATCTATACGGCGCCAGTGGAAAATATGAGGTGATACTTCAGGCATTCAATGCAGGTGGTTGTATGGGACAATATTCCGACAGTATTTGGGTGCATGGTCAGCCTGTGGCCGGGTTTAATTTCCCTTCAATGTGTGTTAACGAGACAGGTCAGTTCTTTGATGCCTCTGTTGCGGCTGATACTACCATTGTTTTCTGGAATTGGAATTTTGGCGATGGCACGACCAGCACCTTGCAAAACCCGGTGCACACTTACCTTTTTTCGAGTACCTTTAATGTAAGGTTGGAAGTTATTGACGCCAATGGATGTTCTGATGTAGTGTTTCAAAGCATAGTCGTAGATCCACTTCCTTATGTTGATTTTGATTATTCTCTGGCTACTTGTGCCAACGACACCACTTATTTCACCGACTTATCGATCCCCAATGCCGCCTCCATCATTAGTTGGTTGTGGGATTTTGGTGATGGAAATTCATCGAACCTTCAAAATCCGGGACACTATTTCGGAACTGATGGCGTCTTTACGGTTACCCTGACGGTGATTAATTCCAATGGTTGCCCCAATACGACACAACAACAAATCGACATATACGCCCCCCCATCGGCTAATTTCTCATCAAGCCCTGGTTGTTTGGGTTTTCCAATGCAATTTACTGATGAAACCACACTTCTTTTAGGTTCCATTATCGATTGGGAATGGAATTTTGGTGAACCGATTTCCGGGCCCAATAACGTCTCTTTCGCCCAAAACCCGACCCATAACTACAGTGGGACAGGGATTTATCTCGTGACTTTGATTGTAACCTCTTCTGATTTGTGTTATGATACCATTCAGAAGCAAGTTACTGTATTCGTCAGCCCTTCCGGTGATTTTGTTTCAACCAATGTCTGTTTAAATGATACAACGTTTTTTACTGACCTGTCAGTACCAGGCGATGCGCCAATTATTTCCTGGTATTGGAATTTTGGTGATGCCACCTATTCTTCTGAACAAAACCCCTCACACGTATATGGAAACTCTGGTCAGTATATAGCTTTTTTAACAATCACCGATACCAATGGTTGCTCGGTGACTGTTAATCGATTGGTCAATGTTTTTGCATTGCCCATTCCACAGTTTATTTATGAACACGCGTGCGAGAATACCATGGCTCACTTTACTGATTATTCAATTGGTTCAGGTGCGCCAATAATTAGTTGGTTTTGGGATTTTGGAGATCCGGCAAGTGGAGCCAATAATTTTTCCACCCAGCAAAACCCTGCACATGAATACCTGTTGGCAGGAACCTACCCGGTTACCTTATCGGTGACCAATATGAATGGGTGCCAAAACACCAATATAACTGACGTGTTGGTAGAACCTGGCCCGGTTGCCGAATTTATCTATGATTCGGTTTGCTCAGGCAGCCCGACCTATTTTATTGATCAATCCTATTCTCTTGGTAGCCCGATTACCAACTGGTACTGGAATTTTGGCGATGGATCTACCTCAAATATTCCCATGCCCGTTCATACCTTTGCATTACCTGGCATATATAATGTGGCACTCAGTATAACCATTGCCAATGGTTGTGTTGATCAGGTAATTCATCAGGTGATTATTGAAGACGGTCCTGTGGCCGATTTCAGTTATCTGGATCCAACCTGCACTTTGGATATCTTACAGTTTACAGATCTTTCATACACTTCAGGCATCAGTCCCATCATTAGCTGGTATTGGGAGTTTGGTGATGGCGGGAATTCTACTGATCAAAACCCGACCCATTTTTACAGTATTCCAGGCACCTACCAGGTATCATTAACTGTTGAAAACACGAATTCATGTATCAACACCATCACAAAATCAGTAACTTCCGGTGTGGCACCGGTAGCCGGTTTTACCTACGATGCCAATACCTGCGACACGGTTCATTTTACCGACCAAAGCTCCGTTTCCGGCGCAACCATTATTTCGTGGAACTGGAATTTTGGAGATCCATTGTCAGGAACTAACAACTTCTCTACCCTGCAAAATCCTACACATATCTATACCTTATCTGGAAGTTATGATGTTAGGTTAATCGTGGAGAGTGATGGTGCTTGTAGCGATACAATGATCCAAACACTAATTATCTCTCAGCCTGTAGCCGATTTTAATATTGTCAACAATGGCGACTGTGCCAACGGTCCCATCCAGTTTACTGATTTAAGTTTTTCTACCGGGGTTTCTATCACAGGATGGTTATGGGATTTCGGAGATCCGGCTTCAGGATCATCCAATGTGAGCACTGCTCAAAATCCCACACACGCTTTTTCTACGGGAGGCACATTTAACGTGACTTTAATTGTGACCGACCAAAACGGATGTTCCAATACCACCACAAGAACTGTCACCACATTGCCTGCTCCTGTTTCATTGTTTAGTGCCACACCAGTTTCCAGTTCCAGTTGTCAGAACAGTGAGGTACAGTTTACTGATTTGTCGGCATCTGTTGGAAGCCCACTTGTTGAATGGATTTGGAGTTTTGGTGATGGATCACCTGATACCATGATAATCTCTCCGGATAGCCCCAACATTATACATACGTTTCCATCAAATGGGACTTATATGGTTTCTCTGACTGTGACCAATGCAGCTGGTTGTAGTGATTTGTATCTACAGGCTATTACGGTATCAAGTACTGATTTTATTATTGATTTCTCCTACACCATCGACTCCTGCCTGACGGTACAGTTCGCCGACCTCTCCACCCCGCCTCCCGGATACTATCTGGTAGCGTGGTACTGGGAGTTTGGTGATGACTCCGTCAGTACCTGGCCCGACCCCAGGCATTCCTACCTCAGCGGCGGCCTTTACAATGTGACTTTAACCGTGACAGCCGACAGTGCGGGTTTTCTCTGCACCAACTCCATCACTCTCCCAGTCATCGTCCCACACATGCCCACGATCTACTACACCTGGGACCCCGAGCCCACCTGCCTGGGCGACACCACCCATTTCTATGGCACCTCGGGCACAGAGATCACCACTTGGTACTGGGACTTTGACGACGGCCTCTTTGGCAATGGCCAGGGCATCGACCACCTGTACACAGCCCCCGGCACCTACGATGTGACCCTGTACATCACCG
>PHDN01000034.1 GCA_002840975.1 Bacteroidetes bacterium HGW-Bacteroidetes-16
GGAATAAATTTGATCGGGCAGTCGGATAAATCCGGATGCAATGGATAACCAATAAATACATTCATTGTAGTTGAACAAACCTGAATAGGATCAATCCATTGCAGTCTGGCTTTAGCCGACTGCAACAAAAAACCCCTTCTGTTTAAGAAACTATTATAGTGTAAACAGGGAATTTCAACATCCAGAGATTAAAAATTGTATGCAACTCCACTCATTGATTAATAAGTCCGGCTAAAAAGGTGAATCATGAAAATAATCGAAAATCAGCACGAATGATGATTGGATACCCCATTTATATCAATAGATATTCACCTCGGGTTCGAGGATTACTCCAAATCTATCCAGGACACTATCCTGGATTTCTGTTGCCAGATCAAGAATTTCAGCACCTGTAGCCTGCCCATAATTCACCAGTACCAACGCTTGTTTTTCATGAACACCTACCTCGCCCATGCGATAGCCCTTCCATCCACATTGCTCAATCAACCAGCCGGCAGCTAATTTGACCTGAGCTTCATTTTGTTGATATAGCGGAAGATCGGGAAAATTCACTTTTATTTTGTCTACCAAAGTCCGATCGACAATTGGGTTCTTAAAAAAGCTTCCTGCATTTGGTATCACCTCAGGATCAGGAAGTTTTGACCGGCGGATGTGTGCTACTTCAGCACTCACCTCCTGAATTGAAACGGAGGTTTTTCCCTCAAAAGCCTGCCTTAACGGGCCGTAGGTCAGATTAAGCCTGGGAAATTTGCTCAACCGAAACACAACAGCAGTAATGAAATACCTGCCTGCTGCTGTGGTTTTAAATATGCTTGATCGATAACCAAACTGGCACTGATCAGCCGAAAAAAGAACCTGCTTTCCGATGATGAAATCGAAGGCCTCCACACTCACAATCACATCTTTTACCTCAACCCCGTAAGCACCAATATTCTGGATAGGAGCTGCTCCAACTTTCCCGGGGATCAGTGTTAAATTTTCCAATCCTCCCCAACCTTGTCCAATGGTATATTCAACCAGGTCAGGCCAGGATTCTCCACCATTAACCTTTAAAATTACCTGATCCCTCTCCTCTGACACAACCGATATTCCAAAAATCGCATTGTGCATGATCAGTCCGTCAAAATCATCTGAAAACAACACATTGCTTCCTGCACTCAAAACCAGCTTTTTTCTTTCCGGGAATCCTTTTTGGGAAGATAATTGTCGTAGATCTTCAACGGATGAAATCTCCACAAACTCATTTGCCTTCACATTCATTTTCAATGTGTTGTATGGTAATAGCGAAATACCGTTTTTTATGTCTATCATGTTTCAAAGATACTGATTTTTAGGGGCAATATATTTGTTAAAAAAGTGTTATCTGATTAAAAGGTGTCATCCAAAAAAAACCAACTAAGGCTTTGGGGAAAAAAGTACTTGTTTCTGTAATTAACGACCTGGCCTCTGATCAACGGGTAAAGAAAGTATGCGGAACAATTTCCCAACTCGGCTTTGAAATTACGCTGATTGGAAGACGTTTAAAAAACAGCCCTGACATGGACACACGGCCATACTCGGTAAACCGGATGCACCTGCTTTTCGAAAAAGGCCCGCTTTTTTATGCTGAATATAATATCCGGCTTTTTGGCTTTTTGCTTTTTAACAAAGTAGATTTACTTGTATCGAACGACCTGGACACCCTATTGCCCAACTACCTCATCAGTAAAATAAAACATGTACCGTTGATATACGACAGTCATGAATACTTTACCGAAGTCCCGGAACTGGTCAACCGACCGGTGGTTCAAAAAGTTTGGAAAACCATTGAACATTTCATCTTCCCCAGGCTTACCGATGTGTTCACGGTAAACGACTCCATTGCCGACCTTTTTTACAATGAGTATGGAATCAGACCTGTGGTTGTTCGAAATATCCCACCAAAGGCCGGTGACAGCATCATCAAAACAAGAAAAGAGTTGGGATTGCCCGAAAACACAAAAATATTGATCATGCAAGGTGCTGGTATTAACTTACACCGCGGCGCTGAAGAAATGGTGGAGGCCATGCAATATATTGAAAATACTGTTTTGCTGATCATTGGTGGAGGTGATGTGGTGGGATGGTTGAAGAAAAGGGTGTTGGAATTGAACATCTCCGAAAAGGTGATTTTCAAACCGCGTATGCCCTATGCTGAACTGATGCAATACACTGCCAATGCAGATGCGGGGCTGACATTGGACAAAGGTACCAACCTCAATTACCGGTTTAGCTTGCCCAACAAATTATTCGATTATATCCAGGCGGGCATACCGGTAATCGCGTCTCCACTGCCTGAAATTCAAAAAATAATCGACACCTATCAGGTAGGATGTTATATCCAGGATCACCAACCGGAGAATATGGCAAAGAAAATAAATGAAGCCATTGCAAATCAGGAACAAATGAAGATATGGAAAAAAAATTGTAGTTTTGCCTCCCTGGAATTGAACTGGGAGAAAGAAGAAAAAAAAGTGATTGACATTTACAGCCATTATGTCTGACCTTCATTTACATATTGTATCATTCGATATTCCATATCCTGCCAATTATGGCGGAGTGATCGATGTGTTCTACAAAGCCAAATTTCTGGCTGAAAAGGGTGTGAAAGTACATTTACATTGCTTTGAATACGGAAGAAAACACCCCAAAACACTTGAGAAGTTGTTTTTTAAGGTACACTTTTACGAACGCGACATCTCGAAGAAACAGGTTTTCAAGAGCATTCCGTACGTGGTGAGTTCACGTATTTCAGAAAAAATGGTGGATGTTTTGATGATGGATGACTACCCCATCCTCATGGAAGGGCTACACACCAGCGCATTGCTAAATAACGAGCGGCTGGCCGGAAGGAAACTCCTTGTGCGCGCCCACAACATCGAACATGAATATTACGAACACCTGGCCAAAGCTGAGCCCGATCTCTTTAAAAGATACTACTATTCAAATGAGGCTTCTAAGCTAAAGAGGTACGAAAAGGTGTTACACAAAGCCGACTATATTCTCGCCATTTCGGAAAACGATAAAAACTATTTTGCCAAACACTACGATCATGTTGAGTTGATTCCGGCCTTTCATCCGTTTAAGGAAATCCATTCTCAAACCGGGCGAGGGAAATATGTGCTGTATCATGGAAATTTAAGCGTGGCTGAAAACATCAATGCAGTAAATTTCCTGCTCGAAAATGTCTTTAATCATTCCGACATTCCATTTATCGTTGCCGGGCTAAATCCTGCAAAACAGATTAAATCGTTGTCAAATAAGATGGAAAATGTGCAATTAATAGCCAATCCGGATGATCAACATCTTCAGGATTTAATTGAAAATGCGCACATCAACATTTCAATTACAGCCCAAAAAACCGGTCTCAAACTAAAACTGCTGAACAACCTGTATAATGGCCGGTTTTGTCTCGTTAATGATAAGATGCTCAGCGGTAGCCAACTGGATGAATTGTGTGTGATAGCCAACAATGAAGTGACCCTGAAGAGGAAAATTAAAAACCTGATTAAGAAAGAATTTACTGTGGATTCGATCCGGATGCGTGAACAGATTTTAGGCAAGATGTATAACAACGGACAGAACGTAGATCATTTAATCAGATTGTTGACCTGATTTTAACAAGGTACCTTCTTCACATCTCAGCACTTTTCCGGGGAATTTATTGATCAGGTTATAATTGTGTGTGGCCATGATCACAGCACTTCCTTTTTCGCTTATATTAAATAAGATTCGCATAATACCGTTGGAGGTATCAGGATCGAGGTTTCCTGTGGGTTCGTCTGCCAGCAGAACTTCCGGCTGATTTAGTAATGCCCTGGCAATGGCAATCCGTTGTTGCTCGCCTCCAGAAAGCTGATGTGGCATTGCATTGAGTTTGTCTACCAGATTTACCTCATCAAGCACCTGCAAAATACGGTCTTCTATTTTAACCACATCGGTCCATCCGGTGGCTTTGAGCACAAACTGGAGGTTTTTGCGCACATTTCGGTCGTCGAGCAGTTGGAAGTCCTGAAAAACGATACCCAGTTTGCGTCGTAGAAAAGGAACCTCTTTTCTCTTCAACACCTTCAAATTATATCCGCATACAGTAGCTTCGCCCTGCTCAAGAGCCAAATCGGCATAAAGCAACTGCAACAAACTCGATTTTCCACTCCCGGTTTTACCTATCAGGTATAAAAACTCACCGGCATACACCTCAAGGTCGACGTGGGTAAGCACGAGTTTATTTTTCTGAAGTACAGAAATGTCGGACAATAAAATCAGGCGTTCAGTTTGCATGGTTTAATTACTGGTTGCAAGGCCAAAGATACTGAAAAACCATTGAAAGATTATTCCTATTTTCAAACGGGACACAATAGGACACCCGAGCCTACACCAGCCCGGTAAATCCCATAAACGACAGGGCTAAAATCCCAGCTACAATCAAGGCTATGGGCACACCTTTCATCCCTTTTGGCACTTCCATCAAATCGAGGTGTTCGCGGATGCCGGCAAAAATTACCAGCGCCAAAGTAAAACCAATGGCGTTTGACACAGCGTAAACTACACCTTCCAGAAGATTAAAATCTTTTTGAATGGTCAGGATGGCAACTCCTAAAACAGCACAGTTGGTGGTAATAAGTGGAAGAAATACCCCCAAAGCCGAATACAGGGAAGGGCTTACTTTTTTCAGGATAATCTCAACCATCTGCACCAGGGAGGCAATCACCAAAATAAATACGATGGTCTGCATAAAGGCCAGTCCGAATGGATTGAGGACATAATACTGAATAATCCAGGTGACCAGTGTGGCCAGTGTGAGCACAAAAATAACAGCACCACCCATCCCGATAGAAGTGTCAAGTTTACCTGAAACCCCCAGAAAAGGGCAAACACCAAGAAACTGTGTCAGCACAATGTTGCTGACGAAAATTGATCCTACAATAATGACGAAATATTCCATATCCAAAGTATTAATGGGCTTTGTTCAACTTGTTGATGATGGCAATAAGATAACCCAACACGATAAATGCACCCGGAGCAAGAATAAAAACCAGCATCAGGTCACCTTTCACTAAATCGATTCCAAAAATAGCGCTACTGCCCAGCAATTCGCGTACGCCTCCGAGCAGTGTCAGGGCAAATGCAAAACCTAATCCCATGCCCAATCCGTCGAGCAGGGAAGATACCGGAGTGTTTTTTGAAGCAAAGGCTTCGGCACGTCCGAGCACAATGCAGTTAACCACAATAAGCGGAATAAACAAGCCCAGGGATTCGAATAATTCAGGCAGATAAGCCTGCATCACCAACTCTACGATGGTGACAAAAGAAGCAATGATGACGATGAAAGAGGGTATCCGGACCTTGTCGGGAATAAAATTGCGCACCAATGAAACCACCAGGTTCGACATCACCAATACAAATGTAGTGGCCAGTCCCATGCCCAAACCGTTAATGGCCGAAGTGGTTACTCCCAGGGTGGGACACATCCCAAGCAGGAGAACGAAAACAGGGTTTTCTTTGATAAACCCTTTTGTAAAGTTGGTTAATTGGCTCATTATTTTGCACCTCCTTCTTTTTCAAAAACATCGTAAGCCCGTTGCACGGCGTCGCAAAAAGCACGAGAACTGATGGTGGCGGCAGTAATCGCATCTACATCGCCTCCGTCTTTTTTCACTTTCAACTTAAAATCTACAGGATTTTTACCAATAAACTGAAGTGAAAAGTCTGATTTCTTTTGATCCATTTTATCACCCAGTCCGGGGGTTTCTTTATGCATTAGCACAGCGGTATTCTCAATAGTTCCATCATCCAGGAATCCAACCATCAACTCAATTTTTCCGCTAAAGCCTTTCATGGTATAGGTTTTAATGGCGGTTCCAACCACCTGATCGTCTTTCGAGGCCACATATAGAAACAACGAATCACCTCCATCTGCTACAGGCACCGCTATAGTACTCAGGAGATCAAAATCAGGAACAACCGCTTTGATGGCCGATTCAAGTTTAGCCTTCCTGGCCACCGCGATAGGCTCTTTGGTGATGGTATAAACACCACCCAAGGCAAAGGCCGCAACCGCTGAAACGATAAACAGGGTAACCACCATATTTACAAAGTTTGATTCTCTTTTTGAAGCCATATTTAAACTATTTTACAGTGATTTAGCTTTGATGGGCACACCGGATTTAGCACCAAACCGTTTAGGCTTAAAACCTTTGTTAATCAGCGGCACAACCGCGTTCATGATGAGAATGGCGAAAGAAACGCCTTCGGGGTATGCCCCCCACAGCCTGATCAAAATGGTGAGTAGTCCCACACCAAATCCAAAAATGATTTGTCCCGATTTTGTCATTGGCGATGTAACCATATCTGTTGCCATAAAAATGGCCCCCAACATCAATCCTCCCGTGAGCAAATGAAATACAGGATCGGCATAATATTCAGGATTTGAACCCCACATCAAGCCTGAGAACACTCCAACCGTCACCAGAATGGAAACCGGGATGTGCCAGGTGATGATCTTTTTCCACAATAGATAGATTCCACCGAGGAGGATGGCAATGACAGAAACCTCACCCAACGAGCCGCCTATGTTACCGACCATATCACGGGTGTAGGAAGGCAATTCAGAAGCCAGCTGCGACATGGTCTGTCCATTTCCCAAACCTTCTTTAACGATGCCCAGGGGTGTAGGCCCGGTAATTACATCGGCCAGACCATCGGTAATAGGGGCAGGTTTTGGCCAGGAAGTCATTTGAACAGGAAAACTCACCAGTAAAAAGACCCTGGCTACCAATGCCGGATTAAAAATATTCTTTCCAAGTCCGCCAAACGACATTTTGGCCATGCCTATTGCAACAAGAGCACCAACCACAACCATCCAGCCCGGCAAGTTGGAAGGGACATTCATTGCCAATAAAATCCCGGTAACGAGCGCACTTCCATCCATGATGGTGACAGTGCCTTTTATGAGATATTTTTGAATTAACCATTCGAAGAATAAACTGGCAATGATGGCCAGCAAAAGAACCCGAATGGCATCCACTCCAAAGTAATAAACTCCAACCAACATGGCGGGAACGAGTGCAATGACCACGCCAACCATTATTTTTTTGGTGGATTCATCTCCATGGATGTGAGGAGAACCAGCTATGGTAAATTTATTCATTATCCTTACTTTTTAATTCTTGTCCTGATTGCCCGGCCGACTTTTATTTTCCCTAACCTGAGATAATCCAATAATGGAATGCCTGAGGGGCAGGTATATTGGCAGGAGCCACATTCAATACAGTCCATGATCATTTCTTTTTCGGCCATCTGTAGTTTTCCCAGTTTGGCAGCTTTTGTAAGCAAATAGGGTTCCAGGCCCATGGGGCAAGCATAGGTGCATCTGGAGCAACGAATACATGGGTTTTCCACCAGTCGTCGCGACTCAGTCTTTTCCATGAGCAGGATGCCGGAGGTACCTTTAACGATCGGAGTATCAAGTTCAGTGATGGCTTTGCCCATCATGGGTCCACCGCTAATTACCTTCCCTGTACTCTCGGGAAGACCCGCTGCCGCATCAATCAAATCCTGAGTGGATGTACCAATACGAACCAGGAAGTTAGAGGGTTTTTTAACCGCTTTCCCGGTAACAGTTACCACACGCTCGAAAAGGGGTTTGTTTTTTTGAACCGCCTCATAAACGGCAAATGCCGTACTTACATTTTGCACCACACATCCAACCTCAATGGGGAGTTTGCCTGAGGGAACCTCCCGGTTGAGCGCCGCTTTGATCAACTGTTTTTCGCCACCTTGCGGATACCGGACCTTTAATGCGATCACGCGTATGCGCTCATCTGTTTTGGCCAATTCAGTGAGGTGATTGATGGCATCCGTTTTATTGTTTTCGATACCTATAATCGCCTTCTCCACAAGTAAGGCTTTCATCAGGATTTGAATCCCCACGATGATTTCACTACCTTTTTCGAGCATCATGCGGTGATCTGAGGTCAGGTAAGGTTCGCACTCAACACCATTGATGATCAGGTATTCTGCCTTTTTTCCCGGAGGAGGCATCAGCTTCACTGAAGTAGGGAAAGTAGCTCCTCCAAGGCCTACAATTCCTGAGGCTTTCACGCGGGCCACGATTTCTTCTGATGAAAGGGAAATATGGGTTTCGAGTTTATCGGACCGGTCAATGCTTTCGTCCCATTCGTCTCCTTCGACATGGATAAACACACATGGGCGCTTGTAACCTGTAACGTCGATGAATTGATCGATTTTTAATACCGTTCCTGAAACAGGCGAATGGATGTTGGCCGAAATAAAGCCACTTGCTTCCGCGATGAGCTGACCTGTTTTCACCTGATCACCCTTTTTAACAATAGGTTTGGATGGGGCTCCCAGGTTTTGTCCCAATGGAATGATGACCTGTTTTGGAACGGGCACTGCCTCAATAGCTGCATTTGCCGACAGCTTATTTTCAGCCGGATGCACACCTCCCAAGACAAATGTTTTAAGTATTCCCATGCTGTCAGATTTATTCTTTGGTTTCAATCAATTCTTCTTTTTTATTTTCCGGTCCGGTTTTGGATGAATCAGAAACAAGCTGCTTATCTGCTAACGGCTTACCTGAAACTGATTTTTCCGGGGTCAAAGTCTCTGCTTTTGGTTTGCGCGGTTTAAAATTAACTTCATGGATGGCATTTGTCGGGCAAACCTCAACACACTTGCGGCATAGAGTGCATTTGTTGAAATCGATATAAGCCAGAAAACTGGTGATGGTGATAGCATCAAAGGCACAGGCTTTTTGACAAAGGCTACAGCCAATACAAGCCACTTTGCAATTTTTTTTGGCGGGAGCACCTTTTTCCATGTTGACGCATGAAACAAAAATGCGTTTGTCTTTAGGGCCGCGTTTTCGCAATTCGATAATGCCGCGCGGACAGGCCAAAACACAGGCATTACAGGCAGTACATTTGTCGTTTACCTCTGGCAACCCGGTTTCTGGATTCATGTGAATGGCTTCGAATTCACAGGCATCAACACAATCGGCCAAGCCCAGACACCCAAACTGACAACCACCCTCGCCTCCATAAAGAGCATGAGCGAATGCGCACGAATTGGCTCCTTCGTATTTCACCTTGGCGGGAGAATGGGTCGTTGAACCATTGCAACGTATCACGGCAATCATTGGATCTTTGGCTTCCACCTCAAGTCCCAGAATTTTTCCTACTGCTTGCATTACTTCGTTACCACCCACCGGACAATTGAGCCCATCCAGGCTTTTTATTTCCCTGGCAGATACTACCGTGGCCTCAGCAAAGGCGCGACATCCCGGAAAACCACACCCTCCACAATTGGCTGAAGGCAAGGCTGACTCTACTTCATCAATCTTTGGATCTTCGAACACCTTAAATTTACTGGCAATATAATAGAGAATGACCGCGGCAATTAATCCCAAACCTCCCAGAGCCGAAACGGCAATTAGAATGATGTTGTCCACTACTTTCGGTTTTAATGTTTTTTAAGTCTGACTCACTGACCATTTAGTAATTTACAAAAGTAGTGCTTTTAGATAAGGTGCTTATCAGAGATGATTGGCATGAATCGATATTTAATCATCTGTTATTCATATATTTACAATCACTAAAAGAATGACTATCAGCCCTATAAAAACCGAAACATATTGACAGACAGAAGATTTGAAATTTTGCTTAGAAAGACTATAAATTAAAGGCTTACAGCTATTTAGAAAGGATAAAAGAAACTATTTGTGCAGGGTATATTGGAACCGTTTGCTAAGTGAATTGCGCATCAGATAGAGCAATCCATAATAAGGTACCAGCATGCCTAAAGCCAGCAAACCGGCTAAACCCTGATCGAAGTCGGCTTCTATAAAAACAATCAGCCCTGCCAGTAATACGACAAACGGGAAAACATATCCCAGCAGTACCGCCCAGGTCCCCATCGACTGGCGCATTTCTATGGTTACCTTTTCACCTGCCTGATAACCGGTTGTATCGGCCATTTCAATCCACACACTTTTTACTTTTGTATCGCTTATTGAGCAAGAACCTTTTATTTGACATGAAGCGCATCCTGCAACAGAAATGATAGAAACCTCAACCCTGTGACTTTCTACCACCTTAATAAAACCGGGATGTGTAACAGTATTCTTGCTCAAAAGTATGTGATTTGAAATTTATTGGGCAAAATTAACAAACAATACGATGTCAAAAAAAATAAGGTAGAAAGTCATTCAGCGATCCCAAAACGATCACGGCGTTGACAACGAAACCGGTAAGATTTTACCGTTGAAAAAGTGGTGACCATTGGTCGCAAAATCCGCGATGAATCGAGCCATCTCTACGGGCTTTAATGGAGCCTGGTAACCAGGAAAAGCTTTGCCCAGCATCTCCGTTTGAACGGCACCCAGAGCCAGGGCATTTACATAGATTTTTTTTTCAGAAAACTCCACTGCCAGGCTTTCAGTTAAAACAGCCAATGCTCCTTTCGCTGCGCTATACAATGCCAACCCGGGGAATTTAGTACTTCCCTGAACACCTCCCATACTGCAGATATTAACGATGTGGGAAGGATGAGCAAAAAGATCAATTAAATCACGAATCAGCCTGAATGGTGCTTTAACATTTACCTCGAAAAGCTGATCAAAGTCCTCATCGGTGAGCATTTCCATGGGTTTGTTAATCAACAAACCGGCATTATTAATTAGTATGTCAATCCGGGGCATTATTTTCAGCATACCGGGGACAAGGTTTTTGGAGAAATCGGGTTGGGTTAAATCAAATGGAATGGGATAAAAACGTCCGGTGCCCTCATTTAACTTTGTTTGGTCAGCCAGTTCAATCAATTTTTCACCCGATCGCGCGATGCCTATCACCTGGTGATCATTTCCCGATGAAAGAATTTTCACGAGTTCAAAACCAATTCCGTTACTTGCACCTGTAATAACAATATTCATAGCTTCAATTTTTACTCATCGTCCATCTGTTCAGCCAGCTTGCGGGTGTCAGTCACCGAAAGTGTCAGCGTGCCATCTTCATCCACCGTAATAGCCATGGTATATTCAGGCAATTCAGCCGATCCCATCTCAAAATTCATATAAGCCATTCCTTTCAAAGTTTCGATTCCGTATTCCACCGCCAGTTGTTGGGCGTCCTGAAAGTCTTTACTCATGGGAATTCCCGCCTTTGCAGCGATATCACTTGCCTGGCTCATGGCCTGTGCATAACTTCCGCGATAAACCATTACAACAGAGTTAAACCCCTCATTTACATTCCTCTCAGAAGTAGATTGTGAATAATCTTCATCTAAAGTCATTCCTTGTGGCTCGGTAAGTCCCAGTTGGCCAGCCCACAAAGGAAGTCTTTTTGTCGGGCTCAGGTTTGAGTTCCTGGCAATCCTACGTCCATATTGATTCTTTATTCTATCATTCATCATTTCCGCTTCCTCATTTTCCACCAGACCATTCTTGCGGCTCTCCTCCACTTTATCAAGTTCATTTTGCATTTCGTCAATCAGCACCATAGCACTATCTACCTTGTTTAAGGAGCTGTTCAACGATTGTAATTGCTGGTTAAAAGTCTTATCTCCTGCATCTTCACTAAAATCGCATGAGGACATAAAGAGGATGGAAACGCAAAGCGTGCCAAAAAAAAGTCGATTCGATTTCATAAACGTTGGCATTTTGAAAACAAGCATCCAAAAGTAGTAAAATCCCTTAGTGAAAGATTCGTTATGATCTATCAAATCAATTTTTGTTACCTTTGAGATTCTAATACCACGACTGTGAAAACCGTTTCGATAAAACTTATTCTATACACCTGTTTGATCCTGATATCAGTAACACTTGCAGGGCAGCAAACGAATGTATCGGACAAATTGACCAAAGCCTTGCAACATTCCGATAGTGAGGAGATGTCGGGGTTGTTTGCCCCTTATATGATGATTCATATCCAGGACTTTAAGAAGGTGGTCAGTGCACAACAAGCCAAGGTGCACTTATCAGCCTTTTTTAAACAACACCCAAACAGCGGATTAAAGCTCACAAAATCGGGGAGTGAAGACAAACAGGAATATTTTATTTGGAATTACGCTTCTGGTGATGGAACTTGGCGCGTTTATGTACTTTTGAAACCTGAAAAAGACCAGAAATTAATTCAGCAAATTGACATTGAAAAGACACCCTGAATCATGACAAGTCACGAGAAAGAAACCATCCTGAAAACTATACTATATGCCCTTTCTGAGGACCTGGGTGATGGCGATCACACCTCCCTGGCTACCATTTCAGGAGATGCACAGGGCGAAGCCTATATGTTAGCAAAGGAGACCGGGATTCTGGCCGGGGCAGAAGTTGCCCTGATGGTTTTCATGGCTGTTGATCCCGATCTGAAGGTTGAATTGCTATTGCCGGAAGCATCCACGTTAAAAAAAGGGGATCATATTCTTAAAGTTTGCGGTAGATCGCGGTCTATTTTGTCGGCGGAACGAACCGCTCTTAACTTTATACAGCGCATGAGCGGCATTGCCACCTTCACCCATCAGGTAACAGGGCAACTTAAGGGGCTGAAGACCAAATTGCTCGACACCCGAAAAACCACCCCTTGTAACCGAATGGTGGAAAAAATTGCCGTTAGAACAGGTGGAGGTCAAAATCACCGTTTTGGTCTCTACGACATGATCATGATAAAAGATAACCATATTGATTTTGCAGGGGGTATCGAAAACGCGGTAACAAGAACCCGGGAATACATGCGGCAAAAAGGGAAAAACCTAAAAATAGAAGTTGAAGTGCGCAACTTAAAGGAATTAGATCTCGTCTTAGGTTTAACTGGAATCGACCGCGTGATGCTCGACAACTTTACCACTTCTGAATTAAAAAAGGCCGTTCATCTAGTGAACGGGAAGATGGAAACTGAAGCTTCCGGTGGAATTAACATTGAAAGCATTCGTGGTTATGCCGAGACAGGAGTTGATTTTATTTCGATGGGCGCACTCACCCATCAGATTAAAAGTCTGGATATTAGCTTAAAGGCTGTTCATCACTCATCACCCGCCAATTGAAGGATACCATGTCAAGGATACTAGACCATTTGTCAGGAATAGAACACCTGATTCGCAGGAAATTGAGTTTTATTGTACTGCCCGGTTTTGATGGGGTTGCCATGTATGACGTGTTGGATTTTTTCTTCAGGGGATTATTTAGAGGGGTGCTCAATTACAGGGCTTCTGCCATCGCGTACAATTTCTTTCTGGCCCTGATTCCATTGGTGCTATTTCTATTTACCCTCATTCCCTATGTAACTTCAAACGACCTTCAGGGAACTATGCTGGATTTAATGGACAAGATGATCCCTGCCAGCGTATTTAGCATGATAAAACCAACCATCGTCGAAATTGTGAGCCGGCCCCACAACGGTTTATTGTCGATTGGTTTTTTTATGACCATTTATTTTTCCACCAATGGTATTGATGCCATTATCGACGGTTTTAATCAAAGCTATCACCGCATGGAAACATGGCCCTGGTGGAGACAAAAACTCAATTCTTTTTTTCTGATGTTGTTAATCTCATTTCTGGTGATGATAGCAATGATATTGCTTACAACAGGAAAATTCACAATCGATATCCTCGATGAATATCAGATTATATCAGGCTCCGGCATAAAAATTATTCTCACAATCGTTCAATGGGTGATTATAGCCGGCAGTATTCTTCTCGGGGTTTCAGTATTGTATTATTTCGGCCTCAAAAAAGACAGGACCAGACGATACCGGTTTTTTTCTGCAGGTTCAATACTTGCGACAGCACTTTTTATCCTGGGCGGCTATTCATTAAAAATCTATTTCGAAAACTTTTCCAATTATAACGTGCTTTTTGGATCACTTGGATCGTTGATTATCCTGCTGGTTTGGCTTTATTATAATTCGTTTATCATTTTAATTGGTTTTGAACTTAACGCGAGCATCAGGAGATCAAAAAACGTGACAAAAGCGAGAAATAGACGATTGTATGAAATATAGTTTTTCGTCGATTGACATCAAGCGTGCAGGGTACTGCCTGGTGATTTTATTATGTGGCGCTTTCATTGAAACAAGCGCCCAGAAGGAAGGCAATATTTGGTATTTCGGAGAACGTGCCGGATTGGATTTCAATAGCGGGCACCCCGTTCCACTCAACAACTCGGCCATGTACCAGCGAGAGGGTTGCGCCGTTATTTCCGACACCATGGGCAATCTGATGTTTTACACCAACGGACAGAATGTTTGGAATAAACATGGCGCAGCCATGGGAACCGGGCAACTACTCACCGGAGGGCAGTCGGCCACACAATCGGCCATTATCGCGAAAAAACCAGGTAACAACTCCCTATATTATATTTTTACTGTTCCTGACCTAGTTGGCACCAACGGATTGCGTACAACAATCGTAGACATGTCGTTAAACGGTGGAAACGGTAATTTTACCAGTACGATAAATGCCACGCTGAATGCATCCCCAACAGAAGAAAAGGTAACGGCAGTAGCACATCAGAATGGGAAAGATATTTGGATTATAACTCATCTATGGGACAGTGATGCATTTTATGCATTTTTGTTAACTGAGAATGGCATTGACAAAGATCAGGTGGTGATTAGCCACATTGGACTTACCCACCAAGGCACCGGGTTAACCGCCGGCTATATGAAAGCATCACCCGATGGTTCTAAACTGGCTATTATTACCCGAACCAACAACAGCTTTCAACTTTTTGATTTCAATAACCAAACCGGAGATATATCAAATCCCATCACCTTTTTAACCCAATATCCAAAAGCATACGGTATCGAGTTTTCACCCAGTGGCAAAATGTTATATGTTTCTGATTATTCAACCTTAAAAAAGGTGACACAATTTGATTTAACCTTGCCCGAAGTTGAAATGATTAATTCCGGAATTGTAGTAGGGACAGTTTCAAACGCCTTCATTGGGGCCATGCAAATAGCGCCCGACGGGAAAATTTATGTATCAAAATTCGACTCTACCATTGCCGTACCCTTTATAGCCGATAAATATCTTGGAGCCATTACTTTTCCTGAAAAACGTGGCATAGAGTGCCAGTTTGTTGAAGATGATTTATTTCTTGGAAATGGGGCTTGCATCCTTGGACTTCCTACTTTTGTCCAAAGTTATTTTTTTCAGTTACAAAATTTTTCATCAGATTCTCATTGCTCCGGAGATACTACCCATTTTATTCTAAGTAACGTTTTGGATTTGAACAAAGTGCTTTGGGATTTTGGGGATCCTGCCTCCGGATCCCTTAATCATGACACTTCCTTCTACCCATATCATGTTTATCATGCAGCTGGAGAATATCGGATTAAATTGATATCATACTTTGCTGCCAACAACGACACTTTGATTAAAGCCATCGTCATTAACCCATCACCTGTCATCAACCTGGGTGATGACAGAAACTTTTGCTCCAACCTCCCTCTGATTCTGAATGCGACAAATCAGAATAGTACCTATCGCTGGCAGGATGGGAGTATAGATTCAACTTATCATGTAAGTACTTCAGGAACTTACCATGTGACCGTCACCAACGAATATCAATGCGCATCAAGCGATAGCGTTGATTTAATTCTTGTAGAAAGCCCACTGGTTGATTTGGGTAACGATACTGTGCTGAACGTTGGAGAAACGATCACGCTTCAGGTTCAATCAGGATATCAGAGCTATACATGGAGCGACGGTTCACAACTAAACTATTTAGCTATTGACAAACCAGGCACCTACTGGGTTGAAGTTGAGAACAATGGTTGCTATGAGAGCGATACCATTCAGATCATTTTTGAAAGCCATTGTCGGGTATCCTGCCCCAATGCCTTCACACCAAACGGTGATGGAAGAAACGATACTTTTCAACCGGTAGCCAATGAACCATTGTTGGTATTTCACCTGGTAATTAGCAGCAGATGGGGAACGATTGTGTTTAAGTCAAACAACCTCAATGATGCGTGGGACGGCTACTATCAAGGCAAACTGGTCGAGTTGGGCGCTTATGCCTGGTTTATTGAATATCAGTGTCAATATAGTAACGAAAACATGGTGACAAAGGGTACAGTAATGGTGATCAGATAGTTGTAATGGAGGTATGATCTCACAATATATCAAAGACAAAAGCATATTCAGCTATATTTGTTCACTGTTTTAAGTAAATGATGATGATGAAAATCGGTGTTGTTGTAGACAATGAATATACCAATGATATCAGGGTAACGAACGAATGTACCATTTTAAGCAACCATGGTTACCAGGTTAAAGTACTTTGCTTAAATTTCGGTCGTTGTGCAGCAAACGAAGAAATAAACCACAACCTATCCATACACAGGATTGCTATTAAAAGGAAGTATAAAAATGTATTGTATGCATTAACAAACACATTCGATCTATATAGTTACTGGTGGTCATGGCAAATCAAGAGGTTTATCAAAGAACATTCAATCGATGCCATTCATGTGCACGACCTGTATATGTCAAAAGCGGCTTTTAATGCGGTGAAAAACACGCATATCAAATTTACTCTCGACCTGCATGAAAATTATCCGCACGCGGTTTCCGGTTACAAATGGATGAACAAACCCATTTCAAAGTATCTGGTCAGACCGTGGAAATGGCAGCAAAAGGAAGGAAAATTCCTGTCGTTTCCTGAAAAAATCATTGTCCTGAGCGAAGATTTTAAAAATGACCTGTTAAAAAAATATCCATTTTTAAATAAGGATCGGCTTATTGTATTTCCCAATGTTCCCGACCTGAACCAATTACTACATTTTCCAATTGACAAAAACGTGCTGGCTAACCAGGATGATTATGTGCTTTTTTATTTTGGAGCCATTTCAAATAGAAGGGGAATAGGCCTCCTTTTTGATTCAATAGAGGAATTATCAAAATCCATTCCCAACCTAAAATTGTTATTGATTGGACCTGTTGATAAAGCCGAGTTAAATTGGTTCAACCAAAAGTTATCAGAGCCATTGATAAACAAATACACCATTTATTACCCATGGAAAGATATTTCGCTTCTACCCAGCTATATTTTTGCCAGTTCAATATGTTTGTCCCCAATCGAAAAAAATCCTCAACACGAATCAGGTCTCGCCAACAAGGTTTTTCAATACATGCTTTTTGAAAAGCCCATCGTGGTTTCTGACTGTGTTCCTCAGGTATTTATTGTAAACACCTACAAGTGTGGTTTATCATTTCGATGGAATTCGGTGAAGGATTTTACTGAAAAAATCATGCAAATTTATCGCCATCCTGACTTAGCAAATGAAATGGGCAGGAATGGTAAATCAGCTGTAATTGAACATTTTAACAGCGTTGTTTTTCAAAATAGCCTGTTCAGTATTTATGAATAACTCTTATCCTTGTCCCCATTTAATTAAACGCGTTTTTAATATGTTTTATGTTTAACACCTGTCTGGATATATCAATATAGTAATTACTCCCTGGGGCAATAGCTTCTCTGGCACGCGTTTAGCCATAGCGTAACGTGTGACAATTACCACTTAATCAACTTTCCATACAACAACAAAAAAAAAGGTGCAAATCTTATAACTAAACTTGTTTCTAATCGTTTCTAATTTTATATGGTTCAATGCATGTAAACCACCCATTTCACTTGACTGTTCTAGGAATAAGACAGGTTCCGGCAATTATGTTCCGGTATATTTTATTGCAGCCGCACTAACAGATAAATGAGGTATTCCAAACATTCACGCGCCAATGGCGGTTTCAGAAAGTTTTCTCATTTTTGTACTACACCTCCCCAGCCGCAAGAAATTAATCCTACCTTTGATGCTTAAAATCTGCCAAAGAACGCTGATAATAAAATTTTTACGGACTTTGTTAATGTTGTAAAAAAAAAAACTCTTTGTAGTACATTGACAATATGATGTTTAACGTTTTGGTTGGTATTGAAAATCATGATCAGATAATTGGTTGAATAATCATATAAAATACTGATTATAAACGATTTAACATTATTTATTTATACTTATTTTACTGAAATTCAGATAATTATATAAAAATTTACTTAAGTATTGTCTTTAAACTATGGATAATAAAACGCTATACGAGAAGTATGATTGGAGCAGTCTTAAGGAAGAGCACCTAAAAAATAAAATTATTCGAATTTTAGAGAGTATCCCTTCTGATGTCTCCAGTATAGTTGATGTAGGTTGTGGAAATGGTGCCATTACAAATTCTTTAGGTAAAAAATTCGACATTACCGCCGTAGACAGGAGTGAACAGGCTTTAAAATATGTTACCACAAAAAAGGTGAAGGCAAGTGCAGATGAAATCCCTCTGAAGGATCATCAATATGACATGGTCTTTTCAAGCGAATTATTGGAACACTTACCAGATGATATCTTGAAGGGAACCATTTCTGAGTTTAAGCGTTTGTCGAAAAAGTACATCTTTATTACAGTTCCAAACAATGAAAACCCTGATAAGCTTTCAATTAAATGTCCTGAATGTCAGTATATATTTAATAGTCCCAACCACTTGCGAAGCTTTACACCAAAGAGTTTTGAGTTGTTATTTCCTGAATACAAACTCAGGAATACATTTACTTATGGTAAAAATGTCCGCTATTATCATCCCTTTTTACTGAGGCTTAAAAGGAATATCACACCATCTAATTCATGGATTCCATATTATTGGATTCCTAAAAACAAAAGAAAAACCATTTGTCCTCAGTGTGAACATTCTTTTACCTATGATTACAAGTTTAATCCTATGGCTACTATGATTGATTTCACCAACGTTGTTATATCACCTAAGAAACCCTATTGGTTATTCATACTTCTTGAGAAAGAATGAAAATTATTATACAATTCACCTAAATTAGTTCAACTTGGGCCTCATACAAAAACAAAGCCTCTCAGGAAGCATCTACTCATACATTGGGGTCATCCTTGGTTTTGTCACCACCGGATTGCTGTGGCCCAGGGTTTTCGATACGGATGAAGTCGGGCTCATGCGCATCCTTGTTTCGTATTCAGTGCTGTTTTCTCAATTTGCCAGTTTAGGAATCACTTCCATTACTGTAAAATTGTTTCCCCACTTCAGAACCCGGGATGGAAAACACCATGGTTTTCTGGGAATAACCCTGATTATTGCTTTTGCCGGCCTTTTGATTTCGACTCTCGGCTATGTCTTATTAAAATCATGGATTATTGATCCTGAAAAAGGAGGATCGCAATTATTTAACCAATACTACTATTACGTAGTTCCATTAATCTTTTTCACGCTTTTTTTCAATGTATTCGACACCTATTACCGTGTATTATATAAAGCTGTGGTGGGAATTGTGTACAAAGAAGTGGTACAACGGATCATGATATTACTGGTTATTGTACTTTTTTATTTGGATTGGATTGACTTTCATCAAACCGTCATCTTCTACTGTCTGGCACTTATTCTGCCTACCATTTTCATCATGATCTCGCTCATGATTCACGGGGAATATTCGTTAAAACCGAACTTTAAGTTTGTAACTCCTGAACTCAGAAAAGAAATGATCGATGTGGGGCTATTTGGAATAATCGGTGGGTTCTCGGGTGTTCTGGTGCTTAATATTGATGTGATCATGGTGGAACGGATGATTGATTTAAAGGCAGCAGGTATTTATACCATTACTTTTTTCTTTGGATCGCTCATCCTGATACCACTGAGGTCGATGGGAAAAATCAGTTCAGTGATTATTGCCGAAGCATGGAAAACCAATAATTTGAAGGTGATTTCCGATATCTACAAAAAAAGCAGCATCAGCTTGAGCGTCATAGGATTTCTGCTTTTTATTGGTATCTGGGCCAACATCGATAATGTATTTATGATGATTGGGGAAAAATACCTTTCGGGGAAATATGTAATTCTTGTTTTAGGAATAGCAAATCTGATCGATATTGCCTTCGGGGTAAGTCCTCACATCATTCTCAATTCGAAACATTACCGATATTTAAGCTATTTTATTCTGATTTATGTGGCACTTCTGATTGTTACTAACCTGATTTTTATTCCGATTTACGGGATACTTGGTGCCGCCATCGCCTCCCTGCTTTCTAAAATCATTTATGACCTGATCAAGTATCTATTTCTCTATCGCATTTACAAACTTCAGCCTTTCGAACGCAATTATCTGTTTCTGTTGGGCATATCAGGATTTGTTTATGCAGTCTCCCTGCTCATTCCACCCTTCTCCAACTACCTGATCGACATCCTGATCAGAAGCAGTTTCATCGCACTTCTATTCACGGCCCTGGTTTATTACACCCGACTCTCTACAGATATAAATCAACGAATAGAATCGATGCTAAATTGGGTATTCAGGATGGCCTCTAAAAGCTAAACCGCTTTTGTTCTTTTTTTTGCTAATTTTGCACAGCTCTTATAATAGCACTTTATGGAAGAATTAATAAAAATCTGTTTTGTAGGAAGCGGCTCCATTTCAACTGCCTTGGGAAATGTGTTGGCACAGAAACCAAATCATGAAGTGTACCTGCTTTCGGTTGAACAGGACGTGGTTGATTCGATCAGCAACGACCACTTTAACAGGAAGTATTTTCCCAACATATTGCTTCATCCTTCCTTAAAAGCAACATTTGACAAAAACATCCTGCTTGATTCGGATATTATTTTTCTGGGCATACCGAGCAACATTGCGGTAAAATATGTAAGAGACAACAAGGTATTTATCAACGAAGAAGCCCTGGTTGTTAACCTGGCAAAAGGATTTGGCGAAGACCAAAAGACCATCCCGCAATGTCTTGCGAAGGAGATTCCAAATCAGGTGTTTAGCATGAAAGGACCCTCATTCGCCCGCGAAATCATCAACAACCTCCCTACGGCTTTTACCCTGGCATCGAAACGCAACAAACACTTTGAACTGTTTACGCAGATATTTAAAAACACCTCCATCTATCTTGATTACAGCGACGATGTTATGGGAGTGGAATTGGCCAGTATTTTGAAGAATATTTACGCCATTATGGTGGGAATTGTGGATGCTCATTTCGATTCGCCAAACCTCCGTTCTCTGATTCTGACCAAAGCCATCAACGAAATGCGCTATATTATCGATAAGTTTGGCGGTGAAGAACTCACCATGTTTAACTATTGCGGTTTTGGCGATTTCACACTTACGGCACTCAACGATTTGAGCCGCAACCGAACTCTTGGTTTGCTGATCGGAAAAGGTTTTTTTACCGATTATATTTCCGAAAAAGTTGTTCTGGAAGGCAAGATTGCAGTGAACGTTTTTGTTGAAGAAATCGCAAAAAAGAGGGGAATCAAGACAAAAAATCTGATGCTCAAGGAATTATACAAAGTTTTTAATGATGAAAAATATGACATCAATAACTTTGTATCAAATATTGTAAAGATTTAAAACACCATTAATTTCTTTGTTATCAGGACATCATTAACGATTAGTGTAAGATAATAAATCCCGGAAGGCTGTAAAGTCAAATCGAGTCTAAATTCTGTTCCTAAGACAGTACCTACTCGAATCATTTGGCCAAAACTATCAGCCACACGATATTTCAAAGGAACTTCACTATCTGAAAATGCTACTTTAAAATCCCCTTTGCCCGGATTGGGATAAATCAATACCTGACTTGTTAAATCCGGAGTTTCAATATAACCAGTGCTATTCCTGGTATAAACCACCAGTCTTGGTCTTAACTCAGGTATCGCATGATTTGAAGAGGCAAAAACAACATTTCGATTATAACCAAACTCCGACTCGTTGTTCAGGCTTAACATAAAACCATGAGACTCATTTTTATTGGCAATCATATCCAATATCAGGTTTGTTACATCAATGTCCATAAAATCCTGATTGGCAATATTTGAACTTGGCAATGTGACGATATTCTCAGTAGAAACAGATGGCTGATTCTCCCAATCGATATTATCTTCATTCCAGGACTCTGTGATCCTGCTTAACAACAATTCATTTGAGCCACCATTGTTAATATGTCCTTCAACTATTGCATTTGGATCATGAAACAAGCTCAACTCTGCCAAAGTGATGGGTGTTTCGGTGTTGAATTGGGATAAATCGAAATCAAGAAAGCTTCTAACGACACTCCAACCTTCATCGTATTCCCAAACTGAAGCCACCAGATTTTGGTTATTGTCTTTCAAGGTTGACCCAACAGAACTTACGAAGGCATCCTTACCTGATTCATTGTCAGGTTGAATGGCATAAGGCGAATCGGAAGGCAAATCAACAATGAAAGAAATTTCAATCGAAGGATGCAAAGTTTCATCCGGATGATCAGAAGAAGCAAATACAAGACTTCTATAAAGGGTATCTTCACTGAAAAGCTTTATCATAAACCCATCACTACTTTCAGGGTGTCGTATCATATCTCTGATGATGGGTGTGATATCAATATCCAAAAAATCGGCATCATCGGTTTCAGGGGCAGGAATTATAATCGCATTTGTGTTTGTTGTAGCAGGCTGATTGGCCCACGTAACGGTGTTTTCATTCCAGGATTCGATGATTCTGAAAATCACACCTGTATTATCACCACCAAGTGTTGAATGTCCAATATGAGCCGAAGTAGGGTTGTGATACAGGCTTAGTCTGGCATCAAGAATTACATAATTTTGCCTCAATTCAGAAAAATCAAATCCTATCAAACTTCTCCCTGTCCCAAACTCACCGCCATGAGTCCATACTGAGGCAATAAGACTTGGGCATGTTGCGTCAGGCTCTTCATTTACGATATTGATGTAGGCATCTTTAACAGACTGACCACTAAATACAATGCTAACTGTATCCTGCGCATACAGAACTGAAGATAATATGAAAAAAATGCCAATAAAATAAATTTTGATTCTTACTTTCATCGTGCTTTTGTTAGGCTATACAAACTTAACAAAGTTTTATATCATAGTCATTAAATCCAGAAACAATCTTTATTCCTGACAATCAAGCACTAATTAGTCAATTGGTATCAGTTTAGCAAGCTTTTTAGTGAGTTCCTCTCGTGAGTAGTTTAGATAAGAACGACCCGTTAAGTATTGAGAAGGGGATTCAATCCAATTCAAATACATTTTAATGAGATAGTTAACCATTAACTTCTCATCTGTATACTCAAACATTTTTCCCGCTTCACATTCATGAATAATTGCAGATGCGTCTCCATCAACCGGTCCAACAGCAACAATGGGTCTTCGTGCTGCCAGATATTCAAAAAGCTTGCCTGTTAATATTCCTTCATTTTGAGGCACATCCGGAATGGCTAAAAACAATGCATCAGCCTGTTGCAAAAAACCGACAGAAGTTTTGTGATCCACATGTCCCACGAAATTACAAATTGAGTTTAAGACAGAACCCTCAATAAACTGTCGGTACTTTTCAGTTACCCTGCCAACAAACTGTAAAGCAAATTTCGATGTTCCGTAATTCTCTACCAAGGACATCATGGCATTTAAAAAGCCTTCGATATGGTAGTTTTCGGCCAGAGTTCCTGTGTAGACGATGGTAAACTTTGAATTCGTGTTAGGGTATCTATCAGGAAAATCATTCATGTCGAACCCGTTGGCAACAACACTGATCTTATCATTTCCATTTACGGCAACTTTAGAAGCAAACAATTCCTTAATGGAATTACTTACAACAACTATACTGTCAGCATTTTGCAAAACCTCCAATTCTTTCTTCCTGTCAATCCGTTTCGCCATCTGGCTGTGGTACATCTTATTATAATAATAAATATCAGTCCATGGATCACGTAGGTCTGCAATCCAATGTATGCCCAATTTCCTTTTGAGTTTCAACCCGATAAGCTGAGTGGAATGTGGCGGACTGCTTGTTATAACGGTTGTGATACCAAATTCTTTAATCAGCCTTTCAGCATGTTCATAGGCAAATGAGTTCCATCCAATTCTGGCGTCCGGTATAAAAAAATTACCTCTGATAAACCTGGAAACTTTCTGCAAAAAACCCGGATTGTCTTCATTGGCAAAACCTCCAAATGGAATCTCCTTTTTTGCGGTTAGTTTTTTATAAATATTAAATGGTTCTCTCGATTTTGCATAAAAAACCTGAACCGTTGGTTCAACTTCCTGCGATAAGCTCGAGTCAATCAAAGCGTAAGAAGCGCAATCAGGACTAACGGTTAAGACGATCGGTTCGATTTGATATTTGGGTAGATATTTCACAAATTTTACCCATCGCTGAACGCCTCCTCCCCCACTCGGAGGCCAATAATATGTTATGATGAGTACTTTTTTCATAAACTATCTGTCTGCAAAATAAAGAGGTATGAAATACACCCTTACTTTTTATACTGTTTACGGACTTCCATTCCCAGCATCGTCAGCATAAGCAAAATTAAAATTAGGGAAGCAACCAGAGAAATCGGTTCGCCAACTTTCCAAACAGATGGCTCGAATTTAAAATCGATGGTGTGTTTTCCGGCAGGAATGTTCATGGCACGCAGAATATAGTTGGCACGCAGATAAGGTGCTTTAACGCCATCTACATACGCATTCCATCCGTTTGCAAAATAAATTTCCGAGAAAACGGCCAATCGATCAATGGCTGATTCGGTTTGATAGGTGAGATGATTTGGTTGATAATCTGTCAGTTGAATTGCCGACTCACCATCCTGGCCGATCCTGGCTAACTGATCAGCAAAGCGTTGATCCACCACAGCCACAGTACGCAAATCCACCTTTGCCAAGGCCGCTATTTCTTCATCAGGAGAGTTGACCACTACGGTGGTATCCACAAACCAGGCTCCGCCAAAGGCAGCAGGATTGATCAAAGGCTGGCCATCGGGGTTATAAATCACATACTTTGTATTGAGCATGTTTAACACCTGTTGTTGATAAAACAGGTTGTTGATTTTCTCCATGGTCGGTTTATCAGACAAGACCTTGTATATCGATTCAATTTCACCCTGAATGTAATATTCAATGATGTCCTGGTAACGCTGTAATTTGGCACCATGATATCCGCCGATTGATTTATGAAAATACGAAGTGCTGGCATCGTTAAATGTACTTTGTGTAATGTCGAGGACGCGGTAATCAGGATCTTTATCGTTGAGAATAAACAGGTTGGCTTTTGAGGGTTTAAAAGGAACATCCACCTGGCTTGCTCTTACAAAGTTGTCGTTGTTCAGGTATCTCCGGTTTACACCAAACATATCGATTAGCACCAACACCGCCACACCTGCAATGATCCAGCTACGTTTAATTTTATTCAGTTGATAAAAATAAATAAGTGCGGCGGCGGCCACGATAAAGAATAAACTTCGCAATGCATCAGCTCTAAAAATGGCCACTCTCACCGCTTCGAGATTAGCCAGATAAGCTGCAACCTGAGGCCCGTCAGCCCCGCCCAATAATTGTGTAAATTGTACATTCTCCTGTTCGCTCAGAAAACTAAAAAAGGCAGTTGGAAGCATATAAAACAACAAGACAACACCAGCACTTAATCCCACAGAAATATAAAAATAATTGATCTTTTGTTTTACAACTCCGGGATTTTTAAGCACCTCATTCAAAGTCAGAAAGGCCAACAATGGCATTGCAAGCTCAGCCATAACCAGCGTCATGGTAACCGCTCTGAATTTATTATATCCCGGAATATAGTTGATAAAAAAATCGGTAAACCACATCATGTTGTGTCCCCAGGAAAGGAGAATTGACAATACTGTAATGGAGAACAAGGCCCACTTTAAACGGCCACTGACGATAAACATTCCCAAAATAAAGAGGAAAATATTGATCGCCCCCACGTACACAGGCCCCGAAGTCCCGGGTTGATCGCCCCAATAGGCATTGGTCTGGTTCGAGATCATACTTCTATAAGCCGGATCGGCCTTTTTGATAGCATCCACATTTCCAAGCATCCCGCTGGCACCCCCTTTTGCGTCAGGAATTAAAAGTGACCAGGTTTCCTCTTTTCCATAACTCCACGAAGTGATATAATCGCGATCGAGGCCATCCGATGTAATGGCCTTTTCCTTCGTCAGCTCCGGCTTACCTCGCATGGTATCTTTTCCATATTGATAGGTGGCCCACAAATTGGTGGAGTGTGTTAATACAGCCAGCAACGCAGCAACAAGTAAAATGCCGGTGGTTTTTAAAAAAGAAGGCAACGTTTTTTGTGTGATGGCATCAATTAATTTAAAAAACCCATACACTAAAACCATCAACAATAAATAATAGGTTATCTGGAGATGACCGGCTTTAATTTCAAGTGCTAAAGCCACCGCGGTAAGCAAGGCACCTTGCCAGTATTTACCTCTGAAGGTGAGAATGATTCCTGCCAGAACGGGAGCCATGTATCCTATGGCATGCGCTTTTGATGTGTGACCCGCTCCCAGAATAATAAAAAAGTAGGAAGACAAAGCAAAAGCAATGGCTCCCGCAATACTCAACCAGGGATCTACCTTTAATACCAATAGTAAGATGAAAAAACCCAGAAAATACAAAAAAACAAAATTCGCGGGGTAGGGCAATCCAAGAGTAATTATCTGATCAACATATCCCATCAGGTTTCCTGTGTACTTTACAGATATTTGCCAGGCTGGCATTCCACCAAACATGGAGTTAGTCCATAACGCTTCCTGTCCGGTACTTTCCCTAAAATCCACAATCTCTTTCGACATCCCCTTAAACATGGCAATGTCGTGTTGTTTTAGCTTTTTGCCTTCAAGCAGTGGCGAGAAATAGACCAGGGTAATTCCTATAAAAACAAAAATTGCCACCAGGTACGGGGCAAGGGTATTTAAAATCTTTTTCTTATCACGCATAACCGGAATCAATTAAGTTGAGTTATTCCTGAATTTCTTCAAAGTCGATGTATTCACCAAAAGTCTTGTCATCTTTTTGCTGTTGTTTTTTGGTTGTCCTATTTGATTTTTTTTCCTTTTCCGGCGCATCACTTTTTACAAAAGGCTGGCTCTGGCCAAAATACTTCTCTTGTTGTTTCTTAATAAAACGTCCAAGCAACCATGGCAACGCATATCTAAAAAATAGGATTACAGCGTAGTATGATAAAAATAGAATAAAAACGATTTTCAAAAAACCTTCCATTGACCTGTTTTTATAATCCTGCGAAAGTATTGATTTTTTACAGATCCTGTTTCGTGATACACAAAAAAAGCAGTTAATTAAGGAAAGTTAACTCATCCAAAAGCATTGAAACTCATTAAAAATAAAAGCTGAATTTCGTTTTTATCATTGACAACTACATCTTTAAAAACTAAACCCCGTTTATCAAATCTCACCCACCTAAAACGGCGAACACTCTATGGGGCTATAGCTCCTGGGTTTGTTGCCCATGAACGAGTCCCGGTCTTTGTTCACCAGGC
>PHDN01000035.1:0-14230 GCA_002840975.1 Bacteroidetes bacterium HGW-Bacteroidetes-16
GGCGATGGAGGCCTTTTTTAAGCTGATCAGTCCCGGCACCTTGTTGGTGGCAGAATCGAATACCTTGCGAAATCACATTTATCCCAGTGCTTTTGTTATGGTGACCGATGCCTCGAAACCTGTTGACAAAAAGGAAGCCATCAAATTATTGGATCAGGCCGATCGGGTGTTTACCCGGCTTGATAAGGACGAATTTCAAGAGGTGATTGATGGTGTGAGCATCCGTGACAACGGCTGGAAACTAAGATAGCACATCTCCTCTTCAAAGGTTATATGATAGAACGCCCCCGATGGCCCCGATGACTATCGTGGGGGGCTATGCAGGGGTGCAGATAATTATGATTTTTATGATGATCATGATTTGTTTATCCGCAATGGGGGCAAAGTTTGGCGCAGGGTTTCGCAGCGTTTTAACCCAATTCATTTTTTTAACATATCTCATTCCAACAAATACCCCAGCAATCCTATATCCTGTTTCCCACCCTGAGCAAATAAGCGTGAACACCCGATAGGTTAATGACCAATTCTTAAACTGATGTCCGCCTGCCAAGAGGGTACTGGTTTCCGTATATCGGTTCATGCAATTTAGGCTTCCATACAAAACTTCTCTTGATCGTTTCCATGACTCATGTTTGGTGAAAGCGCCATGACATTCGTATATCAAATCTTCGATTTCATCAATTTGGTTTCTTTGGAGCGTTCTTTTGCCTCTAACGCGATCGAATCAGGTCCTTTAAGAACCATTTTTTTTGTTCTCTATACCCCACTCGACAGCTTCTCCTTTCTCAAATTCAATTGCTTGTGCAACGGCATTTGGAAAATTAATGTACCATTGTTCGCTTGAATCTTTTTTAATCAACTGAATTTTTGTCGGATATCCCATGATAATCATCTTTAGTAAAACTTGTCGTATAACATAAATGCTAACCTTCAAAAAAAATCTAAAGATCTACATTCTATTGACTTCCTTTATCTGGTTAAATCCAAACTTAAATAAAAGTCTGCCAAAGAAATATGGCAGACTTTTTTGGTATTTGCCCAAATTTGTCTTCTACTATAAGTAATTCTATTCTCATGTTTTGAATATTAGTCACTTATAACTGTCGCTTTTTGGAAATCTAATATATATTTGCACCAAATAGCCAAATGAGAACAGGAGAAAAGACATATAAGTATTATTTGTTCAGATATTTACGACTCAGGCTTAATATCATTATACTATTTGGTTTTTTATTCAATTTCTTTCAAATCGCGGTATTTTGTCAAACAAATCATGTAATCGACAGCCTTTATTCAGTGCTTGACACAACGCGAAGTGAAAACACCAAAATAAGGCTACTGAATAAAATTTCTAGTGCCTATGTTCGCAGTGATATTAAAATTGCAGATTCGATTAATAGAATTTGTCTGGTTCTGGCCAAAAAAACTGGAGATAAAAGGTTAATTGCTGATGCAACCTATGTTCTGTTTAAAATTCAGAAGAAAAATGACCAGTATGAACAAGCACTTAACTCCATTCAGATTGCCGAACAACTCTTTCTGGATTGTGATGATAGTCTAACTTACGCTGATTGCTTGTTAGATGAAGGAACAACATTGGTTCGAAGAGAGGAATTGTTAAAAGCAGTTTCGGTACTTGTTAAAGCTGAACGTATTTATCTGAATCACAAAACAAAGGATGGTGATCTGGCATTATTGTATAGCACACTTGGTTCCATAAATAATATTCAAAATAACAACGAAGCTGCTATTTTCTATCACGAAAAGTCGCTAAATGCCAATATTGAAAAAGGATTTTCATTGGGAATCTCAGCTAATTACGTGAATTTGGGAAATGTTTATAATTCAATAAAAGATTATCCCAAATCAATTCTGTATTACTTAAAAGCTTTGGAGATTAAAGAAAAAATTGGCGATGTAATTGGAATTCAGAAATGTATGAATAATTTGGGAGTTGCTTATATGAATAAAGGAGACATTAAAAAGGCAATCGAATTTCATCAAAAGGCGCTCAAATATGCATTGGAAATGAAAAGTGGCCATTATATTGCCATGAGTTATATTAATCTGGGTTACGCAAATCAAAAAGCTGGCAAGTTTAAGAGAGCAATCGGTTATTGTGAGGATGCTGTTGAAACAATACAAAAAGAGAATGAACTCAGCCTTTTAAAGGAAGCCATGGGAATTTTATATGAATCGTATGCTGCACAAGGAAATTTCACAAAAGCCTACGAGTATTTATTATCGTTTAAACAATACAGCGACAGTGTAACAAAAGCAAATAACGTTAAAGAAATAAGTGAGATACAAACTAAATACGAAACTATTAAGAAGGATAATGAGATTAGTACTTTGAAAATCGATGCTGCCGATCAGGAACTGCAATTACAACAAACCAGGGTATATGTAATTTTGTTTATCGGATTATTTATAATTGTTTCAGTTTTGGTCGTTTATTTATTTCAAAGATCGAAGAATGCGAAAAGAATTCATGCTAAACTTCAGGAAATCAATGATATAAAATCCGCTTTTTTCGCAAACCTATCTCATGAATTTCGCACGCCACTGACATTGATGCTCGGACCTGCTGAAATACTTCTCGATAAAGCCAATCCGTCCGAAAAACCATTACTTCAACTGATTCACCGGAATGCAAGCCGTCTGTTAGCTCTTGACGAACAGTTACTCGAATTTACCCGAATTGATAGCGGAAGCCAACAGTTAAAACTTGCAAAAGGAAATATTTTACAGTTAATTTCAGGAATAGTTGCGTCGTTTGAAATGGCTTCTCAATCTAAAAACATTGCATTAGAACATGATTTTCATAGTGAAAAAGTCGATCTTTTGTTCGATCCTGATATTATTGAGAAAGTGGTTAGTAATCTGATTTCCAATGCTATTAAATATACACCAGTTGGGGGAAAAATAAAAGTAATTGTTTCAACGGATGTGAAGAAATTACCAAATACTGGATCTTTGAATTCCGAAAATAAAAAGTGGCTAAAAATAGAAATTATTGATAATGGATTGGGTATTCCAAAAGAAAAGCAAGAACTTATTTTTGAAAGATATTATCAGTTAAATAATTATACCAGTGATATTTACGATGGATTTGGCATTGGCCTTGCACTCGTTAAAGAGCTTGTAAAACTTCATAAAGGAGAACTCGTTCTCAATAGTGAAGAGGGCAAAGGAAGTCAGTTTTCAGTTTTTTTGCCAACAGATTCTACTGTTTTCTCCCATGAAGATTTAAAACGAAGTGTGCCCTACAAAAGTATAGAATATCAGGCTCTTGAATTTGACCCTATAAAATATCAATCTTTTACACAAGATGATAATGTAAATGCTCAAAAAGATGAATCTGCAATTGAATCCATGCATAAGGTATTGGTTGTTGATGATAATCAGGATATGAGGGCATATCTCATTGAAATTCTGAAAGATAACTATGAGGTTTCAGAAGCTTCAAACGGAAGTGAAGGTCTGAATCTTGCGATTCAACAGCATCCTGATTTAATCGTTTCCGATATCATGATGGAAAAGATGGATGGCCTTGAATTTTGTCGAAATCTTAAATCAAATGCTGAAACAAAACATATACCGGTTATTTTGCTTACCGCATTGACTGCAACAGATAATAAGATTATGGGTCTTGAATTTGGAGCCGACGATTATATGGAGAAACCTTTTGTGACCAGGGAACTTGTCGTAAGGATAAAAAGTTTAATAGTTCAGCGCAAATTTCTTAAAGATTTGTTTACCAAAGAATTACGACTTGAGCCGCGATCAATTTCAATTTCATCTTCCGATGCTGTTTTCCTCCAGAAATTGATTAATACCATTGAAAATAATATTGAAAATATTGATTTGGATGTTGAATTCCTGGCTAAATCGGTTTTTTTAAGCAGAAGTCAGCTTCATAGAAGAATAACTGCACTTACTGATCAGTCGGCGAGCAATTTTATACGAATTATCAGAATTAAACGGGCTGCTCAGATGATGGAACTAAAGAGTGGGAATATTTCCGAAATTATGTATAATGTTGGGTTTAATAGCCTTTCCTATTTCTCAAAAAGTTTTAGGGAAATCTATAAAATGACCCCAAGTGAATTCATGGCTGATCATCATCATTAAATCACTGATTAATTACATAAAAAATTCAATCAATTTAAAATAAGATAGTTACAAAATCTAATTTTCAATTGTTGTATCAAAAACTGCAACAATAGTAGTATATTTTGCAACAATAGTGACAGTAAATCACCAACATGCGAGATAACTTTGCTGATATTTTTCGTAAGAAAACTAACCAGCATTTATCTCATGAAAAGAATTCAAATTACCGTTTTTATTTTCCTTTTCTCAATAGGATTATTCGCGCAACCAATTTCAGGAGTTAAAACAATTCCTGGCGATTATGCAACTATTTCAGCTGCCATCAGTGCACTCA
The DNA here is from genome assembly GCA_002840975.1 of Bacteroidetes bacterium HGW-Bacteroidetes-16. Classification (GTDB taxonomy): domain Bacteria; phylum Bacteroidota; class Bacteroidia; order Bacteroidales; family F082; genus UBA6244. The sequence continues at coordinate 4,451 of PHDN01000035.1, forward strand.
ATACGAATGGAACAACAAGTCCGGGTGTAACATATAATATTGCCTCGGGTTACACCGAGAACGAATATACCAACACATCACAATGGGTAATAAATACCACAACTTCTAACGCTACTGCACCAATAGTATTCCAGAAAACCCCGGGCGGAGCCACAAATCCAAAGATTTTTGTTTCTGGTGGAGCCTCAACATCTGATGGGGGAATAATAATTGCTGGAACCGATTACATTACATTTGATGGTATAGATATTCAGGCAAATAACACTGTTGAATGGGGTTATGGTCTGGTTAAAAAGAGCAATGTTGCCCCTTTTGATGGTTGTCAAAATGTTGTTATTAAAAATTGCAACATTGCAATGGATTGGACGAATAGTTATGTAACTGTTGGAATATACTGTGGCAATCATATTCCGGGAAATACGAGTTCATTGATTATTACAGCAACCTCAGATGCGACCAACGACTGCCAGTTTTATAGCAATACCATTTCAAATGTTTCAATTGGAATTGCTGTGCATGGTTATAATGCTGCAAGTCCATATTCTTTATACAACCAGAATTTTGATATTGGAGTTAGTGGTGCAAATACGATTTCAAACTTTGCTACTGCAACTCCTTCAGGTGTATATGTTGATTATACCAACAATGTTAATATTTCGAATAACACGATTAGCTCTGCCGCTTTAGGATCAGGGCCGGGAGGTATGAGAGGTATATATTTAGGCAATTCATCCAAATCAAGTGCAACAGTAAGTGGTAATACAATAAGTCTGGATTTTGGAGGAAGTTACGAAGGTTTATATGGTATATATTCGGTATTTGGAGGATCTGGAACAACAAATACAGTAAATATTACAAATAATACTATTCAAAATTGTTCATATTCCTATGCATCTTCCGGTGCATTTTATGGTATTTATAACTATTACAGCAATATACCAGGAACACTGAATATTAACAATAATACAATTCATGGGGCTACGATTCCAGGAAGCGGTTATCTAATGGGAATTTCTACCGGAGGAGCAATAAATATTAACGTTAATCACAATATTATTTATGATTTACATAAAACAGCTTTTGCAAATGCATATGGTATTGAAGCTGGAACTGGGATTTTGGTAATGCATGATAATTTGATACATGACATTTCGATTTCAACAGGAACGGGCTTATTATATGGCATTTTGGATAATAGTAGTCCTACAAATGAAAATTATTACAACAACACGATTTATAATTTAGTACACAGTGGAACGGGTAATGTTTTTGGAATGAATTTTTATACTACTTCCGGTACCCGAAATACATATTCAAATACTATTCACACACTTTCATCTGCCGGAGGAACAGTTACAGGAATGTATCATTCAGCGAGCACACCAACGATTTATAAAAACACAATTTATGATCTTACCTCAACTACTGCAACCGGCATGGTGAATGGAATTACAATTGATGGTGGGAGTAATGCTTACTTGTACAATAATTTTATCTCCGATCTCAAAACTCCTGCTGCCACAGGAACAAATGCTATAAGAGGAATTTATAAGAATGCTGGTTCAACGCTATATTGTTACAACAATACAATTTATTTAAACGCAAGCAGCACATCAACCACAACCTTCGGGAGTTCAGGGATATACGCAGAAACAAATTGGGGTATCGAATTAAAAAACAATTTGATTGTTAACACTTCAACACCTGTTTTTGTTACAGGACCGTCCTACACAGTGGCATACAGGCGAAGCAGTACCAGTATTAGTACTTATTCAACCTCATCGAACAATAATTGCTTTTATGCAGGAATGCCAGGTACAAACAATTTAATTTATCATGACGGAACAAATGGTGATCAATCTGTCGTATTGTTTAAGGCCAGAGTATCGCCACGAGAAAGTAATTCATTTTCAGAGAATCCAACATTTGTTGATGCAGCAGCGAACAATATTCACCTTAATTTATCAACTCCAACTGCACTCGAAAGCAGCGGATTACGAATTACCTCACCCATTGCCATCACAACCGATTATGATGGAGAAACCCGATGGGGTGAAACTGGCTATTCCGGAAGCGGAACTTCAACCGATGTAGGAGCCGATGAAGCTGATTTTATTGGTTTACCATCAATGGCTTATTTGTCGTCAACAACAATCCAGCATACCGGATATGTTTTTTCGGGAAATACGGACCAATTAATTATCTCGGTTAAAATTACGACTGATGGAGGTAGTACACCACTGACTCTGACCCAATTAACACTAAATTCTAATGGAACAACAGATATCGCTGACATCAATACTGTTCCGGCAAAAGTGTATTATACCGGCGATGCCCCCAATTTTGTTACTGGAATTTTATTTGGATCAACAACACCAACAATGGCTAATTATTCGGTTAATGGATCACAGATATTATCAACAGGTGACAATTATTTTTGGTTAGTTTTCGATGTAACACAAACAGCGACAACTGATCATCTAATTGATGCTGAGTGCGTTTCGATGGTAATATCTGGAATTACAAGAGTGCCTTCAATAACAGCACCAGTCGGATATCGAACTATTCTGGGACCTATGAATGGGACCTATCTGGTTGGAATTGCAAATTCCTTTCCAAACTTCGCTACCTTAACAGAAGCTGTTACAAATATTAACAATAGGGGAGTTATGGGGCCTGTAACATTTCTTTTGACAAACTCTGGCCTGGTTCCATATTCAGCATCCTATGGAGAAACTATTCCCATTGTAGTAAATGAAATTCCTTTAGCGTCGGCTACCAATACAATAACAATAAAACCTGCTGTAGGTATTTCATCCATTATAACAGGTAACAGTTCAACCGCAATTTTTGAGATTAATGGAACCGATTATTTCAGTATTGATGGTTCAAATAATGGGAGTTCGTCAAGAGATTTAACGATTGAAAACACCAGCACAGGTAATTGGTCAGCAGCCTTACAGGTTTTAAGTGGAGCATCATCCCTTGGAGCAAAATATTTTACAGTCAAAAACTGTAAGATCATTGGAGGATCACCGGGAAACAACAACAGTTATACATATGCATTTTCTGCTGGTTCAACAGTTGGCGTTTCAGGAGCCGACAACGACAATATGACCATTGATAATAATGAATTCAGCAGGGCTTTTTATGGACTTTATATAGGTGGAACAACCAGTGGTGTTATGGATAATTTGTTGTGCACCAACAATATAATTGGTTCTTTTGATGCGAATTATTACTGTGGTAACGTTGGCCTTTATTTGAATAATGTTGCCGGAACAGTTTCGCAAAATGTAATCAATGGTGTGGTTTCATCGGTTACTTCAACTTTCGGTATTTATGTTGGGGCTGGCACACGAAATATGACTATTTCGAGGAATAATATTCATGCAGTGAAGGGCACTATTGGATCAACATATTGCGGTACAGGCATGTTTATCAATTTAGCCAGTTCAGGAAATAATGTAACTATTTGTAATAATATTCTTTATGATATCACTGGGGATGGTTCGTCAAATTTATCATCTTATGGAACAGCCGGAATAAAAATCACGGGTATTTCAACCGATGTAAAAATCTATCACAATACCATTTCGCTGAGCGGTTATATCAGTCATGTCACAACAAATGATTTAAGTACAGATATTTACGTTGGTTCATCCGTTTCTCAGATAGATATTCGAAATAATATACTTTCAAACAGTATTGAAAATTTAACGGGTGATTCAAAAGCCTATTCGATGTATATTGCCGGATCGGCAAATGTGTTGAATAATTTGGATTATAACGATTATTTTGTCTATGGAATAGAAGGTATTTTGGGTTATTTAGGGGGCGACAAACTTTCGATTGAAACATGGCAGACAGCAAGTGGGCGTGACTTACAATCTATTTCGTCTTCACCAAATTTGAATACACTTCCTAGTTTGGTTCCCTATCCGGGATCGGTAGTACTTGATGCCTGTCCATCCGTTTCAATTACAGATGATTTTTCCGGGATAACCCGCACCGTCCCAACATCAATGGGTGCCTATGAATTAGGATCTGATGTTTCAGAACCGGTTATTTCGTATATCGAATTGGACAATACGCTTTTACTTACTGATCGCACATTAACCGTTACAATCACAGATGCGTTTGGAAGTGTTCCACAAAGTGGAAGCGGGTTGCCCCGATTATATTGGCAAATAAATGGCAATCCTTACAGCATCGCTATAGGTAGTTGGATATCAGGAGATACATTTCAGTTTGTTTTTGGAGCAGGAGCAAGTATGGGAAACACCATAAGTTATTTTGTAGTTGCACAGGACAATGAGGCGAGTCCAAATGTAGGATGCTATCCTTCTTCCGGAGCCTCAGGATATAGTACTGATCCACCTGCATGTATTACACCACCAACTAGTCCTAGTTCATATACCATTGTTCAGGGGTTGAGCGGATCAATAAATATCCCTGGTGATTACGCATCACTTACAGGTGCAACTGGATTATTCGCTGATATAAACGCAAAAGTTTTAACCGGAAATCTAGTTGTAAATATTGTTGGCAACACAACCGAAGATGGTTCTACAGCACTTAATAAAATTAATGTGGCTGACCCTTCCTTTAATCTCACCATTCAGGGAAATGGTAGTATGCATACTATAAGCGGAAATTATTCCGGAGCATTAATACGTTTTAATGGAGCTGATAATGTGCGTATTACAGGAAATTCATTGTTGACATTTTCAAATACCATCACATCAAACGCGACAGTTTTTAATCTCTCGAATAGTAGTAATAATAACATTATTGATGGCTGTTTTATATCAACAGGTGCAGTGCAATACTCATCGAACTATGCAATTAGCATAAATGGAGCATGTAATAATAACATTATTCGAAATGATTCAATTTCTAAGTGTGATTATGGAATTTATCTCGATGGAACCTACTGGAATCAGGCATCCGGGAATTCCATTTATGGAAATAATATTGGATCAAATACTGCCTCGAATTATGTGCGTCAAAACGGTATTTATGCAAAATATCAGAATAATCTTCTTTTACAAGGCAACTACATTTATAATGTTATTAGCAATCAAAGCCCACAAGCAATTTATTTAGAGGGAGTTACAAATTCAGTCATCGAAAAAAATTATATCCGTGATATTGTTTATAACGGAGCTAATTATCTTGGTGCAAGTGGTATAACAAACAAAGCCATAAACGCAGATCCGAATATCATTATCCGTAATAATGTAATCCGGAAAATTTCGGGTTTGGGTGGTAGCCCAAATACGGGCGATAATAATACGATTCCGGCCGGGATAAAGTTGTTTGGAAATTCGAATGCTGGGATTTACATCTACTATAATTCCATCTATATGACACCAGATCCTGTCTATGGAATTTTTTATAACAATGAGTGGTTTACAGCGCTTGAAATAGGTGCAAATGTGAGTGGAATTCATTTGGAAAACAATATTTTACAAAATAGTGTCGGTGAAAGGTCAGGTTCATCTTTAATAAGTTATGGCTATTCCATCTATTGTAAATCTGCTACAACACCCTTCACATCAATAAATAGAAATATCTATTATTCAACCAATTACGATAATAATTACGTTGGATTGGCCGGTACTGCTTCACCACCGACAAATAATATGAATCTGACAAGTTGGAAAACTTTTACCGGACAAGATGCACAATCGATTAACGCTGATCCTTTATTTACTTCAGTTACAAATCTTATTCCATCTGCTGGTTCTCCGGCCTTAGGTGCAGGAGTTCCTGTTGGCAGTATTTCAGCGGATTTTACAGGAGCCAGTCGAAGTTACGCAACTCCTACTATTGGTGCCTATGAAGTGAATAATGGTCCAACAGCAATTGACTGGGCTAATTTGCAATCACCTGCCACTGCTACTATTGATGAAGGAAGTACAATAAGTATTACTGCCCGGGTTTATGAACCTGGTGTGACCAATGCCGCAGGTCAAGGTGCTGGCATTCAGGTTTGGATAGGATGGAATGGCACCAATACCGATCCGTCAACCTGGACAAATTGGACACTTGCAAATTATTCAACAGATGTTGCTTCAACAGATGAATATATAGCAAGCATTGGAGCAAGTTTGGCTCCAGGAACTTATTACATTGCCAGCCGAGTATTACTTTCCGGAGGAAATAATCAGTATGGTGGCTATCGGTATGATGGCGGAGGTTTTTGGGATGGTGTTGCATTTATTTCAAGTGTGGTTACAGTTAATCAGGTATTTATAAATAAATCCATTGATGTACATGCATTTTTAGAAGGCCCGTTTGATGGTGCAAGTGGATTGATGAATACCACACTTAACGATAATGGACATCTGCCACTTTTGCAACCATATAATATTTCTCCGTGGTATTACGCTGGTACAGAAAGTGTTGTAGCGATACCAGCAAATGTAGTCGATTGGGTGCTCATTGAACTTCGGGATGCGCCTTCCCCGGCACAGGCATCTCCTGCTACCACATTAACCGGATGGCCAAAAGCGTTTTTTATCAAATCAGATGGTTCAATTGTTGGACTTGATGGTGTTACATCGCCAACAATTGGAAATCCAGTAATCAGCGATAATCTTTATGTAGTTATCTATCATCGCAACCACATTGCCATCATGAGTAACACCGGTATGATAATGACTGGAAATTCATATGGATACGATTTTACATCAGCAATAACGCAGGCTTACGGCGATAATGCCGGGTATAAAGAATTAGGTGCGGGTTCAGGAATCTTTGGGATGGTTGCCGGTGATGCAGATGGTTCAGGTGATGTGTCAGGTCTTGATTACTCAGCATGGGCAACAGATTTCGGAAATCCAGGATATCTGCGATCAGATATTGATAATGATGGAGATGTATCAGGTCTTGACTTTTCGAAATGGGCCACAAATTTTGGTATCGCTAATCCTATACTGATATCGAATAAGCTCATTAAATTTAAATCACAGGTGCCCGAAAAGAAATAATTAAACACAAACTAATAGAATCTACTCTTATGAAAAAATCAATCATCCTTTTAGTAATACTTCTGCTTTCAGGTGGAATTTTTGCTCAGCAACTTTCGTACAGGTTCGCGAATCCACGGATAATCAGACTCTCCAATGTTGATAATCTACAGTACGATGTACAGATCAAATGCAGTCAGGCCGGAACTTTTCTTTGGCTCAGCCAAATCAAGCTGAACTTTAATAACACTACCTTTAATAACACGGCTACAACCTGGACAGTGACGAAAGTCGGGGATTTTAGTACCTTAAACACCCAGGGCGGTTTTAAATATACTGTGACTAAAACCATAACCGGTACCGCACCAAACAAGGTATTCAACCTTGCTCTCACAGGTGATGTCAATGTTCAGGGTAATGGACCGAATGCAGATGATTTTACTGAAGTGCCTGTCGAATGGACAACATTGGTTACAATCAGTTCCCGACTTGCAGTTGCAACTGGTGATGCACTGGCCGGAATTGATTTTTTGGAATCGGGCATGAACGGTTATCAGCAATATATCTCGGGACCAACTGAATATACTCTCTATACGAATCCTAATATTTTCGATTCAAAGGATTTCTTATCTGATTATACCGGTAGATTTTATTCGACTTCAAAAGGTTGGTCCCAAATTGGTGGAGGAACGAATAATGTGCAATTTTTAAATTGGGCTACAAATGTCAGCACAACAGTATGGGAAAATGCTTCCATAACACAGACTGATAATACCGCTGCTTTGGCAAATAATCTCCTGATAAAAAGTGATGCTGTTCTTAGCCTTCCAACCAACAAATGGCTTACTGTTTCTGGTGATTTAACCAATTCAACAGCCACAAATCTTGTTATTGAAGATGGAGCATCATTGCTTCACAACACGGCAGATGTTCCGGCAACGATTAACAGAATTATTACCGGAAGCACGGATCAAAGTGCGATGATGTATCATTTTGTTTCAGTACCATTGACTGCTGCGGCCTTACCATTATCAGAAATATTTCTGGGCTCATATCTCTTTGATTTCACACAATCAACCGGACAATGGAATGGTTTGGGTTCTTCAACCATTACGCCACTCGACGTGACCAAAGGTTATATGATGTATTATATAGGTGGAACCAGTGTTACAAATACTTTTTCCGGGCCAATGAATAATGGTACTTTTACGACTTCAACCAGTTATAACTTAGGACAGGGATTTAATTTAGTTCCAAACCCATATCCCTCAGCAATTGATTGGTTAAATGGTAGTTGGGTTAAGACCGGTATTGATAATGCTATCTATATTTGGCCGGCGGGTGCTGCGGCTAATTCGGCAAACTATATTTCCTTTGTTGGAGGTGTCGGAACCAATGGTGGCACACAATTTATTCCGCTTGGCCAGTCGTTTTTTGTTCATGCAAACGCAAGTCCAACACTCAGTATGGACAATACGGTGCGGGTTCACAACGCGCAGTCATTTTGGAAAAGTTATGATGCTATTCCTGATTTGCTCAGAATAAACGCATTAGCTAATAATATAACAGACGAAATGGTTGTACGTTTCTCTGAAACGGCAACTACCCATTTCGATGGTGATTGGGATGCTTATAAATTGGCTGGTGGAAGCGACGCTCCACAGCTCAGTTCAATTACAGAAGACGGTATTCGATTAACAATCAATAGTTTACCGTATTCGAATACAGAAACAGTTGTGCCACTGCATTTTTCTTTGACTAGTAATGCCAGCGTAAATTTCATTGTTAGTGAACTGGGGTCATTCGCAAGCAATATCACTATTTATCTGGAAGATAGATTGTTAAATAAGACCATCAACTTACGAGAAAGTGCTTCATATAGTTTTAACCATGCAATGGGTGATGAGGCAAATCGCTTCTATCTGCATTTTTATGGTGTGAACGCAATGAATGAATCTGTGGGAGAAAATTTTAAATTATGGACGGTTTCGGATAAGGTAAAGATAATTATTCCGTCACTCACTGGTGAGAACGTTCAGGTTGAGATGTTTGACTTACAAGGTCATATTATAGTAAAACAACAACTCACTATAAGTACACCTTGTGAATTTAGTGTTTTCCCATTCCATGGATTTGGATTAGTTCGCATTATCTCTGAAAATAAAGTTTATTCAAAAAAAGTATTCATCCAATAAACAAAATAACCATGAAAAAAAGAGTTATAATCCTGATATCTAGTCTAATATTGATTGCTGGTAATTCATTATTCGCCCAAATGGAACCACCACCTCCTCCTGCAAATCCATCCTCAGGAGGTAACGAAGTAGTTGGAGGCAACGCTCCAATCGGTTCTGGTTTTATGATTTTACTTGCCTGTTGTGTTTTTTATGCTGCAAAAAACACTTACAAACTCTGGAAAGAAAAGGATTTAATTGAAAATTGACCATTTAGCCGATTAGTAAGCCCCATCCTAATCGGAGTTTGCAAACATGCTTTCTTTAGTTTGGAAACGTTGGATTACCTGATTTTTGGTATGTTCTGTGACTTGCAAACTGAATTAATGCGAAAATGACCGCTATATAGGCACGGAAATTTTTTGCTGATTATCCTTTGATTTCGCTTATAATCTCCTATATCAAGCCTGGCGATAAAGCTGGGCATGGATGGCATGGATATCCCCTGAAAGAGCCATTTAAAATCGAAGAAGAGTTGGTGGCCGGTGATTCTAAAGATACCCGGCGGTTTCTGGCGGCCGGAGCCAACAGGTCGTTTTTCCTGCGTTCGTTTGAGGAATCGTTGCCTC
>PHDN01000035.1:14243-41547 GCA_002840975.1 Bacteroidetes bacterium HGW-Bacteroidetes-16
GGCGATGGAGGCCTTTTTTAAGCTGATCAGTCCCGGCACCTTGTTGGTGGCAGAATCGAATACCTTGCGAAATCACATTCATCCCGGTGCTTTTGTCATGGTGACCGATGCCGGTAAGCCGGTAGACAAAAAGGAAGCCATCAAATTGCTGGATCAGGCCGATCGGGTGTTTACCCGGCTTGATAAGGACGAATTTCAAGAGGTAATTGATGGTGTGAGCATCCGTGACAACGGCTGGAAACTAAGATCATTTTCTCCACCTCAGCGCTAACCTGATCGAATCCCCCTGATAGCCCTCGGGGTGTGGTACGGATAATCACGTTGGTTATGATTGTCGTGATTATTTAACCCTATCTCATTTTTTGTCATGTCGATATCAGCCCCAGGCTGATGAGACATCTCATTCCTCTTTTTCCTCTGCGTCCAAAGACAATCCTTCAAAGTGAACTGGCTAATAAAAGGCCCAATCCTTTGGAGCGTCGTCCTCCTCCGGTTTGTTTTTTGTTTTGGCACGAAGGGGTGTCGATTCGCTTGATTTAGCTGGTTGTAACGGAATCTCCTGGTCGTTTAACTGAAACGGGCCAAGACTGTCCAACAGGTTCAGGGCCCTTAGTATCTGAACAAAAACCAACAAACTGGTATTCTCGCCTCGTTCAAATAAACTTAAAGTGGAGCGGGCAATTCCGATCTCCCGGGCCAGTTGTTCCTGTGATTTGTTTAACAGAATCCGGTGGTGTTTAGTAAAATTACCTATCCTTAGAATAATTTCAGCATCACTGAAAGTCTTCATGTCATTGTATGATATTTCGGTCATAGCTATAGATATATAAACTTAATGCATCATATTTCATACAAACATACACATTTATTCTGGAAAATCAAAAAGTATTGTTAGGTTCATTAAAGTAAGCCGGGAAAACCTGACAAGGCTACTAACGTGGTTGATTACGATCTTTCTGATGATCATGATTTTCTAACCCATCTCTTTTTTGTCATGTCGATATCAGCCTGGGGCGGATGAGACATCTCATTCCATCAACCTCATCTGGTTTAGTTGGGGATGCTTGTGGGTAGATAAATCTTCAAATCCTGTCATGGATATCAGTGCACGACAACTCCGTCGTTGTATTGATTTAATACTGCTAATATGTCTGATCTGATCTTCTTTATTTTAGCGCTTATTAAAATCGAAAATCTGATAATTTAATCCCACTTGCAATTGAAGGGGGAAACAGTTTGAAAGATCACTTTTATAATTGTTATAGCTGTTGCCGGTATAGTATACCGAATTGAAATAATACTGACCGGAAACAGCAAAATACAACTGCCTGATTATTTTAATATCAACACCTAAATCAAACCCAATCAGTAAGGTATTCATTTCTTTGGTTGATTTAAAATAGGCCCGATCCACAATTTCATACATTTTACCATCAAATGTTTCCGTATGAGAAACCAACACTGTTTTGGAAAAATCATCGGCTATCAAAAAATTGAATGATGGACCGGCGTGCAAAACCAATCTATTGACAATAAGTTCGTAAGAAAAGCTAACCGGTTTAACATTGTAGTATAGTATACTTGTATTTCCATGGTTGGGATCAATTTCGCTTAGATAGAGCGTAGGTGTCCCTTTAGCATAAATATAGGTATCATAATCATATCTCCAATAACTCAATCCTGTGGAGGCGAACAATTTCCACCGTTCTGCAAATTGATAATCCAGGTCTACACCAATGTAAAAACCGGGTTTAGTTGTTGTTGCCGAACGTGATTTAGTGTAAATTAACGGTGAAACACTATTTGATGGTGTAATTAATCCCGGAACAATCAAACCATCGTTGGCAATGACGATGTCATCAGTAAAATCAGGAATAAAGGTTAAATTCGATCCTGCCTCGACTATCAATTTCAGGTTTTGGGCAAATACCGAAAATCCCAAAGAAAATAAAAGTGTGAGAGTCAGCGTGAAGTTTTTCATATTTGACTGCTTTTTGAGGTCATTCAATGCTGACAAATATAGACATTTTTATAAAAGCCATTCCTCATCAAGTTAAGAACAATAGCCGGCTTTGGTATAACATTGAGGTCAGGACTACATTGGGTATATCTTAATATTAGTTAATTGGATTAAAGTGAGATAGTAATACCTGACAAGGCTATAAACATAGATTATGATGATCTTGGTATGATCATGATTTTCTAACCCATCTCTTTTTTGTCATGTCGATATCAGCCTGAGGCTGATGAGACATCTCATTCCATCAAACAACATTTAGTTTAAGCCTTGTCGCATGGTCTGTACAGGATTTACTATATTACAGGATGAACAGGATGGGCTCAGCATAGATGTTGGCCTTATTATCGCAGGTTTCAAAATTTATAATCCCCCGGCAAAAGTCAGGTAGTAGGTGAAAAAAAGCCCCAAAAGAATGTTTTTGAGGCTGTACTGTTTAATGAATTACCAATTTTTTAACCCCGCTGGATTTTTGGGAATAAATTTTTACATAATAAACACCTGCGGGATAGGCTGAAATATCGATCGTTAAATTCGGCGCCAGGTTTGTTTGAGTTTTGGCACTTACCTGCCGACCTGTAACATCCGTAATTTGATACCCGGTTATCTCTGATAAACCATCGGTTGCTTGCACAGTAATTGACTTGTCAGCAGGATTGGGAAACAAATCAAACATAAACTGATCCGTGTTTCGATCATATAGCGTAATACTATTCGATTCGCCCATCAGGCCAATAAAACCGGTTTTAGTGTTAACTTCGAATGAGGAATTACCAAAATTCAAATAATCGTTAAACCAGCCACTTACATATACCGATTGATTTCCTCCTGACCTCACGCTGCTCAGCCAGGCAGAACCTGCTTTTGAATCCTCTATCGCACGTACCCATGAAAGTTGGCCCTCGGTTGTATATTTAATAACAATCAGGTCGTTTAAGCCACTGTTTCCAAAGCTGTATTCTTCTCCAATAAGCGTGGTGTCTCTGGTTCTCAAACCACAATACACATTTCCCTGGTGATCGATGTCAAATTGATTATAATCCATCGAAGACAAAAGTTCGTTTATTGAATTTGCCCAGATCACATTTCCTTCATTATCGAATTTTGTAACAAATTTATTGTATCTATTGTCATAATTGGGGATATTCAGCAAACTGGTCAACATGATGTTGCCGAAAGAGGTTGAGTCGAAACACCATCCTTTTATATAGCTGTTTCCGTCTGCATCCGTGCGGATTCCTGTGGGCCAGCCATAAAAGTCGCCATATTCGTTATTTGTACAGCCGCCAACCACATGAACCCATTGAGCATTTCCTTGAGGATTTAGTTTTGCCACCACAATATTTCCATCGCCTTCCTGTAGTGTAATGGATTCATTTACAACCGTTACATCAATAGAATAGAATTCACCGGTTAAATAAATGTTGTCTTGCGCATCTGTCGAAATTAACCCCTCCCATTCTGTGTCCTCACCTCCGGCACGTACCGCCCAAACAGGTTGACCTTCGCTGTTGTACTTGGCAATAAAAATATCATCTAAACCTGCATCAACCAGGTTTGTATTTCCTAGGGTAATGTTTCCGCTAAATGTTCCGCTTATCAAAACATTACCTGACTGATCCGTTGCCAGGCAAAGTGAATAGTTCTTAAAATTTTCCTGTATTGCCCACTGAAAGTTCCCCTGTGAATCGTATTTAAGTATGAAAAAGCTTCCTGCGTTTGGGTCGGGAGTCAATGTGGGACCTCCTGGAATAACCAATGGTTTAGTAAAGGCACTCGCTATATAAACACAATTATAATTTGTATCGTACACGATAGAGTTCCCGACTCCATTACCTACATCATTTGCATCATTAAACTCTACAATCCACTCCGGCTGGCCGGTAGTACTTTGTTTTGCCAGAAAGAGACCCTTATTGATTTGCTGTCCGAAGTAATCAATTTGGTTTGAAGCATATCCAAACTGATACTGGAACCCATTCTTATCGAGCGCGGTACCAATGGGGTAAGCAAAAGCTGAATTCCCACCGAAAAGCACATTCCAATCATCATCTAGCGACAATCCGTCCAGCTTGGATAAACCTATCAAGCCGTCAGTATTCTGGCTGGTTATTAAGGTATTGTCAAGGGTGTTGACAGCCATTGCCCCAAAATCATACTCAGAGGTACGCTCTGCTATTGACGCACCACTCGTGCCAAGAATTGATTTAATATTGCTGTAATGATTGATGGTTTGCGTTACAAAACTTACATAAACATAGTCCCCATGGCCTGTAATATCAACGGGAGTATCGTTTGAAAACATACTATCCGCGCTCAGCCACAAGAATTCCCCATCAGCAGAACATTTAACCAAAAAACCACCCCAACAATTCGAAGAAAGGCTGCCCCATACAATGTTAAACCTGGAAAAGCCTGTTATAAAAACTTCTTCGTTTTGTGAGACATATAATCCTATGCCAAAAGAATCACCGGTGGATGAAGTGTGGCCAGCCATCGATGCCCAGGCAAACTCCATATTTGTATTTGCCTTGGCAACAAAAGCATCACCATAGCTTACCGGATCAAAATAAAAATCGCCTATGTAACCTTCAAAATTGATCGTTCCGATAAGATAAATGCTTTGTCCCACGACTTTCATATCACAAAAATTCTGTTCATGATAGAAGTCCATGATCACATTTCCATTTACATCGTATTTAATAACCGCTGAAGCATGGAATCGGCTTGTTGTTCCATCAAGCGAAGCCAAAACATAGATATTTCCACCGTCATCAGTGTCCACTTTTAAGCCCAGCTCCAATGGATTGGCTGTTGGGTGGGTAACAGCCATCGTGATATTTCCATCAGTATCTGCCTTAGCCAGAAACAAGTTTATGTCATGAGTACCATTCAGATTGAAGGTGCCCAATGTGATATTCCCTGTGTAAGATCCTGTAAAGTACAGATTTCCGGCTTCGTCCGGGTGGATATCATAAGCATCCAGTTTTTCTCCTTCCAGAGCAGAAAACTGCCTGAACCAAATCAGTGAACCATCACTTTGAAATTTGGCAATAAAGGCATCACGTCTTCCTATGCCCGACCAGGTGTTGCCATTAAAACTCAAATTACCCGAAAAGGAACCCGTTACGAATATAGCGCCGTCAGGTGAGGTTACTACCTCGCGAACAACATCGCCACCAGATCCGCCAAAGGTCTTTACCCAATCCCAATTGGGGGGATTTCCGTAATCATTTAAGGTGGATTTCACTCCATCATACAAAGAGTTGCTGATAACCCCGTTTTCAATGCTTTGGTACGAGTCGCTGTGTAGCTTTTTCAATTCCTGAAATTCTTTGCTTTGTTTAAAACTGGTATTCTGCGAATTCAGAGAAAGGGAGATGAAAATTAAACTGATAATAAAATAGACCTGTTTCATAATATAAGGTTAATAAGTAAGTTTGTGGTAAATTTATACAAAAACCCATACGCAATCGGCGTTTTACAAGTTTTTAACATATGGATATCAAGCAAATTCATCCACAATAGCAAATAAATCATTTGGGTTGAGGTAAAACCGAAAGGATACCCTGCGCATCACCCGGCTTTACACTGAAGTTGCCTTTTTTATCACAAGGTACGTAATAGTTAATGCAAAATTTCGCAGAGTTCAATCCTTCTTTTTTTTGTCATGTCGATATCAGCCTGAGGCTGATGAGACATCTCATTCCAACAACAATGTGAAGTGTAAGTCTGATGCCTGGTCTGTACAGGATTTCGGGACAATTGGAATGCAAGGAGTCCCCCGTTGAGGGTTATTTCAATAAAGGTGAGTTCTAGTTTGAAAACCAGTTGGTCGATTTGAGATTCAATATGGGGCTATCAGAGTATATTTTTGTCAGAACAATTGGCCTTGAAGTTCGATTTTTGGATAAAAAACACCAATAATCACAAATGGATTGGTCGCTCTTCTCCTATGCCATTCTTTAGTTGTACCTAAAAAAAGGTAAATGTCTTTATTTTTAATAAAATTGTCCTCGTATTGCTGCCTTACCTTCCTCAAGGCAATACCTTCATCCCCGTTTGCCGTTCTCAGGCAATTCCAAAATAATGCACCAATTTCCCAATCCTCAATCATTAACTTGCTTACAACACCTGCATCATCTGTAAAACGATAATAAAACTTGTAAGGCAGTTTTGGGATTAGTGTTTCAATTGGTTTTACAGTATCGAATAAGCTGGTTTGTTTCCGAATTTCAGCCCATTCCTCTTTCCATTCTCTGGTATCTTCTTCCACCTCAAAACTTAAAATATTGGCAGGTTTAAAAGTTGCCAGTGAAACATTTTGCGGTGCTTTTGAATCTTCAAGCAATTGGTTTTTATTTGTATAAACACGATTTAGGCATACGTCCTTCCTAAGCATCCAATTTCCCTGGGTTCCAATTCTATCTCCAATTACAATGTCCCTAAAATCATAATTTACAGGTGAGTGGCTTTCAGGTCTGAAATCATCACCTCTCCTGTTCAGGTCGATCTCAATCCAGGTGTATTTTACGTTTTTTACTTTCCCGGCATCTTTTAAATCAATTAAAAAGCTTAGCGGCACGGGGTAAATCCTAATCCACTCCCCATTTTCAAGCATCCCGGCAGTACAAACGAGTTCATCATAACTGCGTGATGGCAAAGGATAGGTAGTCACCGTAATTAAAACTCTTTTTCTTGCCATTAAATATGCTTTAATTCGTAATTAAACCCCTCCATTTTTGATATTGATTCAGCTAAATGTTTCCGATGGCATTGATGAATATTGGCCTCGAAACAAGTCAAAGCTATACGTTTTTTGTTTTTTAAAACAGACAAAATCTCCTCCTGTTTTCCAACTTCATTCTTCAAAACAGTCGCCCGGTAAAATTCGAACAGATGATCATAATCTGCCTGGAATTTCAAATCTTGTCTTTTGTCCGATGTTATGCCTACTTCAGGGATGTGCACATACTCAATTCCAATCCCCTGACAAGCCTTTTGGAGCTGGCTTTTGCTAAAACCATATTTCATACTTAGCGGGTTTTTGCGAACATCACACAACACCCTGACATTGTTAATAATTAACTTGTTTAAATATTCTTCGAGGGATATTCCTTCGTAACCAATGGTAAATAAAACAGTTTCTGTTTTATTCGGTTTTTGCCTCTCAACTTTGCTCATCTCCTCCAAATTCAGCACACTGGTTGCAATGGTACTATTAATGGCATAATAGGGGTAGTTGGTGTAGGTCAGCCTGACAAGTTCATCTTTGCTCAGTGTTCCAAACTTATTTTTTACGGTTTGGATACCTTGCTTATCACTGGGTTTTAATTCTTTCAGGTAATCCAACTGATCAGTTTTGGACCATGTTTTTTCCGATTCTTTTACCAATCCGTATTTAACCAGGGTGCCTAAATCGGCATTGGCCTGAAACGAGAAACATCCATATTTATAGGGTACAAAATAAAAGGACTTGTCCTGTTGCTGGCGTGAAAACAGAAACAATATTTTTTGAAGACTCATTTTATCCAATTCACCTTCAAAGGTTTGTAATAAGGATAGTAATATTTTTCTGCGATAATACATCGTACAAAGGTAATAAGAAAAAGGTTCTTTTTTCATCGCATTCAAGTGATGACAAATCTCTCCAAAATATCTCCTTACCTTACCGACTCCTCAATAAGGGCCATCTCCTCCGGGGTTAAGTTATAAAGCTGCTAAACCAGCTGGCCCCACACCCGAACTCAGTTGACCTCCGGTCCGTCCAAAAAAATGGCCGGATAATCATACCCCACATTCCTTACTGTCATAAAAAATCCATGCCTCTTACAAGCCAACAGTATGGCCATCGATTCCTTCTTTGTCATGATTAAATTTTAATCAAAATCAGGACAGCAATAGGTTCATCAAAACCAAATCAAAGCAATCCGTATTAAAGATCTATTTAGAAAAGAAACCAAACCTTACAAAAAACACCATAATATCTTAACCCCCAATGTCAAACCGATAAAATAAATCTCTAGATTTACACCACCAAACACCCGATGATCCAATTACAAGAAGAAGACCGAAACCGATTAAACTGATTATAAACGGTTGATAATGGACAATATAGTGGTAATGAGATTAAATGAATAGCAGAATGAATGTTAACAACAAAGGTTATATAATAGGCCTAACGACAATTGGCGTTATGTGGATGTTGTGTACCATTCCCCACATCAGAAAATTCTGATAAATTGCTGAACCTAACACATTAACAGAATCGGAAAAATAGTTGAAAACTCGAAAATTTAAGAAAAGTATAAAACACAGAATATCAACAACAAAATTTGAAGTTAGTAAGAATTTAAAACCACGATATGAAAATTATTTCATGGATTTACGATAAGAGTAAAATTGCTTGTCGATATTTATCAAGAAATTTCGCATTAATAATTGGGATTATCGCTCTATACGTTGCATTTGAGAGTATGAATAATGCAAATAGACAATTCAAAATTAATTCAGAAACTTCTGACAGTTTATTTAATCTACAATTAGTGAAGTCAAAGGAATTAAATGATTCACTAATTAATCAAATAAACGTACTGCAAGTTATTACCAATAAACAATTGCAAATTACTGATGAGCAATTAAAGATATCAGTTGAGCTTCTTCAAGACCAAATATATTCTGGCAGACCGAAAATAGTTGTTATTTCAAATAAAATCATAGACCAGGGTAATCCCTTAGATAGCGTTTTCACCCCAACTGTTCAGACGGTTTATAAAAATATTGGTAATCGCTTTGCTCACAATATGACCATACGGGTTTTTTATATATCAAATAATTTTACGCGAGCAGAAGCGAATCTTCAAGAAAAAAAGTCGTTTTTAGTTGAATCGAACTCGACAAGATCAAACAATTCAATGCCAATAATAGATTTAAAATTTAAAGATAACTTCTATTATTGCTTTGAATTCATTTATTATGACAATACACTCAAACAGGAATTCATTCAATCATATTATTTTCAATATTGCAAAATCATGGACACCTTTAGTTTCTATAACTGCAAATATGAAGACGAAATAAAATTAAAAGCATCATTAAATGTCTGGCTGCGCTCTTTAAATGAAAGACTTTTTGATCAATGAACGGCACACAACAAACATATACTTTATGGCTGGTTACGTTATGAAAATGAGTAATTTAGTTCCAAATATTAATCATCGTGGACAGAAAGATTTGTCTTTGAATGTCCGCCACAAAGCATAGTGTGCCAAGAATCAACCACGGCAATAAAATGGTTGAATGCTGTAAGTAAGATGATAGTAGGTCTATCAGAGTCGTTGTATAGGCAAGGGCTCTAAACCACCTAAAGGTGCTGCGGTAAAGAGTCGCGGTACTGAGCGTTTAGGAGAATCCAGTCCATGAGGCTGGCAGGTAGGAATGAAAGAGATGAATGAAAATGAATAGCTGATGAGGTGTCGAGACGTGGGAACAGCCAGTCAAAAGCTACAGAGTATGCTATGGAGTGAAAAATGGTATATGGTACATACCAATTGCAGAGGTAACCTATTTATTTTCTGCAAGGCTGGCGGCATTCAGGCTGCATGACTTTCATTCAGGCTTATTTACGGAACTTGGGAACCTGCATTCAAATGCTAAGGGAAATGCTCAATGGAATCAATCCAGAGGCAAAATACCGATGTTGGATGCAGGGGCAGACTAACCCGTAGTATTGATGATTTTTCTGTAATGGAAAAGGAGCAAAGGGGTTAGGTTATACAGTAACATTACATTAACCAACTCGTAAGAGGATGAATTTATGGAATGAGACAAAATCGATACCGATAAGCCGCTCAATGATTTGGGAGGCTTATAAGAAAGTTCGGGCCAACAAAGGGAGTGCAGGAGTGGATGCTGTAAGCATGGAAGAATACGATGCAGACAGAAGAAAACACCTGTACAAACTATGGAATCGTATGGCTTCAGGAAGTTACTTTCCACCCCCGGTCAAAGAAGTAGAAACACCAAAGAAAGACGGAAAAGTCAGAAAACTTGGTATCCCAACGATCAGCGACAGGGTAGCGCAGATGGCTATCACAATGTACATTGAACCAAGGTTTGAAGCCATATTCAGTGAAAATTCTTATGGATACCGACCAAATAAAAGTGCCCATCAGGCCTTGGAAAAGGTACGGGAGTACACAAGGAAAAACGACTGGGTAATAGATTTGGACATCAAAGGGTTCTTTGACAATATTAGTCATGAAAAACTGATGCTGGCAGTAGAGAAACATGTTCCGGAGAACTGGATAAAACTCTACATAAAACGATGGCTCGAAGCCCCGATACTCAAAAAGTCTGGCGTACTAATCACAAAGCAAGGAAAAGGCACACCACAAGGAGGCGTAATTAGCCCTCTATTGGCAAACCTATTCCTGCATTATGGCTTTGATAAATGGTTAGAGAAAACAGACCCAACAGTTAACTTTACAAGATATGCCGATGATGTAATAGTTCACTGTAAGAGTAAACGCCATGCGGAGCATATACTATCGCTAATCAACCAACGGATGAACAACATTGACCTGGAATTGCATCCAGAGAAAACCAAGATTGTTTACTGTAAAGATTATCGTAGGAAGGAAAAATACCCAGTTGTCAAATTCGATTTTTTGGGATATTCCTTTCAGCCACGAACGACCAAATCAAAGAAAACCCAAGGCGTGTTTCTCGGATTTGACTGTGCAATATGTATAAGCTCTTGCAAACGAATAGCTGATAAACTTGAAGAACTGGAAGTTGAAAAGATGACCTTCAAAAGCATAGTAGGCATTGCCCAAAAGTTGAATCCGATGATTCGGGGGTGGATACACTATTTTGGTAAATACAGGATGTCAAATCTACACAAAGTCTTCATGTTGTTGAATCAGCGATTGGTGAGGTGGGCAAGAAAACGGTATAAACGTTATAAGACGAGTATAAAAAGAGCTTATAAATGGTTGACAAGGGTACAGCATCAATATCCGTACCTATTTTACCATTGGCAACTTGGTTTTCCGTCTTGATAATGTGTAGATTTGTATAACAAGAGCCGTATGATGGGAGACCATCAAGTACGGTTCTGTGAGAGGCTCGGGGTGAAATTCCCCTTGCCTACTCGATTGCTTCCCGTTATGCAAAATACAGAGAAATCAAAACTAAAAGAAATCAAAACTAAAATAAAGATGAAACACATATTACCATTATTATTATTTCTTGTTGTATTTGAGAGCTTTTCTCAAACTCCGATAACCAATGCTAATTTCCATCAAGCTATAGAAACATGTTTAAGTACAAATCCAGTTAATGGATTGTGTTACAATTCTGAATATGGTGCTATGCCTGATTGGGATGTAAGTGCTGTGACAAATATGGATAGCGCCTTTTACAAAAGATTTGATTTTAATTCTGACATATCAACATGGGATATATGTAATGTAAATAAAATGAGTCATATGTTCTACAATGCATTCAATTTTAATCAAGATATTAGCTCATGGAACGTGAGTAAAGTTAATGATATGAGTTACATGTTCTATTCTTGTCAAGAATTTAATCAGGATATTGGAACATGGGATGTAAGTAACGTTACTGATATGTCGAATATGTTTTGGGCGTCTGATTTTAATCATGATATAAGTGCTTGGAACGTTAGTAATGTTATAAATATGAACGGAATGTTTGGCGGTACAGGTTTTAATCAGGACATTGGTTCATGGGTTTTAAGTAGTGTAACAGACATGGGATCAATGTTTGATTTTAACGAATCTTTTAATCAGGATATAGGTTCATGGGATGTGAGCAATGTAACTAATATGCATTCAATGTTTTATGACTGCAAAGCCTTTAATCAGGATATTGGCTCTTGGAATGTCAGCAATGTGACTATCATGAGCTTTATGTTTAATGGTTGTGATATATTTAATCAGGATATTGATTCTTGGGACGTGAGCAATGTTACAAATATGCCATATATGTTCTGTTCATGCTCAAACTTTAACCAGAATCTCAGTTCATGGAATGTGAGTAATGTAACTAATATGTCGAATATGTTCAGATCATCTAATTTTAATCAGGACATAGCTGCATGGAACGTAAGGAATGTTATAAATATGGATGGGATGTTTGGTTATACAGACTTTAATCAAAATATCAGCGGATGGTGTGTGGAACTAATGCCCTCAGAGCCGGAAACATTTTCAACTAACTGTCCGTTACTCACCGGATACCACCCACGCTGGGGAGTAGCGTGTATCGGTGGCATTGATAATATTCAATCGAAAGATATAATTTTTTATCCAAATCCAATAACATCTCATATTTCAATCGACGTTAATAGTGAAAAAGTACTGGAAATAAATATCTATAACCAGCTAAATCAAAGAGTATTTAATACTTTGAGCTTTAATGGCGAATTAGATCTTTTAAATTTAAAAGCTGGTTTATATATCCTTGAAATAATAACGAATGAAAATAAATTTAGACAAAAAATAATTAAGAAATAAACAACAACCGCTAACAAAGAACTGAGCTAAAAAACAACAAAATTTTCAATACTTTTTCACTTTTTTCTGACTGTGTAAATGAAGACCGTTTTATAAAACCTAAGCCATGATTAAAACGGATTTGTAGTTTTCGTCATATGGGATGCCAGATTGCGCAATGGCAAAGGATTGTTTAAGAAGCTTGTTAGAAACTGCTATTAGCGCCAGTTTTTTACTTTTACCTTTGTTGACAATCCTGTTGTAAATATCCCTGCAGGCCCTGTTATGAATGCTGGCCGTGAAGCTACAAAGAAACAGCAAATTGCGCAGTTTTTGATTTCCCATTTTGCTAATCCTGCTTTGACCATTAACCGACGAACCGGATTTCCTGATTACTGGGGTTGTTCCACAATAAGAGCATAAAGCTGCTGCAGAGTCGAAGCGTTTAAAACCATCTGTATGTGTAACAAGCATGGTCGCTGTTTTTCGTCCCATACCAGGGATAGTATGCTACTCCCCAAAAATCGGACAGCTAGTTAAGATAAAGTATTAACTTTAAATTTTAATAGTATGTCAACAACGAGAAGAAAATTCAGCAAGGAATTCAAAGCCAAAGTTGTTCTTGAATCGCTAAAAGTGAAGGTTGTGAGGAATCGGTAAAGGAATCGGGTTTAGAAATTAAATATGCTACGAATATGGGATCTGATCAAATGTCGTTTAGTGTTGCCGGAGTGGTTTCGTCGGCCATTGGAATTGCCGGTGAAAATCCCCATACGCCGCTTGATACCATTGAAAAAGTAAACAGGCAAAGCCTGGCTAAAGCAGGAGAGTTGATGGTTCGCATCGTCTTAATAACAGACCAGTTATTGAAGAAATAACAAATATTAATCACAGAGGTTCAAATAATTAGCACGATATGGAGAAATCTGAATTGTACCCATTCAATTACTTGGTTTTAACTTTGGTTTTGATGGTTTCATGCATTGCACCAAAAAGCCAGAAATAGCTATATCTGGCTAAATTTTGCCTGACGTATTATGAAATGAGTTGTTCCATTGCCAATTCCCGGAAGGCACCTTAAAAGAATCTTACATTGTCAATCCAAACCACCATACTGCATAGGCAAAATGTATAACTGCAAGGTAATAGGAGAATTATAACCTCTTTTTAATACATTTGTGACAATTACTTAATGAAGATCAAAATGATTAACCGGCTGGTATTTATCCTGCTCCTCATCTGTCAATTCGTCGCAATGGGTTTGGGATATGGACAAGATAAGCAATCCATCAACATGCTGGAAAAATCGCTCGACACCGATTTAAACGACACCACCCGGTTAAACACGCTTATTGCCCTGGCTGACTATTATAAAAACCCTAAAACTACCCTGTTGGTAGCAAAGGATTATTCACAAAGGGCCTTTGAGTTAGCAGACAAAAAAAAGCTAAAGGTCCCGTACAAATTAATTTGGATAAAAGCGGAGCTTTTAACCGCATCCGATATGCCCAACAAGGCCATTGATGAGATGAAGCCGGTAATTGAAGAGCTTAAAAAGCTGAATCGCTCTCAGGAAATTGCTGAAGCACAAAACTTTATTGCCTACTCCACCTTTTATTCCGGGCAGTTTCGACAGGGCATCGAAATATACCACAACAACATTGAATACGCCAGAAAAAACCAGTTAAAACAAATTATCCCCCAGGCATGGCTGGGGATAGCCACAATATACAATAAGCTCAAGAATAAGGAAGAGGAAAAAGCAGCGCTTAGTATGTATTTGGAAGAATCGAAAACAGCGGGTGATTCGAATATCATCGCCAAAGCCTACCGGCGACTCGGGCTTTTCTATTCAAGTGTCGATAGCAACTTCGTAGCGAGTATCGATTGCCTTAAAAATTCACTTGGCATTTATAAATCTCAAAACGATTCTTCTCAGATTCAGTTGCTGTCAAATAGTGTGGCCTGGAACTTTTACCTGAATAAGCAGTTTGATTCATCGCTTTTTTACTATAAACAATCCCTGGACTTTGCTACCGCTGATAACCCCACCAGAATTGCCAATACTTACGGAAATATTGCCAATGTTTACCGGAATAAAAAAGACTACGACCAGGCGCAGCACTTTTATGGGCTGGCCGAGGAATACTGTATAAAAACCCACGATTTATACGACCTCTCCTGGATAAATAAGGATATGAGTGACATGTACATCACCATGGGTGATTACAAAAAAGCCTATCAGCACTATGTTTTCTACAAAAATTACAGCGATTCGCTGGTTAACACAAAATATGACGCCGGTCTGGCCGATGCCCGAACCAGGTACGAAACCGAAACCAAGGAAAAGACATTGGAATTGCTCAACCTGAAATTGGCACAACATGAATATTTAATCTACGGGTTTGGTGCTTTCATCGGATTCGCGCTTATCATCGGGTTCCTGTTTTTCCGTCAGGCAAGAGTGAATGCCAAACGTAAAATGAGCGAAATGAGCCTCAGGTTATCCGAAATTACCCAAGCCAATCTGCGCCAGCAAATGAACCCGCACTTTATTTTCAACACATTGAATTCGATTCAATACTATATGTATCAGCATGATAAACTGGCCACCAACAACTACCTGACCAAGTTTTCAAGTTTGATCCGAAAAATCCTCGAAAACTCTCAGGCAATGTTTGTTTCCATAAAAGACGAACTGGATGTGATTCAACTTTATCTGGAGCTTGAAACCTTGAGGTTTAAAGATAAATTCCGCTATGAAATAACCATCGATGATGAAATAGACACCCTGAGTTATAAAGTCCCAACCATGTTGATTCAGCCTTATGTTGAAAATGCCATTTGTCATGGTTTGATGAACAAAGACGAAAATGGGTTGCTCAAGTTGGAAATGTCGTTAAAGGAAATTTTTATTCTTTGCGTGATAGAGGACAATGGCGTTGGCAGGGTAGCGGCCCTCGAAATTAAGAAGTTAAAAAGCACCTCGCATCAATCGCTGGGCATTAAAATTACAGAATCGCGGATTGACCTTTCAAATGCCGTTTATGGAACAGATATGAAGGTAGTTATTGTTGATCTTAAAGACGAAAATAACCAGGCCTGTGGTACCCGTGTTGAGCTTTTTTTACCCATCATGTCATGATAAAAACACTGATTGTTGACGATGAACCCGATGCAGTGAACTTCATCAGTTCCATTATAACGGAATACTGTCCGGAACTGCAAGTCATTGGAACTGCAAATTCCGTGAAAGAAGGAGCACTGATGATTCAAAAAGAAAGTCCTGATTTGGTTTTTCTGGATGTGGAAATGCCCCATGGAAGCGGATTTGACCTACTGGCACAATTCCCAAAAAAAAAGTTTGATGTGGTGTTTATAACAGCTTTTAACCAATATGCTATCAAAGCCATTAAATTCAGTGCGCTGGACTATATCCTAAAACCAATCAACATCAGTGAATTTATCGCTGCCGTTGCCAGTGTGGTTGAAAAAAGATCTGCTTCCTTTGTCCAAAACATGAACTACGCCGAACTATTTGAAAACCTGAGAACCATTTTGCCCACCAAATTGGCCATACCAACTTCTGAAGGAATGGAATACTTGAACACAAAAGAAATTGTCAGGATAGAGGCCGACAGAAGTTACTGTTGGTTTCATCTGTTGGATGGCAACAAATACCTGGTGTGCAGGAACCTGAAAGAATACCAGGATTTACTGGGTGACCGGAACTTTTTTCGTCCCCACAACTCCCACCTCATCAACCTGGAGTTTGTAAAAAAATATGTGCGTCAGGAAGGTGGTTATATTCAAATGACCGATGGAGCACAAATTCCCATCTCACGAATCAAACGCGAACTCTTTCTGGTTCAGATGTCAAAACTGAACAAATAACCATCAATCCGATAAAATTGTAGCCGGAAAAACCAAATTAACCATGAAATCATTGCTCATTATCACCCTTGCTTGTTCAGTATTTTTCTTCGGAGAATCAAAGTGTAATGCACAGAACAACAGTCAGACCGATGGAAAATTTTTAATTGTACTTGATATCCAGGAGTATTCAACCTGCAACAGCCACAAGCTTTCGGAAACTGAAGCTCAAAAAATTATAGATTCTGTTAACTATGTAATTAACCAATTCAATCCCAATAACGTAGTTTATATCAGGAGCTCCCATGATTTGTTAAACCTATCTCTTTCGTATCCTTTTATTTATGTATCGCATGATACCATTGCCATGCGTTTGGATAAAAGAATGCATTTGGTGAACGACCGGGTTTTCACAAAAGAAAAAACGAGTGCATTTACCCTGGCTGAACTAAACGATTTCCTTCAACAAAACAAGGCTAAGGAAATTGCGGTGGTTGGCCTGCTGGCCGAAGAATGTGTGTACGAAACAGTTGTTGCAGGCCGGGACCTTGGCTATGAAATGTATATAGTACCGGAAGCTATTATTGGAAAATCGGAAAAAAGTAAAATGAAAGTGTTAACGAAATTGAAGAACAATGGAATTCGTCAATTTTCACTTAACGATAAATAAATAATCGGATTTCAGGAGAATGTAATGGCAAAGAGTGCTACTAAAAACAATCGCTGACTGAAATTGATGCAGGTGGAATACTACCACCTGCCATTTGGCGAAGCATCATAGACTTGAATTGCAAAAATATCATCTATTTCAAGTAAAAAATGCCTATTCATTTGATAGAACAAATTTACTATGCAAGGAATTATTTATTTTTACCCAAGATAACAGGCTCATTTATGTCGTGTGGTTCTTGAATTCAATCTATTAGAGATGACAACAATTTTAACTGGTTTGAATATTGCTGGTTTAATCCTTGCCTTGTTTTTTATTACGCTGATTCTTTCTAAAAAACACAAGCAGGTTCATGATTATCTTTTGTCATTTTTCATTTTGCTTTTGGGTAATTTTCTGGTTGTCAAGTATGTATTTCAATACGACCTGTATAATTCTTATCCTATCATAGTATACATAGATATATGTTACTGGGTATTACTGGGTCCGACATTGTATATTTATACTTTGGTGATCACAAGAGGAGAAAATCATTTGCGAATCAATTATTTGTACACTTTAATTCCTGCGATTTTGGTGATCCTCTGTTTTTCAGGATATATTTTTGGGACACCCACCGATCTGTTTAACAATTGGGAATCACCGACGATGACGGTGTTAATCGGTCGGTATATCTGGTTCTGGAATTCTCCTTTTTTCTATCTGCTAACTATCCTCGCAATACGAAAACATCAAAAAAGCATTAGAGATCATTTTTCCTTTTTAAAATCAGTTGACTTAAATTGGCTTTACTACCTTTCTCATGGTTTTGCCATTTTTATCCTTTTTTTACTCGTACGGGGTATCCTTTATTCCGTGTTCGGTTGGGAATTTCCCTTCGGTAATTACGGTATCAGCCTGGTAGCCGTCTTTATGTATATCTTTGGGATTGGGTTCTATGGCTATAAACAACGTGGGATATTTGATAACTCCATTATAATTGACGACCAAAATAAAATACAGAATCTGCCAGAGATCTCTGATATGAAGGATGATCGAAATCACCAATCCTATCAAAAATCGGGATTAAATAATGAAGAAGCGCTTCAAATTCTGAGTAAGCTTAAGAGTCTGATGGTGAAAGAGGAGCCATACCTTGAAAGTGAACTGCATTTGTCGGAACTCGCAGCGATGGTGGACGTCTCCACACATAAACTATCCCAGGTCATCAATGAATCGCTGCATAAAAACTTTTTTGATTTCGTTAATGAATACAGGATTGAAAAAGTAAAAGATTTTTTATCTAATCCCGGGTACAATCAACTAAAAATAGTGTCTCTGGCCTATGATAGCGGGTTTAGCTCAAAATCCACTTTTTATACCCTTTTTAAGAAATCGGAAGGCATCACACCTGCTGAATACCGCAAAAAAAACCAGCGATTACCCACATAACCGCTTTTTTGTTGTCCGAGCCGATAGGGGAACACCCCTAAGTTTATTTCCTTTAATAGTTTTGCTCGACAGGATTTGTACAAAGCAGATTCAGGCAACGGCATTCCAACGCAATGTTGAAGAGGCCATGGTTATTAAAGAATTTTTAAACACATCACTAATATTAATATCATGAAAAAATACATCACGCTGAGTTTGTTTATGCTCATTGCAATGGTTCCAATGGCTCAATATTTAAGCGGCCCTCAAAAAATTGTCATTGATACCCCACGAAACCGACTGCTTGTATCGAATGGCAATAATGGAAACCTTGTTGTGATCGATAGCGTTGGAGTTCAAACCCTTTTTGTAGAGAATGCGGATTTTATAGATGGACTGGAAATAGTTGGCGACACGATATATGGGATCGGCTTCCACCGTAAAGTACATGCATACAATTTAGAAACAAGGGAACATCTGTGGAGTATTACCATTCCGGGAAATACCTCCAAACATTTATCGAGTATCACATCTGATTCGGCAGGTCACCTGTTTATCTCCTCCCCTCCATTAAACGAAATTTACAAGTTACGTATCAGCGACCAGGCCTATTGGGTTTTTGCTGTCAATCAAGGCCTGAGAACCCCAAACGGTATACTGCTGGAAAAAGAAAAAAACAGAATTGTGACCATTGGCGATTCACCCAGTCCATCATTAATTCAGGCCATCAGCCTCAGCGATTCTACGGTTTCAACACTTGCCTCATTGGATTTCAGTAGTACGGATGGAATTACCAGAGACAAATACGGGTATCATTATCTCGGGGGATATTCTTTATCAGGTGTTTATCAGATGAATGCTGATTTCAGCGACGAACCCGAACTGATATTTCCAGGCATCCACATTATTTATCCAACCTATGATCCATCAGATCATTCACTCCTGGTCACCTACTATGGATTGAATACATGGGCAAGGATTCCCCTTACAACCACTGGTGTCCATGCTCAAAAATCACCTGATGAGTTTATATTATACCCCGTTTATCCAAATCCAGCCAATGCTCAATTTACCATCAGGTACGATTTGAACAAGCGTTCACATGTGAGGTTGGAAGTATGCAATTATGAAGGAAACCTGATAGTAACATTGGTAAATAAAGATAAAGATGTAGGGAACTATTCAGAAATCTGGTGTGGTCAGGATAGCACGGGGAAATATGTTTCATCAGGAACTTATTATTTACGGATGTCAGTGAATGGGATCATTCAAACACAAAAAGTCATCATGATCAGATAACGCTTCCAATAAAACTAAAAAGACACTCATGAAAACGCTGGTGATAATTACAACATGGTTGGCCTGTGCAATACACCTTTGGACTCATCAGTCTGGCTCAACAACTGGAAGAACAGGAAAAAAAACATTAATAATTACCACATTGCTGGCAACCCTCATCATGACAGTTAATAACGGCTGCAAAAAAACCACAGAAATCCCAAATCTTGTCCCAACATGTAAAATAACAAGCCCATATAAGGGTTATATAACTGAGCAGGGAGCACTCATAACTATACTGGCTGACGCGAATGATAAGGATGGACAAATTAGCGAAATAAATTTTCTAACTGACGGAATTTCTCTTGGATCTTTGACAAGCTTACCTTATAATTTTGTATGGGATACGCATATTGTTGACACAGGATATCACACTATTAGTGCCATAGCAAAAGATAATTTGGGCAGCACTGTTTCTGATGAGATAACCATATATTTAACAGAAACCGGTAATATTCTGGCCCATCCGGTTGCTGCTTTTAGCGCAAATGAAACCGCGATTTTTTCAGGATCATCGGTTCAATTTACCGATCTTACCACAAACTTACCAAATAGCTGGTTCTGGGATTTTGGAGACGGAAATACCTCCACTTTACAGAATCCGGTGCACGCTTATTCAGTTGCAGGGCAATATACCGTAATATTACTTGCTTCAAATCAGTATGGCAATGATACAGAAGAAAAGGAGCAGTTTATCACGGTAACAACCATTGAATTAGAAACCGGAACGGTTACCGACTACGATGGAAATACTTACAAGACAGTCAAAATAGGTAACCAATGGTGGATGGCAGAAAATCTAAAAACTACACATATGGCCAATGGAACGAAAATTCCTCTGGTGAAAAACAATACAGAATGGACCAATCTTAGCTATACCGACATAGCCTATTGTTACTATGAAAACTCCTTGACAAACGCAACATTTTATGGCTTATTATACAGCTGGGCTGCCGCAATGAATGGAGAAAGTACCAGCGATGAAAACCCTAGTGGAATTCAGGGAATTTGTCCGTGTGAGTGGCACTTGCCAAGCGATACTGAATGGATGGAATTGGAAATGTATTTAGGAATGAGTTTTGACGAGGCTTATGGCATGGGGTGGAGAGGCACAGATGAAGGCAGCAAATTGAAGACAACCAGTGGGTGGTATGATGGCGGTGATGGAAACAATATTAGTGGATTTTCTGCGCTCCCAGGGGGTCAGAGGGTCATGGGAACTTTCAACGGCTTATCCCAGATAACTCTTTTCTGGACATCTACAGAATACTTTCACTTTACCTACCTTGCATTTAACCGTACACTCAGCTACAAAGGCACTCAAGTTGGCTGGTTTATGGCTTCGCACTTTTATGGGTATCCTAAAAATTATGGTTTCTCGGTGCGGTGTGTAAAGGATTAGATCACCTTAATACGGGCCTACTTTCCGTGCTAAAACTTCAATTAATTATTAAAACGAAATCGAATGAGTATCATGTAAAACACTTTTAATTGCATTCCGTAAAGTGAAAACCACCATTGGTACAATCGACCGATGATTTACAGCCGTCTCATATTATTTTTATTAATTATTAATCCCTTAATGATTAAAAAAATGAAAAAGAGAAATGCATTCATCATACTGACTGTCGGATTGTTAACTATCCTGATCCCGTTGATGCTTCCGGCACAAAACAACCTCCCATACCTTGGCCAGGAACCTCCCGGAATGACGGCAAAGCGATTTCCGCCGGATTCACTGCTTGCCACCGGCGACCGGTGGTGGCATGGTTCACCGGTTTTTAGCCCTGATGGATTGGAAATGTTTTGGGCAGAGTATGTTCATTACAGCCCGACCGATGAACATACCACCATGTTCACCATGAAGGTCGAAGACAATCATTGGAGTCCTATCCGGCACCCTTCTTTTGGAATCACTGAATATGCTGAAAACAGTCCGTTTTTCTCTGTCGGCGGCGATACACTGTATTTTGTTTCCACACGACCGGGAGGGTTTTTCCGAATGGTAACCCGAACACCTGCCGGCTGGTCTGAACCGGTAGCCTTACAGGTGCCACTATCACCGGGAATGGGCGTCGGATGGGAAATAGCCGTAAACCGTTATGGCGATATCTATCTGGAGATATCTACTGAAGCTAACCCTGAGCCAGACATTTATGTATCCAGGTATCACAATGGAATTTACCAGATGCCTCAAAGTCTTGGCGATGAAGTGAACTCGGAATATGGCGACTGGGGGCCGTTTATTGATCCCGATGATCAGTACCTGATATTTTCGTCCAACCGTCCGGGCATGATCGGTCAGCAGTTTGATTTGTATATCAGCTTTAAAAATGCGGATTTATCCTGGACAGAGCCCATCAATATGGGATATGAAGTGAATTCCACCGGCGCGTTCTTTCCTTATGTTACCCTTGACAAACAATATCTTTTCTTTAATACAGCCAGAACAGGAGATTTGGGTTATAATGCTTACTGGATTAGTGCAGAAATCATCGACAGCCTAAAGACGGTGGTAGGTATTCAGGAAAAAATAAAATCGAGCCAACTGCTCAAAAGCTTAAAAAACTCGCCCAATCCGTGTCGCTCTCAAACTACCATCACTTTTGAGCTTGAAAAAGCAGCTGAAATCTCACTCATAATATACAACCAGTCGGGACTGAAAGTAATTGATTTGATTCAAAATGAAACTTATAAAAAGGGAACATTCGATATTTTATTTGATGTTTCCAAACTACCATCGGGTTGTTATAACTATACGTTGATCCTGGAAAATGGGGAGCGATTCTCAAAAAAAATGATTGTTATTGAATAACCACAAATTAAAAGCCTGACCATCCTGTTCGTAGGGTATCGGCAATATTAAAAACAATAAAAAATGAAAAATTCATATATCACGATCCTGTTTGTAGTACTTGGAATTGGCTTTATTTCGTGTAAAAAAGAAATCCAAAAAAAGGAAATACCGATAATTGGCACAGAAGATTCTCTGATAACCGATTATGAGGGAAACATTTACAAAACCGTTAAAATTGGCACACAGATCTGGATGGCGGAGAATTTAAAAGCAAAATACACCTCAGATGGAACCACTGTATCAGAAGCTTACGTTTACAATAATGATGAAAGCTATCTTCAGGACTATGGGCGTTTTTATACCTGGGAGGCAGCCAAAAAATCTTATATCAAGGGTTGGCATTTGCCCGGCGAAGCAGAATGGGATATTCTCGAAACTTTTCTGGGTAATGATGTGGCAATAAAATTAAAAGTTGGAGGAAGCAGTGGTTTTGAAGCAAAACTTGCAGGATACAGGGATTACTGGGGAGGGTATACTGAACTTAACTCATGGGGAGTTTTTTGGACCTCATCAGTCTACACGGCTGATCATTCATTTGTTCGAAATGTATTTTCATTTAATAACAATTTTGAACATTCCGGTTGTGGGAATATAGCCGGAAATTCTGTTCGGTTATTGATGGACTAAATGGAGGCCAACTTGTTCAGAATCCTGTAACGAAAAAAAATATTCTGAGTCTATAATCATGGTGGGCACTTTTAACCCTGATGTTGAACACACATAAAAACATGTAACACGATTACAGTAACTGATTTTAAAACTCAAACGAATAACCGATTTTATGAATAATTTATCTCTAGCCTTATTGTTCTTAACTCTGCTGTTCACTAGCAACAGTCTCCCTGCCCAACTTCTAAACGAGTTCTACTGGCCTCTTGAAGTGAAAACGGCCTATGAAAACCATACCCGAAGCCCCGATGGCAACCCTGGCAAAAACTATTTTCAAAACCAGGCAGATTATTCAATACAAGCCGAATTTTTCCCCGACACAAAAATGCTGAACGGAGTTGAAACCATAACTTATAAAAACAACAGCCCTGACACCCTGTCCAATCTTTATTTCAACTTGTTTCAGAATTTATATAAAAAAGGAATCACCCGTGATGCCGATGTTGATGCAATAAACATACACGATGGCGTGAAAATTAAGCGTGTAAGCGTGAATGGTATATTGGCTGACAGCAATTTGTATCGCTTCTATAACACGATCTTTGTTGTACATTCACCTGTAAAATTGACACCCTCATCTAATTCAACTATTGAAATAGAATGGACCGAAAAAATGCCGGTAACTGATGTAAAACGACAGGGAACCTACGATAGCTCGAGTTTTTTTATTGCCTACTGGTATCCTAAAATATGCGTTTTTGATGATGTGGAAGGATGGAACGCTGTTGGCCATAAAGGCACGGCTGAATTTTACAGTGATTTTGGAAATTTTGATGTTGAAATTACTGCACCTGCGAATTACTTACTCTGGTCATCAGGAAATCTGCAAAACGCAGATGAAATATTTACTAAAAAATTCGCTGAAAGGATAAAACAAGCAGCACAATCTGACACTGTGGTTCAGATTGTTAACGAGGCTGACCGGAAAGAAAACCAAATTACAAAACCTTCCGAAAAACATTTGTGGAAATTAAACTCAGAAAATCAGACTGATTTTGCGTTTGCGCTTAGCGACTGTTATTTATGGGATGGGGCAAGCGTGCTGGCAGGAAGCGTAAGAATTCCTGTTAATTCGGTGTATCAGGCCAACGCAAAAAATTTCAAACTGGTCACCCGTATCAGTCAACTAACCGTTGACTTTTATGCAACGCAGCTTCCCGCAATTCCTTTTCCTTATAAACAACTCACTGCATTTCATGGCCGCCGGGGTGGAATGGAATTTCCCGGAATGATAAATGACGATGACTTTAGCAGTGATATGGAAACCGGCTTTGTTACCACACACGAAATCGGCCACGCCTATTTTCCTTTCAACGTAGGAATTAATGAACAAAAATACGGGTGGATGGACGAAGCCCTTGTGACTTTCATTGGCCTGGAAGCATTTGCTGATCAAATTGGCGACACAAATTTTATGATATTTGGTGAAGTCATCAAAAGTTATCAGGAGAAAGCCGGTTCTCAAACCATCGACATTCCAGTTATGATGGCTTCGTATGAACTTAGCGACCAACCGGCTGGTTTTACTACCTATATAAAACCGGCTACGGCATTGTATCTGTTATATAATTATCTGGGAAAAGAAAAATTTTATCAGGCAATAAGGTTGTTTACAGATCGTTGGAAAGGTAAACACCCCATTCCTTATGATTTATTTTTTACTTTTAACGAAGCTGCCGATGAAGATTTAGCCTGGTTTTGGAAGCCCTGGTTTTTTGAGTTTGGTTATTCCGATTTAGCCATTGGTGAAATTAAAAAAGGAAAAAACGCTAACATCATCACCATCGAAAACAAGGGTGGATACCCAGTTCCATTGATTCTGACCATCAAATACATGGATGGCACCAAAGAAGTAATTAAAAAGAAAATGGATATCTGGAAAACAGGGATTAAATCATACGATGTTGGTGTTCCTGAGGGAGATATTGAGGAAATAATTTTGAATAACGCTATGATACCAGAGTGTTCCAACGACAATAACCGGATCAGACTTTGAGTCAATGCACCCTGTTTTTGATTTGGATAAACACTACTACGTTTAAATTACCATGAAAATCAAGTGCTTTGCATTCCTATTGTTCCTCTCTGTCACAGGTTTGTTCGCTCAGGAAAAGTCAGGATATATCCACGGCATTGTGATAAACCAACGCAATGAAAAACTGGCCTATGCTTCCATTCAATTCAAAGGTTCCGATGATGGGACCATCACCAATGAAGACGGGGAGTTTTTAATCCATCGGAAAAAGCTCATCAGGGATACCCTTGTAATTTATTTTATGGGATATAAAAGCAAAGAAATAGCAATAGATGAAACGAATGACAGCCTAACCATTACACTTGAAAAAGCGGTTCACACCCTTAACGAGGTTGTGGTTTTGGCCGACCAGGAAAGTTATGCTTATGGCTTGCTGACAAAACTTATTAAAAAATACCGAGGAAAAACGGAAAATATTCCTTCAAAGGCTTATCTCAGTTTATATTCGAGCATGGATCAGCCGTTGGAGATTTTTGAAGCCTTTTATAACGCAAAATTAAATCCCCGCGATGGCATTACTTCTCTTGAACTTAAAAACGGAAGGGCCGGGCTTATAAAAAAAGACAATTTTGCCTTCGTAAGTTTAAACACGACTGACATCCTGAGCGACTTCTCCCCTTTTCTAAAAGTCATGAATCAGAAACTACCGATAGGTCCCACAAACCTGAATCATTCTGCCATAAAATCGAAATACCACCTTGAAATCGAGGATATACTAAATGACGCGGACGAGCAAACCACAGTTATAGCGTTTAGTCCAACAATAAATAACGGGCTGTATTTTAGTGGCAAAATCTACATCAATATCGATCGAAATGAGCTTCAGAAATTAACCCTTGAAATAGAAAATACCAAACAGGATTTTTTGAAATCGATTCAGGAAAATTCACTTGTCGATTCGCTTAATATCAGACTCGAACTTAATTATGATCAAAACAGTACCCGATTACAATCAATGATTTACGATTACGACTTTATTTTGTCGAGCCAACCTCAGAACCGGATAGTTTCCAGGGCTTTACTGGCATTCTATGATTATGGATCGCCTTTCGAAATGCCTCTTTCTGAACCGGTTAATCCTGGCTCAGATTACCAGCGCATTCTATCTTATCCCTTTAACAAACATTTCTGGGAAGCCAATTATTACCTGCCCATCAGTCAAAATAAAATCGATTTCACCAACTTCTTTAAAACCAATGGTTATCTGATTAATCACGATTCCATCAGCCTACAATCACCCTATATTGAATCACCCTATTTGAATTGGAGTAAATCCAACAGGTTGATGTGGAGTGATATACCCAATGCAAAACCAATACTGCCCCAGGGCAATGAAAATGGCGTTCTGGTAATAGCCTATCAAACAGCCGGTAACAGCTATTTACGGGGTCATTTGTTTCTGGATTATGAAGTGGAAGACCCTAATACCTACTATTATTCCAGAGCCTCCATCGACCGTGACTTGTCATTTTTTAAAGATATGCGCCGTGATGTATACACACTGGTCTATCTGAATATCTATTTTGACATGTATGAGATTCACCGAAGAATCTTAATGGACAAACTTAATAACCTGGGATCGGCAAACCGGAAGGAAATTGCAAACATCTACCAGGAAGAGTTAAAATTGCTGCACAATAAATTGCAGTCCATGAGGAAAGAAACGCAACAAGGATTTAATATGGAAGGCTTGTCCAACTGGAACGATTACATTGAGAAGAAACTTGGTGTCAATAACTTTAGAATATTTGGTGTGGAAAGTGGCCCAAGGGAACCTTAGAGTTATTAAAACAAAATTAATAAAAGCGTGTAGCGTCTAATTTTCTCTGTCCTCTCGGGAGTCTTCAAAAAAGTGTGTCAGGCTGTGTGTCTCAGGGAAAGCCCTGGAGGCCTATGGCCTCCAGGGCTTTCCCTG
>PHDN01000045.1 GCA_002840975.1 Bacteroidetes bacterium HGW-Bacteroidetes-16
AGTCCGACATTGCCAACAAATGTGAACACGATACTTAAAGTTGGAAATAGTTTATTTCTTGGCTGTGGGTCCACCATCCCGGGTTCTGTTGGTGTTTACAGGTCGGATGATAATGGCCAGACCTGGACCAAAAAGACCAACATTGAATCAGCAATTAAAGGAATGACTGCACAAGGAGCAATTATATATGCCATTACCTCTTGGAACGGAATTATCCGATCACTTGATAATGGGGATCACTGGGCAAATGTGTCCGGTAATCTGCCTGACAATCATTTTACAGGTGGTCTGGCTGCAACGCCTGTCGCAGTATATGTATCGCTGGACAATGGTTATGGTGTATGGAGGTCAACAAGTTCAGGCAATACGTGGGAATCAGCTTCTGCTGGGATTGATGAATATGCCACAATCACAACAATAGCTGCTGTTGGCAATGATTTATACGCCGGTACTGAAGCTTCCGGAATTTATAAATCATCGGATGAAGGTACAAACTGGGTAAACTTAGACCCGGGTACTACCACAAATTACTGGAACTACATTGCCATTACCGGAGACGCAACTACGCTGCTTGCTGCAACATACAGGGATGGAATTCTACGTTCAACAAATCAAGGTGCAACCTGGTCAATAAACAATACAGGTGTTGACATTTATGACCAACCCAGAACATTGATTTCAACTGATGGTGCCTTTTTTATCGGAACAAAAGCTGGTATGTACCGGACTACTGACCATGGAGCATCATGGTCTGAAACTAATTCAGGGATATATGCTCACATGAGCCCTTTTGTTGGAATAGTTTCAATTGATTCAATTCTTTTTACAGGATCAAGATACGGAGGCGGTATATATAGGTCATCTGATAATGGAAACAGCTGGACCAATGTTTCGGAAGGTCTTCCGGTAAATACAGAAGATCTTACCAATTCTTTCAGTGGTAGTTCAACTGCTGTTTTTGCCTTTGATAAGATATCAGAAGACTTTGGGAATAGCTGGCACTCTACGAATTCACCTGGTACTGTGGGTATTCATCCCTTTTTTAGTCCCTGGATTGAACACAATGAAGGATTGTTTACAATTAATGGTCAACAAGGATATTATGGAATTTACCGATCATTGGACAATGGACAAACATGGTCAACTATAAATAATGGAATCAATTCGGATTTAGGGGGATACCTTTCATTAAATACTGATGGTTCAACTCTATTACTTGGAACCACTAATGGCGCTTATTATTCAACAAATAATGGAGATAGCTGGAATTTATGCACTTTTCCACCTGAGTTGAATTTTTATCCATTCGCATTTAAAAGTTATTGTGCCTCGGATAATGCAAAATACTGTGGTTTTGGTGGGCTGTATGGGTTGTACGGGATTTATCGATCGACAGATAATTGTGCAACTTGGGAAAAGGTCAATGATAATCTGGGAGTTGAAAAGATGATTGTTAGCGGAGATAATATATACGTATCCGGCACAATCAAAGAGAATATCAATAATCAGGATGTTTGGGTTCCCTATATATACATGTCATCAAATGGTATAAATTGGAACTGCATTACCAACAATCTGGGTACAGATATTACCCCCCTTTCTTTGGCTGTGGATAGTAATCGAATCTTTATAGCTAAATCTTCCTCCCCGAATTATGGAATCTATTTTACTAATGATAATGGAGTACACTGGTTTGAAGCCGATAACGGTGTGCCGGGTCATACAAATGTATCATCTTTAACTGTACTTGGCAATGATTTATTTGCTGGGACGGATGCTAATTCACTTTGGAAAACGAGCCTTGATGCTTTCGATACTCCATCACAGCCAAGCGCAATAACTGGCGACATAGCACCCTGCACCGGATCGCTTCAAACGTACAGTGTTGCAAATGTTTTAGGTGTTACTTGCAATTGGTTGTTCCCAGGAGATTGGATAATTACAGATGGCGCAGGCACTAATAGTGTGAGTGTTCTGGTTGGTGATATACCAGGTCTAATTGTTGTAACTCCTTCAACGTTTGCCGGCAATGGGCCGGCACAATATCTTGCTGTGACTCCTCAATCCGCAGTTGAGCCTGAGATTACAATATCATCAGACCTTAATAATTTATGCAGTGGAACAGCGGTATCATTTGAAATTGAAGCAACAGGTGGCGGAAATAATCCTGAATTTGAGTGGTATGTTAATAATATTGCTGTTGCCACAGGTTCGAACTTTTGTTTTATCCCATTAAACGGAGACTACATTAAAGCAGAAATGTTATCAGACTTGCCATGTGCCATTAACAATCCTGCAATTTCTAATGTTGTTGAGATGATTGTGAATCAAATACCGCAGACTCCAAATGTTATAAAAACTGGTGATACTCTGATCAGTGATGCTCCAGCAGGAAATCAATGGTATAAAGATGGAGCAATATTGGAAGGAGAAGTAAATGATACACTTAAGGTAATGTCTTATGGATCTTATTATTGTATAGTTACAAATAATGGATGCCAGTCAGAGCCTTCAAACAGTATTACTGCGGCACCCCTGGCAATTGGAAAACCTGATAAAATCAGCTTTGCGATATATCCAGTACCGAGCAACGGACAGTTTAACCTAAGAATAAACTGGCCTGGGAACGAGCAGATAAGAATACAGATCTTTGACAATACGGGGAAACTCATGTTTAACACAGAAATTATTTCATCTAACGGCATTATTAACGAAACACTTGATTTAACGCCGATTCGGGATGGAATATACCTGGTAAAGCTTGATTCAGGTTCAAGAAGTGTAGTAAACAAGATGTTGATTATCTCCAACTAATATTGTGGTTTATTTGTGATAAAATTTTTTTTTACCATGATCTGCTAATAACATAATACGGACAACATGAAAGCAATAATAAAATTCAGTCTGATTCTTTGTCTGATTCTGTATTTACCATTTTTTGGTAATTCGATACCCATCCCAGCAAATCTAAG
>PHDN01000008.1 GCA_002840975.1 Bacteroidetes bacterium HGW-Bacteroidetes-16
TTCCGCTTCTTTTATAAACAATCCTGTAAACAGCCGGATTATTAAGCTTCTCATTCACCCTTTAATTAAACACAACGGGCATGCATATGCTTTGTGGCGGAACTTAGAAGAAAAATCTTTCTGTCCACGATGATTTATATTTGGAACTAAAATGTTCATATTCAAAACGTAACCCGCCATAAAGTATTATGCATTGTTAGCGGTATTTATTCTTTTTTCCAGATTACGTCCCCATTATATATTGTCGTATCCGTTGTGTTTATATAATTTGGCTTATAAGCTCTAATCTCAATTTGTTCTCCATTTTCAAAAGTAGTTATAGAGTTAAGTGTTCCGTCATTATTCCAATATTTGTCTTCCCCGTGTTTTATACCATTGACAACATCGGCTTCTTCTTGCTTGTTGCCATTAGTAAAATACCAAATAAACTTTCCGTTTTGTTGACCATTTGAATAATCTATTTCTTTACATAAAGAACCATTTTCGTAGTATGTAATCCAGCGTCCTTCTTTTTTGTCATTTATCAGCTTGCCTTCGTATTCTAATTTACCAGAATCAAAATACTTCTGATATTGATTTCCTTCAAGTTTGTTTAGGGTGTCACCATTAATAATTACTTTGTTTTCTGACAGTCTTTTAAAAGCTATACTTTGACTTGAGGAACTTTGACAGCCAACAATTGTCAAACTCATAAAAATCATAATTGTTAATTTCATCTGTTTCATCATTTAATTTTTAATTACCGCTAACGGGCGTGCATATGCTTTGTGGCGGACTTCAAAAGAAAAATCTTTCTGTCCACGATGATTGATATTTGAAACTAAAATACTCATTTTCATAACGTAACCCGCCATAAAGTATGATGCATTGTTGTGCCTCGTTTTTATTTGCATTCATTAGTTTCAAATAATTCAACTAGGTTTATTTCTTCAACCGAAACATACTTGTCGCTCTTGATAATAATTTCGAACAAGCAATCACATTCTGATTGGTTTTTTCCGAGTTCTTTAAGGCATTTTTTATAAAATTGTTTTTTGCCTTTTTTTCTCCAATATTTTTCTTGGTCTTGTAATCTTGCGTTCTGATAGTCAGTCGGGTTAAATTCTATTGGAATAAAATAATCATGTCTAATTGGTTCACCATTTTCTAGTGCAGGTTTCCAATTAGGCATATTTGTAATAATTGTAAGAATGATACTATCCAGATCAGGATGTAGCCCTTTTAAAATTGTCGGGTTAGTAATTGTTCCATCCTTTTCAACCCAAAATGAAACATAGACTTTCCCCTCAGCACCAGCATCCAACGCTTTCTTTGTGAAAATTGTTTTAGTCTTGATATACTTATTCCATTCACCAAGTCCACCCACAAATTCAGGCATGCTTTCTATTATAATTTTTGACTCACCAAGCTCCTTGATCGACAAAGTGTCGTTTTGAGCAAGAACAGTCATATGCAGTAAAAATGCTAATAAAAGTATTCCATTTCTCATTTGCAGAAGTTTTTTTAAAATGAGGCACAACGGGAAGCATATGCTTTGTGGCGGACTATGAAAGACAAATCTTTCTGTCCACTATGATTAATAATTGAAACTAAATTACTCATATTCATAACGTAACCCGCCATAAAGTATATGCAGTGTTATGCTTAGTGCTTTAATCATGTAGGAAAAAGTAATCTGTTTCTTCACCATCATCAATCATTCGAACATTCACTGTCATTAATTCATCAAATGTTGCAATAAAGTTTTTATAATCGTTCTGTTTTGTCTTGGCAAATACTGATTTGGGAGTGTCTGTCAATTTATCTATATCAACCAGATTATTCTCTCGCAATGTTTTGATTAATTCTAACACGCTTTCTCTAGGCACTTTTTCTTCACTCATATACCAACAAAAGTCTTGCCGGTCATTGTCATTGAAAAAAGCTTGACCGTAAACTTTGTCAATGGTTATTTTTGTCAATTCAAGTCTTTCTACGCCAAACAATCGCATGAAATTTTCTAAAAATATTTTTCTTCTCTTATTTTCCATTCAGGTCTAATTGTCTGTCCATGAGTTTTTTTTAGCATTAAGCATAACGGATTGGCGGTATGTTTTTGTTGCCGATTTCGAAGCGC
Organism: Bacteroidetes bacterium HGW-Bacteroidetes-16; assembly: GCA_002840975.1. GTDB lineage: Bacteria > Bacteroidota > Bacteroidia > Bacteroidales > F082 > UBA6244. Next base: position 2,117 of record PHDN01000008.1, read on the forward strand.
TGTCCTGTCAAGTTACACGAAAGTTTATTAGATGCAGAAACGCTGAAATCCGCACTGACTCGGCAATAAAATATACCGCCTGTTACCGCCTGGTGTTCTGTCTTCCAGTCTTGTAAACCATTGTCTTTATTCAGTTTTCGTGTCATTATAATTTTACTTTTCTTTTTTCTCGGCTTGTGTGTCTGAGTTTTTTATTTTTTTAATTGTCGGCAAATTTTTTAAAACAGTTTTTCTCGGTGTGTTGGCTTTGCAAGCTCTTTGACAAAGCTTTGGTTAAAGCGTTTGCTTGTGCGGCTTTGGCAATGTGCTTGCAATTGGATTGGATTCATCATATTATTTCTGTTAAACCTTTCCAATGCAATTTGTCATTTTCTTCAATGTATTTCATTACTTCACTAATCGCATCGTCAATCAAAATAAGCTTTCCGTCATGTTGTGCAACTTTTTCTAATTGGTTTTGATGTGAAAACCAGTGATACAATTTAGTGTTATGAAATATACCTTCCTCTGGTGAAAATACAACATTCATTCTGTCATCAACTTCACAAAACCCCTTTGGATACTTGAATAGAGTGTATAGCTCCAGAAACCGCCTTAAAGCATTTGGTAAAAGAATTTTAAATTCAAATGTTTCTTTTGCTGGTGACTCATTGTAGTCCTTGAGGATTGAAAATATGTGGGCATACTCCGATTTATGACTTCTCAAAGCTTTCGGTAAATTTTTAATTATTGAAGTGTCCTCTGTCGTTCTATTAATTAAATAATATGGACATTTTTCAGGATTAATATTGGCTTTGTTTTCGTTTTTGAATAATTTACTATCAAGCAAAACAGAAAAAAACTCAAAATTGTGAGTTGAAATAAATAGTTGTAAGTAATCCTCTTTGTTGTTAAAGAAATGCTGAATAAGAGAACGAACTTGAAAAATATGATTGCTATCCAAGCTTGAAATTGGATCGTCAAAGAAAATTATGGTATCTTTTAATTTATTTTCCTTTTTTAATGATTTTAATTCAGTCAGAAAATAAGCAAATGCAATAGCAGTTTTTTCTCCCTCGCTCAGATTAGTTGCGGGGTGCAAACCTCTTTTTAAAACAAATTTTTCTTTCTCAATAGCAATTTTAATATCATCCCTATTTAAAAATATTTTTAGATAAGTACTTAATTCTTCTTGACCTTTAACCGTGTTTTTTAATAACCCTTCTAACCTAGCAATCTCGATATTATTTTCATCAATTTTTTTCTGACACCGGCTAGTCAAATCAGAAGCTATATTATTTTCTTTTTCTTTTGTGAGATAATTTTCTACCGTTAAATATTCAGCTACAAAATGACGAAGAATTAAATCAGTTGCTTCTTTCTTTTTTTCATCAAACTTTGTAACGAATAAATTATGTTCACGGATAACTGCAATTAGCTTTTGTAATGCGGTATCTACAGAAGTATTATGATAAGTTGAAGCTATTATAGAATTGAAGTAATTGCTTTCTTTTCTCTTTAAGTCAGATTCAAATATTTTGAGTTCTTTTATGTATTTATCTTTTAGCGTATTGTAATCTATAATGGCTTGTTTATATTTATCCCTTAGATGCTTTGCTATCTTACTATCGTGAGGAAATTCAATAGTTAACCCTGAAATGTCCGTTGCGATTGCTTCTCTTATTGATTGAATTGCATCCTGAATTTCTTTTAATTTTTCAGAATAATATTGATTCAGAGATTTTAATCTTTCGGGATTTAATTCACTATCACAGAATTTGCACCTTTCCGATTCTTTATGTAAATGAAGACCAGATTGAACCCAAATAAAAAGTTCTTTGTCTTCATCTAATTCAGGAAATGAAATTGACTTTGGAGCGGATTCTTCTAATACTTCCTTTACTCTTTTCCCTATTATATTAAGAGCTTCTGTTACAACAAGACTTTCTTCTTGTTCAAGAAAATCATTTGTGGCTATTGCTTGTTGTTTTACTTCAACAACTTTTATAGATGATAAAAGATAATTTGCTAAATCCGCTTTTATCTCAGTGACTATGGAAGTAAAATGACTTTTGTTAAACTCATTACTCTTGATTTGGTCATTTAGGTATCTTCGAATTTCAGTTGCCTGTTTTGCAAACTTTCCATTGTCCTTTGCATAGTCCTTAAAAATCGAAATAATTGATTCATTCTTTTTCTTGATTGAATCAATTTTCGGATTCCATTTATTGCGTAGTGAGTCTATTTTGGGCTGAATATCTCCTGCTTCATCACCCAAATAAAAAAGTATTGGTTCAAAGCCCTCATTGATTTCCTTGTCCCAAGAAAAAATATTTTTCACATAAAAGGAATTGAAAACCTTAACGTAATATGGAAAGTCTTTTAACTGTTCATGTGTATAGGTTTCATTATTCCTTACAATTTCAAGATTATATTCAGAAGCAGGAAAATGAATTTTACTCTTCTTTTCAAGATTATTGAATAACTTTGATAATGTCGTTTTTCCAGAATAGTTCCATCCATAAATAAGATTACGTTGTTTAAATGGATTGATTGAGACATCCCAAGTAAAATTTTTAAAAATCCCGAAATCCTTTATCCTATTTATTTTAGTAATCATTTTTATCTTGGATTTTGGATTTATTTCTCATAATCTGTTTTCTCATTATAGAAGGTCTGAATGAAATTTTGTAGTGTTAGTTTTTCATCAGCATCTAAATTTAATACATTTGAAGCACCAATATGAATCGCTTTTCCAATCATATAATTTATTAGGTTTTTCGCTTGAATGTCAACATTATTCCTTGAGATATCAGGAATAAATTTGCGAGAATTTATATTCGCTACAATGGTATTTATTTCAAAGATTGAAGCAGAAATGGGGATATTAAAACGAAAATCCCTTATTAAAACACTTCTCATGAACAACTCCTTTCTTTTTTTGGGAGTTTGCCAATAATAAAGTGAACCATCTTTGTCTGTTGTGTCAAATGGTAAATACAAATCATTTTTCCTCCCCTCAAAAAGTGTAATTGTTTTTACAAAAACCTTAGTCGTGCATGATTCTGAATGTCCAATTTTTTCTAATTCCTCAAATCCGAATTTGTCAAAAATGCTTTCGTTTCTTTTAAGGGTTTCATTGGAAAGCGAACTTTGATATTCCTTGGGGACAATAACGGAAATCCATGTTAGTTCTCTGTCCATTTTCTCAATTACCTCATCAACGTCATCATTTGTAAATTTCATTCCGCTAATAAAGTCGTCCTCTGATTGAGATTCTACGATTGGAATAGAAAGGAATTTTATCTCTTTTCCGTTAATGTAGTCGTCAATGTTAAGCGTAGAAAAATCATCAACTTCTATAAATCCTTCATCATCATTGTATCTGTAAAGAATTCCTGGAAAGTCGATTTGGTCAAACTTTTTGATAAAGTTGCTTTTGTTTTTTAACAAAGCGTATCCTTCAATGTCCTTTAAATAATCTTTTAATTCAATTTTCACAAGCCCTTTGTCAGGTGGAGCAGACATCATAATTGGATTGCTAATCTCTGTAATTTGTTTTGCAGATTTGTCTATCAATTCAAAGTCAATACCATCTGTTAGAAAGTAAGTATCTAAAAAAACTTTGACATTTTGTGATTTATTGTCAAAAACTTGCATAAAGTTTGTGTAATCTAAAATAACCTCCGTTCCATCAAATACAACATCTTCAGTTTCTGTCAAAGATGTCCATTCGTTTCCTTTTTCAAGCTCGATCAGAAATTTATATTTTGATTTGTAATGTCTGCTTAAAACTTTAACTTCATCTGAGAGCATAAAACAAGAAAGAAAACCAATTCCAAAATTTCCGATTGGCTTGTAATCAAAATCCTTTAGTAAGAAGTCTGTAGAATTGTAATAAGAAACTCCAATGTTCAAGAAATGCTTTTTAATTATGTCCATAGACATACCAGTACCGTTATCCTTTATTATAGCTAAATTTCTCTCTTGGTCTAAAATAACTTTGATTTTTGGCTTATAAGTATCTTGTCCAAACTCCTTTTTTTGTTCTTCGGTTTCTTGACGAATCCTGCAAGAGTCAAGAGAATTTTGAATAAGTTCTCTAAGCCCTAATGATTTGCTACCGTATATTTTTTCTCCCATTAGTAAAGAACTAATTGCTCTAAACTCTAATGTCATTTTGTAATCTGAAAAAGTATAACCTTCGGTTTGAATATTTATTTCGGGACTGGTATCATAAACTAAACTATATTGAGCAGGCATACCGTTAACTAATGCAGTAGCATTAGTCAATTCATTATTTACCCAGCCAATATAGACAAGTATTTTTCTGTGTATGCTAGCATTTGTCGCTTTGCCATGAAACACGATTTTTTTCTGCTGTGTCTTTTCGTTGATTATTATTTTTTCATTGTTGGAAATAACGAAGTGTTGTTTCCACTCTTCATCACTACCTCCTTTAGGAGAAATCAGTTTGTATAAATTATAAGGTGTTCTGTTGCTGTCAATGTCAAGGATGTCTGCTAATCGAAGTATTGCCGCGATGAACTGCGGATTAAATGAATAATCGCCTCGAACTTCATAGGTTCTCAAATTTGCTTTTATCCAGTCATAATCCTTTGTGTGAGCTTCGCAGATTATTGCAAGTTCTTTAGTAAAATCAAGCGAAGTCAATTTTGGGATTACCAATTTGTCTTTTAAGTTTTCTCTGATGTATCTCCCTGACAATGGGGCATGAATTCTCCTTACATATTCTTGCAATGCCAATACTTCGTTACCATCCATTACTTTTTTCATTGCTGAAAACTTTACATCACAAAAGGGAAATGAATCTGCTTTAATAGAATCTATATCCTCTTCACTTACAGCCATTCCAATGTCGTGTAGAAGAGCAGAATAAATCATGAGAGTTATTTCTATTTCGTTTAGCTTAGAAATATCGCTAACTAACTTGCTCATATACTCCATTATCCTAAACGAGTGTCCCGTATTGTGAAGTGTGTAATGCGGAAATACATGCTGAACTCGGCTATTTAAAATATCCTTGACTTGTTCATAGACTTCTTGAATTTTAGGAAGGAAAGGACTGTCAACACTTTTCAAATATTTGATTAATGTCAAGCTGTCCATATTATAATCCGTGTCAATATTCATTTTATTCTAAATGTTTGTTTATTAGGTTGAAAAAATGGCTCTTTTGATTTTGCCGAAGGGTTGGCTTCGTGTGTCGGGGCAAAAACAAATGTGCCATTGTGGGTCGGCAATTGTTTTAAAAAATGTGCGATGGCCAAAAAATAAAAAACATCGGGTCGGCTTGAGTGTCGGCTCTTCGGTCTTGTCAATATTTCGTTTGTCTGTCCTTCCACAATGGTTTTCATTTCAATTTTTGTCTGTCGTTTCTGTTTCCTACACTTGGCGGTAACGTTCCCATATACACATTGTGTTTATGCCTATTATATGTTAACTCGTTTATCAGCCTAAAGGCCTGATTTAACGAATATATAGTAATATTTTCTAGAAATGTATTCTGAGACATACCTTCCGGCTTTTGTAAAATTTAAACGTTTAATTCTGTTTACCATCCAATCATATAATGCTTTTTTTCAACCCGAAAAGTAAAAATATACATTTATTTCGTGTAACACATCCTTCGGTCAATAAAATTGCCACTTGCATTAAAAATAATACAAGAAACGAGTTCTTGAAACAGACACCTTGTAATTTTATGGCGAGGAACCGTTGCCGGTAAAACTCCCCCGCGATTGTTCAATCATCTTGTCAAAGGGACTCTTAACTGAACTCAGCGCATCATTTACTACATGCGTGTACCTGGAGGTTGTCTTGATGTTCCTGTGACCCATCAACTCCTGAATGTACCTGATGTCCCAGCCGTCTTCCAATAAGTGAGTGGCAAAGCTGTGCCGCAACATGTGCAGGTGAACCCTTCTCCTGATTCCCGCTGCCAATGCGGCCCTCTTTAACGTACTCGACATGCTGGTGGAGCTGTAGGGCTCACCTGATTTTGCGCCTTCAAACAAATAATGTACGGGTTTCTCTTTTTCCAAATACTCTTTCAGCATACCATGCAAATGCCTCGAAAACAAGGTGTACCTGTCTTTATTCCCTTTAGCTGCCCTGATAAAAATATGATTGCTCTTTATATCAACATCGCCAATCTTGAGTTGCCTGAGTTCCTCTCGCCGCATGCCACTACAATAAAAAAGTGAAATCATAAACCGGTGCTTGATGTTATGTGTAACAGACATCATTCCGTTTATTTCATCGCGCGTAAAATAATCGGGCAGGAAAAATCCTTTCCTTGGCCTGATCATATATTTGTCGGAAATCTCGCTTTTATGCACCTGCTCAAAAAAGAACTTAAAGGCATTCACCATGTTGTCCTGGTGAGAAGGCGACTTTTCACGATGCAAAACTAAATAATCGCGTATCTCCTCGTTTCTAATGTGGGTGGGATGCCTGAAGTGATGGTATTCCAAAAATTTCATAAAAGCACCCAAATACATCTGCTTCGTTTTGGGACTAAAAGTGGTAGCATCCAAAATATACTGATATTGCGCGCTGTATATCGCTTTTAATCGATAACGATGTATAATATCGTACACCTTTTGTTGCAGGTCATGAACCTGATATGCCTCGCCCTTATTTTCAAACAAATATTGCCCGGGTTGGTGCATTTGCTGTATCTCATCGAATAAAGCTTGAAAATACTCAATCGCTTCCTGGTTGTTGCCTGCCAGCCTGTATCTATCCGAAAACATTTCCCTGCTGTTTGAAGGGATTAAACAGATTTCATCATGCTCCAATCGAACATGGAAATATAAAAAAAGCAACATCTTGTCCACCGGTGAGCTGATCTTTTTGCAAATGTCCACCAACTCATCAAAGCCTATAAATACCGAGCCTCTCTTAATTATTTTCTCGTCCTGCAAATAGAAAAACATCCTTTCTCTATCCATTACCCGCTCATAAAAAAACTTGATGGCAGCAATGGTCTGGTTTAACTGCGTGAACTCCAGCACTCTGGATTTAGCCTTGATGTAATTGTAAATTTCATGATAAGTGAGATGTTCAATTTCTTTTCCCCGCTGATCCATTAAAAATACCGTAAAAAAATGCTCATATATCTTACGGGTACTGGGACTCAATCGTTTTAACAAAATGGTATGGCTATAGGTTTCTAACAAAGTTTTTTCTTGAGATCCCAAGGACATCACTTGCTTGTTTATGTGCTCAGGTTGTTTAACCGATGTTTCAGGAGGAGCCTCTAAAATAATTTGCCGTATTTTATATCCGCTATTTGTAATTAATTGCGATAACCCGGTATAGTTTTCGTTATTTCCAGGAAATACCCAACAGTGCTGCTTTTTAAGCCAGAAACCTTTTCGTGTGGCATTGATTATTTCATGCAAATGTGGGGAGTATGGGTGCTCAACATACATTTTCTTCTTCACCTTGTCTATTCTGATTAAGACAGTAATTTCAGCTTCCTTTGATTCTCTTTCTGAGTTCGGGTTCTCTGCTTTTACCTGCTCAAAATTAATCTCCAATCCTTCACATGTCGCGTAATACTGTTCCAGATAATCCCGGTAATCATCCCGAAAGGGGATATACCAGCATTTATTGGTACTACTGAAAGCCCTGTTTGGCAAAGCACGTGTATGATTATCCAGCGCACTGTTCACGATGTAATCGTAAAAAAGGGCCACTTTCCTTTCCCCTCTGTGATCGATTTCTCTTACTTTTAATGTTGACATGGACTGAAATGGGTTTTTGATTAGATTCCCGTCAAAATCAAGCGTGCAATATAAGCAAATTATTTAGGAAAACAAAGCCTTTCGTAGGTAAAAATTAAAAAAAATCTCAACTTTACAATGTTTACTCAGCTTCGCCTTCTAAGTCCCATAGATTTAACTAACGAACTGATGTTCAATCCCTTTTGTGATCATTGCTAAATGGTAAAAAACAGAAAATGGTTACTGCTTTTGAAACCCGTGACGACCTTGTTGTGTGTAGTGAGTGTGGAGTAGGGTGGAAGTTAATAAGCAGACAGGCAACATAAGCAGGTTTTTCGGATTTTGCATTTGATTACTTCAAGATTGTTTATGTTTTGATGGAGCTAATGTATAAAATATTATTCTTCAAGCAAACAAAGGGTTCATTATTTTGGATATTATACACTGCATATTGCAAGATGCACAAAATCGGTGGGTTAAGTAGAGAGAGCTTTTGTTGAGATTTAAGAAAAAAACAGGTAGCATTGATGATAACCATTTGGTAGCCATACGGGGCGAAATCTTTACTAAAAGCCCTTTGTTATGGCGTAAAATTTGGAGGTTACATTACTAATTTCGGCGTATATTTCGGACTACAATTCCTGAATTCGGCGTAAATATTAGCATTTGTGTTTTTTTTATTAAAAAATATGGTTTGTTTTGTGAGATTATATTTGGAAATAGATTGGTGCCGAATGGTATCCAACTCTACACCTGATGATACCGTACCAATCCTTCGATGGGATCTTTTAGTACAATTCCCATGATAAGCTGATGCTCCCGGCATACTTCCTGAAGGACTTCTTTAAAATGATACGCTATTGATCCGGTAAAGGCAATAGGCAGGAATTCGTGGTCCTCATAAAGATTAACATTTAAGGTGATAAAATCATCCAGAGAATTTTTTACCACCCTTCTGCACCAGGCATTTTCGATGTGCTTTAACGCAAAACGCGTTAGCGAAGCCATGAAACGGTTGGGTTCGGGCTGTTTGTATATCAAGTCAAGTGTTTTCTCAAAGGTCAGTTGGTAATCATGATAAAAGGCCCTGGTAATTTCTTCATCAGCTTCGCCTTTTAACAACCCGGTAAGTAAATTTTTTCCAATGGTGGTACCACTGCCTTCATCGGCCAATAGAAATCCCAGCGAAGGTACGTTATCAGTAATCTGTTGACCATCCCAACGGCAGGAGTTGGACCCGGTTCCCAGTATGCAGGCAATTCCTTTTTCATGGTGAAACAGTGCTAAAGCAGCACCATATAAATCGTGACTGACCCGAATTGTTGCATTTATAAAAAGCGGTTGTAGTGCATTTTCCACCCTGGCGCAATTGGTCGTGGACGAACAACCTGATCCATAAAAAAAAAGTTCATCAATTTTAGTTGGATCAGGGAGGTTGGGTAGCAATTCTTTTTGCAGAATTTCACTTAATTCCTCATCACCATAATAATAAGGGTTGTGCCCGCGGGTGCTAAAATAGTGTACTTTATTCTGTTTGTCGATGATGGCCCAACTGGTTTTGGTTGATCCGCTGTCAGCAATTAATTTCATAATAATCGTATAGATAGGGTAAAAAAACCAGGAGTCCGATAAGGACTGATGCAATGGCAAAAATCAACACTGCCCCGGCGGCGACATCTTTAGCAGCTCCCGCCATTCTGTGGTGTTCTGGTGAAACCATATCCACGATCAGTTCTATGGCAGTATTAAAAAGTTCGGCAGACAACACCCCGCCAATGGCTACCAACACAATCATCCATTCAATGCGGGTAATATGGAAGAAAAATCCGGCATAGATCACCAATGTTGCAGCAACCAGGTGTATCCATAAATTGTGTTGTGTTTTAACCGCTCTCCACACCCCTGTGCCGGCGTATTGGAAACTCTTCAGTCGTCTTAATAAAGAAAAAGTGCGTCGTTGTTTCAATGGTATTGAATTGATGAAAAGTACAAAGCTAATTAATTCGTGGGAATGTCGTGCTTCACCACAGCCTTCTTTTTCCATCTGCCTGTTTTATAATACAACGATGAAGCTAAAACTCCAAAGGCCCAGGCGATTGGAATTCCCCACCAGATGCCGATAGCGCCAAAATGCAACGACAGCAAATAGGAGAGGGGCAGCCTGATTATCCAGAGTGCCATGATGGTGATAAACATGGGAAACAAGGTGTCGCCGGCTCCCCTGAGTGCTCCGTTAAAAATAAACATCATCGAAAAGACCATGTAAAACGGGCTAACAATCTGCAGATAACTTACCCCAATGGCTACTACTTCGTAATCCTCTTTGTTGGTGAATAACCGCATGAGTGGTTCAGCAAAAATAACGGTGCAGGCGCTTATCGTCAATGCCAGAACTGAAATCATCAAAAGGGTGGCTTTCAGCCCTTTTCCAATGCGCTCATTTTTGTTTGCACCGATATTTTGTCCCACGAAAGTGGAAATGGCGGCAGAAAAAGCCATGGCAGGCATGGTGGCAAACGAATCGATGCGGGTGGCTACACTGTAAGCGGCCACGGTGGGTGTGCCAAATGTGTTTACAATGCGGTACAAAGCCAAAAACCCAATGGCGACAGCGGTTTGCTGAAATCCTGATGGCAGCCCAATTTGCAGGCTCTTTTTAAAAATCTCCCGGTCGAACTTCATTTTTAATGGAGAAAAATCCAAAAATTTGTGGTACTTGTTCAGGTACCATACAATGGAAAGAAAAGCTCCTGCCTGGGCGATGACCGTAGCAGCCGCTACACCTTCTATTCCCCAGTGAAAGATAACCACGAATAAAACATCCAGACCAATGTTGATGATGGTGGAAACCACCAGGAAATAGAGCGGAGTTTTTGAATCGCCCAATCCGCGCAGTATGGCACTGGTGCCCTGAAATCCGAAAAAGAATACAAAACCGATGGCATAAATATTGAAATAAGATACTGCCAGGGGAACGACTTCTTCGGGTAAGTCGATAAACCTGAAAATGCTTTCGCTGAATGAAATACCGATGATAGTCAGCACGATGGAAGCAAAAAACATGAATATGTATAAGGTGTCGATGGTCCGTTTTACCATGTCCATTTGTTTGGCACCATAGTATTGCGCTATGATGACTGTGGCGCCAATCGCAATGCCCACCACGAATGAAATAAGTGCAAAAATCAAAGGGAAATTCGCTCCCACGGCGGCCAGGGCTTCTTTGCCCAATACCTTGCCAATGATAATGCTGTCCACCACATTGTACATCTGTTGAAGCACGTTGCCCAGCAGCATGGGTATTGCAAAGTTAAGAATCCGCCTTCCTTCCTTACCTGTAGTGAGGTCCTTCAATGAATGAGTGGTTAGTGAGTGAGTTCCTGAGTTATTGAGTATTGGCTATTATTTTTTTGGCTTCAGCGGATTATTCTTTTCAACAAATTTCGTTGGGTTCATCTTGTCGACAGACGATTTTACATCTTTCATCTCCGATGCAATGTCTTTGAGGTCGTCAGCGATTCCGCTGTTATCGGTGGCGTTTTTAAACTCGCGTATTCCTTTGCCCAGGCCTTTTGCCAGTTCAGGAATTTTCTTACCTCCGAAAAGCAATAACACCACTATCAAAATGACGATAACCTCAGGTCCACCTATCCAGCCGGCAACTTGTATCATAACTTTTTTTTACAAAAGTAGTTTTTTTTACCTTTGCCGCAGTTCGGCAGGTTGTTTCATCGTTCGCGATTTCGTGTTGCGGAAGGAAAGTCGGGACAACACAGAGCACCTTGCTTCCTAACGGGAAGGTCGCGCCGCAAGGCGCGAACAGCCAGTGCCACAGAAAATAACCGCCAGCCTCTGGCTGGTAAGGGTGAAAACGCGGGGTAAGAGCCCACGCCGGTGGTTGGCGACAGCCACCGGGGGTAAACCTCAGGGGTTGCAAGATCAAATACACCGACATTTTTGCCTCGTGCAAAATAAGGGCGGCTCGTCCGAAGTCGGAGGGTAGATTGCTGGAGCCTGATGGTGACATCAGGTCGAGATAAATGATGAAAGTCGGTGACCGGCGCAAGCTGCCACCGAAACAGAATCCCGCTTACAGGCCTGCCGGGCTTTTTTTACTGACTTAGCCACCGATTCTCCTTAAAAATTACCGATCCTACAAAATATAATAAGATATTCAATATCGGTCAAAAATGTCATTTTCTCTCTTTTAGTCGTAATGGAATCTGCATTTTGCTATTAGAATTTCGTTTTCTTTAACCGCGTAAATAAGTCTGTGTTCACTGTCAATACGCCTTGACCAGAACCCTTGGTATTTATGTTTTAATGGTTCGGGTTTCCCGATACCAGTAAAGGGGTTTCGCGAAATATCTTTCAATAGGTCATTTATTCTTTTTAAATTCTTTTTGTTGGTATTTTGCCAATACAAATAGTCCTCCCACGATTCATCTACAAAAATGTACTTCATTCGATGATGAGCTCTTGTTGAAAGGAAGATCCACTCTTTAATTTCTCTATTGCAGAGTCGAGTCTGCTTTCATTTGTCCTGGAAGATAATTCATGTTGTGTGGCGTTCAAAGAATTATATTCTTCAAGTGAAATTACAACTACTCCTGAGTCTTTGCCTCGATTAATGATCAAGGTTTCAAAGTTTTGAGTAACGTTGTCAAGATACTTTTTTATATCTTTTCTAAAGTCGGAGATTGATGTCGTTAACATGATTGTTTCTATTAGTACAAAATAAAGTACAAATGTAAGTACAATAATTCATTATTTCAAGAGGAATCACTTTTTTTCTGATGCTATTTGTTAACGTGGTAATAGCTAATTTTTGTCAGACCACTTCAATCAGCCTAAAACTCAATGAAGAATTGTAAATAAATCCTTGGATTCAATCCTTTTTAATCAGAAGCTCCTCAAGAACAGCTTGATCGGTAGTCTTCAGTACTGTTTGGGAATGATCGTTCTGTTGTTCAAAAATCACCACTTTATTGTTGCCACGCTGTAGCCAGCAACCGGGCAGGTAAAGCGTTTGTTGCGGCCCAACTTTCCAGTACCGTCCGAGGTTGTAACCGTTTACAAACACGATCCCCTTTCCCCATCCATGCATATCCAGAAAAACATCACCCGGTTGTTCAACTTGGAAAGTCCCTGAATAAATCGCAGGGTGTCCGGCTTTTACTTCGCTTTTAGCAGAGGTGATTTCGGGAGCCTGATCCATCGGAATGTTGTACATTTCCCAATCTCCATGAATTTCAACACCATCCACCGTAACGGGAGAAATAATGCCTTTGGAATTGTTTGGAATTTCTGCCCCATAATTGATACGCCCCATGTTTTCGACTAAGATTTCCAGCCGACCGTTGGCCGGAATATCTATGTCCAGTCCAAATGTTTTATAAATGCGGTTCAACTCTCCGATTTTGATGCCGTTGATGTAAACCAGGGCATAATCGCGCAATCCGGTTACCTCCATTTTTCCTTTCAAAGGCTGCCCGAATCGTTTGCTGTAAAGCACATAACCATGTCCCTGGCCGAGTTGTTCAAAAGAAAGTGGTGTGTCATTTTTTACCGGTATGATGGTATTTTTCCATTCAAAGAAATCAACCTGTTCATTTAGTTGAATATCAGGAAGGGTAATCACGGGTATGGGTGCAGGAATACCGGGCAACGAATCATCCGTGTATTTCTTCATCAACTCCCGCAAAGCCATATACTTGGGCGTTGCCAAACCCGATTCGCTGATGGGCGCATCGTAATCATAGCTTGTGATATCTGGCTGAATGCCATAGGTTTCATTGTAGTTTGCCCCGGAAGTAAAGGCGAAATTGGTACCACCATGCACCATATAGATATTAAAACTGATGCTGTGGAGTAGAAATTGCCCGATATGATTTACCGTCTGTTCCGGCTCAATACGAATAAAAGGTTCTGCCCAATGATCGAGCCAGCCGGGATAGTATTCTGCCACCATGTACGGTCCTCCCGGAGAATAGGCATCCACACATTTTTTAAGATGCTCGATATTTACCTCCCCATTGGCTGTTGGTAATACTCCCGGAATAGCCCCGTTTTCGAACAACCAATCACCATCGGATGTAAACATAGGCACGTCAAAACCGGCCTCTTGCAGCATTTGTTTGATCGATAAATAATATTGCAGGTGTTGTTCCTTCAGAATATCATTCCTTTGTGCCATGTATGACCCGAATTCATTTTCAACCTGAATCAAAATGATGGGACCGCCATGGGTCATCTGCAAGTTAATCAACTGGTCGGCAAGTTGTTGAATATATACCTTACATGAATCGAGAAATGGTTGATTGGAGCGGATAACCAGTTTGTCGTTGTTTTGAATCCACCATGGATAGCCTCCAAATTCCCATTCGGCACACACATAGGGCCCCGGGCGAAGGATCACGAACATCCCTTCTTCCTGACAAATTTTGATGAACTTGACCACATCGTGCCTTTCTGAATTAAAGTCCCAAACGCCTGGTGAGGTGTTATGAAAATTCCAAAAGCAATACACGGCTATCGTATTCAATCCCATGGCTTTGGCCATCTGCACCCGATGCCGCCAATAGGCTTCCGGGATGCGCGGATAATGCATCTCCCCTGAATGGATTTGAATGGCTTTTCCGTCATACAAAAACTGAGAACTTCCGATCGTAAAATGATGCTGTTGAGCGAAAAGCCCCGGGTTTATCAACAACAAAAACAGGACAGCAATAATTATTTCTTTTATTCTCTTCTTTTTCTTCATTCCAATGTAGGCCGCTTTAAAAATAAATTTTTCAATAAACCTCAATCCCCGATACCGTCAGACAAGCCTTTGCCTCCGTGAAATTTACCCGGATTAAGTTGGTTGTCACTGGCTCAATTTTTATAATTCTTTTAAACCCCATCGTGGTAGCTTCAGCCACCCTGATCCATCCGTCAGCTTTTTTTACTTCAATAGTAAATGCTTTTACCCGCTGACCAAGATTAAGGTATTCGTGCAACACTACATAGTTAACTGTTTGTTCCTCAATCAAATCAATCTCGATGGTACCGGTCGTCATGCTGTCATCAGTTGCCCAGTAAGTATCCTGGTTGTTATCAATTAATTGCTTGCTATCGAATGTTTTGGCGTTGCCGCGGACCGTACTTACCGACACTTTTGCTCCTTTGAGAAGGTTGGTTTTAAATGCGTTATTAAGAATTTGCCGGAAGCCTTGCAGCGATTTTATATCATTTTCATGGATGAGTCCCCGACGATCAGGTGGAATATTCAACAAAAGCACTGCACCACGCCCCACGGACTCGAGATATATCTCAAACAACCTTTCAGGTGATTTCACCAACGAATCTTCGCTGGCATGATAGAACCAGCCCGGACGTATGGAAACATCCACCTCTGAAGGAATCCAATCAGATCCATTTTCCATTCCGGTACCTATTATTTTCTCGAAACCGGGTCGCCTGATATGACATGAATCGGGATCAATCGTGTACCAGTTTGTTTCGCACACATACCCTTGTTCGTTTCCAACCCACCGGATATCAGGTCCGTCATCACTGAAGATGACTAATTCTTCGTTTTGCAGCGACCGGGCCAGCTTTATTGTATGCTCCCAGTCATAATAATCCTGTGATATCTGACGATTTTCATTGGCACCACCATAGTAACCGGTTCCACCATTGGCACCATCGAGCCACAATTCAAAGATAGGTCCATAGTTGGAAAACAGTTCCGTTAACTGATTGCGGTAGTAGTCGACATACCCGGGCATTGCATACACTGCGCTGTTGCGGTCCCAGGGAGAGAGGTAGACGCCAAACTTAAGTGCTTCTTTTTTACAGGCATCCGAAACTTCACGAACGAGGTCACCATCGCCGTTCCTGTATGGACTGTTTTTTATTGAGTGCTCTGTAAAAGAAGAAGGCCAGAGGCAAAACCCATCGTGGTGTTTGCAAGTAAGGATCAATCCCTTAAATCCGGCGTTTTTCAGCACCTGGATCCATTGGTCGGGGTCAGCAGCAGTGGGATTAAATACCGATTCCGCTTCATCACCCGTGCCCCACTCCAAATCAGTAAAGGTATTGGTTGTAAAATGAATAAATGCATTCATCTCCATCGACATCCAATCGAGCTGACGTTGGGTTGGTACAGGCAGAACAGGATGGGGTGGCGGGATATCATTTTGGGCAAACACAGGAAAAAAAAACATGAGCAAACAGCAGGAAAGCAGCCTCTTCATTTGATATTGCATTTTAACAAACAATAATACAAAATTATCCGAATGTGGAAGTGCAGAACTTGAAATGACTTTTCGAGACCCAACTCCCTCGGAAAAAGGGGCGCACATAGTATGATGACAAAACCCAAAGCACCGACCTGTCATATCGAAATCCGCTTTTTGCGGATGAGATATCCCCCAGGCTCATGTTCCGATGCTTCTGTTTACAATACTTTTTCATGTCACTCTTACTTTTTGACACATCCACCACATCAATAGTCCACGGGCGACCATGAACAGGTTGAGTGCGAACCACAAGGCGTTATTGCCCCAACTATTATCGGTAAGGTGGTATGCGGGGAGAAAAATAGCCAGTGAAGAAACGATCATAGCATTCCGCATTCGTTTGGAAGCGGTAACGCCGACAAAAATACCGTCCCAAATCAACCATCCTCAGAGGGGGAACGGTGATATTGGTTACAATACCGGGTATCGCCAACTTAACAATACTTTTATTGATGCTTCCGTGTAAGTCCACTTATTTCTTATGCAGCCCGCACTCCTTGGTTTCCGGATTTTCCCACCACCAACGGCCGGCACGAACATCTTCGCCGGGCTCGATGGCGCGTGTACAAGGCTGACAACCAATGCTGGCAAAACCTTTTTTATGAAGGGGATTGACCGGAATGTTATGTTCTTTAATATAATCCCAGGTTTGCTCTTCGGTCCAGTCGATGAGCGGGTTGATCTTGAGCATGTTGTTGCCGGCATCCCACTCCACCACCTGCATGTTTTCGCGTGTAACTGATTGTTCACGCCTCAAGCCGGTAATCCAGGCATCCAGACCTTTCATCGCGCGAGCAAGAGGCACCAGTTTACGCAAACGACAACACAACTTGCGGTTTTCAATGCTGTCGTAAAACAGGTTGATGCCTTTTTGAGCAACCATTTCTTCTATATCACGGGCATTTGGGAAAAAAACCTCGAGGTTGATCTTGTACTTTTTTGAAGTACGGTCCATCAGGTCGTACGCTTCAGGAAAAAGCCGCCCGGTGTCCAGTGTAAAAATCCGGGTGGAAGGATCAATTTCAGCCACCATTTGGGTAAGCACCTGATCTTCCAGCCCCAGACTCGTGGAAAAGGCAATCTTACCTTTAAATTTCTCCAGAAAAAAGGCTACAATTTGTTGTGCTGATGTCCCGGAAAGCTGATTATTCAAGTCGGCTATGGTTGATGCGTCGATCATTTTTATGATTTTAGGCAAAAATAGTGTTTTCCTGAAAAAGAATACCAACTGATTTTATGGATTGATTTTGACAATAGCCTACTTTTGCGCCAAAAAAAATATGGTCCTGTTATTTCTCACCTCATCCGAAATGCCTGATTTGCTTCCTTATGATCAGGAAACCATTAAAAGGTTAAGTCAACAAGGTATTGATGTTGATATTTTGGATTGGGAAATGGTGATTCATACAGATCCCGCAAAACTCAGTAGGTACAAGGCCATCATCATCCGCACCATCTGGAACTACTTTAAAAAACCGGAATCGGTTATCGAAATGCTCGATTTCTGTGAGGAGAACAACCTTTCATTGCTCAACCCGGTGGATATTGTCAGGTGGAATATGGATAAACGGTATTTGCAGGACCTACAAGATGATGGAATCGAACTCATTCCAACTGAATTTGTATTCAATCACCAGGCAAATGTATTTCAAAAAGCCATTAAAAGAGGTTGGCAAAAGATGGTACTCAAGCCCATGATCTCAGGAGGTTCTTATCACACTTTCGTGGTAACGGATCAGGAAGAAAAACGATTTAATGAACTCATTGAAGAATTCTTTCAAAACCGTCCTTATTTG
The DNA here is from genome assembly GCA_002840975.1 of Bacteroidetes bacterium HGW-Bacteroidetes-16. GTDB lineage: Bacteria > Bacteroidota > Bacteroidia > Bacteroidales > F082 > UBA6244. The sequence continues at coordinate 19,931 of PHDN01000008.1, forward strand.
CTTCAGGAATTTATACCCGAAATCTCCAACGGTGAAATTTCGACCCTTTGCTTTGCCAATGGATACAGCTATAGCATAAAAAAAGTACCACAGGCTGGAGATTACAGGGTACAGTTTAACTATGGAGGACAATATCATGTATGCCCGGTTGACACAAAGATTCAGGCCATTGCACAAAAAATTCAACGGCGGTTTAACAATACCACCCTCTACCAAAGAGTTGACGGTGTTTGGAGAGAAGGTCATTTTTTACTCATGGAAGTAGAACTGATTGAACCTGATTTGTATCTGGGACAGCATGAAGAGGCTTTGAATGAGTGGGTGAAGAATTTAGTGCTTTTGTAAGCCATTTAAACCACCCTCGGATCTCCTTTCACAGTCAATTTAGCCAGCTTTATTATTTCTACTGAAGTATAGCCAAGCTCAGTAAGCGCTTATACAATTTTATTCAGTCGTTTACTTCATTGCAAATGCCGGAGTATAATATCCACGTTGCAAACTCGGAGTAGAAGTAGTTTAGGCACCAATCTTTCGATGACCGCAAAGTTGAGATACGTGTTGAGAAAATTCAATTCGTTTAACTAACTTTGTAATTTGTTGAGAATGATCGTCTGGTGGTGACCTTATAAATTGCAGCAATTAACTATTTCAGGCAACTTTCAATAGCATTTTAGTGTCTGTATTTAAAATGGTTAACATGAAAAACCTATACTTATTGGCGCTCTTATTCTATGCATTTAACCCGATTGGTGCGCAGGTTTTAAAAGACAACAATTACCAAAGTGTTCCCATATCCGTTAATGAAGAAACAAGTGATCATCATGGTGACATAAAAGAACTGTATCTGCACACCGCAACCGGAGACTTAACGATCGAAGGAACTGCAACCAAGCCTACATATCAAGTTTATTTTATACTCCCCATTGCTTTTAGGGAACAAGCTCCCATTTGGCTTGATATACAATGTGAGGAAATGATTGACTACCGGTTTGTTCGACTTGATCCTTTTAATGTGTTTGTTGCTGCCCAACTCAACAACAGTCCAAATACCATACACCTCAACTGGACATCCTGGGTCTTAATAAAACACCATGATTATTCAGGAATTCCGGCATCAGTTCCTATTCCTGTGTTAAGTGAATTACCTGATTCTGTTAAACCCTATTTAATGCCAACCGGATGTGTGCAATGGGAAGATCCGTTTATTAAGCAAACAGCCGAAACAATCCGCGATACCATTAACGACTTAATCGTTCTGGCCAATAAAATAAAAATCTATTGTCGTCGTATCGAGCAAGTTTTCCCTGTTGAGCCTGTTAGTTTTGACGCATACTATGCTATGAGGTGGGGAAATTCGTGTACGGGACATGCCCACGCAGGTGCGGCGCTTTTCAGGGCAAATGGCATTCCGTGTCGTGTATTAATGAATATGCCGCTTGGAAATAAATATGATCAACATTGGATTATTGAATACTATGTTCCTGATTATGGCTGGGTTAAAATGGAAACCTCAGCAGGAAGCAATCCATATTCATATGGCCATATGGAAATTATTACATTTGCCTGTCAGCCCGAAGACGAATTTTCGATGACTTATCCTGATAACATAGAATCTTATTGGTTTGCCTCCGACACGGTATTTCATCACATGTACCCATACTGGGGAAGGGCACATAGTGCTTATAATTCTGTATATTTAACAGATTCTACAGCCAAGGTTGACTTAATCATTTCCCTCACGGATTCTGTTTATCGATATTTTACTACCTATCAGGGGATATCACTGACAAGTAATCAGAACAGTTATTTCCACGCCGCCAGAGAGTTTCAGTTTAAGGCGTTTAATCATATAAAATCAGGTGCAGACGACAGTTTGATTTATTATTTGAATCAGTCGCTAAACAATTTCAGAATGATCGAATCAAATCCTGTTCACACCATTTTTGCTGACAATTTTGAAAATGGAGGTATTGGATGGACTCATGGGGGAATTTTTGATGAATGGCAAATTGGAACCCCAACCAATTGTGGGCCATCTAGTGCCTACTCAGGAAATAATTGCTGTGCTACCCGCCTTGATAGTTTATATGGTAACAATGCTGATTGCTGGTTACTCTCACCGTCGTTTAGTTTAAATGAATTGTCATGTGCTTATTTAAGCGTAAAAATCTGGAACGATGTAGAAGACAGTTCTCAATGCGATAGTCCAAAAGATAAATTATGGATTGAACTAAGTGTTAATAACGGGGAAACATTTTTCCCTATAACAACTCATCTGGGAGGAGTAATAGATTACAATACCGGCGTCCCACAAGTAGGAGGTTGGAGTAGACTTGTACTTGATTTAACCCCTTATGTGAATAACAACTGTAAAATCCGGTTTTATTTCACTTCAAATTCAACCATTACCCGCCCTGGTTCATACATTGATGATCTTCGTGTTTATGGAAAAACAAAGGGGCCGGACGGCATTCACAACAACCATGAAAACAAGTTGGCCATTCAATGTTATCCAAATCCAACATCCGGCAAAATAACCATTGATGTTTTCAATTCCAAGGGAAAAAGTGACATCTCAATTTTAGATACGAAAGGCCAGAAAATAAGGGAGAAAAAGCTTCACAATGGAACCTCTCAATTCGATGTAAGCGATTTGCCATGCGGAGTTTACTTTGTAAAAGTGCAGGATGAAAACGGAATTAAAGTAGAGAGGATAATCAAAAAATAATGTCATGCCAACCCCAAGGCATATTGATGAATGTTAGTTATGCAGACTTAAATACTCACTTATGAAAAATGAACAATAAAGCAAGTTTCCGTTTTGTTATAACTTTATATGAATCAGGCTGAGTTAGGTGTCTTGGGTTTGTCCGGCAGACTCAATTTTATATAAAACCTTCAATTTTAATGCAGTCATTTCCTGCATTGCAAGAAATGGGAGAAAATATCCTAATTTAAAAAGGGAACTAAATTCAATAATTAATATTAGTTATGCACATGTACATGTGCTTTTTATTAATATATTTGCACAAACACATGTGCAATGAATGATCTTTTAGAATTATCAGAAAAGTATATTGGGCAGGTACATCTTACCTTTAGTAGATATTTGCTTCACGAAATCAACTGGAATAACAGGCTTATTGGGATTAAGGGTGCTCGTGGGACTGGAAAGACCACCCTGCTTCTTCAATGGCTTCGAAGCAGGGATTTAAGTCCTGGTGAGGCCGCCTATTTTTCTGTAGATGAGTTGTATTTCACTACACACAGTTTGGTTGAAACTGGTTGCGAATTTTACAATAAAGGCGGAAAAATTATTGTTTTTGATGAGGTCCATAAGTATCTCAATTGGGCGGGGGAGATTAAAAATCTTTATGACCGCTATAATGACTTAAAGATTATTTTTACGGGATCGTCCATCATCGACATTTCAAAGCAAGAGGGAGACTTGAGCCGCCGGGCCATCGTTTATGAACTATTTGGATTATCTTACAGGGAATACCTGCAAATGAATGGTGTGATAGATCTAAAAGCAATTAAACTGGAAGAAATAGTTAACCCTAAGGCAAACATCCGAAGTTTGTTTCCTGCAGCATTCAGGCCAATTGAGCACTTCGAATCTTATTTGGCTTATGGCTATTATCCTTTTTCAGCGGAAGATCTGGACGGTTATCACCTTCGTCTGCGACAACTCATGCGACTTATCATTGAATTTGATATGGCGGAACTAAAAGGCTTTGATATTAGAAACGCAAAAAAAATGCTGCAACTGGTTACTATCATAGGTCAGCAAGTACCGTTTAAACCCAATTTGATCAAACTCGCAGAGAAAAGCCAGATTCACCGAAACTCCATTTCCAGCTATCTTTTTTTTTTAGAAGAGGCTCGTTTGATTCGTCTGTTGTATCCCTCCGGTATTAGTATTGCGACCCTGCAAAAGCCAGAAAAGATCTTCATGAATAACACCAATTTGATGTATGCTCTGGCTTTTGGCCAACCTGACAAAGGCTCTTTAAGAGAGACATTTCTTTTCAACCAATTGGCAGTAAGACATCGGGTTCGACAACCTAAATCTGGCGATTTTGAGGTTGATGGAAATTACATATTTGAAGTGGGAGGGCGGTCAAAAAGTCAAAAGCAAATTAGCAACCTTAGCAATGCTTTTGTTGTTAAAGATGACATGGAGTTTCCTGCCGGCAATGCAATTCCTTTGTGGTTATTTGGTCTTTTGTACTGATATTTAATTTTTTCACCCCGCCCTCGGATCCCCCTTCACCCCTAGTTTCGCCAGCTTTATCACTTCTATTGAAGCATAACCAAACTCCGACACGACCTTGCCCATAATCAGATAAACGCCATGTCCGCGAAAGGGATAGTTTCTGAGTGAATCGGGGAAGTGCGTGGTATCGAAAAACTCACCACACGCATCGGTAAAGGTGCCGAAATGCATGAGCTCGCCTTTGATGGTTTTCACATATTTAATGGTGACCAGCAAGCCCACCATCCGCACAACAGTACCTACCCTGTTGTCCAGTTCACAAGCCATAACTTCGCCCCGGAAGGAAGTGTTAAGCAAATCGAAATAGCTCATGGTGAGCGGAAATCCCAGCAATTCTATTTCGTCGTAGGCATCTTCCAACGGGTTGTACTCCAGGGTCGGGAGCTGAAACTGTTTACTTCGGCTCTCGAACAGCCGCAGGTTTTTCGGGACAGGCCTGGTGTTTTTCTGAAAAAGGTGGGCCTCCCACAGCAGTTGCGCTTTGCTTTTTCCGGTAAACCGGAGAGCACCAATGCGTATTAACAAAATCAACTGCTCCATGCCGGGATTCACACGCCGGATGAGATCTTCCAAATCGGTAAAGGATCCATTTTGCTGGCGTTCGTCAAGCAATTTCCTGGTGAACTTGGTTTCGAGACGGGCCACATGGATAAATCCAGTAAAAATATCCTTTCCGGTAATGGAAGTCTTTTCGTAGCTGCGGTTTACACAAGGCAGATGCAAATTCCCGCCCTGACGGCGTGCCTCGTAAAAATACACCCAGGTATGGTAAAACCCGCCAAAATTATTGATCACCGCCACCTGAAATTCCAGCGGAAAATAGGCCTTTAAGTAAAGACTCTGAAAACTCTCCACCGCATAGGATGCCGAGTGGGCCTTGGAAAACGAATAGCCGGCAAAGCTCTCAATCTGCCGCCACACCTCGGCAGTAATTTCATCAGGAATGCCTCGCTGGTGACAATTATCAAAGAATTTATCGATGATGTTCTGAAACTCACTCTTCGACCTGAATTTACCACTCATGGCGCGGCGCAGCACATCGGCATCACCCAGGTCGAGTCCCGCAAAATGATGGCAAACCTTCAGCACATCTTCCTGATAAACCATCACGCCAAAGGTTTCCTCCAGCTGGTCTTTCATTACCGGATGCAGGTAGCGGATGCTTTCGGGATGGTGAAAACGCTGGATATATTCGCGCATCATGCCCGAACGTGCCACTCCCGGCCGGATGATGGAGCTGGCAGCCACCAGCGTGAGGTAGTTGTCGCACCGCAGTTTTTTAAGCAATCCACGCATGGCCGGACTTTCTATATAAAAACAACCGTTGGTTTCGGCCCTTTTCAACTGATCGCGTACTTTGGGATCGTTTTTAAATTTCTCTACCTGATGGACATCCACTTCCAGGTCGCGGTTGGCCCGGATGATGTCCACCGCCTCTTTGATGTGGCCAATCCCGCGCTGACTGAGGATGTCGATTTTCTCAAAGCCAATGGATTCGGCCACGTACATGTCCCATTGCGTAGTTGGAAATCCTTTGGGAGGCAGATCGAGGGCGGTGTAGGCAGTGATGGGTTCTTCGGAAATGAGGATACCACCGGCGTGTATGCTGCGTTGATTGGGGAAATCTGTCATCATCAACGCGATGGAATGGATGTGGCGGGTGAGTTCGCTCTTGCCCACTTCCTTCATGGGATTGGCCGTCAGGCTGTCAATCTCGCCTTTGGGCAAGCCATGAACTTTTCCTAACTCACGGTAAATTGATTTCCCTTTAAAAGTAACTGAGGTTCCCAGAAAAGCTGTGTGCTTTCGTCCGTAGCGCTTAAAAATGTACTCTTGCACTTCTTCCCGGTCTTTCCATGAATAGTCGATATCAAAATCGGGCGGGCTGGTGCGCTTGGGATTGAGAAACCGCTCAAAATATAAATCCAGCTCAATGGGATCCACATCGGTTATTTTCAGACAATATGCCACCATGCTGTTGGCACCACTGCCCCGTCCCACATGATAGTATCCACGCGACATGGAGTAACGGATGATATCCCAGGTGATGAGAAAATAAGCCGAAAACCCCAGGTGATGAATGATTTCAAGTTCGTCGTGTACCCGCTTCAATGCTGTTATATTGCTTGGTTTGTATCGGTATTTGAAGCCATCCAACGCTAACTTTTCAAGCAGCACCCGGTCATCTTGCAGGTTCCCGGTAAAGGTTTTCTTGTTTTTAATGCTTTGATAATCAAACTCGAAGGAACAATTATCAAGCATCTGCCGGGTATTTTTTATCAGTTGAGGATAAGCCTCAAAGGACTTCTCAAGTGCTTCAGGCGACACAAAAACCTCATCCGAAGGAGCGTGCATGTGTGGTTTCAGGTGACTTAACAACAGGTTGTGGTCGATGGCCCGAAGATTTTTGTGCAGGTACCAGGATGCTTCATCGGTAAAGGTAACGGGCTGTAATACCACCATTTTTTCAAGTGCGCGGGTTTTTACTTTGATGAGCTGATTTATTTGGGCCGGTTTTACACCGATGTATTCATGATCGAGCAACTCCCTTTCAGGATTAAAGCCATAAGGGTAGATCAAAAAAACCTCCGAGAACTCCTGCTGCAAGCTGCTCAGGTTGCCGTTGGGGAATTCTTTCTCTTTCAGGTTAATGGCGGTCATGAAATCGTTGAGTTCCATAAACCCTTTGTTGTTACGGGCTATCCCAATAAACAGCAACTTATCGCCATCGCGGAACTCCATCCCTGCCACCGGTTTGATGCCCGCTTCTTGCGCCAGTCGCACAAAATCCAGTATCCCCGAAGAGTTGTTGATGTCGGTGAGTGCCATCGACTTCACACCCAATGCGGTTGCCTGCTCCAACAGTTGTTCGATGGAACAGGTACCGTAGCGCAGGCTGTAGTAGGAGTGTGTGTTGAGGTACATGGTTTTGGATTTAAAAACTTTTCCAAAGTTTAAAACTTTGAAAAAGTTCTGACTTACACCGAAGGCGGGCGACAACTGATCCCCCTCAGAATGGACTTGGCCCCATAGCGCAGGCGAATCTGGTCCATGGCCTTATACAAATCCGGCATATGCGGATCTTCGTCAAACAGATCGAGTTGTTGATTTCCACCCACCAACTGACTAAACCGCACGCCAATCAGGCGGATGAGCATCCTCCGGGTATAAAGCCGTTCGAAAAGGCTCAGTGCCGTTTTAATCAGCACATGATCGAAAGAGGTGTACGGCAACTGCTGTTGCAGGGTATGGGTATCGAAGTTGGAATACCTTATTTTAACCGTTACACAACCGGTAAGAAACTGCTTTTTTCTCAGTTCAAAAGAAATTTTATCTACCATCGAAATCAAGAGGTTACGCAAAAACACCACGTCGGTGGTATCCTGATTAAAGGTATGCTCGGTGCTGACGGATTTCCGTTCGGAATATTGTACCACCGGTGTGGGATCGATGCCGTTGGCTTTGTTCCACACCACCAGGCCGTTTTTGCCCATCACCTGGATCATCATCTCCGGCGGAATCATGCTGAGGGTCTGGATGGTGGAAACGCCCATGGAGCGAAGCAACCGGAAACTTTTGTTGCCGATCATGGGGATTTTACGGATGGACAACGGAAACATAAACGGTTTCACCTGCTGTTGCGGCACATGGATGCCCCCATTGGGTTTGGCTTGTCCGGTGGCCATCTTCGATACGGTTTTGTTCACCGAAAGGCCAAAGGAAATGGGCAATCCTGTATTTTTGATGATGCGTTCGCGCAGCTCCTGCGTCCACTTGAGTGATCCAAAAAAGCGGTCCATCCCGGTGATGTCCAGATAATGTTCATCGATGGAAGCCTTTTCGTACACGGGTGCCTGCTCGGCGATGATCTCCGTTACCAGACGTGATTGTTTGGAATACTGTTCCATGTCGCCGCGGATAAACACCGCATCACTGCACAGTTGTTTGGCCATCCGCATGGGCATGGCCGAGTGCACTCCATAACGACGGGCTTCGTAGCTGCATCCGGCTACCACTCCTCTGTCGGACATGCCCCCGATAATCACCGGCTTGCCCATAAGCTCCGAATTATGCAGCCGTTCCACCGACACAAAAAACGTGTCGAGATCAAAATGTGCAATGGTTCTGTTATTTATTTCCATTTTTTTAGTCAGAATACTTGACAATTAAAAATATCGTTGTACTTTTGATTATTATTTAATCATTATTTTGATCGCAATATAATCATTTTTGAATATTTTTGACATCATTAAGCATTAATTATTTTTACTTAAAACAGTTTCATCATGTATTTCAACAGCAACATCAAACTATTGCGCAAGCGGCGCGGCCGTACCCAGGACGAGGTAGCCTTTACACTCAACATGAAGCGCCCCACCCTGAGCGGGTACGAAAATGGTGTGGGGACACCCAACCTCTCAGCACTGATGCAGTTCTCTGAATATTTTGGTATTGCCATCGACACCATGGTAAAAGTCGATCTGAGTGCACTCACCGAAAGCCAGTTTCATCAGCTGGAAAATGGTTACGACGTATTTATCAAAGGGAGCAAACTCAGGGTACTGGCCACAACAGTAGACGAAAACAACGAGGAAAACATTGAGTTGGTAAACGAAAAAGCGCGGGCAGGCTATGCCGTGGGCTACGCCGATCCGGAGTACATCCGTATACTGCCTACCTTTAAACTTCCGTTTTTGTCGAAACAGAAAAAATACCGCACCTTTCAGATCAGTGGTGATTCCATGCTGCCCATCCCCGATGGTTCGTATGTTACCGGAGAATATGTACAGGACTGGAATTTCATCCGCAACCACCACGCCTACATCGTTCTCACCCACGAAGAAGGAATTGTGTTTAAGGTGGTTGAAAACAACATCAAAACTACCGGTGCACTAAAGCTCCACTCGCTCAACCCTCATTACGATCCATTCGATCTGGGTGTAAACCAGGTAAAGGAAATATGGAAATTCGTGAACTATATCAGTTCACAAGTGCCTGAGCCAAACAAAGAAAAAGACCAAATGGCAGAAGAACTACAACTGCTTAAAAAACAGGTGCAGGCCATCCAGATGAAGTTGAACCTGTAAGCGACCCACTGCATGAGTCAGTATGCCATTGTTGATATTGAAACCACCGGGTTAAGTCCTTCGACTGAAAAAATTACCGAAATCGCTATTCTGATACACGATGGGACGAAGGTAACAGAGACTTTTTCCACCCTCATCAATCCGGAGATGAAGATTCCCTACCGCATCACCCAGATGACGGGCATCAACAACCGGATGGTGGAAGATGCCCCCAAATTTTATGAGGTGGCTAAAAAAATTGTGGAGATTACCGAAGACAGAATTATCGTAGGTCACAACGTTCGTTTCGATTACAGCTTTATACGCAACGAATACAAAAGCCTGGGCTATGAATACCAGAGGCAAACACTTGACACCATTAAACTTTGCCGCAAACTCATTCCCGGCCAACCGTCTTATGGACTGGGTAATCTTTGTAAATCGTTAAAAATAGAAAACCATGCGCGCCACCGTGCCGAAGGCGATGCCATGGCGACCACCAGGTTGTTTGAACTGCTGCTCAGCATTGAAGGTGAACCCGAAAAAACAAACCTCACAGGAATGCAGTCATCGTTAGGAAAATCACTTATCGAAAACCTGCCGAAAGAACCGGGTGTGTATTATTTTTATAATAAAGACAATGAACTCATTTACGTGGGAAAGTCGATTAATATCCACGACCGGATACTTTCCCATCTGAACAACAACATGAACAAAAAGGCTGTCGAGATGCGCAATGCCATTGCAGACGTGCAATTCACCCTGACGGGAAATGAGTTGGTGGCGCTGTTGCTTGAATCGTCCGAAATAAAGAAACACCAGCCATTATACAACCGCGCCCAACGCAGGACATTCTATAACCAGGGGTTGTACTCGTTTTTTGATGACGAAGGTTACCTGAATTTAAAAATTACACGGGTCATCGCTTCACTCAACCCATTGTACACCTACAGCTCTGTAAATGAGGGCAGAAACCATGTGGAGATGCTGATGGAAGAATACGGACTTTGTCAGAAACTGTGCGGATTGTACGATACCCAGGGACCTTGTTTTCACTACCAGATTCACCAATGTAAAGGTGCCTGCATCGGCGAAGAAATCAAAGAAAGCTACAATTTACGGGTTCAGCAGGCGCTGGATAATTACCATTTTGAACACCAGAACTTTTTATTGATCACGGCTGGCCGCCATCCACATGAAAAAGCCATTGTAAAAGTAGAGAACGGACGGTACAGGGGATTTGGCTATGTGGACGAAACCAACGACCTGAACAATCAGGATCTGTTACACGAATGCATCACTTCCTATTCGGACAACAAGGAAGTGCGGCGGATTATTAAAAGTCACTTACGGAACAACCAGGACGGACAACTCCTGCTTTTTTAGGGTTGTATTTTCTTCGACCTGACCTTCAAAATTACCCTAAAGCTACAGTAACGTGGTTCTATATTGCTGGTTTTATGGGCATAAGAAAATATTAACTTCAATGCTTGCCTGTCTTCAAAAAGATATTACTTTTGCCCCCGGAGAGTTGGCAGAGTGGTCGATTGCGGCGGTCTTGAAAACCGTTGACCCGCAAGGGTCCGGGGGTTCGAATCCCTCATTCTCCGCCAGCTAATTCCACGATAACATCGTGGAATTTTTTTTTTTTGGGAAAGTGACTACCTCACAACAAAAATACAAGATGTTATAAGGAATTCTGATAATACTTTTTCTTAAACCTAAAGGCCACATTTACTAAGGCAATCATCACCGGCACTTCCACCAGCGGTCCGATGACGGCGGCAAAAGCTTCCCCTGAATTCATACCAAAAATAGCGATGGCCACGGCTATGGCCAATTCAAAATTGTTGCTGGCAGCGGTAAACGACAAGGTGACCGATTGCTCGTAGTTTGCTCCTGCTTTTTTACTCATCATGAACGACAACACAAACATCACCACAAAATAAGTGAGTAATGGAATGGCTATCAACACTACATCCAAAGGAATTTTAATTATGTATTCGCCTTTTAATGAAAACATCACCACAATGGTAAAGAGCAAAGCAATTAGTGTAACAGGACTGATTTTGGGGATAAATTTAGTATGGTACCATTCCTTGCTTTTAATCCTGATCAGGATAAACCGGGTTAAGAAACCAGCCACAAAGGGGATTCCCAAATAAATAAACACACTCTCGGCAATTTGTCCGATGGTGATGTTTTCGACGGCGTTGTTGGTGGGTATCCCAAACCATCCGGGCAGAATGGCAATAAAGAAATAGGCATAAACCGAAAAAAAGAGTACCTGAAAAATGGAGTTAAACGCCACCAACCCGGCGGCATACTGGGCATCGCCTTTGGCCAGGTCGTTCCATACAATCACCATGGCGATACACCGGGCCAGGCCAATCATAATAATGCCGTACATATAGGGCAAATTGGCATTGTTTTCGCCCGGAAATAGTTTAAAGAAAAAGATGGCCAACGCAAACATCAGCACGGGCCCAACAATCCAGTTCTGTACCAGCGAAAGTGAGAGGATTTTGTAATTCTTAAACACATCGCCCAGTTCTTCGTATTTCACTTTTGCCAGGGGTGGATACATCATCAAAATCAAACCTATGGCGATGGGGATATTGGTGGTGCTTTCGGGGGATGACTTGAGGGAATCCCAAAATCCGGCGATGGCCGGAAAGAGGTAGCCTGATAAAACGCCGAATGCCATGGCCAGAAATATCCACAGGGTCAGGTAACGATCCAGAAATTTGAGTCTTTTTTTTGAGGGCATGATAACAAATTTATAGGTTATTTTTTTCCGGTCACCGTGATACTAAAAATCCCGATTTTATCCTTTTTGAATTTCCGTAACTCATCCAAAGTCATGTAATTGAGCATAATGGGGTTGGGGATTTGAATTTCTTTTTCCTTGTGAATGGTGACCTCGCTAAATCCCATTTGCCTGATTATGTCCAGATATTCATCCTTTTGGATTGCTCCGGAAACACAACCTGCATACATTTCGGCATCTTGTTTTAGCTTGTCGGGCAATTCTCCGATGATCACCACATCCGAAACACAGAAATGTCCATTTTGGTTCAGCACCCGGTGAATTTCACTAAAAGCCTTTTGCTTATCAGGAACAAGATTCAGCACACAGTTTGAAATTACCACATCGAACGAATGATCCTGCAAAGGCATTTCCTCAATATCACCCCGAACAAACTCAACGTTGGTATATCCCAGTTTGGTGTTGTTTTCGATGGCCAGATCGACCATCACCTCAGTAAAATCCAGACCCACCACTTTTCCCGATTCTCCAACAAGAGCGCGCGCTACAAAGCAGTCGTTACCGGCACCACTGCCTAAATCCAGCACATGATGGCCTTCTTTAATGCCTGCAAATTCAGTGGGCAATCCGCATCCCAGGCCCAGGTCGGCATCTTTGTTGTAGCCCTTTTGGTCAGAATAATCGTCGCTAAAAATGGTGTAATCCACCGAAGTACAACAACCGGTGGCGCCACAGCACGAAGTTTCATTTTGGTGCTTCGACTGGCTGGCAATTTCGCTGTATTTCTGTTGTACCACTAATTTTAAGTCGTTGGGTTTCATAGCTTAGGTTTAAATTGTTCAACGTAAAGTTTATAGAATTCATTTTTTATTTCTTCACGAACGCGAATAAATTCACTCCGTATAAATTCGTTGGTTCCGGTTGCATGCGAGGGATCGTCGAACCCAATATGTAACCGGTGTTTAACTTTTCCCATGAAGGCCGGACAGGCTTCATTGGCGCCACCACAAACCGTGATAACGTAATCCCACTGATCGGACAAATATTTTTCGACCGGATCGGAGGTATGGTGACTGATGTCGATACCAATTTCAGCCATGGCTTTCACCGCATTGGGGTTAAGTTTCCCGGAAGCTTCTGTTCCGGCTGATTTTACTTCCAATCTTTCATCGAAAGATTGCAGAAAGCCATGAGCCATCTGACTGCGGCAACTGTTGCCGGTACAGAGAATGAGTATTTTCATTTTTTATACTTTATATTTCTTTTTCGCAACATACACATACATGAATCTTTCAGGTGTTCCGATTTATTGATCTTTACAGGCAAATCGTCCCGTTCCCATTCCACCAATCCGCCAGCGATATTGGCGATAAACTCATAGCCTTCGCGGGGTGTAATGTGGAGAATCCCGGAAGTTAAAATCACTTTATCTTTAAAAAAATCATTCATGTCAGCATTGATTTTTCTGTTCAATGGAAATCTCCCAGATAAAGTTTTCAATCAACTGCTTCACATCCTGAATGCAATCGCCACACAAACAATAATTTACCTTTAAGCCATCAATTTCACCATGGATTAAACCGGATTTTTTTAATTCTTGTAAATGTTGTGAAACAGTGGTTCTGCTCAATGGAATTTCGTTGCTGATATCGCCGGATATACAGGTATTACAATTGGCCAGATAACGCAAAATGGCCAGCCGCGCAGGATGGCTCATCACCTTGGCAATTTCAGCCAATCGTTGTAAATCCTTGTCAAACAGATCTGTTTTCTTAAATGTCATTGTTGTATGATTTATGACGCAAACATACGACATAAAATGAAATAAACAAACAATGACTAAATTAATTTTAACCTGAATCCAATTCCAATTAGTGTTACTCCGAAGCTCAGAGTGACCTCTTTCTTGTATCTTTCCATGGCTGGTGTATGTATTGATTTGTTTGAAATCAGCCATCGTTGAATCACCATTTACAGAGCAGGGATCAATGTGCACATTGGTTAAATTGATTTACAAGCAGGTAAACGGTAGAAAACTATGGGATTGAATTATATCTGGTCTTAAAATACAACCTGCTTTTTAATTCCGTTACTTTGCAAAATATTACACGACAATTTTCCGGGATTGTACATGACAAACGCAATAATTTTAATGGATGTTTCATGGGCAACAACCATTGTGGCTGTGGTACTCATGTGTTTTATTCCTTCTGCAAAAAAATCAATCCTGGCAATAGTTACAGTGATCATCAATGCCATTGTAACAAGCATCCCTGCAATCCAGGCTTTGGGAGGCGCCACAAGTGATTTTTCCTTTTACGCGGGGACTTTTTTAGGCGATGTACCCATCCGGATTGATGGACTTTCTGCCTGGTTTATCCTGATCATCAATTTTACTTCGGTTACCGGTGTAATTTATGGCACCGGTTATTTAAAAGCATATAAGAACCCGGCTTTTAAACTCAGTATACACTGGATTTTATTTCTGCTTTTTCATCTTTCAATGGTTTGGGTAACGCTTTTGCAAAATGGGTTTGCCTTTCTCATTGCATGGGAAATTATGTCGCTTACCTCGATGCTGCTTGTCATTTTTGATGGCCACAATACAAAAACCCTGCAAGCTGGTATAAATTACTTTGTACAGATGCACATCAGCATTGTGTTTTTAACCATCGGATTTCTATGGGTTTACATTGAAACAGGATCCTTTGATTTTGACGCATTTCAAGCATTTTTTACCACCAACAACAACCTCTGGTTGTTTATCATCTTTTTTGTGGGATTTGGTTTAAAGGCAGGATTTATCCCGCTGCACAGCTGGTTGCCTTACGCCCACCCGGCCGCCCCTTCACACATATCGGGTGTGATGTCGGGGGTAATCGTAAAGTTGGGCATTTATGGATTGATCCGGGTGATTTCATATGTGCAATCTGATTTTATTCTGTTGGGCGAAATTATCATCTCCATTTCCATACTTACCGGATTATACGGTATCCTCAATGCAGCTGTTCACCGCGATTTCAAAAAAATGCTGGCCTATTGCACCATCGAAAACATCGGAATTATAGGCATTGGCATTGGTCTGGGCATGATTGGCCTGGGAAGTCATTCGCCATTGCTTTATTATCTTGGTTTTGGAGGAGCGCTCCTGCATGTATTGAACCATTCATTATTTAAATCGTTACTCTTTTTTGCTGCTGGCTCGGTTTATCAGCAAACCCATACACGCGATATGGAGCGTTTGGGTGGATTGATAAAAAACATGCCTCAAACTGCCATCATTTTTCTCATTGGAGCCATCGCCATCGCAGGAATTCCGCCATTCAACGGGTTTGTTTCAGAATTTGTAATTTACAGCGGACTTATAGAAGGATTAAAGTCGGATAACATAAACCTGATCAGCTTATTGATCCTGTCGTTCGCGGGTCTCAGCCTGATGGGTGGTCTTTCGATACTTACCTTTACCAAATCTTTTGGCACCCTGTTTTTAGGAAACCAACGCGAAACCTTGCCTCACCAACCTTTTGAAGTGTCGCGTATCATGCTTTTCCCTCAATATCTTATCATTGCGGTTATGCTCAGTGTAGCCTTTGTGCCACAGTGGTACCTGGACATCGTGGGAAATCTTTTGTCTGGAATGGCACTGGTTTCTCATCCAATAGCTCAGGGATTTGAAGTCTCTTCCCTGGCTGTTTATTCAAAAACGTTGAGTCATATCAGTTTATATTCACTGCTCTTTATTGCAGTAATTGGTCTCTTTTGGATGATCAGACATTACTCACAAAAAAGCAAATCCATTTTTGTGGGAAATACCTGGGGTTGCGCTTATGTGGCACCAAACAATCGGATGCAGTACACCGGAAAATCCTACTCAAAACCGCTGGGTAAAATGTTCAGCTTTATGCTGATCGAAAAGAAAAGATACCCGGAATTAATGGCAGGGGAAATATTTCCTCAAACCAGAAAATATTCGTCGCACTACCTCGATTTTATTGAACATTATTTAATCGACAATGCAATCCGGCTCCTTTTGACGATTGTCAACTACTTTAAATTTATTCAAAACGGACGTGTACAATCCTATGTGATGTATGGCATCGTTTTTATACTTGCCATCTTTATCCTGACTCTGTTAAACCTTTTAAAATGACCATGATACCGGCCTTTTTAGCCATCGGTTTTTTCGTAATACTTACCATTCCTTTTGTAGGAGTAAAATACAAGGGAATACTGGTGTATTTGGCTATCGTAGTCAATGCCGGCCTAACGGGATATCTGGCTATACAAGCGTTGATGGGTATGCCATTCGAAATTATATTTCCAGGCAACATGGTCACCGGGGCCATTGCCCTTCGCCTGGATGCCTTATCCGCCTGGTTTATATTGATCATTAATTTTATTTTTATTACCGGTGGGTTTTATGGCTTCTTTTATATGAAAGCTTATCAAAACCTAACTAAAAACCTAAGTCTTCATGGTATTGTTTTTGTTTTATTGTATAGTGCCCTCATCAGCCTGACGGTGATTCAAAACGGAATGGTGTTTCTGATTGCCTGGGAAATCATGGCCTTATCGGCTTTCGTCGGGGTGATTTTTGAACATGAGAAAATGGCCACCATCAAGGCGGGATTCAACTATCTTCTACAGTCGCATGTTTCCATCCTCTTCCTGATGCTTGGATTTATGTGGGCGGCCTACAAAACCGGAAGTTATGATTTTCAGGTGTTGAGTAACTTTACGGCTGATGAGAAAGGCGCTGCCACCGTCATCCTGTTTACCACCTTTTTTGTTGGATTTGCCTTTAAGGCAGGATTTGTTCCATTTCATACCTGGCTTCCTTACGCGCATCCCGCGGCTCCGGCACACATTTCAGGAATCATGTCAGGAGTTATGATTAAAATAGGAATATTTGGCATCCTGCGTATGATGTTGGTCATCAAACCTGACTTCGCCATCATTGGTTACATTATTTTGGTGGTATCTGTTATTTCCGGTTTGTATGGCGTGATGTTGGCCATCGTTCAACACAACCTGAAAAGGCTGTTGGCCTACCACAGCATCGAGAACATTGGCATTATCGGAATGGGTATTGGCTTGGGCAGTATTGGTTTAGGTACAGGCAACCTGGTTCTGGCTACCCTGGGATTTGCCGCCGCGTTGCTGCACGTTTGGAACCATGCTCTTTTCAAGTCACTTTTATTTTTTACCGCGGGAAATATATACCAGGCCACCCATACACTGAACATAGAGCAATTGGGTGGGTTAATCAAAAAGATGCCACAAACAGCTTTCCTTTTCCTGATAGCTGCCATCGCTATCTCCGGACTACCACCATTCAACGGCTTTATTTCAGAATTTATTTTGTACAGCGGATTGTACCACTGGTTGCTGGATGCCAGATTATTGTCTTTGGTAGCTATTGTATTCGCGATACTCGGGCTGGTGATGATTGGTGGCCTTGCGATGTTGTGCTTCACCAAAGCCTTTGGCGTGATTTTTTTAGGAAACGCACGGCAAACATTTAAACACGAAGTCCATGAAGTGTCGTTTCAACAACTGATTCCACTTTATTTGATTGTTTTTTTTATTGTCGCAATCGGGTTCTTTCCTGTTTTTTTCCTGAAACTGCTTATCGAACCTGTATCTTTACTTGCCGGGAACAGTGCGGTAGCCGGTATTTTTGAGACCAATACCATGCAGGCCATGCAGCAAATCAGTTGGGCGGCCTGGGGCTTCATCGCACTGATTTCTATCATTTTCATGGTCAGGAAACTGGTATCGCGCAAACGCACCATTGCCGTTGAGCCCACCTGGGGTTGTGGTTACGTGAAACCTACGTCCAATATGCAATACACGGCCAGCTCATTTATCCGCTCCTATACCAAACTTTTCAAACCCATGTTGTTATCGTATAAAAAGGAAAAGAATATTCAGGGTATCTTCCCCACCGATGGCTTTTTCGAGTCGCATCCTTACGATAAACTGGAAAAGTGGCTCATTGATACTCCCATTATGGAATTCAAATCTTTCATGAGCCGCTTTATCTTTCTTCAAAATGGACGGCTTCAGTTTTATATTTTGTACGGGATTATTTTCATTATTTCAATTATATGCATTCCAATTGTTTACGATATGTTCATCCACCTCATAGGTTACTTTAAACAACTATAATCATGTTGAGTTTTATTTTAATACTCATCGCTGGCGTGTTCTTCACGGGCGTCATTATCCGGACGAAGAGCATAGCCTCCGGGCGCAAAGGGCCCGGCATACTGCAACCAATAAGTGATGTAGTACGACTCTTTAAGAAAGGAGCCGTATACAGCCAGACCACCAGCTTTATTTTTCAAGTGGCACCTACCATTTATTTTTCATCGGTTGTTATGGCGATGATGTTGATTCCTTTTGGTCAATCGAAAGGACTTATCAGTTTTAATGGCGACTTTGTGTTTTTTGCTTATGTGTTGGCATTGGGCAAATTTTTCAGCATCATATCGGCGATGGATACAGGCAGCAGTTTCGAGGGGATGGGAGCCAGCCGTGAGTCTCTTTACTCCTTGCTTGCCGAGCCCGCCTTCTTCATCCTGATGGGTTCGTTTGCCTTGCTTACCGGCTACACTTCATTCCAGGAAATGTTCGCGGCTTTGCATCTTGGATCTTACATTAGTTATGCCATTGCGATCCTGGCCACCTTTGTGCTGGTGATGATAGCGATGATCGAAAACAGCCGCATGCCCATCGACGACCCAAAAACTCACCTGGAACTGACGATGATCCATGAGGTCATGATTCTCGACAACAGCGGTTTCGATCTGGGATTGATGCTCTCGGCAGGTTATTTAAAGTTCGCCTTATACGGAGCTATCATTGTCAATCTTTTTATTGGAATGGTTCCCTATCCCTATGCCATACCCCTGTTTTTTATCATCCAGTTTTTGCTGGCTATCATCATCGGGCTCATCGAATCGTTCATCGCGCGTTTCAGGATGAGCCACAATCCCCAGTTTATTTTCGCACTAACCTCAGTTAGTCTGCTGATATTCTTTGGTGTGCTGTTGGTATTAGGAAAATTTATTTAATCTAAAAACCGTGTAAAATGATAGATGTATTGTTAATCACGCTTCTGATCACTCTTTTTTACATGGCCATTGCCAATCGGTTGATGACCTATATCAAAGTCCTGGCGATACAAGGCGTATTGCTTTTCGTAGTTGCATTTGTTCAACTTGAGGAAATAAACCCATTGAACCTGGGATTTATTCTTCTGGAGACCATTGTGGTGAAAGCCATGGTCGTTCCTTTTTTTCTGGTATACATCCTCCGGAAGAACAACATCACGCGCGAAGCGGAGCCCTTTGTGTCTAACTTCTTTTCGCTCATCATCACCACCCTTATCGTGGTGCTTACAGTCCTGTTATCGAATACCATACAGGAAGCCCATCTGGATAAAATATTTTTTATCGTTGCCATGTCGACCCTGTTTTTCGGACTGTATCTGATCGCCACCAGGCGCAAAATCATTACCCATGTGATGGGATACCTGGTGATTGAAAATGGCATATTTGTGCTATCACTGGCAGTAGGAAACGAAATGCCAATGCTGGTAAACCTGGGTATTATGCTGGATATTTTTGCCAGTGTATTGATATTGGGCATATTCCTGAATAAGATTGGTGATGTTTTTAAAGATGTAGATGTGCAACAACTCAATAGTTTAAAAGACGTTTAAAACCGAATTTTCATGATACTAACCTACCTGATCGGAGCACTGATTATTGCCATTGGAATATCTGTAAACAGGAATAAATGGGTCAATTATAGCCTGGCGGGGATCTTCCTTCTACTGCAGTGGACATTCACCATTTATGCTTGCTTCCATCTCAACGAAACAGACCTTGGCTACTTTACCTATGATTCACTTGGAATCTTGCTGCTGATTACCCTGAGCATCATCGCGATTCCTGCCACTATCCATAGCAAGATATACGTGGAGAATCACCACGAAAGCGGAGCCGTCAGAGCCATTTATTTTCTTTCAATGGTTGGTTTGATCACAGCCATCGGGGCAGGTTACCTGGCAAACCACATTGCAGTGACCTGGATATTTACCGAAATCACCACGCTGAGTGCTTCAGCGCTAATTTACCATCACCGCAACAAACTGGCACTCGAAGGAACCTGGAAATATGTCTTCATATGTGCCATCAGCATCACCTTTGTATTTATTGGCATCTTGTTTTTAAGCCTTTCCATTCAGCAATCTGGAACAGGACATATGTCATATAGCAGTTTGCTTGAAAGGGCTCCCATGATGAATCCCTTTTGGTTGCGATTGGCCTTTTTGTTCATTTTCACCGGTTACACTGTTAAACTGGGATTAGTTCCCATGTTTACTGCAGGAGTTGATGCCAAGGATAAAGCCCCGGCACCGGCAGGGGCACTGCTTTCGAGCGTGTTGATGAACCTGGGTTTCGTAGGTGTTTTTCGTATGTACATCATCGTGGCCAACACCCCTTTACATCATTGGGCCAACCTGGTCATTGGCATCTCGGCTTTTTTGTCACTTTTCGTGGCTACGGTGTACATGATCAAGGTAAAAAACATCAAGCGGATGCTGGCCTATTCGAGCATTGAACACATGGGGTTGGTGATGCTGGGCGTAGCTGCAGGAGGAATTGGCTACTATGCGGCCATCCTGCACATCATTCTGCATGCCTTTGTTAAATCGAGCCTTTTCTTCCAGTTTAGCCAGGTATACAGGGTATTTCAGAGCAAAAGCATCTATCAGCTGGGAAATTACTTTAAATACAACACCACCGGTGCCATGGTGTTGTTGCTTGGATTCATAAGTGCCGCGGCCATGCCACCTTCCGGATTGTTTGTGAGTGAATTCCTTATTTTCCGCTCCATGTTCGAGGCGCATCAATTGGTGCTGCTGATCGCGGTACTTCTTCTATTAACCATGATTATCTGGGCTTTTGGCAAGAATATCCTTAAAATTTTGTTTATTCCACCTGTCGGCTTTAACGAAAACAATGTGCCCCGAATCAGTCCCTGGGAGTCGGTAACACAATTCGTGCTGCTGGCGCTAGCAGTCTATCTTGGGTTAAACCCGCCGATTGAATTTGTGCATCTTATCGAGGAAAGTCTCATTCTTTTACCCCACTGACATGAACTACATTCGTATCACCAACCACCAAACCATACCTGTTTCAGATATCCCTGAACTGGATTACAATTCATTTTTTGAACTGAATACAGGATTTATCTTCGATCATCCCGATCGACATTGTGTGAATTATTTCGGTTATCACGAAGACAATCACATCAAACTGATTTGTTGTATTGCCGATGATGAAACGCACGAGATATATGTTTCATCGTGTAGCACAGCCATTCAAACAAGGCTGCAGGCTTTTACTTCTAAACTTCTGTGTTTTGAAAAATTTGAACGTGAGATACATGAAAACTTCGGTATCGATTTCATTGATCATCCCTGGCTGAAACCTGTGAGGTACGCATTTAACCGGGCTGACAAAACAAAGACCATTGCCAATTATCCGTTTTTTAAAATCGAAGGTGAGGAATTACATGAAGTCGGGGTTGGTCCCATTCATGCCGGGGTGATTGAGCCGGGGCATTTCAGATTTATCTGCAATGGCGAACAGATTTTACACCTCGAAATACAACTGGGTTACCAACACCGGGGAATTGAATCACTTTTTTTAACGAAGAAGTCCATGTTGCAACGGGCGACATTGGCCGAAAATATCACTGGCGACACGGTCGTTGGGCACACCACTGCTTTTTCTTACCTGTGGGAAAGTTTATGTGGCTACCAGGCTTCCCGGGACGTGCATTTTTCGCGCACCCTGGCTCTTGAAATGGAACGAATGGCCATCCATACTGGTGATTTAAGTGCCGTTTGCGCGGACATAGCCTATCAGCTTGGTAGTTCCGTGTACGGACGACTCAGGACTCCTCTGATTAACTTTATGCAGGAATGGGGCGGCAACCGATTGTCAAAAGGCCTCATCCGGCCCGGACGCGATCAATTTCCATTTACCTCCGGTTTGGCCGAAAGACTAAAAAATATTTTTGACGCCTTTGAACCTGATTTTAATGAGATAAGCGATGAATTGCTTAAACTACCCAGTGTTTTATCAAGACTCGAACGCACCGGTGTGGTTACACCAGCTGATGTTCAGGAAATTGGCGCCGTTGGCATGACTGCCCGGATGGCCGGGATCAACCGCGACATCCGCACATCGCATCCATACAGTTTATACCCTGAATTAAACCATGAACCCATTTTAAAGCACCATGGTGATGTGTATTCACGTGTTTTGATCAGAAGACAGGAAGTGAACCAATCCATGGCATACTTAAGAAAGCTGATGAACAAACTTCCTGAACAGACCACAACCAATACGGAATTGGGTAAGCCAAAGGCGAACTCTTTTACACTTTCAATGATTGAGGGTTGGCGCGGCGAAATTTGTCATTGTGCCATCACGAATGAAAAAGGAGATCTGGTACTTTACAAAATCAAGGATCCTTCTTTTCATAACTGGCTTGCTTTGGCTCTATCGGTGAGAAACAACGAGATATCCGATTTTCCCATTTGCAACAAAAGTTTTAACCTTTCATATTCTGGCCACGATTTATAAAAAGAATTATGTTCGATAACCTCAAAATAGTTTTTCATCAGGGCAAACAGTTTATTCCCGATGTAGCCACGGCAAAAGTGCCCGGCATCTTTCGTGGAAGGCCCATCATCAGTGGTGTACAAGTAAATGAAGCTGAATTACAAGGACTTTGTCCGGCCAATGCCATTGCCACCAAACCTGTTAGCATCGATTTGGGCAAATGCACTTTTTGCGGAGAATGTGCCCTCCGTTTCCCTGATAAAATCACATTTACAACCGACTACAAAATTTCAACCAACGAACGTGAGCACCTGATCATTAAAGAAGGAGTTGAAAAACCTGTGGAGGTAAATCCTAAAACCGTCAGAAGAGAAA
Source organism: Bacteroidetes bacterium HGW-Bacteroidetes-16 (assembly GCA_002840975.1). Taxonomy (GTDB): domain Bacteria; phylum Bacteroidota; class Bacteroidia; order Bacteroidales; family F082; genus UBA6244. The sequence goes on from PHDN01000008.1 coordinate 43,070, forward strand.
TTCACCGCATTTTTGGACGATCGCTTAAACTCAGGCAGGTATCTGCCGGTGGTGACAACAGCTGCGAGTGGGAATTGAATGCCGCCAACAATGTTCAATTCGACATGGGGCGGTTTGGGATTGAATTTGTCGCTTCACCCCGCCATGCCGACGGGATTGTGATTACCGGTCCCATCACCGAAAATATGGCAGAACCACTGCGCATTGCATACGACGCCGTCCCCGATCCAAAAATAATCGTTCTGGTTGGAACAGATGCCATCAGTGGTGGATTGTTTGCAGATAGCCCGGCCATCGATCGTGGTTTTTTGGATCAGTATCCTGTTGATTTATACATTCCGGGCAATCCTGCCCACCCACTCACCATTATCAATGGATTGTTGGATTTAACCAGGAAAAAGGAGCTTATTCGTTTAATTCATCCTGTTTAAGGTTAAATGCTAAGACAATTCTTGCAAAAAGGTAAATTATTATTTACCTTTGCCTAAATATTTTCTGACAAAGAAGCATATGAAATGTTCAGAATTATTTCGACTTTTAAAAAAAGAAGGCTGGTATCCCATTTCACAAAAAGGATCTCATGTTAAAATGAAACATGATAGCAGAGACGGAATAATCATTTTTCCAAATCACGGAAGTCAGGAAGTTGGTAAAGGACTTGAAAAGAAAATTCTGAAAGATGCAGGTATTACAATTTAACTATGAGGGCCATGAAAAGGTTAAAGAAAAAAATAAAAATAATTGTGGAGAAGACTAATACCGGGTTTTCTGCATATTCTGATGAATTTCCCATTTTCACAACTGGTAAAACTATTCCTGAATTGCTTTCAAATTCATATGAAGCAACTCAAATGTACTTCGAGGACAAGTATGAAATTACCAATGAAAATATAAGATTTGAGATAGATTTTGAGCAGTTTTTTCAATATTACAAAGTGTTAAATTCAAAATTTCTTGCCGAAAGAATTGGTATGAATCCTACCTTGCTTTCGCAGTACGTTCAGGGACATAAAAAACCTTCTGAGAATCAAACAGAGAAAATACTTTCGGGAATTCATCAGATCGGACAGGAATTATCTGAAATGAATTTAATATTTAACAGGTAAAACTGCAACTTAAACCATTGATCCATGAATAAAAATATCGCATTCCTTTTTATCCTCCTAATCCCAACACTGATGGGCTGTAAAGAACTTGTGGTGACCTATGCCGACAGCGGAACTACCGTACACCTGGCGGTGGACCAAATCCTTAAAATCGAACTTCCGGCCAATGCGTCCACGGGCAACGACTGGCGCAAAATAAGTTACAACGACTCCGTTTTGATTAAAATTGGCAAGCCAAATTATGTACTTTCCGATGACCGGGATGGGGCGGCAGGTAAGATGTATTACCGGTTTAAGGGTCTTGCACCCGGCACTTGTAAATTAACCATGGAATATGGTTCTAAGTACGATTCCTCCAAAGAACCTGTAAAGACTTTTGAGTTGGAAATCATCGTGGCAGGCCGTTAGTCCATCCATTCCGCTTTCGCGGAAAAGAACCTCCGGTTGAGTTCATTAAAACCTCTGCCGGTTCGCTGCTTTTTATTATTTTTGCACCCTAAAAAAATCACAGACTATGTTTGAAGGATTAAGCGACAGGCTGGACCGGTCATTTAAAATGCTCAAAGGCCAGGGCCGCATCACAGAAATAAACGTTGCCGAATCGATAAAGGAAATTCGCAAGGCATTGCTCGATGCCGATGTGAGTTATAAAATTGCCAAGCAGTTCACACAGGATGTAAAAGAGAAAGCACTGGGTTCCAATGTACTTACTTCACTCAAACCCGGTGATCTGATGGTGAAGATTGTCCACGATGAGCTGGCATCCCTGATGGGAGGCGAGCATGTGGAAATCAACATAAAAGGAAGTCCGGCCATCATCCTGATAGCAGGTTTGCAAGGATCGGGTAAAACCACATTCGCTGCCAAACTGGCCAACTACCTGAAGACAAAAAAAAGCAAACAGCCTCTCCTGGTAGCCTGTGACGTTTATCGTCCTGCCGCTATCAACCAATTAAAGGTGCTGGGTGAGCAAATCGGTGTGGATGTTTATACCGAAGAAGAAAATAAAAATCCTGTTCAAATCGCTAAAAATGCCATTGCCTACGCCAAAGAAAAAGGCCGTCAGGTGGTGATTATCGATACCGCCGGTCGTTTGGCTGTGGACGAGGAGATGATGAACGAAATAGCGGCCATTAAAAAGACCATTAATCCAGGTGAAACGCTGTTCGTAGTGGATTCGATGACCGGCCAGGATGCTGTAAATACTGCCAAGGCCTTTAACGATCGACTCAACTTCGATGGCGTGGTTTTAACCAAACTCGATGGTGACACCCGCGGTGGAGCTGCCCTCACCATTAAATCGGTGGTGAACAAACCCATCAAATTTGTGGGTATCGGCGAAAAAATGGAAGCCCTCGACCTGTTTCACCCAAGCCGTATGGCCGACCGCATCCTCGGTATGGGCGACATCGTTACGCTGGTCGAAAAAGCCCAGGAACAGTATGATGTGGAAGAAGCCCGCCTGCTTCAAAAGAAAATAGCCAAAAATCAGTTTAACTTCAACGACTTCCTCAAGCAGATTCAACAGATTAAAAAGATGGGGAACGTGAAGGACCTGATGGGCATGATTCCTGGTATCGGCAAAGCCGTTAAAGACATGGATATTGACGACGATGCTTTTAAAAGCATTGAAGCCATTATCTATTCGATGACTCCCGAAGAACGCGATAACCCAAAGGTACTCAATGGCTCACGCCGTAAGCGCATAGCCGACGGGGCGGGTTCCGATATTCAGGAAGTCAACCGCCTGATAAAACAATTTGCCGAAACCAGCAAAATGATGAAGGTGATGACCACAGGTGGAGGCCGCAAGGCCATGAGCATGATGAATAATATGAAACGCAGATAGCCATGTCGGAAAAAATAACGGCCATCCTGATGGATGGAAAAAAAACGGCCGCCAAAATCAAGGAGGAAATCAAGGTGCAGGTTGCCCAACTCATTGACGACCACGATGAAGCGCCGCACCTGGCAGCAATTTTAGTTGGTGATGATCCCGCTAGCCAGACCTATGTATCCTCCAAGGAAAAAGCAGCACATGGTGTAGGCATTATTTCTTCCGTCTACCGGTATCCGGAAGATACTACAGAGACGGAATTGCTCGCGGCCATCGATTTTCTGAATGAAGATGAAACAGTAGATGGTTTCATCGTGCAGTTACCGCTTCCCGAACAGATCAACGTGGACCATGTCATCGCACGAATCAACCCCGACAAAGACGTGGATGGTTTTCATCCCATGAACATGGGTAAAATGGTTTTGGGACAACCCGGCTTTGTTTCGGCCACTCCTGCCGGTATTGTTGAATTGCTGAAACGGTATAAAATTGAAACAGAAGGAAAACATGTTGTCGTCCTGGGGCGATCGAATATTGTAGGCTCTCCGGTGAGCATCCTGCTTGCACAAAAAACCAGCATGGGAAATGCCACCGTCACTCTTTGCCATAGCAAAACACAAAATTTAGCCGAGATTACCCGCACTGCCGACATCCTGATTTGTGCCATAGGGCAACCTCAGTTTGTAAAAGCCGGCATGATAAAAGCCGGGGCTGTTGTGATTGATGTGGGCATTCACCGAATCCCGGCCAAAAACGAGCAAGGGTACCGCATCGTGGGTGATGTAGATTTTAATGAAGTATCATTTAAAGCCGGATATATCACTCCTGTTCCGGGTGGTGTGGGGCCAATGACCATTGCCATGCTACTGAAAAGTACGCTGGAAGCACATCTGCGTAAGCACAAATCGTAAAATGGAATTTTTTATTGAAATACCCATTCTACTATTTACTCGTTACTAATTCGTTGCGCTGCATACTAAAACTACCTTCATGATTATACGACTTCTGGCTTTTCTTTTCGTCTTCGGTATTTTTGAATCAATTGGGCAACAAATCAGTGGATGTACCGATGTGCGTGCCAATAACTTCAATTCGAAAGCCAATACAAATGATGGCTCATGCACCTACAACCTCACGGTTTATAATCCTCCGCTCAGGTATTTGTTGCCACCTGAAGTGGAAGAAACTTCGGGCCTGGCCTACTACAATAGTCGGTTCTGGACCATTAACGACAGCGGCGGATTGCCCGTTCTTTATGGCCTCGACACCACCACAGGAGAGATCATCCAACGGGTTACGATCAAAAACGCCATCAACCGTGATTGGGAAAGCCTGGCTCAGGACAATCGTTTTATGTACATCGGTGATTTTGGCAATAACTCAGGCACCCGCGACGATTTAACAATCTATAAAATCGCCTTGGCAGCATTTCCATTGGATGGCGATACAGTGCTTTCAGCAGAAAAAATCACGTTTAAGTATGAAGATTACCAAGGCCCTGTAGCCAAAAAGAAAGAAAACAATTTTGATTGTGAAGCCTTAATCGCGGTAGATGATTCACTCTACCTGTTATCGAAAAACTGGGAAAATGAACAAACCAACCTTTACCGACTGCCAAAAGATCCAGGAGATTATCTGGCGAAACGGCTGACTTCCTTCGACAGCAAAGGACTGATTACCGGTGCCGACATCGATCCCCTTACGGGAGAAATCATTCTGACGGGATATACCAACAAAACCTGGATTCCGTTTATGTGGATACTCTCCGATTATCCGGATCATCGATTTTTCTCGGGAAACAAACGCCGTATTGACATGGTGAATTTGCCGGCAACCCAGGTTGAGGCCATCGCTTATACACACCCAAACCAGGGCGTAATCACTTCCGAGGGACATGTGCTGTTTTCACAAACAGCTTTTAGTATCTCCACGCAAAACTGGTCAGTGAGTTCTCCTTCTGCTATACCGGTTTATCAGGCAAACGACCTGGATTTTAATATCAACCCCAATCCTGTAAAAGGCAAGAAAGTGTTTGTGGAATTTAAATCAGATACCGATGGTGAGTTCTCCATCGATCTCTACGATGCTGAAGGGAGGCAGCTTAAAAAGCCGGGACAGTGGTTCGCGGGAAAACAAAATGACAGAAACCGCATCAAAATAAAAATTAACCACCTCAAGCCCGGGGTGTATTTCATCCGCATGACGAGCGGACAGCAGCATGTGGAAAAAAAACTGATTGTACAATAATGGAAACGAGAGAAGACGAACTACTTGAAGGAGGGAAAAAACTCCCGTTGATGGAAGAATTTTACACCTTGCAGGGCGAAGGGTTTCACATGGGTCGTGCGGCCTATTTTATCCGTGTCGGGGGGTGTGATGTGGGATGTTCCTGGTGCGATTCAAAGGAATCGTGGAATGCAGCGTTATTTCCTCCCGTGGCGGTTGAGCAGGTTGTCAGGAATGCGGCCTTTCATCCTGCCAAAACCGTCGTGGTAACGGGTGGCGAACCTTCTATGTATCCATTGGATTTTCTCACGCAATCGCTTCAGCGCGAAGGCATAAAAACCATGGTAGAAACCTCCGGTGCCTATCCTTTAAGCGGCAGTTGGGATTGGATATGTCTTTCACCAAAGAAATATATGCCGCCACAAAAGGCAATTTATCAGCGGGCCAACGAGCTTAAGGTGATCATACAACATCCGGGAGACCTGGAGTGGGCCGAGCGCAATGCTGCCCTCGTGTCGATTTCTTGTCAGTTGTTTCTCCAACCCGAATGGAGCAAATCGGGCGAAATTATGGAGGTACTGACACAATATGTGATGGACAATCCCAAGTGGCGCATCTCGCTTCAAAGCCATAAGTATATGAGGATTCCTTAAGTGGAAGAGGGGTAAGGAGAATCCGTATCAGGGACTTAAAAAAAGGTTGTTCAGATAATAGCCGGCGATCCCGGTAGCTAACTCACCGATCTGCATCCGAAAAACCAAGCGCTTTTATTTGCCGGACTTTCTCTTTTTTAGGTACATAATTTACTCATTATTAGTGATATTGATGGTCGGTTTGTTAGGGGGCTTAACGGTTATGTGTATGGAGTCGTTTGGCGATATCAAGTACGAACCTGTCAAGCGTTACACAGTATATTAAGTGTAACGCCCTTGAAATTAGCACTATACATCAAATGCACTACACACAATGTTGTCCGCTGGCCGTTGTTATTTCTTAATCTATTTGTCTCAATATTACCATGCTGTCTCTTATGTAACCGTGTATCGGAGTGGGATGGGCTTGAAGTTTCTTTTGGTATTATTTGATTAAGGTTAGTCTTGCTGGAATGCCAATAGTCACTTTGAGTGATGGGATGGTGAGCATAAGCTATTTCTTTAATGAAACTGACAAAATACGATAAACCCAAATAAATGCAAAAACAGATAATAGAATGAATAAAAAGAATAGATTATCCAAAAATAAGTAGTTAGATTCTATACATTTTGTAAATGGAATAACACTTAAACTACTAATAATTAATGAAAAACTAAAGATACAAAACGATTTAGTAGATTTTATTAAAGTTGATTTATCACTTTCAATATGCACCGCTTTATCTTTTAATTTTATTAAATTCCTGACAGCTTGTTGGTTGCTTTCCTTATCGCTTTCTCTTTCGGAGCATACTTTTATCATAACCTCAGAAATATTAGAAAAATACTTTGCTTTGTAATTTGTCATAAATGTACTACCTGAGCCAAGTCTTTGCCAGCTAAATATTTGACTAACGTTGCTCCCTAAGACTCCTGCAAAATCAGTACAGACAACATCCAGTGATTTGTCAAAGCCTTGAAGTTTAAAAAACACAAAAACAAAGACCAACGCAATTATCGCGGCAAAAACCTGAGGTATGGTACTAAAGAAGTATAATATTGAGTTTTCCATTTAAGTTCCCTTCACAATTCTAACTTCTGCCTCTGTCAAACCTTAAATTTCATAAACCATTCTGTCTATTTCTTTATAAGTTTTTTCAATTTCCAGTTTAGTTTTTTCCATGTCCTTATATTTTGGTAATAATCCCATAAATAGTTTTACTTTAATTTATTTAGTAACGATGTCGTAATACTCTACAAGTATTTCTCAACAGCCTTTCGCATTTTAATAAGATTTTTAATTTTCATATATGTGAAGCCATTGTCTGCATAAAACGAAAAATATTTCCAGCCAGTTATTTTACCAATATTTACGGTTACATCTCCAATTGTTGTCATTGAACCAACATCTTCATTTTCACAAAACTCAATTGATTTATCTAACAGATCAGCAAGTCCTTTCATGTCTCCACTATAAATAGTTATAAGGTCTATTATTTGTTTATACTCATTATTTTTTGACATCCATAATACATGTTCACCGACAAGTTTACCATCAAGATAATCTTGATATAGATTAATCGTACATAGATTGGATAAATTAATAATTTCTTTTTTCTTAGTTATTTCTTGGGAAGATAATAACATTGGTATGAGTACTGTAATTAGTAATATTACTTTTTTCATAATTCTTTCATTTAGATTTATTTTGCAATTCGATTTAATGATTTCTACTAAGACTAGGTTTGCTTAGTAATTGCGAGTATTAATTTCTAATTTATTTCTACTTCTCAAATGTGTGGTAACGGAAGCACAAAACCAACTCTAGCAGTTATCTATTTAATACCTCTTTTTAACCACTTTGTACATGATACACTACCCATTTTCAATCGTGTAAAATTATTTAAACCAACTCTTTGTTTCATTATAAATGGATCATCGGATGTTTGGTGGGGTAAATCTAGGAATAAAATCTATTGGTTTTACATTGGGGATTAAGAATTGATGGAGTTGTATGTCAGGTTATGAATTCAGGATATTTTACAGTGTCAATCCCTTATCTCAAATGCTTCTTCCTGACCTCATACATCAGGATGGCAGGCACAAAAAACACGATGTCGGCCAGGGTTTTCCCAATAAAGGAGCCCACGATGAAATTGGTCATCAGTGTGGGAATTAAATACATAAAGAAGGGGCGCACTACCAGCACATCCAACACTTCGGCAGGACCAAATTCAACCATGAGGTTCCTGAAATCAATCAGGATCGATCGGGCCTGATATTTCTTATTCCTGAGCCGGTGGCTTTGCATGCTTTTCTTAACATCGCGCAGGATGATCACTCCATAAAAAATGACAGAAGCAGCGACCGAGGCCAGGAAAGCCGACAGCACCCTGTCGTTGGTGGTTTCTTTGATGGCCCACGCCATAAAAATCGATACAATCGTACTAAGGGTATCAGCCCAAAAGTAGCGCTTTAACCACTCTTTTATTTTCCTTTTAAACATGAAGTTGAAATTTGTCGCCAAGTCGATGAAAAGCAAATTGTGGGCAAAGATACAATTAGCAAGGTGTCGCGCCATGTTTTTCGGTGCAGGGCAGATTTCATTTATACAGATGCCAATTCCCGACAACAGCTCCCCTGTCAACATGGAACTTTTAACTACCTTCGTGCCTTATAAATATCATCGCATGATTGGTACACTTGTTAATACGGCAGCAGTGGTGGCGGGAGGGGTTATCGGTTTACTTTTCCGGGATAAACTCCCCGAAAAATACATGACTATTTTCTTTCAAGCCATCGGCTTGTTTACCATGTATCTTGGAATATCACTTGCGTTGGAGGCTCAACAGGTTTTTTATGTTGTTCTTGCATTGATCATTGGTTCACTCACAGGTGAGGCCTTAAATCTTGAAGCAAGGATGGAACGTGGGAGCCAATGGCTAAAAACGCGCTTTAAATTTAAAAATGAGCGTTTTTCTGAGGGCTTGCTTACAGCTTTTCTGTTGTATTGCATGGGTTCGCTTACAGTCATTGGCTCGGTTACAGAAGGATTGGGCGGAGGGGCAAAAATTTTATTTATTAAGTCGCTGATGGATGGTGTCTCATCAATTGCACTTGCTTCTGCCATGGGAGTGGGCGTTGTTTTCTCAGCTGTACCCTTACTCATTTATCAGGGAGGGATTACCTTGATATCCATGTGGCTGGGCGATATTATCCCACCTGAAATTATTACCGATGTTTCAGCCGTGGGTGGTATCTTGCTCATCGGATTATCTATCACCATTTTGCAAATAAAAAAGATCAGGGTGATGAATATGTTACCTGCTTTGGTCGTTGTGGTGGTCCTTTTGTTGCTCCTTCCCCGTTTATAAAACTGTTGTTTCTAAACTGAATTTTTTCTTCATTCTAAGAAACCAGATGCTTATCCTCCTTTTATTAAAATCCTTTTTACCTGATTATTTTAAGGTTTCTTCTTAAATGGATGATGTAAAACTTCTCCGAAACCAGTGAGCACGGTTACTTGTGATATTGGCTGTGAAGTTAATATTAGTGAATGGTGAGGCAAAGTATTTACAATTGAGGGTTGACACAAATTTTGTGTGTATGGTATAGCAAATGGCGGTTCCTTTTACTTTTCTCAAATAAGTTTTTAGGGTTGGACCATTGGTTAAATTGTTTCTAAATTAGCCGGATAAGCAATTGTGTCGACCCTATTTCTATATTTTCAGTACCTTAGCACCCTGATTTATTAACTATTTAGTCATGGAAAATACAAAGAATATAGACTGGGGTAATCTTCCGTTCGGGTATTACAAAACCGACTATAACGTAAGGTGTTACTTCAAAAATGGCAAGTGGGGCGAGTTGGAGATTTCCTCATCGGAATATGTTCCCATGCACATGGCAGCCACTGCACTGCATTATGGTCAGGAAGCTTTTGAAGGCTTAAAGGCGTATCGCGGTAAAGATGGTCAGGTACGGCTATTTAGATGGAATGAAAATGCCAGCCGCATGCGCCGCTCAGCCGATGGGGTGATGATGGCAGAAGTCCCGGATGCCTTATTTTATGAGGCCATCACGAAGGTGATTAAACTAAACGCGGATTATATACCGCCTTATGGTACCGGTGCATCGCTTTATTTACGCCCGTTGTTAATTGGCAGTGGTCCTCAGGTGGGGGTAAAACCGGCGCTGGAGTACATGTTCATGGTGTTTGTAACTCCGGTTGGTCCTTATTTTAAGGAAGGATTTAAACCCGTAGAGGTTGAGCTTGTTCGCGATTACGACCGCGCTGCTCCAAAAGGAACAGGGAATATCAAAGTGGGCGGTAATTATGCGGCAGGAATGCGTCCGGCTCACCGTGCACATCATGATGGTTTTTCATCGGTGTTATTCCTGGATGCGCTCGAAAAGAAATATATCGATGAGGCCGGACCCGCCAATTTTTTTGGTATCAGGGATGGCATCTACATCACTCCACAATCAGACAGTATCTTGCCCTCGATTACCAACATGAGCCTGGAGGCGATTGCCAATGACATCGGGTTAAAAGTAGAGCGGCGCAAGGTTCCTTTTGAAGAACTGGATACCTTTGAGGAGGTAGGTGCGTGTGGTACTGCTGCTATCATCAGCCCTATCAAGCGTATTTACGACAGGGTAAACAATAAAAACTACGAATATGGCCCCATTGCAGGACCTTATTCCACAAAATTATACATCACGCTAAGGGCAATACAGGAAGGCGAAATAGAAGACACTCATCACTGGACGACCATCGTTGAAGGGGTGTAATCAGCTTGTATTAAACCAATATAAACATAAGAGGCGGCCTGATAAAGCCGCCTTTTTAGTTCATACCGGGATTTATTGGGAATTTTGTCCAATATTTATACTCTTCTCCCATGGCAGTGAGTAGCTCCTGCCACATGGAGCCGGCATCGGAATTTAAAATAGGAGATTTGGGAAGTTGCGTTACCACCCATGAATTTCGCTTGAGTTCGTCTTGTAACTGAGCAGGCGACCAACCTGAATAGCCGGCGTAGAAACAAATGTTGTCAGGAGTTAGTTTGCCAAACAGGATAAGTTCTTTGATCATGTCCAGTTCTCCTCCCCAAAAAAGGCCGTCTCCAATCGAAACTGATCCTTCGATCAGGTCTCCAAAAGAATGAACATAAAACAACGAGTTGCTTTCAACAGGCCCGCCTAAATGAAGATTTCCGGTAAAATCAGGAAAGTTAGGCACAATTTCGTTGAATGGTTGATGGAGAGGTTTGTTCATAATCACACCAAATGAACCTTCGTTGTTATGCTCAACCAATAATATGACTGCCCTCCCAAAATAGTAGTCGCCCATCAGCGGCTCAGATAACAACAATCGGCCCTGAGCAGGAGCTAGGTCGTTGCTTTTTACCTGTAAATATTTTTCAATTCGATTCATTCAACTTCAAATTTGAAATCGTTTCTGATGGAAAAACGATTACTTTTACACGCTGTTTCATTACAAAAAACATACCAAGACTTTGAATATCCAAAATCGTCAACGGGATTTTGAAAAACTACGGAAGAAATTTCCTGTATTCACCTATCAGGCATATTCCTATCATGAAGATATTTCAGGTTTGCATATTCGTTTCGATTTTGACCTGAGCGGCCAATATAGGTTTTCGCCCGGGTTGTTCATTCCCAAAAAAAAAGTTCTTCATTGGGACATCCCCGGAAAACAGGGACTTGACAATTTAATTTTCCACCTGGGAATGATCGAGCTGATAAGTTATTGGAAGTTAACTTGTTCCCCGCGAATCGTGATCCGTCCGCATGTGTTAAACGATGATCAGATTGAATGGTGGAAAAAATTATTTTTCCATGGTTTAGGCGAGTTTCTGTACCTGAATGGAATAGAGGTTGATGCTGAAAAATTGATGGAAATAGAGTCTAACGGTAAACCGCCGGCCTTGCTCGCGACACAACCCGACATGAAAAAGGTGATGGCACCCATTGGCGGCGGGAAAGATTCCGTTGTAACATTGGAGTTGCTAAAGGCAGGCAACGCGGCAATTTTTCCAATGGCCGTAAACCGCACTCCGGCCATCAGTAGAACCATCCAGCAGGCAGGGTTCCAGATGGATCATGTCCTGGAGGTTCATCGAAAACTCGATCCCCTCATGCTTGAGTTAAACAGCAAGGGTTTCCTTAACGGACATACCCCATTCTCGGCTTTACTAGCCTTTACTTCTGTATTGTTGGCCGCCGGGAGTGGCATTGGAAATATTGCACTGTCGAATGAAAGCAGTGCCAGCGAAAGCACCGTGCCGGGAACTAAAATCAACCACCAGTATTCAAAATCTTTTGAATTTGAACAGGATTTTGATGCTTATTGCAGAAACTATATTCATCCCGAAATTCGATACTTTAGTTTTCTGCGGCCCCTGAATGAGTTACAGATTGCCAGTGTGTTTTCTTCCTTTCCAGAGCACCACCGTGGTTTCAGAAGCTGTAATGTGGGGAGCAAGGAAGATCGTTGGTGTGGGGCTTGTCCCAAATGTTTGTTTACTTATCTTATCCTGGCACCCTTTATCCCCGAAAAGGAACTGATCTCAATTTTTGGTTCCAATCTGATGGAAAACAGCATGCTGGTCACTTACCTGGATGAATTAACCGGCAAATCACCTGTTAAGCCCTTTGAATGCGTGGGTACACCAAAAGAAGTGAATGCAGCCATCAATAAGGCTTTCCATGGAAGAATTGCCTTTCCTTTGTTATTAAAGGATTATTCATTTGATGCAAAAAATCCTCTTCAATTTAACCGGTTACTGGACGGCTTTTCGGATGAACACGCTGTCCCGCTTGAATTTTTGAACATATTAAAAAAAGTCGTACATGATCAGCTTACTTAAGGATTTGTTCACCGACCATGAGCTGGTCATCATCCTGGGATTTGGCCGTGAGGGGAAATCGACTTACCGACTTTTACGAAAATATTTTCCGGAGATTTCCATCCTTGTTTCGGATGTCAATTTGGCAGTCAACCAGTTGGAGGAAACTGCTGCTGATATTCATTTGAAATTTTCTACCGGCGTTGACTATCAAGAGGTTTTGCGCTTAAAAGCGGTTGTTTTTAAGTCCCCCGGAGTAAAAATTGATGCTAATCTGTTGCACCCTCAAAGTATTTTAACTTCACAAACCAATTTGTTTATTCAACGCTATCACCAACAATTAATTGGCGTTTCGGGAACAAAAGGGAAAAGTACCACTTCTTCATTAATTTTTCATTTGCTCAAAGCCGGAGACATGGATGCTGTGCTGTTGGGCAATATTGGCATTCCTGCCTTCGACAAACTGGAGGCTATTTCAGATAAAACCACCATTGTTTTTGAATTGTCGGCACACCAGTTGCAGAATGTTAAACATTCGCCACATATAGCTGTACTGCTTAATATTTTCCCTGAACACCTGGATTATTTCAATTCGTTCGAATCGTATCGGGAGGCAAAACTGAACCTGTATGCCTTTCAATCGTCAGCCGATGTTTTAATTGTACCTGAAATCCTGACCGATCAGGTGAAAGGTGGTAGGGGGCAGGTATGGAGCTTTTCGCAAAATTCAGATAGCACGACCGGCAGACTGGAATCTCAGCATGAATTTACCATTGCCGGCAAGCAATTTGTTTTCCCTGAAATTCAACTGAAAGGGATGCATAACAAACTCAATATGATTGCAGCGTTGATGGCTGTACAAAATGCCGGCCTTGAAATTCCCGAAATAATTCAGTCATTATCTACTTTCAGAGGATTGCCTCATCGATTGGAATATGTGACTGAAAAGAATGGGGTAACTTATTACAATGACAGCATCAGTACAATTCCGGCTTCGGCCATGGCAGCCATTGAAGCATTGCAACAGGTGGGTAGTTTGATACTTGGAGGATACGATCGGGGTCTTGATTACCAAGAACTGGTATCCTTTCTGGAAAAATCGAATCTCAGTTGTGTGGTGTTTTTGGGTGAAGCAGGCAAACGGATGATGCCGTTGTTTAGTTCTGCTTTTGAAGGCCAATTGTATTGGGCCGATTCATTGGCTCATGCGGTGGAACTGGCGGGTGATCATACCCCATCCGGAAAAATATGCCTGCTTTCCCCGGCGGCGGCCAGCTACGATCAGTTTCATAATTTTGAGCACAGGGGTGATACCTTTAAGGAGCTTGTGCAGTGTAAGCCTTGATGAGGAAGCTAATACAATATTGTTGTACCTAACAGTATCTACTCATTTGCGATTATTTGCTTCTGGTAGATTAATTATGGATTTTATCGTTATTAGAGGTGCTGGATTTCAGTAGAATATTATGTAACTTTGGTCACGTAACTTAATTTAGTATTTTTAAATAAGTAGTAATTATGTCAAATACCAGTAAGGCTGTTACTGCACGAGAGGCTGCAATAGCAAGTAGAATTATAGCCATCCGGGAAGAAAATGTTATCCTGGATGTTCATATTGCTGAATTTTATGGAATTGAAACGAGGACACTTAAACAAGCTGTACGTAGAAATAGAGATCGATTTCCTGATGTTTTTTTGTATGAACTTACTGGTGATGAAATAAATAGTGTGGTATCACAAAATGTGATACCTTCCAAAAGACATTTTGGTGGTGCTGTTCCTTTTGCTTTTACCGAGAACGGTGTAGCAATGTTATCAAGCATTTTGAATAGTAAGCAGGCAATAGAAATTAATATTGCCATTATGAGGACATTTACCATGTTAAGGAAAGCGTTATTGCTTCAAAAAGACATAATGAGTGAAATGGGTAATGTGAAAAGGAAACTTATTGAGCATGACGAAAAGATACTTGTTATTTTCGAATATTTAAGGCAGGTAGAGAAGTCTGGGCAACAACAACTGGATCAAAGCAATCGTAAACGAATTGGTTACATAAGATCTGATGAATAATAATATTGGGATGGTATTTGAATAGAAGAGAGTTGTTAGCCAAGAAAGCAGAAAACTAAAAAATTTAATTGCTTCATTTACGGCGGTTAAGAACCAATTTTGTTCGAACATTAGAATTGGAGCAAATCGTCAAACTTTGCACTAGATGTAAAGTGATCATTATTGCGGCTTTGATCAAACATAGTTGATATGTTCACCAATGGAGCCATCTTTTTCCAGTTTTTACTAGCTTTGTGGCCAGGGGAATAAAAGCACCTGATTATGCTAAAGTCTTTGTTAATACAAAATTACGCGTTGATCGACCAGTTGGAAATTTCCTTCCGGGATGGGTTTACCGTGATTACCGGAGAAACGGGTGCCGGAAAATCCATTCTGTTGGGTGCTTTGGGATTGATATTGGGAAACAGGGCTGATTTACAAGTTTTGCACGACGACACCAGGAAATGTGTGGTTGAAGGTATTTTTGATACTTCCAAACTGAACCTGGTTCATTTCTTTACTGAAAACGACCTGGAACAGGAACCCACTACTATTTTAAGGCGTGAAATATTAACCACAGGAAAATCCAGGGCTTTTATCAATGATTCTCCGGTTAACCTGCAAACAATGAAAGAGTTGAGCGCCTATCTGGTGGATATTCACTCTCAGCACGAAACCCTGCAACTGGCAATCTCCGAATTTCAAATGGAAGTGCTCGACAGCTTTATCAACCGTTCCGAATTACTGGTTGCTTATGCCCGCGAATACCAATCGTTTGTGGATGTAAACAAAAAGCTGAATCACCTGATTCGCCAGTCTGAGAACTCAAAAAAAGAAGAAGCCTTGCTCCGGTTTCAATTTGAGGAACTGGAAGAAGCCAAGTTAAGTGAAGAGGAGTTTCTGGAAATTGATGAGCGTCTTCGTTTTTTAAATCATGCCGAAGAAATTAAAAATACACTCGGTCAGGCCGTGCTGATGATGGACGAAGGTAACGAGCCGGTCCTGGGAAATTTGATTCAAATTGCGAAATCCTTCGATAAAATACAACCTTTTCTTTCTGACGCGTCCTCTTATTCGCAAAGGTTTCAGTCGGTTGTTATCGAATTGAAAGACTTGCTGGACGGTATCCAGTCGCAGCTTGCTGATACAGAATTTGATCCGGGCGAATTGCAAATACTGATTCAACGAATGGATGAACTCAGCCGGCTCATGTTTAAACACCATGTTTCGGATATTGGACAGTTGCTCCTATTGCGGCAAGAGATCGGAACCCGTCTTTTGAGCATTGAAAAGCTCGATGAAGAAATACATCAGGCTGAGAAACAGCTCTCGTTACTAAAACTGGCGGTTAAAGCCAAAGCCAATGAATTGCATGATGAACGTGAAGCACAGGCTATCAAACTTTCGGAGAAAATAAAAGGTATGTTGCCTTTTGTCGGAATAAAAGATGGTGCTTTTCATATTAAAGTGGAGCGACAATCAGAGTTTAGTACAAAAGGAAATGACCTCGTTACTTTTTGGTTTAGTGCAAACCTGGGGGTGATCCCCGGAGAGATTTCCAAAATGGCCAGTGGGGGAGAGCTTTCGCGACTTATGTTGATTATCAAATCGTTGGTGACAAAAGAACAGATGTTGCCCACCGTAATTTTTGATGAGATCGATTCGGGTGTTTCTGGCGATATTGCCGGTAAGGTGGGCATTCTTATGAAACAAATGGGGCAGTTTCACCAGGTAATTGCCATCAGCCATCTTCCTCAGATTGCCGCAACTGCTTCGCATCAATATAAAGTTTTCAAAGACTCAGATGACAGGCAAACCTATACCCGAATGAAGCAGTTATCGCCTGATGAAAGGGTAGAAGAAGTAGCCAAAATGCTTAGTAACGAAAAAGTTACGATGGTGGCAATGCAAGCAGCACGCGAATTGTTAAAGAGCTGATATACACTTTTCTTTTATTATTGCAACAAGTTCCTGAACATTCGTTTTATAAAAATCTTGTTATCTTTGCCGCGCATAATCAGTCTAAATAAAGCTAAAAAACCATGGCTTATAACTTATTAAAAGGGAAACGGGGTATTATTTTTGGTGCATTGGATGAAAAATCAATTGCCTGGAAAGTAGCAGAAAGGGCCTTTGAAGAAGGTGCAGTTTTTACATTAAGTAATACACCTACGGCATTGCGTTTCGGTGAGATCAACGAATTGGCAGAAAAGTGCAATGCCACGGTTATTCCGGCAGATGCTACCAACCTGGATGATTTATCGCGTGTTTTTACCGAATCGATGGCTGTATTGGGTGGGAAGGTTGATTTTATCCTCCATTCAATCGGCATGTCATTAAATGTTCGTAAAAAGCGTGTTTACAACGACCTGGATTATAATTACCTGAACAAGACATTGGATATCAGTTCTATTTCATTTCACAAAATGCTTCAGGTTGCCTTTAAACTGGATGCCATCAACTCATGGGGCTCGGTGGTAGCATTGTCATATATTGCTGCTCAACGTACGCTTTATGGCTATAACGACATGGCCGATGCCAAAGCTTTGCTCGAGTCCATTGCCCGCAGTTTTGGATATATCTATGGCCGGGAGCGTAAGATCAGGATCAACACCATTTCTCAGTCGCCTACCCTTACAACAGCCGGTTCAGGGGTAAAAGGGGTGGGGTCGCTTATGGACTTTACCGATCGCATGTCTCCGCTTGGAAATGCTGACGCGGACGAATGTGCCGATTATTGTGTTACCATGTTCAGCGATCTGACAAAAAAAGTAACCATGCAAAACCTTTTCCACGACGGCGGGTTTAGTAGCATGGGGATGAGTTTGAAGGCCATGAACATTTACGATAAAAACCTGGAGAAAAAAATGCAACTTGATTAAGGCATCTTATCAAGTTTGGATCGATTGTTACCATAAAGCTCGTTTATTTTTTTTTAAGATTAGTTATAATTTTTAGCCAAGGTTCTTTTTTTCGTTCATTTAAAAAGACAATCCTATCTTTGCCTCAAAATGAATATCATGATTATTGAAAAATCCATTGGTCAATCCATCGCCGTTAAGCAGCAAATGTTGACGGATCAGGATTTGCATAGAAAAATCCAACAGGCTGCCGATAGTTGTATTGAATGTTTTCAAAAGCAAGGGAAGGTGCTTTTGTGTGGAAACGGAGGCAGTGCAGCCGATGCGCAACACATAGCTGCCGAGCTTTCCGGTAGGTTTTACTACGACCGCGATCCGCTCTATGCCGAGGCCTTGCATGTAAACACCTCTTATGTAACTGCTGTGGCCAACGATTATGCTTATGATGAAATCTTTGCGCGTATGGTGAAGGCTGCAGGTCGTAAGGGTGATGTTTTAATTGGATTGACTACCAGTGGTAATTCGGTCAACGTGATAAAAGCGTTCCAGCAGGCAAAGAAAGTGGGAATGATTACGGTGGCCTTTACAGGTCAAACAGGTGGAAAACTGGCTGAACTAGCCGATATTTGTTTGAAAATTCCCTCAGTTGATACAGCCCGTATTCAGGAAGCTCACATCCTGACCGGACATATCTTATGTGAAATTATTGAGCGCACAATCTTTCCAAAGAATGGTTGATTTTATTCACCAGGTAGATAACTCATGGACATTGTTTCTCGACCGTGACGGGGTGATTAACCGCAGGATTTTTGGTGGATATGTTACTGAAACAGCTGATTTTGAATTTCTTCCGGATGTACTTCCAAGTTTGAACATATTCGCCCGCAGATTTGGAAGAATTTGCGTGGTAACCAATCAGCAGGGTGTAGGCAAAGGCTTAATGAGTGAACATCAAGTTGAAGCCTTGCATCAATATATGATTGAGCAGGTGCAACAATCAGGGGGGCGCATCGACAAAGTATACTATTGTCCCGATCTGGCATCTGTGCCAAACAATTGCCGTAAGCCAAATATCCGCATGGCAAATTGGGCCAAGGCCGATTTCCCGGAAATCAATTTTTCGAAAAGCATTATGGTTGGTGATTCGTTGAGCGATATGGAATTCGGAAGAAATGCCGGAATGCATGTGATCTATGTTAAACATGGGCCTGAGATAAAAAATAGTCTTTTTGAAGGTAGCATTTCCGGATTGTCAGAGTTAGCGGATTGGCTGCAGCAAGTTAGAAAGTTATAATTGGTACAATAAACAAAAAGATAGGTTGATGAACCCGGAAATAATACTAGGTACATTTGTAATATATACGCTAACCCTTTTTGTAGTGGCATGGTTTACATCGCGCCATGCCGACAGTCAGAGTTTTTTTATTGGCAATCATAAATCACCGTGGTTCGTTGTAGCCTATGGGATGATAGGCGCCTCACTCTCAGGGGTGACCTTTATTTCTGTTCCCGGATGGGTCGGGAATACAGGCTTTAGTTATATGGTGATTGTGGCAGGGTATGTATTTGGATATCTGGTTATTACTACAGTGTTGCTGCCACTCTATTACCGATTAAACCTAACCTCAATTTATACCTATTTGGACCAACGGTTCGGGAATATGGCCTATAAAACCGGAGCGTTGTTTTTTCTGTTATCGCGTATTGTTGGTGCATCGTTTAGGATGTTTTTGGTGGTGAGTGTATTGCAGGCGTTTGTGATGGATTATTTTGGCGTTCCTTTTTGGGTTACTGTGCTTTCTTTTTTAGTGATCATCCAATTATACACCATGAAGGGTGGAATAAAAACCATTATTTGGACAGATACCTTACAGACAACCTTCATGCTTTTGGCTGTGGTCATCTCCATTGGAATGATTATGCAACAAATGGGTACCACTTTTACGGAAATGATTGCAACCGTTTGCGAAAGCGATCTGTCGAACATGATTGTCACCGATGTTGATAGCAAAGAAAATGTGATAAAATTGTTTTTTAGTGGAATGTTTATTACCATTGTTATGACCGGACTTGATCAGGATATGATGCAAAAAAACCTGAGTTGCAGGAACATAGGCGATGCACAAAAGAATATGGTCAGCCTGAGTTTAATCCTTGTTCCTGTAAATCTGTTGTTTTTGTTTCTTGGAGCCGTATTGTACCTTTATGCGGCTCAAAATGGGATTGCCTTACCCGATTCATCTGACCACCTTTTTCCGATGATTTCATTTGAACATCTGGGAGTTACAGCTGGAGTTGTGTTTATTATCGGACTCGTTTCAGCGGCTTATTCCAGTGCCGACAGCGCATTAACCGCCTTAACTACCTCGTTTAGTATCGACATATTGGGCCTGGATAAGAAATATGCACATGATGAAAACCTTTTGAAAAAAAAACGGTATTGGGTGCATTTGTTAATGTCCGCAATCATTATATTTGCCATCATTTCGTTCAGACTTATTAATAACCAGGCTGTTATTTCTCAGCTATTTACCTTTGCCGGATTTACCTATGGTCCGCTCCTGGGTTTGTATGCATTTGGGATGTTTACAAAATTCAGGGTTTACGATCGGTTTATCCCCATTGTGGCCATAGCTGCTCCCGTTATCTCCTATTTTTTCAGCCTTTATTCGGAGCAATTGTTTAATGGTTATCAAGTGGGTTTTGAACTTTTGATTATCAATGGCGCACTTACTTTTTTAGGATTATTCATGATTAGAAAACTAAACCCATAACACTAATATGTCGAACTTCAGATTTACAGCACTCGAAAAAACCTTGAACCGACCAATCGGAATTGTCGTTCCACCTTCATTAAAAG
The DNA here is from genome assembly GCA_002840975.1 of Bacteroidetes bacterium HGW-Bacteroidetes-16. Lineage (GTDB taxonomy): Bacteria > Bacteroidota > Bacteroidia > Bacteroidales > F082 > UBA6244. Next base: position 63,516 of record PHDN01000008.1, read on the forward strand.
TCTCGGATTATTATGGATCAATGACCTTTAACTCCCAGACTATGAAGGAATACCTGACAGATGAGGCGTACAAGGTGGTGATGAGTGCCATCGAAAAGGGTACTCGCATCGACCGTAAAATTACCGATCAGATCGCATCCGCCATGAAAGCATGGGCCTTAAACAGAGGCGTTTCTCATTATACCCATTGGTTTCATCCTTTAACAGGTTCAACTGCCGAAAAGCACGATGCGTTTATCCATCCTACAGGTCAGGGAAAGGCAATAGAACAATTTCAAGGTGATTCGCTTATCCAGCAGGAGCCTGATGCTTCCAGCTTTCCAAGTGGAGGAATCAGAAGTACATTCGAAGCCCGTGGCTACACGGCATGGGATCCTACCTCTCCCGCATTTATTCTCGATAACACACTCTGTATACCTACTATATTTGTTTCGTATACCGGCGACTCGCTCGATTATAAAACACCTTTGCTGAAATCGATGAGGGCGTTGGATACCATTGCCGTGGAAGTATGTAAATATTTTGATAAAAACATTGACAAGGTATATCCTACCTTGGGCTGGGAGCAGGAATATTTTCTGGTAGATGCTGCACTTTATGCGGCACGTCCCGATATGGTGTTAACCGGTAAAACGGTTTTTGGGCATGCTTCGGCCAAAGACCAACAGTTGAGTGATCATTATTTTGGAACCATCCATAACCGGGCACTTGCATTTATGCAAGACCTCGAAATCGAATCACATAAATTGGGTATTCCCCTAAAAACGCGTCACAATGAGGTGGCTCCGAGTCAGTTTGAATGTGCGCCGGTTTTTGAGGAGGTCAACATTGCTGTCGACCACAATCAATTGCTGATGCATATTATGGATGTGGTGGCCCGGAGGCACGAATTCAAAGTATTGCTGCATGAGAAGCCCTATGCAGGCATCAATGGATCGGGAAAACACAACAACTGGTCGTTGGCTACCAATACAGGTTTAAACTTACTTTCTCCAGGGAAAAGTGCTTCTGATAATTTTCGTTTTATTGCAATATTATCCAATATCTTAAAGGCTGTTCATACCCACGAAAGATTGATGCGTGCGAGTGTAGCTTCCGAGGGCAACGACTTAAGGCTTGGCGCGCACGAAGCTCCTCCTGCCATAATTTCGGTGTTTGTTGGTGAGCAAATTACTGCCACACTCGAAGAAATTGAAAAAATGCCTTCGCGCAAGGCCCTGACTTCAAACAATGGCAATAAGGATATCATCCTTGATATTCCTAAGATACCTGAAATATTGTTCGATAATACCGACCGGAATCGCACATCCCCTTTCGCATTTACAGGCAACAAGTTTGAGTTTCGGGCCGTCGGGTCGAGTGCCAACACGGCCAAACCCATGTTTGTTTTAAACACCATCATGGCCGATCAGCTCAATTATTTTAAACAAGATGTAGATAAGTTATTGGCCGAAGGCATGAAGAAAAACGATGCCATCTTCAATGTAACACGTCGTTATATTATTGAATCGAAAAACATCCGCTTTGAAGGTAATTCATACAGCGATGAATGGATAAAAGAGGCTGCAAATCGTGGATTGTCGAATAACAGAAGCACTCCTGAGGCGTTGGAAGCGTTTGTATCTGAAAAAACCATTGAGCTTTTCAAAAAACACCAGGTAATGACAGAAAAAGAACTCCTGGCTCGTTTCGAAATTAAATTGGAAAAATACACTAAGAAAATTCAGATTGAATCACGGGTGATTGGCGATTTGGCCACCAATCACATACTTCCAACAGCCATTCATTATCAAAACAGGCTGATTGAGAATGCCCGGGGGTTAAAAGAGGTGCTCGACTCAAAGACATTTGTAAAACTTTCGCGTAATCAGCTGAATACCATCAAGGACATTTCCAATCACATCAGTTCCATTAAAGATGATGTGGAAATGATGACTGAAGCACGAAAGGAGGCCAACCTGATCGAGGCTGTCCAGCAAAAGGCCATGGCTTACAAGGATGAGGTAAAACCTTATTTTGAAAAAATAAGGTACAACGTGGATAAACTCGAAATGCTGGTTGATGACGAGCTGTGGCCATTACCAAAATACCGTGAACTGCTCTTTATTAAATAGTGAGCCATGAACGAATTAAAATGCCGGTTTTACATCGGCATTTTTTTTTACCTTTGAATTCCACAAATAGTATTGAACATGAAGACGCACATCATACTCACGTCAATTTTTTTTCTGGTAGTAATTGCAGGACTGACTGTAATCGGCAAGGCTCAGGTGATGGTAACTAAAGTGGTTCCTGAAAGTCCTACACCTGTTGGTGGAGATATGTTTTACACACTCCCAAAAACGGTACTGAAAGTAAACCTCGTGTTTGAAAAAATCACCCGTCAGAAAGGGCCTTTATCCACGTATGCCGCCGAATACATGGGTGTCAGCGATATTATTTTAACCTCAGAATCAACATTCAGGCTTCTGGATGCAGGCATAGAACCTTTACCTGTTACCGATCCAAATGAGATGTATTATGTGCAGTTTCCTGCTGATAAAGCAAAGGATGAGCTTAACCCGGTATTTCATTTGGCCGAAAACGGAGCGTTGTTGTCGATTAATGACAATGAAAACCTGCCAATGGCAAAGCCTTTTCCTGAGCTTCAGCAAACCATCCTATTTAAAAAAGAATCAGAGTCGTTTGATTATGAAGCTAGTTACAACAAAAGAAAGAAAATGGATACGGTGGTCAGAAAAATCTCAATCGATACCATGACAATTAATCGGTTTTTATTTAAAACAAACTGGGTTGATAAATCAGAGAAGGAGCGCGCCGAAGAAGCCGCACAACAAATAGCAAAAATACGGGAAGCCCGGTATAACCTGCTTACAGGATATCATGAAGTAAATTTTGGCGAAAGTTTGCAGTACATGGATAATCAGCTAAAGAAAATGGAACAGGATTATCTGGAGTTATTTTTAGGAAAGGAGACCTCAACCATTATCGCTCAAACAGTTTTTTATTCTCCCCAAAAAGGAGAAAAGCAGGTGCCAATATGGAAAAGTTCAGAAGGGGAAACGGTGTTGCTTGAGTTGAATGCCGATGCCATACTTAAGGGGCTAACAGAGGCACCGATCAGCGGTTCAAACATAGTGTATTATCGAATTCCAGCTCAAACCTTTGTAAAAGTCAGCTACAAAGGCGACATTTTCTTTAATCAATTAATACCAATCAATCAGTTGGGTATTGTTTCTACCGCTCACATTTCAAAAGCGAGGTTGCATTTTGACCCTCGCAGTGGCAGTTTGATCAGTATGGTCAAGGAATAATACGGGATTCAAATGGCGAATTAGGAAGAGCATTCGTATAGTTTAAAACTGAGCTGTTACTGCACGCAACGCAGAGAGCCGTTTTAGGAGATCGGCAAGTAAATCAAGTCTCAACATATTGGCTCCATCCGATTTGGCCTGGCCGGGATTGGGATGTGTTTCCAGGAAAATCCCGTCAGTGCCAACCGCGATACCGGCTTTGGCAATGAGCTCAATTAAATCGGGCTGGCCACCCGTAACTCCCGAGGTCTGGTTGGGTTGTTGAAGTGAATGGGTGATATCGAGGATTACGGGAACTCCGGTTTTTTGCATGGCCGCAATGTTGCGGTAGTCTACCACCAAATCGCCGTACCCAAACATGTTTCCACGCTCCGTCAGCATCACCTGTTGGTTTCCGGTCGATTTTACTTTGTCAACGGCAAACTGCATTGCTTCGCCCGATAAAAACTGACCCTTTTTGATGTTGATCACCTTTCCCGTTTTACCTGCCGCGATCAGCAAATCGGTTTGTCGACATAAAAACGCGGGTATTTGCAAAATGTCTACATAGTCTGCTGCAAGCTTTGCTTCCTCTGCGGTATGCACATCAGTAACAACCGGAATCTGGTAGGTGTTTCTGATGTTATCGAGTATTTTCAGCGCTATTAAATCACCAATACCCATAAACGAATCCAGTTTCGATCGGTTTGCTTTTTTATACGAAGCCTTAAAAATTGTTGGAATCTTCAGTTCCGTGGTCAATTTTAAGATGTGCTCTACAATGGGATAAGCCATGTGTTCGTCCTCTATTACACAAGGTCCTGCCATGAGAAAAAACTGGTTGCTGTCGGCAAATTGAAGTCGGGGGATAGAAGGTATCATATTGCGGGTTTTTTATTGACGGAATGATTAAAATTAACAAAATATACTCCGGTAAAGATGAACAATGCGGCGACAATCTCTGGCCAGGTCAATACATCTTTACCAAAACTGATCGCCACAAAGGTAGCCAGAAATGGTTGAAAATAAATATAGGCACTATTAACTGTCGGACTAATTACCTTGAGTGAGAAATTGTTAAGAAAATAGGCGATAACAGTGGTGAACAATACAACAAAACCAATGGAAAGCCAAATGTTTGATGGAATTATCCGGAAATCGGCGATCAAAACCAAATGGAGGGTGAATGGCGTAACCAATACAAATCCAAAGGTAAATACCCATTTCATTACCGTTAAAGGATGGTACTTTGCCATAAGCGGTTTTATTAACACCAGAAAGAGTGCGTATGAGGCAGCATTTGTAAAAACCATCAGGTTGCCCAATTGGCTTCCCTGAAATGAAGCATTTCCGGCCTGGATGATTAAAAAAACGGAACCTGAAAATCCCAGTACGATGCCAATCATTTTGTTTTTTGTAATGCGCTCTTTAATAATGAAATGAGCGAAAAACAAAACTAAAATCGGAACCCCCACCATGATCACCGATGCATTGATTGGCGTAGTAAGATTAAGACCTTCAAAAAACAGGATTTGGTTGATTGCGACACCAAAAATAGCTGCGATGAACATTTTCAGGAGATCATGTTTCGCAACAGCCTGTTTGGGCATGATGAGTGAAATAGCCCAAAATATGGCCATGGCACCTGTTACACGTAAAAAAATGACGGCTCTTGGAGCCAGATAATCAGGCATGATTCCTTTGGCAACAACATAATTTATCCCAAATATAATGTTGGCTCCAATAGCAGCAAGGTGCGCTACAACTAATTTGTTGCGATTAAGAAAATGACCCTGACCGGGTATTTGATTCATGGGATTTAGAACGGGAGGTCGTCTTCGGGCAGGCCCAAATCATCGGGTGGCAGGTTAGGTAGCGTGGCGGCGGGAGTGCTTCCTTCATCTGAGCCACGTTGAATACGCCAGGCACGTATGTCTGTGTACCAGCGTCCATTGAATTCGCGCGATTCGATATTTACAGAAGCTGTAATGTGGTCACCTTCAACCACTCCTGCTAAGGCTGACAATTTTTCACCCCAAACATTCATGCAGATTTTTTTTGGATATTGGTCATCGGTTTCAATGACAAATTCCTGTTTTTCCCATTTTCCGTTTTTGCCTTCTCCTGAAACGGGAGCCATTTTTTGGATTAATTTTCCGGTAAGTTCAATATTCATTGGTCGTTTTTGTTTTCAAAAGTACAGTTTTTTGCTTTTTGAAACCGGTTTTTTCTTATAGAAATTATTTTTATGCTGACAGTGCATTGCTTATTACCTGAACCAACTCAGGCCGTGATTCGCTTAATAATTTTAGATGATTTTCGATATCATTTGAATAATGCAGGTGATGTGTTTTTGAGATTTCAAGTATTTCGCACGCCAACAGCCAATCGTGAGTGGAATTATTCAGATAAGTCTCCCAAATTTCCGTCAGGTGGCTTACTGGTACATGGCCTTCACGAATATTTCTAAGCCTGGTGTAGATTTTATGCCTCTCTCTGGTTTCTTTTGGAACTATTATCTTGTGTGTTTTTTCAGCCGGTGGCTCATAATTTAATCCGTAACCTACCGGATCGGCCGGCCCATTATAAACAGATACAATATGCTCGCCCACGGCCATGTCATAAATCCCCCAGGAGGGTTCAAACAAAACTCTTTCCTGGTATTTAACCAGACAATTGCTAAAGCTCATCACAACGACAAATCGGTCTTTCCGAATTAATGATCGAAGAATACCTGTTACTTTAATACCTGATTCAAATTCAAATTCCGATAGCTGATCTTTAACGATCCCTAATTCAGCAAGATCAGTATCTGAAAGCAGGCGTATGGGTTTTAATGAACCTTTAATCTTCCCGATAGGTGAACCAAACCCATCCTGATGGTGGTCTTTTCCGTGGTCGGGGAGCATCTTGTTTTTGTAACATAAGATGGTCGGGCCGGTGGTATTCAGGTAAATGGCCTGGCCGTTTTGCGACAGTACGTTGGTAAATACTCCTGAGACTTGCAGTCCTGAAGCAAACCTGGCGGTTGCGGCGTTTCCCGATGCGATGGCTTTCAGTAATCCTTCCAATCCTCCTTTTTTTAATGCCATTTGGTTGGTAAATTCATCGAGTACCTTGTTTAAATGAGCAAAGTCAGGTGTGACGAATAGCTGCGGCTGAGGTTTGGTGATGTCGAAATTGTAATGGATGGCTTCGATGGTATAGGGCAGTTTTGTTACCTCCTTTTTCATGGCACTTGTACATTCGCCAATAGACGACAGCAATCCGGCCCCATAGACTTTTGGATGCTCCAGATCGCCAATCAAACCATATTCCACGGTCCACCAGTGAAGGTTCCTGATGAGTGCCATTTCAGATGGAATGCCCATGTTATTGCTTATATGATCGATTTTTGCTTCCGCTTCGATAAGTTCAATTTCAGATGAATAGGGATCAGCCTTGAGGATGCTTAAATGGCGAATGGCCTCGTACAGTTCATTGTCTTTTTTCGATGAAAAGGCTTTGGAACCGATTTCGCCAAAATTGCGCAAATAGTCTGAATATTCCTTGTCAACAATAATGGGAGCATGTCCTGCTGCTTCATGGATGATGTCTGGGGCAGGTGTGTATTCGATCTGGTCAACAGGCCGAATGTCGGCAGCAATGACCAAAACCTTGTGTTTTTGAAATTCCATGAATGCTGCGGGCGGAATAAACCCGTCTACTGCCACTGCAGCCCACCCGATTTTGCTAAGGATGTGATTCATCTCATCAATGCTTGGAATACTTTCAATGCTGATGCCTGTTTTTGCTAATCCATCCAGATAAGCAGGGTGGGCCACCAGGATTAATTTTCGAAGGTTTTGCTTCATAACATATCGCCAGACAGCGTGATCCTGAGGCGTGTACAGTTCGTGGTGCTGATCGGTGATAAAGCATTTCAAATGCTCTGGAAGCTGCTCAATGACGGAGTTTTTGACCATAACTTAATTTAGAAGGAATATAAATTAATCCAAAAGTAAAAATAATTTAACAATACGGATGAGTATTTAACGCTTTATAGGATTTTTGTTTCATGGTAAACGATGTAAAGTTGTATTTAGCTCTTCCGGTTCTAAACGAATATGGAAATTTGGCTTCTTTAATGGGTTCACTTCACGGACAAGAAGAGCAAGACTTTCATCTGGTAGTCTGTATAAATCACTATGAACATTGGCGACAACAACCTGAGTATGCTGAAACCATTGCTGACAATGAAAAAAGCATGGCCTTCTTTAGTTCATTTTCCAGGTTTCCGGTAACGGTTATTGACCGGGCCTCTCTTAGTAAAGGCTGGAATCCAAGATATGGAGGCGTGGGGTGGGCACGCAAAATGGCCATGGATGCCATCGCCAAAATAGCCCAACCGGAGGATATCATCGTGAGTATGGATGCCGACACTTATTATCCACCCAATTACTTATCAGAAATAAAGAGAGTTTTCAATCAAGATACCAAGGCTGTCGGACTGGCCATTCCGTATTATCATGAATTGAATGGCAATGAAACAGATAAGCTTATCCTGAGGTATGAGTTATACATGAGGCATTATGCGTTGAACATGCTCCGGATTAAGAATCCCTATGCTTTTACCGCGATGGGATCAGCCATGGCTTTTCCGGTTTGGGCTTATCTGAAGGCGGGTGGCATCACGCCTGTTAAAAGTGGCGAGGATTTTTATTTCATGCAAAAACTTGTTAAGTTGGGCCGGCTGATGAATTGGTGCGAAACCATTGCTTATCCTTCCTCCCGTTTTTCCAATCGGGTTCTGTTTGGAACCGGGCCTGCCCTCATCAAAGGAAATACTGGCGATTGGACTTCTTACCCCATTTACCATCCTGAGTTGTTCAATGCTGTGGCCACCACTTTCTCCACTTTCGGGCAATTGTATACTGAGGAACTGGACACTCCCATGGACGGATTTTTGTTTTCATGTTTTAAAGTCAACGATCTGTGGCAACCCCTTAGAAAGAATTACAGAAGTAAAGAAAACTTTGTCCGTGCCTGTATAAACAAGGTTGATGGGTTAAGGATTTTACAGTTTCTTCGTCAGCAACAGCAGCTCCTGGAAGTGTCTGACGCACAAGTTTTAGCACATACTTATCAACATGACCTATCCTTGATTTTAAGTGAAAATCAAATACAGGTTTTAGCTAAAACGGGGTTCGATTCATTAACAACCGATCAACTTGACTTTATTCGAAACAGGTTGTTTCAGAAAGAAAATTCCCTCAGAAAGGAAATGCATTTCAATTGTTTGTAAATTGCAGTAAATTTTTGGTGTATGTTTCATCTCATCACGATTTTGGGTCCAACGGCTACCGGAAAAACAGCGTTGGCCTGTCATTTGGCAGCACTCCTTCAGGGAGAAATAATCAGCGCCGATTCACGCCAGGTATACCGGGGAATGGATTTGGGGACGGGTAAAGACCTAAGCGATTTTCATTTAAAGGACTATGATGTTCCATATCACTTAATTGATATAGTGGATCCCGGCTATGAATTTAATGTTTTCGAATTTCAGCAGCATGTAGCCCGGGCCCTTGAAAAAGTGGAACATAACGGCAGATTACCGATCCTGTGCGGAGGCACGGGACTATATCTGGATGCGGTACTGCGTGGCTACCAATTACAGCAGGTTCCCGAAAATAAGGTGCTTCGGGAATTTCTCGCGACACTTTCAATGGAGTCGTTGACAAGAAAGCTAAAATCATATGGCCCGGTTCACAATACTACGGACATCAACGATCGCCGTCGTTTGATTAAGGCAATTGAAATTGCTGAGCATCACATAAATCATCCAAAACCGGATTTTATCATGCCTCGGGTTTCATCCATTAATTTTGGTTTGCATTTTGAAAGGCAACAGCTTCGTGACAGGATAACCCAACGGCTAAAACAACGGCTTGATGAAGGAATGGTTGATGAAGTGAGAAATCTTTTGAGCAGTGGCCTGCTCCCGGAACAATTGAAATTTTATGGGCTCGAATATAGATTGATTACTCAATTTGTGATGGGTGAGCTGACTTATACTGAAATGTTTGAGCTTCTAAACACCGCGATCCATCAGTTTGCCAAACGTCAAATGACCTGGTTCCGAAGAATGGAAAATGGAGGAGTACGGATTCATTGGATAAACGGGAACATCAATTTGGAAGAAAAATTGGCCACTATTTTAAGTTTTTTGCCAAAAACCTAAGCACATGGTTGGTAGGTTTATTGCTATAGGTGCTTTTTTGATCAGCCTGACTGCGTTGGCTCAAAGGCCTTTGCTTTTCGACAAGCAGGCTCTCGAAAATCCTCAGGTCAGGTTTATCAGGCTTACAACTGAAGATGGATTGTGTCATAGCAGGGTAACGGCATTGCTACAGGATCAGTTCGGGTTTGTTTGGGTTGGAACTATCAATGGACTAAATCGCTATGATGGGCGTGCATTTGAAGTGTACAAGCAAAACCCTGATAATTTCACCTCCTTGTCTTCCAGCCACATTTCTTCCTTGGTGTGCGATCGGAAAGGAGACCTTTACGTGGGCACAAAAAGCGGGATTAATCAGTATAACAGACTGACAAACAATTTTAAACACCTGGAATTAGTTGGCGACAGCACAGTTGATCCTTTCCCTGATATTCGGGAGTTGTTGTTAGAAAACGATTCGATCCTGTGGATTGACACTCAGGAAGGACAATTGGTTCAATTTAATATCAATCAACATTTAATAACCCGGGTCTATTTACACCCTAAAAGCACACAACCCTATTATTTATATCATGATTTGTATTTAGATCATGAAAATGTGTTGTGGCTGGGGGTGAGGGGGCATGATATGATGTACCTGAACAGGAAAGCGCAAAAGCTGGAGGTCATAGCTGCTGATGAAAATGATTTTTCAAAAAAAAGGACAAGTGATGCGTCCTGTTATTTTGAAGACAGTAAAGGAAACTTTTGGGTGTCTGCAATTGATGGAGTTTATCTGATGGACAAAACACAACGAACATTTAAAAAATTGATGAATACGTCCACTTTTGATATAAACGAAGATAAAAACGGAAATCTTTGGTTCGCAACAGGGAGTGGTATATTTAAGTATAACCACATGGAGAACAAGATGATGAGATTTCTTAATGAGAAGGATAATCCACACTCCATCACGAGTAACAGCATCTATAAAATTCTTGAAGATCAGGTAGGAAATATGTGGTTTGCTTCGAGCATGGGGTTAAATATTTATAACCCATCACCATTTCCATTTGGTACCTATACCCATATACCCGGTATATCAAATTCACCTGAAGGATATGTGGTTACAGCGGTAGCTGAAGACAATCATCATAACCTCTGGATTGGATTTGAAGAGGATGGACTCGATTATTTTAACACGAAAAACGACCGCTTTATACACTACATTCGCCAGGGGAATAGTAAGAACCAGTTGGCCGTCAACCAGGTGTCGGCGCTTTATTTCGATAAAAAAAACCGACTGTGGATAGGACTGTGGCGAGGCATTGGTTTTAATCTCTACGAGCCTGAAAGAGATCGCTTTAGTTTGTTTACTTATTATAAAAAAAATCTACATATGGATTGGTATGCAGATTTTTGTGAAGATGATACGGGCCAATTTTATATAGGGTTTTGGGGAGCCAACGGATTGGTTCGCTTCGACAGGGAAAAACGGGAATTTGGGGAGAGTCTGCAAACCCGGTTTCAACGAACTGAATGTTCACGCCTCATTACCAGACTTTATCACGATCGCCAAAATACCGTTTGGGTTGGAACCACCGAATGTGGGCTGCACCGCTATTTTCCGGAGAGGGATTCTGCCGTGGCTTTTTTTTGTGATGGGAAGGACAGTTCAGGCCTTGTTTCTGACGACATTAAAGACATTACTCAGGATGCGGATGGTACCATTTGGGTACTCACTTCGACCTTGCAGAAATTTGATGATCAAACCCGGCGATTTAGTGAATATGGTGCTACTGATGGCTTTTATTCCTCCGATCCCATTTCCATCCTTCCAGACAGAGACAGTTGTTTGTGGATAGCCACCAAAGGAGACGGCCTTTTTAAATTTGACAAGAGAAATAATCGCTTTACCCAGTATTTGAAAACCGATGGCATCCAGGGAAATACTTTTACTCCTGCCAGGTTAGCCATGAGTGATGGCAAGTTGTTCTTTGGAGGTGTAAATGGATTCAATTTATTTAACCCCGGGGATATTTTGGTAGACTCTGTCGTGCCAAAACCATTTTTTGGACGTTTATTGGTAAACGACCACATTGTTAGTCACGACCTTAACCAACAATCAAGTATCACGATGATGCCCAATGACAAAGTATTCTCCGTCGAATTGAACAGTACTGACCTCATCAATCCGGAGCGGTATTTATATCAGTGCATGTTGATTGGTTTCGACAACACCTGGGTTGATGTGGACAACACGCAGCGAAAGTTGCGCTATGCTGCTGTGCCACCGGGATCCTATCAGTTAAAATATCGGTTAGGCAACAGAAATGGAAAATGGTCAAGTGAATCAGCAAGTGTATCTATCCTGATCAAGCAGCCTTTTTATCGAACTCCATGGTTCATTTTTCTGTTTTTATTGACATTCGCCACTTTGCTTTTTCTCTACATTAAAAGGCGCGAATACGAACTTAAGATCAAGGGAAAGTCAATTGAATTACAGCAACGCGTTTTTCGATTACAAATGAATCCACATTTCATGGGCAATTCATTGTTGGCCATACAAAATTTCATCTATGCCAGCGATCCAAAAGCTGCGGGCAATTACCTGTCCGATTTTTCACGTCTGTTCAGGTTGATCTTAAACAATAGCAAATCGGAATTTGTTCTCATTTCCAAGGAGATCGAAACGCTGGAATTATACTTAAAACTGCAGAGTCTTCGATTTCCGGGAAAATTTGAGGTTACATTTGAAATGGATGAAACGATCGACCCCGATGGATATATGATTCCTCCCATGCTGGCCCAACCGATTATCGAAAATGCGCTTGAGCACGGTTTGTTTACTAAAGAAGGCAAAGGGAAACTAATAATCAGGTTTATACGTGAAAATGACCATCTTATTTTTGAAGTGGATGACGACGGAATTGGCCTTACAGCTGCTTTGAAACTTAATTTAGGAAAATCAATGCATGATAGCACGGCCTTAAAAATCACACGGGAAAGAATTGAGATATTAGGAAAAAAGTATGGCTTTATGGTAAAATTTGAGGTGAATGAAAAGTGGAACGAAGAGGGCCAATCGCTTGGAACAAAGGTACGTTTCACCTTGCCATATTGCTATTCAACTGGTATTAACTAACATTTAAGAGATGCTACGAACAATTATTGTAGATGACGAACCAAATGCCCGCCAGGTAATAAGAAACATTCTGGAATTGTATTGTAATCAGGTTGAAATAGTTGGCGAAGCTGAAAATGTTAAACAAGGATTGGCCCTCATTAAGGATCAAAAACCGGATCTGGTGCTTTTGGATATCCGCATGCCCGATGGTACCGGCTTCGAATTACTAGGCAAGGCAAGAGGGATCAATTTTCGATTTATCATTATTACAGCTTTCGAACAATTTGCAATTCAGGCCATTAAGCGAAGTGCTCTTGATTACATTATGAAGCCCATCAATGCAAATGAATTGATCGAAGCCATCGAAAAAGCGGTTATCACTGAATATCGACCAGAAAGTGAATCTGTTAAACTGGATAATTATTTTTACAACCTGCAAAGAGAGGCTCATGAGCACCGGATCGTGTTAAATACTTTAAATTCCATTTATGCAGTTAAAATCAAAGACATCATCAGGTGCATGGCTGATAAAAATTACACGGATGTTTTCCTGTTGAATGGCAAATATTTAACCCTTTCAAAAACGTTGAAGGAGTTCGAGGAAATACTTACTGAACACGGCTTTTTCAGGACGCATCAGTCGCATCTGATCAATATCCGGTTCATTGAATCATACGAAAAAGGATTAGGAGGTACGGTAGTAATGAGTGATGGTTCTAAAGTACCCGTTTCTTCACGCCGGAAGGAATTGTTTATAAAACTGATGCAAAAATTGTGAAAATTTCTTTTTGACGATCTATTGGAAATCTCTTTGCAGATACTCACCACTTGATCACGAATATTCATCTTGACATAGCGTCCGCTCAATCATGTTCTTAAAAAGACAAGCTTGTGACTACTTTTAGTTCATATTTTTTAAACCCGTTTGTTAAAAGGCAAACACAAAACTTAAAATTATGAATTTAAAAAGTTTACTAAAAGTTTTAGGTATCATGCTCCTCAGCATGACCTTTATTTATGGGTCCTGTAATAAAAAGGACGATCCAACGCCACCACCGGCAGCTTATGTACCCACCTTCTCAGCCACCTATTTTTCAGTTGATATGGGTGGGGTTGATTACCTCGATTTCTATATTACCTGTGTATCTGATGACTGGGAAATGATCAAGGTGATAGTGACTTATCCGGGAGGTGCCGGTAAAGACACCTTTACTGGTGGAGGCGCTATTCAACTTCAAGGCGAACCCTTTACCTTTCCCAATTATTTCCTGAAACTGGGTGGAAACTGGAACTTCTCGATCACGGGCAATATTAAATCGGGTGCTCACGTGGGGGAAAGTTTCGCTGTAAATACAAGCATAAGTGTTTCAGGTAAATAACAATTAACCTGATTATGAAGAAAAGCCCTCAATTGGGTTTTTCTTCATAATTTTTTGTTAGCCTGGTTTAAAATCGGGTAGAAGGCTGCGCTAAGGCGTGGCCTTTTTTAGTCGTTGGCTTTGTCACCAAGCAAGGGTACAAATCTAAATGCACCAAACGATTCGGCGGTGAGTTCTCCCGTAAGTTGTTTGGTATAGCGCATCATGGTTTGTACCGCTCCATGCCCTAAAGGCACAACAATAGTACCTCCCGGTTTGAGCTGATCAATCAGGTTTTCGTGGAGGTTTGGTGCTGCAGCCGTAATTAATATCTTGTCAAATGGTCCATAAGTTGGCAATCCCTTGTTTCCGTCTCCATAAAAAACCTTTATGTGATAACCCAGTTCTCTTAGAAATTCTTTTGTCTTGTCATACAAGCGTTTTTGTCGTTCGATGGAAAAAACCTTCGCCCCCAGTGCTTCAAGCACACATGCCTGATATCCGGAGCCAGTACCGATTTCAAGTATTTTGTCGCCTTTTTTTACTAGTAACAGTTCGGTTTGAAAGGCAACAGTATAAGGTTGCGATATGGTTTGTCCTGATCCAATTGGAAAGGGTTTGTCTTCGTAAGCAAACTCAAGAAATGACGAATCCAGGAAAAAATGCCTGGGAATGGAACCAATCACTTCCAGGACACGTTCATCACAAATTCCCTTTTTCCGGATCGTGTCAACCAGTTTTTTTCTCATTCCCTGATGTCGGTACGAATCTTCCATTCTTCTTCTCTACACTCCTTATTAGTTCTCAATAATGTGCGAAAGTAGAAATAATGACAGCAAGAAAAAACTACCTTTGTCAAAAATATTAATTTATGATAAAAATTGGTGTGTTGGGCGTTGGTCATTTGGGCAAAATCCACTTAAATTGTATTCAGAAAATTGAAGAATTTCAACTGGTTGGCTTTTATGATACAGATCCTGAACGGGTAAAGCTGATTGAGCAGGAATTTGGGATTAAAGGTTACAGTAGTATCAACGATTTACTGGATGTAGTTGACGTAGTTGATATTGTTACCCCAACTGTTTCGCATTTTAGTTGTGCTTCTGAGGCCATCCGCAAATCGAAACACGTTTTTATCGAAAAACCAATCGTTACAACTCCGGACGAAGCCCTGGAGTTGATAAAACTGGCAACAGCAGCCAATGTTAAAGTACAGGTGGGGCATGTTGAACGCTTCAATCCCGCTTTTTTAGCAGCCCAGCCATTTATTAACAACCCCATGTTTGTGGAAACCCACCGTTTGGCATTGTTTAATCCTCGTGGAACCGATGTACCCGTGGTACTCGATTTAATGATTCATGATATTGATATTGTGTTGAGTGTTGTCAAATCCAAAGTACGCAATGTATACGCCAGTGGAGTGAATGTGGTAAGCGACACCCCTGATATTGCCAACGCGCGCATTGAATTTGAAAATGGAGCCGTTGCCAACCTGACGGCAAGCAGGCTTTCATTGAAAAATATGCGTAAAACAAGGATTTTTCAGCGTGATGCCTATATCACGGTAGATTTCCTGGATAAGGTTAGCGAGATTATCCGCATGGAAGAAATTGATGCTTTGCCCGCCGACCCGATGGCCATGGTTATCGATTTGGGAAATGGCAAGAAAATGAAACGCATTTCATTTGAAAAACCGGTGGTTGGCAATATTAACGCCATCGTGGAAGAACTTAGAAGTTTCAAAGATTCTATCATATACAATAGGGTGCCACCCGTCAGTATTCATGATGGCTATCAGGCCTTGCAGGTGGCACACATGATCCTGGAAAAAATCACCGCTTCATTGCCAAATGATCACAGGCTCCTACAATAAATAACAATCGTTTTCGTTTCTACACACAAAGGATTTAATGGTTTGAGTCTAAAGACATTGCTATATGGCATTTTAGGATTGCTGATGATGACATCGGCATTTGCATGGCAGGGATGCTATAAGTTCGATGGGGATCAAACAATCCCTGCTTATCTGCAAATCGACTCCGTTTCATTAACGACCAACTATTCGGAAGAAGGCGCCAATTCAGCGAAAATCACCGATGTATGGGTGTATGTAGATGATGGATTGATAGGCGTTTTTGAATTACCAGTCTTGTTTCCGGTACTGGCGCAGGGTAAGCACAAGCTCGAAATTCGCCCCGGTATCAAACTCAATGGCATCTCCAGCACAAGGGTTCCCTATCCTTTTTACAATCCAATCGTGTATACCAACTTCGAGTTTGTCCCTGAGCAGGTATCTGATCTCAAAACCATATCAACTACTTACTATTCTGATTTATCTTTTCAATGGATGGAGGATTTTGAACAGACCGCTCTTTCGTTTGAGGAATTAGATATTAGTGATACGGTAATCAAACGCACCGCACCTGTAAATAATCCTGTCGCATTTTTAAGTTCAAATTCACACTATTCCGGAGTCATTAATTTATCTGAAGAAAAACCTGAATATGGAGGAGCTTCATTCAATAGCTTTATTATGCCCGAATCACAGGGGGCTGCCGTGCTTTTGGAGTTAGATTTTAAAACCAATAACGCGGTTACAATAGGCTTGCTCATGCGAATCAATAATAGTTTTACTGAAATCCCACTCGTTATATTAGGTCATAATGAAGAGTGGACAAAAATATATATCAACCTTGGACCAAATATTTCTTTAAATTCCACGGCTAGTGATTACAAAGTTATTTTCAGGGCAGGTTTGGAGGACAATATTTCCAATGCTGAGATTCTGATTGATAATATCAAAATTGTTTCACGGTAAAAAAACGTATGAATAGACGTCTACAAGTTGCTAAATACGTTGTTCTCGACTGGCTTGCAGCGGCCCTGGCTTGGAGTTTGTTCTATATTTTCCGGAAATACTCTGAGGATTCCAGTATTTTATCGCACATCGAAACGGTGCTTGACGACAGAAAATTCTGGATGGGAATTATCCTGGTACCTGTCTTTTGGTTAATACTGTACCTGATGGTTGGGTCGTATCGGCGAATATACCGCAAGGCCCGTCTAAAGGAACTGGGCGAAACGCTCATTATCACTCTTATTGGAGTTACGGTCATCTTTTTTATTCTCATTCTGGACGATTTTATCGTTACTTACAAATCGTATTACCAGTCGTTCGCGATTCTTTTTATCCTACAGTTTTCAATCACGTATATTTTCAGGCTGTCGCTTACCACAATTACGGTAAAAAACATCCATAGTGGAAAACTTGGTTTCAATACCATTATTATTGGTAGCAATGGCAATGCCATGAAAGTTTACAACGACATAACAAGTCAGGAAATTTCTTCCGGAAATCATTTTGTTGGCTTTGTTAATGTTCACGACAGGGATGATTTTAAAATTGGCAAGTTTTTACCACATCTAGGCGCCTACAAGGACCTGAATACGGTAATAAATGATTTTAAAGTGGAGGAGGTGGTCATCGCCATCGAGCGATCTGAGATCGGTACCATCGAACGCATCATTACAGAGCTTGAGACTACCAGTGTGATTATCAAGGTTATTCCGCTGATGCAAGACATTATTTTCGGGTCGGTGCGAACACGGGGAATTTTTCATACCCCTTTAATTGAAATTTCACCCGACCTGATGCCTGCGTGGCAGCAGTCGTTAAAGCGGTTGATTGACATCATTGCTTCCTTAATGGCCATGATCATCCTGATCCCCGTGTATATTTTCACTGCTGTCGGGGTTAAATTATCTTCGCCCGGAGCTGTTTTGTTTTCTCAGGAGAGGATTGGGAAACACGGCAAACCTTTTATGATGCATAAATTTAGGTCGATGTATTCTGATGCAGAAAAATTCGGACCACAATTGTCCTCGGATGAGGATCCCCGCATCACCCGTTTCGGACTGTTTATTCGCAAGGTTCGATTAGACGAAATCCCTCAGTTTTATACTGTTCTTAAAGGAGATATGTCGCTCGTGGGCCCCCGTCCGGAGCGTCAGTTTTATATCGATTTAATCGCCAAACGGGCTCCGCATTACCGCCTGCTAATGAAGATAAAACCCGGCATTACTTCCTGGGGCCAGGTTAAATTTGGGTATGCTTCCACCATTGACGAAATGATTGAGCGGCTGCAATACGACATCCTGTATATAGAAAACATGTCGCTGGCCATGGATTTTAAAATCATGATTTACACCATTTTGATTGTTTTACAAGGTCGGGGTAAATAAAGGACTAGCCTGAACTGTTGCCTTTGCGCTTTGGAATTTAATTATTGAGTCCACTCCGAAAAGTCAAATACGCCTACCTGCCAACCGCAGGCTGGAATCCCCTAAAGGGGACTTTAGATAGTTCATTGATTTTCAAAGAATTCCCCTTTAGGGGTCAGAGGTAAATGAGTTGAAAATCAACGAACACATACTTTTCGAGTGGGCTCATTATTTCATTATTTATCAGGCTGTTTCCTGTTTCGATTCAATAAACGAAAGGGTTACCTGGGCACCTACGGGTTTTAAGTTTTTTACAGATATTTCTCCTTTATGCGCGTCGACAATGAGCTTTAACGTGGCAAGCGATAACCCTGAACCTTCTTTATGCAGGATATCTCCTGCTGAAAACAGTTGAAACAAATACTCGAGTGCTGCATCTGAAAAACCGGGTCCCTGATCAACAAAATGCAGGTGAATCTTCTTATTGCTTCTGGAAGCAGAAATGCTTAATGTGGGATCAGGGCCGGCAAATTTTTCAACATTATCCATTAACATACGTGCCCCAATCATAACAAGTTCAGAATCTGCCATAATTAGTAATTGTCTGGCTGGTTTTTCGTAATGAATTGATAAGGCTGACAATGGATTTTGCTTTTTGAATGTGCCGATAGAAGTTTCAACTAAATGATCGATTGACACGGGCAATATGTCAGGATTATATTTATCCGTTTTCAGTCGGGTAATTAGCATGGCAATGTCGCTAAAACTCACCATGCGGGCAGAAACTTCCGTGAGGTATTCCAAATACTCTTTTTGATCGGCGTCGATATTTGTTAAACTTAAAAGTTGAGTCAGGCCGATAATACCATTTAGCGGAGTTCGCATTTCGTGGCTGATAAGGGATAGAAAATTTGATTTTGCCTGGTCAAGTTTTGCCAGTTTCTGATTCGCAATTTCGAGCTGGATAGTACGTTCTTTCACCAGTTCTTCCAGTCGAAGGTTGATGGATTTAAGTTCTTGTTTCTGTTTTTTAAGCAGCAAATGAGTTTGAACACGGGCCAGTAATTCTGCTGAATTAAATGGTTTGGTAATGTATTCCTGTCCTCCGGTTTCAAATCCTTTTACAATGCTGTTCATATCGGCTTTAGCCGTAAGGAAAATAATGGGAATGTCCTTTGTCCTTGGATCGTGCTTTAAGCGATTACATACTTCAAAGCCGTCCATACCAGGCATCATAATATCGAGCAAAATCAGGTCAAAGTCCTGCATTTCGCATATTTTCAAGGCTTCATACCCATTTTGGGCATAAGCTACCTGGTAGTCTCTTTGTGCCAGAATATTTCCAAGAATTTGAATGTTATTTGAAACATCGTCAACAATCAGTATTTTTTCATGATGTTCATTCATGGGCGTACTATCATTAGGTTTGACTTTATAATGTATGTTATCATTTCCACATTAATTCTTCCACTTTATCCCTTTCATTTTAATGAACTATTCTCAATCGCCACTCTGTTGTTTTTTATTTAAATGATTGGTAACAAATTGATATTCATATAGATTTAATAATATATCGATTGCATTTGTATTAAATTCAGTGGTTCGTGCTTCAAGTTGTGTACAATACTCTTTCATGCCGGCATCGTTAAACTCATAGGCCAGGCGATTGAGCTCACGACAAAATTCCTGAATATGGCTGATTAGCTTGGTATTGATGGCCGGGAGGAATTTATACCTGATGATTCGTTGATTCTTTTTTATGAATTGGATATTGTGGTTGTACAACTGTTCTTCAGTAAAGAAACGAGGAACGGAAATCCCTGTTTTAGGTTGAAATTCGATTTCTGAAGTTAGTTTAAATTCTTCAGCCGAATGGTTAATTACCTCAATATTGTTAAAGAAAACCGAGAAAATGGTGCCTGTACCCGGAATACTTTCTACACTGATGATGCCATCCATCATTTCCACCAGACGCTTGGTTATGGTCAATCCCAAACCGATCCCATGTTCATTTTTCACCATTCCGCCTTGCCTGAATGGTTCAAAAATTGACAGTAGGTTATCCCTCTCAATTCCTATGCCGGTATCTTTCACATAAAGAATCATGTTGAGCTTTCCGGTTTTTTCGTTAAAATGGCAATCCACCAAAAGCTCTATTTTCCCTTTGGGAGTGAATTTAATCGCATTCCCTACCAGATTAAACAATATTTGACGAAACCGGATATCGCTAAACAAGATTAAGGCAGGAAAGGAACTTGAAACGTGGCTGGTAAGTTCAAGTCCTTTTTCAATAATATTGTTAGAAAAAATCTGTTCAATTTCTCCGATGATGGCTTTGATATTTACCGGGGCATAATGAAGGTCAAGCTTCTCAGCTTCAATTTTCGATAAGTCGAGTATGTCATTAATCAACATTAACAAGCTTTTTCCACTTGAACTGATTAATTTTAAATAATTTAGGTGTTTTGTATTGGTAATGTTCTGACTGAGGAGTTCAGAAAAACCAATAACAGAGTTTAAGGGCGTTCTGATTTCATGGCTCATGTTGGCTAAGAACTCGCTTTTGGTGCGACTGATTTTTTCCGCTTCTTTTTTAGCAGCAAGCAATTGTTGGGCATAACGATCGAGCTCGATCCCCGCTTTTTCGATGATTTTGTTTTTTTCTATCAGCAATTGGTTGGTTTTGTTTTTTGAATAGACGTAAAATAATAAAAAAGCCACCATAATCAAGGCAAGAATAAAGGCGATGATAAAAAGCAGGTTGATTGTTTTTTGGCGCTTTATTTTAAGCTGCGCGATGGCTGCCTGTTGTTCTAATGATTGTATTCGGTTTGCCTGGCGCTCACTTTCAAAACTAATTTGAAGTAAAGCTATTTCTTTTCTGATATTGATATTTAGAATAGAATCGTGGTATTGATGAGCAAGCTGCAGGTAATCGAGTGCTTTTTTATATCTGTTTTGGTTTACTTCTATTTTATAAAGTGAAGTATAGGCCTCTACCATGTTATTTTTGGCATTGATTTCCTGCGAAAGCGTTAAGCCTGGTATTAAATATTCCAATGCCAGTTTGTCCTGATGCATTTCTGTGTAAACCCCCCCCAGTTTAATATAGGAATAAGCCAGGAAGTTTTTGTCTTTGAGTCCACTATTTATTTCAAAAGCAGATTTAAAATATTCCAATGCTTTTTTAAAGTCGCCTTCTATTTGAAATAGATTTCCCAAATCGTTGTAGCAGATGGCAACGCCTTTTAGATTGTTCATTTGTTTATTTACCTCCAGTGAACGTAAATAGGATTCTTGGGCTAGTGCAAGGTTCCCTTGTTCCAGAGAGATATTGCCCAAGTTATTGAGGTTGATAGCAATTCCAAGCCTGTTATTCAGATTTTTCTCTATCGCGTAGCTTTTTTTAAACAATTTGGTTGCTTCATCCAGGTTTCCGATCGACTCCTGAATATTTCCCATGCTGTTGATGGCAACGGCCATGGTAATCGAGTCGTGGTTCATTTCGGCCAGGTTAAGAGCCTGCATATGAAAATCCATGGCATTTTTATAATTGTCGAGTCTTCGGTGAACCACGCCGATGTTATTCAGGATGATAGATTCTATTATTCTGTCGTTGGCCTTTTGAGCCAGAGCCAGTGCTGCCTCATGAAATCGAATCGCTAACAGGTATTTTCCGTTATTGCGGTTATTCACACCCATACGGTCAAGTTGGATAGCCATCCTATTGGCTTGAAGGGTGCTTTGTACCCATTCTGAAAGAGGGTTTAGGTTTCTAAACTGCTCGTATTCGGGTAAGTCAAGCTGGTTTGTGCTATCCAAATACATGATGAGCCTAATAAACGATTCCGCCTTGAGCGAATCTCCGCTTGTTCCGGAATAAACTTCGATAAGCGAATCGGCATCCGGTAAGGTGGTCGCTTTGCTACAATTGCTGTTGCCGGCCACCTGCAAAATAACAAGTAGAAAGAGATAAATAAGATAACCAGGACAATATCTCGATTTGGGTATAACCATTAACAACATTGTAAAATGGGATAGCACTATAAGCAGAGCAAGATACAAAAATAGTTTACTTATTCAATTGAAAGGAACACTTACCTTTATATTTAATAAAATCTTCGGAGAAGCTACTATCGGCAATGCCTTGTGGTCTATGTAGCAGGTGGTTTAAAGAAAGATGTTTTTGGTTAGAAAGGTCAATTCGTTTCAACTAATCCATCGCTATAAAGTAAATCAGCTGTGATTAAATATTTTAAGCCAATTTTAAGCGTAACCTAATCTCTTCTATATCTGGCACTGATATTTTTGCGTTAAAATTTAAAACGATGATTTCAGCAACACACCTCCATGCCATGATTATTCATTTTCCGATCGCCCTTTTGATGGCAGGGTTTTTATCGGAAATAATTGCTTTATTCACCAAAAAATCATTTTTCCGGGATGCTGCATCCTACCTGTTGGTGCTCGGGGCGATGGGCGCAGCTGCGGCCTTCCTCAGCGGTGATTATGCCGGGGAGGGTATTGAGGATGGACCGTTGAAAGTGCCAATGGAACTTCATGAACAGGCCGCCTCCGTTACTCTTTGGCTGGCCATTATCACAGCAGTTTTCAGGGTCGTAGTCACTTATTTGAAATACGATCACCGGTGGACAACCTGGGTGTTTGTTGTTTTGTTCGCCGCTTTAGTGGGGGCAGTTGGAACAACAGGTTACCTTGGCGGGCAATTGGTGTACCGTCATGCCGCAGGTGTAGAATTCGCGATGCCCGATTTTAAAAGTTTACCGGATGATGAAGATTAATTCCTTTCTGTATCTTTGAGCAATTGAACCTTGGAAAGTACAGGCATGCGAATTTTAATAATAGAAGACGAAACCTCCATTGCCCATTTTATCCGCGACGGCTTAAAGGAAGAAGGATATGCAGTTGATATTGCAGATAATGGTAAGAAGGGGTTGCAAATGGCGATCAATTATTTGGACGAATATGACGTTATTTTGCTTGATTGGATGCTTCCCGGACTTAATGGCATTGAAATTTGCCGCAACATCCGAAAAGAGAACAAAACAGTTCCGATCATTTTTCTCACGGCGAAAGATACTGTTGATGAGGTTGTTTTTGGTTTGGAAGCAGGTGCAAACGATTACATTCGCAAACCCTTTTCGTTTGAAGAATTGCTTGCCCGCATTCGGGTGCTTATGAGGAAGGGCGAACCCCAACCACTTGTTTTCTTTGCCTCCAATATCATGATGAATATTGAAAAACATACCGTTACAAAAAATGAGATTCCTGTTGAACTCACTCAAAAGGAATTTTCGTTGTTGGAATATTTGCTGCGTAATAAAGGTAAGGTATGCAGGCGTACCGGCATCATCGAAAAAGTATGGGATATACATTTTAATTACGACACCTCCGTTATTGATGTTTATATCAATGCCTTGAGAAAAAAACTGGATAATCCGGGCGGATATTCTGTCATTACCACTATTCGCGGGGTTGGCTATAAAATTGAAGCGGACGGATGACCTTAAAATTTAAAAATCGGATCGCTCTTTTTAATGTAATGGCCGTTGCGCTTACAACCGCCATGGTTTTTCTGGCTATATATCTGGTAGTTTATAATACTGCCTATTCGCATCTGGATGAGGATATAGAAATTGAGAGTGAAGAAGTGATCAGTAATCTTGATTGGCGCCATGATTCAATCATCATCAATAGAATGCCTGAATGGGACGAAGCCGAACATAAACAGATTGAGGTGAATCCAACTTTTTTGCAAATAACAAATTTACAGGGAGCTATCATATTTCGTTCAACTAATTTAATTGAAAATCAGTTCCTTAATGTTGCTCACAAACCGGATGAAACCTTTTACAATGGAGTAATCGGTAATAAAAGAATACGACTTGGCGAATTTCCAATCATAAATGAATCGGGCAAAACAATCGGGCGGCTTACCATCGCCGTTTCGCAACAGGAATCTTTCACCATACTTAATAACTTGATCTGGGTGTTGTTGATTTCATTTCCGTTGGTCGGGATGGTGCAGTTTCTTACTTCTTCAATTGCGGCATCCAAGGCAATTAAACCTGTTCATCAACTCATTAGAGCCGCTTCAGGAATTAGTGATTCAAACATAAACAACAGATTGGTATTGCCCAGGCACAAGGACGAGCTATATGAACTTACTCTGACCATAAACGAATTACTTAACCGCATCGAGAAAAGTATACACATGCAAAAGCAGTTCACCAGTGATGCTTCGCACGAAATCAGGACTCCGTTGTCTGCAATCCGTGGAATGCTCGAGGTACTGATCCGCCGTCAGCGAGAACCAAGAGTTTATGAGCAAAAAATAGAGGAAGTCATCTCACAAGTTGACCGCCTTGATGGATTGCTTGAACAATTATTGCAGTTGGCCAGGATCGACTCGGACAACATGGCGGCGAATTATAAGTCGTTAAATCTTTCACACCTCATATCCAACAGGCAAAACAAGTGGTCTCTGGAAGCTGCCGAAAAGAAAATTTTGCTTCACGTAAATATTCCTGATCAGGTTATGGTGTTGGGTGACCCACTTTATTTGGAGTTAATACTCGACAATTTGCTGAACAATGCCATTAAATATGGGATTGAAAACGGGAACATTTTTCTGGATTGGAACCAGAAATTGAGAATACTCTCGGTACAAGATGATGGAATTGGTATTTCGGCAGAGCAACTTCCTAATGTATTCAACCGGTTTTATCGTTCGGATGAATCACGGAGTTCACAAGTGAGAGGAAATGGACTTGGATTATCCATAGTAAAAAAATTGGCAGACCTTCAGCATATTACATTAACAGCCACAAGTCAAATTGATAGAGGAAGCACCTTCATCTTAGAGTTTCAGGGATAATTTTTTTTAAGCATATTTTAAGAATCGCTTTAGGAAGTTCTAAGGTGAAGGGATGCATCTTTGTGTCCTGTAAAAACTATCAAAAATTAATAAAAAAATGAAAAATACCTCCATTATCCCGATGTTTACAGCAATAGCTGCAATCTTACTATTCCAATCGTTCACCAGTCAATTGCCTGAAACGATATCAAAAGAAACCGATCGCAAGGAAACTCACACGATCAACATGGAAAACATGTTGGCCGCTTATAAAGGGGAAACTACTGCAAGTGCGAAATACGCTGCTTACAGTAAAAAAGCCGATGAGGAGGGATATCCTGAAATTGCCCTGTTGTTCAAAGTCGCATCTGCCTCAGAGAAGATACACGCTGATAATCACAA
This sequence comes from Bacteroidetes bacterium HGW-Bacteroidetes-16, assembly GCA_002840975.1. Taxonomy (GTDB): domain Bacteria; phylum Bacteroidota; class Bacteroidia; order Bacteroidales; family F082; genus UBA6244. The sequence continues at coordinate 88,990 of PHDN01000008.1, forward strand.
GGCTGTTTTAGGAGAATCGGGTCAGAAAGTGGCCGTGTTTAATCCCGAATTTACGGTTCTGACCACAGGCGAAAATTTGAAGGATGCCATTGCTGGTGAAACATACGAAATAACCACCATGTACCCTGAATTTATAACCGACGCCAATGCGGCAGGAAACCAGTTTGCATTAATAAGCTTGAATTATGCCTATAAAACAGAACAAAAGCACAAGCCATTGTATGAAAAAGCGCTTGCCGCTTTGGAAAGCAAAAATGTCAGTTCTTTGGCATCTGAGTATTATGTATGCCCAACCTGTGGCAATACCTACGAAGGGTCTGCACCAAAACGCTGCGGAATTTCTATGACCGGGTCTGAAAAGTTCATCCAGATAGCTCTATAGAGAATTAAAAGATTGTTGATGTAGTTAGAATGAGAACCCCGGAGAAATTCGGGGTTTTCTATTTTTATATTCAGGTCAATTTATAAACCAAACATTAATTGACGATGTAAGGAAAGGATGAACTACAAGAATTCCTTTTAACTAACATAAAAGGAATTCTTGTTGTTTGAATAAATTTACCTGATTATCAGATCCCCGTTTATATCCACTTAACCAACGGAAAGTCCATTCGGTATTTAAGTAGTTCGTTTTTTGGAAACAGGCGGAAAGTAAAATCGTAAATACCGGTAGTATGAATCATCATCTCGATGCCAAAAGTAACTTTGCCGGGCTCACTTGAAATCACCTTTAACTCCTGCTTTAACTTGATGGTCTTAACTTCCTCATCAGCCTTGTTTCCCATCAAAACTTCTGCACCCAGATCGTTGGCATCAAGTCCGGGGATATTTAATTGTATTTCAGCTATGAACTTTTTCCCAAACTCCAATGGCGTCCTGCTGGTGTCGGGTATTTTTAAGCTTTCGATGACAATTTGATCCCAGGCTTTTTTTACTTTTTTCTTCCATTCGGCCAATTGTGTGGCTGGTGCAAAATCGGCACCATATATTTGGTTGCGTCTGGCAAACAGAGCATTGTAATATTTAGTATAATAATCTTCGAGCATGCGTTGCATGGTAAAGTGTGGGGCTACCTGTGCAATGGTATTTTTAATAAATGAAATCCATTTGCTTGAAAATCCCTGTTCATTAAGATCGTAATAATGCTTAACAATTTCGTTTTCAAGTGTTTGATATATGATTTCAGCGTCCAGTTCATCCTGATATTGTTGATTGGCAAATGTTTTGGCTTCTTCAATAGCCCATCCCGCATCTGGTTTGTAACCTTCGGCCCACCAGCCATCCAGTACGCTGAAATTCACAACGCCGTTCATAACTGCTTTTTCTCCACTGGTGCCTGATGCTTCGAGTGGTCGGGTGGGTGTGTTGAGCCAAATATCTACACTGCTGGTGAGTAATTTGCCCAGGATCATGTCGTAGTTTTCCAGAAAAATGACTTTACCCATGAACTCTTTTTTCTTCGAGATTTCGACGATCCGTTTAATGAGGTCTTGTCCGGCTTTGTCGTTGGGGTGCGCTTTTCCTGAAAAGATGAATACCACCGGTTTTCCCGGATTGTTGATAATCTTGTCTAACCGTTCGAGGTTCATAAATAGCAGGTGAGCACGTTTGTAGGTCGCAAATCGACGGGCAAAACCAATGATAAGGTTGGTTTCATTGATGTCTTTGAGCGCGTTTAAAATTACCTGAGGTGTTTCCTGACGGTGAGTGAGGTCTTTTTTAAGTTTTTCACGGATCACGCTAATCAACCTTTTTTTAAGCGTTAGTTTTTTTTGCCAAATGACTTCATCGTCAACATGATAAATTTTTTCCCAATATTTTGAATCAGGCTGATTTTGCACAAATCCTTCACCAAACTGATTTTTGAATAACTCTTGCCATTCGGGAGCTGTCCATGTGAAATAATGCACACCGTTGGTTACGTAGCCAACATGGAGTTCCTCTGCAAAATAACCCGGATACAATGGTTGAAACATCTCTCTTGAAACTCGTCCATGAATCCGGCTAACGCCATTTACTTCCTGCGAAAGTCTGGCTGCCAGCACACTCATGCTGAATTTTTCTAATGGGTTATCAGGAAAGAACCTGCCCAATCCCATGAAATCGTGCCAACTGATCCTAAACTGATCGCTGTAGTGTGGCAGGTAGGTTCTGATCAGGTGTTCTTCAAAAGTATCATGACCTGCCGGCACGGGTGTATGGGTTGTAAATAAATTGGTTGCTCTCACCAGTTCGGAAGCTACTTCAAAACTTATTTTCGGATCTTTCATCAGGTTTAAAATGCGTTCCAGTCCGATGAAAGCAGAATGCCCCTCATTGCTATGGTAAATAGCTGGCTCCAGACCGATACGATTTATCATCCTCACGCCTCCTATTCCAAGCATCAACTCTTGTTTTATGCGGTTTTCATTATCGCCACCATACAATTGATAGGTGATGGACCGGTCTTCGGCAGAGTTTTCCTCGGTGTCGGTATCAAGAAGATACAATGGGATTCTTCCTACATTCACCTGCCATACCTTTGCAGAAACATTGCGCCCGGGAAATACGAGCTGAACGATTACCCACTCGCCATTGGCATGGCGAACGGGAAGTAGTGGCAATTGGGTAAACTTTTGTGCCGTATATTCTGCTTGTTGGTCACCAAAAATCGACATGGATTGTTTAAAATATCCATACCGATAAAGCAGTCCGACAGCGATCAGGTTTTTATTTGAGTCGCTGGCCTGTTTCAGATAATCGCCGGCCAGTATTCCAAGCCCACCTGAGTATATTTTCAGGCTGTTGTGCAAACCGTATTCCATGCTGAAGTAAGCTACCATCTCCTTGGGTTTGTTTTTGGCTTCGCTCATGTATTCTTCAAAACGGGCATACACTTTTTCCAGTACATGAAGAAACGCTTCGTCACCTGTGAGTTTGTCAATTTCATCTTTCGACAGTGATTCGATAAGATGAACCGGGTTGTTGTCAAATTTTTTCCATTTCTCTTCATCAATACCGGCGAAAAGTTGTGAGGCATCATCGTTCCATGACCACCACAAATTATAGGCAAGTTCCTTGAGTGGTTTTAATGTTTTAGGCAGAATATTCTGTACCAGGATTTTTTTCCATACAGGCTTGTCTGAATATGCCTGGGCTTTCAACAGCAGCGTGTCGGTAGGCGGGGTAGGAGGGAGATTGAATTTTCTCGGCTCCGAAAGGTGGATAGCTTCTGACCAGGCGTCAAAATAATGGCTGATCATCGATTGCCAACGGGCTTTTTCAAAAAGTTGTTTTATTTCTTTCCTGTTTTCTTGCTGGTCGTATGGGCCGGTAAAGAACTCGATGGTATTGGCAATCTGAACAATAGCTGCGTCTGTTTCGCCTTCCTGGCGGTCGATTACCGTTACTGATTTAAACTGAAGCGAAGAATTTTTAATAGCCCAATCACCAAAACCTGCAAAAGTAGTGGTCAGGGTTGGAATATTGAATGCAATACTCTCCAGTGGGGTATATCCCCATGGTTCGTAGTATGAAGGGAAAATGGTCAGGTCGAAACCTATCAGAAAGTCGTAATACTCCAAATTGATCACTCCATCTTTTTTATCAAGGTATATGGGTGCAAAGATGATGTCGATTGCGCTGTGTTCGTCGTTGGTTAATCCTTGTCGTTTTATTTCGCTTAAGATAGCATCATGATCCGGATGAAACAGTTTATGTGTTAAAAACTTGTCGTCAGATGAAGTGTGGTTTTTATTATATTTTTCAACTACACCATCGTGTTCGGTTGGGATAGCAATAAAAGCCACTATTTTTTTTGAACCTTTCTTGTTGTTGTTTAGTTGCCCCAACGCCTTAATAAAGAGATCGATACCCTTGTTGGAGTATTCATATCTGCCACTGGTCATCATCAGCAAAGTATCATCAGCATAGGTTTTTCCAGTCCGTTCAGAAGCTATTTTTAAGGCTTTCTTTCGGGCGGTGGTTTGTATTTCCTGAAAACGGGGGGCTTTTGGAACGAAACTCTCATCGAATCCGTTGGTGGTAATGATATCAGGAGTTCGTCCGTAAAACTGGGCGCATTCACGACCTGTAATTTCGCTTACGGTGGTGAGCACGTCGGCTTCACGGGCCGCAATCGATTCAAGCGAGTGCTGTGCCGATATATTGAAGTCGCGTGCCGTTTTTTCGGGTTGAAACTTGGTCAGGTTTTGATATAAAAGCAAGCCATTTCCGGCAATAGAACGACCCAGGGCCGTTGCATGGGTGGTAAAAACGGTACTTACTTTTGGGTTATGGTCTTTCAGAAAAAGCACTCCGGCACCGGTCATCCACTCATGAAAATGAGCTACTATATTGCTCATATCCTGAAGTTGATGTTGTGTAAAGCTGTTGATTACCTGACCTGCAGCATAACCAAACATGGCTGCCTCAATATAATGCCATTCCCCTCGAATGGAATCCAGGTTATATTGCTCCCAAAAGTGCGCGAAAATGGTGTCTTTTTCCGGGAACAAGGGGGTGAAATCGATGAGGATTACATTCGGGCTTCCGGGGATATTCCATTTCCCTGTACGGACTTTCAACCCCTCCATAAAGGCAACAGCCTTCCACTCGGCAAAGAGTCCCGGAATTTCTTTAAAATCAGGATTAGCATCGGTTTGTTTCCAAACGTCAGGTCCAATTACGATATAGTTTTCCCCTAGTTTTTCTACCGTGAGTCTGGCTTTAGTCGAGATAACTGTGTAGATCCCCCCAATTTTGTTGCAGATTTCCCAACTTGTTTCAAAGAGAAAATCAGGAGTGATTATTGTATTGTTACTAGATTCCATGGATCAATTTCTTTCGGTTGAATAATGGTTTTTAAACAAAGTTGCAAACATAAGAATTACCCGTCTGTCACCTGCATTCAAAATGCATTTTAATAAGCTGATCGGTTCCGGTGTTCAATGGTATCCCTGATTACCAGCATGTGAATAAACTTGCTGATTATTTAATAAATGATTTTATTTTATCTTCAATAATCCGCTGGTATTTCCTGATCTCCGTTTTATTCACTTTCTTCAACCGGGTTTGAACTTCCTGAAATTGTTTATTGAATTTGACTCCCATATTGGGGATTATTTTGTCGATCAGCTCTTTTTCGGCATCTTTTAACGCAATGGCTAGGGTTTCAACATCAATTTCTTTCAGTAATTTTTTGATGGCAGAATCCGACATGTCTTTCATCTCCTGTAGGCTTGCTCCGCGGGTTTTTTGCATCATCTTTTTTATCTTTTCAGTAGCTTCATCTACCTTTTCACGTGCAATTTTCCCCGCTTTTTCAGTTACTATTCCGGCTGCATTTTTTAGCTCCGTCATGTCACCCTGGGACGATTGACTGCATTTTTCAACCTGTAGGATAAAATCACTTAACACATTCATATAGTTAATGAATGCTTCGTATGGAGTGCCATACGGGTTGAAGTATTTGTGAACATCCCCGTCTGAAAACCACTTGGTACACATGTAATAAAAGTGATCGGATGTTTGCAGGTACGACCATGTTTTTACCAAGTCAGGGTCATTGCATTTCCTGACGGTTTCTTCCAGTGAATAGAGTTTTCCAAAAGCCTCATTCTGAAGGTCGTTACCTAGCCAGGCCGTTACATCCCGTTCTTCATCGGCCCACGAAATGGGATAAGGTACGTGGATGGCACCTACCGGTTGCAGTTTTTCATTTAGTTCATTTGGTGTGGCAAATTTGTATTTTCCACTTTTCAGAAATTCACCGGGCAACGCCTTCATAAAATCAAAAATACCTGTTTCTGCCCATTGGTGCTCGCCAAAGGTTTCATAATCCATAAAGAGATTGATGACTTCATCTTTTTTATCCAGTTCATCGAACCATTTAACGTACTTGTCGGCAGTCAATGGGTAACCGGCCCAGCTTTTATTTGAAAAACGGAACGCGATATCATCACTCAGGCGATAATTTTTTAATAATAATTTCAGGTCAGGCCGGTTGGCACTGTTGTACATAAAATTTGGACTTCTCCACCCTAGTATATGTTTGGCACCTTCGGTCAGCATCAGCTGAAATCCCATGTCAGCTACCAATTCGCCTATGGCATCGCTATAGATGAGTTCCGTATTTCTGAAAGTGGTAGGGGTGAAGCCAAAGAGTTTTTTAATTTTTTCGCTTTGCTGGTTCACTTGGCGTTCAAATTCCTGCCTGCTCCTTAATGATGCCAGGGAATGGGCACAAGTTTCCGTGAGGAATTCAACATTTCCGGTATCGGCCAGTTTCTTAAAGCTTTTAATCACGTCCGGCGCATAATTTTCGAATTGATCCAGGGCAATGCCCGAAATGGAAAAACTTACCTTAAAGGCTGAACCGTACTCCTTAATCAGCTTTAAAAGCAATGCGTTCATGGGTAGATAACTCTTTTCGGCAACGCGTTGCATAATGAACTCATTCTCGTGATCATCGAAATAGTTATGTTTAGCTCCAATATCAAAGAAGCGGTAGGTGCGTAGGCGATAGGGTTGGTGTACCTGAAAATAAAAGCAAATTGATTTCATCGTTGAATATTTTTGTCGAAAGCTGATCCTTCGTTGGTTGTTGTGATACTAATTATAAGGGTATTGAATGATATACTTGATTGACTTCGTAGGCAGCATTTTCCCATTTCAGGTTCTCAACCTCTACCTTGCCGTATTTTTTAAACATGGAGGATAATGCTTCGTAATGGCACAATCCATAGATGGCATCAGCCATTCCATCCACATCCCAGTAATCCACTTTAAGCGCGTGACGAAGTATTTCAGCCACCCCTGATTGTTTGGAGATGACAACCGGCACGTTCGACCGCATCGCTTCCAAAGGGACAATACCAAAAGGCTCTGAAACTGAAGGCATCACGAACACATCGCTTAACGCGAACATTTGATCAATTTCACCCCCTTTAAGAAAACCTGTAAAGTGAAATTTATCAGCAATATGCAATTGTGCCACCCGTTCAATCATCCTGTTGAGCATGTCGCCTGAACCACCCATCACGAAGCGGACGTTTTTGTCTTTCTGTAAGATTTTGTAAGCTGCTTCAATGAAATATTCAGGACCTTTCTGAAAGGTGATTCTGCCCAGAAAAGTAACTATTTTTTCGTTTAAGGTACGTTTGACCTCGGCTAACTCAGTAAACAGACTGGGTTCTACTGCATTATGCACCGTGACTACTTTTCCGGGATCGATACCATACTTCTCAATTACAATGCTTCTGGTTAGGTGGCTTACCGTAATCACCCTGTCGGCAGCCATCATCCCTTCCCGTTCGATGTCGTACACCTGGGTGTTGATGTTTTTCCCTGACCGGTCGAATTCGGTGGCATGCATGTGGACGACCAACGGTTTTCCGGATGATTCCTTGGCGGCCACACCTGCAGGATAGGTAAGCCAATCGTGCGCGTGGATGATATCAAAGTCTTCTTTTAACGACAAGGCTGAGCCAATCAACGCGTACCTTGCCACCTCTTCCATCAGGTTGGATCCATACTTTCCTGAAAACTGATAATCTTTCGAGAAAACATGGCTGGTGTATTTTTCACCCGATTTTTTACGCTTTGAAATTTCACGTGCAAAATCCTCAGGTGCAACATAGGGTATAATATTAGAACCTATTTCGAGGTACTTTATCCTCTTCCAGTATTCACGGTAGTTTTCATCTGTCTGGTCAAAAGGGATATCACTGGCATTGATCAAACGCACGGCCTCCTGACTTTCGTCACCATACGCTTTCGGGACAACAAAGATCACCTCAGTACCGTGCTTGGCCAGCCCCTTGGTAAGCCCAAAACAGGCTGTTCCCAATCCGCCGGTAATATGTGGTGGAAATTCCCATCCAAACATCAATATTCTCATTTTTTGTGTAGTTTAATCGTTAGTGGATTGTCCATTAGTGGGATTTTTATTGAGATCCTTTTATTTGATCCAGCATATATTTTATTCTAAGCAGTTCCGACACACTCCATGCCTGCGAAATGGCTCCAGCTGCCTTATGAGGCGGGTCGCCATCATACACTTCCGAAACACTTCCAATGCCCGCCTGGCTCATAACTTCTTCAAATCCATAGAATAAAGTTTCGATGGTTTCGATGCCTGATTTGCCATACACTTTCAGATATGCTTCGGTAAATGCTCCCAGTAGCCAGGTCCATACCGTACCTTGATGGTAAGCAAGGTCGCGATCGGTTTGGTTGCCACGATATTCACCTTTGTATTCATTGCTTTTTGGGGAGAGCGAACGCAGCCCCCGCGGAGTGAGTAAATCGCTTTTTACCACGTTCACCACAGACTTAATCATTTGATTGTCCAAAGGACTATAGGGCATGGATGCAGCAAAAATCATGTTGGGACGTATATCCCAGTTTTTATTATCATGTGTTGCAAAATCAGCTAAATAGCCTTTTTCTTTTGACCAGAAGGTGTCGATAAACGATTTTTTAACGCGGACAGGCATATCTTTCCATTCGTTGACGAAATCGCTGTCCTCGGCTGATTCGGCCAATTCAATGCTAAATAGGAGGGTGTTGTACCAAAGTGCATTTACTTCTACTGTATAACCTGTGCGGGGAGTGACAGGTTTACCGGCAACAATGGCATCCATCCAGGTTAAAGCCTGGCCGGGCTCACCTGCCCAAATCAATCCATTGTCATGAATTTTGATATTGAAATGGGTGCCATATTTCAGATGGGCCAGGATGTCTTTCATGGTTTTGCCATATTCCTTCCAGATAGCTGCTTTTTTTTGTTGTCGCAAGCTGAGCTGTTGAATTGCCCAGAAAAACCACAACGAGGTATCTACCGAATGAAAAGAAACATCTTTTCCATGACCTGCATTGGGAAATAAGCCATCTTTGAGCTCATTCACTAACGTGGTTGTCACGCTTTTGAACTTCTTATAGTCCTTTTGTGGCAGGCAAAGACCCGGGAGGGCAATAAACGTGTCACGGCCCCACCGGCCAAACCATGGATAACCGGCTATCACTTCACTTTTTTTATTGTAATTGATAATGCATTCATCCCCTGCATTCGTCAGGCAGTGGAGATAACTATCGCGGGGTGTTCTTTTTTTTACTTCGGCAGTCCATTGAGCTGTAAGCGTCTCCGGATTTTTTTCTTCCAATGCCGCTGAAATCACAACGGATTCCCCTTTTTTTAGTTTGATGTCGAAATATCCGGGGACATATAAATCTTCGGTGCTTTCGTATCCACGTTCCAGTTCACGTATATACTGGATGTCGTAATACCAATCAGGAACGTGAGTGTATTTGGCAGGTCTCGAAAATTGCATCGTCACCTTTGAATAGCCTTTGTACATCTGCCAACTTATGCCATTTTTAACCTCTTTGTATTTGGTGTCGACCCAGGTATTGGCTTTTGCCAAACTATGCACATTGCGGTAGGCCAGAAAAGGTTTTAGTCTGAAAATGACAGGATTTGCCGTTTCGTCAAGGGTATACTTGATAAACAACCGGTCTTCGTTCAGAGCAAAAATATACTCTTTTGTAAACATGATGTTTCCCATGCGGTAAATCAGCTTTGGATTTGGGTCGGAGTAAAACTCCCGCAGGTATTTATGCCCCTTAGGCTCGTAAAAACCACCGAGATACATCCTCATGCTTGTGTGGAACTCAAAATTATTATCGATGATGGTTTCGTCTATTGTTGAAAGCAGCACATGATTGTAATCATCAATAAGTGGTTGAGGAACCACAAGCAAACCATGATATTTTCTTGTATTGGTGGTAATGATGGTAGTGCTGGCATAGCTGCCGGCACGGTTTGTTCGCAACAATTCACGATCAAGCGAAAATTTCAGGTTGATCAATTGTGTTTTGTCAAAATGTATATAACTCATTTTAATTAGGTTACAATAGTTATCAAGAAAAAATGGATTCCTGTGCAAAAGTAAAGCAATATAATCAGAATAAACGAATTAAGGAAATTTAACGATAAAATAAACACAGTCATTTTTTTTAATCTCCAGGTTATAAAACTCTGGTAATTGATCGATTAGTTTACCTGACAGTGTTTACTACAGGTTCGGATTACACCGGCTTGATATTTGAATATTTTGAAATCGATTGCACCCTGAATTTCGGAAAGGTTGAATTCATGTAATAATAGTTTATTTTTGTCCGGTACCGAAAATTCAGGTTCATTTATTGCTTTTAACCAAGATTGATGATGAGTAAGATCCGAGAAAATGAAAAGTAGAAAATTTGACAAAAGTTATATTGAAATGGCCTTCGTTTGGGCAAGGAATTCCTACTGTAAACGCATGCAGGTAGGAGCTCTGATTGTAAAGGAAAACATGATTATTTCTGATGGATACAACGGGACTCCGTCAGGCTTCGATAATCTATGCGAAGATGAGAACAACATCACCAAACCCTATGTGCTCCACGCCGAAGCAAATGCAATTACAAAAGTGGCCAAATCAAACAACAGCAGCAATGGGGCTACATTGTATGTTACCGATTCACCCTGTATCGAGTGCGCCAAGCTCATTATTCAAGCCGGAATAAAACGCGTGGTCTATAGCCGTAAGTATCGGATTACTGATGGTTTGGATTTGTTGAACAGAGCAGGTGTCGTGGTTGAGCAACTGGGAATTTAAAAACTGAAAAAAACCTAAAAATGAGGGTGCTTCAGTAAAGGTGAACATTCTCATTCTCCTTTTTGTTTCATTTACAGGTCTCTATGGTGGCAATATGAATTCACAGAAAGGTCATACCATAACATCACAAATCCGTTGGAATCATGATAAATATCTTTAACCATTTTTTATTGACAGAATTTTATATCTTTACGGCTCAATCAATCACCAACCATTTGAAGGAATGAAAGGGATATTTAAAGTCATTATTTTAGTGTTAATTGTTGTTGCCTCAGGCAGTTTTAGTTCATGCTCTAAAAAATCGGCCGGTTTTGCCAGTAGCACCAAACATACAAGTGGTGGATCTTCATACGATCCTGCGGCAACCAAGGATCGACCCATTAGAAAAAAGTTTATTATCAACCAACAAAGGGGATCCATCCTGGGTCACAAAAAACCACTTTAGTAAGGTTAACTGAATACCGGATATCCCGACGATCATCAATTTCCTCAATATTAATTGATTATTAATGGTTTGGGTTGCAAAAATAATCGGATAATTTGAAAAGCGGCCAGGCAGTCAGAGCCACATTTTTATCCGGGTAATTTCGTTACCCGCCACTGATCAGGTGAAGAATCTGGACATCATCACCATCCACTACATCAGCCAGGTTATATTCTGGTTTTTTAATCAACCGACCATTAATCCTCACCACCATCATCTTAAACGAATAATTCTTTAACTTCAGGATTTCAGAAATAGTAAGTTTTTCAAAATCAAAAGATTCGGGTCTGTTGTTTAATATAATGTCCATGATGAGTCTTTTAGTAATATTTCCAATACCGTATTGGCCTGCATGTTGGCAACAATTCCAACTCTTGGCGCAAGTGGAGGAAGTTGATCTGTGACCTCCCTTTTTTCGTCGCCACAAATATACAGGTAATCTAACTGTCGGCATCCGATTGAATTATTGTCACCCCAACCGGCCACTCCCAGACCAATCACAAGAGGTGTTTGTGGCAGTTTGTCAAGAACAGCTTCGATGATCATCTGTTTCATTTCTGCTTTGTCGAAAGCTTCAACAATGACATCACAATCCTTAAATATTTCGTAAATATTGTTTGAGTCGAGCATCAGGTCATGGGCTGTTACGCGAGTGGTCGGATTAATCAGGTGGATATTTTGTTGAAGGCAAAGCGATTTTTTTTCTCCAATTTGATGATAAAAAAAGTACTGCCGGTTTAGGTTGCCTTCATCAATAACATCAAAATCGGCTATAATAAGTTTGCCAACACCAACTCTGGCCAATGCCACAGCACAATTTGACCCCAAGCCGCCACATCCGGCTACGCCTACCGTTTTGTCCTTAAGCTTCTCTTTAATCTGACTGAAATTCATACGGTAGCTTTTGTGACAAAAATATGGTTTTTTGCACTATAACAAATGCAGCCATTAATATATGAGTCCGGTCTAAAAAGGTGAAAACTGAAAATAATTGAAAATCAGTTTTCACCCCTTCCCTAAAGGGAGAACTGATTTTCAGCCACTTCCCCTTTCGGGGATTCCTGCCTGCCGGTAGGAAGGGAGGGGTAAAAGTGGCTTAAATCTTTCTATTACCTTTTTAGACCGGACTAATATATCCAATTTATAGGGAAGACAGGATATTGTTTTAGACCCCGCCACACTATTTTCTCAATATCCTGAGGGCATTAAAAATCGCGATTAACGCAACACCCATATCTCCGAAAACAGCCTCCCACATGGTTGCAATCCCGAATACGCCCAGCAATATGAATAGCAGTTTCACGCCCATGGCAAAGTAAATATTCTGCCAGACAATGTTACGTGTTGATTTTGCAACATCAATGGCCAGGGCAACTTTGGAAGGTGAATCGGTCATCAACACCACATCGGCAGTCTCGATTGCCGCATCGGAACCAAGCGCTCCCATGGCTATTCCAACATCCGCGCGGGCAAGTACGGGTGCATCGTTAATTCCGTCGCCAACAAAAGCCACTTTGCCCTTTTTGTTTTCTGCAATTATCTGTTCGATGTGATTTACTTTATCTTCAGGTAGCAATTCGGGGTAAAACCGGTCAATTCCTAATTTTTCCGCAAATGCCCGGGCGGCAAATTTATTATCGCCAGTCAGCATGACCGTTTGAATATTTTTGGCTTTTAATTTTTCAATCGCTTCAAGAGCATCGTCTTTCAAGCGGTCGGAAATAATGATATAGCCGGCATAAATGCGATCAATAGCGACATGAATTACCGTTCCATCAACCTGACAAACCGGATGTTCAATGTTTTCCTTATGCAATAGCTTATCATTGCCGGCAAGAATGGCTTTGCCGGAAACAACAGCCTTAATGCCATGCCCCGATATTTCTTCGGTTTGTGTGATTTTGGATGTGTCAATTTTGTTCTTGTAGGCTTCCAGAATAGATTGTGCGACCGGATGATTCGAGTTAAATTCTGAATATGCTGCATATTCCAATATTTCTTCTTTCGAAAAGCCGTTTGAAGTAACAACCTCCGAAACCTTGAATTCGCCCTTTGTGAGTGTGCCTGTTTTATCAAAAACCACGGTGGTTATCCGGGTCAGAGCATCCAGAAAGTTAGAGCCTTTCACCAGAATCCCTTTTCGTGATGCCAAACCAATGCCTCCAAAATAACCCAGAGGAATACTGATAACCAACGCACAGGGGCATGAAATAACCAACACGACCAAGGCACGGTAAATCCATTCGTCGAATGTTTGTCCGCTAAATATAAGGGGTGGCAAAATAGCCACCAGAAAAGCGCCAATCACCACTATCGGAGTATAATACCTTGCAAAAGTGGTAATGAATTTTTCCGTTTCTGCTTTTTGCGATGTAGCATTCTCTACCAATTGGAGGATTCTGGATACCGATGACTCTCCAAATACTTTATTGACTTTAATGGTCAATAAACCCGATTGATTGATCATTCCTGCCATCACATCATCTGTTACTTTTACCCTTCTCAGAACACTTTCTCCTGTCAGAGCAGCAGTGTCAACAAACGAAGTCCCTTCGAGTATTGTTCCATCGAGGGGTATTTTTTCACCCGCCCTGACAATGATAAGTTCGCCAACCTTTACCACATCGGGGGAAACCTTTAGAATTTCATTGTTGGACTTCAGATTGGCGTAATCGGGCCTGATTTCAAGCAGAGATTTGATTGATTTGCGGGAACGCCCGACAGCAATATCCTGAAATAATTCACCCGTCACATAAAATAGCATCACCGCGACTGCTTCGGGCATTTGATGAATTGCAAAAGCCCCGAGTGTAGCAATCGCCATTAAAAACTGTTCATTAAAAACCTGCCCCCTGATGATGTTTTTTACTGCCGATGAAAGCACCCCCCAGCCGACAATGAGGTAAGCTGTTCCGAACACTAAAAATTCAGCAATATGAAAGGGTGTATTACGGATTTCTTCTTCGAACACCAATCCGGCGATCAACAATAGAAGCCCTGAAGCTGCTTTAATAATGGTCCATTTGTTTTCAGCGAGTTCGCTGGTTGAAACCAATGTCTTGGGTTGATCAATGTGTTCTACCACAACTTCCGGCTCTATCTCTTTAATGCGGGCCTTTACCTTTTCAAGGTTGCCGGTGTCAATGGTCATGGTGGCATTCGCAAAATTCACCGTTACAAATTTTACTTCATCCAGCTTCGCCAGGCTGCTTTCAATTTTCGAAGCACAAGAAGCACAATCTAAATTTTTAAGTTGATATTTTTTCATTTCAACGGTATTTATTGCCTTTTCAGGCACACAAAAAAACAATGATAGTCAATGAATTAACGACAGCCCTACAAACCGGGCAGTAGTTAAATGAAAATCAATTTGACACATTTTCCAAACCAATACTTACTTTAGTTGGTTTTTCAAAAACTTTAATTTCATTCATGGTTTTATTCTTAAACTGTTTTAAAACTAACAAGCCATTTCACCGGCATTCTTCTTTGCAGAAAGAAGGTGATATGCTCCTTTAATTACAACCCTGGCTACATTGATGTCGAATCCTTCGGGAAGGGTAATCTCCGTGTAACCTGATGCAGAAACCCCTTTTCTAACCTCGACAATCAGATATTCTGTCATGGCATTACCATCTTCGTCCTTTTCTTTTTCAAACACAAAAATATAATCCTTGTCATCGAAACTGACTACGGCCTCCGAAGGAAGGGCCGTTACTTTTATGTCTGATTCTTCGATTAATGCATTTACATACATCCCGGGCAGAATATTTTTGCAGGAGCCTAAAACGGTTCCGTAAACTCTGAAAGTCATGTCGTCACTGACAGATTTCCCTGTTTGAGAAATCAAAGCTTCATGAACGTCGGTTTCATTGTTTATGAAGAACTTTATTTTCTGACCCGCTGCCACCTTGTCAGCATCCTTTTCAAAGAGTGTAAGTTCAAGAAAAAGTTGATCGCTGTTTACAATTTCAAACAGGATGTCGGTTGGCGAAACATACTTCCCGATATTTACATTAACGGCTTTCAGAAAACCACTGATAGGGGATACAAGATTGACTTGATTGCTGATGTTGTCTTCACTGAGCAGATCAGGATTAATGCCAATCAGAAACAACTTTTGTTCCAGCGATTTTACCAATACCTTGAGGTTTTTATACTCTACTGTAACCCGTTGAACATTTTTTTCTGAATAAACATCATCTTTGTACAACTCAGTATGACGTTTGTATTCTGCTTCTGCAAATACCAGTTTGTTTTTTGCTTCAAGATAATTCTGTTGAATATCAACGAAATCCTGATTTTCTACTATAGCAAGCGTTTGCCCTTTTTTAACCGCATTACCTGGTACCAGATTTGTATTTTTAATAAAACCGCCCAAAGGCATACACACCGTAGCTTGGTTTTGCGGTGCAACGGAAATAATTCCATTGACTTTGATGGTACTACTTACTGATCGCATCTCAACTGAACCAGTCTGAATGCCTGCAAGTTGAATCTGATCATCACGCAGTTCAACAATATTTTCCGGAAGGATTTCTACTTCTTCTACCTCTGCAACCGGCTTGCTGTCACCATTTATGCAAGAGCTTAATGATAGGATGAGGCTCAGAACAATTATTGTTATTTTGAAACTTACTTTTGTCATGATTTTTATTGTTTAAAATATTTTACCCGTTATATAATCAATTGAAATGATGGTTTGATTGTAATTATTTATTGCATCGAGATAGTTTTGCTTTATACTTAATGCACGGTTTAGATTCACAATGTAATCGAGATAATCCATTGCCCCGGACTTATAACTGCGAGTGGCCTGTTCGATAATGATATTGGCTTCGGGAATGGCTTGATCTTCGTAATAGTTCACACTGTTGTTAAATTTGGCGTATTCGCCCATCAATGAGCGGTATTTGCCTGAAAGCGATTTGGAATAATATTCAGCATTCGTTTGTGCAACCTGCGTTCTCAATTTGGCTGCCTTTATTTTGGATGTGTAGGGCACGAACCACAATGGAATGGTAATCCCGGCCTGAATACCAGTGAGTCTGTCGCCGGTACCGAAGGTTCGAGGAACGCCGTTTATCTCCTGAACACCTTGCATGGATTGATTGAAATAACCAAGGCTTAAATCAGGGAACATGCGGCTTCGCTCCAAATCTTTTTCGACTTGTGAAATTTCGACCTGTTGTAGTACATATCCTGCCGAAGGATTTGCTGTCAATGCCAGGCTGTCGGTTACCTGATAAAAATCGATCATTTTTATCAGGGTATCTTTTGGAGATAATACAGATTCAGTGTTTAAAAGGGTTTGCAGCTTATGATTCAGGATAGTCAAATCCGCTGTTACCTGTTGCAAATGGTTCTTCACTTCGAGGCTTTGCGAACGGGCGTTAATCATTTCGAGCTGGTTTGTTTCGCCTGATTTGGCCCTGAGTTCGGCTGCCCTGAAAAACCCTGAATATAAACTATCCTGATAGACGAATAATTTCTGTTTCGCATCCAAATAGATCAGCTGCCAGTAAACCTGTTTTACCTGCGTGGCAATTTCAAGTTGTGAAGTTTTTAACTCCCACTCACTGCTTTTGATATTGGCCTTTGCCAGTTTATTTTGGTTAACATACACGGTTGGAAAGGCAATGGACTGAGACAGGGTAAAACTATTGTCGTTGCTGTACGAGTTAAACTGTCCGTATTGCGCGTCAATGGCGGTTTTGGGAAGATCCCACGAGGCACCTTTCAATGCCTTCTGAATTTCAACATCATAAGCAGATGAGCGTACGGCCAAATTGCTGTCCAATGCCATTTGAATTGCTTTCTGCAGATTAATGACTCCTGGCTGTTGGCCGTTTACGGTACTAAAAATGGTTGTTGCACCAAATAACAGGAGAATGGACACCAGTTTTCTTGCCGACTGTTTTTTAAATCTGAATTTGAAATTCGTTGTGGAAAAGAAAATGTAAAATACCGGAAGTATTACCAATGTTAGAAAAGTCGCGGTGATAAGTCCGCCGATTACAACAGTTGCCAATGGTTTTTGTACTTCAGCACCGGCTGATGTTGATAAAGCCATCGGAAGAAATCCAAGTGAAGCCACTGCAGCGGTCATGATTACCGGGCGCATTCTGGTTTGGATACCTTTCAATACACGCTCTGTTATGTTCGTAACTCCTGCTTTTTCGAGCCTGTTAAACTCCGCAATCAATACGATTCCGTTAAGAACGGCCACACCAAAAAGCGCAATAAAACCAACGCCTGCCGAAATTGAGAAGTTCATTCCACGAAGCCATAGGGCAAAAATTCCGCCGATAGCCGACATGGGAACTGCAGTAAAGATTAAAAGTGATTGGTTTATTGAATTAAAAGCAAAGTAGAGCAAAACGAATATCAACAGCAGCGCAACAGGAACTGCAATGGAGAGCCTTTTCTGAGCGGCCTCAAGTTTTTCAAACTCGCCTCCATATGAGATATAATAACCGGTGGGCAGTTGAATTTTTTCATTTTTCTGAACCTTCACATCATTGATTACACTTTGCATGTCCCGGTTACGAACATTGAATCCGATTGTTATTCTTCTTTTAGTGTTTTCCCTTGAAACCTGTGCCGGTCCAGATTTAATTGAGATGTCAGCCACCTGGTCAAATGGTATCTGGCGTCCGTTGGCAAGAGCAACGGTCAGATTCTTTACATCATCAATGTTTTGTCTGTAATCTTTGTCCAGACGAACGACCAATCCAAATCGTTTTTCTTCATCAAATACTATACCTGCCTGGCTACCTGCAAAAGCAGCACGCAATACCTGGTTTACATCCTCAACAGAAAGGCCATATTGTGCCAACCGGTCACGGTTGTATTCTACCTGAATCTGAGCAAGACCTGTAACTTTTTCTACATTTATATCCTCTACTCCTTCAATTGATTGAATCATGTTTTCGATGTTAGCAGCTTTTTCAGAAAGTACAGTTAAGTCATCGCCAAAAATTTTAACCGCAATATCCTGTTTTGAACCGGTCATTAATTCGTTAAAACGCATCGCGATAGGTTGCTGAAATGAAAATTTAACACCTGCCAGGGGGATCAAACTTGTTTCCATTTTAGCTACAAGCTCTTCACGTGTAGTAGCCGAAACCCATTCGCTTTTGTCTTTAAGTGTGATGATATAATCTCCTGTCTCCATGGGAGTAGGGTCTGTTGGTATCTCACCGGCTCCAATTTTACATACTACATGCTTTATCTCAGGGAAATTGGCAATCAAAATTTTATTTGCCTTAATCACTTCATTCACCGAGTTGGTCAACGATCCACCCTGAAGTGTTATTACACTTGCAGCAAGGTCGCCTTCTTCTAACTGAGGAATAAATTCACCTCCCAAACGGCTGAATAATAGCAGACTGAACATAAATAAAGCAATTGCTGAAACAGAGACAAGAAGTTTTCTTTTTAGTGCAAACTTAATCAAGGGATTAAATATCCGATGTATCCAATTCATTAACCTGTCAGAAAAATTTGGTTTGTGGTCTGTGTCTTTGCTTAGGAACAGGGCGGCGGCCATTGGAACATAGGTCAATGACAGAATTGCAGCCCCCAAAAGAGCAAATGTAACTACCTGTGCCATTGGGCGGAACATTTTTCCTTCTATGCCTATAAGTGCCATGATCGGTAGATAAACAATCAATATTATTACCTGCCCGAACGTTGCTGAACTCATCATCCTTTTTGCCGAATCAAGTACATTTTCATCCATCTGTTTCTGATTGAGCCGTATAATACCGGGATGGTGATGTTTACTCATCGAAATTCGATAAACAACACTCTCGACAATAATTACAGCTCCATCAACAATAAGTCCGAAGTCAAGGGCCCCGAGACTCATCAGGTTACCTGAAACCCCAAATATTCTCATCATTGAAACGGCGAATAGCATTGAAAGTGGGATGACGGAGGCGACAATAAGACCTGCACGCATATTCCCAAGCAATAATACCAAAACGAAAATGACAATCAGTGCCCCTTCAAGAAGGTTCTTTGAAACAGTGCCTATGGCACGACCAACGAGATCGGAGCGATTCAGAAACGGTTCAATTGTTACCTCGGGTGGTAATGACTTTTGTATTGATTCAATGCGGGTTTCCACGTTCGCAATAACTTCGTGTGCATTTGCGCCCTTAAGCATCATTACCACACCACCGACGGCTTCTGTTGTATCAACGATGAATGCGCCATACCTGGTTGCACTTCCATACTGAACTGTTGAAATGTCCCTGATAAGTACCGGAACTCCTGAATTGGTAGTCTTAACAACTATCTTTTCTATATCTTCAAGAGTTTTAACCAATCCTATGCCCCTGATGAAGTAGGCAGTTGGATTTTTATCGATATAGGCACTCCCGGTATTTTCATTGTTTCTTTCCAGGGAATTAAAAATATCGGTTAATGTTAGGTTCATAGCTCTTAGTTTTTCCGGATTCACAGCTACTTCATATTGTTTGACAAATCCTCCATAACTATTAATGTCAGCTACTCCAACTGTCCCAAGCATCTCGCGGCGCACCACCCAATCCTGAAGAGTCCTGAGTTTCATAGGATTGAACTCTTTTTCATGGCCTTTTTCCACTGACAAATGATATTGATATATCTCACCCAAGCCTGTGGATATTGGTGCAAGTGAGATTTTTGCCAGTCCCGCTGGAATGGATTCCTCTGCTTCTTTTAATCGTTCAGTTAATTGTTGCCTTGCCCAGTAAATATCAACACCATCTTCAAATACCACAGTAATTACTGACAACCCCAGCCTTGATATGGATCGGAGTTCGATAATGTTCGGAATATTGGCAACAGCCACTTCGATGGGTGCTGTTATGAAACTTTCCACCTCCTGCACAGCCAATGATGGTGACTGAGAAATAACCTGAACCTGATTATTTGTAATGTCGGGTATGGCATCTATTGGCAATTTAGATAGTGAGTATCCTCCCCAACCAATTAAAGCCACTATGAATAACCCAACAATGAATTTATTCTTTACTGAGAAACTAATAATGCGTTCTATCATAATGTATTATTTAACTTATTATTAATAAAGCTCTTCGCTTTTTATGTTTCTTTTTGAATACATAAAAAAATGGTCAACGAAAAGACACGATGCAAGATTACTTGCCACTAACTTGAACTTGATACAAGTCAGTGGAAGTTTGCTTCACCTTTAGGTATTAAAAGAAATTAAAATTTAGGGGGTCTCAGAAAATCAAACAGTTCTATGCTTTTAAAAGCTGGAGAGAATTCAGTATAACTTATTTTCAATACAACAGCAGTATATGTAGCTGACATGCTCGAGAAGTACACGTTTGATTGGCAACAGTTACAGGCGCAAAATGGGGAGCAATGATCTGAATCACTGTGATGATTTCCAGCTGCATCCTTTGATATCTCAATCTTTTGCAATGTATTATCTTGTGGCCCATCAATGCAGGGAATTGCAGTAAGAGCCAAAACAACAAAAGATAACAGGTATGCCAAAAGTTTCATCTGATATTTTTATTGGCAAATGTAGAGAAAAGTTGATGCAATTGAGTTGCAAAGTTGTTAAATACAGTTGGCGCAAATACCCTTCACTACCATGTTGATGTTTTCGAGGGTAAAATGAACCGGCAGATTTACCGAAGGAATAGGAATGTCGTTCAGGCAATAAGTTTGTTTGCATTCAGTGCAATAAAAATGAACATGCAGTTCTTCAGGACGGCACTGACAGGATTCACGGCACAAAGCATATTTTATGGAGCCGGTACCATCATCAATGCTATGAATAAGCTTCTTTTCTTCGAAAGTTTTGAGTGTGCGGTATAAGGTAACTTTGTCGGCCTTTTCAAATTTTTGCTCCAGCTCCTGCATGCTGACAGCCGATTTTTGTTCTGCTAGAACGTGCAAAACCAACTGTCGCATGGCTGTTGGCTTGATGCTTTTAGCATTGAGTTTATTGTTAATGTTTTCGTTCATCCTATGATTCAATACTCCTTCGCTTTCATTTTGGCTAACCTGGCTGCCTGGTCGGAAGTAAATACGTCATTCCTTTTCGTAGTCCAATAACACTGCCTCAGGTTAGTTTATTATTTAAAATTGATCAAAAGTAACAATTTTTCATGGGTGGAAAATTTTGCATCCCGAAAACCCGCGTGTGGCGATAAATAAAACCCAAAGCACAAGAGATTTTAAAATCAATGCTCCATAGGCTGATTTTTCTTATTTCTCCAAATTAAGATTGATTATAAATATCGTTATGTTCTGTTTTGCATAACTGATTATTAGGCTTTTTGGCCGGATAGTATGCGATAATTCGTAATTTTGCAACAGTTGTTTTATGTAGAATTTGAACTAGTAAATAGAGTTATGAATATCGAAGAAATTAAAAATCAGCACACATTGATCGCAGAATGGAAGTATGATATTACTCCCGTCAACAAAGGCTATTCTGACAAATCGCTTTACATCAATGTGTCGGATCATACCATCCTGTCGAAGGATGTGCCGGCTGAAATGAAGGAGAAATTTATTGGTGGAAAGGGATATGGTTTGAAATATCTTTGGGATGCCACCAAACCCGACACCAAATGGAATGATCCTGAGAATGAAATTGTGATTTCAGGAGGCCCCATTTGTGGGATTACCCAGTATTCAGGAACCGGTAAATCGTTGGTGGTGAGTATATCTCCGCAAACCAATTCGGTAATGGACAGCAATGTGGGTGGTTATTTTGGACCATTTCTCAAGATTTCCGGATTCGATGCCATCGAAATTCAGGGAAAATCCGATAAGGAAATCATCATTTTTATTGATGGGGTGGTTGGCAAAGTGGAAATCCTGGAAGCTCCTGCTGAAGCCATCGACAGCCATGTGCTGGCAGAGCAGCTTACCGAAATGTATGCCGATGACGACAAGGACCGGAAAAATATCGCGGTTGTTTCGGCTGGCAAAGCCGCCGATCATTCCTTAATCGGAATGCTGAACTTTAGTTTCTTCGATTCAAAACGGAAACTGGTGCGCCTGAAACAAGCCGGACGTGGCGGTATTGGTACTGTATTCAGAAATAAAAAAATCAAAGCCATCGTCTGCAAAGTGCCCGGTGTAAAGGGTAACTTCAACAATGTAGTCGACCTGAAAGCCATCATGGAACGCGGTAAAACCTTTAACAAGGAGATGCGCGAACTGGACGATGCTCAATGTGAAATGAAGACGAAAGGTACGGCTCACCTCATGGAAATTATGAACGACTACGACCTGTTGCCTACCCACAATTATAAGTTCGGAAGCCATCCCGACATCAAAAAAATTGATTCGGAAGAATGGAAAAGCCGCTTTACACAAGGTGTACCTGATGGATGCTGGATTGGCTGCAATATGTCGTGCGCCAAAGGTGTTGATAATTATGAATTGAGAACCGGTCCTTATGCCGGACAGAAAGTAATTGTAGATGGTCCGGAGTACGAAAATGCCGGTGGATTGGGCTCGAACTGCGGAATCTTTAACCCGGATTATATCATTGAAGCCAACTTTTATTGCGATACCTACGGCATCTGCACCATTTCGTGGGGAACCCTGATGGCCTTTGTTATGGAATGCTACGAAAATGGCATCCTGAACGAAGAGCGTACCGGTGGACTGAAACTGAATTTTGGTAATTCGGATTCGGCCATGGAAGTGATGCACCAACTGGCCCGTGGTGAGGGATTTGGGCTCATTGCCGGACAAGGTGTGCGTAAGATGAAAGAACTTTTCGCTAAAAATGGATGGGGCGATGCTGCTTTCCTCCAGGATATCGGAATGGAAAACAAGGGATTGGAGTATTCAGAATACATCTCAAAGGAATCGCTGGCACAGCAAGGCGGATTCGCCATGACCAACAAAGGCCCACAGCACGACGAGGCCTGGCTCATTTTCATGGACATGGTCAACAACCAGATTCCTACCTTTGAAAACAAGGCCGAAGCACTTCATTATTTCCCCATGTTCCGCACCTGGTTTGGATTGATGGGTTTGTGTAAATTGCCCTGGAATGATGTGGAACCGGTGAACAATGCCGAAACGGATGAACCTGCGAAAGTGCCTGAACATGTTGATAACTATGTAACTATCTACAATGCCGTTACCGGAAACAACATTGATAAACACGAAATTATCCGCCAGTCGGAGCGAGTATATAACTTTCAACGCGTGTTCAACCTCAGAAGGGGCTATGGTACCAGAAAATATGATGCCCAACCATATCGTGCGGCTGGTCCTGTAACCATCGAAGAATATGAATCACGGGCCGAACGTTACGATAAACAAATGAAGGAAATCATTGGTGTTGATCCTGTTGGTAAGACCACCGAAGAAAAACGCGATATTGTGCGTAAATTCCGCGAGAGCCAGTATGAAAAATTGCTGGATGCTGTTTATCAGAGAAGAGGTTGGACCAAAAACGGGGTTCCTAAAATAGCGCATCTGAAACAACTTGGGATGGATTTGCCCGAAGTAATCGAAATGGTTACGCCTTATCAGGAAAACTAAGAATAATTGCAAACTTGATTAAAACATCCTCTGAATTTTTAGAGGATGTTTTGTTTTGATAATATAATCTCTAAAATATACATGATGTTTAATGTAAATGAATACTTTGGCGGAAATGTAAAATCGCTGGGTTTTGAGAACAAGGATGGTAAAGTGACCATTGGCGTAATGGCTGCCGGAGAATACGAATTTGGGACTTCCTCAATTGAGTATATGACGGTTACATCGGGAAAAATGAAGGTGCTGTTACCCGGAAGTACCGTATGGAAAACCTACGGCGAATTTGAAACTTTTATCGTAGAAAAAGATACAAAATTTAGAGTAATGGTGGAAGATCAGACTTCCTATAAATGTGTTTATCGCTAGGCATATACCGTTATTTTGAATCGAAATAAATTGCGTTTTTAAACCATTTCACGCCAAGTGAAACAAGCCCTTTTTATACATTTGCAGGCGATATGATAATGATTACATATCGACTATAAAAACCAAAGATACATGAAGCCACCAAAAAGTTCAAAAAACGACGTTTTCCTACGCTATAAACTTTGGCTGTCAGCGGTCTCAGGTGAAGGAATCATTGGAGAAGGTACGCACCTGCTACTTCGCGAAATTGAAGAAAGGGGGTCGCTTAAAGCGGCGGCTGAATTTCTTGGGATCAGCTATCGAAAAGCCTGGGGCGACATAAAAAAATCAGAAGAACTGTTGGGCTACGACCTCACCGTAAAACGAAGAGGTGGCATTGGAGGCGGACAATCAGACCTCACTACCAAGGCAAAAAATTTGCTCGAAGCTTATGATGCCTTGCATAAAAAAATGGACACAGCCATCGAAGATGCTTACGCGGAATTTAAAGAGAAGACTAAGTAAAAACTCCATAGATTCACAGATTTTTCAATCTGTATTTGTCTGTAAATCTTTAGTAAATACAAAACTAACATAACTATGATAAAATTCGAAGAAGCTTTCGAAATCGTTCAAAATGCTGCCAAACCAACACTGAAAACCGAAAGGGTTCATTTTATTGATTCGCTTGGAAGAATACTGGCCGAAGACATTTTTTCTGATATCAACATGCCTCCATTCAATAAATCGGCCATGGATGGTTTTGCCTGTCGAAAGCAGGATATAGGCAACGAATTGAAAATTATTGAAGTACTTCCGGCCGGGAGTTTGCCGAAAAATAAAGTTGGCGAAAATCAATGTGTTAAAATCATGACCGGTGCGATCATTCCGGAAGGTGCTGATTGTGTGATTATGGTGGAATACACCGATGAAATGCCAGATGGAAATGTTCAGTACACTAAAAAATCAACCAACTCAAACATTTGTTATTTCGCCGAAGACATCAAAAAAGGGGAGTTGGTTCTGTCAAAAGGTCTTGAAATCAAACCACAGCACATTGCGGTGATGGCCTCGGTGGGCACGGTGCGGCCGTTGGTTTCGTTGAAGCCCAGGGTTGGCATCATCTCCACCGGCGACGAATTGGTTGAACCGGAACGTACTCCGTCATTATCACAAATTCGAAACAGCAATGGTCCCCAATTGGCAGCGCAGGTTGTGAGGTCCGGGGCCATTCCAAATTACTATGGTATTACTGAGGATACAAGAGAAGCTACCTTCAGTGTGATCACACAAGCACTCAACGAAAACGATGTGATATTGTTAACGGGCGGTGTTTCGATGGGTGCCTTTGATTTTGTACCTGAAATCATGATTAAAACCGGTGTAGATATCAAATTCAGATCAATCGCGGTTCAGCCTGGTAAACCAACCATTTTCGGAACATTTCAGAACAATACGTATATTTTTGGCTTGCCTGGAAATCCGGTGTCGTCATATACCCAGTTCGAACTCTTGGTTCGTCCGCTGATTTCAAGATTGATGAACAACGAACCTCTTCACAAAACCATTAAAATCCCCATGGGAGCGGAATACACCAGGAGAAAATCGGAAAGAAAATCGTTTATTCCCATCACAATTTCCGCGGACGGGAAGGTTTATCCGGTTGAATATCACGGCTCGGCGCATATTCATTCCTATGTATTAGCCGATGGAATTGTCTCCATCGAAATAGGGAAAGAAAAATTAGAAATAGGAGAATTGGTGGATGTACGACAAATTTAACAGAAGGATCAATTACCTGCGGATTTCTGTCACCGACCGTTGTAACTTGCGTTGTACCTATTGTATGCCGGAATGTGGGATAAAACTGCTCGATCATAATCTAATTATTTCATACGAGGAAATAGTGGAAGTAGTGAAAGCAAGTGTGGCCATGGGTGTTGATAAGGTTCGGATCACAGGCGGAGAGCCATTGGTTAGGAAGGGAATTGTTGATCTGGTTCGCATGATTGCCGGAATTCCCGGAATAAATGATCTGGGCATGACCACCAATGGAATATTACTGAAAAAATATGCCGCTGATTTGAAGGCTGCAGGCCTGACCCGGGTGAATGTGAGTCTGGACACCCTGAACCCGGAGAAGTTTCATGAGATTACCCGATTGGGAAATATAGATCAGGTATTGGAAGGCATTGCCGAAGCACAGCGGGTTAAGCTATGTCCGGTTAAAATAAACTGTGTCATTCAGAAATCATCACAAGAGCCTGATGCATTGGTAGTTGCCGAATACTGTAAGCAGAACAATCTTCAGATCAGGTACATTCGTCAGATGGATCTAAACCTGGGCCATTATTCCATGGTGGAAGGTGGGGAAGGAGGTGATTGTTCAATATGTAACCGGTTACGGCTGACATCTGATGGAAAAATAAAGCCCTGTTTATTCAACAATCTTGAATACAGCATACGCGATTTGGGAGTACAAGGTGCTCTGAATATGGCCCTCAGGCACAAACCTAAATGCGGCTCCGTAAATACAATGGGGACATTTTATAATATTGGGGGATAAAAAGCAACCTTATTGGTGTTATAACGATATTTATATGGTAAACAAATCGGGAACAATAGGACGGTGCGCCGCACCTTGAAAAATGGATGTTTGATTTCTATAAATATGGACGGTACTCCGTACCTTTTAATTTATCTAGATAGTAAATGTTTTTGCGTATAAGTCAGGTTGTAAAATTTAAATGTTGAGTCCACTCCGAAAAGTCAAATACCCCTAAATCCCCTAAAGGGGACTTTAGATAGTTCATTGATTTTCAACAAATTCCCCTTTAGGGGTCAGGGGTAAATGAGTTGAAAATCAATGAACACATACTTTTCGGAGGGGCTCAGTGTTATAGCTTTAATCAGTTCGATACCCGGAGTACAAAAATATGTCATAGTTTTGTAGATGAATCTAAGGTGCAGCGCA
This sequence comes from Bacteroidetes bacterium HGW-Bacteroidetes-16, assembly GCA_002840975.1. GTDB lineage: Bacteria > Bacteroidota > Bacteroidia > Bacteroidales > F082 > UBA6244. The sequence goes on from PHDN01000008.1 coordinate 115,976, forward strand.
CCGCAATATTATTATTTGATATGATATGTGTGAATTTTGATGAGATGAGCAACCGATTATCCTAAGCCGTTGCACAGTAAACTATTTAACTTAAGAATTAAATGAATCAATTAAGTCATACCAACTCCGCAGGCAAAGCCAACATGGTGGATGTGGGCCACAAACCCAATCAACTGCGTACCGCAAAGGCAGAAGGCTTTATCAGATTAAATGCTGAAACCGTCAATCTCATTAAGGAAAACCAAATGAAAAAAGGGGATGTCCTCACCATTGCTGAAATTGCTGGCATTCAGGGAGCCAAGCGAACCAGTGAACTCATACCTTTATGTCACCCCATCCAACTCACCAAAGTTGATGTAAAAGCTACCCTGGAGAACAATGGCGTTCGGATCAACTGCCTGGCGAGATGCATCGGGCAAACCGGTGTTGAAATGGAAGCCCTGAATGGCGTAAGTGTTGGACTGCTTACTATCTACGATATGTGTAAAGCCGTTGATAAAGAAATGGTTATCAGTGAGATTAAACTCATCGAAAAGACTAAGGAAGACATCAGTTTTTAACAAAACTCCGGCAAATAAGTGGTAAATTTGCACCCTGCTTTTTCTTTACGAACCAAAAGAACATGACGATACAAACCATCAAAGTACTCAGTACCAATATTTCCGTTAAAAAAGGAACGGTTAAAAAATCCATCGATCACATCGAACTCAACCACCATGGGGTGATGGGTGATGCCCATGCAGGCAGCTGGCACCGTCAGGTGAGCATGCTGGGGGTGGAGAGTTTTAATAAGTTTTCAAAGGAAGCCGGTCGTAAAATTGAATACGGTGAGTTTGCCGAGAACATCACCACCGAAGGAATGGAGATATTTAGAACCACTCCGCTCGACAGGTTCTTGAACCAGGATATAGAGCTTGAAGTCACGCAAATAGGCAAACATTGTCATGGTGATTCCTGTGCCATCTTTCGTGAAGTGGGTAACTGTGTGATGCCGAAAGAAGGCATTTTTGTTCGTGTTATTCGTGGTGGCGACCTCAAAGCCGGTGATGTGCTGGAGTATCATCCAAAGTTTTACAAAACATTAATTATCACCCTCAGCGACCGGGCAAGCAGCGGGGAATATGAAGACCGAAGCGGCCCCAGGGTGAAAGAACTTTTGGAAACTTTCTTCGAAATGAACCGTTTCCACTACGATATCACCAATGTAATAATTCCGGATGACGCAAAGCAATTGGATCAGCTTGTGTCGGAGGCCAAAGATAAATACGACTTTGTTTTTACCACCGGGGGAACCGGAATTGGGCCACGTGACATCACTGTGGATGTAATAAAACCATTGTTAGACAAAGAAATTCCCGGCATTATGGACATGATCCGCATGAAATACGGCATGGAGAAACCCAATGCCCTCATCAGCCGCAGCATTGCCGGACTGATTGGCAACACCATGGTTTTTACCCTTCCGGGAAGTGTAAAAGCGGTGAATGAGTATATGGCCGAAATCACCAAAGTATTACGGCACCTGATTTTGATGTTATATAGTATAGATTCGCATTGATTCTACTTTGCCAAAGTTCATGCGTAAAAAAAACCGGCTATAATTACTAAGACGGTTTTTTATTCTTTTTGAAAGGGTTAATCTTCCATGAAAGGATATTTGTAGCTTACCGGAGGAACAAAACATTCCTTGATGGTTCGCGGACTTACCCACCTCAACAAGTTCAGTTTTGAACCCGCTTTGTCGTTGGTTCCCGAACCACGGGCACCCCCAAAAGGCTGCATGTTCACAACGGCTCCGGTGGGTTTATCGTTGATATAGAAATTACCAGCGGCATGTTTTAACTTCTCCATCACATGTTCAATAACAAACCGATCCTTGGAAAATACCGATCCCGTTAGGGCATAAATGGAGGTGTTGTCAACCAGTTCGATGGTTTCCTCAAATTTGGTATGGTCGTAAACGTAAATAGTGAGGATGGGTCCGAAGAGTTCCTCCTCCATGGTCACATAATGCGGGTCTTTGGTCAGGATGATGGTAGGTTCGATAAAATAGCCCACCGATTTGTCATAATTTCCACCAAATAAGATTTCTACTTCCTTGTCTTTTTTTGCAGCATCAATAAAACCAGCCAATTTGTCAAACGAGGCTTCATCAATTACGGCATTTACGAAATTGGAGAAATTTTCCACCGGTCCCATTTTCATGGTGTCCATGTCGCATTTGATCTCTTCCAAAACTTTATCCCACAAGTTGTCAGGGATATAGGCCCTTGAAGCAGCCGAGCACTTTTGTCCCTGGTATTCAAAAGCCCCGCGTGTGAGGGCAGTAGCCACCTGACTGGCATTGGCCGATTCGTGCATCAGAATAAAATTCTTTCCTCCGGTTTCTCCAACGATGCGCGGGTAGGAGCGGTATTTATGAATGTTGTTGCCAATTTCCTTCCAGATATTTTGAAAAACTGAAGTCGATCCGGTAAAGTGGATGCCTGCAAAATCACGGTGTGAGAAAATCACTTTACCGGCGGTTGGCCCGGAGACAAACACAAGGTTGATCACCCCATCCGGTAAACCGGCCTCCATGAAAATTTCCATGATGATGGCGGCCGAGTAAATCTGTGCATTGGAGGGTTTCCACACGATGGTGTTGCCCATCAATGCCGGGGCAGAAGGCAGGTTGCCGGCGATGGCCGTGAAGTTAAAAGGGGTGAGGGCAAATACAAACCCTTCGAGTCCGCGCTGCTCTGTTCTATTCCAGATTAAAGCGTCCGAAGCCGGTTGTTCGTTGTAAATTTCGGCCATGTACTGGACGTTGAAACGTAGAAAATCCGCGAGTTCACAAGCAGCATCAATCTCCGCCTGATGAACAGATTTCGACTGTCCAAGCATGGTGGCGGCATTGATCCGGGCACGATAAGGACCGGAAATCATACCGGCTGCTTTCAGGAAAATGGAGGCGCGTTGTTTCCACGACATCGAAGCCCAGTCTTCACGTGCAGCCAGGGCAGCGTCGATGGCTTGCTGAACATGTGTTTCGGTCCCACGACTGTAATAGCCCAGCAATTTTTGATGGTCGTGGGGAGGCGAAATTTTAATTTTGTTGTCGGTACGCACCTCTTGGCCATTGATAATCATTGGAATATCAACCTCGTACGATTTGGCACATTCGAGGGCTTCGAGGATACTGGCCTTTTCGGGAGAACCGGTTTTGTAGGATAATACGGGCTCGTTTTTGGCCGGTGGAACGAAATATAAACTCTTTTGCATGTGATTTAATCTTATAGGTTCAAAAATGTTTCGTTATGCAACGCTAAACATAACGGTTTGCAAAAGTAGGACTATTCGTCAGAAAGTCAGTGAAAAGAAATGATTTTTTGTGAAAATCAGCTTGAAAATTTTACAGATAATTATGGAAGCAAATTTAGATAAAACTATTCCGATTTTTGCGATTCATAAAACGCCTCTTCAGACGGGAAATTTAATTTCTTCCGGGCTACCTCCTGCGAAAAGGTATAATAAGTTACTTCTCCGGTGGCGCATAGTACACCTGCCGAATCGGTGAGGGTTACTTCTACATCGGCCAGATTTCGGCGCATGCCCTTCAGTTTTGCTCTGAGGGTAATTTCTCCCTGGTTGACATACACTGTTTTCAGGTATCTTATATTTAATCCCGATGTTACTCCGGCTGTTTTAAGCGTTACCTGAATCAGCCACGAACCGATTTCATCCATCAGGGTGGCCTGAATGCCGCCATGCAATATCTGGTGAAATCCTTGCAGAAACACACGGGGTTGCCATACAGAAACCACTTCATCACCTTCTTTGGTAAAGGTCATTTGCAGACCGTGATCGTTTTTGGGTGAGCATCCAAAACAATGATATCCGGGCAATTCTGCATATGGGTTGACTATTTTGGTCATTATTTCAATTCACCGTTTTTGTATTTTTCCTTTTTCACCACTTTGCCTGATTCATCAAAGTAAAGCCATTCGCCATCCTTTATACCGGCTTTGTACTGACCACTTTTTTTGGTGATGCCGTTCTCGAAATACTCCACATATTCGCCATTGGCCACGTTGTTTACAAAATTCTGAAGGCTGCGAAGCGTGTCATTGGAGTAATATGTTTTTTGTAACCCGTCAAACTCACCATTGCTATAATTATATTCGGCTACCAATTTTGCATTTTCGTCGTACCATTTGGCAACTCCGTCTTTTTGTCCGAGGCGGTAATTGCTTTCTTCCTGAATTCCACCTCTTTCGTAGTAGACTTCTTTTTTGCCATCCAACAATCCCATTGTGTAGTGTTCGATTAATGAGGGTTTGCCACCCAAACGAAATTCGGTGTATTTCCCGTCCAGCGAATCGTTGGTATAACCGGCCTGTAATTCAATATAACCCCGTTGGTTCATTTTAAGATACAACCCGTTTAACTGGCCGTTTTTAAATTCTTCGATGGTGTATATCTGACCCGTTGGAAAGTAGGAAATCCAGTTGCCCGATTTTTTATAATCCTGATAATGACCGGTAATGTTGGTTCCCCCAATCTCAACATCTAAAAAACCATCTTTAATGGTATCGGAAATGGCTGGCGGGGTAGTTTGCGAATTAGCCGTAATTACCATAAACAGTGAAAACAGGAATGAAATTGTTTTTTTCATGAGATTTTTCTTTTAACAAACAATGACCTTTTTCAGTTGAGTGAGAAGTCAGTTGTTTATGTTCTTTTAAAGCGATGACAAAGGTAGGGCATTCAATCTAATAAATGAAAATGCTTAAGAAAAATTGGGATTTGCAAAGAAAGGTTTCCTGAGCCGGATTATTTTCCAGTTCCTTAAAAATGACCAGGTCGGGAGAGGAATCTTCTGACTTTCATGCGGTTCCATGCTAAATTCACGCTTCGCAAAGTTCCCTTGTGTGGACCAGTTTCAGCAGGTGATCAAAAGCATGGGCATTCAGGGTACGAAGGGCCTACTCATTTTAAGCTGTGACGAAAATGATGAGATACTGATCCCTTGCAATGGAATTCAGGAAATAAAACCCATCCTTCTAGGGTACGGCTATATCCAGAGAAATGCAGTCGACCTATTTGGCATTCAGCAATTTCCTTTACTCTTTTTCTGAATCAGCCATTTCCACCAAGGCGATCTCGGGGCAATGCTTTCCGGGCAGTAATTCCATTGCATAACAAATAAGCTTTCATTATACACTTAGATTGTCAGTGCTTTATCCGTATAAATATTAATAGAACAGTCAGTGCAGAAACTGGGATTGTGTGAAATGAATCCTAAAGTTTTGATACTTTTAGATTACAGGCAGTATTGCATCCGGTCTTAGAGATTAATCTTTACGCCCACATTAATACCTACACTTCCAAAAGGAAATTTTTGTGATGGTGACTTTTGAGGAACATCCGGTGAATCAGGGTCATACTCCCGGAAATCAATCTCCTTTTCGAAATCAATTTCTTTTTCCCTGACGGTCATCTGGGAAAGGACATCAACACCATCCTTAGTGGCCTTTTTCAGGATTCCTTTTTGAGGTGCGTAAGACATGTTCACATTCCTAATTTCGGCGAATATGGAACAAACATCGCTGAGAGGATAACTCATGCCGAGTGCCGAAGATAATCCAATGGCAACTCCTTTATTGAACTTCCATTCATATTCCTCCAGGTATCCGTAATTGTTTTCCTGGTCGATATATTTTATGAACCCGCTTCCGATAACCAATCCGAGGCGGACATAAGGTTCTGCCTTTTTCAGTTTCCCGGAAATAACTACCGAAGGTATGATCCGGAACATGTAGGCCGACATCGAATATTCCCAGTTATCCTGGTAAAAGCGGTGTTCTGCTTTTGTTTTGCTGCCCAGGAGGTATGATACCGCCAACTCACAGGCAATGTGATCGTTGAAACGGTAACCACCGGAAATCCCGAAGTTAGCTCCTTTTCCAAGCGAGCTGTTAATCTGGGTTTGGGTATTGGTGGTTGAATCCAGAATATCGTTAAATAGGTAATACATATTCAGGTTTGATGTGCTGACGGGTATTCCGTACCCGGCATCAACTTTAAAATAGAATTTTTGAGCCGTAACAGATACGGGCAGCATATTGATCATGCCTGCAAGGATCATGACCAGATAAATAAACCGTTTTTTCATGTGATTACTGTTTTTTTATTTGTTATTATGATTATCAATGGAGGATTAAGAGAATTTATTCGTTAATACACCGGACGGTAAGGCCCAATTTTTTTGAATCGTTAAATTTCTTAGCCCAATTCGCATTATGATATAGCTGGAAAAGAACCGCATCATCAGCATTATATTCTGTAGCGGTCCACCAATTCCCCATCTCACCGTAATGGCCGAAAGTTCCGTTGCTAGCTCTAAATCCAGTCGGATAGGCGGTGAAAAGAGTGTAATTTTTCCCAATAGCCGTCCACCAGTTAACCGAACCGGAAATTTTAAGATTCTGCCCGGCAATTGAGGCTCCACCCGCTGTGTCGACTAAGTAATCCCAGTCGGCTTCGGTGGGTATGCGCCATCCGGACGGAGCCAACCCCCTGCTGTCGTTCACTGCATACCAGTTGTAATGCTTGCCGTATTCATCTTCACAATAAGCCCCTGTTGTGAGATTGCTCCATTCGGCGGCGTCCTGCACTTTAGGAATGTTGTCGCCATTGCGGTAGGTAGTCACATTAAGGTCGTATCCCATCCAAACCTGGGAACCGATCTTTACACTTTGGAAATCGTTGTGCTGAATGACCATGCTTAGCAGATCCTGGCAACATGACCCGTCATCGGCCCCGCCGGCATAATTCAGCATGATTACGCCGCAATGCCGCCATCCGATATTGTTTAGCAGAAATGAATAGATATTCCCGTTGATGTTATCAGCCACTGTTCTGATTGAAGTGGCACGCCCATCTCTTTCAGCGCTGGTGAAATTCAGGTCGAACCGGCCATAGTCGGGATAATTGTAGGAAGTATTCATCAGATCCGTGACATTATTACATTTTGTATCATAACTCACCCAGTTGATGCTGTAATGGTCCTGAACATAATAGCGGTAGTTGGAATAGGTATCGTAATGCAAGGTGGTGTTGTCGGGCCAGGAAAATGACATGCCCAAGGTGAGATGGTTGGGGTTAGTGTTATCGTGTGTCGCTATAACAATCTTTCCCCTGACTTGCCAAAGATATGGCTGGATATCGCTAAGGTAAAAATGGTTCTGGTCATATTCGTTGAGGATGTCCCAGACCTTATTGGAAAATGTACCGTCAGAGGATCCACCGTATTCCTTTTTGATCATAAAAATGATCGTTTCCGATGGGTGATCCGATAAAAATGATATGGCATCATTGATAAAGTCCTGGAGCGAACGGCTGAGTACAAAGCCACCATGGTGGAGCCTTTTATCCACATCATCATACCTCACGTCGAACCAGCGGACTCCCATCAGCAATTGATTGGAGAAGCGAAAATCCTGGCAACACACATCCCAGTGCGATCCGTCGGGGATGCCACCGGAATGGTTGTCCGCAGCGCAGTCATGTGTGCCGGGCATGGTAATTTTGGCTAGTTGCGTCATATCCGGCATCCCTTGCATCCAATCGGTATGGGTATAAGGCAATGCACGGTCAGGATTACTGGCAATTAAGTTATCAACAGGATGGTGCATCTCTTCTTTTTTACATGAAAAACACATAATACATACAGACAGGATGCATACTGTGCTGATGAAGATAGGTGATTTTTTTTTCATAAGTTTTTATATTTATACTGAATGAACTCTGGATTGAATAAAGTTAAGTGTTTGGTGCTTTAGTGATTAATAAGTATTGACTTTCTGGTCATCCGACAGTTTTCTGTAATTAACATGTAATAATATACTCCTATCTTATACCCTGAAGCATCCCAGTTCACCTCATGGCTTCCTGCCTGCTCCTTTTCGCCTACCAGCTGCACTACTTGGTTTCCGCATTGATCGAATATCATGATAGTAACCAGACCGGCCTCGGGAAGATGATATCTGATCCTGGTGGAAGAGTGGAAAGGGTTCGGGAAATTTTGTTCAAGTATACCATTAAATTCCTGGTGTTCAGGCTCATACATACCGATCAGTGTTCCTCCCGATTCCTTATACCGGGCCATGAACTCCTGGAAATATAGGTTGCTGACCCTTGAGTTGAAGATGACCAGGGCATTGTCATCATTCCCTGCATTTGTTTCCGGGTCCCAGTTGAAGGATCCTGTCACGGTAATTTTATTTCCTGCCTCTGCATCTGCATCCATGATACAGTATTTATGATGCAGCAGTCCATGGATAGGGTCGATAAAGACATCGGCATGCGGGTTCCAGGCACCAACGGAATCAATCCCCTTCATCCTGCTGTATACACTTTCATGCCGGAAGGCATGGGATGAATCAAATACCCCCCTAATCTCCATTCCGGAGGTGAACTGGGTATGGAGGGTATCTTCAATATTCGTCAGGTAAAATTTATACATGCTGAAAAAGAGGCTTTTCGTGGTATTTCTGCTGATCAGGGAACAGGTCCTTTCAGCAACATGGTCGTTCGGGACGAACCAGACCTCCATCCGTGTTCCGGCTACATTCAGCAGATGCGGTACATTGTCACTCTTTTGGGTTCCAAAACGGGCGCGGAGAGGATCCGGGTGATCTTCATGAGATCCCCACATCTGTTCAAATTCTCGGGTGTAAACCGCACACAATGATTCGTCCTGGATGACAATCATATTGTTGCGATCGGAATGAAACATGGGATGGGAGACATTGGCCGAACCTGTATTCAGGTAACAGGTGCCGGCATCCGGATTATTCCGGTAGTCGAAGATCCAGAATTTATTATGCATGTCATACGTGGTATCGTATTCCCGTTTCAGCACCGGGATTTCGTGTGCCAGCAGGGAATCGATCAGAGGGGTATTGGGAGCGTGATTATAGATAAACCGGATCTTCACTCCCCGCTCCTTTGCCCGAACCAGCGCATCGGAAATCGCGGTCAGGTCAGAGAATTCCCATAGAGTGATATCGATGCTGGATGCGGCATGATCGATCCTGTCCACTAGCAGGTTTTCAAAGTTCTGGTCACCTTTTGCCTTTTCCCCGGTGCTGACAGTTGTGTCAACTGTATGGTTGAAATAGGCTTCCATGGAACCGGAGGAAGTGGATTGGGTAATGAAATATCCCGTATCCGCAGCCGTTCCGTCACTGTTCCCCGAAGTGATGCGGAACCTGTAGATCGTTGCCGGTTGGAGGTTCCCCACCGGTACAACATGGTTTGTAACGGCTTCAGCAATGTATATTGAATCGGAAAAGAGCAGCGGCTGGTTGTTGGAATCCGTAGGCATCCACCAGACCTTTGAATCGGCAGGGAGATTGGTCATCCAGAAAAGGGTTACTCCATCCTGGTGAATGCTGTCGTAAGCCAGGTTTGAAATAACCGGTCCCGACAACAAAGACCGATCAGGCATGATGAGTGGTCTGACGTTATGTCCCCAACCATTGCCGGTGGAGACCAGCAATCCGATGAGGATTGCCACAAAATTTTTCGTCATATAATCTTAATCTTTATTGAAATTGATTGCGATGCATGCATCAACCAATTGTTCTCCCGTGGTTTCGGAGTCGCCTGCAAAATCCATCACCATAATCCCGCATGGATTCCTGTTGGTAGCTTTATCAGACAGGTAGTTAAACGTAGAAGTGTTCATGCTGGCGGCAATAAATCCCCGGTCGGAGCAGATATCATATGCACTGGTAAAATTGATGAAGAGATTCTCCGGCTGATTGGATTTGGGCACGCTTCTGCATTGGTCTGTCAACTGGTTCACATATCCGGATTTATCATCCGGAACAAAACAGTCCCATTTGGACATATCCTGCACATGGCAATTCAGGTTACCGACTAATTTGCTGTAACCGGATGTGTTAGAAGGCCATGAAAAGCTGAATCCCTCAAACCCATAGGTATGTTGCGTTGACATAAACAGAAGTTTGTTCCTACATTCTGAAAGGAGAGGCAGTTTGGTATCTTTGGTCGGATCGTAATCAACGATGCGTTCGGACGAAAAGCCGCCATCAGCCACTTCAGCTGTGACCATCCCCCAGAAATCAATCAGATCGAGCGACGAGTGAACCTGATGGATCAGGAGGATCACCATTTCTGATGGATTATCATTCAAAAATGCATCAATGGTTGTAAGAACCGATTGGAAACTCTGGTGGAGATATATATCATCATTCATGAATATTTGGTTGACTTCATCGTTATACAGACCGAGGCCGGTCGGATAGTCCCGTGTATCATATCCCAGCCTGAGATCAAGAAACCGTATTCCCATCTCCAGTTGATCGGATATTTTATAACGCTGAGTCACATACTCATCATCTATATCGTTCACATGATACCAATCCGCACCTGACAGATGGGTCCCTGGAATCGTCAGCTCCCCAAGGCTGACATCCCCGTACAATGAATCCAGTTGTCCCATCCAGTTCTTCTGGAGTACCGAACCCAGTTCAAATTTCTTGTCGGTTGTTGCCGGGGAATCCTTTTTACATCCGGATAAAAAGGAAATCATTATCAGGCACAGAAGGTAACTTCCTGTCATGATGTATCTTATTGCTTTCATTGGTTCTGAATTTTTATTGTTAATCTTTGATACAACGAATGGATGCTGCATAGCTGTTGCGGGCTGTGTCCGCGATCCGGAAAATCCTGGAACTGGTATCACAGAGGGCTCTGAAAACAACACTGTCGTTTCCGGGAGTGGAAGTATAGAACAGAACAGTGTTTAACAATCCAATTGACTCCCCATTCCCCCAGTACCCGCGTCCCAGGGCAGAAAACCCACTTTCGTCGGTGGCTCCGGTGTTCGGCGGGGACCAGTGGAAGTACAAGGGTTCTTTCATCTTCCCTCCTGCAACCTCCGGACCTCCGAGGTATGAAACCAGCGTATTCCAATCGGCATCTGTAGGTACATGAAATCCTGATGGGCAAACAGTTCCATATAACGTGTTATAGATCACATGCCAATTGTACAGGCGGCCGCCAAACCCATCAACACAAACATCGGAGGAGAAATGTCGCCATGCTCCCGTTGTCAGGCTCCTCCATTGGTTACAATCCTCCACCTCAGGGATCGGCAATAAATTTTCGTTGTATTTAAGTACATTCAGACTCTTTTTCATCCAGGTCTGAGTGCCGATCTGCACCGTCCCGGTTCCCAGGTCGTTCATCCCGATCACTGTATTGACCAGGTCAGGTGATGCCGTTCTGGGTGATCCGTCACCTCCCCCGGCGAAATTCAACATCAATACCCCACTGGTGTGATAGTCGGGATGGGCCTTCAGGTAATCGTCAATCGGTGGATTGACCTCCTTCGTAAGCGTAATGATATAATGATCAAGGAGCTGCTCGAAACTGGTGAAATTGATGAACAACCGTTGGTTATGGATAGGGTTGTTTGCAAGCTGGATACCCGCTTCTATTTCGTCAATTTTGGTGGTGTAGTGCACTGTGGCGCAACTGTAATGATCCTGCACCCATAGCGGAAAACCGCACCAGTTCACAAAATCTCCTTTCGTATTTTTATCCCAGTCGACATAAAGTCCTGAAGGGATACCCGAATCGGTATTGTGATATCTGCCCATGATGACAATCTTCCCGCGAGCCTCGCACAACCGGGGCATCGAATTTTCCAGCCAGAATGTATTTGTGAAGTCGGGTCGTTGGCTGATGTAATTATAAACGGCTTTGGCAAAATCATTGTCCGATTCGCCGGAATGCTCCTGCTTGATCATATAGATGATTGTTTCGGTTGGATTTGCCTTGAGAAAATCCAGACCGGCGGTCAACAGGTCGTTGAAGTTTTTATGCAGATAATAGTCCTGATGGAAAGCGGTCAGAACCCCGTCGTGTTTATCCAGATGAAGCCTGACATCAAACCAGCGGACCCCCAGTTCCATCTGGTTGGAGATATAATAATCCTGGCAGATCACGTAGCCATGCTCTGTTCCTTGATTGGATGTGTGCTGATCGGCTGCACAGTCATGCGTTCCCGGGATGGTAAATTGATTCAGGTAAAGATCACCATCCATGTATGCCATCCAGTTGGGGTTGGAATACGGGAGGGGATCATCTGTGAGATTCACTCTTGGATCGGGTTCTTCCGGAACGTATTCAACGTCCCGCTTCCTGCAGGAGGTGAGAATCATGATCCCTCCCAACAGAAAAACAAAAGAAAGAATTGTAATTTTTTGCATATATCATTGATTAATTGTATTTTACATATCTTGCCAAATAGGCATCATTTTTTTTATCTTTTCCTCAAATTCCCTTTTAACCGAACTTTTTAACATCACCTCAGCTTTCCCATAATCATATTCCAATTCTTCCCTGTACATCGCCAGGATTAGTGTCTTGATTGATTTCCATATAGTTAATGCATGTTTAATCATCCTGGTGCACTCTTCTTTTCCCATACTAGCATCAATAATCATTAGATGAACCGGAATATCAGCTACAGCGTTGGCCCAATTTGCATCTGATGAATCCAACACCACATGGAAACCATCAATCTGTTCCAGCACCATTTTCAGGCTTTCGCGGTAGGTTGTATGCTGATCGATGAGGACAATATTAATCACTGTATCCAGCTAAAAGTCAGGACTGTAAAACTAATTATCTCAACATGGATTTTTATCCGGGGATTTATTGGATTCGGGAAGGGATAACCAGTATTTTATCTCGGGGAAAACCCTGAGAACCTGGTAAAAGGGCTAGAGTACGCTATAATATTGATTTTTGATAGCCCACATGATCAAACCGGCGACATTTTTCACACCAGCCTTCAGAAAGATATTGGAACGGTGAGTCTCAACAGTCTTAACGGAAATGTATAGTTGTTCAGAGATTTCCTGGGAAGTCAGTCCCTGACAGACCAGGGCGATGATTTCGATCTCTCTGTCGGTAAGCTGGTCGCATCCGGCAGCCTGATTGGTGTAGCGAAAAGCCATTTTTTGCAGAATATCCTGGCTGAAGTAATTCCCACCCTGATGGACGGCCCGTATGGCCTGTTCCAGTTCAAACTTATTGGCTTTTTTCAGGACGAATCCTTTCGCCCCGGCATGGATCATCCGGGTATAATGAACCGTATCGGAAAACATGCTGAGTGCAATGACCTTGAGATCCGGCCTAAATAAAAGCGCCTTTTCAGTGATCTCTATCCCGTTAATTCCAGGCATTTCAATATCCATCAACACCATGTCGATCGGGATATGATTCAGTATTTCCAGAAAACGGAAACCATCGGAGGTATCGTGCACCACTTGAAAACCTTCCACCTGATTTAATACCAGCGTCAATCCTTCGCGAAACAGATCGTGGTCATCAATAACTGCAATTTGAATATCCATCATGTTAAAATTAAATGGGTAAAGCCATCATGGTTTTTGTTCCTTCATTCTGAGCACTTTCAATGACCACACTGCCACCAAATGATTTCATCCTTTGTCTGATATTATATAATCCCATACCCCCGTGATTCTTCACCTCTGTATTGAATCCTTTTCCATTGTCGGAATAGGTTATATACAACATCCTGTCGCCGGAGGTAATGGTGAGTGAGATGTGGGTGGCACCGGCATGTTTCATCGTATTGTTAAACAACTCGGTAATGCACCGGTAAATGGTCAATTCCTTTTTCAGATCAAACCGTCCGGAAAACCCGGAGGTAAAGTTTACTTTTAACCGGTCGTTTTTAGCCAGAGGTGCAATAAAGCTGTTCAATGCTGCGATCAGGCCAAATTGCTCAAGGACGTGGGGACTGATATTTTGTGAAATGCGCGACACTTCATCGATAGCGTCAGAGATCACCTCCCGGAGTTTTTTTTGAATCGTTGGTTTATCGCCGGGTTTGGCATCCAGAAAAGCCTGAAAGTAATGGTTGATGGCCGATAATACAGGCCCAAGCCCGTCGTGAAGATCACGTGCAATGCGTTTCTGTTCCTGTATCTCGGTTTCAGCCACGGCTTCCATCAACTTTTGGCGGATAACTCCTTTCCTCCTCAACCTGAAGTAAAAAAAGCCCACAATGAATGCAACAAGCAGGCTGATTGTGATGAAGACCAAAAGGATAAGCTGTCTTCGGTGAAATTCGTTTTTTTCTTTTTCTTTTTTTATTTTTTGTTCTTTGACCAATAAATCATATTTCGCAGATTGTTCGTTGATTTGCATGTTTATCCTGTCCTTAAAAAAATCGGACTGAAGTTGATAGCTGATTTTCAGAAGTTCAAAGGCATCCTTGTAATTCCCTGTCAGTTGGCAAATCCTGGCCATCTGGCTGTACAACCTCAGGTAAAGATTTTTGTTTTGATCAACCTCGCTCATGTCGATGGCCTCCTCAATGGCCCGAAGTGCATGGGTGTATTCTTTTTTGGCAATATATATGTTGCTCTTGTTGATCAAAGCATTCATTGCGTGGAAGGACCTGCCTGCCTCTAAAAAATTTTCAGCCGACTTTACAGACAATGCCAAAGCCTTCTCATATTCTTTCTTCCTCATAAACTGAAAACTAAGCTCATTTTGTGCTGCGGCCATATTGGGCTTGCTGTTTATTTTTTCGGATAGTGTTATACATAAGTTCGAATACTTTAAAACGGAATCCGGATAGCTGGTGCGGGGATGCCCCCATTCATTATACAAAGCGGCGAGGCGGTTGTAGGCATAGGCCTTGTTTTCATCTGACAGAGTTGATTTGTCAGAAAGCAATTCATTCAACATCGAAGTTCCTTTGGCATATTCCTGCTTTTGTCGATAAGCTTCGCATAAATTTATGGTGCAAAGTTGTGATTTCTCCGAATTCTCATGAAGCATATTCATACCATCCATCAGCAACGGGATTGCTTTATCTGGCATAGATCTTTCTAAGTACTTTGAAGACGAATAGAGGAGGGAATCAATTATTGATAAAGAATCCGGTGCCGAATACATCTGGTTCTCAATGGTAACATATCTCTTTTTATCGGAACGGATCATACAAAATCTTAAGAAACTGATCCTGGCTTTTTGGATGGCTGAATAATCCTTCATAGATGAAGTAAGTTTCTTCAGCTCTATATTTGCTTTTATACTATCTGTTCTTACCGCTGCAAGTGCATGGTAATAAATGGAATCAAACTCATTTGAAGAGAGGGCGTTTTGGCTGACTAACTTTTCAGTCAGGAGCAGACAAAGCAATATTACGACATTTCTTATGAGGTGCATTGCAGTATGTTTGTTTTTGATGTCGGTTGTTTATGAGTTACTTTTTTTATTGTGACTTTTAATGTCGCATCAGTTCCTTGTGTTTTTAGTAAACATGATGTGTTTATCATTATTATAACCAAGCAAATGATGTACAATTCAGCCTTCATTGATGCTTTTTTATTTTTTTTGTCAATAATAACAGTCTGTATAAAAACCGTAGTTTAAATCGGGCGAAGGGTAAAATTAGAAATTATTTAAATACAACCAACATGCTAACTTAGGAGTTTATTGCATTGATGAAGCAACTCTTTTAATTCTTGACTTGATTTTAAATCGATTAGTTAAAAGCAAGTTGTAAGATCACCCCTAAAACAGAACAGGCCGGTAGAGGGCTCTACCGACCTGATTCAACCAAAACCAAATTTTCAATTACAATGATGTTGTTCGTTTCTAACACCGCCATCATGATTCCAATAGCCATGCCATAACACGCATGTATTTGATATGGGTATATTTAAAAGTAACATGATTACAGGAATTTATGATCCGGAATCCGTTTTAGAAGATAAATCCTACTATTTCGTAGCTCGTTTACGGAAACGTAATGATCGGGTGTGATTAATTGAACACTTCTCCATAAAGATCGAAGAAATCAGCCTTTTTGATGATGACCTGGTAAAATTCACCAATTTTCATATCCTGGATGTTTGCGTCGATCATCACCTCATTGTCCACCTCAGGAGAATCGAAAGCAGTCCGTCCAACATAGTAGTCGTTTTCTTTTCTGTCGATGATAACACGGAACGTATGACCAACCTTTTCCTGATTGAGGGCCAGACTGATGTTTTGTTGTAATTCCATCAACCGGGCTTTTCTGTCTTCTTTTACTTCTTCGGGTACATCGTCCTCTAGCAGGTTGGCCGAAGTACCCTCTTCGGGTGAATAGGTAAAAACGCCCAGGCGATCAAAACGATAACCTTCTACAAAATCCATCAGTTCCTGAAACTCTTCTTCGGTTTCGCCCGGAAAACCCACGATCAGTGTAGTCCGCATGGCAATTCCCGGCACCTCTTTCTTTATTTTGTTCAGCAAATCCACCGTTTTTTGTCCACCCAACCCACGTTTCATCGAGCGCAAAATACGGCTGTTGATGTGTTGCAGGGGCATGTCGAGATAGGAGCATACCTTTGGATTATCGCGCATGGTTTTCAGCAAACCTACCGGAAAATTGGCCGGATAGGTGTAATGCATCCGAATCCATTCAATGCCTTCTACTTTGGAAATTTCCTCCAGCAATTCGGGAAGTACCCGTTTGCCATAAATATCGAGCCCATACCAGGTGAGGTCCTGCGCTATCAGCAGCAGCTCTTTAACACCCTGAGCAGCCAGAAATTCAACTTCTTTTACAAGATCCTCCATCTTGATGGATTGATGCTTCCCGCGGATGAGCGGGATGGCACAAAAGGCACAATTGCGGTTGCATCCTTCCGAAATTTTCAGGTAGGCAAAATGTTTTGGGGTGGTCAGCAACCTTTGCCCGTAAAGTTCGTGCCGATAATCCACATCCAGTGTTTTTAGGATGGCACCTAGATCAGAGGTGCCAAAAAAACCATCAACCTCCGGCAATTCTTCGGTTAGGTCTTTCTTGTATCGTTGTGAGAGACATCCGGTTACGAAAACCTTTTTGGTCTTCCCGGCTGCCTTCATTTCCAGTGCATTCAATATCGTGTCCACAGACTCTTCTTTGGCGTCGTTGATGAAACCACAGGTATTGATGATAATAATATCAGTGGGATTAAGTCCGTCATGTTCAATGTGATACCTGCTTTCAAGCTGTTTCATCATCACTTCTGAGTCGACCAGATTTTTGGAACAGCCCAGGGTAATGACGTTTACTTTTTGTTTCGAGTTCATTGGTAGTAGATTTAGTATTGTTTGAGGAGGGCAGGTGGTTATCCAAAAAGGCTTTCAACAAAGGATTTTCTGTTGAAGATTTGCAGGTCCTGCATCTTTTCGCCCACACCAATATATTTTACAGGAATTTTAAAGGTATCCGAAATACCAATCACCACACCTCCTTTGGCGGTTCCATCCAACTTAGTTAGTGCCAGCGCATTAACTTCGGTAGCAGCAATAAAATGCCTGGCTTGTTCGATGGCGTTTTGCCCTGTGGAAGCATCCAGTACCAGCAGAATTTCGTGTGGTGCATCCGGGATGAGTTTTTGCATCACACGTTTAATCTTGGTGAGCTCATTCATCAGGTTGACCTTGTTGTGCAGGCGTCCTGCCGTATCGATAATCACCACATCTTTTTGCTGTGCGATGGCCGACTTAAGGGTGTCGAAGGCTACTGAAGCCGGATCGGCATCCATTCCCTGGCTGACGATGGGTACCCCAACACGATCGGCCCAAATGGTGAGCTGATCAACAGCAGCGGCACGGAATGTATCACTGGCTCCCAGTATTACGGATTTTCCGGCTTTTTTAAAATTGTAGGCCAGTTTGCCGATGGTGGTGGTTTTCCCAACTCCATTCACCCCAACCACCATAATGACATAGGGTTTTTTATTGGCCGGAAGTTCGAAATCTTCTCCGTCACTGGTATTGTTTTCCAATAGAAGTGCCTCAATTTCTTCACGCAACAAGGCATTTAGCTCAGCGGTTCCAAGATATTTGTCTCTTTCAACCCTTTCTTCAATCCTCTTAATAATTTTTAGGGTGGTTTGCACCCCCACATCCGACATCACCAGCGCCTCTTCAAGGTTGTCCAACACATCATCGTCTACCCTTGATTTACCTGCAATAGCCTTGGTAAGTTTATTGAAAACATTTTGCTTAGTTTTCTCCAGGCCTTTTTCCAGGTCCTCTTTTTGCTGTTTTTTTGAAAAAATTGAAAATAAGCCCATGTTGAAATATGATTGACAGGTGTGTTGAAAAAGCCGCGGCAAAAGTAATGATAAAAGCACAAACTAAAAAAGCTCTTTCCCTGGTTGAGGGAAAAAGCTTCCTGATAGTTTAATCAGATTTTCGTTATGATTTGCTGGCGAAGTACTCTTGTACCTTGTCAGATGGGATAATATCTTCCTTAAATGAGTAAGCCCCACTTCGGGCAGCTTTGGTCACTTTTATCACTTTAGCAAAATCTTTTGCTGATGATTGAAGGGTTGCAACAACTTTCTTAGCCATGATCTAATTTATTTAATTTCTCTGTGAACAGTCATTTTTTTAAGGATCGGGTTGAATTTTTTCAACTCGAGTCTTTCAGGAGTGTTTTTCTTGTTTTTGGTAGTAATATACCGCGATGTTCCTGGCATACCGCTGTTTTTATGCTCGGTACACTCCATGATCACCTGAATTCTTGCGTCTTTACTCTTTTTAGCCATGTCAAACTCACTTTAAAATTTGGTCGGCAAAAATAGAAAATATTTGCCTTAATTACAATCTATTTGGTAAAAATTCTATGATTAAATTCGTTTTATCAAAATACGCCCTTCAGTATTTGTTGAAGAATCTGATGTTTAACATTTTACGTCATAGATGATTTTTGATTCATTGCTTATCCCAGGATTGCTTTAATGTAGGGCGAAATGCCTGCAAAGAAAAACTCTACTGCGATCACCATCACAATCAACCCCATGAGTTTCATCATAATTTTATTTCCTATATCCCCTAAAAATTTAGTGATAGCAACTGCTCCAAACAGTGAAATCATCAACACAATGGATACCAATACGATGGATAGAATCACCAAGCCTTTGTTCACCATGGTTTGACTTTCGCCCATCAGCACTATGGCGTTGGTGATGGCTCCGGGGCCGGCAATCATGGGTATGCCCAAGGGTGTAATGGCAATATCGTTCACATACTTTTCAGCATCTTTGGCGCTTAACTTCATCGGGCTTAGACGTGCGTTAAGCATGTCGTACCCCATGATAAAAAACAAAACCCCGCCAACCACTTTAAGTCCGGCTACTGAAATACCAAAAAAATCAAAAAGATATTTTCCTGCAAAAGCAAACAATATGAGCACCAGCGTGGCCGTGATAATCGCTTTTATTGCAGTTTTACGGCGCTCCCTCTTCGAGAGTTGCGAGGTCATGGTTAGAAACACGGGCATGATACCCATGGGATTCATCAACGTAAGGAAAGAGGTGAAATAGAGTAATATGATCGTAAAGTGGCTCATTGATACTGTTTAGTTTTTTGAATGGCAAAACGTGGATTAAAGGCTGGCAATCCTTTTATCCACCGTCTGAATAATGTCATCACGCATTTCTTTCGCTTTTCGCGCGATTTCAGCAGCCTTTGCTAAGAGTTCATCCGAAAAAACCTTGTCTTCAATTCCTGAGGCATTGATTTTTACATTGAGCCAGGCACCTTCCACAGCAGTAAGGGCGCATAAGGCCCCAACACCGGCATCAGAAACCGAATTGGGATTGCCTGTTTCAGCCATGGCTTTCATCACTTCAAAAGAGTTAAAGGCGGTTTGCATGACTTTAAACGGAATTTCCATTGCGTATTTGGAGGCGTTTTCGATGGTCTCTTTTCGGATTTGCTTTTCCTGATCGGTTTTTTTTGGCAATCCAAAGGCCTCCATAATTTTGTTGAAAGCATTGGTGTCTTCATCCACCAGCCGCAACAATTCATATTTGTAGTGTTGCCCTTTTACGGCCCAATCCGAAAACTCTTCCCAGCGGTCGTCCCATCCTCGTTTATGGGCGCTCAGGTTGGCTACCATAGTTCCCAAAGAAGCTCCCAAAACACCTGCGTAGGCAGCGATGGATCCTCCACCAGGTGCTGGCGATTCTGAGGCGGTTTCGTTGGCGAAAGCCGTCAGCGTCATGTCCACCAGCTTATTGGTATGGTCTTCCAGTAAAAATTCAATGATGCGTTCTCGTGGGTTAAATGGCTTTAAATCATCCAGTCCCATGGATTTGATGGCTATTTTAATCAGTTCCTCATTGTCGACACCTACCGAACGCTGTTGTTTCAACAGGAAGTATTTTCCTGCGTCCAGCATGGCCTGCAACGGGATGAGCCCGACCAGCTCGGAACCGGTTACCCGGATACCACGTTCGGCGGCTTTTTTGCACACTTCATCAAAGGCAATGTGCACAGGGGTGATGCTGATGTTGGTGAGGTTCATGCTGATTTGGGCCACTCCGTATTCTTCGATAAACCAACCGATGGCCTTAACCGATTTCAAGCTTCCCGGTATCATCACAGGGTTCCCTTTTTCATCTTTTACTATCTTTCCTGTAATGGGATTTCCTTCTCTCATGGTTCTGCCACGCTCACGAACGTCAAAAGCGATCGAGTTGGCCCGGCGGGTTGAAGTGGTGTTGAGGTTGACATTAAAGGCCACCAGAAAATCGCGGGCACTCACGGCTGTGGCACCGGTTCCGGCTACACGGCTGTTAAATTCATCAGGGCCAAAATCTGGTTTCCAATTTGGATTTTTTAGTTTCTCGGGCAGACCTTCATATTCACCAGACCGGCAACTGGCCAGGTTTCTGCGAACTGTTTGAAAAGCAGCGTTTTCGTAACAATATACCGGGATGTTTAATTCCTCTCCGATGCGTTGCGCCAGTTTGCGGGCATAAACCACTGTTTCGTCCATGGTGATGTTGGCGATGGGAACCAAGGGGCAGACATCGGTGGCGCCGAATCGGGGATGTTCACCCTTGTGGTGTCGCATATCGATCACTTCAGCGGCTTTTTTAACGGCCCTGACAGCGGCTTCTATCACTTCGTCAGGTGTGCCAACGAAGGTGACTACGGTACGGTTGGTGGCCGCACCCGGATCCACATCAAGCAAGGTAACACCTTCTGATTTTTCAATTTCATCTGTAATCTGTTTGATCACCGCTATATCGCGGCCTTCGCTGAAATTTGGAACACATTCAATTAGCTGTTTCATACCCTGAGGTTTATTTATTTGAGGCTGCAAAATTAGGAAAAAGCCGCACAATGCCCTGTTTTATTTGGATGAAACGGTAAAAGATTGTTGAAGGAGTACCCATTTTTAGTGGTACTTTTGCCTAACATTTTTATAAAACCCCATGAAAACAGTTTCAACTATTGCTGTCACTCTCCTTTTTACAATCCTCTTTTCCTGCACTAAAAAGGACAACCCGCCAAAGGTTGACCCCGACCCGCTTCCACCGGTAGCATTTACAATCCCGCAAACAAGGGATATTGTAATGTATGAAATCAACCTGAGGGCTTATAGCAATTCTGGTGATATTCATGGTGTTACCATGGGATTGGACAAGATAAAATCCTTAGGTGTGAACGTGATTTGGCTGATGCCTATTTATCCCATCGGCGAACTTCATTCGGTTAATTCGCCTTATTCGGTAAAAAATTACACAGAGGTGAACCCTGAATTTGGAACATTAAGAGATTTACAAACTCTGGTGAGTGAAGCGCATAGCAAAGGAATATCCGTGATACTCGATTGGGTGGCTAACCACACTGCATGGGACAATTCATGGATAGATCATCCGGATTGGTATACCCGGGATGCGAATGGGAACATCATGATACCACCCGGAACCAACTGGCAGGATGTAGCCGACCTGAATTATGACAATCAGGAAATGCGACTGAAAATGATTGAGGCCATGAAATTTTGGGTTGATACTGCCGATATCGATGGCTTTCGGTGTGATGCCGCCGACATGGTTCCCTACGATTTCTGGCAACAAGCCAATGAGGCATTGGTCGGTTTTACAACCAAAGACTTGATTATGTTGGCCGAAGGGAACCGGAATGATCATTTTAGCGCAGGCTTCGATCTGAACTTTTCGTGGGATTTTTATAACCAGATTAAAAAGGTTTTTAATGGAACAGCAACCCCGGCTTCATTATACACAGTTAACACTTCAGAAACTAACAATGTGCCGGTGGGTAAAGAGAAGCTCAGGTTTACTACCAACCACGATGAATCGGCATGGGATGCAACGCCCATGGTATTGTTTCATGGTAAAAGCGGGGCTTTGGCGGCATCAGCAATTGCCATTTTTATGGGAGGAGTACCATTAATTTACGATGGGCAGGAAGTGGGAGTGGAGGAGAAAATTCCTTTTTTCACCAACTCACCTATCAACTGGACCTTAAACCCGGATATGCAGGATATTTATGTTAAGATGCTGCAGTTTTATTCATCTTCGGAGATAGTAAAAATGGGAGCGATGACTACTTATGATAACGCTTCTGTTGTTACTTTCTTACATAGATTGAAAATTGATGAAGTGTTGGTCATCGTTAATACAAAAAATGCACCAATCAGTTATTCCATCCCCAATGACCTGTTGAATACCAATTGGACAGATGCTTTGACCGACGATGCTGTAACTCTTGGCAATCAACTGGAGTTACAGCCTTTTGAATATAGAATACTGAAAAGTAATTGAAGTTAATTAGTTTCTTCGTGATAAGCTATCTTTAGCAAATACAAGATTCTGTTTTTTAGGCGACCCGACTTTTTCTGAAAACCGGATAAATCATATTGTCTTTAATAATCAAAATAAAGGTAATAATATTGAAACTATCAGATAGCATCATAAAGATATATTGATGAACCATTGAGCTGTAATAACCTGTGAGCAGGATTAGAAAAATGATCTGGACAATAGCAAATATGCCAACATTTAATCCCAGCGATTGAATAGCGGATTTTCTTTTTATTACAAAGAAGAGAAATATTTGCCATGACAATAAAGTGCCCAATGGTTGCGCCAGACTTCCGGGTTCATGCACAAAATCACCTTTACACCCGTCTATCTCAATAAATATCCGGAATTGGTCTTGTTTATCCTTGTTGTCATTTTTTTCATATTCAATGTAAGTATTTTTTTTTGTGGCATCAAGGACGAGGTTTGTAGTGGCAACCAGTCCTTTTGTATACCCTCTTTCAAGACCAGACTTCCATCCCGAATAAAAAAGCACAGAAATCAGAAACAGTAGAATAATTTTATTTCTTGTCGAAGAAAGTATTGTCATTTGTTAGCCGTTAAATGATCAGCATATTTTTTTGATTTTTAATCTTTTTCTCCTAAAGTGACGTGATATCTCCAAACCCATATCAGGAAAACGATGAATCCAAACATGAAATCCCAAATAAAATCATGTATATAATAGAGCAATTGGGGCGAATGCTTTCCTACAAAACCCATGATGATCGTCCGTAGATTGTTAAAAATAAACAGAACGCCAATAAATAGGATCAGTGTGATGATTCGTTGTTTCCATTTAATTGGCGAAAGCAAACTTAAATAAATGATAAAGATGTAAAAATTGTAGGCTGTACATTCCATGACAATTTTCATGGGATAACCAAATACAGTAATATAAGGGAAACCCGGGCTTTCCATAGGAATGGACAACATCTTACCAAAAACCAATGTCGAGTGGAGTGTAAATTTTATAAAAAAAAGGGCTGCTTCATTTTTAATGGCCGGCAGGTGCAAAACAAATAAAGTAACAATCCAAAGCAACACGGCAATCATCAGCGGCTTAAACTGGACCATGAACTTATTAAAAACTTCAGTTTTACCCAACTTTTTATGCTGCCTGGTTTTTTTCAATTCTCTTCGAAGTAGATTTTCATTGCCTAAATTTTGATAAAAACACTATGCAATCATTTTCCTAAAACGTACAACCAAAAATGCGGCAACCAGGAAAATGACAACATAGATTGCCCGGTTGGTATAAGGAATGGAAGGTGGCGGGCCACAATCTTCCGAGAAAGATGCTGTTGGATCAATACCAGTCCAATGGGCAGTAGACCAGGCAGCATCATCTACCTGAATACAAGTTAGATTTGGGTTGTTGGTTGCATCAAACCATATAAAATTCACATTGTTCCCATTTTTAACATCCAAACTGGTGAGCTGATTGTCGTTACAACTTAACTGCCATAAGGCAATATTTGTTGACACATCCAAACCTGTGAGTTTATTTGAGTGACAATATAAATGTTTTAAGGCAATATTATTTGAGACATTCAAACTGGTGAGTTGATTTGATTGACAATATAAATATTCTAAGGCAATATTATTTGAGACATTCAAACTGGTGAGTTGATTTGATTCACAAGTGATTTGATCTAAACCAATATTATTAGAGCAATCCAAACCTGTGAGTTGATTTAATCGACAATCTATATATCTTAAGGCAATATTATTTGAGACATCCAAACTTGTGAGTTGATTCTGACCAATACTTAAATGTTCTAAAGCAATATTATTTGAGATATTTAAACTTGTGAGTTGATTAGAAGAACATGTTAGATATAAGAGTGCAACAAAATCCTCAATCCCGGTCAAATTGCTAATGTTTTTAGAATCGATGTTAAGAACTGTAACGCCGATAATATTTGCCGTCAGCACATAATCATCCAATACATCATCGTACCCAAGGTCGATCAAACCCTGTTCAAAGTTGTCGTCAGGTATATAAGTGTTTTGGGCAATGGTCAATAAGCTTATAAATATCGCCATAAGTGTGAGGAGATATTTTGGTTTCATAACAAAGTATTTTTTAATTTCTAATTTTTGGTCAAAAAAAATTATACGATAAATGTACAACATTTAACTCCTTGAAGTCAAGAGCTTCCAGAGAAAAATATCCTGTATAGATTTACTTTGTATAATGTAAAATGATATTTTTGCATTCCACTGATTATTAAGAATTAATTTCCTATGAAGAACTTGATCTCTGGTTTTCTCATCATACTTTTCTTTCCAGTGATTGGGCAGGACGTTTGTGCTCCTCCCACATCTGTGATGCCTATCCCCACACAACGACAGCTTAGTTGGATGTCAATGTAAATGAATGCATTTATTCATTTTGGTATCAAAACCTTTACTGATAAGGAATGGGACTCTGGTGATGAACCAGAACGGGTGTTTAATCCGGATGAGGCCAACCCTGGTCAATGGGTGAGTGTGTTGAAAGCTGCCGATTTAAGGAAGTGATCCTGACTTGCAAACACCATGACAGATTTTGTCTCTGGCCATCAGCTTATACAGAACATTCGATTAAAAACAGCCCATATAAAAACGGCAAGGGAGATATGGTAAACGAAGTTTCCATGGCTTGCAAAAAGGAAGGGGTCAGGTTCGGTATCTACCTCTCGCCATGGGACCGCAATAGCGCGGTGTATGCAAAGCCTGAATATATCAGCTATTACCGCGATCAGTTGTCTGAATTAATCACCAACTATGGGCCTGTTTCAGAATTGTGGTTTGATGGTGCCAATGGAGGCATTGGCTATTATGGAGGAGCCAATGAAAGATGCGAGATATCTCAGGATTATTATGATTGGGCCAATACTGTAAATCTGGCCCGTTCGCTTCAGGATGACGAGTTAGTTGTTTTTAGCGATGCTGGACCTGATATTCGCTGGGTTGGAAACGAGCAGGGATGGGCAGGAGAAACCAACTGCTATCCAATGGATCCTGATTCTTGTCTGATCAGGCGGCCCGGATATAAAAAGATCATTGGTGCCGGAATGGAGCTCGGTTCAGACTGGATTCCCTCCAAAGTGGATGTTTCTATTCGCCCGATTGGCTCTATCATGAGTCAGAAGATTCCCTGGTGAAATCCTCGGAGGAACTCTTTGAGATTTATCTTCAATCGGTTGGACGGGGGGCAGTCCTGCTGTTAAATGTTCCCCCAGATCGCAGGGGACATATCAATGAACATGATATTTTGGCGTTGCAGGGATTTAAACAAATACTTAATGATGAATTTAGTACTAACATGATGGATGGGGCTAAGGTAAGAGTGAGTTCGGTTCGCGGAGATTCAAAAACGTTTGATGCCAATCAATTGATTGATAATATAGATGATACCTACTGGGCTACCGATGACAGCATTACTTCCGGGACCATTGAGATTGGTTTAAAAAATGAGCACACAATAAACTATATTGTACTTCATGAATACCTTCATCTCGGTCAGCGGGTAAAAGCTTTTAATATCGAAGTTGAAAAAAACGATCGATGGATTCGGGTTGCAGATGCAACCACCATGGGTGTTAAGAGAATCATCAGAATTGATAAAGTTGTGACTGGTAAAATCCGGGTAAATATCACCGATGCAAAAGCCTGTTTAACAGTATCAGGATTGGAAATTTATTGACAAAAGTGAAAAAAGAGATGAACTCGTTTTTCACAATTTAACTCTTTTAAAACTTAGAGCAAATCACTCTTTCTTTGAATCGCCCTTTAGAATTGGGGTATAAATTCAGGGAAAGTGTGATTTGCGGAAATAATGAACGTTCTGCTAAAGATTTGCAAAAAACCTATAAATCAAAAGACTTTTTCCAAAGTTACCTTTAGAAAAAGCCTTGTTTCAAATAAATCTATTACAATTACATTTTTGCCTTAAACAAAACGGAAGTAATTAACTCAATCAGGAAACCATAAATAATACCCATTACAACGGTTGAAATGGCGATCATGGTGGGTGCCATTTCAGGATTCTCTGGTCCCATCATGGCTCCAAAGGCTGCCGGGATGCTAAAGATAAATCCCATCACAACGCCGTGAATGGCCCAGTTCTTCATGGGAAACCGGCTGATGCCAATACCAAAACCCATGAGTGTTCTTCCTGTAATGATGGCCATTCCAAGCCACAGGGCAACTCCGTTACCGCTACTGCAGGCGAAGCCACAGCACACGAGCCCAAATAACAATCCGCTTAAGGTAGCAATAATCAATCGTTTCATATTGAAAGTTTTAAGTTAATGATATGGTAAAATTAAAAAAATAAGCAATGAACTGACAGAAACGTGAATGTTAAATTTTGCTTCGGCAGAAGAAGGTGAATTTGTTATGTATTTGATTTTGAGATATGACAAGGTCTAATATTTTTCAAATCTCTGGAGGAAAGTATAAAGTTATCAAAATTATTTAATTTTGTCACTGTGTTTTACAATATCTAATCTTGAAAAAATGAAGATTCCCAATATAAAGATTACCGGAACCGGGAGCTATGAACCAAAGAATATTGTTACAAATGAGGATTTTGCTAAAAACAAATTTTTTGAATTTGGAGGAAAGCCTTTTGATATTCCACACGAAGAGATTGCTGAAAAGTTCAGAGCCATCACGGGCATCAGGGAACGCCGGTATGTCGACGACGACATGGTAGCCTCTGATATTGGTACCATATCAGCTAAACTGGCCATCGAAGATGCAGGTGTTGACCCCGAGACCCTTGACCAAATTATTGTCGCCCATAATTTTGGGGATGTCCGCAAGGGGACCATTCAGACGGATGTATTGCCCAGCCTGGCCTCGAGGATTAAAAATTCGCTTGGAATTGAAAACACTTCCTGCGTAGCCTATGATATACTTTTTGGTTGCCCCGGATGGGTGCAGGGCATTATACAGGCCTATGCTTTTATCCAGGCCGGCATGGCAAAAAAATGCCTCGTGATAGCAGCTGAAACCTTATCCCGGGTGATAGATATGCACGACCGTGATTCCATGATCTATGCCGATGGTTCAGGAGCTTGCATTGTAGAAGCAGTTGAAGGCGATGAGAAGGAAGGGATCATCGGGATGGAATACGGCTCTTATACCAGGGATGAAGCTTTTTTTCTGTTCTTGGGAAAAAGTAACATCGATGAATCCGATCCCAAGGTTCGGTATATGAAAATGCACGGTCGTAAGATCTATGAATTTTCGTTGAATCAGGTGCCAAAAGCCATGAAAGCATGTATGGATAAATCAGGAACAGATATCCATGAAGTGAAAAAGATTTTTATTCACCAGGCAAATGAGAAGATGGATTTTGAGATTATTAAAAGACTCTATCGATTATACAATATACGCGAGGTTCCTGCCGACATCATGCCGATGAGCATTCATTTGTTGGGAAACAGCTCGGTGGCTACCATTCCTACCCTGTTCGATCGTGTTCGTAAGGGAAATTGTGATCCGGTTCATCAATTAAACAAAGGCGATTTAATCCTGTTGGCTTCCGTAGGTGCCGGTATGAATGTGAATGCGATCGCCTATCGCTACTAATTGTTTGCCAATCCTGTTTTATTCTGTGATCATTAGCTGAAATCACTATATTTGGGGTGCACTTTGGGTGACCTTATGGTTCCGGTTTTCGGATACGTGGCAACCTGAATGGATGCATGAAAATACATGGTGATCAAAAATTTTATCATAGCCCACAGAGGCGAATCGTTTGATGCACCTGAAAATACGCTGGCATCCATTCAACTTGCCTGGCAACGAAAGGTGATAGCCGTTGAAATAGATATTCAGCTGACGATCGATAATCAAATCGTTGTAATTCATGATCCGGATACATTCAGAATCTCCGGGAAGAAATTAATAATACAAAAGACAACCCTGTCGGAGCTAAAACAACTGGATGTGGGTTCGTATAAACATTCAAAGTGGACAGGTGAACGCATTCCCACATTGAGAGAGGTTCTTTCTACAGTACCGAAAGATGGAAGAATAATCATCGAAATAAAAAGCAATAGTCGTATTCTGGATAAGTTAAAAGAAGAGATATCACAATCGGCATTGGAATCTGCACAAATCGAACTCATTGCCTTTGATATACAAACCCTGAAAAAGGCCAAACAACTCATGCCTGAATACAAAATGCTTTGGTTGCTCAATCTGGATTATTCCCGGCCGTGGTGGATGTTGTGGAATAATAAAAAGTACATCATCAGAAAAATTAAAAGTTTGCATCTGGATGGTGTGGACGTTTGGGCAGGTCAGGTGCTGAATTGCGATTTTATATCTGCCTTTAAGGATGCAGGATTGCTCATCTATGCCTGGACGGTGAACGACCCTGAAAAAGCGGGATGGCTGTTGCAAAACGGAGTCGATGGCATTACCACCGACAAAGCCGGCTGGTTGACAGAAGAACTAACGAAAAAGCAATAAAAGACAAACCATGGCAAATGTGATTATTGGAATTCATGGATTGGGCAATAAGCCACCCAAAAAAGTGCTGGAGCATTGGTGGAAGCTGGCCATGATCGAAGGGCTGAAAACCAATCGCTATCCCGCAGTTCTACCCAAATTTGAATTGGTTTATTGGGCGGATGTGCTTCATGAAAAACCCCTTAATGTGTATGAGAAGGACGATGATAATCCACTTTTTCTGGAAGAAAAATATGTGGCAGCTTCCGGTAATTTTCCGGTGGAAAATCATAATACCCGTCAAAAGGTGGTGGATTATCTTTCTCAACAAATGAATCGCATTTTTCTGAACAAGGATTATAGCCTTAACTACAGCTTTATCACAGATGTGGTGGTCAGGAAGTTCTTTTATGAGTTAGAGGTTTATTATACTGAAGATTGTACACCGGAAAATGAATATCTGTGCAAGGCCAAAGATCAGATTAAAGGTAGGTTAATACGGGTATTGGAAAAATATAAAAAGGATCAGATCATGCTCGTCAGCCATTCCATGGGGTCGATTGTCGCCTTTGATGTACTGAGCTTTCACAACTCTCATATTCCGGTACACACCTTTGTTACCATGGGTTCACCACTCGGACTTCCTGTGGTGATGAGTAAAATAGCCGCCGAACAAAAGCGGGCCTCACCCAGCGTTAACCGCATGGTAACGCCCGAAGCCGTAAGTAAACACTGGTATAATTTTTCGGATATCCTCGATAAAATCACCCTCAACTACAAGCTGGACGATGACTTCGAGAGCAACCGTTTTGGAGTTAAGGCAGTTGATAATCTTGTAATTAACAATTACGAAATCAACGGTAAACGAAATCCACACAAAGTTTTCGGATATTTGAGGACGCCGGAATTTTCAAAGGTACTTGATGAGTTTATTCAATCAGAGAGCCTTACTTTTAAACAAAAAGTGGTTTTTGAATTTAACCAGTTAGGGCAGGTGGTAAAAGAACTATTTTCAAAGTTAAAGAAGCTATATGGAACGAAATAATATGATTTCTGAGATTGAGGTTTCGGAACAGCAATGGGACATTGCCATCATCGGAGGTGGAGCCACTGGCGTGGGAGCCGCTTTAGAAACCGCTTCCCGCGGATATAAAGTCGTTTTGGTGGAGCAATCGGACTTTGGCAAAGCCACTTCGGGCCGCAGCACCAAACTGGCCCATGGAGGTGTGCGTTATCTGCAACAGGGGAATGTTCCGTTGGTGATGGAAGCGTTAAGGGAAAGAGGTGTGATGCGCCGGAATGCCCCCCATCTGGTGCACGATCTACCTTTTGTGGTGCCTGTTTACGATTGGTGGGAAGGGCCATTTTATGGCATTGGACTGAAATTATATGATATGCTTGCAGGAAAGGAAGGATTTGGCCCCTCAAAAAATCTGAACAAAGAGGAAACCCTCAGATTTCTGCCCACCATCGAAACCGAGGGACTTAGAGGTGGAGTTATTTACCACGATGGACAATTCGACGATTCCCGGTTACTCATTAATCTGGTGCAAACGGCCGTTGAACAAGGCGCAACCATGCTCAATTATGTGAAGGCGGTTTCATTAATTAAAGAAAATGACCGAACCACCGGAGTTGAAGTACAGGATTTGGAATCGGGCAGGCATTATCTGTTGAAAAGCAAGGTCGTTATCAATGCCACAGGGGTTTTTGCAGATGTGGTTCGTAAAATGGACGACCCGAAATCAAAAGACATGATGACCAGCAGTCAGGGTGTGCATTTGGTTCTGGATTATTCATTTCTTCCCGGTAGTACCGGCATCATGGTACCGCATACCGACGATGGAAGGGTGTTGTTCGCGGTTCCTTGGTATAACCGAACGCTGGTTGGCACCACCGATACATTCGTGAAGGAATATCCTTTGGAGCCCGTTGCGCTCGAAAGCGAAATTGATTTCTTATTAACCCATGCCGCCCGTTACCTGTCCAAAGATCCAAAAAGAAGTGATGTAAAAAGCGTTTTTGCAGGTCTGCGACCTCTGGTATTGGATATTAAAAAGGAGGAAGATACATCCTCCATTTCGCGCGATCACTCCATAACCACTTCAATGAGCGGATTGATATCGATTGCAGGTGGAAAATGGACCACCTACCGGAAAATGGCCGAAGATGTCATCGGCCAGGCCATTGACAAGGCCGGATTGCCTAAAAGTGATTCTGTAACTGAAAACCTGCAAATTCATGGTTGTCACCACCATTCACAAATTTTTGGGTCACTCGGCAGGTATGGTTCCGATGCGCGACAAATAAAAAATTTACTGGCTGAAGAGTCCTTTTATAGGCAGCGTCTGCACCCTGAACACGAAATTGTGGTGGGAGAAATTATCTGGGCTGTGCGGCATGAAATGGCCCGAACGGTGGAGGACTTTCTGTCGCGGCGGACAAGGCTTTTGATTCTGGATGCGCGGGCCAGCATAGAAGTGGCTCCGGTGGTTGCCAAATTGATGGCGAAAGAACTAAACCAAAACCGGAAATGGGTAAAAGACCAGATTCAGGCATTTACAGTACTGGCAAAAAACTATGTGCCAGGCTAATCACTCCTCCATGCCGGCAGTTTCACCCACCGATTTATTTGCCGGTTTACATATCGTGGGTAGGTAAATCTGCCGTGGGTATGGAGGTAATTCAATGTTAAAAAAGGCTTAAAGATTGAATATCGAATATCGATTAACGAATGATGAAGTTTGACCCCGAAAGTTTTCGGGGTCGACATTCGTAAATCGTTAATCGGTGTTCGGCGTTCAAAAGGACTTAAAATTGAATGTCGAACTGCCTCCATGCCTCCATAACTTCGGCAGATAAAACGGTAGTCAAGTTAAGGAATGATGACATTTGAAGTTATGATTTGCAAAATAATTTAAATTAGTAGATTAATTTTAAGATATTGAATTATGGAAAAATATGATTTGGAAGAAAGGCTAATTGATTTCTCTGTATTGATTATTGATATTGTGAGTGAAATGCCAAATACCAAAGCCGGAAATACAATGTCAGGACAAGTAGTACGATCCGGTACATCTGTAGCATTGAACTATGGTGAAGCACAAAGCGCAGAATCTACAAATGATTTCATTCATAAAATGAAAGTCGTTTTAAAGGAACTTCGAGAAACGTTTGTTGCTTTTAAAATAATTCACCGTGCTAAATTGTACCTGAATGAAGATAAAGTAATTAAGGCAAAAAACGAAAATAATGAATTGATTTCTATTTTCGTAAAGAGTGTTGAAACTGCTCGTAAAAATAAAAAATGATTTTAGTTGGAAAAAACCACTTCGACATTCTTAAATCGTTAATCAGCGGATTGACAGCCGTAGGCAGTTCGGCGTTCTAAACGGCTTAGAGATTGAATATCGAATATCGATTAACGAATAATGAAGTTTGAAGTAGGAATCACTTCAAACTTCGGCGTTCGTTAATCGGCGTTCGGCGTTCAAAAAGGCTTAAAAAATTAGAACTGCCTCCGGCAGTCAAGCTACAAATATCGATTAACGAATGAAGTTCAAAGTAGGTTCAATCTCCATCGCCTCCCATCCTACCAAAAATAAATTACCAAAAGATTGACTCTAAAAATCAAATCAATAAAATTAATTCCTGGATTTACCCCACCAAACACCCGATGATCTATTTACAATGAAACAAAGAGTTGATCCAACTAATTATAAACGGTTTAAAATGGGCAGGTTATTAAATATAAAGAGAGTAAAAAACATTAATACTAATTGGATAAATTCCTGAGTTGGGTTAATACGCTCGTCGTGCTGCAAAGTAAAGTCCAGAACCTAATTACAGATGGACCTCCGACGCGCAAGCAAGAGTTTTGTAGCCCTACCCCGCAACCTTCCCGTCTCTGCAAAACACATGCTTATTTGTCCGCCAGAACTCAGCTATCGCGACTACTTTATCATACCATGACAAATCCTAACCGGTTATCGGAACTTTGCCACCTTGTTACTTGAAATCCATAAGCTGCAAATGAGCCTCAAATTTACAGTACTGTTTGGTTTAAAAAAATGTGTGAATGATGTAACATTTTCGAATAATAATGTAATGTATCATTAATAAAAAGATTGTTATTTTAACCAATTTGATTTATTTAATAATTAAATGAATAACATCATTACTGTTTAATAATAACCCTGTGCAAACAATGATTATATAACAATTAATGAAAAAGACAGAACTCAAAACTTTCAATAATGATCTTCCTAAGACTCCTACAGGAATTCAGGGGTTTGATGAAATAACTGCTGGTGGATTACCTAAAGGCAGGCCAACATTAATCTGTGGTGGAGCGGGCTGCGGAAAAACGCTATTTGGAATAGAATTTCTTGTACGTGGCGCAACTCAGTTTAACGAACCGGGTGTATTTATGTCATTCGAAGAAACCAATGAAGAATTGACAATAAATGTCGCTTCACTTGGATTTGATTTGAATGATCTGGTAAAAAATAAAAAAATTGCTCTTGACCATGTTCATATTGAGCGCAGTGAAATTGAAGAAACTGGTGAATACGATTTAGAAGCATTGTTTATTCGCCTTGGTTATGCAATTGATTCATTAGGAGCAAAACGTGTTGTATTAGACACCATAGAATCGCTTTTTGCCGGATTGCCAAACCAACTGATCTTACGCGCCGAACTGCGACGATTATTTCGCTGGCTAAAAGATAAAGGTGTTACTGCAATTATAACGGGCGAACGTGGAGATGAAACATTAACCAGACAAGGCCTTGAGGAATATGTTTCAGACTGTGTTATAATGCTCGACCATCGTGTAACCGAACAGACTTCGACTCGCCGCTTAAGAGTTGTAAAGTATCGTGGTTCAACTCACGGCACCAATGAGTATCCATTTCTGATTGATGAAACTGGATTTTCAGTATTACCAGTTACATCTTTAGGATTGGAACATATCGTATCAAATGAAAGAATCTCAAGTGGAATAAAAGCACTTGATGAAATGCTTGAAGGAAAAGGTTATTACCGGGGTAGTACTGTACTTGTTTCTGGTACCGCCGGAATAGGAAAAACCAGTATAGCGGCTCACTTTGCTGAAGCTGCCTGTAAAAGGGGAGAACGTGTACTTTATTTCTGCTTCGAAGAGTCTCCAAACCAGTTAATGCGTAATATGCTTTCTATCGGCATAAAATTAGAACCATGGGTCAGGAAAGGACTGTTGAGATTCCAGGCAATCCGTCCTACGCTATATGGTTTGGAGATGCATCTTGCTGTAACCCACAAATTTGTTAATGAATTCAAGCCTGACATTGTAATCCTGGATCCGATAAATACTTTCGTTACTGGTGATAAGGAGTTCGAGGTAAAAACTTTATTAATGCGCATTGTCGATTTTCTTAAGGTAAACCAAATTACAGCATTGTTTACCAGTCTCACTTCATCTGAATGCAGAATGGAGAGTTCTGATGTTGGAATATCATCCCTGATAGATACCTGGTTATTGCTGCGTGATATAGAGCTAAACGGCGAACGAAACAGGGGTATGTATGTTCTGAAATCGCGCGGGATGGCCAATTCTAACCAGATTCGTGAATTTGTATTAACTAACCACGGTGTGGAATTACGTGACGTTTATATTGGTGCAAGCGGAGTTTTAACCGGCTCAGCCAGAATAGCACAGGAAGCCCTGGAAAATTCAAAAGTATTCAAACGTAAGCATGAAATAGAATCTAAAAAACGTGAAATAGCAAGAAAAAGAGGAGATATGGAATCAAAGATTGCAACTATGCGTGCTGATTTCGCATCGGAAGAGTCTGAAGCAATTAAAATCTTGGAAATAGAACAAGAAATGATTAAACGACTCGAACAGGATAAAATGGAAATGGCAAAAAGCAGAAAAGCTAAAACTGGAAATATTGCCACAAAGAACGTGTAAAAATAATTAAACATATAAGACAAATGGATGTGAATTCAGACAAAAGAACTAAAGAAAAACCTAAAGGTGATCCAAATGACAAGTGGATCCTTCGTTTATATATTGCAGGTCAAACGCCAAAAGCCATAACCGCATGTGCAAATCTGACAAAAATATGTGAAGAACAATTGAAGGGTAAATACTCGATTGAAGTAATTGACCTTTTGAAAAATCCACAATTGGGAGCCGCTGATCAGATTTTCGCTCTGCCAACATTGGTAAGAAAATTACCGGTACCTGTTCGTAAGATAATCGGTGACCTCTCAAATACAGAACGTGTTCTTATTGGATTGGACTTACTACCTGTAAGCTGATTTGTAAATTAAGTATTTAAGCATGTAGCCATGAAAGAGAAAAAAACAAAAGTAAAAAGTTCACTCGATGATCTTGACTTGACAGTTTCTAATCAGGGCAAGGAACAATATATATTGCGTTTATACATAACCGGTTCAACGATTCGATCGGCGTTAGCCCTGACAAACCTAAAAAAGATTTGCAAAGAATACCTTGAAGGGCGATATGAGCTTGAAGTGATAGACCTGTATCAACACCCAAGTTTAGCAAAAGGTGAGCAGATCATTGCAGCGCCAACTCTGATTAAGAAATTGCCGCTTCCTTTCCGGCGTATTATTGGTGATATGTCAGACAAGGAAAAAGTGCTTTTAGGATTGGACCTGAAAGAGGTGAAGGAAAAGATTGATTTCCAGTAATCTTTATACATTCTATTTTATGTTAAAAATATGATTAGAACAAAAGAACAACTCATAATTGAAAATGATGAATTACGCGCCCGAATGGCTGAAATTGAGGATGCGCTAGCAGCTATCCGAAACGGAGAAGTGGATGCAATCATGGTTTCAGGCAGTCAGGGAGAACAGGTTTATTCTGTCAGTTCTGCCGAAACGCCCTATCGTACTTTTATAGAGGAGATGAGCGAAGGAGCAGTTACTCTTACAAAAGAGGGTACAATTCTTTATTGTAATCCGAGATTTGCTGCTATTGTACAGT
This sequence comes from Bacteroidetes bacterium HGW-Bacteroidetes-16, assembly GCA_002840975.1. Taxonomy (GTDB): domain Bacteria; phylum Bacteroidota; class Bacteroidia; order Bacteroidales; family F082; genus UBA6244. The sequence goes on from PHDN01000008.1 coordinate 152,162, forward strand.
CACCATACGAAAAGGTTATTGGTTCATCCCTTCAACGCTTCATCTCGCCTGACGATAATTCAAAATTAGATAACTTTCTTTCTCAACTGACCCATGACAAGCATGATGTTATCGTTGTATCCCTGACCAACACATTATATCTCAGACTTTCGATTCACCTATTACCACCGTATCTGCAAGGTGATAATTATATAATCATAGCAACCGATATTTCTGACCTGAAGAAAAAAGAAAATGAACTTACCGAAATAATCAGAAAGTTGGTAATCCACATAAAAGCATTACGGGCATTGCGCATCGATAACATTTGTGATACGTTGGATACTGTAGGAAGAAAAAATAAATTAGAATTTGCAAATGATAAACTAAACAAAGAGATACTGAAGCTTAATCGGTTAGTAGAAAAATTAAAGCAGAGGCAAAAAAAGGCAACTATTTGAAATCATCTTTTTAAAATATTCCCATTACCGTCCATTAGTATTCTAAGACATAACCAATAAATAAATAGTCACATTATCCTGACCGTCGCTTCGCTATCAGGCACATTACGCAAACATGAGCATCTGAGTTTTGATATCAATATGCGGATTTGCAAAAAGAGCCTTCCAGCCTGTCCATACCGCTCGGCTTAACAGGCGGCTAAAGAACAAAACATTGTTACATCATGATATACTCAAATTTGCCCTGTAGCTAACACGCGGTCATAAAACATTGCGCGGATTGGGCTAAATTTGAACGAAATAACCCTTAATCAACGGCTTAGCGGGCTGATAAGTTTGTGTTTCAAGATGCGTAGCGTTTCATAGCGTCAACCATAAGCATTGCAAAAATTTACTGGCTGAAGAGGCCATTTATTGCCAGCGTTTGCACCCTGACCACGAAATTGTTGTGGCAGAAATTATCTGTTGTGTCCACATGAAATGGCCCGCACGGTGGAGGACTTTCTGTCGCGGCGGACAAGGCTTTTGATTCTGGATGCGCGGGCCAGCATAGAAGTGGCTCCTGTGGTTGCCAAAATGATGGCGAAAGAACTAAACCAAAATCGGAAATGGGTGAAAGTACAACCTTAGGCATTTTCGGAACTGGCAAAAAACTATGTGCCAGGTTAATTTACTCCTGAATTCCGGCAGTTTCACCTGCCGATTTATTTGCCATAGGTAGGTAAACCTTCTGTAGGCATAGAAGTAATTCAATGTTATAAAGGCTTAAGATTGAATATCGAATATCGATTAACGAATGATGAAGTTTGAAGTAGGAATCACTTCAAACTTCGGCGTTCGTTAATCGGCGTTCGGCGTTCAAAAAACACTTAAAAAATTTGAAC
>PHDN01000036.1 GCA_002840975.1 Bacteroidetes bacterium HGW-Bacteroidetes-16
GCAAGAAAAACCACTACAAATTGCTGATTATCAAATTTATCAAAGAACGATTTAATGTTTTAACGAGACACTAGTGAAATTGCTTATAAAAAAGTGATGGTTGCTGAAGACGAAGACCATCAACTATGGAACTTCTTTGGTGCCTTTATCCGTGAAGTCAATGGTCAGGTTTTTTATAAAGAACTGTATCAGGATGAAGGACTGATATATGATTTTAACCTGGTGATCGGTGATACGGTAACCATTAACAACAGCCGTGCACTTGAGGAATTGCAACTCATTTTAACCGCCGTTGATACAATGCCTTCAGAAAACGGAAGCATTGAACAATGGACTCTGGAGAGCATTGAATTTCCCGATGTCAATGAAATTTGGTTTCGTGGTATCGGTAGTTTCTCAGGTGTTATGAATAGCGGTATCGACGTCTTTGGTGGATTATGTGGACTATATTCTTTACTTTGCCTGGAGGAAATCGATACCCTTAAATATCAAAACCCTGAGTTTAGTACTTGTTATTTATACCTTACGGGAATAGAAACTATCCAACAAACAAAAGAACCGGTAATTTACTATTCCGCTCAGTCGAATCAAATAAAAATAGAACACTTAGATTCCGGTTTGAAAATCATTTCTATCACAGATATCTCAGGACGAATGATTTCCAGATTAACTACTTCGGAAGAAAAAATCAACATTCCATATTCCAAATCAACATTGGGAATTATCGTTGTTTCTATCGTTCATGGTCAACAGGTATTAAACAAGAAAGTAGTGATACGCTAATCGTTGTTTGAAAGGCAACGCGCCTATTGATTACCTGAAACAGTTTTATTACCTTTTACCATGGAATTGCCAACATGGTTAGCTCACCACCAGCTTAAACCCAACACCATGCACATTGATCAGCTCAACGGCAGGATCGTCCTTTAGGTATTTCCGCAGCTTAGTGATATACACATCCATCGAACGCGCATTGAAATAACTGTCATCGAACCATATCTTGTTCAAAGCCACCGTCCGGTCGAGGACATTGTTCATGTTTTCACATAAAAGCTTAAGAAGTTCGGCCTCTTTGGAGGTCAGTTTTTGTTGAAGGCCGGCAGTATCGAGGATTTGCCTGTTGTAGTCGAAGGCAAAAGTCCCAAACCTAAAAATGGTTTTTTCGCTGGTTGATGCCGGGGCAGCGCTTCTGCGCAAAATGGCTTTAATGCGCACCAGTAATTCTTCCATACTAAATGGCTTGGTCAGGTAATCATCGGCACCCACTTCAAAACCGTGAAGTTTGTCTTCCTGCATGGCTTTGGCCGACAGAAACAGGATTGGAATTTCCTTGTCCAGTTTCCTTACCTTTTCAGCCAGGGTAAAACCGTCCATCACCGGCATCATGATATCGAACACACAAAAATCAAACGGATTGTGTTTGAAATTCTCCAAAGCGATTTTCCCGTCTTCGCTCAACACAGTAGGGTAACCTTTGGCTTCGAGATAGGTTTTGAGGATATTTCCCAAATTTTTGTCATCTTCTGCTAACAGAATCTTTACTTTCTTTTCCATGGTTTTTTAAAATTAATTGAGTGGAAACTGAAGAGTAAAAGTACTTCCTTTACCCGGTTCCGAATCCACATACACTTGCCCGTCGTGTAATTCAACGATGGCCTTTACATAACTCAGTCCCAATCCAAAGCCTTTAAAATTATGAATATTTCCGGTTGGGACCCTATATAATTTTTCAAATATTTTTTTTCTGTCCGCTTTACCAATTCCGATACCATTGTCCTGAACCCTGATTAACAATAAATCGCCGCGATTAATGGTGCTGATCACAATTCGCGGGGGTTCAAGGCAGTATTTAATGGCATTGTCCAGCAGGTTGATAATCACATTGGTGAGGTGAACTTTGTCGCCCATTAAAACAGTACCATTGGCATGAGGTTGATAGTCCATGGTTCCGTTCTTGCTGTTCAAAGCCATCGACTTACTACCCATGGCCACCTTGATGACGGCATCCATGCTCAACTGCTCTTTTCGGAGATGAAGCTGACCTTTGTCGATGACCGCTGTCTGGAGTATTTGCTCGGCCATGGTGGCCAGCCGGGTATTCTCCTCGAATATCATGCCCACATAGGTATTATAAAAATATTCTGTTTTAGGCAAATCCGTGTCTTTAAGCGCCTCACAAGCCAAAGATATGGTTGAAATGGGCGTTTTAAACTCGTGGGTCATGTTATTGATAAAATCATTTTTCATTTCAGATAACCGCTTTTGTCGAAATATGGTGTACGTGCTAAATGAAAAGGCCGCGATGATAACCAAAAACAACACCACCGAAACGATCAGCATCACCCACAACTGACTGATAATAAATGTTTTTTCGTAAGGAAAATAAAGAAGTAATTTATTTGGGTACGCGAACATGGAACCGGAAGGAGCTAAATCGAAAACGAAACTTTCGTTGTGCAACTCCTCCGGATACCTGCCAGTTTTTTGCAGGATCATGGAATTGGTGGCCGGGCTAAAAATTCCAAATTCAAAGTATGTTTTAATCTGCTTGTTCTTCAATGACCTGCTTATCAGCGAGTCGATGAGGGATTTGTTGTTGTAATAAAAGTTTCCGGGTTCTTGTTTATTGTAGTTAAAAGTCAGTTGGTTCAGTGCCTTTGAGGCCATATCTGAACTGCGCATAAACCGGTCGATATCGTTGATGGACCGCAGGTTTTTAAAGTTTTGGTAAAGCACCCTATTGATTGAATCATACGCCTTAAAGTTGCTCCTGTTTTCTTCATAGTACCGGCGCTGTTCCCTCACACGCTCCTCAAGTTGGGTCTTGTCTATCTCAAATACGACCTGCTGCATGGATTGCTTGACATCACGAATGAATACCGCCTGCTTTAGCTTTACTGCATCCCTGATCCAATATACCTGAATCACCATTAGCCCAATGGTTGCCGCCGTTACCAGCGCAATAAATATCATGGTGGTCCATTTGTTCATACAGCAAAAATACCTGTTCAATGCTTTGATTTTCAGTATTTAACATTTATTAACATAGGTTAATTTTGATTAACACCTATCTGATGGCGGTTGGCATACTTTTGCAGCAAATAAATCGGTAGTATTTCCCCGGAATGGCTACAACATCGAGATTTATTCTGCTTTTTTTCATAATTGTTGATTTTGGGTGCGGCCTCTTTGGAGGCCGTGCTACTTTCTTGCCGGAAAGTTTAAGGATGAACCTAACACCTCCAGTTATCATTCACCAAATGCTTTTTATTGGTTGACTTTAGAAGAGAATTTCAACCATCGCCCGGCATATTCAAGAATAGATTAATTTTGTTGAAATATTCTACCATGAGGCAAATTCCCATTATAATCGTTTTATTGATCCTGTTTTTCGTTGGAAAAACCATCGAAGCCCAACAGTTTTCATCCGGTAACTTTACAGGTGATGAAACTACGCTTTACGCTATGAATAAGCAGGTGGGTCAGTTTATCAAGCGTTTTAACATGGAAGAAGACCAATTTGGTAAAGTACTTTCGGTTCAGGATTCAAAATACAGAAACGAAGTCCTCAGAAAAAATGTACTGCCCAACCTATTTGATCAGTACAACCCTCGAACTTCCGGAACCCTCAAGAATTATTTTATTGAAGATGTGACAAAAAAAGCTGCTCCCGTTTTTCTCCAATTCCTAGATACCAATTGGTTTGCAGAGGTATCGGCACAATTTACCTACCAGGGTGAGCCGGTAGACCTCATCTTATTTCTTACACTGGAAAAGGAAAACCTGGGATCGAAGTGGGTATTGAGCAATGCCTATTTCAATCAATTAAACAGTTTGTTTCCATTCGCCGATTCCATTTTACAAAAGCAGTACTTTCTTCATCCCCAAAGCCATGAACTGGATTTTATGAACCTTCACAAGGCCCTCGAAGATCCTGCACATATTGAATACTACGCCTCGCAAAAATATCAGCCCGATTACCTGACCTTGTTTTTCTATCTGATGAAAAACAAACAACTGACATTTGAAAAAATCAAATCAGTGAAATTTCATTTTCTGCAAATTGATCACTGGTATTTCGAGTTAAGCTATTATAACCGGGATGACATGAATTCGGGTTGGCTGATTTCCAACTTGATTTATGCAGATGAAAAAGATAAAAAAGAACTGCTGAAGACGTTTAGGATATGTACCGCAAACTAGGCTGGGAGCCGGAAGCATGGAACATGGAGCGGGGAGTCCGGAGCGGGGAGCTGGAAGCTGGAACAAATTCAGTCTTCCGACTCCCGACTCCCGACTCCCGACTTCTGACTTCTCACTTCCCCTGATCCCGTAAGCACTAAATACCGTTTAATTAATAATGAGTTTATGGTAAGAAGTAACATGATGCGACTTCATCCTGATAAGGTACATTCCCGCGGATAACCCGAAAATATTTATTGGCTGTGAATAAGTTCCAATCTGGCAATTGTCCTGGCTATATGATCCGATTACACTTCCGTCAAGGTTGAGCAGATCAATGTTGACATCACAAGGTTTTTTCAAAGTATATCGAATTTCAACCTGGCGATTTGCCGGATTGGGGAATAAGCCCACCCTTACTAGATCGGGTTTTGAATTGTTGAATACAGAAGTTGGCCCGATCACACCATCAACACTTATATTCTGGGCATAAATACCAAAGTCAAAATAATCATCGGGGTTGGAAATATTGTCGTTCCAGGCTAGCACAAACTGATCATCGACAAGGTTGCTAAAGAATGACTGATATTTATCACTATTTGTGATTGACAGAGGAACAACGGGAGGCGACCATGTCATTTCACCACCAAGATCCAACGATAAAGCATATACATTGGATACCATGCCGGTGTCTGATCCATCAATCGATAAGTAATCTTTTTGAAAAGTTAAAACAGCATTGTTGTTAGTGGATTTACCCAAACGAATTGATGAATAGGATGTATCTTCAGCGCAGAGGAAAGGTATAATTTCATGACCATTTTCATCCCACAGATACTGGCCTTGGGAATCAAATAACTGACCGTAAATTCCCCAACAATCAGCCTGGTTAATTTCATCGTAATGGTATTCCTGCCAGCAAACCATGAGTTTTTCAACATCTTCTATAAATTCCATTTGAGCTTCGGTATGGTAGTTACCCGTAAATTGAGACACACTATATCCACCCGGAAACCAAATTGTTCCATCTGCAAAAAGTCTGTTTAGGTATGTTGTTGGCCTACCCCCTGTTTCATTTATAAAAAACGACTGCCACATCACATAAGCACCTCCGTTTCCATCGCTTGTCAGAAATGGTGTGGTGTAAAGCGATCCAAAACTCATTAAATCAAGACTATCAATTTGGACGTTGTGTTCCCATACCGGAAGACCCCCGCTGTTTAACATTTGAGCAAACACATGCATCCAGTTTTCTTCTCCCGGTGCCGTATCTGTTTTATGGGTTTTGGTAATCCATGATACAATCAGATGCTCGTTCGTATAAAGCATTTGCGGAAGCATAAAATCTATCGTGTCGGAAAGGATAGTTTCCCAAAGTTTGTTTCCATTGGATGAATAACGGGTTACATATAGCACGGAGTTAATTGTGTTGTCAACAGGTTCTTCACCCCATAAAAATATCAAGTCGTTATTATTTGTTACTGTTACCTGTGGTGATGGATCGAACCCGGTTGTGTTGCTTAATTGTATTCCATCATTGCCCCAAATGAATTCTCCGTCGGGCGATATTTTATAGGCAAAAACATCACTGTTACCGGTACGCTTATCCTGGGTAACCAGAATAACGTTTTCATCCTGGTCAAAAATCATATCGTAACCGGTTACCCAGGTTTTAGTTTCATGATCGCTTATTAACATACCTTCTTCATCCCACAGTTTCAATCCGTTTTTGTCCATTTTCTGAAGATAGACATCATAATTCAGGTTATCAAACTCAGAGTACCATGAAATATAAGACTCTCCATGGCTGTTTGTTACCACCACCGGGACTATCTGGGATCCTGTTGTATCCACAATCAGGGTGTTTTCATTCGGGTTGTTCGACCATTGTGCATTTGAAATAAAAGGCAAAAGGCAAACTAACAGGTAAAATACGACTAACTTTTTCATGTTTTCTAAATTTATAATCTATTTAATAAATGACACTTTCTGCATCTGAGCATGAGTTTCCAATTTCAATTCCCAAAGCTGTCCACCGTTTACCGTTTTTATTATTTTCCCTTTATTCGACATGGAGCTTTCACCCACGATAACACATAGTTGATAATCATAGTAATCGATGCCAACCAGCCACATACCCTTTGGCCCCGGGGCACTTCCCTGACTCAGCCAATTGTTACCTGCATCTTTTGTTTCATAAATACCATCATAGTCAAACGCACCCCACCAGGTTTGTGAATCAAGCATTTTCAGACAGTTAATATCTGCCCCTCCTGTACCGCCCGTACCTTCTATTGAATCATTTGTCCAACTATGCCCTCCATCAGCACTATAAATATAATGTGAGCGCCCTCCATAAATGACAATATTACTGGCATTTGAAGAGGCTACCCCAATCCAGCGGTTTTTGTTAAAATTGTCGGCTGGCACAATAGAATCCCAAGTAATGCCGGCATCAATGGTTCTGGCAATAAATCCGGTACTGGTCATAGCGGGTCCGCCGGTAACATAAACGATATTGGGGTCAATTGCATGAATTCCCTGTAAATAATTATTAACAAGAACATCTGAATGAACAGAATTCCAGGAGTTTCCTCCATCTGTGGAATTGTATACTGTTCCATCGGATCCGGATATCCAAATATTGGTCGCATTAATTATGGAAATTGAAGAAAGCCCAACTTCAGATCGCTTTGATGGAGCAGCAATCCTGTTCCAAGTAATTCCGCCATCCGTGGTTTTGATAATCACATTGTTATCACCTACTGCCCAAACAGTATTTTCGTCAACTGCCCACACATCATAAAGGTTTACTCCTTGTATCGAGGCGGCCCCCTCACCCTGGCGAATCCATTGATCACCTCCGTTATCTGAAAAATAAATGGTGCCGTATCCGGTGCTATCTGTAGTTCCAACAGCCCACGCATACTTCTTTTTTATTGGATCCTCTTTGTCCTTTTTACACCCCAATAGATCTAAAAGGGTGATTAGAAGTAAAACTGAAATTAATAAACCGTAATTCTTTATAGCTTTCATTTTTGATATGGTTTTAATTATTGATTTGATTTGAGTTTTTTATGATGAATTTTTGTTTTATCGATATCAGTCTTCGAACCCTCTATAGAGATACTTTTAGAAATTTTATCAATGGCTGACTTTCTCTTTTTATTCAATTGATATAGTACGTTAAGCTCGGCTTTGATGCCATCAGGTGTTTCGGTAATATTTTTAGGTTTGTCACTCATTGTAGGATTTCGGCAATATGAAGAATTGAAATGATACGCCATACATTAAGTTCCATCATGGTTATTAACACAAGTTCAACCGAACAAATACCAAGTACTGGTTTTCAATGGGTAAATTTACTTTATAGGAGCTGATTTGTCAAAAAAAAACACTACAACAATACTACGATAGTTTATTTTTTTATCATTTACAGCATAAGGATTCGTACCTGTAAGGCTTAATATTTCTGTAAAAACATACTCAGGTTTTCACAACTTGTAATGTTTAGTTTTTTTCGTAATCTAAGCCTGGAAGCTTCTACTGCGCGAACACTTTGGAAGGTAAGGGAACAGATTTCTTTGGTATTCATTCCCAATTTCAAAAAGGCACATAACTTTACCTCACTTTGTGTCAGGGTGGGGTATTCTTCCAGTAGCCTGGAATAAAAGTTACTATGGATCTCGGAAAATCGCTTCTCAAATTCTTTCCAACTGCTATTCGACTTCTGCTGGCCGAGTTTTTTAACAATATTGTTGAGCGGACGTATTCCTCCATCCGTAACAAAACCAGAGAGCTCCCTGAGCTCATTTATCAAACTATTAATAAATTCCAGATTTCGCGATAATGACAATGCTCCCAATGTAAGTTCGCGCTTTTGTCCTTCCAGTTTACCTTCAAGACCGGCTGCTTTCGATTCTGCCAGTTGTTTTCTGGTAAGTGCGTTTTTTCTGATAAAATAAAAAAGGACAAGGCTCACAATCCCGGTAAAAGTCAATAACAAAGCCAGTATTAACAGATAGTGTGATTTCCCCTTTTCAAATTCAATGTCTTTTTTGAGTAGTTTGTTTTCTTTATCCTTTTTTTCCGTTTCGTAGCTCAGTTGCAGTTCGGCAATTTGTTTTTCCACTTTTTCACTGTGGATTGAATCAGCCAGCAAGATGTATTCCTTATGGTAAAACAAGGCATTTTTATAGTCGTGATCCTTTTCATAGGCTTCTGATGTCATCCTCAGTGCAATGCTTTCCAAATTACGCATGCCCAATTCAACGAATACAGCCCGGGACAAATCCAGGTAATAAATTGCCGAATCGTAGAAACCTTGTAATTCCTTGGTTTTACCCATGTTGGCATATGCAATCCCCAGTTGGCGGTTATTTCCATGGTTGGTGCTCAAATTGATGGATTTTCGCAAGATGTTGGCGGCATCAAGGTATTTTTTTTGCAACATGTAAACATTCGACATGTTGCTGTAAATGTTGGCAATATCGTCAAATTTGCCAAGTTCGATACATGCCGGGATAGCCATGGTATAGAATTTCAACGCCGTTTGATAATCTTGTCGTTCTTTATAAATAATGCCAATGCTGTATGCCAAGGCCAACCCTTCCGTGTTGTTTGTTAACCGGCTAATTTCAAGGCTTTTTAAATACGAATCCAATGCATTGTCAAACTTACCCAATTGTTGATAAAGTGTACCTATATTCAGATTAACATAGATCAGATTAATTGAATCATGATTTAAGATTGCATTGTCCAATGCCAACAAGAAGTGTTTAAGGGCCTTATCGAAATCACCTTTATCCATATAAATCCTGGCCGTATTGTTTTCCAGAGAAGTACAAATGATTGAATCCTGGTGCTGCGCCCAATGTTGTCTGGCTTTATTGATATAGTATAGAGCAGAATCAGTAAAGCCATGTTCAAGATAAGTGAGGCTTAATCCAATGTAGTCAGAAGTCAAGTCAATACTCTCAGGTTGCGGGTTGATATTCAGCACTTTTTTGTAATAAATCCGTGCAATGTCAAACTCATTTAAATCAAAATTAAGATGGGCCATTTGTCGATATACCAATGCTTTGGATTTTTCATCTTTGGTGCTATCTGCAAAATAAATGGCCAGTTTGAGAAACATCAAACTGCTGTCATAGTCTCTGCTTTCCTGATATTTATTTGCCTGATCACAATAGGTTTGAACAATTGAATCGGTGCTTGCATTCAAACTAAGGGACATCATTAAATAAAGTGTAATCAACAATAAAAGGAATTTAACCCGCCCACAAAAACCAAAATGTAAATCTGCTCTTTGATATTGTAAGTTCCTAATGCACATCTGTTAACAGGGTTGGTAAGCTTATGTTGTAAAATTAATAAAAAGTTCTAATTTACATCAGGTCGTTTACTATTGGTTAACTTTGCATCCGATTTTTCGCGTTCTGAGATTGAAAATAAAATAACGATGGCTAAAAACCTTCAGAATATGTACCGCAAACCAGCTACCCTTTTTTTCTGCCTTCTGCTCCTGGCAAATCCTGTGCTGTCGCAGGAAAGCACGATGTCAGCCGAAGATATGTCCACCTACAAGGTGGATGCCCAACAATTGGTTTCTTACCTGGAAGGAACTTTAAATTTTCTGGGCGATCCCAATGAAGTGATTGCGGAAAAAGACATCATCTTTACAGAAAGTTACCTGAAGATTTTTCAGGATGCCGAAACACAAGTTGAAGATGATTTGGACGATAAACGCAAAACACCTTTAAATAAAGATGTCCAGGCCTATTTAAAGGATGTCATGTTTTTCTATAAAAAAGTGACGTTTTCGTTTCATATCAATTCTATCGATCAGATGATCAACCAAAACGGACAGGTTTTTTTTAAAGTCACAACCAACCGGAACTTGCAGGGAATCACGGTAAATGGCGACACCGTAAACAATAACCTGGTACGGTATTTTGAGATGAACCTGAACCAGCAAAAAAAGGACCTGAAAATAGTCAGCATGTACACCACCAAGCTCAATGAAAGGGAAGAAATGAGACATTGGTGGAACAACATGAGTTCCTCCTGGAAACAGGTTTTTGGTCGCTCGGTGCTGGTTTACGACACCTTGCCTTTTATGAATATCATTCATTTTTCCGACAGCTCACTGGTTACTTTTAGATGGATTGAAAATCGGGTGGAGACTTCCCTACAAACACCTCCTGATGACCAACCCGGGGAATATGCTGATGACAGCACCCAAATAAACACCGCCAATACGGCTGCTTATATACAGGTACCTGATACAATAAAAGCCGATGTGGCGGTAATATACAAAATACTACGCGCTTTCAGGGTACAAAAGAAAATTTCTATCGCACATGACCATGTGATAAGGAACCTGGATCCACTTTCAGAACTCACTGAACTGGTAGAACTGGACATGAGTTTTACCTTAATAGGTGACCTGACACCCATCAGAAACCTGAATAAACTGGAGATGCTCAATATTGAAGGCACTCCCGTAAATTCACTTGATGCCATCCGTTACCTGACGGCAATAAAAGAACTCAACATCGCGTACACACAGGTAAACTCGCTGGAAGTGCTCAAGAACCTTCCCTCATTGCTTGACCTGAATTTAAAAGCAGTGCCTTTTTCCATCAGCGCTCCGCTGGCCTCTCTCACCAACCTGAAACATTTGAATCTCCAATCAACTCGTCCAAATGAATTTCAGGGTATTTCGGCTTTGACTTCTTTAACCGATTTAAACCTGGTTTCTTCGTCCATTACCAATCTTCAGGATTTGAAATCACTCAGCAACCTCCGGACCCTCAACATTGACAGTACCAATGTAACCAGTCTGGCTCCTTTGTCCTCTTTAACCGGATTGACGGTAATTCAGGCAAATTTTACAAGCATCTCCGATCTGCAACCTTTGCAAAATATTACTGACTTAAAAGCCATTTATTGCGATAATTCGGGCATAACCATGGAAAAGGCCGTGCTTTTTATGGACAAAAAACCGGGATGTCTGGTCATATACAACTCTCAAAACCTGGTCAACTGGTGGTCAACACTGGATGCAGAATGGAAAACGGTTTTTAAGCAAACATTTCAACTTTCCGAACCCCTGACCAAAGAACAACTTCATCAACTAATCGATCAGCAGGAGATCTCTTTAGCCAACAATAAAAGCATCCAAAATATCGAGCCTCTCAGTATGTTGCACCGCCTCGAAAAGGTGGACCTGTCGGGTACGGATATCAACGACCTCACTCCATTGTCGCGGCTTAATAACCTGAAAATGCTTAATTTAAGCGAAACACAAGTGGCCAACCTGGAATCATTGACCAACCTTCAAAACCTAAAAGAAATTGATGTGACCAAAACCTCCATCAGCGACTTACTTCCCTTATCCAGCAGTCTGAACCTGACCAGATTATACTGTGATCAAAGTGGAGTTAAACAGGAGCAAGTGATCGCCTTCCGAACAATTGTGCCGGGAAGTGTCGTTATTTATCAAACAGAAAACCTGAGCATTTGGTGGAACCAAATGAGTGCCGCATGGAAATCAGCCTTTCGTCATCAATTGAAAATGGGTGAAAATCCTACACCAGTTGAACTCCAACAACTAGCCAACCTAACTACTTTTGAGGCGGGCAACAATCCTGAATTACATGAAATCTCCCCGCTCAATGTGCTTATCTGGCTCGAAAAACTGAATATGAACAATGTGGGTATCAGCAATTTAAGTCCAATCAGCAATCTGAAAATGATTACTGAGCTTGAGGTTCCTCAAAATCCCATCACGGATATCAGCATGCTTTCCAAACTACAAACCCTCGAGAAACTGAACCTTGAAAATACACCCGTTGACGACCTGGAAGCCATCGGCAAACTAACAAGTCTGAAACAGTTGAATATTTCAGGAACACGGGTTAAAAATCTGAAGTACCTGAGCCAGATGATTACGTTGGAGGATTTAAGCATCAACAATACCAGAATTAAAAATATCAATCCATTGGCAGGATTGAGCAACATTAAAATATTCAAATGCTACAATACTTCCATAAAAAAATCGAAAGTTGATGAATTCACAGAACAACACCCCGAGGCAGAGGTTGTTTACTACTAATAGGCCTCTTACCATCAGGGAAGCAACTATTGGCGATTATGCCTTGCTCACCGATCTATGGAAAAAAGCCGGGTTGCCTTATAAACCAAATGGCAGGGATAGCCTGGAAAGTATTGCAAGAGAAATGCAGGTTGGAACCGGAGTGTTTTTTATTGGATTATTGGAAGAAATGCCTGTTGCAACGGTACTTGTAACGCATGATGGTCGCAAAGGTTGGATTAACAGGCTGGCCGTTCTTCCTGAATTTCAGAAGCAAGGCATTGGCAGGCAATTGGTTTCAGTAAGCGAAGCATGGCTTACGCGACAGGGTATTGGTATCTTTGCTTGTATGATTGAAGACTATAATACCAATTCGTTCATGGCATTTCAAAAGATGGGCTACCTTCCATTCGATGGAATTCACTATCTCACCAAACGCCTGAATCCTGAAATCTAACCTTACTCAACAGTAACCGATTTGGCCAGGTTGCGGGGCATGTCAACATTGCAACCGCGCATAACAGCCATGTAATAGGCTAATTTCTGTAAAGGTATGGTTGCCAACAAAGGAATCAGCATTTCTTCTGTTTCGGGGATTTCGATGACATAATCAGCCAATTCCTTTACTGCGGTATCGCCTTCGGTAACAATGGCTATAATTTTTCCACCCCGTGCCTTCACTTCCTGGATATTGCTTACTACTTTTTCGTAGATCCCCCTGCTGGTAGCGATAAATACCACCGGCATATTTTCGTCGATGAGTGCAATGGGTCCATGTTTCATCTCGGCAGCGGGATAGCCTTCTGCATGTATATAGCTGATCTCCTTTAATTTAAGTGCGCCTTCAAGGGCTACCGGGAAATTGTACCCCCTACCAAGGTAAAGAAAATTGTGTACCTTATTAAACTGACCAGCGATAAATTTCGCAGCACCTTTGTCATCAAGTACCCTTTCAACTTTTTCGGGGATACTTTCTAATTCGTGTAAGATCCTGATAAACTTTGAACGGGGCAAGGTTCCTTTTAATTCGGCTAAACGCAATGCCAGCAGGGTAAGTACTGTTACCTGCGCGGTAAAAGCCTTGGTGGAAGCCACCCCAATTTCAGGCCCGGCATGCGTGTATGAACCTCCATGTGTGGCGCGAGCGATGGATGACCCTACCACGTTGCATATTCCCAAAATAATGGCGCCTTTAGATTTCGCCAACTCGATGGCAGCCAGCGTATCGGCTGTTTCGCCCGATTGGGAAATGGCTATCACCACATCTCCTTCATTAATAATGGGGTTTCTATATCGAAATTCAGAAGCATACTCTACTTCAACAGGAATCCGGGCAAGGTCTTCTATTAAATATTCGCCAACCAGGCCGGCGTGCCAGGAGGTACCACAGGCGATGATGACGATGCGGTTTGCCGCCAGTATTTTTTGCTCATAATCAACAATTCCGCCTAATGAAACCAGTGCTTTAGCAGCGTTGATCCTTCCACGCATGCTGTCTTTAATTGAACGGGCTTGTTCATTAATCTCCTTAAGCATAAAATGATCGTAACCCCCTTTTTCCAATTCGCTCAGGTTCATCTCCAATTGTTGGACATAGGGTGTTTTTTCGTGGTTCTTGATGTCACGGAGCTTTAATTTTTCACCACGTGTGAGGACCGCCACTTCCTCATCTTCGAGGTAGACTACGTTTCTGGTGTATTCCACGATGGGTGTAGCATCTGATGCCACGTAAAAATCATCATCCCCTATACCAATTACCAGCGGACTTCCTTTACGTGCAGCGATCAAGGTATTGGGATGGTCGGCAGATAGTATGACGATAGCATAAGCTCCTACCACCTGGTTCAACGCGATTCGCACAGCTGCATCCAAAACCACTTGTTCGTTCATCTGTATATCCTCAATCAGGTTCACGAGTACTTCAGTATCCGTGTCTGAATTAAAGGTGTAACCACGCTTGATCAATTCTTCTTTCAATAAGGAATAGTTTTCAATAATTCCGTTGTGAATAATAGACAACGACTTGGTTTGAGAGTAATGGGGATGTGCATTTATCAGGTTGGGTTCACCATGAGTGGCCCAACGGGTATGCGCAATTCCCAGGTTCCCATCCAGGTCCTTATCTTCCAGAAAAGCCTTTAGGTCAGACACTTTTCCGGGGGTTTTATAGGTTTTCAACCCATGGTTCAACAAGGCGACACCGGCACTATCGTATCCCCGATATTCGAGTCGTTCCAAGCCTTTTATTAGTATGGGGTATGCTTGTTTGTATCCGACATAAGCTACAATTCCGCACATAATTTGGTGTTTTTAGGTAAAGGATGCAAATTTACAAAAGTAATTGTTCAGATATTAAATTAAACTGTAAACGAATTGTTAATATTAATCCAGGTCGGTATAAAGAATTTCGAGTTTCATACGATCAGCCGTATCAACGTTAGGTTTAAAACCATTAAATATGAAACTCTCGGGATTAATTGAACCTGCATTTACCAACAAATACAACCCGTAATTTGCTGTAACGCTGTCGCTTATAACTGACTGGATGTACTTCGTGATGCGAAAAACATACCTATTTGATTCGGCTTCATAGGTTCCTCCAAAATAAGAAACTCCGTCATTATAGTCGGGCAGCAATTCATAACTTCCATCTTGCAACCGTTGAACCAAAACCAGTTGCGCGGGGGCTTCATAAAACTGCGCGAAATTCCCTCCCGGAAGGGTCAATTTGGCTTCGTTTACTGCTACATTTACTAAATTTCTCCAGCTTTTTGGATAAGGTAATTTAATCACGGTTTTTACACCGGCAAATCCCTGAATATAGAAATTTTGCTCCCCAAGTGCCGAATCACCATTGACTATTTGTTGACGAAGATCAACACTGGCATTAGTAAAATCATGTTCGTATTTATTAAAACGTGCTGCTGAAGAGCTGATAATAAAATCGTATCGCAACGAATCATCATTCTGGTTACTGTAATAGATCGACAATTTCGATCCTCCGGAAATCAAATTGAAATAAGCTAAAGCACCGGTGGAGGATACAGCTGATGGCGTTAGATAAAGACCCTTAAAGAATTCGAGAAAAGCCTTATTATCGACCATGTTAGTGGCGGAGTCGGCAGACAACAACCTCTCTCCCAGTTCGGTGGAAAGATCCGACAGATTGATCCGAATTAAGGCAGGAAGTGTGTCGCCCAGAAAATAGACGCTATCGTGTGGCCGTGGCACAAAGGAATAGTCGCTAAAATCAGTATTCCCCACCATGATACTGCGTGGACTATAATAAGCACTGTCTTTTTCAATTCCTTTCAGCATTTCATAGGTGTGTACCGTTATGGTTGTATTGGTATCCGCGTAGGCACCTGAATAAACCAACTGCAGGACTAAAGAATCAAGATGAGGTTCTTCACCAAACTGATGCCCATTGGTCGAAAGTACAAATTGAGTGTAAAACGATGCTTTTGTTGCTCCAAACACCGGATCATTCACATAACCGATTGCGTTTCGGGTAAGCTCATCCGTACGGACCGAATCATCGATCACGGAATAAGCAGCGATAGAAGTGGTATCAGTAAATCTAACTTTGAGCCAGCTGTCGCCGGGCTGAATAATGGTTCCAATTTTTCCGGGATCCTTTGTACAGGATGGTAAAATCAACGTGATGGCTGCCAAAAACAGGATGGAAGCAATATAGAACAATAATCCGGGTTGGCTAACCTTCAATAATTTGGTCATAAAAATCGTTATAAGCATTAAAATAGTCTTCCTCTCCCTGATAGTCAAGCATTGGTTTGCCTGAAGCTTTTGCATATTCCATCACCTCTGCATTAATCACCGGGCTGGCTACCAGCAGGGCATCGGAATGATCAATGGCTCCTTTCATCAGTGAAACGTAAGAAGCGTGTTTATAGTGTTCAAGCTGGTTGTCTTCAATACCGTTCATTTTAATCTTATCGACAAATCCCGTTTTGAAAGTTTCACTAAACTCATCATCATAAAGGCTGCAAATAATTTTTAAATCGCCAAAAATGGGATTGTCCTTGTAGGCAGTACGTACATAAAACGGGAGCAGGCTGGCAAACCATCCATGGGTATGGATCAAATCGGGTGCCCAGCCCAGTTTTTTAACGGTTTCGAGCACCCCTTTGGCAAAAAAGACAGTGCGTTCATCATTGTCATCAAAAAAATTCTTGCTCTTATCGCGAAACAAAAACTTTCGGTGAAAGAAATCTTCATTATCAATAAAATACACCTGCATTCGGGCTTGCTGAATTGAAGCCACCTTGATAATTAACGGGTGGTCGATATCATCGATGATCAGGTTCATACCTGAAAGACGGATGACTTCATGCAGTTGATTCCTTCTTTCGTTAACCAGGCCAAATCTTGGCATAAAAGTGCGTATTTCTTTCCCTTTTTCCTGGGTCTTTTGGGGTAGAAACCGACCAATCTTGCTTAGAGGAGTCTCAGGCAGATATGGCATGATCTCTTGATTAACAAAGAGCACCCTTTTCTTTTCCATAAATAAGTTTGTTATACTATTCTGATTTGCAAAGGTAGTAAAAAAAACAGGAGTTAATTGAATATTCCTAAGTATCAGGTTACCATGTCAAGAGTTTAGGTTTTTTTAACGATTGGATGACCTCAAAACATACCTTACACCCAACACCAAAGCATCATTGTATTGACCATAATCCCAAAAGCGAAAAATACCCGGGTAATCTTTGTCACGGATACTCATCATCGAATTGTTGGTGCGCAGCATCACCTGCCAGTGCGGATCGACCAAAAATACCATGCCAAGGTTTATTTGTAATGTCATGCGGAGAGGTTTGGAGTAACCCGCGTAATCGCTGGTTATATCCTGATTGAATTCCTCATAATGGCTCGTCAACACACCGGTCGATGGTCCTGCTTCTACAATGAACCGACCCATTTGATATTGATACAGCAAGGCCATCTCCACGTAATTCAATCGCAACAGGAACGACTGATAGAGGTTTTCTTCGGTGGGGTTTTCACGGCTTCCTTTTTGAAAATAAGCAAGTTCCAATTGCATAGCTGACCTGCCTCCCATTCCAAGGGTAACAAATCCACCGGCAAAAATCCCGCCTTTGTTATACCCCGAAAAGGTATCGCCTGCCACCTGCGACCCTACCACGCCTGTAGTTAACCCTCCGCCAAATTGCTGAGAAAGCCCGGTAAATCCAACAATTAAAAAGAGGTTGAGAAAAATTATTTTCATTGGAATCCACATGCTACATTTTTAATCAAAGGTAAAAAAATGTTGGCTTGAGGTGCCACTTAAACAGACTTTACATCCATTGATCACAATATTAAGCTGTTGCATAAATTAATTAACTTAATAATAACAATCGTTTTGCAACCATCACCAAATTTGTATTACTTTGGTCACCTAGAAAAATAGAAGCAGAATGGATCAGAGTAAATACAAAATCCTCCTGGTTGACGATGAAGAGGACATTGTCGAGTTTTTATCGTACAACCTCGAAAAAGAAGGCTTTAACGTGGTTACTGCCGTCAACGGACAGGAAGCCATTCAAAAAGCAAAGAAAGAACTCCCCGACCTGATTATCATGGATGTGATGATGCCTAAAATGGATGGCATGACGGCTGTTCAGGAGATTAGAAAAATTAAGGCCTTGGAAGAGACCATCATCGTATTTTTAACTGCCCGGTCGGAAGATTACTCGCAGATAGCCGGATTTGAAGCCGGGGCCGATGATTATGTGTCGAAACCTATAAAACCAAAGGTACTGATGAGCCGGATAAACGCGCTGCTGCGTCGGTCATCAAAAAAAGAAAAAATCCCTACGGTGATTGAGTTGAATAACCTGATCATTGATCCTGAGCGGTTTATCGTGATAAAAGAAGGCGAGAAAATAATCCTTCCCAACAAAGAATTTAAAATACTTGCATTGCTTGCAGCCTCGCCGAACAAGGTGTTTTCGCGTGAAGATATTTTTGCCAAGGTCTGGGGAAATGACGTGATTGTAGGCGACCGCACCATCGATGTGCATGTGCGTAAAATCCGTGAAAAAATAGGTATTGACAACATCCGAACAATTAAAGGGGTCGGTTACACGTTCAGCATCTAATCAAGATACATCCCCTTGGGTTTGTCACATGCCGTTGTCAGCTTCAAAACATATCGCCCTCATCAATGCAGTACTAACAACGCTTCTGTTTAGCTTTGTTTACATCATCATCTTTCTAAGTTTTTTTACATTCAAACCTTTACCACTGCTCATTTTTATTCCCCTGATATTTGTATTTGCCTATTTTATAAGCAACCTACTTTTCGATCAATATATCAAGGAAAAACTGAAGGTGATCTACAAAACAATTGGATTACTGAAACCTGAAAATGAACCACCTCTTCTAAAAAAAAGAAAAACCGATGAATTGGAAATTGTCAACAGCGTAGTACTTAAATGGAGCGAAGAAAAAAAGAAAGAAATTGAAGAATTGAAGGAACTGGCTGCTTACAGACGTGAATTTCTTGGAAATATTTCTCATGAACTCAAGACCCCCATTTTTAATATCCAGGGCTATGTGTTAACATTGCTCGACGGAGGTCTGGATGACAAATTGGTGAATGAGAAATTTTTACAAAAAACTGAAAAAAGCATTAACCGGATGATCGCGCTGGTGGAAGAACTGGAAGAAATAGCCAAACTTGAATCGGGGGAGCTGGTTTTGAAAGAAGAGGTTTTTAACCTGTACGACCTTACGCGGGAGGTGATTGATTTTATGGAAATGAAAGCCGCCAACCACAATACGAAAATTGTGTTGCATTCGTCCATGAACCGTTCCATGAAAGCACGTGCCGACAAAAAAAGAATCAGACAGGTCTTTATCAACCTGATTGACAATGCCATTAAATACGGCAATCAAAAGGGAGGCGTTATCAGGATTTCCTGCTACAATTTTCACAACAATTATCTGGTTGAGATACAAGACAATGGAATTGGTATTCCGGAAGAAAATATCCACCGCGTTTTTGAACGGTTTTACCGGACTGAAGTCAGCCGTTCGCGCGATACCGGCGGATCGGGACTGGGATTGGCCATCGTGAAACACATCATCGAAGCACACCGGCAAACCATTAGTGTCCGCAGTAAAGAGGGTGAAGGAACCACTTTTTCGTTTACCTTAAAGATGGCATAAAGTTATTTACTTCTTTCGATTGAGAAAACCACCAGCTGTTCTAAAGCCTTTCGGGCCTGGTTTTCAGGAAAAGTACATAATAAATCGAGGGATTGTTTTTTAAACTCGTTCATCTTGTTTTCGGCATAAGCAAGTCCACCGCTTTCCGTAACAAAATCCATCAACCAGCTCACACGGTTTTCATCCGTGTTGTGGTTTTTTACAATGTTGATGATTTTTCGCTTCTCTAAATAAGAGGCCTTGCTCAATGCGTAAATCAAGGGAAGGGTCATCTTTTTTTCTTTGATGTCGATGCCACTGGGCTTGCCTGTCAGGTTATTCTTTTGAAAATCGAACAGATCATCTTTAATCTGAAAAGCCATGCCGGCTAACTCTCCAATTTGCCACATGCGCCGTATTAATTCAGGATCGTTACAGGTAGATGCGGCTCCGGCGGCAAAACAGGAAGCGAGCAAAGAAGCCGTTTTCTTTCGGATGACATCGTAATATACTGCTTCATCAATATCCAATTTACGGGCCTTTTCCATCTGCAACAACTCCCCCTCACTCATTTCCTTCACCGCTTCCGACACTATTTCAAGGATGGAATAATCTTTTGATTTTAAAGCCAGCAACATACCACGTGAAAGCAGGTAATCTCCGGCGAGCACGGCAATTTTGTTCCGCCACAAGGCATTGATGGAAAACCTTCCGCGTCGGCGGCTGGCATCGTCTACCACATCATCATGCACCAGTGTGGCTGTGTGTAAAAGTTCGATGAGGGAAGCCGCGCGGTAGGTAACTTCGTTGGGTTGACCAAACAAAGTGGCACTGTACACCACAATTACCGGCCGCAATTGTTTTCCTTTTGCCTTCAGCAAATAACGCATGATGACGTCCAGCAAAGGCACCTTTGATTTAACAGAATTTTTTAACACCCGTTGAAATGAATCAAGTTGGATTTCGATCGGTTTTTTTAATTGGTTGAGTGTGCTCATTGGTTTTGATGAAACGCTACTGCCGTAAAAAGTTCAAAATTAAGGCTATTTTTGCACAAACTTCTATTTTTATGTCCGGCATTTTATTCGATGAGTTAATTTTTGGTCCGGTTCACAGCCGTAGATTGGGTATTTCACTGGGAATCAATTTGCTTCCCACCAACAACAAATTCTGTAATTTCAATTGTATCTATTGTGAATGTGGATGGACCAACAACAAAGCCACAAAGCTGGTGTTGCCAAAACGAACCGATTTTAAACGGCTTCTTTCTGAAAAGCTACAAGCGCTTCAACATACCCCAAACGAGCCGGATGCCATTACTTTCGCCGGAAACGGGGAACCTACCACCCATCCTGAGTTTGCCGGAATTATTGATGACACGCTGGAAGCCCGCGACCTGTATGCCCCCAAAGCGGCAGTTACGGTGCTGTCGAATGCCAGCATGTTGCACAAAAAAAAGATACGTGATGCCCTGGTAAAAGTGGATAAAAACATTCAGAAACTGGATGCCGGAACACAACTTACTTTTGAACGCCTCAATCAACCTTTGGGAAGCCTGACTTTAGAGAAAATCATAAATAACCTGTTGCTTATCAAAGACAACCTGATTATCCAAACCTTGTTTGTACGGGGGAAATACAATGGCTATTTCATCGACAACACTACTCCCGAAGAAATATCAGCGTGGCTGGAGTTGATTAAAAAAATCCAACCGGCAGCGGTAATGCTGTACTCCATTGACAGGGAAACCCCTGTGAAAAGTCTGGAGAAAATCTCCGGTCAGGAACTGGAGAACATCGCTAAAATGGTTGAGGAATTGGGAATTCATACAGAAGTATTTGGGTAATCGGTTTATCCTGGCTGGCCGGCTTGGATGTATTAGGCTTTCCTGAATCAATAAATCAAATGGCAAACATTTCTAAAAAACAGGAACCTCTTCATTGCATAACCTCTTAAACCGTTATTTCGCCTCCTTTTTTTGTGAATACATCTTTAATTTGGATCAATTTTTTAGCTTAGTTTTCAAAATACCCGGAATAAATTCTGGAGTTACAAAGTCGGTCGTGCCGCTGGCACTTGGGAGTGGGAGTGCTAACCATGTAGGATTGGGGCAGAGCAACAAACCAGTGATAATTCGTCTATTCCCAGACTACCGGCCAGAAAAGGCGTGTCACCAGTGTTCTATTTCCCCTACACCGTCATTTCGCCTCTTAGGGAAACCGACAGCAGCTCTATTACTTTCTGCTTTTCCAATCCGCTGGCCAACAAGTACATCAGTTTGGTAAGGGCCGCTTCCGTAGTGAGGTCTTTTCCGCTGATCACTCCCATTTCGCGTAATTTCAGGCTGGTTTCATACTTGCCCTGATCAACCGAACCGGCCAGGCATTGAGTCACATTCAACACGATCAACCCCTTGTCGATGGCCTTTTGGAGTGCTTCGATAAACCAGGTTTCAGAAGGCGCGTTTCCGGAACCAAAGGTTTCCAAAACCACTGCTTTCAATCCTTCGATGGACAAAAAAGCTTCCACAAAAGCCTTGCTGATTCCGGGGAAAAGTTTGAGCACTGCCACGTTGGTATCGAGTTGATGGTGTGCTTTGAGTTTCTTAAAATTCGGTTTAAGGATGATGTTCTTGTTGTACCGGATGTAAATGCCTACGTTGGCCAGGGCAGGTAAGTTGGCAGACACAAAAGCGTTGAAATGCTCGGCGTTGTATTTCACGGTGCGGTTGGCCCGCATGAGGCTGTTCTCAAAATAGATACAAACTTCAGGAACAACAGGGGTATGTTCTTCCATAGCCGCGGCGATTTCGATGGCAGTAATAAAATTTTCCCTTCCATCGGTACGCAATACGCCCAGAGGCAATTGCGATCCGGTAAAAATAACAGGTTTGTTCAGGTTTTCGAGCAGGAACGAAACCGCCGAAGCGGTATAGGCCATGGTATCGGATCCATGAAGCACCACGAAACCATCATACTGTTCATAATTTTTTTCGATGATGGACGCCAGCTCAATCCAAACTTCCGGCTTCATGTTGGATGAATCCAATATGGGATCAAAACAATGAAAACCCAGGTGGAAATTCATGTTCTTCAGCTCGGGTATCTGGTCATTGATTTGTTGAAAATCAAAAGGAACCAAAGCACCCGTTTGTGGATCGGCCATCATACCGATGGTTCCTCCGGTGTATATAATCAGGATCGAGGTTTCCGCGTTCATTGGGATGAAGTCAGTTTAAACAATTGCATGGCATTTTGAGTGGTTATTTCAGCAATTTCTTCCAAACTTTTATTGGTTACTTCAGCTACTTTTTGTGCAATATAGGGGACATAACTGCTTTCGTTCCGTTTTCCCCGAAAGGGCACAGGGGTTAGATAGGGTGAATCGGTTTCCAAAATCAAATATTGCATCGGCAGATTGGCTACCACCTTCTCAAGACTGGAATTCTTAAAAGTAATAACGCCCCCGATTCCCAAATAAAATCCCAAATCTATTATTTTCCGGCCTTCTTCTTCGTTTCCGGTAAAGCAATGAAAAACACCGTGCAGAT
Source organism: Bacteroidetes bacterium HGW-Bacteroidetes-16 (assembly GCA_002840975.1). Lineage (GTDB taxonomy): Bacteria > Bacteroidota > Bacteroidia > Bacteroidales > F082 > UBA6244. The sequence goes on from PHDN01000036.1 coordinate 23,004, forward strand.
CTTCAGTTACTTCTTCTTTCACTACCTGATATACCTCACTAAACGAATCGCGCATGTGAATGACCACGGGCAATTGGTATTTTTTTGCTAACCTCAACTGTCGTCTAAAAGCGTCCTTTTGCTGGTCAGCAAAGGTGCTATTCCAATACAGGTCGATACCAATTTCGCCAACGGCGATATACTTTCCTGTGCTTAGCTCCGATTCCACAAAAGTCAACTCATTTTCAACCAGCTCGTTTACCGAAGTAGGATGTAATCCCATCATGGGAAAACAATGTTTTGGAAAGGCAACCGCCAAGGCTGTCATCGCATCAAAAGTACTCATGTCGATGGCAGGTAACAGCATGGTGGATACCCCCTGACCGATGGCACGTTGGATAACCGCGAACCGGTCTTCGTCAAAATGTTGCAGGTAGAGGTGTGTATGGCTATCGATAAACTTCATGTGGCAAAATTAAGTTAATTTTGCGACCTGTAATTAAAATGAGTATGAGGCGAATTTGTGTTTTCTGTGGATCGAGTATGGGGAATAGCCTCGCCTACCGCGAAGCAGCGGAAGCTCTGGGGCTGTTTATTGCCGCTAATGAAATTGGACTTGTTTACGGAGGGGCCAGGGTAGGATTGATGAAAGTGCTGGCAGATACGGTATTGAATCAGCAGGGCGAGGTCATCGGTGTGATGCCTCAACTACTGATTAACAAGGAGGTGGCACATGATGGATTGTCGCGTTTTGTGGTAGTGGAGAGCATGGCCGAGCGGAAAGCACACATGCTGGAGCTATCGGATGCCTTTATTGCCTTGCCGGGTGGCTTTGGCACATTGGATGAATTGTCGGAAATACTCACATACAACCAGCTTCACATCACCGATAAACCGTTGGGACTCCTCAATATCAATGGCTATTTCGATCGGTTGCTTGCTTTTATCGATCATGGCGTTGAGGAGGGTTTTGTACGTGAAGAACACCGCCTTAACCTGATTGTTTCCAACGACATAGCAACGTTGGTATCACAAATGGAAGCCTACCAACCCGTTGGCATGGGCAAATGGATTAGCGATATTCACACCGAAAGCAACAACCGATAATCGAAAAGATGGTCATTATTGGCATTACCGGAACACTTGGAGCTGGCAAAGGAACGTTGGTTGATTATCTTATCAACGAACAGGAGTTTGCGCATTATTCGGCACGTGAATTTCTGATCAGGGAAATCACCCGGCAGGGATTGGAAGTCAACCGTGATACAATGACCACCGTGGCCAATAAATTGCGTGCATTGCACTCTCCTGCCTATGTAATTGAAGAACTTTACAGTCAGGCTTCCGAGTCGGGGAAAAATGCGGTCATCGAAAGCATCCGCACTCCCGGTGAGATCGAGTTCCTGAAAAAACAAGGAAATTTTATTCTGGTGGCGATTGATGCCGATCCACGTATCAGGTATAACCGAATTTCGTTGCGTGCCTCCGAAACCGATCATGTGAGTTATGAAACCTTTAAAAACAGCGAGCAGCGCGAATTTACCACGACAGACCCAAACAAGCAAAACCTGGGTAAGTGCATCTCCATGGCCGACCTGGTATTAAACAACAATGGAACAGTTGAAGATTTATACACTTCTTTTATCAGAGAAATCAAACTAAAAGGGTGGTCGATTTAGGCTGGAACTATTTATTGTTAAAGGCCGTCATGGTAAGTTCAATGCCCATGGTGACGTAACTTTTAACCATCTCAACAGCCACTTCCACCCTGGGGATCATTAGTTTTTCTTCGTCTTTGGTCCATTGTCCAAGCACGTAATCCACCTGAAATCCACGATGGAAATGATCGCCAATTCCTACGCGAAGACGAGAAAACTCATGGGTATTCAGTTTTAAAATGATATCCGAAAGCCCGTTATGACCCGCGGCGCTTCCCTGTCGTTTCATCCGGAGCACGCCGGGATCCAGAGCGATATCATCCACTATCACCAGCAGGTTTTCGATGGGAATATTTTCTTTATCGAGCCAAAATTTGATTGCTTTACCACTCAGGTTCATATAAGTGGTGGGCTTAATCATGACCAGGGTACGGCCTTTGAACCTGGCCTCGGCCCGGGAGGCATATCGTTCGATGGAAAATGAAGCCCCCAGATCAAGTGCAAGCGCATCGCACACCACAAACCCTATGTTGTGTCGTGTGTTGGCGTATTCGGCACCAATATTTCCCAATCCTACAATTAAATACTTCAAAACGATTTGATTAATCAGTAACACTAGTGTCTCGTTAAAAGAGACTGAGTGATAGTTGTTTACAATTTAGTTCATTGACATTTTGATAATCATTCTTTG
>PHDN01000009.1 GCA_002840975.1 Bacteroidetes bacterium HGW-Bacteroidetes-16
TAGTCTTTTTTCAAACACAAACACTGATTATTAAACACTTACAACCGCACTAATTTGAGAGGGGACAAGTCAGGAAAATTCATTTGTTGACATTAAGAGTTTTGCGGCTGGGTTTTATTAAATCGTTTATTGTTGGGATATTGATTAATGAAATATTTGACAGGACTATTCGCTAGAACTATCAATCGCCTCATCCTCATATTTGTATATTCCTTTTCTGGCAAGTTTGTAATCGGGATCGCGAAGTTTTTGATAAAAATCAGGAGCTGGGTGTGCTCTCCAAAATGAATTAAAATATGCCTCCCTAGTCATGGCTACCCAATGTATTGATCCATTATAATAACGCTTGTAATGCCAGGCGCTTAGTAATGTAATAAGTGTGAAAAAGACAAGCAGGAAAGTTCTTTTTAATTTTATGGTTTTAAAAACCCACGTTAAAAAGGCGACTAAACCAATTGCAAAAATACCATATGAGTCAATAAAAGGCCTTAACCCAAAACTTCCTCCGTACCACCAATCCCACCAGGATGAAATAATGTACCAGTTGATAAGTGAATAGATAACAACAGGCCAAAAGAATTCTTTTTTACTTTTATAAAGTATCCCAAAGCCAATAATTGCGAATATCATGACGGGTGTGTAGATTAAAAGCCCTTTTCGCCATGAAAAAAGAGTTCCATAAAATTGTGGATTCAGGAAAAAGAACCCCTGACTATCAGGGTATGAATAATAAAAAAAAACACCGGTAACGTATTTCCAATATAACATTTGAGGTACCCAAACTACAAAGCACATGAATGCCATTGTTATTATATTAGGCCACTTATTTAACAAGAAAAAAAAGCGAGTTTTCAAACTTTCCCAACTGTCAGTTTTCCATAATAGGAATAAAATAACGACAACGATATTTGTAGGTCTAACAAGTGAAATAATCCCTGTTAAAAGACCTATGATTATTGCATATTTTATTTTAGGTTTTTCAAACCATAAATCAATTATGTAAATGAAAATTGAAATTAATGCAAAGCTATATACATGCGACATGCCGGGTTCAATAGTTACATACCATAGCAGGTTCGTTGCTAAAATAGTAACTAACAAGGTGATTGCTACGACTGGTTTAGGGAAGTACTTGACTAAAAATTTTCGTAGAAAAATGGCTCCCATCATGAGGTAAAAAAAACCACTCATTACCAGCGCAAATCGGTAAGGAGGAGAGTAGCCATTAGCAGGATATCCCAATAATTTCAGAGCGCTATGAGTTATTATAAAGGACGGGAAATATAGTATTGACATTCCAGAACTTGCTGTTATTACTGTTTTGTCCAATGGACCCTTTTTCCCCCAAAAATTTTTACCGAGCCTGTCATTGCCATGTTTTAAAAACTCCAGGCTTAGATCATGATAGATAATAGTTGCAGGTAAATAAGCATAGAATGGTAATACATCATGAATAATTACTCTCTCTTCATTTTCCCAAACTGAAAAACGAAAATCACTATAAAATACAATAAATAGACAAATAAATAGCGCCCATTTCGAAAGATCAATTTTTTTAATGCTCAACTTATTCATATTGATTAGCTATGATATTCATTTTGTAAATCTAATAGTAACAAAACTAATAGAATTGGTATTTGTCGAATATTTTGAGAACATGTCCGATAAAATATCTCATATCATTTTTGAACGAGTTTCCATGATCGTGAATCTTTTCCAATGGAAATATTACAAATAATGACCTGGTACGATTCAATTATAGACCTAGGTTTAACTTTGATTAATATCTCGTTAGAGTTATGATTATTTAGTATTTCAAAAGGGATACTTTCCCCAGCTAAAGTGGCTAATCTGATGGAAATTTTGATATTTGGAGGATTGTTTAATAATATACTAAATACGTCCTTAAATGGATTGGGGAATAATCGTATTGACTCAACTAGTTCCTGAAACTCTCCTATAAAAGTTGTGTCTGTGTTGTAAAAAAAGGCTCCGATATCAGAAATACTGTTGTCAGGGTCTTTTGGCAGCTGGGGATTTCCAGTATTTATACAAGGAGAATTTTCTTGAAGTAAAAAAATCCAATCGTTAGGATTCACAAATAATGGATCGCCAATCTGATTATTTTCACCATTCAACACTAATTGATCAGATAGACAATAATTAACTATTGTAGTTGAATTATTGTCGAAAGAAACATCTGCCATTGTTGATTGGGAAAAAATACAATTTTCAATTTTTGCAAAACTACCATCTTTTGTTCCATTGTCTTCTATGCAACGAACACCGTTAATATTCTTATAAAAGGTGTTGTTTATTACCTGTCCATAGGAATTTTCTTTAAAGATAATTCCAACATTACATCCAATAATTACATTTCTTTTAACCAGAATATTTTCTGAACTACCGTTGTTTTCGCTTCCAATTTCTATGCCTCTATCTGTTGAATTGATAATATAATTACTGTCAATCAAAGTGTTAGAGCAATTATTTAGGTCAATCCCGTCGTCATAATTGTATTCAATCCAGTTGTGACTGATATTCCCTCCAATTATGTTTGTTAATTCGATGGCATCAGGAGCCTGACTGAAATAGCAGTTTTTTATAAGGACTGATTCCGAGTTTAACAATTGAAAGCCTTCACCTGTATTATTACTATATACAAATGAGTTAATTATATTGACAGATGCAACTCTAACAAAGAGTATTGGCATGGTTCCAAGGGCATGGTTATTTTGAAATGTTACCCCATCCATCGAAATGTCACAATACCATGATAAAATTGTACCATCAATGAAAAATGCATGATTAAGATGACTTGTTTTTCCAGGACAGTTAATCTCAATTAATCCCCAACCAATACCTTGAACTTCAGGTTTGAAAATTACAGGGTCTTCTTTAATACCATTAATAATAATTACACCATTGGTTATCATATTTACGTTTTGACTCATCACGATTATTGTACCCTTCTCAATAATTATTGTGTCGTGATTGGTGATAATATAATCTTCAGTTAAATGATAAGGAGACCCAAGCTTATTAAAAATTATTGCCGCATAAGTTTTTGTACAGCTCACTGAAATTATCAAGAATAATAAACTAATGATTAAAATATATTTGTACTTTCCCATAGGTTTAAACTTATTGTTGAATTTAAATTTCAAATAAATTCAATCAGATGCAAATGTATTAGGTTCTTAACAAATGACCTACCAATAAGCAATAATATTCATTGTTTTTTTCTCTATATTTTAAGCTCCCGAAATCTGGTTTGTCATTTGAACATTAATTTTCTCTCATTTAACTATCTTTGCAACTTAAAATTGATTCAATAATTTTATGTAAAATGTCAGATAATAAGCAAAGAAATCCCAATTCCATTTATCAAGTTGTATATCATGAACGCAGAAATTATTTACAAAATATCACCTCTTCTTTATTGCTTATTACAATTATTGTTGTAACGATCTCTTGTGTAAGAAATAACGTGCCTGCTGAGTTTTATTTAAAAAGTGATTTAGAGTTTTTAACAAAAGACAATAAGTATTTTGTTGCTTATAACGATAGCTCAAGTTCGTTTAGTGGAGGGTTATATCAAACCACCTTGCGCCATAAATCAGGAATCCATTCGGCTTTTTCAACGCCGAAAAGTGCGTTTATTCTCTCAACGGAAATTGCTGAGGTATACCGTGACAGCTATGTGGATATTGAAGTTTGGAAGCAGGGTGAAAATGCTCATCTTGTTTGCGTTTTGCCTGAAACAAAAGACTATTTCAGCACCTCTGAAGTTGTTGAAACCGATACCAGTGGCTGGCAGAAATTACATTTAACATTTTATCTGCCTCCGGTAAAAGAATATTATCAACTGAAGTTTTATGTTTGGAATTCAGGTAAAGACACTGTTTATTATGATGATGTCAGTTTGAAGGTTATTAAAAACAAACCTTTTCCCGAATATTCATTGCCGGCTTTTTATGTGGAATTGGATACATCTGCCATGATGAGTCTGATGGAAACAAGAATCAAAGCGTTTAAAGCAGGCATATTGCAGTCGTCAGAAGATGGGGATTGGGTAGAAGGGTTTGTATTTGCTGACAATATGGATATGAAAGCCAAACTAAGGCTTAAAGGGGATTGGCTTGATCACCTTCATGGAAGTAAGTGGTCGTATCGCGTAAAACTTAAAAAAGAGTTTTCATGGAACAGAATGAAGGTGTTTTCTCTTCAAAATCCAATGGCGCGATTGGGGGTTAATGAATGGTTTCTTCATCAGCTGATGATGTCGGAAGGGTTACTCACTACCCGTTACGGATTTATTCCCATGACATTAAATGGAAGAAATATGGGCTTGTATGCCTGGGAGGAGCATTTTGTTAAGCAACTTGTAGAATCACAAAATCGCCGCGAAGGCCCTATTTTGCGTTTCTTGGAAAATGCCTTGTGGGATACACGGGTTCTGGATGATAAAAAAATGATGAACAATAAGAAGACGCCTGTTTTCCAGGCAGCGGCTATCGAACCATTTGCATCTGGTAAAATTGCTGAGGATTCTGGCATGTTTCAACAATACCTGATAGCTCAAAATTTAATGTACCAGTATAAAAACAGGTTAGCTAAAGCCTCGGATATTTTTAATGTTGAAATGATGGCAAAATATTTTGCAATGGCGGATGTTTTTTTGGCCAGACATAGCATTATATGGCATAATCAGCGTTTTTATTACAATCCTGTGTTGTGCAAGTTAGAACCAATTGCATATGATTGTTATTCGGATATTGGATTGGAAGACCAGGAAAAAAATTCCATTTGGGGATTTCAGCATCAGGATTTAACACAGCCCGACGAATTTATCATGATTCATGAATTGTTTAACGACACTGTTTTTTCGAAATCATATATTCATTACTTGACAAAATATTCCAATGTTGATTTTCTGGATTCTGTTTTTAGCCACTATCAACCTAAAACCGATTACTATGATTCTTTGATTAAAAGAGAATATCCGGAGGAAAGATTCTTTAAATCAAATGTGTTGGTAAATGCGCAGAAAATTCGTGACTTGATGCCTGCTTTTGAAAAACAGGTAAATGAAATGAAAATGGAAAACAGGAAATGGAAAAATAACCCAGTCCAAAATCAAAAGTATGATTCAGTTCTTCCTGCTTTTTTTGCGCCAAATTTGGTTCTTGCCTATAAGCAAAAGGTTGCAGGGGATTCTTGTTTGCTTAAAGTGAAAAGCTTTTTCCCTGATAAAATCATTGTACTTGGCGTTGGAAAAACATCGAAAAAATTGCGTGAAATTGTAGTCCCCGTGCCTGATTTGAATGGAAGTTGCAATGGAATACCTGCAGAGACAAGCTTTTATGTAAACAATGAAAAGACAAACTATTTGTTTTTTTCGATTACTTCCTCGGATGAGGTATTTTCCATTGAAATCAACCCCTGGCCTGAACCCAATGGCGCAATGTCTCCTTATCAGGAACTTATATCCACTTTTCCTTTTCCTGATACTTCGATTATTTCTAAAGTAAATGGCAATAAGGTATATGTAAAAGGGGGTAAAAATACCATAGACCATCCAATTCAGATACCAGCAGGTTATGTGGTAAATTTTGAACCAGGGACAACATTGGATTTCATTAAAAAGGCAAATTTTATCTCTTATTCTCCCATCATCATGCGTGGAACACCCGATGCACCGGTGGTCATCACCTCATCCGATTTTACAGCAAATGGTTTTGCAGTGCTTCAGGCAGAGGGAAGGTCACAAGTGGAGTACGCACGGTTTGAAAACCTAAACACGCTGAATTACAAGGGATGGGTACTTACCGGTGCTGTTACCTTTTACGAATCTGATGTGGATATTAAACATTCGGTGGTGTACCGAAATCAATGCGAAGACGGGTTGAATATTATAAGATCCCAGTTTTTGACAGAAGATGTTACCTTCGACTACACCTGGGGCGATGCCTTTGATTCGGACTTCAGCAATGGGTTGGTACTTAACTGTAAATTTACCAACCTCGGAAACGATGCCATCGATTTTTCGGGGAGCACTATTACGATTCAGAATGTAACCATCGATAAAGCTTCTGATAAAGGAATCAGCGGCGGTGAAATGTCGCATCTTACTGTCATAAACAACACCATCAAAGGTTGCAACATTGGAATCGCAAGCAAAGATTTATCTGTTGTTGATGTAACTGATACCAAGATACTTGATTGTAACTACGGACTGGTTCTTTTGCAGAAAAAACCTGAATACGGCCCAGGAACACTTTATTTTAACCAATCAACCATCCAAAACCCCCAGACAGAAATGCTGATCGAAGTAGGTTCTATGGTGATAAAGGATGGTACAGAAATAAGTGGTTCTGTGAAAGAGGCATCTAATTTGTTTTATTAATCAGGATTCATAAGGACGGCTATTTAAAATTATTATTGTTAACCAAACTTTTTATGCTTTTTAGTATTATATTTGCTACTTAAACCTGAGAAATATTTAAAACCAATAATCATGAAAAATTTAAGCCGTTTATTATTCGTTTTCATGCTTTCAAGTATGGTGTTTCCTGCATGTAAAGCAACCAAGGACCTTCTTGATGTAACATTTCGTGCCGATTACGAAGCAGATATGGATATTGTAGTTACTCCTGATGCCATGAAGGCCGGAATTAACGGGGTATTTAGTGAATCCGCAACAATCGATCCCCTCTCAAACGACAAGTTTGCCGAGTATGCCGATAAGATTAAATCGATTACGATTGAAGAAGCCACAGGGACCATTACCTGGATTAATAAAAATGCCGTACTAATTACAGCTGACCTGAATATTACAGCAACGGATATGCCAAGTGCCCATTGGGTATTTACTAACGAACCGCTTGTTCAAGGCAGTGTATTTTCGTTAACCAACGAAGCGGGACAGCTTGATAAATTAAAAGACATCCTAAATGCCCAAAAAGTATTCACTGTTACATTTTCAGGGCAAACAGATGAAGATGACCTAAGCCTGACTTTTCATACCCTTTACGGTACTTTGGTTGTAGCTAACCCACTCTAGCCTCATTCTGTCAGGAGTTTATCACAAGGCTTTTTATTGCATTTTGCCTAACATCAGCAAACCCACAAACCCGCCAACAGTTTAACCTGATGGCGGGTTTGTTGATATTATATCCCTGTATTATTAGTTGCCCATCCAACTTGGCTAGCGAATGCCAATATGGCATTTGCATTTGTGGATAATATGTCTCGAAACGATATCCATTAAAATGGCCTATCCTCTGGTGAAATTTGAATCCGACTCAGGAAAGGTGAAGCCTTCTGTAATGGTTATTTCCGATAGTTATTACTGGGGAATTTTTGATCTTGGCATGTCCAATGTTTTCTCCAACAATCAATTCTGGTTTTACAATAAAAAAATCTATCCCGAAAGCTTTAAGTCTGATCTTTTAGCCAGTGATGTGAATCTGCATCAAGCCATTGCCGATCACGATGTAATTATTCTTATGGCAACCGAGGCCACCCTGCCGAGCCTGGGCTGGGGTTTTATTGAACGGGCTTATGATATGTTTACAAATCCTGATTATAAAGAGATAGATCGTGATGAATTTCAGGAAAAGGTAAGAAGGCTTCGAAATAAAATAAAATCGAGTGAAGAATGGATGAAATCCATTGAAATAAAGGCAAATAAGAAAAATATTAGCGTGGACTCCATGATAACACTCGATGCTATTTGGGTTATTAAAAATGAAAAGGACAAATAAGGAGTTTAAAAAATCTGTGTGATACAGCCCATGAGAGTGTTTGCAAAAGCCGGGTTTTTTGAATTGCTTTAAAACTTCCATATTTACACTTTTTACTACCTTTGCAAATTCTTAAAGAAAACTTAAACCATAAGTAACATGAACGATAAATGGGGATTGTTCCAAAAATTTTTAATCACGCAGGAACAACAGGTGTCATTGACTGATTTTTTGGTAAATTCAGGTGTTATCATCATTTTGGCCATTATTCTTGAATTTTCTTATATCAGGTGTGGCAGAACCATCTCAAACAGAAGGCAGTTTGCGGGAACTTTTTTGCTCATTGCTTTCACCACCATGTTAATTATCTCCATTGTAAAATCCTCACTGGCATTGTCTTTGGGTTTGGTCGGAGCACTCTCCATTGTGCGCTTCAGAGCGGCCATCAAAGAGCCTGAAGAATTGGCCTATCTGTTTTTCGCCATTTCACTTGGCTTGGGCCTGGGTGCCAACCAGACATTGGTTGTCGTCAGCGCATTTGCTGTGGCAATGGTCATTATTTGGGGTCGGCATCTCCTGTCCTACAAAGGGACATCCCAGAATCTTTATCTTAATTTTACTGCCAAGGCTGGCACCGTTGAATTGTCACAAATAGTCGAAAGCGTGAATCGGCAGTTTGGAAAGAACTCCTTAAAGCGGTATGATGAAAATAGAACGGTTGTAGAAGCCTCGTTTGTTGTCAATTCGCCCAAACCTGAGAAGCTCCAGTCGTTTAAAAGCGAAATGGCCAAATACGGCGATGACGTACGGATTTCCTTTATCGAGAGTAAGTCCTTTTAACCAGGTGCAATCAGATGATGTTGTTTCCTCCATTTGATGAAAACACCGCCAGGTATGAGCGTAAGTTTGTACAGGGTGAGCTTTACCATTGGGATATACAACAGATCGTGAGAAATCATTCGGCTGCTTTTCATACCATTCATTATCCCCGGTACATCAACAATATCTACCTCGATACAACCGAAATGGATTTTTATTTCGACAACGTTTCCGGTAAGGGAAGCCGCAAAAAGGCCCGGATACGCTGGTATGGAGACCTGAAAGGTGAAATTCACACCCCAGTGTTGGAATTTAAAACCCGCGAAGGTATGTTGGGCAACAAACTGTCGTTTATCCTTCATCCGTTTAACTTTGATGATGCCTTTTCGGGTGAAAGTCTACAGGAGGTTTTTCGCAAATCAACCCTCCCGGATTGGGTAAGAGAAGTCCTGGCACTTTTGAAACCTGCTTTGCTGAACCGCTATCTGAGGGAGTATTATCTGAGTTTCGATCACCATTTCCGGTTGACCATCGATCATGAATTGTCGTACTACGCTATTGGAAATCAAAACGATCATTTCATGGAAAAATATACTTCAGCCAATATTATTGTTGAGCTTAAATACAATGCCGATGTAGATAAAAAGGCTGCCTCGGTTACCAATGCCTTGCCTTTCAGGCTTTCGAAAAGTTCAAAATATGTGAATGGTTTCGAGTTATTTCATCCTCACGCGGGATAAATCAAAAGCAATCTTCCCGGCTCATTCATGGTAATAAATCCGTTTCACCCTTCGCGAAATCCGGCTTAAAATTTCATATGGAATCGTCTGTACAATCTCAGAAAGCTGGCTAACCGTGTGTTCTTCATCAAAAACGATTACATCATCATTCTCCATAGCGTTGATTCCGGTTAGGTCAACCATGCACATGTCCATGCACACATCCCCGATGATTGGAACCGGAAACCCATTGATGAATAAGTTGGCCCTTTGGTTTCCCAGCGCACGCAACAAACCGTCTGCGTAGCCGATGCTCACAACTCCTACAGGGGTATTCTTTTCTGCAATCCAGCTTCGGTTGTAACCTACACTCTCCCCTTTTTTTACCTCTCTGATCTGTACCAGCACCGATTTCAGCCGGACTGCATTGTCCAACTGCATCTCCAAGTCGCCGATGCCATACATGCCGATGCCAACGCGAACCATGTCGAAGTGGGCCTCCGGGAAACGGCTGATGCCCCCCGAATTGACCAGATGAAAAAGAATCCTATGGTCGAACTGGTCTGTGGTCAATGTTCTAACTTGTGTTAAATGCTTGATTTGCTCGCGGGTAAATTCATCGAAGTCGGGTTTGTCGCTTGCAGCGAGGTGTGAAAAAACCGACTGAAGGTAAAAGTGCGGGTTCTTCTTAATGGCAGAAATGATTTCAGGAATTTCCTCCATTCCAAACCCGAGCCGGTGCATCCCGGTATCCACTTTTAAATGGATTTTAACCGGTTTGTTCTGTGGGATAACATTGCGTTTGATGGCTTTCTCCAGTAATTTGAGGGTACGCAGGTTAAAAATTTCAGGCTCCAGCTGGTGCCTGATCATCGTGTCCAGAGCATGTTCCTCGGGGCTCATTACCATAATGGGCAAATCGATACCGGCTTTACGCAATTCCACCCCTTCATCTGCATAGGCCACTGCAAGATAATCCACCTGATGATATTGAAGCACATTGGCTATTTCGAAACTACCGCCGCCATACGAAAAAGCCTTTACCATGGCCATCACAAGCGTTCCGGGCTGTAGTTTTGACCTGAACTTATTCAGGTTGTTGATGATAGCATTCAGGTTGATTTCAAGAACAGTTTCATGGGCTTTTTGTTGCAGGATCCTGCTCAATTGTTCAAACTCGAAAACACGCGCCCCCTTAAGTAAAATGGTTTGTCCTGAGAAACTTGCAAAAGAAAAATTCCTGATAAAGTCCTCTGTACTTTCGAAAAATCGCGATGTAGATTCAAATTTATCAGCTTGCCTGCCAATGGATTGACCTATGCCAATCAGGTGGTGTATATTTTTTTCCTTTAGCAGCGAGGCAACATTTGAGTAAAGTTCCACTTCGTTAAGCCCGCTCTGGAAAATATCCGACAGGATCACCGTTTTCTGTTTGTGTTGGTTTTGTTGATTTAAAAAATCAATGGCAATCACCAACGAATTAAAATCCGAATTGTAAGCATCGTTGATAATGGTGCAGTTGTTGATGCCCTCTTTGAGCTCAAGGCGCATGGCGATAGAGGCCAGCAACAACATGCGTTCCTGGATGATAGCCTGTTCGTAACCCAACAGCAATAGGGTAGCCCAGCAATGAATGGCGTTTTCGATGGAGGCTTCGTCAACAAAAGGTATTGTAATGTCTATGTTATTGGTTAGATATCGGGCAGAGATGGATGTTGATTTTTCTTTAACGGTCACTTTGGTGATGATGAGGTTACAGCTTTCTTCCTTGCCCCAGCTAAAGGTAGAAACCTTGCTGAGGATGCCCGAACGGATAATGGATCCCTTGATTTCTTTGTGATCGGCACAATATATCAGGGTATCGACTTTGGTAAAGAGATTTAATTTTTCACCTGTTTTCTGGGTATGGTTAATAAAATTCTCATCATGCGCCTGACCGATGTTGGTAAAAATACCAATGGTTGGCTGAATGATGGGCTGTAGTTTTTGCATTTCTTCAGGTTCCGAAATCCCGGCTTCAAACAAAGCCAGTTCATGGGTTTCGTTCATCTGCCAAACCGAAAGAGGAACGCCAATCTGGGAATTGTAGCTTTTCGGACTCCGGACAATATTTCTATCGGGATGCATCAATTGAAAGAGCCATTCTTTCACAATGGTTTTCCCGTTGCTACCGGTAATGCCGATAACGGGAATGTTGAAATGTTTGCGGTGTTCCGATGTCAGGCGCTGCAGCGCGGTTAGCGTGGAGTTAACAACAAAAAACGAGGCTTCCGGATATAGTTCCTGTTCATCATTCAGACGGGATACCACGAAATTGCGCACCCCTTTTTTATACAAACTACCAATATAAAGGTGGCCGTCGTTGCGTTTACTTTGCAAAGCAAAAAAAATGGCTCCTTCGGGAGCAATCAGTCGCCGGCTGTCGATTAAAATATCATAAACCTGTATATCTTCAGGATTTGGACTAACCAACTTAGCCTGCAGGATGTTTGCAATTTCTATTCCGGTATATTTTCTATGCTGCATGCAATCGTAAGATTAAACTGTACTGAAGGTGAATGAAAGCTGTATACCGGAACTTAATCCTGCATCCGGGCTATTTCATCATTATCCTCCTTATTTTTCCCATTACCCGATTCTTGCAACAAGCCGCTATGGAGCGGATTACTGGTATCTTCGTCAAAATTTTGCCGATTGTTGAAGATATCTACTGCCAGGTAAATGGCATTACGCAACGAATCTGGAGATGCAATTCCCTGTCCTGCAATATCATAAGCAGTGCCATGAGCAGGCGAGGTACGCACAATCGGTAGCCCGGCGGTAAAGTTAACTCCCTGTCCGGTAGAGAGCGTCTTAAATGGGATCAATCCCTGGTCGTGGTACATGGCCAGGATTCCATCGTATTTTTGATAGGCTCCTGCAAAAAATCCATCTGCCGGGAAAGGCCCGAAAACAAGCTTTCCTTTCTTTTTTGCTTTTAAGATGGCAGGATATAACAAGTGTTCTTCTTCATGACCAATCTGTCCATTTTCTCCCGCGTGAGGGTTTAATCCCAATAAGGCGATTTTGGGTCTGGAGATACCAAAATCCCTAATCAATGAATCATTTAATACATTTATTTTGGTTGTGATCAATTCCTCGGTCACTAAGGTCGGTACCTCGGCAAGGGAAACATGTCCGGTTACGGTACCAATACGCAAGTTTCCTGATACCATGAGCATTAGAAACTGATCGGTATGAAATTCACTTGCAAAATATTCGGTGTGACCGGGAAATGGAAAATCATTCGACCTGGTGTTCTCTTTGGTAATGGGTGCTGTTACTATGACGTTTATTTTGTGCGATTTAAGGTCGGTTACCGCGTGTTTCAAAGCTTCAAATGCATATTCCCCGGCCAGCTTAATAGATTTTCCAAATTCAATTTTTACCTCGCTGTCGTTCAGGTTGATCAGGTTAATCTTGTTGCTTTTCGCAAATGAAGCATCTCTGACGAGATTATAATTGAACGTAGCAGCATTCATGTTTTTGCGATTATACGACAGTACCCTGGAAAGCCCATAGATTACCGGAGTAAACAATTCCAATATCCGGTTGTCGTCCAGTGTTTTAATAATAATTTCATAATTAATTCCATTCAGGTCACCATGGGTAATCCCCACCCTGATTTTCTTGTCCTTTTCAATTACCGGGTTACCTTTTTGCATAAGTCGAAGTTTTTTCCAATCCTGAAAATCTTATTGTTTTGAACAAAATACAGAGTTCTTAACAAATTCACGCTGTAGATTTATGATGACAAAAGTACAATAATTTGTCCGCATTCGCTTCGCCCAATTCTTGCGAATAAACGAAACAAGTGAAAACAAATGATCTAATCTTCATGGTTCTTCGTTCCATGTTACTATATTTAACACTTTTGCAAATGATTGTTCTCTTGTAAGAACTAGAAATAAGATCATATTATGGCGACATCAAATTTTGTTGATTATGTCCGTATTTTCTGTCGTTCAGGCGATGGTGGCAGCGGCTCGGTACATTTCAGGCGTGAGAAATACATTCCTTTTGGTGGTCCTGACGGAGGCGATGGAGGCAAAGGTGGCGACATCGTCATGGTTGGAAATGCCCAGATGTGGACATTGCTTCATCTAAGATACACCCGTCACCTGAGGGCCGAACACGGTGGAAATGGAGCTGGTCAGCAAAGAACGGGTTCCAGCGCCCCGGATATATTGATTCAGGTGCCTTTGGGCACCATCGCCCGAAACAACGAAACAGGTGAAATGATGGGTGAGATCATT
Organism: Bacteroidetes bacterium HGW-Bacteroidetes-16; assembly: GCA_002840975.1. Lineage (GTDB taxonomy): Bacteria > Bacteroidota > Bacteroidia > Bacteroidales > F082 > UBA6244. The sequence continues at coordinate 13,582 of PHDN01000009.1, forward strand.
ACCGAAGGTCAACAAATAGTGCTATTGCACGGAGGACGAGGTGGTCAGGGGAATGAGCATTTTAAGACAGCCACTAATCAGGCTCCAAAGTTTGCCCAGCCCGGAGACGAAGGGTTGGAAGCATCCATTGTTTTTGAATTGAAAATACTTGCCGATGTAGGTCTTGTAGGATTTCCAAATGCGGGAAAATCTACACTATTATCCGTACTGTCGGCTGCCCGTCCCGAAATTGCCGATTATCCTTTCACAACATTGGTACCTAATCTGGGTATGGTAGCCTACCGCAATCAACAATCGTTTGTTATGGCCGACATTCCGGGGATTATTGAAGGGGCTCACGAAGGAAAAGGGTTGGGCTTGAGATTTTTACGGCATATTGAACGAAATTCAATCCTGCTCTTTATGGTTCCGGCAGATGCGGATGACATTACCAAACAATATCAGATTTTGCTCAATGAATTGAGGCAATATAACCCTGAACTGCTTGATAAACAGCGAATATTGGCCATTTCAAAATCAGACATGCTTGATGAGGATCTAATCAGCGAAATCGCACCTTCCCTGCCTGCCTCCATACCCCATATTTTTATTTCTTCCATTACCAATTATAAAATCATGGAGCTTAAGGATCTCATCTGGCGATCGTTGAACATGCCAGAAAACGTCCCTGGTAAAGGTTAAGTGATAACAATTATTTTTTAATGAACATTTGTGATACCAGGGCCTTGTCAACAATGAGCCGTAAAATATAAACTCCGGGGGGCAAGTGTCCAACGGGTATCGAGAGGGTATTTACCGGTTCCGTTTTACTGTCCATCACCCGCAATCCGGCAGTATTAATTACCGTGTAATTTAAAATCCTATAGGTGTCTTCATGGCAAACAACTTGAAGAACCTGGTTAACGGGATTGGGATAAACATCTGTTGTTCCGGGCTCCTGGTGCCGGGTTATTCCCACATACCATGTAGTAAATGTACTTGGATCGGACCATCTGCTGATGGCCAAATCAGAACAGACAGCTCTGACATAAAAATCATAACCCGTGCCGGGGTTCAAATTTTCGAGCTGATATTGGGTCTCAACTAAATTGCTAACCAACTCTCCACCGGTAATCGTGTCGAAACCGGTAGTTCCCCATAACAATTCCCATTCCTGCTCGATTCCCGATGGCAACCAATAAAGCAAAGCGCTGGTTTCTGACAAGTTATCAGCAAACAGTCCCACGGGAGCCGAACAATCGGTGATGTATTGAAAGTTAGCTATTAAATTTCGATTCGCGTTGGCAATAAAAGTAAACATGGAATCGTACGAAACCGCCTGTCCGCCTTCGGTCCATGCAATGAAACGGTATTCCTCAAAGGGTGTTGCAACCAAGGTAACTGTATCACCAAATGAGTATTCCCCACTCCCTGAAGTAGTTCCATAATCCGGGTTATTGGGCATAGCAGAGATGGTGTAAATATCAATTCCAAAGACCGCACTCAGGTTGACATCGTTGGGAGGCATAACAAAGGTATAATCTGCTTCATACGAAACAATCTCGTTGTTAAGCATCCAGCAGATAAAATGATATCCTGTTGAAGCATTGGCCGATACCGTAACCACCGATCCATAACTATAACTCCCCGATCCCAATACATTTCCACCCTCAGTGGGTATGGCAACTAAAAAAACCTCATAGGAGTTAATAAGGTAACCGGCAACCAGCGTATCGTCGGAAGTAGCTTTTACGAAGGTGTACACCGAATCGTCAGACACGACAACCGTATCTTTCGTCCAGTTGGTAAAGTGAAATCCTGGTTCGGGGATAGCGGTAATGGTTACCGTGTCACCAATGAAATAGCTTCCTCCTCCCAGAGCAATACCAGCTGTATCAGGATTGTTCAGCAGCTCAACAGCCCAAAGGGAACGGACAACACCATTAGAAAATACCGATGCAGCCACCACGCCATTGTTGTAAACTTTTGAACCAGGGAGTAAGGACGTAATGGTATTGGTATCACCCACATACTTAAAAGTCAAAAACAAGAGGGTGTCTGCCTCGGTAAAATTGATCGGTAAGATGTCGTTCTCCCAGGCAACAATTAACACCTCCCCTGTATTACTAACAGTAACACCGGATATTGCCGATTCCACAAAACCATTGTATTGAAGCTGAAGGCTATCGTAACCCACACGCAAAAACACTTTATTCACCAGATCATAACCGGCTCCCTGTGCAATCAGGGGCATCTGGAATATCTCGTCGGATATAACAACCACCGAATCCTGCTGAACACTTCCAACCGGAGGTATTTGACTAATAGTCCCTCCCTCATATACAACTCCTGTGATCGTTTGTAGGTTCTTATTGGAGATTTCGCATCCGGGTTTAAATTCTAAATCAGCCGAAAACCCTCCAAAATAATTAAGCTTTAAATCCAGTAATTTTCCATTCAGGTCATGACCTACACCAAAAGGGGCCGTATAAGTGATTGTGATTTCATTTAAAAGCAAATTATAATTCGCGAGCCAGCTACCCGGAATCGTCATATTTTGTATGCCCAGAAATTCAACCAACAGCGTATCAAACTCAATGCGCAATGTAATAGCAGCTACCTGACCCTGGTCTCCGGTAAAATTTAATGCGTCTACCTGAAGTAACAATTCTCCCGGAGCCACCACGGCATCGTGAATATCAATTAATGGCGCATCTGTTGGTAGATTCCGGGATATGTTGTTTTGTGCAACAACGTTACCCGACCAGGCTGTCACAAAACTAAAAGCAATTACAAGGAATAGAATGCGCATTTAACCGATAATTCTGATGGATTAATAAAGTTTAAATTCTGAAAAACTGATAAGTTTCAACCTGTCCCCTACTGTACATGCCCATACTTTCTGCGGAACAGATGTTGGACAAAAATACAAACTTAGTATACAAAAACACCGGTCATGACCGATTAAAATGAAATACCATTCATTAAACCCAGTCTGACCAAAGCTAAAATAATAAACATGACAACCATAGGAAAATAGGAGAGCTCACAATTTTTCGTCTTCAACTGCTTTTTATCATCACTATGCGTTTTAAACCGGATAGAATTAAGCGACTTATGCTGATAAAACAGACCCGCAATAAAAAACACAAAGGAAAACAGAAGGTATATATCAACATAATAATACATGCCCAGGTGAGGTATTTTGAGTAAAATAATCACTACCAGGCCTAAGAGGATGGGAAGAACCATTTGATTGATAAAAAAACTGGTTACATTGCTTCCCGACAATTTCGGCAGGTATAAATTGGCTGACACGCAAACGTGCTTCTGGGCTTTATATCCAAAGAATAGCAAGGCGGCAACAGAGATCATGGCCAATATCAGCCGCAGGAAAAAGGGGATACCATAGGCCCTCAGCGCTGCTCCTATTCCAAAATTAAAAAACGCGCCAACAATGATGTTTCCAACGAACCAGATGAGCGAAATCAAATATATCCACAAATACAATAGCTTAACTCCTCTAAAATACTTGCGTTGTTTCCTGTACAAATACTCGAACAGAACGGCGGTAACCAGGGTAAAAGCATTTCCTACAAAAAAAACCAGAAGTATATAATCAGTGGTCCACTTTTTACCCGAATGGGTAAACCCGTAATAATACAGCTCCACATCAAAACCCAGCCAACTGGTAAGAAAACATGAAAAAATATTAAACGAGAAAACAACCAAATAATAGGCAATGACAAAATAGACCAATGAATTGATAACAATACATCTGTTAAACCTGTTAGAACCAAATTTTGCAGTCATGATTTTGAGTTTTTGTGTAAAGTTAAAAATTTATTTAAATTTCCACCAAGCTTTTTGATGACTTTTTAAAAAAAGTGCTCAAGAAAAAAACCCAGGTTAATAATTAACCCGGGTTTTTGAGTGTTAAGCAATTCAGGAGATTAGTCTTCCAATGCTTCCTGATTTTCTTTAAAGAGGGTATAGACTTTTTTGCCGCCATAAGCAGCTCCAAGACCCATCAAAATGAGAGTTCCTCCTCCAATAGGGGCTCCACCGCCGCCAATTGGAGGCTCCCCACCTGGACCAGGTTCTCCACCCGGATCGCCGGGTTCTCCCACTGCAGGGGCGTGAGTTTGAGCCATAACTACAAATGACAACACAAAAAAGAAACTTGTCAAGATTATCGGTATTAATTTTTTCTTCATCTTATTCTATTTTTTATGGTTGTCAAATTATTTAATAAACACTTTTTGTGTAGAAACCTGCGTACCATTGCTCACCTTGATCAGGTAATAACCTGATTGTTGAACAGGTATACAGGTTACAGTTCCAGAGGTCATGCGTGAATCAATAACTTGTCCAAGTAAATTGTACACGGAGATGTTGGCTTGATCCATGCCTTGTAATACCACCTGGATGGTACGATCGGAAGCAAAAATCCTGGCACCACCTGAATGTGGATTTTCCTCTACATCGGTGATGCTGAACAAAATCGTAAACCTATCCGTAATAGCATCGTCATAAGTAAAGGAATAAGATTCATCTTTCAGATTAACCACGTTCCCTGTAGATTCGTCTTTCAGATAGAGTTTATCGAAACCACCGGTTTCTGTTGCCGAGATGGTCAGTTCATTTCCGTTGGCACCTCTAACATCCATGGGGATGCTTTCTCTATATTCAGAAGGCAGTGAATTAATAGCCATGAAATCATTGGCCGTGGAATATAACTGCGGAAAACCAGGTGTGTAGCTAAAGAATTTGTGCGCATCGAATTCGCCATCATAATCAACTGTGGCACCTTCGGTAAAATGAATAACGGCTTCATCAATCAAACCGGCATCTTCCACCTGAAGGCGTACAATTTGTCCAACCTCCATCTGGTTTTTCATAAAGCCAACTGAATTATGAACACATACTGCGTTAGTCATGGCAAGTGTACCTGCGGCACTAGCCTCCACGAAAAATCCCTGGTTCATGGCGATGTATCGTGAACCGCCGTTAGCACCAACTCCGCCCACAAATGACGCCCAAGCAGTACCATTATAAACAAAGATCGCGTTGTTCACGTTGGTTTTTGTCCAACCCGAACCGGCAAGCCAGTCAATGGCAGAGGAGAAAGGGTTCCCTACGAAGTTGTAGCCATTACCATTTTTAGTCACAGCGGAACTTTCGGGGCCTGTGCGCAATGAACCGCTAAATGTGTAGGTATTTGGCACTGCACCACCTATCCAAATCATCCAGCCTTTCATATCTCCAAGCGGAGTGCTGAAATCGGAGGCATAAGTATAGGTGTCATCCACCTCATTGTACGATTTCATCCACACATCAGGAGCTCCTCCAAGGTATAGATCCAAAGCGGTTAATCCGGTAACAGGCGCTGAAATACCATGCCATTGGCCGGCAGTAACATAGCTCTCTACCGACGTGGTTCCTGTAACATTCAGGGTACCATTGTTGATAAAAGAGCCATTGCCTGTTGCATTGGATTCAATTAAGAAATCACCGCTTACATCAAGGGTAGTACCATTCAGACTTAACTTTCCGCCCTGGTTAATTGTCAAATTATTAGCCAGTGCGGCCAAAGCAATGGTCGTTTCAGAACCTGAAGCAACAAAAACATTAGCCCATGCATTGGGGACTTTCAAAGCAGACCAGTTGGCAGCAGTACCCCAGGCACCCCCACTTATGGTATTGTCATAGTACCCCTGCACTGCACCGTTGGTTACGTTTGCAGGAGGAAACAACCAGGTAGAAAACGCAGTGGTGAGGATCGAAGATTTGTAAGTACTTGTACTTACACCAAATACCAAATCAGAATAACCCCCAACATAGCCAAACTGAAGATCCAATAACTTACCATCAGCAAGTGTAGTGGTGTTAGGAAAATTACCTACCAATATTTTTAATGTATTGGCTGTTTGATTGGTAATAGTAACATTTGGATCTGCTGCATTTGTAAATCCGGTATAGGTCAATACACTATTGTCGTAAGTGAAATAAACAGTCAAAGTGTAAATGGTGCCAATTGCAGCGATATTAACAGGAATATCGATTGGACCAACAGCGGGTTGAGTAGTGGTAGTAGATAGCGTTTGAGCGTTTGTCCCAATACTCAAGAACAAAATCACGCTTAAAAACATAATTATTTTTTTCATATCATTTATTTTAATTGTTCATAATTATATTTTATGGAATGGGCACAAAGTCACCATTAGCATCACCTGAGCATATTGCACTAAAGTCCTCTCCGACTAAATTGGAGGTAACTATTACAACAGGATTTTCAAAAAACCAGTCTTGAGCAATCCAGGCAGGAACTTTTATATTACCTCCTGACCAACTGCCCCAAACGATAAATGCATCTGTCACATCCACCCCATCTGCTACATTTACATCGGCGGCAAGGGCTTGCAGGCCAGTTAAGGTTCCTCCAATACCAAAGATAACAAACGCATCAGTAAGGTCGTAACTCAAGGTGGCATCAATATCGGTTGAAGCATCCAGAAAATAAGTGCCATTTAACACATCGGTAAACGTATAGTTTCCACTTGCATCTGTACCGGTTGTATAGGCAACGGTTGAATCTGCAGGATTCTTCAGATACACTGTCGTTGTACTGGTACCATCAGTACCAACCGGACGGGCATTGTCGCCCATGTAGGTTATTTGTCCACTAACAGAATAAAGTGTCATCAATACCACAGGTTCAGTAACATCTGCACCAGCAATCACAACATTTCCAGTAGCGGTAAGATAACCAGCCTTGGCAACAGAGTAGGGGTAAGTGCCATTACCTAAGTTATTAAATACATATACACCTGCACCGTAGGTTGTGCCATCAAAGGTTATAACTGCATCTGCAATAGGAGTAGCAAAATCGTCTGTTACGGTAAAAGTAACAGTAAAGCTAGCTACGGAACCATCAACATAAGTTACAGGTATGTTCACCAGGTTTGTTGATTGAATCAAAGAGGCCGGATCAAAAACAACATTGGCCTCACCACCACCAGCGGCATAATTGAAATTCAAATTAACCAGAACAGCATCATCGGCAAGTAAGGTTGTGTTATTTTGGTTACTCCACTCAATGGTGATCTGATTATTCGAGTTTCCTGTTACCAGCATTCCGGTAAAAAAGGCATTAGAAATACCTGTAAAGATGAGTGAATCATCATAGCTGATATGCAAAGTAATGGCACCTAATTCAGAGCTTCCAAAACCTGAAGCTACGATGGGAACTTGTACAGCTGTTCCCGGAGTTGCTCCAATATCGCTTATTGTTAACGAGGCCACTTCAGTTCTTGGCGTAAATGAACCATCTACATATGTGGTTGGTAACCATGATAGTCCACTGGCGATTTCGCATCCGGGAGCAAATTCAACAGCAGCAACTCCTCCATAATACACAAACTGAACATCGAAGAGGGTAGACAATACCGTAAAATCCTGTGCGGCACCAGTCCAGGTAAGTGTTAACACTCCACTTCCGGCACTGGCAACAAAGCCGGACAATAAAGTATTGGTCAACCCTGAATAGGAAAGCTGTAAAGGATCGTAGATGATTTTAAGCGTGATGGCATCTACGGCCCCAAATCCTCCACCTCCAATGGTTACGGGCATCAATAGGGTATTGCCAATAGTCTGGTCGGTTAAATCAGCCATGCTCACTGTACCGTCGGAGCCTAATTGCGTAACAGAGCCATTAATATAGGTAGATGGGATTGGAGCCAGGTTCTTATCTGCTATTTCACAGGTACTTTCGAAGAAGGTAAGATCCGTTGAAAAACCACCTTTGTAAAAGAACATTAAATCAAGGAGTTTCCCATTGATGGGATATCCAGTTCCAGTTGGGGTAGCTGTGTAACTGATCATCACCTGGTTCAAAGTCGAATTATAGTTAGCCACCCAACTTCCCGTTAAGGTGGTACCGCTTATACCAGTAAAGTCCATGAGGTCTGAATCGAAACCGATATTGAGGGTAATGGCAGCCACATCATCCGTATAGTTGAGCATGTCGACCTGCACCAGGATATCCCCGGGGGCCCTTGTCGCATTCTCAATCTGGACCGTTTGTGCCATTACACCCGTCGCGGTAAAGAACAGAACCACTATGAGTTGTAATATTTTCTTTAACATATTTTTGAGTTTTAATTGTATAAAAAATTAATATCCAAAAAAATCATAAACACAGTTCAGTTTCGTAAAAATTTCTGAACAGCAACTAATTTACCTCTACTCATCAGTTTAATGATATAAATCCCCTGATTAAGATCTGCTGTATTTAACAACAACTCCTGTCCGGAGGTTAGATCTCCTAACTGCTGATAAAGAACCTTTGTCCCGGCGATAGTTACCACAACCCATTCTGCAGATGGCAGATCTGCATTCACAGTGCAGTTCAAAAGACCTGCAACAGGATTGGGATAAACCAGTAAAGCAGTGGATTCAATATTTCCATTCCATCCGTCAACACCATTGGGTGTTACAAGAAGCTCGCTCGAAAGCGAACCCTCAGAACAACTATTGCTGGTTAACAAGCACCTGTAAAAATAATTGGTCATGCCTGCTGAAACAGGTTGTATGTCCAATTGAGGTGTTTGTGTTCCGCTATAAGGCGATGTTTCCGTTAGGTTTATCCAATCCTCACCTTGGCCCACCTGCCACTGACAGGTTACCTGACCGGGAAGTCCGATCACTGAAATAGTGGCCTTACTGCCCTCGATAAGAGATTGGGTAACAGGATCTACTTCCATACTGTTTAAAGCCACCAGAGTTCCATTCTGGTATTCAACATTGTCGATCACGCTCAGGTCTGAACGTCCAATTTCACATTCATTCTGAAAGTTAAGGTTCACAAAATCCCCTTTAAGCAACACACGGATACTACACATGATTCCGTCGTCAAGAATAACAGGCGTCATGCTAAACCAAGTGAGTGTAATGACCTGACTTTGAAGGTTGATCTCCCCAAAAAAATCGCCTGATAAAAACACTTCATTGATGTTTTCCACACCAACAAATTCAACTTGATCGGTATTCACCTTAATATATAAGGTGATTGCTGCCACATCTTCGAAGTTTTCAACACCGATGGGAATCCCTATTTCCGTGTTGCTGCATCCCGCATAATCACCCATTTTCACCACAACCTGACCCACAGCGAACATTGGCAATGCCAACATAGCTATCAGTCCCGTCAGGGTGAGAACTTTGGTTGTTATGTGGTGAATCAGTCGCATTGATTAAGAGATATTGTATTAATTGTTTATTTATGATTTAATATAAACTGTTTGGGGCCAAGGCCCCAAACAGTTTACTGACTGGAATTAGTGAGTAACAATCATCCTCTTAACTGTTGAGAAGTTTTTGGTTTCTCCCATAACAGTAATATGATAGAAGTAAACTCCTGGCAATGTATTTTCAGAATTGAATGTAACGTTCTGAACACCAGATTCCTGTGTTTCATCAACAAGTGTAGTCACTAACATACCCATGTTGTTGTATACTTCCACTTTCACCTTACCTGTTTCAGGAAGGGTGTAGCTAATGGTGGTTGCATCGTTAAATGGGTTAGGATAGTTAACAGCGGTTAATTCAAAACCAATGTTTACATTCTTGTCAGTAGTTACTCCAATGGTTTTCAAATTAACGTCACCAATTGGTGTAGCTGTGGCATCGGCCAGTTCAGTGTTAGCATTTAAGCTGAACAGTTCGGTTCCAACAGGAATTTCACCAAGAATACGTACCCTGATTTGAGCAACAGAGGCCTCGGCTTCCATTTCAACAGCTTCGGTGCTGAACCAGCCGATATTCAGAATACCTGATTCCTGATTGATGAATACATCATCTTCAGTATAGTTGGTTCCAAGCACTTCGATCAAATCGTTGCGGTAGTTCATCATCAATGAAATGGCACCAATTTCGGCAGCCTGGTCGATGTTGATCGAAATGGTCATCTCGTTATCAACATTGGTAGTGGCCAATCCTTCATAGTTCAGTTCAATTGCTGATTCAGCTTTAAATCCGGCACTTGTTGGAACATAACTGGCGTTGACATCACCTTCGGCCTCATAATAGAGGTTGATGAAGTTTTTCTTGCCTTCCCAAGGAATATTTGATGAAGTATATTTATGTTCAATAGCTCCTGAGAAATACAGATAATCATTTCCACTGTGTGTAAATGGAACGTCATCCACATTGGTAGGTGAATTAAATGGTGTGAACCAGGTCATTTCAGGCAAGGTAGTTACCATCCTGCCGGTTACTGCAAAGTTAGGTGCGAACAAGTTCACTGAGCCATTGTCAGGATAACTGCCCAATAGGCCAACTGCACGGTATTTTGCCGTTAAAGCATCCAGCGCGGTAATGGTCGAGGTATTGTTAACATCAGCAACATCATCCGAGTAGTATCCATAAGCAGGAGTATACGCGTTCAAGCCTACCCAGGTATAATTATAGGGAGCTCCGTTGATTTCTATCCCGGTAGCCATCAGCTGAATTGCCAATCCGTCGGTTGCATTTACACCACCCCAATTAGTATAGGTATAGGATGCGCCCAAATAAGTAGGTGAATTTAATGGCGGACTTGGGTGATAAACCAGACCACCGTCCCAAACTTTCAGTACATAATTCGTATCACAACTATAAGCTAAAGTATTGATATCGAAACCAAAGTAAGACATCAGGGTGCTATCATTGCCATTGATATCCAATAACAAATTAGGTTGTACATAAGCAGTTTCAAGATCTATCAAAGCTGTTCCTGTATTCAAACACAGGGTGACATAGAAATAATCTTCAGGGAAGGTACCATACAAATCAGTTGGGAATGGAGTAGGCATATATGTTTCAAATGCATTCCAGTATTTAACCTGACCTTCGAGAGTTGGCTGGAGCTTATCTACGTGTAGATCTATAGCATCCCCGGTACAGGCAGGTAAACCAGCTACTGAAGCCACAAGTCCAATAATTCCATCGGTAGTATAATCATTGTCCCATTGAATAGTCACTGAAGTCCCAATGTTGGACCCAACAAACGCTCCGCCTGAAACAGACCATGTATAGGTGATTAAAAGTGGGTCGTTGCAGGTAGCTCCATCAATTACTATATAATCAGAGGTAGAACAGGCATAAGCCGATGCAGGTCCTGAAATCACAGGATCAGGGGTTTCGTAGAATGTAACCGTTGTTGATGAGACAGCGGAGCATCCACCGAGGCCGTTGGTTACAGTCCAGGTAAATTCATATTCCCCACACAAATCAACTGTAACAGAAGTCAGGCTCTGGTCTGTAGGGGTAAATACTGCCGTTCCGCCGACGGGACCGCCGGTTTGTGTCCAGGCAAAGGTTGTGTCCCCACCGCAGGATATTTCATAAAACCCTTCGATTGGTGTGGTGTAGCCACAAACTTTTTCAGGAGCAACGATGTCTGTAATAACTGGTAAAGCGAAAAAGTCAACCAATACAGTATTTGACACGGTGCAGGAAGCACCATTGGTTACCCAAAATGCGAATTGATAAGTACCGCATGTATCAACTGTTACGGATGTATTATTCACTGTTTCGTCGGTAAATACTACTGCACCGGGTCCGCTTACTTTAGTCCATTCAACAGTGGGAGGAGTTCCATTATCACAAGCTACCGCGGTAAACGTACCGGCCAGATCGGCTATGTATGTGCCGGCAACTTCACAAACTTCTTGCGCAGTACCTGCAGAAACCCCTGTTGGTAAATCATAAAATTTTATGGTCATCTCATCAAATGCACTACAACCAGGGCCATTTGTCACCGTATACCTAAGTACATAGGTTCCACATGCGTCTGCAGTAACACCTACAGTATTGGTATTGGCAGCCACGGGGTCAAATGTGATGATTCCAGGGCCACTAATCTGGGTCCAGGCAACGGTAGTGGTCCCGCATAAAACAGGTTCAAAACTTCCTGTTACACTGGTAGTATACACTCCTGCAACTTCACAAACCTGCTGATCAGCACCGGCACTAACTAAAGTTGGTAAATCGAAGAAGTCAACAGCAACAGTATCAGCAACTATACAATCAAGTCCATTTGCTATCTCCATCCTAAATTCATAGGTTCCACATTGAGTTGTCTCGACAGTGGGTGTCAAGGTGGTTCCGTTAGTTATTGTAGCTGTAACCGGGCCACTAACCTGTGTCCACAATATGGATGTTGTACCACAACCTACATCGGTATAGCTACCACCAAGAACGGTACTATAGACTCCTGCAACTTCGCAAACTTCCTGATCGGTACCTGCGTTCACATTGGTGGGTAAATCGTAGAAATTGACCGTTACATTATCCGATGCAACACAATCTCCGTTGGTAACGGTGAAAGTAAATACATAGGTTCCACAAACAGTAACCTCAACATCTGTAGCATTTGTCGTTGCGGATGTAAATGTTGAGGTGCCAGGTCCGGATAATTGGGTCCATAGGACAGTAGGTGCACTACCATTATCACAGCTAACAGCATCAAATCCACCACTTAGAGAAGCGTTAAATATCCCTGCAACTTCACAAACTTCTGTTTGATCCGGTCCGGCATTAACAACTGGTGTATCATACAGGTAGAAAGGATAATCTGTATCTGTACTACATCCTGTAGCATTAAATGAAGTCACATTCAGGGTATAACTACCACATAAATTCATTGGAGCTACGGGGGTAAAATTAATTGTTCCGGTTTCGCCATTAATAAAAGGATTTGCCGGAGTTACATTGACGGAATTAACACCATCAGATATGGTCATGGTAACCGTTGTACCCGGCCCCGCAAAACCAAAACTGTAAAGCCAATCAAAGGAAATCGTTTCACAACCGGTAGGCGGTATTGTAATGTTAACAATAGGGGTATCGAAGAAAAAAACATCGATTTCTGCTGAAGTAAAATCGTCCCATGTGTAGATGATTTTGTACCGTCCTGCGGTAGTGGCAGTAAACGCGGCATTATAGTTATATATATCGCCCATTACTCCCAAATCAAAAGTCAAAGTACCACCTGAGATGGTGGTAGCACTCCAACCGTACGCGCCGGTTGTTGGCTGAGGAGGACAGGAAGGATCACCACTGGTACCAGCTACGGCAGTATTAAGCGTAACGGCATCTACCCAACATACATCATTTTTTGTTATACTGACCGTACAGGTTCCTCTTGTGCCGTCTCCGTTTTCGGAAATAACAACAACGGAACCGGCAGATGCCTGCATCGATAGGGCTTCGTAGTATCCATCCTGAGTAATCTCGATGGATGTTACATAGGGGTTGTCCAGAGCCTGAATCAGCTCGGCATTGTTTGCCACCTTCACCTGAATGCCATTTTGTGCAATGGCATAGGGGCTTAAGCATAGCAAAAGTGTTGCAGTGAACACCAGAAGTAATAATTTTTTCATAAGAAACAAAATTTAGTTAGTCTAAAGGATTACGTTTATATAATAAGGTTAATTAATCTCAACAATGTTAACCCGGGTCGGAAGAATTTTCTTCAAGAAACTAAAATGCAAAACAAATATAGACAATTTTTTAATAAAAGCAATCTTTTTTAATATTTTATTCATAATAATTACAAATAAACCAAACTCAAGCTATTTATAGGAATAGCAAATAGAGATAACCTCATAAAAATAATGCCGAAATTTGTATGATTAAGATAATGAGAGCTTAGTATAAAAAGAGTTTTGGCCTCCTAATCCATTCTTACGAATTCGTAGCGTTCTTTATCCGATACCGTAAAATTATTTTCATTACTCCTTTGCTCCATTGTTATTGATCTTCACCCCCTTAATCCCACTAAGGGAGAAACTGTCGCGGAGTAATCTTCTGAATTTAATTTGTTCAAATATTCATAGTTTTTGCCAATGATATTTGTCTTACACCTATGGCATCATCTCAACATCAATCCAATTTTATTATATTGTTTTTGATGGCGAACTTGACCAGATCAACCGTAGTTTTCAGGTTGATTTTTTTCATGATGTTATTTTTATGCGTTTCTACGGTGCGTACGCTGATAAAGAGTTTTTCAGCGATGAAGCGGTTCGATTGGCCTTCGGCAAACAATTTTAGCACTTCCATCTCCCGGGTAGAAAGGTCTTTTTGACGTTTTTCTTTTTCGGTATTGTCAATGTCTTTATCGCTCAAGTAACTTGATAACAAGATATTGGTGATGGTCTTGGCGTAGTATTCAAACCCATTGCGCAAAGTGTAGATAGCTTCGAGCATCTCCGATCGGTTGGTGTCGCGTGCCAGATGGCCGTTTGCTCCGGCTTTGATCATTTTGAGGATAAATGGCTCATCGTTGTACATCGACATGATCAGCACTTTGATCCTGGGGAAGCGTTGCATGAGTTGTTTTACTTCTTCTGCATCTCTTACATCGGGCTTATACTTTACCAATAGCGATACATGAACCGGGTCATCAATATTTTTCCGTTTCATCTCCTCAATAGAGGTGGCGGTAAAAGTTACCTCAATATCATCAGCACCGGCCAACAAGGCTTTGATGGCATCACATACCACGGGGTGTTCGTCAACCAGGGCAACTCTAATCATGGTTTTCTACATGAGTGATCGGGCGAAAATAGCAAATGTTGGCCTGATGGTTTTCGTTTTCAGGTAATATAAAACGATTATAAACAAAAAAATTGTGATGTCCGGTTTCATGACATTAATCCATTTCCTCTTTTCTTTATCGCAAAACGAATTACTTTTGTGTGAATTAATTTGATTACGAATGAACAAAGGCCAGAACTTTCGCTACATCAGTCTGCTTGAAATTATCAATAAAGTGGACAGAATCCTGCGGCAGAAAAAAACTATCGAACAAACCTTTACCGAAATAGTGAGCACAGTGCCTTTTAGCCTTGTGTTGGAAGTACCCATTCGTTTGAGGCTGACATTCAACAATGAAGAGTTTAGCTCTCCGGCTTTTGAGAATGAGGTGGTTTGTCAACAACATCACTTTGCCACACTCGCCGGTAATGTGGGAACAATTCAGCTTTGCCTTGGATCGGTGGAATATAAGGAAAAGGAGCTAAAGCCTATGGAACAAAATTTTTTGCTCGATAGTCTATTACGAAACATCCAACAGTTCCTGAATTCCACAGAGCGAAACGACCAAAAAGCCTTCAATCAACTGCATAAAAACGCGCCTGAAACCAACGGCAAGGTCACCAGCAGTTTTTTACAACGATTTTTAAATGCAAATACCTTTAACAGGGATATATATCATGATTTAATGCCCTACAAAGTGGGCGAAATTTTACTGATTTCAAGTCTGTATGATGCTTATGCCATCGAGCGTGAGGGGCGTTTTACAGAACACATGCTGGGACAATACGGGCATTTAAATCTCACTTCATTTCCCAGGATTACAGGAGCAACAAGCCTCGACCAGGCATTACACCTGCTAAAATTTAAGCATTTCGATTTAATCATTTACATGGTAGGGGCTGAAAAAAAAGTTCCACTTACGGTAAGTGAGCAAATCAATAAGGCTTACCCATTTATACCTATTTTTCTGCTGTTGAACAACAGCAGCGATGTGTCCTACTATAGTAAGATTTTGCAAAACATTCCTTATATTGATAAATTGTTTACCTGGAATGGGGATGCCAATATCTTTTTCGCCATGATCAAGATGTTGGAGGATAAATTGAATGTGGAAAACGACACACAACTGGGTCAGGTAAGGGTTATTTTGCTAGTGGAGGATTCTCCTGAATATTATTCGCGCTACCTGAGTTTCCTGTACAAGGTATTGATGGAACAAACCAAACGGATTATTGATGACGTTAGTACCGATGAACTCTATAAGGTACTCAGAATGAGGGCAAGACCCAAGATATTGCTGGCATCTAATTACGAAGAAGCGCTCGAAATAATCGACAATTATCAGGATTACATGCTCTGTTTGGTTACCGATGTTAAATTCGATCGAAACGGCGTTTTGGATGAGAATGCAGGTATTGCCCTCCTTGAATATACGCGAAAAAAACTTCGTAACTTACCTGCCATCTTACAGTCGTCCGACAGTTCCTATGAATCCATTGCCCGGCAGCACAATTCTCTTTTCGTTCATAAACAATCCGACACGCTTTATCAGGACCTTGAGAATTTTATTACCAATTACCTGGGTTTTGGCGATTTTGAATTCAAAGACATGAATGGCATCACCATTGCCCGCGCTTCCAATATGCGCGAATTTGAAAAAACCCTGAAAGAAATTTCGGATGAATCGTTGATTTACCATGCCAGCCGTGATCATTTTTCTATGTGGATTATGGCCAGGGGAGAAATCAGGGCAGCCAGCATTATCAACCTGAAAAAAGTAGCCGATTTCAGGGATGCTCATGAATTACGGCATGATTTACTGCAAATGCTCAAGGAATATCGCAATGAACAATCGTCCGGCAATGTGATTCCCTATGAACCGGGCATGGAAGTGACCGAGGAAAACGTGTACACGCTGGCAGAAGGCTCGTTGGGCGGGAAAGGTCGTGGATTGGCGTTTATCGATGCCCTCATCCATAAATACGATTTCAACCGGTTTATTCCAGACATCAGGGTACGCACACCAAAAACTT
This sequence comes from Bacteroidetes bacterium HGW-Bacteroidetes-16, assembly GCA_002840975.1. Taxonomy (GTDB): domain Bacteria; phylum Bacteroidota; class Bacteroidia; order Bacteroidales; family F082; genus UBA6244. The sequence goes on from PHDN01000009.1 coordinate 30,177, forward strand.
TCGTGGTTGGAACGCGTGAATTTGAAATGTTCATTAAGAATAATCAACTTGAAGGGGAGGTTTATACTCAAAAATCGTTTTATTTGCTTAAAAAGCAATTTATAAACGGCGAACTTTCCTCAGCCTTAATGACAAAACTCGAGAGTTTGCTTTCGAATATAACCAAACCCATTGCAGTGCGTTCTTCCGGTTTATTCGAGGATTCACTCACGCAGCCGTTTGCAGGTGTTTTTGAAACCTACCTGCTCCCAAACAACCATCCGGATATTAAAGTAAGAACCCAACAAACTGCTGATGCCATTAAACTGGTGTTTGCATCGGTTTATAGCACCAATGCCAAAGGCTATGTAAAAGCCATCGACTATAAAATTGAAGATGAAAAAATGGCGGTTGTTATCCAGGAAGTTGTAGGCAATCAGTTCGATAACTACTATTACCCTCATATAAGCGGAGTGGCACAATCGTATAATTTTTACCCTTTTGCCCACATGAAGCCGGAAGAGGGGTTCGCCATTATGGCTCTTGGTCTGGGACGGTATGTGGTTGAAGGTAACAAAGCCTACCGATTTTCACCACACTATCCCGGCACGGAAATCAATTCCACCAAAGATCAATTCCGCAATTCCCAGATAAACTTCTATGCCGTGGATTTAAACAAGCAAAACCTGAATTTGCTTGAGGGTGAGATGGCCGGTTTAGCAGAGTTGGATATTGAAGTTGCCGAGCGTCATGGATCACTAAAGCATTGTGTTTCCGTATATCATGCTGAAAACGATTACATGTACCCCGGACTCTCAAAGGCCGGACCACGCATAGTAAATTTCGCAAATGTCGTGAGATACAACTATATCCCTTTGGCAAAAACCATCGAATTGGTACTTGGGTTAGGAAAGGATGCCATGGGCAATGCAGTTGAAATTGAATTTGCAGTTGATCTGGAAAAAGATGACCACAATAGGGCCTCATTTTATATCCTTCAAATAAAACCACTTATTTCCAATACCATGGAATGCCAGATCGATCTGGAAGAGGAGGATAAAGATTCCATCTTATTATATTCTGAAAAGGGAATGGGAAATGGCATTGTTGATGATGTTACCGATGTTATTTATGTAGATTTAAACAAATTCGACAAGACAAAAACACAGGAAATGGCCCTGGAAATTGAAAGTCTAAATCAATACATGATAGAACAAAAACGAAAATATGTATTGATAGGACCTGGAAGATGGGGCACCCGTGACCGATGGATCGGTATTCCGGTTAAATGGCACATGATTTCCAATGCCCGCGTGATTGTTGAAACTGCTATGGATGATTTTCCTCTTGAGGCTTCATCCGGATCTCACTTTTTTCACAATGTAACCAGCATGAGTGTGGGATATTTCACCGTACAACCAGAACTATCAACGAGCTATATTAACTACAAAACGCTGGATGATCAACTACTAATCTTCCAGGGTGAATATTTTAAACACATCCGGTTTAAAACACCCATGAAAATAAAAATGGACGGCCGCAAGCGGATTTATCTGATCAGCGCTTAACTTCATCAAACCCCATTAGATAGAGGATCTATCATTATTCAGACTTAGTATAAATTTTGGGAACCTCCATTCAAGTTGTTCTACATTTAGTAATTTTCGCACTTTAACCAGATTAAGTGCAACCGTATGAGAGTTTCCAGGAAGAAAATCAGTCTGCAAGCAGTTGAAACGCCTGATGTCAACATTTCTCTTATCAATCCGATCATCCAAAAGTACCAGGGTAAGAAAGGCAATTTGATACCTGTGCTTCAAGGTGTTCAAAGCCTTTATGGGTACGTTCCGCGTGAAGCATTTATCAGGCTCAATGAGGAAATGGGACTTAAGCTAAACGAGATGTATGGTGTTGCTACGTTTTATGCCCAGTTCAGGTTGAGCCCTGTGGGCAAACACATTATTAAGGTATGCCATGGCACAGCTTGTCACGTGCAAAATGCCACAAAAATTACCGAGGCTCTCGTGACAGAGTTGGGTGTTAAAGACGGGCATACCACCGAAGATGGATTATTTACCCTTGAGTCAGTCGCCTGCCTGGGATGTTGCTCGCTGGCACCGGTCATGATGGTCGACAATGAAACTTTCGGTAGTTTAAATGGCAAAAAAGCCGCCAGGGTAATCAAAGAGCTTCGCCGGAACCAAACCCAACCGTAGCTGCCCTTTGAGGGAGTTTGGCCTTTTTCAAAATAGAAAAATGTAAATGAGATAAAGAGTTGCAGATGAAAAAACAGATTATTGTCGGGTTGGGAAGTTGTGGCATTGCTGCCGGTGCGGGCAAGGTATATGCCAGGGCCCAATCACTGATCGAAGCAGGAAACACCGATGTCCTTCTTAAACAAACCAGTTGTATTGGAATGTGTTATAAGGAACCGCTTGTGGAAGTGGTGGACGATCGGGGTCATTACATCTATGGCAGCATCGATGTAAAGAAACTGGAAGAAATTTTCGAAAAACACATAAGAAATGGTGAAGTAATTGAGGAATACGTGGTGGAGTCGGATGTGATACAGGGCCACGAATCGCATTACTTTGCCGGACAGGTAAAAATTGCCTTGCGCAACTGTGGCTATATGGATCCCGAATCCATCGAAGAAGCCGAACAACGCCAAGCCTATGAGGCTATCCGGAAAATAGCTACTGAGCATGTCAGCTCTGAGGAGGTAATACAAACCGTGCTTGATTCCGGTCTCAGAGGTCGCGGAGGAGGAGGATTTCCAACCGGGCTAAAATGGCGCTTTGCACACAACAGCCAAAGCGACGAAAAATATATTATCTGTAATGCAGATGAAGGCGACCCGGGTGCTTTTATGGATCGTTCACTGCTGGAAGGCGATCCACATGCTATCCTCGAGGGAATGATCATCGGTGCCTATGCCATGAATGCTACCGGCGGTGTGATTTATTGCCGGGCCGAATATCCACTGGCCATTAAGCGCTTGAATATCGCCTTAAAACAAGCCCGCGAAAAAGGTTACCTGGGTAAAAATATACTGGGCATTGAAGGTTTCGATCTGGACATCATCGTAAAAGAAGGAGCCGGTGCATTTGTTTGCGGTGAAGAAACAGCCCTCATCGCATCGGTTGAAGGAGAAAGGGGGATGCCCCGAAAACGCCCGCCATTCCCTGCCGAAAGGGGCCTTTGGAACAAACCTACCAACATCAATAACGTAGAAACTTTTGCCAACATCCCCTATATTTTGCTTCATGGTGCCGATGCCTACAACAAGTACGGTACCGAAAAAAGTAAAGGCACCAAAGTGTTTGCCCTTACCGGGAAAGTAAAACATGGAGGCCTGGTAGAAGTGCCCATGGGAGTTTCTATCCGTGAGATTATCTTCGATCTGGGTGGAGGAATTCAGGAGAACAAAAAATTTAAAGCCGTCCAACTGGGAGGTCCTTCCGGCGGATGTATTCCAGAATCACTCATCGACATCAAAGTGGATTACGATTCTGTAAATGCCACCGGAGCTATCATGGGCTCGGGTGGTATGGTAGTGATGGATGAAACAACCTGTATGGTAGACATGGCCCGATTTTTTCTCAATTTCACTCAGGAAGAATCTTGTGGCAAATGTACCTTTTGCCGCATCGGAACCAAGCGCATGCTTGAAATTCTAACCCGCATCACGCAAGGAAAAGGAAAAGAAGGAGATATCGAATTGTTGCAAGAGCTCTCGCAACAAATCAAAGACGGGTCGCTATGCGGATTGGGACAAACTGCTCCTAACCCGGTGCTCACCACCATCAAGTATTTCCGTAATGAATATGAAGCCCACATCAATGACAAACGGTGCCCGGCTATCAATTGTAAGGCACTGCTTACTTATGAAGTGATTGCTGAAAATTGTACGGGTTGTACCGTTTGCGCCGTGAAATGCCCATCAAGCTGTATCGATGGCTCCCGCAAGGAAATTCATTTTATCAATCAGGAATTATGTATCAAGTGTGGTGAATGTTTTGCCGGATGTAATTTCGAAGCCATCAGGGTTTATTAGTCAATGCATTAAACTGAAGTGAACTATGAGTGAAATCATCAACATAAAATTAAACGGGAACGTAGTTTCGGGAACAAAGGGTGAATATATCCTGGAGGTAGCACGACGTAACAACATCAAAATTCCAACACTATGCCATGATCCCCGGCTGGATCCGTTTTCGTCCTGTTTTGTGTGTGTAGTGGAAATTGAAGGATTGCGTGGACTGCATCCCAGTTGTTCAACCCGCATCCAGCCAGGTATGAACATCATTACCGACAGTGAAAAAGTACATCAATCGCGCCAGACAGCACTCGACCTGATCATGAGCAACCACTATGCCGACTGCCAGGCCCCCTGCATTCAAACATGTCCGGCCAACGTGGATGTACAAGGCTATATATCCCTCATCGACAAAGGATTGTATCATGAAGCCGTTGCCCTGATCAAAGAAGTAAATCCGTTGCCCGCCATCTGCGGCCGTGTGTGTGTGCGACCCTGTGAAGCTGCCTGCCGAAGGAATCTGATGGATGAAGGCGCTCCTGTGGGTATCGATTACATGAAACGCTTTGCCAGCGACTGGGATCTGGATTCCAACAACCATTTCAAACCTGAAATTGCACCTTCAACGGGTAAAAAAGTCGCCATTATCGGAGCAGGACCAGGCGGATTGTCTGCAGCCTATTTTCTGCAACAGAAAGGTCATCAGTGTGATATCTTTGAAGCCGGACCAAAACCCGGTGGGTGGCTGCGTTATGGAATTCCGGAGTACCGGTTGCCAAACGATCTGCTGGACAAAGAAATAGAAACCATCACCGAATTGGGAACCAACATTTATTGTGGTAAGAATCTGGGTGTGAATTTATCCTATGCCGACATTGTAAAGGATTATGATGCCACCATCCTCACTATTGGTTCGCAAAAAGGCACCTTAATAGGAACGCCCGGTGATGATGCTGAAAATGTGTATTCAGGCATCGATTTTCTGAAAAACATGGAAATAACCGGCAAGCCTGCCGATTTCACCGGAAAGAAAATTATGGTGGTAGGTGGTGGAAACACTGCCATGGACTGTTGCCGTACTTCCATCCGTTGCGGCAGTACCGATGTTAAAGTCGTATATCGCCGTACCGAAAAGGAAATGCCTGCCAACCCCATCGAAATCCACGAATCGAAGCTTGAAGGAGTGGAATATTTGTTTCTGAACAATCCTGTACAGGTAAACAAAGATGCCGAAGGCAAGCTGAAATCGGTCACCTTGATAAAAATGGAATTGGGTGAACCCGATGCTTCGGGAAGAAGACGTCCTGTGCCTATGGAAGGTTCTGAATATGAGCTGGAAGTGGATTATATCCTGGCCGCTATCGGGCAAAAAACAGATGTGAATTTTATTGATGACATCAATCGATACGCTCCTGAAGGTCAACTAAAGTTCACCCGTTGGGGAGATATCGAAGCCAATAAAAATACCCTTCAAACCGGAATTCCCAACGTATTTGCCGCAGGTGATGGCGTAACTGGACCGGCCACCATTATCGAAGCCATTGCCCAGGCCAAAAAAGCGACTCTCTCCTGTCATCAATTCTTAAGCGGAGAAGGACTGACTCCTCACAAAAGGCCCTTCCTGAGCAAAAAGGACCATTTTAAGAAGCAAATACCGGCAGATTATGTCGACAGTTATGTTCACCAAACACGGGAAGAAATGCCCACCCTCGATCCGGATAACCGCATCAACTTTAAAGAAGTAGAGTTGGGATACGCGGATGAAACAGTGGCCAGGAATGAAGCCCAGCGTTGTCTGGAGTGTGGTTGCCAGGAGTTTCTACACTGCGATCTGCAAAAATATTCGGATGAATACAATGTGAATCAGGAGAAATTTGCCGGTGATTTTAACGAATACCGCATTGATTTTTCACATCCGTATATAGAAATTGACTCCAATAAATGTATTCTTTGTTCGCGTTGTGTCCGCATCTGTAGCGAGCTGGCAGGAGACAATGCTCTTGGTTTAGTAAACCGGGGGTTTAAAACTTATGTGGCTCCCAGCCTGGGCAGCAAACTCACCGACACCCATTGTCAATCGTGTGGATTGTGCATCGACACTTGTCCGACAGGTGCTATTTCAGAGAACTTCCTGTTTAAACCGGGCCCCGTGAAAGAGAACGCTTTGGAGGCCATTGATAACTACGGTTCCGAAGGTGTGAGCATGAACCTGATGTCGTACAAAAACAATTTCGTGATGCGGGTCGAAGGGCGTCCCGGTCTGGTAAACGAAAAAGGAAGTATCGGCCGAAAGGCGAAATTTGGTTATCGTTACCTCAATTCTTCTTCCCGGATTAAAACTCCCTTGCTCAAAAAAGGCAATGCGTTTGAACCCATTACCTTCGAAGAAGCTTATGAGCTGATCGGGAAAAATATTAAAGCGTCCATCCCCGAACAAACAGCTTTGTTTGCTGGGGCACGTCTTACCAACGAAGAAATATACCTGATTCAGAAATGGGCACGAAAGGGAATCAAAACACCCTATATTGCCAACTTCCATTACATGGGCAGAGGTAGCGGATATACAATCAACTCACAAAAAAATGTTCCGTTTAACCAATTGGAAGGAGCTTCCAGGATTTACCTCTTTGGTGCTGAACTTGCTGAAGATCACGATTATGTTGGCTTTTTGGTGAACAATGCCCGGGTTAAAAAGGGGGTAAAAGTGGAATTGATTTCCACCAACCAAAATCCTACCATGTTGCATAAAGTTGATGTTCATTTAACCATCAAAGATTATTATGCTTTCGTAACAGCGGTAAACCTATATCTGATAAAAAACGGGTTACAGAACCAGATGTTTATCGATGCCAACACAACTGGCTTTGAGGAGTACGTAAAACCGGTTCATGAATCGGTTTTACGTAACATGTGCCTCAAAGCCGGAGTTTCCATGGATGAGCTTGAAACATGGGCCCGTGCTTACAATGATGAGATGAATGCCGTGCTTGTTTTCTCGGAAAAGTACATCACCGTCAATACCAGCCGTGAGTTGTATAACCTGGCCATGATCACCGGAAAACTGGGCAAAACTTCCAGCGGATTGATGCCACTCAAAGAGAAAAACAATGCTCAGGGTTTGTTCGATATGGGAGCGTTTGGCTGTATAGGAACAGGAGGTGTTGATATCCCGAGAGGCAATCGACCAAAGATGAAAGAGCAACTTCGCCGCAAGGCCTTTAACAATATACTCATCTTTGGTGAAGATCCTGTTGGAACCGCAGTAAATAAATCCGAAGTAACGGAATGGCTGGCTGACATCCCATTTATGGTTGTTCAGGATTATTTTATGACTGAAACGGCCAAACTGGCGCATCTGATCTTACCTGCTTCATTCCCGATAGAATCAGCGGGAAGTTTTACCAATACGCAAAAAATACTGCAACAATTCGATCGTCAAATTGAACCTAAGATTGCCCAAACTAACCTCGATCAACTGATTTCACTTGGAAAACATTTTGACTTAAATGGTGTGGCAACTACCGGTGACGTGTTTTCTGAAATCATTGGACATCTACCCATTGTTGAAGATCAACCCATCGCATTTATGCCCACCGAAAGCGATTCGCCACAGCGCCTGTTTAACCACGGATGCGATTACCTGATGAAGCGATTCGATGATGAATTTGCAGAGGCTTTTAAAAGATACTAACCCACAACACAAAAAACATGGCAGATCTGAGTACAAGATACCTGGGATTGAACTTACGTAATCCGCTGGTGATAGCCAGTTCGGGTCTCACCGATTCGGTACATAAAATCATTGAACTGGAGAAACACGGTGCCGGAGCCGTCGTGCTGAAATCGATGTTCGAGGAACAAATTCTGATGGAAGCCGATTACATGGTGCGTAAGGCAGAAGAACATGGCGGTTTGTTCGTGGAGTATAGCGAAACATTTGATTACGCAGATGTTCATGTGAAGGAGCAGGAGATTGGCAATTATCTTGGTTTGATTGAAAAATCAAGGAATGAAGTCCATATTCCGGTGATTGCCAGCATCAACTGTCTGTCGTCGATGGAATGGACCAGCTTCGCAACACGCATGGAAAAAGCCGGGGCAAATGCACTGGAGCTGAACATTTTTGTGATGCCCTTCAATATGAAAAATTCATGTGAGAGCAACGAGAAAACCTATTACCAGGTGCTTCAAAAGGTGAAAAAGGCCGTTCGTATTCCGGTGGCTGTTAAAATCAGCCCCTATTTTAGCAATCTGGGTCGGGTGATCATGGGTTTGGAAGAAAACAAGGCCGACGGAGTGGTTTTGTTTAATCGGTTTACAAGTCCTGATATCGATATCAACAACATCAAAATGACCATCGCTGATGTAATCAGTTCACCGGTAGAAATGGCCAATTCGTTGCGTTGGGTGGCCCTGATGGCCAAACGCGTTAATATTGATTTGGCTGCCACCACAGGCATACATGATGGCGAAGCGGTGGTGAAACAATTACTGGCCGGAGCCACTGTGGTCCAGATGGCCTCAGCCATTTATAAAAACGGACCGGCTTATATTGAAAAAGTGCTTGCCTTTGTCTCTGACTGGATGGATGAAAAGGGTTTTGAAACCCTGCACCAGTTTCGTGGAAAACTCAGCCAGGCGAAAAGTGTCAATCCTGAAGTATATGAAAGACTTCAGTTTATGAAGTATTTTAGTGATTATAAGTAACCCGTTTGTTTAAAGCACGTACCAAAACACTGCTACAAAATGACACAGGCTGCCCAACAAAACAAACAGATGAAAAATGGCGTGATTGTATGGTAATGTATGCCAAATGTAAAAAAAGGCTCCAACGATATAGGCAACACCACCCGCCATCAACCACATTAACCCCCCGATCGGCAAATTACGAAACAAAGGCACAATAGCAATCAGGATGATCAATCCCATCAGCACATAGCCGATGACGGAGGCCAAATCGTAACGACCGGTAAAAAACAACTTGAGTACAATCCCTGTAATGGCCAGTCCCCAGACAACACCAAACAAACTCCAGCCCCAGGGGCCATTTAACGTGACCAATACAAAAGGAGTATAGGTTCCAGCTATTAACAGGTAGATAGAACTGTGATCGAATATGTTAAGGTAGTTGCGGACTTCTTGATTCCTGGCCGCGTGAAACAAAGTGGAAGCCAGGTAAAGCACGACCAAACTGGCACCGTAGATACTAAAACTGACAATGTGCCAAACAGTTCCATACAAACTGGCATAAACTACCAGCACAACAAGTGCTACAATACTAAATATCAGTCCGGTACCATGAGTAATGACATTGAGTACTTCTTCACGATCAGAATATTTCCGGGCAATGGGTTTCAATTGACTTTTATTTGCAAAGATAACGACAGCAATGCCTGAATAGTGCGCTACGTAACGGATTTAAGAAAATAATCCCACAAATTATCTGAAGGTGGAGGCGCCAGCACCGAGATCAATTCATGACTTACCGGATGGATAAAACTCAATTTTCGGGCATGCAAACTGATGGAAGCATCGGGGTTACTGCGTGGAAATCCATACTTAAGGTCACCCTTAATCGGGCACCCGATGGTTGCCAGTTGTGCCCTGATTTGATGGTGCCTCCCGGTAATCAGCTCAATTTCTATCAAATGATAATCCTGGCTTGAGGCCATCAATCGGTAATTCAACACAGCTTTTTTGCTGTCGGGTACTTCCCCGGGATAAGGGTAGGATTTGTTCTGCTTCTCGTTACGAACCAGATAATGTTCCAACGTTCCTTGTTCAGGTGAGGGAGGGTTTTTCACGATGGCCCAATAGATCTTGTGCATTTCATGGTTTTTTACCAGAAAATTCATCCGCGAAAGCGCTTTGCCGGTACGTGCAAAAACTACGGCTCCGCTCACCGGACGGTCTAACCGATGGATGATGCCCAAAAAGGCTTCGCCCGGCTTACTGAATTTTGCTTTTATATACTGTCTAACTGTTTCGCTCAACGGCTCATCCCCGGTTTTATCTCCCTGAACGATCTCTGACACCAGCTTATTGACTATAATCAAGTGGTTATCTTCAAAAAGTATCCTTCCTTCTAAGGCCCATGGGCTGGGAATGTCTGTCATGTTGAAAAGATTCAAGAGTTAATTGCCAAAAAGCAGTTTAGTATTGTTCTTTGCTATTGGGAAAGCTTACCGATTTCACATCATCGATATATCCTTCGAAAGCTTTAATCATCTCATCGTGCAGGTTGGCATACCGGCGAATGAACCTGGGAGAGAAATCCTGATTGATGCCCAGCATGTCATGAAGTACCAATACTTGTCCGTCAACCCCACTACCGGCACCAATGCCTATGGTTGGAATAGATAAAGATTTGGTTACTTCGGCAGCAAGGCTAGCAGGTATTTTTTCTAAAACCAAGCCAAAACAGCCTGCTTTTTCTAAAATCTGGGCATCGCTTTTTAGTTTCTCAGCCTCTTTTTCCTCAGTGGCCCTCACTACATAAGTACCAAATTTATTGATCGACTGGGGTGTAAGACCCAAATGGCCTAAAACCGGGATTCCGGCAGATAGTATCCTGTCGATGGATTCCACAATTTCCTGACCACCTTCCAGCTTAATACCGTTAGCTCCTGATTCTTTCATGATCCTGATTGCTGAGTTCAAGGCTTCCTTGGAATTTCCCTGATAAGCACCAAAAGGCAAATCCACTATGACCAGTGCCCTATCCACGGCCCGCATCACTGAAGAAGCGTGATAGATCATTTGATCGAGGGTGATGGGCAGGGTGGTTTTGTGCCCGGCCATCACGTTTGATGCAGAATCTCCCACTAGGATCACATCAATGCGGGCTTCGTCCAACAAACGGGCCATGCTATAATCATATCCGGTAAGCATGGCAATTTTTTCCCCTTTTTTCTTCATTTCCTGAAGCACGTGGGTTGTAATTTTTGGTAATTCTCGTGTTGTGTTCATGCTATGTAGCTTTTAACAAGGCAGCAAATGTAGACAAAATGAATAAGTGAAGGGGAAATTTTAAGGTAAATCGGATTCAGAACAAGAAGCCAGGAAGATGGAAGATGTTCACCGGAGAACTGATTATGAACGATTTTACATCATATCAGGAAAGAAAAACACCTGCTTTTTTTACCACTTTAGAAGTCGCCCCGGTGTGTTGGCGAATATAGTTTTGAGCGATCTCCCCTGCTGCTTTTCTTTCATTATCGTTGTTCAACAAATTTGAAATCACCTCAACACCTTCTTTCTCGGAGGAAATGGCGTACCCACCTCCCTTATTTTTTAAATCAACCGCTTCTTTAAATCGTTGATGATTGGGACCGAAAACAACTGGAATCCCATAAGCGGCTGCTTCGGGCAGGTTGTGAATGCCCACGCCAAATCCACCACCGATGTAAGCTAAATCGGTATAAGGATAGAGTTGTGACAAAAAACCGATGGTGTTCACCACAAGGACCCTGCTGTTTTCGTCGATCACATCAGACATGTTGGTGAACAATACGGGATTAAATGCGGAAAATTTTTTCTGGATGGAAACAATGTGGTTATCATCCACCAGATGCGGGGCAAGCAAAAGTTTTACATCACGAGAGGTGTTTTTTAACACTTCCAGTAACAGGTCCTCATCCACAGGCCAGGTGCTTCCTCCGGCTATCATGGTAGCTTTTTGTTTAAAAAGTTCAATCTGTGGAAATTTCCGAACTTTTTTTGACAATGCCATCACCCTGTCGAAACGGGTATCTCCGGCCACTTCTACCTGATGAATTCCTGCCTTTTTAAGTAACTCTGCTGAAAGTTCATCCTGCACAAAGAAGAAAGTGATTTTATGAAGGCGATTGCGGAACCACCTTCCCCACCATTGAAAAAAGTGTTGAGATGGTCTTAAGATTACAGACAAAAAGACCATGGGGACTTTTTTCAGGTAAATTGCATCAATGTAGTTAAACCAAAACTCATACTTAACGAAAACCACCAAAGCCGGATGTAAATGTTCCACCAACTCACGGGCATTTTTTTTGGTGTCGATTGGCAAATAATACACCCAATCAGCCTGGTCGTAATTTTTTCTTACTTCATAACCTGAGGGTGAAAAAAAAGTAAGCAGTATTTTTATTGCCGGATACTCGTTTTTAAGTGCTTCAATCACAGGCCTCCCCTGCTCAAATTCGCCCAGACTGGCACAGTGAAACCACACAATCGGCTGGCTGGTAACCACTTCTCGTTTAATCCTGGCAACAAGCTGCTTGCGACCACTCACCCATCGCCTGGCTTTTGGACTAAACAGAGCGGCCAGGTGTGCACCAAATGAATAGAAATAAATAAAAAGTTGATAAAACCAGTTCATGCTTAGTTGTAGTAGTATTTATCAGGGGCACGGTTATAAATGGGCAGTATCCAGCCCACTTTAATTCCGTAAAACAAATCAAGGTGGTTGCTGTTGTCCTTTCTCATTTCATCAAAAATCCAATCTCGTTGACTCTTTGTAAACCCCTGGACAAATTCAAAACCTGCATAGAAATTCAGCAATTTAGAATTGCCCATGTAAAAATAGCCGATGAACTCATTTAACGAAAATCCGGCGGTAAGCCGGTCATATCCCCTGGCATAGTCATCCACAATTTGCGGAGCTGTTTTGTGCTGGTTATCTATTTTCATACGATGTACCAAAAATCCTACCCCGGCTGTAATCATCAATCCTGAGTTTGGGTTTACCTTCAACACAGGCAGAATCTTACCTGTCGAAAAAGTAACATTGTAACCCCTTTCGTACAAAGTATACAATGCATAGGTCCCATTACCATCGATGATATATTCATCATTTGTGAAAACCATTCTCAGAATAGAATCCGAATTTTTGATTTTGTTCCCGAAAATAAAGTTGGCATCCAGCGACCAAAGCCAGTTGCGGCTGGTTTTATACTTAAAACCTCCACCAATGGTGGAATTATTTCCATACTGTTTGGCCAAATCGCCTCCTGCGAATTGGTACGAATAGGTTATGGAAGGAATAAATGCCGCCACTACTGAGTCGGTAGCATCTATCTGAGAATAGGAAGCCTTACAAATCAACGCCATGAAAACCAATATACCAAACTTATGAAGCATAACTCAAACATTTTGTTGCAAATATAAACTGAATATCAGCACTTCTTGCTGTGATCCAGTATAAACTGAATTTCCGGGGAAAAATTATGTTTCATCTGGTCAATTAGCTTACTTTATCTATATTTGCACCCTGTTTGTGAATTTATTAACATTAAGAAAATATACATGATTAAACACAACATGGTCGACCTGGTTGGCCAATACAAAAAAATAAAACCTGAAGTGGACGAAGCCATCTTTGAGGTAATATCCAACGCGTCCTTTATCAATGGGCCGGCTGTACAAAAATTTCAGAAAAACCTGGAAAGTTACCTGGGAGTGAAACACGTTATTCCATGTGCCAACGGAACTGATGCCTTACAGGTGGCCCTGATGGCGCTCGATTTAAAGCCGGGAGATGAAGTCATTACAACCTCTTTCACATTTATTGCAACTGCTGAGGTCATCGCTTTACTACAGTTAACCCCGGTACTGGTTGATGTTGATCCGGCAACCTACAACATTGATCCACGGGCCATTGAAGATGCCATTACATCCAAAACAAAAGCCATTATCCCGGTACATCTTTTCGGCCAGTGTGCCGATATGAGTGCCATCATGAAGATTGCAAAATCCCATCACCTGTTTGTAATTGAAGATAATGCGCAGGCTATCGGAGCCGAGTATACCTGTAAGGATGGTACGGTAAAAAAAGCCGGAACCATTGGTGATATTGGTTGTACTTCGTTTTTTCCATCGAAAAACCTGGGTGCTTATGGTGATGGTGGCGCAATTTTTACCAATAACGACGACCTGGCAGCAAAAATGCGTGTGATTGTAAACCATGGGATGACGGTTCGCTATTACCACGATTTGGTGGGTGTAAACTCACGCCTCGACAGCATCCAGGCTGCCATCCTGAATATTAAACTCGGCCATCTGGATGAGTATGGGGCAGCGCGTTTAAAAGCCGCTAATTACTATAATGAAGCTTTTTCGAAAACAGATAAAATTGCCTATCCAAAAACGGCTTCGTTTACTACGCATGTTTTTCATCAATACACACTTGTTTTGAATGGAGTTGACCGCGACGCATTGATGAAGCACCTGAACGACAAAGGGATTGCCTGCGCTGTTTATTATCCTGTTCCGTTGCACATGCAAAAAGCCTATCTCGATCCACGGTATAAAGAAGGCGATTTCCCGGTTACAGAACAACTGAGTAAAACGGTGATGTCGCTGCCTATTCATACCGAGCTCACTGAAGAAATTTTAAAAGAGATTACGGAAGCCGTTCTTGAGTTTGTAGGAAACTAAACTCAGATAAACCATCATAGAAGCCGGATTTTTTGCACTTTTGCAGAGAGCCGGCTTTTTTTATCGGCTTTGTTTTTTTAACAACTCAAACCATGGAAAAAGAATACTTTGCACACGAAACAGCAGTTATCGACGACAACTGCCAAATAGGAAAAGGAACAAAAATCTGGCATTTCTCGCACCTCATGTCCAATTGCATACTGGGCGAAAACTGTAACCTGGGCCAGAATGTGGTGGTTTCGCCCGAAGTAGTACTGGGGAACAATGTAAAGGTTCAGAACAATGTAAGCATTTACACCGGAGTCATCTGCGAGGATGATGTTTTTTTGGGACCTTCCATGGTTTTTACCAATGTGATAAATCCGCGCAGCGGCATAAACCGCCGTGGACAATATACCAAAACCACCGTTAAAAAAGGAGCCAGCATTGGAGCCAATGCCACCATCATTTGTGGTCATGATATTGGCGAATTCGCCTTTATCGGAGCCGGAGCCGTGGTGACCAAAGAGGTTCCTCCCTATGCCCTTGTCATTGGAAACCCTGCCAAACAAATGGGATGGATGAGCGAATTCGGGCATCGGCTAACATTTAATAAAGAAGGGCTGGCAGTTTGTCCTGAAAGCAATGAACAATATCGACTAGATCAAGGAAAGGTGCACAAGCTTTAAAATTATCAGGAATCATTTTAAATTAATCGCTTGATTTCAACTTCAGTCGGTTGCAGGTTCAAATTGGTTTTGTAGTTTTGTGCCCACATCTTACAACCCTTCAGACCGATGAAAAAAAACGTTGAAAAACAGTACGCTACCACCGAATTACAGGCCGAACTTAAATACCTGAAACTGTTGGCCGAAACTTTCCCAAATTTACAGGATGCCAGCACAGAGGTTATTAACCTTGAGGCCATTATGAACCTCCCAAAAGGAACCGAACATTTCCTTTCGGATATACATGGTGAGTACGAAACATTCAGTCATGTGCTGGCAAATGCTTCCGGGGTGGTAAAGCGGAAAATTGAAGAGGTGTTCGCTAAAACATTGAGGAAAAAAGAAAAAGACGCCCTGGCCACCCTGATTTATTATCCCAAAGAAAAGCTGGCGTTGGTGATGAAAACAGAAGAGGATATCAGCGAATGGTATAGTATTACACTTCAACGACTGGCGGCAGTTGCCCGCGCTTCCGCTTCCAAATATACCCGATCGAAGGTGCGCAAGGCCATGCCAAAAGATTTTGCTTACATCATCGATGAGTTGCTAAACGAAGGCGGTGAAGGCAAGGAAGAGTACTACGAAGCCATCATCAATTCCATTATCAGCATTTCACGGGCCGAGGCATTTATTGTTGCCATCTGTGAATTTATCCAACGCCTGCTCATCGACCGCCTCCATATTATTGGTGACATCTTCGATCGCGGTCCTTATCCCGAAAAGGTCATGGACCGGCTCGTGTCCTATCATTCGGTAGATATTCAATGGGGTAACCACGACATCATCTGGATGGGAGCAGCCTCGGGTAGTTTGGCACTCATTGCCAATGTTGTGCGTATTTCGTTGCGCTACGACAATCTGGATACCCTGGAGGACGCCTATGGCATCAACATTTTCCCTCTGGCAAAATTCGCCATGGAAACCTATAAAAATGATCCTTGTGACCGTTTCGAAATCAAGACGGAAGCAAAAGGGCCTGATTTTGAACTGCTAAAGCAAATGCAGAAGGCCATATCCATTATCCAGTTTAAACTGGAGGGACAAGTTATCATGCGAAATCCGCGTTTCAACATGCAGGATCGAACAATCCTCGACAGGATCGATTACGCCAACGGAACCATTACCATTGGGGATAAAACGCATGAGCTGCTCGATAAAAATTTTCCGACCATCACACCTTCCGATCCATTCAAGCTGACCAAAAAAGAAGAAATCGTGATGGAAAAACTAAGGAGCAGCATGCGTAGCAGTCAACGTCTGCAACAGCATATCAATTTTTTATACACCCATGGAAGCATGTATCTGACCTACAATTCAAACTTGCTCTATCACGGGTGTATTCCCATGACCAAAAAAGGAGATTTCGACACCTTTGAGGTGGAAGGAACAGCCTATTCAGGTAAAGCGCTCTGCGACAACTTCGACCGGATTGCACGAAAAGGGTATTATCAAAGCACCATGAAAAATGCCGATGATTCATGCCTTGATTACATGTGGTACCTTTGGTGCGGACCACTCTCTCCGCTTTACGGAAAGACAAAAATGACCACCTTTGAACGTTACTTTATAGCTGACAAAGAAACTCACACCGAAGACAAAAATCCATATTATAGCCTGGCCTTTGAACAGGAAAAATATTGCAACCAAATTTTAAAGGAATTTGACCTCGACCCAAAAAATTCGCATATCGTGAATGGTCATGTACCGGTTAAAGTTAAAAAAGGAGAAAATCCAATCAAGGCCAATGGCAGGTTATTCGTGATTGACGGCGGCATGTCGATCCCGTATCAAGCTGTTACGGGTGTTTCGGGTTATACCCTGATTTACAATTCATACGGCCTCGTCCTGGTCGAACACAATGCATTCGAGTCGAAAGACAAGGCCATTAAAGAGGAAAAAGATATTATCTCGAACCGGGTGTTTATTGAATCAACAACTCACCGCAAAAGGGTGAAAGACACGGACATTGGCAAACTGCTGCAGGTACAAATTAACGATCTGAAAATGCTGCTCGCGGCATTTAGAAAAGGCCTGATCAAAGAAAAGAAATAAAACATGCCGGAATTTGTGTTAGTAACCAATCACATAGGTCATGATGAGGGTATTTAAATTTGGCGGTGCTTTGATGAAAGATGCCGCCGGAATAAACAGAGTAGTTTCGTTGATGGAAGAATACGGCTGCGAGCCCCTGGTGGTGGTGGTTTCGGCCATAGGCAAAACTACCAATGCCCTCGAAGAACTCATCCGTTTGAAAAATCAGAACAATATCCCGGCACTTCAGCGGGAATTCTTCAATCTCAAACATCAACACTTACAACTTGTTACGGAGCTTTTCCCTGATCACAACGACTTACTCTTTAACGAACTGGAAGCACTGTTTGGGAGGCTTTGGGAGGCACTGAACAACCAATATCCCGATACATTTCAGGCTTACGACAGTGTGGTATCGTTTGGTGAGGAGATGGCCAGTGTTTTGGTGGAACAAACTGCCACCGCGCGTGGACTTCCGTTACAAAGAATTCATGCGGCCACCCTTATTGCCACCGACAGCGACCACACCCACGCCGGAATCGATTGGAAATCGACCGGAAACAATATCGAAAGCAAGGTAAAACCTGTGCTTGAAGCGAAGAAGATGGTGTTAACCCAGGGATTTGTTGGCGCCGACCCTCTGGGCCATATTACCACGTTGGGACGTGAAGGTTCTGATTTTACTGCCGCCATTCTGGGAAACCTGCTCCACGCAGACGAAGTCACCATCTGGAAAGATGTACCCGGACTGATGAATGCCGACCCCAACCGGTTTTCTGAATGCATCAAATTTGATTTTTTGTCGTACCATGAAGCCATCGAGTTGGCGTTTTACGGTGCTACCATTATTCATCCAAAGACCATTCAACCTCTGAAGCAGTTGAATATCCCGCTTTATGTGCGTTCGTTTTACAATCCCGATATCACACCCACCTGCATTTCAAATCAGTCGACCGAAGAAGAAAAAACACACAGCATCATTGTAAAGGATCACCAGGTTTTGCTTTCTGTGAGCACCAGGGACTTGTCGTTTATAGCCGAAGAAAATCTCACCAGGCTTTTTGCGGCTTTTAGTCAGAATAAAATTCACATAAACATGATGCAACATTCAGCGGTAAGTTTCTCTGTTTGTTTTGATTATCATGAGGAAAAATTGAAACATCTGAGAATTGACCTGGAGAAAGAATTTGAAATTAAATACAATTCAGGTTTACAATTAATCACCCTGAGGCATTACACCCCGTCTCTCATTGATTTTGTGACCTCCGATAAAGAAATATTCCTTGAACAGAGGAGCCGGTCAACTTTTCAGGTGCTAATGAAATAATCTGTACAGCTTTTTCATCAATTATTTAATGTAATTCAGGATAAAGCAGGCCATTTGTTATCTTTGCCGGCTCAGACTAAATCCATTAACTCAAGATGAAAGAATCTATTGCAATATTATGTGGCGGTGGGCCCGCTCCCGGAATTAACTCGGTAATCAGCTCAGTGGCATTGGTTTTCCTAAGAACAGGATACCGCGTATTGGGTGTTCATGAAGGTTACAAAGGACTATTTGCCGAAAATCCCAAAGTTCAGGAAATTGATTTCCAATTTGCCGACGACATCCACAAACGGGGAGGATCGGCGTTGCAAATGAGTCGCCATAAACCCAAAGATGATGAATTTTCGACCCGCTTTTTTGTCGAAAACAACATCGTTTTATTGGTTACCATTGGGGGTGACGACACAGCTTCTACGGCCAACCGGATCTCTAAATATTTACGTAATCATGATGTGAGCATCCAGAATATCCATGTACCTAAAACCATCGATAACGACCTGCCATTACCTGTTGGTATACCAACCTTTGGATATCAAAGCGCCAAGCAGGAAGGTGTTCGCATAGCGAAAACCATATACGAAGATGCGCGTACCAGCGGCAACTGGTTTATTGTGGCCGCCATGGGCCGCGAAGCTGGTCACCTGGCCTTTGGAATCGGTGCTGCCTGTCAGTTGCCCATGATCGTGATCCCCGAAATGTTTAATAAAGTAACTGTTACGCTCGATCGCATAACAAACCTGCTGATTTCTGCCATTATAAAGCGAAAGATAACAGGAATTGAATATGGCGTCTCGATTGTGAGTGAGGGTGTTTTTCATTTTATGAGCGATGAGGAAATCAATCATTCAGGCATTACCTTTACCTACGACGATCATGGTCACCCTGAGCTGGGAAACGTTAGCAAGGCACACATTTTTAACATCCTGCTTCAAAACAAATTGAAGAAAATCGGACTGAAAGTAAAAAGCCGGCCTGTGGAACTGGGTTATGAACTCAGGTGCGTTCAACCTGTTGCGTACGACCTGCTCTATTGCAGTATGCTGGGTATCGGGGTGAAAAAATTGTTCGAGGAAGGCCGAACGGGATGCATGGTCACTGCCGACAGTGTTGGCAACATCACGCCGCTTTATCTGGATGATGTAACCGACGAGTTCGGAAAAGTAAGACCACGGTTGGTGGACATGGAATCGGAGAAAACGAAACTCGTGTTAAAATACGGGTTACAATTTATCGAGCCAGGCGATTATGAAGAAGCCAAAAAATTTGTTGCGCAACCCGAAGAATTTGATTTCCGTGCCATCCTGGGATGGGAATAATTAAAAATAATTTCAAGATAGAAAGCGATCTGGTTATTCCAGGTCGTTTTTTTTATGCTCTTCATCCGGTGAAGTTGGTTTTGGAGCATTAATCTCCGGAACGGAAGGTAAAGAATGAGTAGGCGATTGAGTCATCAGCTGGTTTCCGGTAATGTATTTACCCACCAACAACGCGACGATCATGGTGAGATAGAGCTGTCCGGTAAAACTCAAAAAAATCGCCATGTTGCACGCAATCGGTGAGACCGGTGTAATATCGCCAAAACCAACGGTTGTCATGGTCACAAAACTGAAATAAACAAAGGTGGTGGTTTCGTGATGGATTTCTTTATTAAAACTGATAGAATCGGGGTTTGATAAAAAAATGGTACTAAATACAATAGCTCCCATAATCCCAAACAGAAAATAAATATTGATGGCCTTTAAAAATTCCAATGCTCCCACATGGCGGCTTTGCGCGATTTGAATCACCGAAAGAACAATGATATAAAAGAAAAAGACAAGGGATACCATGGAGGTAATGTGCTGTAAAACCTGGAGTTTCAGATAGGTAGTAATCCAGGTAAGCACGGTGATTGCAATGGCAACAGACAAGTACCTAATGTGCTTGTCGCTTACACTTAATATGGAGGCAAAAAATATTCCCGAAACGCCAAAACTATACAGTTCATTTATCCAATCGCTGTCGGGTACCAGCCCTATTACAAATACAAATATAAAGTTCAGGGCAAACAGGATCAGGTTATACCTTATTTTAATCTTTTTTAATGTGACATACATAATTTTGAACTATCAGTTGGTTATCAGCAACCAAAGGTATTGTTTTTTGCCCTGTTCTCACCTAAGCAACTTCAACTATACTTAGTATCTTCGCCAAAATTTTATTTGATGAGCTACCAATATCATACACTTAAGAATGGAATCAAGGTGATTCACCGCAGCATACCCGGATCGGTGGCCCATTGCGGTGTAATGGTAAATACAGGCTCGCGCGATGAAGCGCCAAACGAAAGTGGCCTGGCGCATTTTATGGAGCACATGATTTTTAAAGGCACCAAAAAGCGAAAAGCCTACCATGTGCTCAGCCGTATAGAAAACAATGGCGGCGATTTAAATGCCTTTACTACCAAAGAAGAAACAAGTGTATACGCCTCGTTTTTAAACCCTTACTATAAACAGAGCATTGAGCTGTTTGCTGACGTGGCCTTTCAATCGGTATTTCCCCAAAAAGAACTCGAAAAAGAAAAAGAAGTCATCATTGACGAAATTCACTCTTACAACGACAGCCCTTCGGAGCTTATTTTTGATGATTTTGAAAACCAGATTTTTCACGGACATCCGCTTGGCAGAAACATCCTTGGTGATGTTGATTCGGTGACTTCATTTACCAGAAAAGACCTGTTTAAATTCATCAAAAAAAATTACAGCACCAATCAGATGGTAATTGCGTCGGTGGGAAATCTGCCCATGAAACAACTCATCCGCTGGACAGAAGAATATTTTGGTCATTTCAAGCCAAACGACCTGCATCCCGAAAGGATTTCGTTTACGGATTATCAGCCATCGGAAGTAAACACACAAAAAGATTCGCATTTGTCGCATTGCATGATTGGAAACCAGGCCTATGGCCAAAACGACAAAAAGCGGTTTACCATGCTTCTGCTAAGCAACTTGCTTGGCGGCCCCACGCTAAACAGTCGGTTGAGCATGTCGCTGCGCGAAAAATACGGCTACGCTTATACCATCGAATCCTATTATCAGCCCTATTCTGACACAGGAGTTTTTGGCGTGTACTTCGGCACCGAAAAAAACATGGTTGAAAAAAGCCTCCAAATCATCCGAAGAGAGTTTAAAATCATGCGCGAAAAACCGCTGGGAACGATACAGCTTCACAGGGCAAAAAAGCAAATTGAAGGACAGGTAGCCATTGGTGGCGAATCGTTTTTAAACGAAATGCTGGGCATCGCCAAATCGCATCTGATCTACGATAAGGTGCAGTCGATTGAAGAATTGCTTCAGGAAATGGATCAAATTACCGCTGCACAGGTGATGGATGTAGCCAATGAAGTGCTGGACGATAACAAGCAGAGCACACTCACTTACCAAAGCAAATAAGCATGATCGACAAAAAAATAGCGGCTTACATCGAACAACATACTACCGATGAAGATGAGTTGATGTACGCCATCAACCGCCAAACACAGCTCACCACCTATTATCCCCGCATGTTGTCCGGGAAAGTACAGGGAAAGTTTCTGGAGATGATCTCATTCATGATCAAACCCAAATACGTGCTTGAAATCGGTACATTTACCGGATATTCGGCATTGGCCCTGGCCAAAGGCCTGCAACCCGATGGCAAGCTCATCACCCTGGAAGTGAACGAAGAAATGGAGACTGTCATCAGGAAGAATATAGCTTTATCACCCTATTCTTCACAAATACAACTGATCATTGGAGATGCAATCGAAATTATCCCCGATTTGAAAAACACCTTCGATTTGATTTTCATCGATGCCGACAAGGAGCAATACACAGACTATTATCAAATGGCTTTTGAAAAACTTAAACCCGGAGGTTTTATCCTGATCGACAATGTACTGTGGAGTGGAAAGGTGATAAAGCCATCGGCTGCCCTGGAAAAAGAAACTGCCGGAGTTGTTGCGCTTAACAAGCTGGTGGCCGAAGACCCGCGTGTGGAACAGGTCATGCTTTCGGTACGCGACGGGCTTTTGCTGGTTAGAAAACTTCCGGAAAACTAATTGGTTTTAAACCTGAATTTAATCTGACCCAGTTCTTCGTTGGCTTTCACAATTTTTTCCTTCAATGCTTCTTTATAAGCATGCAATTTCTTTAGAAGTACCGGATCACCAATAGCCATCATCTGAGCGGCCAGTATTCCTGCATTCAACGCTGCATCAATACCCACGGTAGCTACAGGAATTCCGGGAGGCATTTGCACAATGGCAAGCAATGCGTCCATACCATCGAGTGTGGCATTGATGGGGACTCCAATGACTGGAACCGAAGTCATGGAAGCAATTACTCCCGGCAAGTGAGCGGCCATTCCTGCTCCGGCAATGATTACTTTAATGCCATTTGCTTCGGCATTTTTTGCAAATTGCTCCACTTTTTCTGGTGTGCGGTGCGCCGAGAGGGCATTGATTTCAAATGGGATTCCCATTTCATCAAAAAATGTAGCAGCCTTTTCCATCACCCTTAAATCAGATGTGCTGCCCATAATGATACTTACAACTGCTTTCATAACTTGATCTTTTCTTGATAACAGAGTTGGCAAAAATAACAAATTAGGGCTAGGATAATGAACCCGTTGTGTTATCTTTGTCGGTTTCTATTTCAATACATACGAAATCAAATTATTAAAGTACCGATTCTATAAGAGATGAACACTATCCAGATACACGACAAACAGTTTGAACCTTTTATAAGCTACGCCACTATTGATGAAACCATTACGCATTTAGCCGAACAACTGAACACTGATTTTAAGGGGAAAACCCCTCTTTTTTTGGTTATCCTCAATGGTTCGTTCATGTTTGCAGCCGATTTATTAAAAAAAGTCAATATTCCGTGTGAGATTAGCTTTGTAAAGCTTTCCTCATACAGTGGTACCCAGTCGACCACGCAGGTACGTGAACTCATTGGTTTTAATGAAGAAGTGAAAGGCAGGTCGGTTATTATCCTGGAAGACATTATCGACACGGGGATTACCATGGAAAAAATTCTTGAACGACTTAATGACATGGGCTCTGCGGAGGTAAAAGTTGCCACCCTGTTGTTTAAACCATCTGCATTTCAAAAAGATTTTACCATTGATTACATTGGCATTCAAATCCCCAATGATTTTATCGTGGGATTTGGCTTGGACTACAACGGACTGGGACGTAACACGAAAGACATCTATAAAATTGTTGAACCTAAACTCAAAAAATCATGCTGAACATTGCACTATTTGGCCCTCCCGGTGCGGGTAAAGGAACGCAATCGAAAAAACTACTCGAAAAATACAACCTCACCTATATTTCCACGGGTGACTTACTCAGGGTAGAAATTGAAGAGGGTTCTGATTTAGGAAAAAAAGCAAAAGACATTATCAACAAAGGCGGATTGGTTTCGGATGAAATGATTGTTCAACTCATCGAAAAAAGAATTACGATGAATACCAATACCCGTGGTATCTTGTTCGATGGATTTCCCAGAACAGTAGTGCAGGCCTATATTCTGGATGGCTTACTCCTGAAACTGAACACAAGTTTACACATGATGCTGAGTCTGGATGTGCCTTACAAAGAACTCACCGAAAGGTTAATGCTGAGAGCGGAAACATCAAACCGGGTGGACGATTCGGAGGAAGTGATCAAGTTCAGGTTACAGGAATACGAAAACAAGACCACACCTGTTGCCGACTATTATGAAAAACAGAATAAATACTTCAAGCTTAATGGAGTAGGCACCCTGGATGAGATTTTTAACCACCTTGTTGAAATAATTGAGACCAACAAGGAAAAAGAGTATACCAACATCGTACTGCTTGGCAAACCCGGTTCGGGCAAAGGTACCCAAGGCGATATGCTGGCCAAAAAACACAATTTAGTCTATATTTCTACCGGGAAAATGCTACGCAGAGAAATCGCAGATGGAACCGATTTGGGCAAACTCGCCAAACCTTACATGGACAAAGGAGAGATTGTACCCGACGAAATCCCCATTAAACTGATCGCTGAAAAAATCAGCACGCATCCCGATGCCAACGGATTTATCTTTAAAGGATTCCCGCGTACCATCGTCCAGGCTTATATTCTTGATGGATTACTTCAGCGTGAAAACATGCGTGTGTCGGCCATGATCGAACTAAAAATCAGCACACTCAATGCCCTGAAACGCTTGTCGGCAAGGGCTCAAAGTCCTGAAACCGCCAGGTTGTACGACTTGAGTACCGACCTGATTGTCAACCGGCTTGAACAATATCGCGAAAAAACCGAGCCCGTGATTGAATTTTATCAGAAACAAAATAAATACCACCGGGTAAATGCCGATGGTTCGCGTGAAGAGGTTTTCGACAACCTGTCGAGCAGCATTGCCGAATTAATCAAACGCAATTTGTAATTGAAAGTTACAGCCAAAAAAAAACTGTACCGGAATCCGGTACAGTTTTTTTTTGAATATATTTTCAGATCAGGCTTTGTAAAATCCTTTGGCTGCGGCATCTTTTAAAGCGATGCTGATCCCATTTTTGTTGATGGTGCGAAGCCCATTGGCGCTTACTCTCAGAGTTACCCACTCACCGGTTTCGGGGATAAAAAACCTTTTGGTTTGTAAATTGGGATGAAACCTTCTTTTGGTTTTGATATTAGAGTGAGAAACGTTGTTTCCAGTAATCACTTTTTTTCCGGTAATTTCACAAATTCTTGACATCTTTCCTTAGTTTAATTGGTGTTCAAAAAGGGAGTGCAAAATACGGCATAATTTTTCAATTTATCAAATGAATTTGAAAATATTTATATTGATATTTGATTCCAGGTTATTTTATGTCAATCAACAAAAAAAATTATACCTTTATAGCATCAAAAAAAATCACAATGAAAACCAAAGCATTATTGATAACAGGTCTGTTTTATTCCTTATCAATTCTATTTCAAGTTCAGGCGCAAGGTGTTTACGAATGGGGGCCTGCCATTCCAATCACAGATTCAGCTTCGTTTAACAGCAATCCAACCGGATGGCTGATTGACAACCAACAATTTGGTGTTTTTTATGAAAAAAGAGTATGCGATACCTGCAATGCCGATATCTGGTACAGAAACCTCACCAACATGGATCCAGAAATTCCCGTGTTAACGGGTAATGAGATGCATGACAATCCTGTTTTTGTTTCTGCTTATGCCAATGATTTTCAGGGATTTATTCTCTATCTCTCCAACATGGATGGCGATACCAATATTTATGCAGCAAAACTTAATAACGATCTAACCATTTCTGAAATAACCCAGCTTACCTTCACGGAAACAGCCGAACACAGCATGACTATTTCTACACGGAAACAACATCTTGGATGGGTCGAAGATTCATGTGTCTGGATAACCCAACCCGATATTGAAAACGGCCAAATTATGCTCAGTGAAATTACCAAACTGGATTCGTTAAAAAATACTTCCTTGGTAATAGGGAGCAATAATGCCTCTTTCCAAAGGAAAGTGGGCGATTCCCTTCATATATACGGTCGGAATTATGAGTACAGCTTTGGTACAGGGAGTTGGTATTGGGACGAAACCTATCCCATTAAAACCACAGGGAATAATACCGACCTCACTGTCGATCAATCAGAGTTTAGTTCCGGAGATGAAGTAATTTGGGTAACGAATAACCAAATTCATGGTTTTAGTTATTCTTATGAGTTTGTACTGAATACCTGCAACCTTCCCAACATTCAACACCCATCGTACATCATGTGGGATATTATAGTAAAAAATGAGTGGATGCCCCATGTGTTGTTATATGCAACCGGAGAGGATAATAACACTGAGATTTATGGGTCGTTTAGTGAATATGGTAACGCCCCCGACACCACCAATCTGACCAACGATGGGGTACTTAACAGCAATCCAAAATTATATTGGGGCGAGTACGATGGCATCATGGGATTTTGGATTTACGCGGTTTGGCAATCGTACCGAAATGGCTATGTGGCACTTGATTTTGCCAAATTTCTGGGCCATATCGAAGGTGGTGTAGACGAGCAACCAGCCTCTGACATCACGATTTCGGCTACCCCCAATCCATTTAGCAATGAAGTACAAATCAACGTGAATTCAACCTTGGGTACTGATGATATTCAGGTAACCATTTATTCCCTTTCGGGGAAACCGGTGTGGGAGAAAACGATAATGGGTGAAAATCAGCCCTTCCAAAGCTGTGTATGGATTCCCGACCCGTATGTCCCCAAAGGCTTGTACCTGGTGGAAGCCCGTCAGAACAGACAAAATACCACATGTCGTGTGGTTTACAGATAAATCTTTAAAAACAAGGTGGGTGTAAACGGAATGGCTTCCGCATAGATATTGATGGTACTGGTTTGTCCGGCTGGGATGCGCTCAAAGTTTTCGAGCTTAAAGTTTTGGTGGTTTAACACGTTTAAAATCGAAATACCGGTCTCTCCTTTCAGCTTGCGATTCAAAAATTGATACACCACCGAAACATCAAGTCTGCTATAAGTCTTAAGGTATGTTGTTGATTCACTTCCTGTTTGCTGACTATAAACGAAATCCGGGAAACCGGAACCAACCACATAGTCGGCAGAAAAAAAGAAGGGGTCAAAATTAAGCGAGCCGGCCAGCTTTAGCTCATGGCGCTGATCCTGCGGGGCACGGCGATATTTTCCATTCAGGAAGTAGGTAAACAACTCTTCGGTTTTGCTCAGGGAATAAGAAACCCAGAACGAATGCGACCGAACATCTTGTTTGAGCACCACATCAACACCATAACTCCGGCTTTTTCCATAAAAAATATCTTGAATATCGTGAACCTCTGACCTGATAAACCGTGTCAATCCATCCGTGTTTTTTAAATAGGCTTCCATGCTGAAGGTAAATCCAGATGAAATAAATGAGGTACCTGCAACATAATGATCCGCCGACAGTACAGGGACTTCCACATTGTCACAAACAGTCCACAGGTATTTGTAGTTTCCCTGTTCATCCAGCACCGAACTTCGGGTGATAAACTGGTGATATTTCCCCCAAGCCAGGTTAATCTTCCATTTTTCATCCACCACATATGACATCGACAATCTGGGATCAAAAAATACCTCTTTGAGCAGTGAGGAATAAATAAGCCTCATTCCAACCTTCATACTCAGCCTGTTCCCCAACGCGATGATGTCTTGTGCAAACATATTCAACCGGGGTGATTTATTTTGCATGTTGAGGTAGTTCACACCAAAGGTGTCTTCCACCAATGCCACCCTGTTTGAAATGATCTCTGCCCCGGTTTCGAGGGTTTGCCTGCTTCCCAGGCTGAAGCTGTTGTCCACTTTCAGGGAAACCTCCGTCAGCCTATTATCAGTCCTTTTATCCTCGATTTGATTTACTTTACTTATTTGCGGAAAAACCAACTTGAAATCGTTAAAGTATTTTGACCTGAGGGAGGAGTAGCTGAAAGAAAAATGACTTCTGGCCACCGCACTCCACCTTTTTCCGTAAAAAACCGATCCTCCGCTTTGTGAGTTCTCTTCCCTGGTGTTTTTAAGCAGTTGAGATGTCCTGAAAATTTCATCAATATGGTAAGAGAAGTTATCCACTCCTCCATAAAAGCTCACATAAAACAAGTCTTCATTTTTTCCAAGCCGTGTAGCGTATTTTACATTCAAATCCCTGAATTTATAATCAGGTTTTATGACCACATCCGCATCATTTGTAGTATCGGCATCGTTGTTTCTTTTAACTAAAACCGATAAATCACTGGGATCGTACAGATCATAATAGGTATGACGAAAAGCCAGGATGAGGGAACCTTTTTTGGCGATTGGAACCTCTATCAAAGCGTTCAGGGTCATGTTATTGGCCACAAATTCAAAGGAGGTTTTATTGATGTTTCCCAGCTTACCCGAAATATTCACTATTCCACCCACACGTGCTCCCATGGTCACATCCCAACCTCCTTTATATACTTCGATGTCTTTGGCCATCAACGGATTAAATGAGCTGATGTTGTCGTTAAAGTTTTTTAAACCATAGATGGTGAATCCATCAAAAACTACTTTGCTGTGGCCTTCGTAACTGCCCCAGATGATGAGTTCGCTGGTTTGCTCACCCGAGGCGAGAATTCCGGGTTGAAGTCGGAGCAGATTAAAAACCGAGTTGTCGCCATAGCCGGGCAAAAATCCGGCGATGCGGTGGTTTAACTTGATCAAACCAGCTTTTTGTCCAAACTGGCCCGATCGCTCAACGCGGCTGTTTTCAATAACCACCTCAGAAAGCCCAAAACTTGAAGGAACCAATTCGAAGTTCATTTGCGAAGAACCTGCAACAAGTGTGTCGACGATGTAATAACCCAGATGGGAAATTTTAATATTGAATAGGCTGTCGGTTTCCGAACTAACCGAAAAATTCCCCATCAGATCAGAAACAATCCCCCGGTTATCGACCAAAAGATTAGAATATGGAAGTGGTTCGGCGCTTCCCCGTTCGATGACCCTGCCCGAGAGGGTCCATTTTTTTTGTTCTTTTTCGCTCTTTTTTGGAAAAATAACGAGTACCGCTCCCCTCATCTCGTACGTGAGAGGCAAGTCATTGATTAGAAAGGAAATGGCTTCTTCAAGCGAATCGAACCTCGAATTGGCTGTTACCCGGTAATGCGATAAACCACTGTCGTTAAATGAAATACTGGCATTGTTTTCTTTAATAAGTCGGGAAAGAACAAGGTTTAAAGGTTGGTCATTTACCGATACGACAATTTTCTGTGCAAGTAGGTTACCGCACGTCAAAACGATCACAACAAATGATGCAATGATTGATTTCCTTACCATCCGGATATTTAGTTAATCCTGTATTTTCGTTCGGAAATTTTTTCAAATTTTAATCCGAATGGTTTACAAAGCAAATTAAGAACCTCATCAACCTCTCTTTTCCCTTGAAAATGACCGGTATAAATTAAATCCGGGGAAACGGTTGTTTCAATTTCGATATTATATTGCCTTTCAACCTCACCAAAAACATGGATTAAGGGAACGGAAGTAAAACTAAATATATTGTCTATCCAGTCGGTGGCTTTAAGCTTGGTGCTGAACTTACTAACATTGATCCTGCCATCAGGCAGTATTTCAGCCGAGAAGGAAGGCAACAGCATGGCTTCCTCATTGCCGGGGGAAACCACTTTTACCCTGCCTGATACACAGTTCACCCGGTAGGTTCCATTACGGGAAAAAATATTGAAGCTGGTTCCCATTACAATGGTTTTACCTGTTGCGGATTGCACCTGAAAAACACTTCCCTGTTGGACATCGAAAAAAGCTTCTCCCTCAAAGCTTATTTTACGACTGAATCGCCACCAATAGGGATGATAGGTAAAGCCGGATTGCACATTCAGGCTGACTTTTGATCCGTCAGGAAGATTATAAACCAGGTGCTCTCCTTTTTGACTTTGGATTTCTACCGTGTAATACCTCATTATCGCCAGCACACCAAACAAAACCAGGAGCATGGCAGCAACGTACATCCAGGGACGAATAAATATCTGACTTCGCGTTGTCACCTTACTGTCATCCAGTTGTTTGGAAAGCTGCTCCCACACCTCTTCAGCGGACTTGTTATAGGGAACTTCCACTTTGTTGAAAAAGTCTTCAAAGTTGCTATCGTCTAGCTGAGGGTCAATATGTAGATTATTATCATTCAATTATTTAAATTTTTTCTAATAAATTCAATGGCCAGCTTCATTCGCTTTTCAACGGCTTTCACACTTAAGCCAAGCCGTTCGGCCATTTCATGGTATTTTAGTTCATCAATCCGATGCATCAGGAAAACCACCCTTTGTTTTTCAGGCATCAGACGTAACACATTGTTGTAACTTTTTTGCAATTCCTCAAATTGTATGATTTCCTCAGGATTTTGTTGCACAGATTCGGGTTTGACCTGTAGGTGGTAATTCAGCCTGGTCTTTTGTTTTCTGTAATGACTTATAAATAAATCACCCGATATTTTATACAGTAACCCTTTTACATTGTTGCTTGTAAAGGAGTCTTGTTTCTCCCACACTTTTAAAAAAGTTTC
This sequence comes from Bacteroidetes bacterium HGW-Bacteroidetes-16, assembly GCA_002840975.1. Taxonomy (GTDB): domain Bacteria; phylum Bacteroidota; class Bacteroidia; order Bacteroidales; family F082; genus UBA6244. The sequence goes on from PHDN01000009.1 coordinate 60,773, forward strand.
CTGAGCCACTTCAGTGGCCAGGTCAGTATTTCCGCACCGGTAATAGATATAGTTTCTCACGATATCGAAATTGTTGTCGAAAATAGATTTAAACTCTTCCCGTGTCAAGATTTTCCTTTATGGTAAAAAGCAAAAATATGATTAAAATCGGAGTGGACAAATGGCAAATTAAGTTGATGCCATTTGTCCACTTGTCCGTAACTGAAATTATTTAAGGTAAATAAATGGTAAAAACTTGGCCGTTGACGGTAACGGTAGCAATGTTATCGCACTCACCATCGCCATAGTCAAGTACTCGTACAGGTCTTTCACCAGGAGTAATTTCGAGAATTCCCGAAACAAAATGTCTGCATCCAAGTTCTTTTCGAAGGGGAGTGATGGTGGTTCTTTGCCAGGTATCGCCATTGGCTCTGATGCCGGATGAAGTTCCTGAAATCAGGTACACATCATCCCATAGTGTGAAAGTAAATAGACCTTCCACCCATTCCCTGATCAGGGATGAGTTCCAACTGACAGTACCCCCTTCATTGGCAAGAAATATAACACCCACTACTTCAATTTGATAATATATATGATTGGCTTCGTTGAATCCCATGTTGGTGACCACTTTGGTACCTTCAACTTTATTGTCGTCGACATAATAGTCATCAAAGCCATGGGTGATCACTGTGCCGGGATGCCTGTACCGGCCTGTGAAACTGACGATGATTTTACCCCTGCGGTAGCGGCCATCATTGCAGAGGCAGTTTTCGGTACCGAAATCAATAATCAGGGCATGGGGGACAGAAACGGTATCGAGCGAGATTTCAACACAGTCGCCAAGAAACAATCGCCTTACATCAGTCGATTTCAAAGTACCTGATTTTTCGGAATAAGCTTCATCGGCTATATTGCTTACGTTGTCGTAAATTCTTTCGGCAAGGGCATCATCACTGGATGAAGTAGTTTCGTTGACGGTGTTTTGGTCTTTTTTGCAGGAGGTAAAAACAAAGGCAAGGCTTACCACCATGAGCAATCCAATTAGGAAATTAATTTTTTTCATCTTTTTATTTTTTAAAGTGTTTTCAAAATACTAACCGCATGGGGAGGGTTTTACCCTACTTTTATTTCTACCTGCTTACTGGGGGCTGGTATCCCTTAAAGGGGACTTTTTACCCCTAATCCCCTAAAGGGGACTTTTAGATTCATCTTTTTGATTAGCATTATTGTATTTACAGGATATGTTATCAACCATTACGTTCATGGTTCCGACAATCCAAAAATCCCCTTCAAAGGTTAGGGGTGATAAACATTCATAAAGAATAATCCTCAGAATAGTATAATTAATTTCATTTGCAACGATTTTAACCCCACCCGCCAACCGCAGGCTGGAATCCCCTAAAGGGGACTTTCAATCTCCTCTTTCCGTTTTAAACAAACTACCTTAATTTGAGTGATCACACTATCTAAATCATTTTCAATCATTTCGTTGGTGTATCGAATCACCTTGATCCCCAAGTCATTCAACTCTATTTCTCGTCCGAAATCATGTTCCTTTTGATCAACCGATTTATGATAAGCTCCATCTACTTCAATAACAAGCTTAATTGGGTGACAATAAAAATCAGCGATATAAATATCCATTGGATGTTGTGGTCTGAATCGCAATCCCAAGATCTGTTTTCCTCTCAGATGGTTCCACAATTTTTGTTCGGATGAGGTCATATGCTTTCTCAATATTTTTGCATTCTCAAAAATATGAGGTTTTGCATCGTAAAACATTGAAACATTATTCCCTATGCTCATAGTTTAAGAATTATAAAATTCTTCGATAGGTTATTGGTTTCGCACCCCTACCTGCCTACCACACCCCTAAATCCCCTAAAGGACTTTCTGATTTATCTTAATTAATTAACATTAATGTATTTCCAGACCTTATTATCAACAATTACTTTCATTGAACCGACAATCCAAAGCCCCTTCAGGGGTTTGGGGTGACGACTTACTACAAATCAGTACCTAAACAAAAATTGAATAATAAAAACACAAATTAAGCTTTTTACCCCTACCTGCCAACCGCAGGCTGGAATCCCCTAAAGGGGCCTTTTAGATTCATCTTTTTGATTAGCATTATTGTATTCACAAACCACACTATCAACCTTTACTTTGATGGAACCGACAATCCAAAGCCCCTTCAGGGGTTTGGGGTGACGCCTACCTGTCCTTATACATGCTGTCGTAATACTTCTGATAGGCCCCTGTAGTCACATTTTTAAGCCATTCCTCATTTTGCATGTACCAGTCGATGGTTTTTTCGATGCCTTCTTCAAACTGAAGTGAGGGTTTCCAACCCAATTCGTTTTGTAACTTGGTGCTGTCGATGGCATAGCGCAAATCGTGACCGGCACGGTCAGTAACGTAGGTGATCAATTTTTCACTGGTTCCGGGTTCACGGCCCAGTTTTTTGTCCATCACCTTGCACATCACCTTGATCAGGTCGATGTTTTTCCATTCGTTATGACCTCCGATGTTAAAGGTTTCACCGTCGGCTCCCTGATGATAAATCACATCAATGGCGGTGGCATGGTCTTCAACATAAAGCCAGTCGCGTACATTTTCGCCTTTGCCATACACAGGCAAGGGTTTGTTGTTGCGGATGTTATTCAAAAATAAGGGAATCAGCTTTTCGGGAAACTGGTTAGGCCCGTAATTGTTGGAGCAGTTGGATATGATAACCGGTAATCCGTAAGTATCCTGATAGGCCCTCACGAAGTGGTCGGAGCTGGCTTTGGAAGCCGAATAGGGACTGTGAGGATCATAAGCAGTATCTTCATAAAAAAAACCTTCATTGCCCAATGAGCCATAGACTTCATCCGTGGAAACATGATAAAACCGTTTGCCGGAATAATTGCCTTTCCAAATGGCATTGGCCGCATTCAGCAGATTCACCGTACCAATCACGTTGGTCATGACAAATTCCATGGGATTTTCGATGGACCGATCCACATGCGATTCGGCAGCCAGGTGGATAACGCCATCAAACTGGTGCTTTTTAAACAAATCCAGGATGAATTCTCCATTCACGATATCGCCCAAAACAAACGTATAGTTGGGCTTTTTGTCGATGTCTTTCAGGTTTTCCAAGTTGCCGGCATAGGTTAGTTTATCAAGATTAAAAATATGATAATCACGATATTTGTTGACAAACAAACGGGCTACATGTGAGCCAATAAATCCGGCTGCACCGGTGATCAGTATTTTTTTCATAGCAAAGTTATTTCGGATTTTATTAAACAGTTTTGATGGTTTTGCCACGCAAGGCCTGCTCCCATTTCCAGGCTGAATCTACCATTTCCTCCAGATTACGTTCGGCTTTCCACCCAAGTTCCAGATTTGAGAAATCGGGATTGGCCCAGACTTTCTCAATATCTCCTTCACGACGGGCCACAATTTTATAATTCAATTTAAGCCCGGAAACCTTTTCAAAGGCATTAATCACGTCCAGGACGGAATAGCCTATTCCGGTTCCGAGGTTAAAAATCTCCAATGGTTTTTTCATTTTGTTGTTCACCATCCGGTCGATGGCCACCACATGGGCTTTGGCCAGATCCACCACATGAATATAATCGCGTACCGCAGTTCCATCGTGGGTGTTATAATCTTCACCAAACACACTTAACTGCTGACGTAAACCGATGGCTGTCTGAGTAATAAAAGGAACCAGATTGTTGGGAACGCCAATGGGCAGTTCGCCAATTAGCGCACTTTCGTGGGCTCCGATGGGATTAAAATACCTCAAAGCAATGGCATGAATATCAGTTACTTTTACCGAATCTGTAATAATTTCTTCTGAAATTTGTTTCGTGTTTCCATAGGGAGATTCCGCCTTTTGAATGGGTGCCTTTTCAGAAACAGGCAACTCTTCCGGCTGACCGTAAACTGTACAGGAAGAAGAAAACACAAAGTTGGGAATGTTGTTTTCTTTCATGGCTTCCAGAATATTGACCAGCGAATCAAGGTTGTTTCGATAATACTTCAATGGAAATTGCACCGATTCGCCCACTGCTTTGAACGCCGCAAAATGGATGATCCCTTTCAGATCGTTGTGGTGTTTGAAAAAATCGGCAGTTTTTTCCCTGTCTACCAGATCAAACACCTCCAGTGCGGGTCTTGTTCCGGTGATTTTTTCAATTGAATCGACAATTTTAGCATCCGAATTGGAGAGGTTATCCACAATAACCACCTGATACCCCCTGTTTTGAAGTTCTACAACGGTGTGAGAGCCAATAAATCCCGTGCCGCCGGTAACCAATATTTTCATGTAGTTAGGCTTATGTGAAATTAAATCATGTTAAGCAAAAATAGGTATTTATTGATGAATTAAAAATCAATACTTTCAGAATCCACCATTGATGTACAAAAACAAACTACAGCCTACTTTATTGCAGGAACGTACAAATCCTTTTTGAAGTACTTTAAGATTGGATTAAAAGGTTGCTTTAAAACAATTCGCTTACCCCACTTTTTCTACCTTTGCACCCAATTAAAATTTCATGAAGTCGGTTAATTTATCAGTTCAGTTTGCTCACCATCCATCGGTGGAAGCACTTTTTAACCAGATTGAGCAAACCCAGGTACATGTTCAGCTTTCCGGGATCAGTGGTTCCGGGATTGCCTTTATTATTGCCGGAATTTTTGAGCACAGTGGCAAACAGCAACATGTTTTCGTGGTTCCCGACAAAGAACAGGCAGCTTACTTTTACAACGACCTAGAGCGTTTGCTCAGCGACAGCGATACCGACTACAACCAGAAAAAAGTACTTTTCTATCCTACCTCGTACAAACGTCCATACGAGCCCGAAAACACCGATGCTTCATACCAGCTTTCGCGGACCGAGGTGCTGAAACGGTTTATGAACGACGACCGCAAAACCATCGTGGTAACGTATCCTGAGGCATTGGCCGAAAGGGTGATCACCAAGCGGTATCTCGCCAAGAACCTGATGAAACTCAAAAAGGGTGAAGAAGTTTCGCTGGACTTCCTTGTCGATCTGCTCGGTGAATTTGCCTTCGAAGCGGTGGATTTTGTTGCCGAACCCGGGCAGTTTGCCATCCGGGGAGGCATTGTGGATGTGTTTTCCTTTTCAAACGACCACCCCTATCGCATTGAGTTTTTTGGCGATGAGGTGGAATCCATTCGTACCTTCGACCCGGCCACACAGTTGTCGCTTCAAAACCTGCAACGCATCACCCTGCTGCCCAATGTGCAGGACCGCATGATCAAGGAAGAAAGGGTCGATTTTCTGGATTATGTACCGGCCAACACCCTTTTTTGGTTTGATGACATTGATCTCACACACAAGCGGATAGAAGAAGAATTTCAAAAAGCCATCGCCTCGTTCGAACGTCTTTCAGACAAGGAAAACAAACCCGACCCGGTGCATCTTTTTGTGGATGGAAAGCATTTTATGCAACAAATTACTTCTGTAACCACCATACAATATAATGGCGCTGATCGGTTTAACGATTCACAAGGATTTGCATTTCATCAAAAGCCACAACCCTCGTTTAACAAGAATTTTAATTTGCTTATCGAAAACCTGCATCAAAAGCATGAAGCAGGTTTTCAGAGCTTGATTTTTTCTGACAATCCAAAACAAACCGAACGTCTTTACAGCATTTTTGAAGATTTGCAAGCCGATAAACCGGAAGAAGAAAGGGTTCGGTTTACCGCAGTAAACCACAGCATCAGCCAGGGATTTATTGATGAAGACCTGAAAATCCTGTATTATACCGACCACCAGCTTTTCGATCGTTATCACCGGTTTAAACTTCGCGAAGGCTTTGGCAGGAAAGAATCCATCACCCTAAAGGAACTCTACGACCTCACTCCGGGTGATTTTGTAACCCACATCGACCATGGCGTAGGCCGTTTCGACGGGCTCCAGATGATCGACAACAACGGCAAAAAACAGGAAGCCATCCGGCTGATATACAAAAACAATGACCTGCTTTATGTGAGTATCCATTCGCTGCATCGCATTTCAAAATATATTGGAAAAGACGGCACTCCGCCAATCCTGAACAAACTGGGTTCTGCCACCTGGAGCAACCTGAAAAACAAAACCAAGAAAAAAGTTAAAGACATCGCCCGCGATCTGATCAAACTTTACGCCCAGCGTAAGTCGGAGAGCGGGTTTCAGTTTGCACCGGATACCTATCTTCAGAATGAATTGGAGGCTTCGTTTATTTATGAGGATACGCCCGACCAGATAAAAGCCACCGTTGATTTCAAAAAAGACATGGAAGCCTCCTACCCCATGGACAGATTGGTTTGTGGTGATGTGGGATTTGGCAAAACGGAAATCGCTGTCCGTGCGGCCTTTAAGGCCGTCACCGACAGCAAACAGGTGGCGGTGCTGGTTCCCACTACCATTCTGGCTTTACAACATTTTAAAACCTTTGGCGATCGGCTAAAAGATTTTCCCGTTACGGTAGACTACATCAACCGGTTTAAAAGCACCAAAGAGCAAAAGGAAACCCTCGACAGACTGCATGAAGGAAAAATAGATATCCTCATCGGCACACACCGGATTTTAAGCAAAGATATTGAGTTTAAAAACCTGGGGCTGTTTATTGTAGATGAAGAACAGAAATTCGGTGTGGCAGCCAAGGAAAAACTCCGCCAGAAGAGTGTTAATGTGGATACACTGACGCTGACCGCCACACCCATCCCCAGAACCCTGCAGTTTTCACTGATGGGAGCCCGCGATTTAAGTATCATCAACACCCCACCACCCAACCGCTATCCCGTTCACACTGAAATCAGGTCGTTTGGCGAAGAGGTGATTTCCGATGCCATCAACTACGAAGTGTCACGTGGCGGGCAGGTGTTTTTCGTGCACAACCGGGTGAACAACATCCTGGATGTATACGAAATGCTTCATAAATTTATCCCCGGTGTGCGCATCGCCGTTGCCCACGGACAAATGGATGGTTCAAAACTGGAGCGCATTATGCTCGACTTTATTGATGGTGAATACGACGTGCTGCTTTCCACCACCATCATCGAATCGGGTCTCGACATCAGCAATGCCAACACCATCATCATCAACGATGCGCAAAACTACGGATTGAGCGACCTGCACCAGCTTCGCGGCCGTGTTGGACGTAGCAATAAAAAAGCATTCTGTTATCTGTTGGCTCCGCCCGTGGCATCGCTCACGCAGGAAGCACGCAAACGTTTAAAAGCCCTGGAGGAACATTCGGACCTGGGAAGCGGGTTCGGCATTGCCATGCGCGATCTGGACATCCGCGGAGCAGGAAACATCCTGGGGGGCGAACAAAGCGGATTTATTTCCGACATCGGTTATGAGATGTACCAGAAAATACTGGATGAAGCCATGCAGGAACTTAAAGAAGCCGAGTTTGGCGAGATGTACCAGGATGAAATAACGACCAATAAACGGGTGCACGAGTGTCAGATGGAAACCGACCTGGAAATTCTTATTCCGGACACCTACATCACCAACATCACCGAAAGGTTAAGCATTTACAAGGATATGGACAGCCTGGAAAGTGAAACAGATTTGATCCACTTTGGACAGTCGCTTGTCGACCGGTTTGGTCCCATGCCACAACCTCTACACGACTTAATGGATTCGATGCGCCTGCGCTGGCTCGCCAAAAAGATTGGGTTTGTTAAGCTATACCTAAAAAACAACCGGATGTCGGGGTATTTTACAGGCGCTCAGGATGCTCCTTATTTTCAGTCGGAAGCCTTTGGAAAAGTATTGGGATTTTTAAAGGAAAACCCCAAAGCCTGTGTGATGAAGCAGGTAAAAGAAAGCTTAACACTTCGTTTTGAACATGTTGGATCGGTAAAAAAAGCACTGGCTATTTTGTCGGACATCACATTGGATCGGGAATAAGAGGCAGCACTTTTTCTCTCAGATGCTTTAAAATAAATATAGCACACCCTTTTACCATACCTCCGAAAAAAACGTTATATTTACAACCCGCTTTTTATTTGGAAGCTCTTATAAACAGTGTTATTCAGAATGTTTACAAATATTAATAATTGGTAACAGATCGCATTAAATAGCTATTTGTTGTTACTTTTGTCACAAAATAAAAACACTAATCTTTTAATACGAATTAAAATGAAAAAACTATTACTCATTATGTTTGCCGCATTTTTTGCTGGCTCAATTTATGCACAACAAGCTACTGATTTATTTTTCTCAGAATACGTTGAAGGATCTGGTAATAATAAGGGTGTGGAAATTTATAATCCAACCAGTCAGCCCATCGATCTTAGCGATTATTGGGTAGTTCGTTTTAGTAACGGAAGTTCAGTATTCACCGAAGGTGGAGCCACCCAACTTATCGGCACACTTGCCCCATACAAAACCCATGTTTTGATAAATGGACAAACCACCAGTACTTCCTCATCTCCTGCATGTAGCCCTGTTCTTCAGGCAATGGCTGATCAACTCGACCACGATTACCCTGCACCAACCTATATGAATGGAAATGATGCCATCGCGTTAATTAAAACCGCCAATGGCGAAACCCCGAATGGTGACATGTCGAACGCTAGTCCCGTGGATTTGATTGGTCAGATTGCACTTGGCTCTGCCATCTCAGCCGAAACCGGATGGTCGTTCGTAAAAGATTCCACACTTACCTATAATGGTAGTAACGGAGAACCTGTAACAGGTAAAGTAATCAACTACATTGTGCAATCCAAAGCAACCGATGGAACCACTTATGGGCCGTTTTGGATGTCCTGGACATCAGATCACTCACTTATCAGAAAGCCAACCGTTGTTGCAGGTGTAGTTTCTAACCCTAGCCCATTTGTCGTAACAATGGAATGGGACACTGTTCCGGGCGTTCTCGACAGCCTTGGACATCTTGTTTATAAAGATATCTGGACTAACCTGGGATCACATGGTTGTGTAGCTGATCCAAACTACCTTTCAGTAGGCGAATTGCCAGCGATGGGTAACCTAAGAGTTTACCCAAACCCCGTTGTTTCTTCAGAATTTACCTTCGAATCTAATGCTCCTGTAAACTCAATCAGGATTTTTGATATCCTTGGGCATGAAATTTTGAATGAAACCTATGCATCTCCTATAATGAAAACCAAGGTATTGATTGGATCAAGAAGTGAAGGCATTTATTTGTTAAAGGCAGTTTTTGTGGACAACAGCACGAGAACCCAAAAAATCATGATCAAATAGATATCAATCGTCTTAATTATCGCCGAAGGGTGTTTGAGATGAAGTTCTTTTCATTTTAAACACCCTTTAAGTTCAGATTTTTAATACAGAACAAATTATGAAACCAAAGATTTTAATTTTCTGTTTACTTTTAGCTGGCTCTCTTTCAGCATTTGCGCAAAAACAAACCGTAAGTGGCTTGGTCACAGATTCCTTTCTGGGCGAAACTATTGTTGGTGCCAATGTCATAGTTCATGGTACACAGACAGGTGTGGTAACTGACATTGATGGAAAGTTTTCGCTATACCTGGATAAAGGTAAGTATACCCTGAATGTAACCTATGTTGGTTTTGAGCCAAGCTCACAAGAAATTGTTGTGAATGACAAACCTGTCAGACTTTCCTTTAACATGAAAACCATCGTCTTAGATGAAATTTCTATCGTAGGTGATGTGGCTCGTTCAAGGGAAACTCCTGTTGCTTTTACCACCATTCTCCCCGACAAAATAGAAGAACGCCTGGCCGGTCAGGATATCCCAATGCTGTTGAATAAAACTCCAGGTGTTTATGCCACCGAACAAGGTGGTGGTGATGGAGATGCCCGAATCACAATTCGTGGCTTTAGCCAGCGAAATGTTGCTGTAATGTTGGATGGCATCCCAGTTAATGACATGGAAAATGGTTGGGTGTATTGGTCAAACTGGTTTGGACTAGATGCCGTAACGCGAAGCATACAGGTTCAACGAGGACTGGGAGCTTCAAAGCTAGCTCTTCCTTCGGTTGGAGGGACCATTAACATTTTAACCAAAGGCATCGAAAACAACCGGTCACTGAGCCTTGAACAAGGAATTGATAATCAAGGGAAACTAACTACAAATCTTGGATACACTTCCGGAAAGTTAAATCATGGTTGGGGAATTACAATGGCTGGTGCCTATAAACAAGGCAACGGCTGGGTTGACCAAACCAATGTTAAAGCTTGGTTTTTCTTTGCAAAAGTTGATAAGCGATGGGGTAAACACATCACCAGTATTACCGGCTTCGGTGCGCCACAAACACATAAACAACGTTCCTACAAACGCTCTATAGCTAACTATAATACTGAATATGCCCAAGAGCATGGCGTTTCACCGGAGGATTTTCCGGCAATTCAAGATCAGGGCATTAGTTACAATCAACATTGGGGATATTTGAAACGCGATGCTGACCAATGGAACAACGATTTATCAGAGCGGATCATCAATCCAGATGCCAAAAGAGAAGTGCTTAACGAACAGGTAAACACTTATTTCAAACCACAGTTTAGCCTTAGGGATTCCTGGAACGTTAATAACAAGCTTGTTATATCGAACACCCTTTATCTTTCGTTGGGTACTGGCGGTGGTGAACAACCCCGAAACAGCCTGAAAAACACAAATCTGATTACTCCCAATGATGTAATCAATAATCCTGATAAATTCACCTCAGACGAAATTGGCCAAATCAACTGGCAGAGTATCTATGATCAGAATTCGGGACCCACAAATACCGGATTCGGGATGACTTATCCAATTAACCCAACCTATAGCGATCATCTTTACTATTCGACCAATTACTTAGTACAGCAAAACAACAATCACCGTTGGTATGGGCTGCTATCGTCCTTTAGTTATAAAATAAATAATCAAATAGATTGGTCCGGGGGTATTGACTTACGCTCTTACAAGGCTGAGCATTATAGCGAAATTACCGATTTGCTTGGAGGCGATTATGCCATTGACAAGTTTGATAAACGGAATGATTATGATGCAAATCCTCAGTTAGCCGTAAAAAAAACAGGTGATAAAGTGTATTATTACGACGATGGCTTTGTAAACTGGGGCGGTATATTCACACAGGTTGAATATAAAGTGGGTAAAATAAGTTCGTTTGTGAACCTGACCACCTCCATAAGTGGAATGATGAAGAAGGACTATTTTGGTAACCTCGAATCAGAATGGAAATACAAACCAGGCTTTACTTTTAAAACAGGAGCAAACTACAACCTGACTGAGCGTAGTAATGTTTTTATTAATCTGGGTTACTTATCTAAAGCGAGGGAATTCAGATCTTATTATAAAGGATTTACTGCTGAATTTAAGCCTGATTCCATCACTAAAAATGAAAAAGTAAAAGCCTTGGAATTGGGGTATTCATTTACCAGTAAGTTGTTTGCCGCCAATGTGAATGCATATTATACCGCCTGGCAAAACAAGCCAACCAACCAGGTGAGAGGCAAATATGAGGATCCTATCACTGGTGCGGAAGGTTATACTTATGGCGATATTCCGGGTATGGATGCGCTGCATATTGGGATCGAGATCGATTTTGTATACAAAATCCTCCGCAATTTTGAATTTCAGGGATTGATTTCACTTGGAGATTGGAAGTGGGACAAGAAAATTGAAAACCTACAGATGTATTATACGGATAATAACTTGCCAGCCAATGTGATCAGTTTCGATGCAACCGGTATACATGTTGGCGATGCGGCCCAAACTCAATTAGGTGCCAGCTTAAGGTTTGAACCTATTCGGGGATGGTATATCGAAGGCAGTGGAACCTATTTTGACAGGTATTATGCTGATTTCAATCCTGAAGAAAGCACCGATGAATTTGGATACCCTAAAGACTCCTGGAAAATTCCGTCTTATAGCCGCTTTGACTTTCATACAGGATATCGGTTTAAGATGAGTGCTTTCGACAAACTTAACTTTACCATCAAACTCAATGTGCTCAATGTACTGAATACAGTCTATATTTCTGATGCAAGAAATAATGACACCTATATTCAACGCAATTTCAGCAGCTTTGATGCCCGCTCTGCTTCCGTGTTTATGGGAGCGCCACGGCAGTTCACGGCTTCTTTAAAAATTACTTTTAACTAAACATCATTTATTCTTTATAACATGAAAAAATCAGTTATTATCACCTTATTTATCTTGGGTATTTTCACTTTCAGCCACGCCCAAAACACCATTTTGGAAGCACGCAATATGCCTGAAGGCAGCGTTGTTACCGTTAAAGGGATTGCTACCAATGGTGCAGAATTGGGAATTATCAGATATATGCAGGACGGTACTGCCGGAATTGCTGCTTATGGCTCCCCAGTAGGGGTTGTCAACCGCGGCGACTCCATCACGGTTACCGGAACTCTTAAGATTTACAACCAACTTCTCGAACTCGACCCCATAACCAGTGTTGTTGTCAGGTCTACCGGTAATCAAATACCGGATCCAATTGTTTTGACTCTGTCTCAGATTGCCGAGCTTTATGAAGCTCAGTTGGTTCAAATTCACGACGTCCTTTTTAATGATGCCGGGCAAACTTTTACCGGGAATAAAAAATACACCATCACTGCCAACGGACAAACAGGTTATGTTTATATTAAAAATGGACAGGATTTTGTTGGTACCATCGTACCCAGTGCACCAATTACCTTAACCGCACTTTGTTCCCAATTCGATTATAGCAACCCCAACATGGGCTACCAATTGCTGCCACGCGATTTGGACGATATTTTCATTCCAAGTTCCATTTATTTTGTAGATGCGCTTACAAACACAAATTTTACCCATACAGAGCTAGATTTCACATGGAATACCAACATCGCCGGTACAACTGAGATGTTCTATGGACCAACGGAGGAGACTGTTACTGCTCAATCTACCTCCTCAACGGGAGGAAGCACAAGTCACAACTTAGATTTGTCGGGTCTATCCTCCGGAGAAATTACCTGGGTTCAGGCTTTTTCAGTAAGTGGGACTGATACGGCTAAATCAGCGGTGATTCCCTTTGCAACCATATCAAATTCTTCAGGCAATATCAAAGCCTATTTCAACAGTCCTGTAGATGTTTCTTACTCCACGGGAGTAGACGCTATCTACCTTCATAACCTCATCGACGACACCCTGATCAATTATATTGACCGTGCAAAGTACACCATTGATTTCACCATCTACAATTTTAATAATACCGGGATAAGTAACATCAGCGATGCACTGAAAGCCGCTGCCAACCGTGGTGTAAGGGTCCGGGTAATTGGGTGCGGCACAACTGCCAACATGGGAATTGACGAACTTGCAGGCTCGGCAGTACATGTGCTTATAGGCCCCAGCAGCTCACAACGTCCCGGTATTATGCACAACAAATTCATCGTTTTTGATACCGAATCCTCCGATCCGAATGATCCGCTTGTATGGACAGGTTCCACAAACTTTACCGATGGCCAGATTAACCTGGATGCCAACAACGTGATCATCGTGCAAGATCAGAGCCTGGCACGTAGCTACCAAATTGAATTTGAAGAAATGTGGGGCTCGTATGGCGATGAACCCAATGCTACAAAGGCACGCTTCGGATCGACTAAAAAGAACAACACACCACATGAATTTATAATAGCCGGCAAACGTGTTGAATGTTACTTCAGCCCTTCCGATGGCGTAAACGGGAAGATTGTTGAGGTAATCAACACCTCCGATCACGACCTGAGTATTGCCACCATGCTGATCACCCGCATTGAAATGGCAGATGCCATCGTGGCTCGTAGCGAAACAGGAGTAGCCGCAAATGTTATCACAAATGCAGAAGGTAACAACAATACAACTGTAAACAGTTTGCTGGAAGCTGCTTTAACAACTCATTACACCTTTGACGATGTGTCCTCTGGTCTACTCCACCACAAATACATGATTGTCGACCAGGGTGCACCCGCATCTGACCCAATGGTATTTACCGGATCACACAACTGGAGTGCTGCCGCCGATAATGAGAACGATGAAAACACCCTCGTGATACATGATGGCACGCTGGCCAATATTTATTATCAGCAGTTTGTTTACCGTTTTCTTGAGAATCATGGTGTATTGTTTGAACTGACCAATCCGCCAACAGCCGTTAACGATCAATCAGAAACAGTGATCGCGCAGCTGGTAACGGTTCCTGTTTTGGATAATGACATGATTGAAGCCCCCGTTGTTTTGAGCATCGAAACAACGGCTACTCAAGGAAATTCCTATATCCCGTTCGCAAACCCCAATGTCATTAGTTATCTACCGAATGCAGGATTCCACGGTACAGACTCTGTGGTATACAAAATCGCGTATCAGGCAGAACCTACCCTTTTTGCTATAGCAAAAATTTACTTCACCGTAATCGACAACAGCGGTATTGATGAAATCTTTGGAGCTGGTACAGTAAGCGTATTCCCAAATCCTGCAAAGGATAAAATCAACATTTCGTTTAATGCAAAAGACCAGGCCGATCTTCAGATCAGTCTGAATGACCTTTCCGGTAAGCAAGTGTTCGTAAATAAATACAGCGTAACCAAAGGCGAAAACCAGCTGAGTGCGGATGTAAACGGACTGTCAAAAGGTGTGTATGTATTAAATCTGATTACCGAAAAAGGAACCCTCAATTATAAGGTGGTGATTAAATAAATCGCCAAAACAGCCTGTTGATCCATTTGGATCAACCTTTATAAAGTCCCGGTCAGAAAATGATCGGGACTTTTTTGATTTGAGTCTCCCCTTCAACGTAGTTTCATAGCTACAAGCCGATAATCAGCATCACCCCTGAAACTCCCCGGTTTTGAACATGGTGCCGTAACCACCAGTGGCAATTCATCCGCATAAGCGATCTGAGTATGATTGTACAGATTAAAAGTAGGTAGAAATTAACCAATTATGATTGTAACCAGTTAAACTTTGCTTATCTTAGCAAGATAATTGTTCTCTCACCAAACATCATAAAACTATGAAACACACAATTCGATATGATGATGAACATCAATTGCTCATACAGACAATTAACGGATTCTTTACCACAGAAGAAACCAAACAATTCGGGAGCCTATATCTTGAATTACTGAAAGACAAACCATATCGGCAGCTGATCGTGGATCTGCGAAATGCTGGTAACATGGAAAGCCGGGAAACCCGGTCGATAACCAACGAGATGCTCAATATTGCGCAATTTACGGATGTGGTTTATGTTGGAGCCAGCGCTGCAACCCGCATGATCGCAAAGGTATTAATGAAACTTGGTTCATTAAAAGCGGAGTCAAATTTTGTAAAAGACATGGATGAAGCCTATAACTGGTTAGAAAAAAGGAGGAAATAATCATGAGTGAAATACCTAAAATCGAAAAAATGAAGGAGCGCATCAATTTTATTGAGGATGTGCTGTCGTCCGTTGCTGCCGGCGACATGAATGCACGGATCAACAGTGAAATTAATGACGACCTGAGCGGCATTGAAGCGGCCATTGACCTGTTAATTAATGACCTGACTGACGAACTCAAACAGCGTGAAAAAATGCAGCAGGAGGTTGAGGAAAAACTCGTCAAAATCCAGGAGCAACAAAAGACCATTCTTCAGCAACAACAAGATTTGCTTGAGCTTTCAAGTCCTGTTTCAAAAGTCTGGGACAACGTGCTGATCCTTCCTGTAATTGGTACCCTCGACAGTCAGCGAACCCAGGTCATGATGGAAAACCTGCTCGAAAAAATTGTTGAAACGGGGTGCACCATTGCCATTCTCGACATCACCGGAGTTCCAACAGTAGATACACAGGTTGCAAACCATTTGTTAAAAACAGTTACCGCAGCTCGCTTGTTAGGTGCGGAATGTATCATCTCAGGTATCAGCCCGGCCATTGCCCAGACCATTGTTCACCTGGGCATTGATTTATCTTCTATCCGGACCAAAGCCACACTGCAGGACGCCATGATTTTTGCCATGAGAGAAAATAAACGATCGGAAGGTGTGAAGCTCCAAACACTTTTTACCCATTCTGATGAAAAACAGGAATAGATGAATATTGACATGTATGAAAAGAGGATCCCCATTATCAAGATTGGAAATTTTTTAATCGTCTCGATACAGGTGGATATGCATGATAAAATGGCCATGCAACTGCAAACCCAAATACTTGAAGAAATTTCTAAAACCGGGGCCAAAGGCGTTCTGATTGATATCTCAGTATTGGAAATGGTAGATTCTTTTATAGGACGCATGCTTTCAGGAATGGCCTCCATGGCTTCCATTATGGATGCCGCGGTAGTTATTGTGGGGATGCAACCTGCGGTGGCCATCACCCTTGTCGAGCTCGGACTCGAGATGCAGGGCGTAGATACTGCGCTCAACATGGAAAAGGGCATGGAAATGCTCGAAAGAAGAATTAGGAATGAGAACAGTGACTTCTCATAAATCCGATTGTAATGTTAGAACTGAAATCAGATACAAGCTGGGTAGAACTCGGAAGATTGGTTGTCGCAACTGAATACGACATTGTAAGTGTGAGGCAATTTATCCGGTATCAGGCAAAGTTATTGCAAATGGGTATTGTTGACCAAACCCGGATTACTACTGCTGTAAGCGAGTTGTTACGAAATATGTACAACTATGCCGGTGGTGGGGAAGTACTTATCGAATCAGGAATTGTTGATGAACAATTGGCAATGATAGTAACCTGCTCTGACAAAGGTTCGGGAATTGAAAACCTGGAATTGGCCATGAGCGATGGATACACATCAGGAACGGGGATGGGTTATGGGTTGCCGGGAGCCAAACGCTTGGTTGACAGATTTGAAATCGTTACAGAGATAAATGAAGGCACCACCGTCAGGTTAATGAAATGGAAGTAACGCGAGATCACATATTAAGTTTGACTGTCGAAAACGAATCTGACATCGGTGTATGCCGAAGAAAAGGTGTGAGCCTGGCTAAACAAATTGGCTTTAATGAAGTAAAATCCGAAGAGATAGCCATTTTAATTTCAGAATTGGTAACCAACGTGTTAAAACACGGAGGAGGGGCTGGTAGAATCGTGATTTGTCAAATCGAAGACAAGGAAAAACGAAAAGCCATTGAGATCTGGTGTTGTGATTCAGGTACCGGTATAACGGATTTTCATAAATCTTTGCAAGATGGGATTACCGGAAAAAATTCCCTTGGCATCGGACTGGGAACAATCAGGCGCTTTTCCGA
Source organism: Bacteroidetes bacterium HGW-Bacteroidetes-16 (assembly GCA_002840975.1). Lineage (GTDB taxonomy): Bacteria > Bacteroidota > Bacteroidia > Bacteroidales > F082 > UBA6244. The sequence goes on from PHDN01000009.1 coordinate 77,984, forward strand.
TGAGATGGAAATCAATCCTGTATCTTCCTCTGCTTTTAAAGAACTCTATTTCTCAGGAAGCTATGACTATAAACATTGCATTAGAACGCTCAAGTGGGTACCCATAAAAAGCTGGGTCGGCATAAATAAAAAATTGGTTGTCGGAGCAGCATCACGTTGTTATCCCGGTGAGCAGCTTAACGGTGATGCCTTTCTTGTAAATAACCTGAGTGCCCACGTTTGTATCACCGCTGTCATTGACGGACTGGGCCACGGGAAGGAAGCCAACCTGGCAGCAGAGCTCGTCAAAGAAAATATTCTGCTCAAATCCGACCTGCCGCCAGACAGCCTTTTAAATTACATCCACAATGCTGTCAAAGGAACCCGGGGTGCCGTAATTGGACTGGCACGAATCAATACTGAAACCAACAGGTTAAGCTTTTCAGGTATTGGCAACATTGAGGGTTTTATCCTGACAAAGGTTGAAAAGAAAACCTTGCTGTCGTTTGGGGGAATTATTGGTCACAATATGCGTACGCCAAGGGTTTTTGAATCTGATTTTGAGCCCGGGGATACCCTTTGTATGTACTCGGATGGAATTACTTCCCGATGGCGGGCTGAAAATTTTAACTGGAACGAACCTCCACAAAAGAATGCTGAATTGATATTAAGTACACACTCAAGACTGAATGATGACGCTACAATTCTTATCATCCGCTACACTTAATAATGTAGGCGAATTGCAGATCCAATATGAGGCAGATGTGGTAAGGGCCCGCAACATCGCGACCATGCTTGCTCAGGAACTATTGTTCGACCGCACCACCTGCATCAGGATAGGAACGACTGTATCAGAACTGAGCAGAAATATTATCGAGCATGCCAATGGCGGAATCGTGAAATTCCATATCGCGGAAAGAGGAATGAATTCGGGAGGGATCGTTATCATTTTTGCCGACAAGGGAAAGGGCATAGAAAACCTTGAACAAATACAATCAGGGAACTACAAGTCAAAAGTAGGAATGGGTGTGGGATTGATCGGTTCTCAGCGATTGATGGACGATTTTCATATTCAATCAAATGCAGGTAAAGGGACCACCATCACGGCTGCAAAATGGTTGCCAAAATTCTCACAACCAATTAATCCCAACATAATAAGTAATATTCAGCAAGCAATTAAAAAAACAATTGAGCGTGGGGATGCCTCGATGGTCGATACCATCAATTCGCAAAATAGCGAACTGCTGTTTGTACTTAAAGAACTTCAGGAACGGAATAACGAAATAGAAATTATCAATCAGGAACTCGAAGAAACAAACCGGGGGGTGGTTGCCCTGAACAGTGAGTTGGAGAACAAAGCCGATGCACTTGAGAAAGCAAAAAATGATGCTGAAAAAGCAAACAAGGCGAAGAGCGAGTTCCTGGCAAACATGAGCCATGAAATACGCACTCCTATGAATGGAATCAATGGAATGCTGGAATTGGTATTGTCATCTGAATTAAATGAAGAACAATTGCAATTTCTTAAAATGGCCAAAGAAAGTGCGGATATCCTGCTGAGTTTATTGAACGAAATCCTCGATTTTTCTAAAATTGAAGCCGGTCAATTGGAATTGGAGGAAATGGATTTTAAAGTCAGGGAGGTAGTGGAGGGTGTTTCCGATGTAGTCATTCATAAAATTGAAGACCAGGGTCTTGAATTGAATATGCTCATCAATAATGACATTCCAAAATATGTTGTAGGTGACCCTGGAAGGCTGCGTCAGGTAATCATTAACCTGGTTGGCAATGCCATTAAATTTACCAAAGAAGGTGAAATTAATATTAAGGTACAAAATAGCTCAACCTCAGCACCGCCCAATAACCCGCTGCATGACAATGAAATAGAATTATTGTTTTCGATTGAGGATACCGGGATTGGCATTCCTGAAGAAAAACATCAATCGATTTTCGATAGCTTTTCGCAGGCAGATAGCACCATTACCCGACGGTTTGGAGGGACAGGTCTCGGCCTTACGATTAGTAAGAACCTGGTCCACATGATGAAAGGTGAAATTTGGGTCAAAAGCAGCCTTGGAGAAGGAAGCACATTTTACTTTACTGCCCGGTTTTTAAAATCTGATATCAAAGAAGAGGAGGCACTTCATTTACCCGCCAAAATACATGGACTTCACGTCCTTGTTGTCGATGACAATAAAACGAACCGAATCATTTTATTTGAAATGGTAAAATCATTTGGATTTACTTCTGAGGTTTTTGAATTGCCAGCTGATGCACTTGCGGTATTTAATGCAGCAAAAGAAGGCACCTACGACTTAATTATCTCTGACTATCAAATGCCCGGTATGTGTGGACTCGAATTTATAAGGGCAATAAGAGAAAAAAGTCAGGTTCCTGCTGTAATTTTAACCTCCGTGGGAATTTGGGGAAACAGAAAGTCATTGAAGAAACTCGGAAATATTGAATATTTGACAAAACCGGTTAAACAATCCATCCTGTTCAATTCAATTACCAACCTCATGGGATTTACCGATCTTACGGGCAAGGTCCACAAGAAGGAAATATTAAACACCAACCTTGAACGGTTACAATCATTGCCTGATACTACGAATATATTGCTGGCCGAGGACAATATCATCAATCAGCGGGTTGCGGCTGCCCTCATTATGAAAACCGGCATTCGCCTGGAAGTGGTTGGGGACGGTTTAGAAGCTGTTAAAGCGTTAAAAAGCAAACCCTATTCACTTGTCCTGATGGATGTTCAGATGCCCGGAATGGATGGTCTCATGGCCACAAAGGAAATCCGCCAAAATCCTAAATTTGACAATATCCCGATTGTCGCCATGACAGCCAACGCAATGAAAGGCGATAGAGAAATTTGCCTCGCGGCTGGCATGAACGACTATATATCGAAACCGATTAAATGGGATATCCTCTTCGCTATCCTTGAAAAATGGTTGTTGAAATAGTTTATTAAGACAAACTCCTTTGTTAAGCTAAATTTAATAGAACGCATTTCTTTGTTTGTTTTATGGTATTTTGCACAAGAAATCTTGTAAAGGAAAATTGATGACTTTCCAATATAAAACAAAGATAAAAGCATAACCCAAACAAAAAAGGCCTGACTTGAAAAGCCAGACCTTATATCTATAAAAAGAATGATTCTTACATCATTCCGGGCATGCCGCCACCCATGGGAGGCATTTGAGGTCCCTGCGCATTCGGGTCTTTATGCTCCGAAAGTACACATTCGGTTGTTAATAACATACCGGCAATGCTGGCTGCATTTTCAAGTGCCACACGGGTTACCTTCGTAGGGTCGATTACACCGGCAGCTTTCAGGTTTTCGTAAACTTCGGTTCTGGCATTAAATCCATAATCGCCTGTTCCTTCTTTCACTTTATTCAATACCACAGAGCCTTCGAGACCGGCATTTTCAACAATGCGGCGCAAGGGTTCTTCAAGAGCTCTTCTAATGATGGAAACACCTGTTTCCTCGTCTTCGTTTTCAACTACAACATCGTTCAAAGAGGGGATAGCGCGAACAAACGCGACACCTCCACCAGGAACAGTGCCTTCTTCAATTGCGGCACGGGTAGCATTCAGTGCGTCGTCGAAGCGGTCTTTTTTCTCTTTCATCTCCACTTCACTTACGGCTCCTACATAGATCACGGCTACACCGCCGGCCAATTTTGCCAGACGTTCCTGTAGTTTTTCTTTGTCGTAATCGGAGGTTGTGGTCTCAATCTGGGCCTTGATTTGGTTTACACGGGCTTTGATGTTATTGGTATCCCCTTTACCACTCACAATGGTGGTGTTGTCTTTGCTGATGGTTACTTTTTCGGCTTCACCCAGCATTTCCAGGGTAGCGTCTTCGAGTTTGTACCCTTTTTCTTCAGAAATTACAGTACCTCCGGTAAGAATAGCGAGGTCTTCGAGCATTTCTTTTCTTCTGTCGCCAAAGCCGGGAGCTTTAACAGCAGCAATTTTAAGGGCGCCACGCAGCCTGTTTACTACAAGAGTGGCCAGGGCTTCACTTTCAACATCTTCGGCAATAATGATAAAGGGACGACCTGTTTGAACGGCCTTTTCCAGTACGGGCAATAAGTCTTTCATTACCGATACTTTCTTGTCGTAAATCAGAATCATGGGGTTCTCATAAACCACCTCCATTTTTTCGGTATCGGTAACAAAGTAGGGAGAAATATAACCTCGGTCGAATTGCATTCCTTCAACAACCTCAACGTAGGTTTCGATGCCTTTTGCTGCTTCGATGGTGATCACGCCTTCTTTCTTCACCTTGCTCATGGCTTCGGCAATCAGGCTGCCGATGTATTCGTCATTATTGGCAGATATTGAGGCAATTTGTTTGATTTTGTCGTTATTGTCACCCACTTTTTCAGTCTGGCTTCTCAGCGATTCAATCACTTTAGTCACTGCTTTGTCGATTCCACGTTTCAAGTCCATTGGATTGGCGCCGGCGGTCACATTTTTCAATCCGGTTCCAAAAATGGATTGGGCCAAAATGGTGGCGGTTGTTGTACCATCACCTGCAATGTCGTTGGTTCTCGAAGCTACTTCTTTTAGCATCTGAGCGCCCATATTTTCAATGGGGTCTTTGAGTTCGATTTCTTTAGCCACGGTAACACCATCTTTGGTTACCTGAGGCGCTCCATATGATTTCTCAATAATTACATTGCGACCTTTTGGTCCCAGAGTAACTTTTACGGCGTCTGATAATGCATCAACGCCTCTTTTCAGACTTTCTCTGGCTTCATTACTAAATATGATATCCTTTGCCATTTTTTTAAATTTTTATGTTAGTTTAAATATTTCAATTAAATAACCGCTAGTATGTCTTTCTCACTCATAATCAGGTAATCGACCCCTTCAATGTTGATTTCGGTTCCAGCATATTTCGCGTAAAGCACCTGGTCGTTCACTTTTACCGTGATCGGGGTTTCTTTGTTCTCGGCAGGAATGGCAACAACAACACCTTGTCGTGGTTTTTCTTTCGCAGTATCAGGGATGATGATTCCAGAAGCGGTTCTGTCTTCGGCCGGGGCAGGTTTAATAACGACTCTGTCGCCCAAAGGTTTAATGTTAATTTTTTCCATGGTTTCTATTATATAATATGATCAGTGAACCTAGTGCAGTCATATTTTGTGCCAAACTAAACGACATAAAAAATGTCAGAACGTTTATGACATTCTGACATTCTAAAGTAACAGTATTTTGTGTTCTATTCTTCTGGTGTGTCTTTTTCAGGAGCTTGAAAGTCGATTGGAGCGGTTGACTTTTGACCGGAAACCTGATCAATAATTTCAGATTGGTTTGGATTTTTAACTCCAAAATCGCGAGGGATAATCATGGTAGCGGTTAAGCTAAGGAACAACAAGGCAATGGCCAGTCCCCAGGATGCTTTCTCGAGAAAGTCAGCCGTTTGACGTGCGCCCATAAATTGAGCTCCACCGGAGGCAAAATTGGCTGCCAAGCCCCCACCTTTTGGATTTTGAACCAGAACGATCAGTCCGAGTAAAATACTCACCACTAAAATTAATATTGAAATGAAAATATACATCAGTTTAACTTTTAAGTATTTAGTTCTTTTTCTGCTTTTTGAATCAGGGCTGCAAAGTAAGTACTTTTTTCCGGATATTTCAAACTTAATTTCTGATAAATTTTTATTGCTTTCTGCAAATGCCCCTGATCGTAGTAAATGGTGGCCAATGTTTCGCTGATAATATTTTCCTGATCGACGATACTTTCTTTGGCAACCTCGAGTGGATTGTAAAAAGCGGCTTTGGGACGGGTAATACTGGGCTGGTTTTTAATAAACTCGTCCAACAATTCTTCTTTCGATTTTTCCTTAACAGCATCCAACTTCTCCACTGGTTCTACCAAAATATTGGTTGGGGATTGCAAATGAGTTTCCTGCTCCAGCTCATCAATATGCCGATTGATAATCTCTTTGAGTTCCTGGATCTCCATATCGATATGCGGAATGCTTTCAGCTGGCATTTCCTGCCCCTCCTGTTGAACGGTGGACGTCTTTGGCTCTTCAGGTTCGGTGAATGCGACTTTCTCAACCATTTCAGTTACCACTGAATCTTTTATTGGCGAGCTCGTTTCCTCCTTTTTTATTTCCTCCGCTTTCTCTTCATCAGGCAACACGATCCTGACATTCGATTGTCCGGCCCGATCAATGTGCTTTTTGAGGATGCTTCTGTCACCGGAATAAATAGCAGTAGTACGCAGTTCGGTTTCGTAGCGCACATCTTTTTCTTTGTATTGATTTACCGACAATAAAATGCGAACCGAAGAACAATAGGGAAACTCAGTAACGAGAGCTGTAAGTCCCGAAAGCGTTCGGCTGTCCAGTTTTGTGGGCTGTTGCATAAAACCAATAAACTCGTCTTTATTCATATCCTTTTTATTATGAGTCCGACAACCTTTTAAGCAGTTGTTTACCAGTTAATAACCGCCTTATTAAAAATGTCGTCTGCCAACATTTCGGTAATTTGGTCAATTAAATCAGTTTTCGCAGCATTATAATCCGTGCCTGAAGGGTAATCGATAAATTGGGTAAACTTGGTATCAAAATCTTTCTCCGGCTCATATTTATTGGTAAATCTGACTTCAATAGTAATGGTCAGTCGGTTTAAGGCAGATGTTTGGTCTCCCTGGATAGCCACCGGGGTGGTTTTATATTCCACAATTGAACCTTCCAAGGCCAAATCGCCATTGCGTTCCTGCATGGCCAGGTTGGTTTGTCCGGTGAACTTATCACGCAGGGCATCCGTGAAAATGGGGCTCAGGGTAGGCTCGACCAGCAAGGCGTGATTAGAAAAATACTGGACAGAGACCGTTTTGGCTTCCGGCGGAATAGACGCACCTGTAAAGGAATATACCCCGCAGGAGGAAAGGCCCATCACCACCATTACAAGTAGAAGTGGTTGCCAACGGAAGACAAAACATTTTTTAGATAGTTCCATTTATTTAATATGATATTCTTTGATTTTTCTATACAGGGTGCGTTCGGAGATGCCCAGTTCGGTAGCCGCGTTTTTTCGCTTTCCACGGTGTTTTTCCAGGGCCCTTTTTATCATCTCATGCTCCTTGTCAGTAAGCGACAAAGATTCTTCAATAATTTCGGTTTGTTCATAGTCCTCATCATCTTCAAGGTCGGTTTCTTTTGCATGGGAAATTTCCATCTGATCGATGATCTTTTTCTCCTGTGCCGCCAGGTCCTGTCCAAAGTCTTTAACTAACAAGGCTTTTGTTTGTTCAAAATCAGCATGATGACCATCTTTTTCAACCAGGTTCAAAACGATTTTCTTCAACTCGGCCATATCCCGTTTCATATCGAACAACACCTTGTAAAGCAATTCCCTTTCCGAAAAAGATTCTTCGTCGGTTTTATGGTATAACACCGGCACGCTTGAATTTCGGATGCCGGGAAGGTATTTGGCCAATGATTCCCCACTAATCTCTTTCTCTCTTTCGATGATTGAAATCTGCTCGGTAATATTTTTCAACTGCCTGATATTTCCCGGCCAATAATAATCGCGAAGCACCTTAATGGCATCATCCGTAAGTTGAAGCGCCGGCATGCGGTATTTTTCGGCGAAGTCAGCAGCGAACTTCCTGAACAACAAATGAATATCATCCTTCCTTTCGCGCAGGGGCGGTACAAAAATGGGTACTGAGTTTAAACGATAAAACAAGTCTTGCCTGAATTTTCCCCGTTCGATGGCTTTGGGAATATCCTCGTTGCTGGCAGCAACTACCCTGACATTGGATTTAACCATTTTGGACGACCCGACTTTAAGAAATTCGCCTGTTTCGAGCACGCGCAATAACCGAACCTGAGTAGATATAGGAAGCTCCGCGATTTCATCCAAAAAAATAGTTCCGCCATCGGCTACCTCGAAATACCCTTTACGCGATTCGTGGGCTCCGGTAAACGATCCTTTCTCATGACCAAACAGTTCCGAGTCAATGGTTCCTTCCGGGATAGCCCCGCAGTTTACAGCAATATAGTGGCCATGTTTACGTGTGCTTTCCTGATGGATCATCTTTGGAAAAACCTCTTTACCCGTACCGCTTTCTCCTGATATTAAAACTGTTAAGTCGGTTGGAGCAACCTGAATGGCCACATCAATGGCCCGGTTGAGCAAGGGCGAGTTTCCTATAACCCCGAATCTTTGTTTTATCGATTGTATATCCATCAGCACTAATAATTGAACCTATAAAATTAAATAATCTGTCCGAACAAAAACAACAAACCTTTGATTATCTTAATTCTGCATTAAATTGATGTTTCAGCGTTTGCTGTATTCTACCCATGGTTTTTTCAATCACCTGATCAGTCATGGTTTTTTCAGTATCCTCAAGGATAAACGATAAGGCATAGGATTTCTTGCCCGCGGGGATTTTGTCGCCTTCGTACACATCAAAAACAGTAACCGATTGGAGTAACTTATTCTCTGTCTGAAAAGCGGCCGCTCTCAAGAGTGAGAATTTAATTTCTTTATCGAGCAATAATGCCAAATCGCGTTTTACCGTCGGGAATCTTGACACCGGACTATAAACCAGGTTATTAGTCCTGACCTGTTTGAGCGCCAAAGTCCAGTTGATCTCAGCCATAAACACCTCTTGCTTGATGTCCATGGACTGCAATAGTTTTTTCCCGACGCATCCGACGCGGGCCAGCAGTTGATCACCCATCTTATAATGAAGCTCATCGCTCAAATCGCCAAGAGATGGCTCTTCGAGAGAGATTCGTTTCCTATCCAATCCAATCCTGGTAATTAATGCCTCAACCCATGCTTTTACATCGTAGAACCCGATTTTTTGTGGTTTGGAATTCCAGGTTTCCTCATTTCTGCTGCCACTGGCAATGATCAACAGGTGTTTTTCTTCATGATAATTTTTTACTCCCCGGGCAGGATCATAGTCTTTCTTTTTGCGATATACATTGCCAAACTCAAACAACCTCAGGTTGTTCTCTTTCCGGTTAATATTATAGGCAATTACCTCCAGACCACCAAATAACAGGGATTGCCTCATCACATTCAAGTCCTTGCTCAATGGGTTTAACAGTTCAATAGTTGAATCCCCATCAATTTCCTGACTTAAATTGGCATACCCTGACTTTGTCAATGAATTGTTCATCATTTCCACCAGTCCGTGTGCCACCAGATACTCTGAAATCACCTGCTGAATCGTTTCAACATCGGGTTTAAGACGAATAGTTAATGAGGTATGAAGTTTCCCATCGGAGCTGATGTTATTGATTCCATACACCCGAAGAATCTCCTCAATGATATCTACCTCGCGTGTAACATCCACCTTAAAGGTCGGAACCGAGAGCAAAAGGCCTTCTTCATTTTCATCCAGGATGCCGATTTCCAAATCAGTCAATATGCTTTTGATGATGTTCCGTTCGATGGACTTACCAATCAACCGATCGACATGAGCGAAGGAAATTTGTATTTTTTTCGGGGCAACAGGCTGGGGATAAACGTCTTTTATCTCCGAAGAAACCTGGCCACCCGCGACTTCTTTCATCAACAAAATGGCCCGTTTGAGAGCGTAAACCGTTATGTTTGGATCGACACCGCGCTCAAACCGGAACGAAGCATCCGTTTGCAAACCATGTAGTTTTGATGTTTTGCGGATATGACGCGCATCGAAACAAGCGCTCTCCAAAAAAATGCGGGTGGTCTGCGGAGAAACCCCGGAAGATAACCCGCCAAACACTCCGGCAATGCACATGCCCTGTTGTACATCGCATATCATTAAATCGTTGGCATTCAGCTTTCTTTGTTCACCATCAAGTGTGGTAAAGAGGGTGTTGTTTTCCAACTTGCGCACGACCACTTTGCTGCCGGTAATTTTTTCAGCATCAAAAGCATGCAATGGCTGACCTGTTTCGTGCATTACGAAGTTGGTTACATCGACAATGTTGTTCACAGGCCGGAGCCCGATACGCATCAACCTGTTTTTAAGCCAGTCGGGCGATTCCCTGACGGTTATACCTGATAAAGTAATACCTGAATATCTTGGGCAGGCTTCCACATCGGGTACTTCCACTGCAACATCCAGGCTGTGATTATCGATGGCAAAGTCATCCACGCCGGGCAAGGTCAAGTGATATTTCCGTGTGTTGAATTCCCTGTTAAGTCCGGCAGCCAGGTCACGTGCTACACCGATGTGCGAAGCTGCATCGGCCCTGTTAGGAGTCAGTCCGATTTCGAATACCACATCTTGTTCAACCTGAAAATAGTCGCCAGCCGGAGTTCCGGCCTTTGTTTCCGGGGGCAATACCAGAATACCTTCATGCGAAGTACCGAGTCCCAATTCGTCTTCGGCACAGATCATTCCTTCGGAAACTTCTCCCCTTATTTTCGACTTTTTAATTTCAAACGAATCATTAACGCTATATAATCTGGTTCCAACGGTAGCCACCAACACTTTTTGGCCTGCAGCCACGTTGGGTGCACCACAAACTATGGGCAACATTTCACCGGAACCAATATCTACGGTGGTTAAGCTCAACTTATCTGCATTTGGATGTTTTACACAAGTGATTACCTCACCTACCACCACACCGGCCAATCCTCCTTTTATGGACTGAAATTGTTCCATTCCTTCCACTTCCAACCCGATGTTTGTCAGCACGTTTGATGTTACATCGGGAGTTACGTCCAAGTTAATGTATTGTTTTAGCCAGTTGTATGAAATCTTCATTGTACTTTTTTTTGAACATGCAAAAATACGAAAATCAGGCAAGCAATGTCACTCGAATGACAATGTGGTGATTTTAACTATTGGATGGTGATTTTTAGGAGATGCGGCTCCAATTACGCTTTTGTTTTCTGATTTTCAGGAGTTGATGGCGCAGGAGCCCGTTTTCGGGATTTGCGAGTTGCTCATCTTTTTCAATAATTGTTTCCGCTACTTTTCGGGTCAACATGATGAGATCCCCATCCTGGGCCAGGTTAGCGATGCGCAATTCCAAAACGCCCGACTGTTGGGTTCCTTGCATGTCGCCAGGGCCACGGAGTTTTAAATCCGCCTCGGCGATCTCAAAGCCATCGTTGCTGCTCACCATGATTTCAAGGCGTTTACGCCCTTCAGCAGAAAGCTTATGCCCTGACATCAGGATACAATAGGACTGATCGCCACCACGGCCAACCCTCCCGCGTAACTGATGCAACTGCGATAGTCCAAAGCGCTCGGCGTTTTCTATGATCATGACCGTCGCGTTCGAGACGTCCACACCGACTTCAATAACCGTTGTTGACACCAAAATATCGGTTTTACCTTCCACAAACCGCTTCATTTCGTATTCTTTCTCATCGGCTTTCATCCGGCCATGTACTACGCTCACCTGATATTGTGGAAGTGGAAAATCTTGCTGAATGTTCGCAAATCCATCCATCAGATTTTTCAGGTCCAGGTTTTCCGATTCATTAATCAGAGGATAAACTACATACACCTGTCGGCCGAGTTTAATCTGTTCCTTCATAAAGCCCATCACACGCAGACGCTTCGATTCAAAATAATGGACCGTTTTAACAGGCTTCCGGCCCGGAGGCAGTTCATCAATCACCGACACATCGAGGTTACCATACAATGTCATAGCCAATGTTCGGGGAATGGGAGTGGCTGTCATCACCAAAACATGCGGCAGGAGGTCACTTTTTTTCCACATCTTGGCCCGTTGTTCTACTCCGAACCTGTGTTGTTCGTCTATCACAACAAATCCCAGGTTTTTAAACTGAACAACATCCTCAATAACAGCATGGGTACCGATAAGTAAATTCATCGAGCCATCCAGAAGCCGTTTGTGAATGTGGGTGCGTTGGGCTTTTTTAGTATTCCCGGTAAGCAGGGCTATCTCAATATCCAAGTCTTTTAAGAAGGAAGAGATGCTGTTAAAATGCTGGTTAGCCAGAATTTCTGTTGGTGCCATCAAACAGGTTTGGAACCCATTGTCGATGGCCAGCAAGAAGATCATCAACGCGACCAGGGTTTTACCACTGCCCACATCTCCCTGCAACAAACGGTTCATCTGGGTGCCGCTTTTCAGGTCCGTGCGGATTTCCCGAATCACCCGCTTTTGTGCACCTGTAAGTTCAAAGGGTAAATACTTCTCGTAAAACTCCAGAAACAAAGGGCCCACCTGAGTGAAAACATGCCCTGTCATCTTACGTCTGTGCGCTTTTTTTTGTAAAAGCATGTCGAGTTGAATAAACAGCAATTCTTCAAATTTCAACCGGTAGGTAGCAGGTGAGATTTTATCACTATCTTCAGGAAAGTGAATATTGATCATGGCAGTGCGGCGGTTCATCAACTGATACCTGCTAATCAAATATACGGGAAGTGTTTCCTCGATCTGGTTCACTCCCTTATTGAGTAATTCTTTTATGAGAAAACCCAATCCGCGAGATCCCAGGCCCACATTCTTCAATTTTTCAGTGGTGCTGTATATACCTTCCAGCCTTGGTCCGGTAATGGCCACAATTTTGCCATCATCATCTTCCACCTCGGGATGAACAAAATTAAATTTATTACGAAAAACAGAGGGTTTACCAAAAATATAGAATGATTTGCCAGGTGTAAAATGATTTACCACCCAACGAAGTCCTTTAAAAAACACCAAATCGATGGTGCCAGTTGCATCTTTAACAGTTACCACGACAAACCGCATTCGCTTCTCACCGCTGGCTTCAACAGAAGCTACGGTGGCCCTGATTTGAACATAAGCCTGATCGCTGACGACATCGCGTATATTGAATACCTGGCTTTTATCAACGTACCTAAATGGATAATGGGTGATCAAATCTTCGTACGTAGCGATACCCAGCTCATTTTGAAGAAGCTCAGCTTTTTTTGGCCCCACACCTTTAAGATAAGTAATTTGAGTTGCAAACAGGTCAATCATAGTTGGATCTATCGTTGACAGCAAAGTTAAAGATAATTGATTAAAGGGCGCTCAACCGCCCGGTCGAAAAAAAAAACCCCTCCGGAAAAGAGGGGTTTTTTTAAATTGTAAGGGACATTCTAATATTGCCACAAGTCTTCCTCAAACTGGAACATTTCCTGTTTAATTCGTTCTGACTCCAATAAGGCATCCAAACCTTGCGCATAGGCATTAATTCGACGGTCATAAACATTTTGCTCTTTATAGATATAACTGTCGAACAAGCGCTTCCAGAAAAGTTCATCATAGGTAAGGCGCATGGCTGAATTAAACTCGTTAAACACCAGTGCTTTTGCAAACACGTCACGTGCCTGTGCATAGCTAATCCAAAACATGGGTTCGGTTACTTCCTGTCCATCGCGTTCTTTAATCATCACCGGGCACAAGGCAATGATGCGTACCATCATCTGGCTCCGTTGTTTGTCGAAATACCAATCCTCTTTAACCCTTAAGCGCATCACTTTGGAAGGCTCGAAAGTGGTAACGATAACTGTATCGTACTCTTCGTAAGGAGGATATGGCCTTCGTCCCATCTGGTGAAGGGTATCTGTCTGACGACCCACCACCTCGTTGTAAGTGATAGGCACGAGCAACTCATCGGTATTCGACAGATCATAGGCTGTAAAATGTCCACCTTCTTTCAAGGCATCCAGGAGAACCATGATAAAAGATTTCCAGTTTTGTTGAGGATCAAGTGGATAATAGAATTTTTGGTTAAACTTTTGCCTAAAGTCTATTTCCCTCCAGATTCGTTTCGACCACATCACATCGGCCTTGCGAATAGTTGGAAAGGCAATCGGCTTTACATCCACGCTCCATGATTCATCTTGAAACAGCCCGTCGATAGGGGCTTCGTCGATGATCTGAGCCACTGAGGATACCGACAGTAACACGGACATGGCGAATATGGCAACAACTAACTTTTTCATCCTGTACATTATTTAAAATTATTTAAGTTCTAAGTTCACCGGGTTTAAAGCTCTGATTGTTCCATCAGGACCCTGTGATTGTATATTTTCGAAGAAAAACTTCTGTTTTGACTTTCCATTTTTAATCATATTGGTCACTTCAGGTGTAAAAACGTTTCCCTTGATGTTTTTAGGAAGGTAATCTCCATTTACAATGGTACCAAAAGTATAGGAAGTAACAATAAAGTATAAGTCGAAGTTGAAGTCTTCCATATTAGGAATAATGGCGGCAGCAGAAAGCAATACGTTCTTGTCGATGGAACCACCGGTTTGTCCGGCAATTTCAGCGATCGGATCAGGAACGCGCTTTACGCGGAATTCGGAAGAACCCAATTGAATGACTTTCCCATCAAGTTCTGCAGTAGCGCTCACTGTAGCAATGGCTTTACCCGTCGGTTTCTTATCGATGCGGACGATCCAATCGTGGCTCTTGGGATCTCTTTTCAAAATACCGGTACTGATTACGGGACGAATTTTCTCCTGTGGCAAACCGGGTGATGATATTGAAACGGGATTATCGACACCGATATACAATACGTTCATTTTTAATGGTGCCACCGTTAGAGCAGGTGGTGCCACAATATACTCTCCATCATAAGGATAAGTCTTAATTTCACCGGTAACGGGATCACGCATAATAATTTCTCCGGCAAACTTTTGAGGCCCTTCAGCATTGGTGGGAAATTCCAAATTAATGACTCCGTCTCCTTTAATATTAATTGCACGGCTTCGGTTTCCTTCATTTACCTCATCTACACCTTGCAACACACGACTTTCCAATTTTGTTTTAGAATCGTAGGCTGCTGCCAAGACTTCCGCTTCATATTTCTGACCTTTGAAAACATAGGTGCTCTTAGGAATAACCTTGGCTACTACGTTATCAAATTTGAAGTCCTTTTCACTTACCTGGCTATATAGATAATTGAGTGAATTAAACTGGGCAGACCTTACTTCGGCAATAATTTTATTAACGATGGTGACGTCAGCCGCGAGGATGGTCCGATAGAAGTTATGCCACTCCCAGGTTTGTTGCACTCCGTCGGCATTGCGATAATCACCTCCTTCGGTCGTTAATCCCACTTTTTCAGAATTTTCAGGCAAGTCCATCACAGATAAAACAATATGTCGGAAGTCATCCATTTTTTTCGACAATTCGTAAGCTTCGCCTTTGGTTTTGGTTCGCACCATGAAATTGGTGGTTTCATTGTATTTATCTTTACTGCCCACTGCACGAAGGTTCAATACCTTGCGTTGTTTCCCGTTTATTATTGAATCTTTGTAGTACAGGTTTAAAATTTCAAGAGAATCTTTATTTCTTTCGGCAACCAGTACCAATTTAAATTTCAGATGCTCGAGATAATCGAGGAAAATATCAGCCTCTTTTTGCATCAGCTGAGCTTTATCCCAATAGGGTCCAACTTTAACTTTATTCAAATTGTATTGCTCCTCGAATTTGGCATACGCTTCATCTATTTTTGCGGCTACACTTTCGTTGGTAGTTTCCATGGATTTGTTCACAATGAGGAACGCATCCAGAATTTCCTTCGAAACGTTAAGCGCCAGCAATGCCGTGAGTACCAAGTACATCATGGAGATCATTTTCTGCCGAGGGGTTTCTTTATATCCAGCCATTTTTTAATTTTTTTTAATGGAAAAATCCGTTAATACAAACGACAGTTGCTAACCATTCACGTTCATGGCCGACAACATGTTGCCATAAACTTTGTTCAGCGAACTCATACGTTGAGTTAGGGCTTCCATCTGACTTGAGAACTGGGCTGTGGAGGTAGCTGATTGCTCAAGCTTACCAAGAAACGCTGCAATGGTTCCATTCATCTTTTCAGAAGATTCGACAGTTTTATTTGTCCCTTGCAACTGAATTTCATAAATGGCATTTAGGGCTGTAAGGTTCTCTGCAATTTTACGGAGTTGCTCGTTGTAAGCGCCTCCTTCAAGAGCAGAAAAATCGAGAGCAGAAACTGATTTTGCCAAAAGCTGTGCTGATTTTTGATAACTATCGGCCAAACTTTGTGCTGATTCGGTGGCTGTTTTAACTGTACCTGCAAATACTTCTGTAGTAAGGGCATCACGCTTCATGCTGTCGGCTGCATTTTCATAGGCATTTGCAAGAATGGTAGCTCCATCGCTCACTTTTTGCATATTGGCGGCATAACCTCCTGCTGCTTCCACATCTTTGTCGATCACATTTCCAAGTTGTTGAGCTGATCCCGAAGCTTTTTTCATATTGGTATAAAACTCTTCAGAAACAACAGCAGCATTGGTAAAGGTGTTGAGTTTGCTGGCATTGTCAGAAAGTTTTTCCATGCCAACCCCGAGACGTTCTATTGCCTTTTGATCAATTTGGGCCTTTTGCAACATTTCATCTAACCGTTCGGAAGGTGACTTGCTTTTTTTAAGTTCCTGGTCTTTGACACTGGTATACATTCCAGCCAATTCAGGATAAACCAAACTCCAGTCAGGCTCGATGAATGGGGGTTCAAAAGCGGAGAAAAAGAATATTATTGCTTCGGTAGACAATCCTACGATAAGCATTTCATCTGCACCGGTATAGTGGTTAATTTTAAACAATGCACCCATCAATACAACTGATGCACCCCACCCGTATACAAAACTCATAAATTTTTTATACTTCCTTGTTTTAACAAAACTAAATACGCCCATGACTTTTACTTTTAAATTGTTGACTATGGTTGAACTGTTAATTGTAAATTCTAGATGCTTTATTTGGATTATCTCCCTTATTTCGTCCCAGATAGGGTTGAATGGTCCGGAAACCGATATATGATTTTGAGGTATCCTGATATTCAAAATCCCTGGTTGAAACCTGAAGATAATAGGCAATGTCTTTCCACGATCCTCCACGAATGACTTTGCGCTTCATTACTGGCGGGTCATCTTCTTTGGCTGTGTAGGTATAATTTGGGTTCATGTCCCAGGTAAAATTATAGGAGGATGGGTCGAATGCACTGTTTGTCCACTCGGCTACATTTCCGGCCATATCATACAAACCCCAGTCGTTGGGCGGAAAGTGAGCGGCAACAACTGTTCTTAAACCGCCATCGCCGATATAATTTCCCCTTTCAGGCTTAAAGTTAGCCAGGAAACAACCTTTTTCATTTCTTGTATAAGGACCTCCCCAGGGATAAGGATTGAGGGCGTATCCACCACGTGCTGCCCATTCCCATTCTGCTTCGGTTGGGAGCCTGAATTCGGCTAGAGCCACCTGGCCTTTTTTACTTTTGAGGTGAGAATTTAAAAATTCTGTTCTCCAAACACAGAAAGCACGTGCTTGTTTCCAGTTTACTCCGACGACGGGATAATTATCATAGGCAGGATGCCAAAAATATTTCTCGGTCATGGGATCGTTAAATGAATAGGTATAGTCGTGAATCCATGCCAGGGTATCGGGATAAACCCCGATGGTTTCCTTGCGCACGTAGACTGAACGGTCGCGCAGTCCTTGAGGGCGGTTGGCCAAACCTGCATTCCTGAAATCGGCATCCTCGGTGAAATCCTTTTTTGCTGCAGCATGGAGATCAACCCAGTAATACTCGTACATCAATTTACGGGTATCAATTTCTTTACGGCGGAAAAACCTTTCGTGTTCCGGAAGGTACATGTCTTCAAGCACATCTCGTACGTCCTGGTCTTTACTGTTCCACTCGATATCAGTCTTCCAGTTTAAATAAGGAGGATCATAAACCTCACCAGTTTTTTCATTTTCCTCAATCAGGTAATCTTCGGGACGTACATCACCTAACATGGTCCTGGCGATGGAGTCGCGTACCCAATTGACAAACATGCGGTATTTATCATTGGTAATTTCGGTTTCATCCATAAAAAATGCAGAAACGGAAATTGTTTTTGGCTGAATCAGGTTACTATGGGTAAGATCCTCATCACCGGCACCCATGGTATAGCTGCCTTGCGGAACAAATACCATCCCGTAAGGGTCGGGTTGATAAAATGGTTTGGAATTTTTACGGGTTCCAACGAGTTCTCCATTTCCTGAGTTGCTGCAACTACCCAGAAACACAATAGCCGACAGGTATAAAATCAGTCTTTTCATTATTAGAATTTTGATTTATTGCGATTATTCCTTTTTAACTTTCTCTCTTGAGAGGGGCCAAAAGTAAAAAAATAACTCGACCATTTCACACAATCATGCTGTTTTTGCATTTTCGATTAGAGGTATCGTGTATTTTTATAACTGGTCCTCGATTTATCACCTTTTATTTTAAAGCAGTAACTAATACTTATCTCATGGCTACCCGGTACACCGTACCTCATGGTATTCACATCATAAGAATATCCAATACCCAGGTCCTTGAAATGCATCCCCACCAATACGCCTACCGATTCACCAAAGCGATAGTTGAGACCTCCCCAGAACTTGCCATTGTAATTAACGATGCCTGACACAGAATATTGTGTTGAAACTATATCGCTTTGAATAAGAAAGGAAGGCTCTATCCCGAAACGTGGATCGTTTGGAAGAAAAAAATTGTAGCCCCCTATCAAATACAGGGTGCGGTCGGTAGAAATTTCCCCGTTACCCCCCGGATCAAGTTTAACAAATGTTGATTTCAACAAATTAGTAATAGAAAACCCTACATAATACCGGTCGGCCGATTTAAAATACAAACCGGCATTGGCATCGAAACGCATATCTCCCTGAGAGGAGGCGAATATAATAGGATCACCATCCGTCACGGGCCTATACATGCTGCCATCGACGCTCCGGTTTTTCAAATCGATTCCCAATCCAATTCCTAAAGTTCCAAAAGCAAGTTCTGCATGATATGAATAAGCCAGTATTAAACTGATATCGCCCCAATTATAAGTGGCCTTATCCTGTATAATGGCACCACCAAAACCTCCATGTAGAAACCTGACGGGTGAGTCAACTGTCACCAGATAATCCTCCGGAGTTGCATTTTTATTGGTTTCATAGTCTTTGAAGCCAGCCCACTGTTGGCGGAAAATGCCATTGACACAAATCCCTTCCCGCATGCCGGCAAAGGCCGGATTGTATAACATCTGCGCATCATGGTAGTGTGTAAAAGCAGGTGCTTGTTGCGCATGCAGGCCTACAGACACAAGCAAAACAATGAGAATAGATATGTTTAAAAAGAGTTGTTTCAATTCGATAATTAATGAAAGGCTAAATTATAAAATTCTTGTGATATAACTACATTTTGGCATTAATTGTTGCCCTATTGACAGGCTTTGTTGTGAAAACGTTGCAATCAGGGTGATCTAAAAACTAAATTAATTTAAATGCATTGATTTTTTGGTAAATCGGCCCGGAAGAGGTTAGTATACTGTTATATAATATCACCTCTTCAATTTTACCTTTTATATAGAGCCGATTTCGAAACTCATCGATGATCATCTGAAAGTATTTTCTGTTCTCCACTTTTTTAATACGGCCCAGGCTTAGGTGGGGGACAAAATTTTGTCGGTCACGATGAAAACCTGCCTGGTGCAAGCTATCAATGGTGGCATGGCCAAGTTCGGACAGTTTCGCGGGATCAGAGGAACCCAACCAAATAACGCGCGGGTCGTATGAACTCCCAAATATACCCAGATGATCTAATTTAAAATCCAGGGGAGGAAGCCTTTGGGTCACTTCATTCAGTACCTGGCCGATGAAAGGGATTTTGTCCACTGGTGTATTCCCTAAAAATTTTAAAGTAAGGTGCATCACATCGGGCTCTACCCAGGTAATTCGACTGAATACCATCTTCTGCCTGAATACCGAATAAGTCTGACGGAAGGCCTCATCAGGTGTAATTTTTACAGCAACGAATAATCTTTTCATAAATTTGCCACAAAATTATGAGGATATTTGTAAAAACTTCTACATTTGCACCCTCAATACTTAAAAAAAAGTATTTATGCTTTGGGGGGATTAGCTCTCCCGATAGCCCCGATAGACATCGGGGGGAGGCTAGAGCAGCTAAACATCGTTCTCTTAATAAAAATCCTGGGGGATTAGCTCAGTTGGCTAGAGCGTTTGACTGGCAGTCAAAAGGTCATCGGTTCGATTCCGATATTCTCCACACTAATTATCAGGCCGTTACCACATCAAAATGGTAGCGGCTTTTTTCTTGTACAGCACAAGATGTGTCGCGATCGGGCTTTAATCATTATCAGATGCGCTTTAATTCTTCAATTTTTATGGGTAATAGCTTACCAATCCCATCTATTAGCTTACCCAGGTAAATATTGCCATCCTCGTCTTTAAACAGGGTCCTGTTGTTACATCCTTGACAATTAAAACTTTCAGATTGTCCTGGTTTCAAATTAGTTGCTATTTCAAAAAGATTGATATCATCAACAGTAAAATTCGGCGAGCATTGAGAACAAAATTCGGACATGGTATTTTTTTCGCTAAATTACGATTAAAATATTTCAAAAACCAATCATCTTCACAATTAGATTGATAATGAATAAAAGCAATCCTTCCGGGAACGGACATGAATTACACCAAAAAAGCCCTTTTACTTAAGAAGATAAACGCATCACTTAAAAAGCAGTCCCGGGTATTTCAGGTAGGTTTAAAGTTAATTTTCAATCTCTTCCGAAATTTCCGGCATTTCGAGGGCTTTGATGGGCTGTATGGCCGTTCCGGCGATTCCTCTGATGGAATTGTACATAAAATTGGTGTTGAGCAATACTTTCTCAATTTGTTTCTCTCTTTTCTTCCAATGCCCTGTGATGGATCTTTTTTCGGATTCCAAATCCAATTTCATTAAGGTAAACCCTTCAACAATGCCTTCTATTTGCAACTTGAACTCATTGCTGGTCAGATAATCGTATAACATGTGCATCTTTTCCCCTTTGTTTTCCTGAGAACCTATGGCATCACTAATTTGAATGATGGTTTCGCGCAACACAACACAGAGACCCTTAAATTCTTCATAGGTACAGACCCAAATTCCATCCTTTAAACCCATGCGATCCATCCCTTGGGGCATGGCCTCGGTAACCAATACGGCCAAATTGGCCCCGCGTTCGCGGATATCATTTTTGAATTTCTCGATCCAGCCGGGCTGAAAATCCTTTGTTCTTTTGCTTTCGTAATAAATAGTTCCGCAATTTTGTCTGGTCCTGGTGTTCACCGTTTGAATGCAATCGCCTCCGCGGACTCCCTTTTTTATTTCTTCGATGCTGTCTAATGGAAACTTCCCCGCCAACCATTCCTCAATGGCCAATTCCTGCACTTCGCCCTGCATTTGCATTGAGCCTTGCTCCTGCTTGCGTTTCATTTCCTCCGTCAGCCGCTTCTGATCGTCCAGTTGTTTATGAAGTTCCTTGATGGCCATTTCATTCCGATCCTGTTCGCTTTTGCGGATTTTTTCCTTCTCTTCGATCAGTTTTTTGTTGAGTGTAATTTGCGCTTCGGCGTTGATGGAATCGGCTAACTCTGCTTTTTCGCGCTGCAACCGCGCAATCTCCATTTTGCTTTTATTCAGTTCTTTTACTTTTTCCGACTTCTCGTCAAGTTCTTTTTGCAAATCCCTTATCTGATCAGCCTGCTCCTCCTGCATTTTGGCTTTTAGTTTTATCTCGAGAAGTTTTCTCTCCTCCTTTATTTTAATATCAAATCGTTCCTGAAAAAGTTCGTTTTCCTTTTTCTTTTTTTCCTCAAAAGCAGCTTTTTCCTCAGCTAACACCCTGCTTTGCTGTTCATAAATCTCCTTTTCTTTCGACAGCCTGATGTTGTAATCCCTTTTGATTTCTTCCTCAAGCTGATGCGATAAAGCATCCTGAACATCTATCAGGGAGCCACAGTTGGGACAGGTAATTTTTGATTGATTTTGCATAGTGCTTTATTATTGAGAAGCTCAGAATTTAAAAATAATTGGTTTTTCTGTTTACCTAAAAACAGAGATTCCCAGTCAGGTTGAATACACAAAGGTAGAGAATTATGACATGTGATTTTATTCACAACCTACATTACAAAACTGGCAATTTGAGAGAACTTTTTCCCTTATTCAACTTCGTCATTTTGCTCCTCAGGTTTTACCCAGTGGGTCCAATAATAGGTAAATGAGTTCGGTCGCAGCTTTTTATGATTGAACCTTTTTTCGTTTGGCAAATAAAAGGAATCGGTATTTGTAACTCTGACCGCTTTATTTTTTGTAGTTCCAACCAACCTGATATTCTGATACTTATTTATCATAATGCTGAATGGCATAGTGAAATTGCTGTCCACATTAATCCATTTATAGTTAAAATGAAGTAATTTGTCCTTAATTGTAAAGAAGTATTCTAACACAGGTGGATCGGTTTCATAAAGGAACTTATTGAAAAAGTCTGTAAAATCCTGACCGGTATAATTATTTACGAATTCAATAAAATCAGTGGTCGTTATTGTTTTAAAACTGAACTCCGAATAAAATCCTTTGATCATGGCAAAAAACAAACTATCGTTATTCAGGGTACAACGGAGGTTGTTAAGAGTAGCAGCCCCTTTGGTATAGATATTTCCACTTAAAAAGGTATTGTCATTTACATCTGGTATTCCAACTACCGGCCAAATATTTAATATGTAATGCATATTATAAGCCGAAGCATTCAAATATTCGTCATATCCATATTTTTCCTCCATAAATAAATGTTCGGCATAGGTAGCAAACCCTTCGCTAATCCATGCATCAGCCATATCGCTCATGGCAACTGTATTGCCCCACCATTCATGGGCCATTTCGTGGATCACCAGGTATTTATAATCTCTAAAATTATAGTCTTTTTGACTTTTTTCGGAATACACATCACCAATGGCTATGGCACTTTGATGCTCCATTCCTTCATAAGGAGACTCCACCATGGCCATACCATCATTTGAATAGGGATATTCGCCAAACAACTTTTCATATACTTCAACAATATCCCTGGTATTGCTATAATACTGTTTCGCCTTTGTCAAATGGTGTGACAGCACATAATAATCAATCGGATAGGATCCTTTTTCGTTGGTGAACATTTCATTAAAATTTACAAATTTCCCCATGTAAAAAGTAACCCCATAACTGTTGATGGGATAGCTAACAAACCACTCAAAGTTGGTGTAGTTATGTGCTAAGGTCGTTGTTGATCTGAGGTTCCCATTTGAAACTGCCTGATATTTTGACGGCACCTGAATGTTGATACGCATGGAATCGGGTTTTTCGGTCAGGTGATCCTTACAGGGCCACCACGAACTAGCCCCCAAATGTTCGCAGGCCACGCCTACCCACCAGTGGCCTCTTTTTTTCTCCCAGACAAAACCGCCATTCCATGGTGGATCGGGCGCTATTCTTGGCTTACCGTCATAACGGATAGTAATCAGTTGGTTCTCGTTTTCATTTAATTTTTGTGGAAACCGGATAAAAATGGCATTATAAATCCGTTTGTATTCCAATTTGGTATTGTTCCACTCAATGGAATTAATTTGTAGATTTTCTGTCAGATCTATTTGTATTTCATCCGTAGTTGTGGTTGTAGTAAAGTAGATTTTATTTTCCCCTTCAATGCTCTTCTCAGCCGGAATTATTTTCACCGTCAGATCATAAAAATGAACATCAAAACAGGTGCGTTCCGGTCGCAAGGTTCCCTGTAAGGAATCTTTCAATCCATAGTGCACCTTATAGTTATTGTCGGAACTGAGTTTTAAAGTGTCGTAATAATAATATTTTGTCAGTAAGTTGACCATGTATTCGTTTGAAATTACCCTGCTCATGAACTTATTATAGTCTTTATAACCCAATGATTTGGCGTGCTGCATATCTTTACTTGCCACTTCAAAATCGTTCATTTTATAATTAATGTAACCCCGGATATAATATAACCTGGCTTCCATCGGATAGCTTTTTAAAAGGGTGTCGATTTCAATAATCGCATCATAATACTCATCCTCATCATAATGATCAAAAATAGCCTGCAAACTTGAGGCGTAATTTGTTTCTTTTTTTTGAGAAAATGAGCTACGGCAAAGAAACACCAAAACAATAATGAGCAAAATTTTATTCATGAAGAAATTTATAACAAATAGGAAGATTTTACTTTAATATTGCTGCTATGTAACCACAAAAAACTAAAATGTCAGGAAGTGAATATAGTAGAGCCGGCGTTTACAACAGTTTTGTTCAACGAACAGGCTAAAGTAGAAAAAATTAACACAACTAACTTTATAAACAGACATTGGTTTAAACGGTGGGAATTTCTCGTCGAATAGCTGTTGCAACCTTTCGGAGACCAGATGAACCATTCCTTACTATTAGGATGAAATAATTCGGATCAACTAAAAATAACCTTCACCTGAATAATCACTGCGAGGCAACTGGTCGAGATTAAGCCCAGGAACTTCAGTTAATGTTAACGAACACTGGAGCCAGGGTATTGTCAGCACAATATGATCGTTCTTGAACCCGGTAAAGACCAAACCATGTTTATTGGCCCGATTCGTAGGATTGGCCATTCAAACGTTAAGGTCTGGTCGTGCTGACCATTTGGCAATAATTGACAGATCAATAACCACCGCAATGCCAACAACGTAAGGTTACTTAAATAGATAATGCTTTGTTTAAGTTCAATGTTATTCCAAACCCATCATCAGAAAAATGTGATATTTTACGCAAGAGGTTGGTGTTACCTTCACAAGAAACAACCACTACTTTTTAATCATCGTAAGCACCATCTTGAATTTTTCGATGGCTGTTAATGCATGAGGAATATTGGCTGGCATAATAATCGTTTCGCCGGCTTCCAGAAGATTAGATTGTCCATTGATGAGTATATCAGCCTTACCATCAACTATATACACCACCGCATCAAAAGGGGCGGTATGCTCGCTCAATCCCTCCCCTTGATCAAAAGCAAAAAGAGAGATGTTGCCGGTTTCCGTTTTTAGGATATGTTTGCTTACTACGGCTTTGTCGGCATATGCAATGCTGTTGTTGTAAGAAAATTTCTTTCCTTTTTCAAATTCATTATTTTTCATTTTACCGGAGTTTAAGTTGAATCAAAATCAATATTTATTTAGCTGGTCGAAATTAAGATCTGCCAGGGTAGTGTTTTTAAAAGTGCTTTCAAATTGCTGACGTACATGAATCCAGCCGGTGTGCATTACGCAGGGATTCGTATCCGAACACTGCTCAAAACCCAACACACATCCCAAATAGTGCCCTAACCCTTCAAACGAATCGATGATGTCGGCCAGAGCAATCTGTCCGGGATTTCTGGCAAAAGTATAACCACCTCCTCTACCCTGCGTGCTTTTTATAAAACCGGCCTTGGTTAAATTGGTCATCATACGGCGCAGGTATTTATCGGATATGTTCAAATGCTCTACAAGATACCTGGCCGAAAAAAGCCGTTCGGGCTCATTGGCCATGAAACTTAAAATGCGCAAGGCATATTCCGAAGTATGTGACAGTTTCATTATATACTACAATCAGGTATTATTTTGCAAGAATACCACTATTATGAACACAATCCCCGTTTATCGGGAAATTTACTTTGATTATTCAGGTTTATCGAGCAATTTGGAATATAAAAGGGTTGAAAGCATTAAATTATGATAATGACCAGCTACCACTTCTATTAAACTGACCCACTCAATAATTGATCAACCAGAAAACTGCATCATATGCATAAAAGAGAAAATGATAACTATCCAATATTAAGTTTATATTAGCATTGTGTTAAATTTGCCCGCTAAAATATTTTCGAATCGATGCGAATAAAGATTTTTCTACCTCTGCTAATCCTCATCGCGACAAGCCTTTTTTCACAAACTGAAGAACCCTATACCGTAAAATGGGACAATGCCCTGAAAATTGAAAGTGCCGACAAGCAGTTTCAGATTAAAATAGGGGGTCGTATCCAGTATGACGTGATGTTTATTCACCAGGATGATTCGCTGGATCAACACTTTGATGCGAACAATGGTACAGAATTCAAAAGAATCCGGCTTTATACTTCCGGTAAATTTTTCAACAACATTGAATATAAGTTCCAACTTGATTTTGCCAATGGAAATGCTGCCCCAAAAGACATTTATATCCGCTTCACAAAATTGCCCGGAATAGGAAATTTTCAGGTAGGGAATTTCAAGGAACCACTTGGTTTCGAGATGCTGACAAGCTCAAATAATGTAAATTATATCGAACGAGCGTTAACCAATGCCTTCACTCCGGAACGGAGCCTGGGTTTCATGGTGTTTAATCAGTGGGCCAATAAACGGATTTCGGCTTATGCAGGATATTTCTTTAATTCACAGGGCAAAGGAAAATATCTGGGCAACGAATATCACCTGACAGGACGAATCTCCGCCTTGCCTTACTTAAAAAGTGGAAAAAACTACCGATTGGTTCACCTGGGACTCACTTACTCACATCAATTTCAGGGTGAAGATGAACTGACTTACTATTCGTCCTCCGAGGCCCATTTGGCGCCAAAATATCTGACCGCAGATTTCGAGAATGTGGACAACATCGATAAACTGGGAACCGAATTGGTAGTTGTGTATCATGGTTTCTCGTTTCAATCAGAATACATCCTTAACTCCATCAATATCAATGCAGATCCCACTCTGGAAAAATCCTATGCCTGGTACGGAAGTTTCAGCTGGATACTCACCGGTGAACACAAAGAATACAGCATGGGATCGGCCTGTTTTGGTCATATTACCCCGAGAAAAAACTATGGTCAAAAAGGTGGTTTCGGGGCCCTGGAATTATCACTCAGGTACTCAGAAATAGCCCTGTTTGCCCGTGAATTCCAGGGGGGCGAAATGCATGACATTACCTTGGGAGCCAACTGGTATCTCAACCCTGTGGCACGTATTTCCACCAACTATATTTATTCTGAAGTGGTAGGTTTGGGCCAGGCCGGAATTTTTGAAATGAGGTTCCAACTGGTGTTTTAGCAAAAATGAACAGCCGTTATCAACAAATATTTCGTAACGATTTCATTTACATGAATATAAGTTCGTAAAATCTTACTATAAAAAAGTTAATAATTATTTTTTAAGATGTCATTTTTGTTTTAAAAAGATATAATATTGCATTATGTTCCAAGTGAACCTGACCACATTATAAACAATTAATAACTGGTGCAAACTAAGGTAAAAGAATCAATTAAATGCCTTAAAAAGAGATGAAACCAAAAAACACGCTCATGTCAAAATCTTCCTTTGTTCAGGAGGATATTGACGAACCTCCACAATCCGGAGGTGCAAGCCTTCTCACCAATGGCCATGCAATTAAAACAACAAACGTTGAACCTGAGTATTTTCCAGTATCTGAGCAGTCTTCACAGTTCAGGAGTATCTACTTTCCTGAAGTTTCCAACGACAAATGGTCAGACTGGAAATGGCAGGTTCGCAACAGCTACACTTCGTTTGAATCGTTAGAAAAAGTGCTGACACTTTCATCTGAAGAAAAAGGATTTAAAGAACAGTCGCTCAACTTGCCCATTCGCATAACGCCCTATTATATAGCGTTAATTGCCGGTCAGGACAGCCTTCAACCGTTGCGTAAGACCATGTTGCCTACCCTTGATGAGTTGGTGATGTCCCCGGGTGAAGAATCTGATCCTTTGGGTGAAGAACACGACAGTCCTGTACCTCTTATTGTTCATCGTTATCCAGACCGAGTACTTTTCCTTGTTACCGGATTTTGTTCGGCATTCTGCAGGTATTGTACCCGTTCACATATGGTGTCGAAAAAGGACAAAATGCATGCCGGCACACCTCAAATCGACCGGGCCATTAATTACATCAGGCAGCACACCGAAATCAGGGATGTGATTATTTCCGGGGGTGATCCACTTACACTTTCGGATGAGCGAATTGAATACCTGCTCAGCGGATTGCGTAGTATCGACCATGTGGAAATGATCAGGTTAGGAACCAAAATACCCGCGGTATTGCCCATGCGCATCACTCAAAAATTGGTGGACATGCTTAAAAAGTACCACCCGCTTTATATGAGCCTGCACTTTACCCATCCCGATGAGTTGACTCCTGAAACCCGTGAGGCCTGCATCCGGCTGGCTGATGCTGGTATTCCCCTCGGAAGTCAAACTGTATTGTTAAAAGGAGTAAACGATGATGCCGAGGTATACCGCAATTTAACGCATGAATTGCTTAAAGTCAGGGTAAAACCTTATTACCTGTATCAATGCGACCCCATTCCAGGGTCAGCACATTTTCGCACCAGCGTTGAAAAAGGACTCGAAATAATTAAAAAACTAAGGGGTTTTACTTCAGGTTATGCCATTCCACATTATGTGATTGATGCCCCGGGAGGAGGCGGAAAAATTCCATTGCTTCCTGAATATCTCGTGGCAAAAGAAAACGGGGATGTCATCTTGCGCAACTATGAGGACAAGATCTATCGCTATCCTGATTATTCATAACTTAACAGATCGTTTACACGATTTATATTGAAAATCATTTCATGATTCTAAATTTGATCTTAATAAGATGACGATAGGACTGACCTATGATTTACGTTCCGAATACCTGAAGATGGGCTTTTCTGAAGAAGAAACAGCCGAATTCGACAAAGAAGACACCATCGAAGCCATTGAACAAACCCTGCAGCAGCTGGGTTACCAAACAGAACGGATTGGTCATCTTAAACAACTTGTCTTTGGGTTAGCGGCCGGTAAACGATGGGATTTGGTGTTTAATATTGCCGAAGGCATGTATGGACGGGGTCGCGAAGCCCAGGTTCCGGCTTTGTTGGATGCTTACCTGATTCCGTATGTTTTTTCAGGTCCGCTGGTGCTGGCGCTTACCCTCGATAAAGGACTCACCAAACGCGTGATCAGAGATGCGGGTATTGCCACCCCTGATTTTGCGGTGGTTCATCACGAAAGTGATATTGAAGGTGTTAATTTGCCTTTCCCTTTATTTGCAAAACCGGTGGCCGAAGGTACAGGCAAAGGAATCAATGGAAAATCCATTATCACCAACAGGAACGAATTAAGAGAAAGATGCCAGACTCTTTTGATGGAATTCAAACAACCTGTGTTGGTAGAAACCTACCTGAGCGGGCGCGAGTTTACTACCGGAGTTACCGGCACTGGGGTGAACGCTAAAACCACCGGCACCATGGAAATTCTGCTGCTCGCAAAGGCTGAAAAGGGACTTTATTCCTATGCCAACAAGGAAGATTATAAGCAAGTGATAGAATATCAGGCCGTAACCGATGAGGCGACAAAAAATTCCTGCGAGCAGCTGGCGTTGGATGTATTCCGGTTGTTGGGTTGCGAAGACGGCGGACGTGTGGACATCCGGATGGATGAAAACGGTGTGCCGAACTTCCTGGAGGTAAACCCCCTTGCCGGGATGCATCCCGTCCATTCTGACCTCCCGATCCTGAGTCGTTTGAACGGCATACAATATCCCGAATTGATGAAACGCATCATGGATTCTGCGGTTCAAAAGGTAAAAATCCAATGAGATGAAAAAAGCCATCGTTTTAATCAATGCGCTTTCATCAGATCCAACCGAAGATGAATTGGATGTCCTCGAACAAGCCTGTTTGGTAGAGGAAACCCTGGAACAGCTTGGAATTGAGAGCGAACGTGTGTTGATGGATTTCAATATACAGGCTGCTGTAGCGCAAATCACCGGGCTTTCGCCTGACTTTGTGGTCAATTTGGTGGAAGGTGTGGCGCAGGATGCTAGGTTGATCCATTGGGCACCGGCACTTTTAGAACATCTTAAAATACCCTTTACGGGATGTGGTTCCGAAAGCATGTATATCACCAGCAACAAAACCCTGACCAAAAAACTGTTACTGGCCAACGGAATTCCAACACCGGAATTGGTTACCGACATTCAATCCGGTCGGTTTAATCCCAACAAAAAGTACATCGCCAAGCCCGTTTGGGAGGATGCTTCGGTAGGCATTTCGGATGCCAATGTGTTGGATGGAGAATTGGCAAAAATCAACGCGTTTTTGTCAGAAAACCAAAACCGGACGTGGTTTTTTGAGGAATTTATTAAAGGAAGGGAATTTAATATTTCGGTATTGGGAGGAAAAAACGGACCTGAAGTATTGCCGATGGCCGAAATCGTGTTCGACAGCTTCCCGGAAGGCAAACCCCACATCATCGGCTATGAAGCCAAATGGGATGAAGATTCGTTTGAATACAAACACACCAACCGCCGTTTCGGTGTAGAGCAGGAAATGCCCGATCTGGCAGCAAAACTCGGCAATATTTGTCACCAATGCTGGCAGTTGTTTGACCTGAAAGGTTATGTACGCATCGACTTTCGTGTGGATGAGCAAAACAATCCGTATGTTTTGGAGATTAATGCCAATCCTTGTCTTTCGCCCGATGCCGGATTTTACGCTGCAGCCATGGAGGCAGGATTTTCGTTTGACAATGTACTCACGCGTATTATTGAAGATGCCCATTCATCGGTAATCATCTGATTTTAATTCAACGACCAAAAAACATAATCCTAATGAATACCATTACCTTACGCAAAGAAGTCACCGCCGCTGACCCACAGATCATCAGAGAAATAGTTACTTCTACCGGCTTTTTTAATGACGAAGAAATTGATGTAGCTGCCGAGTTGGCCGAAGAGCGTCTCTACAAAGGGGAAGCCAGTGGATACGAATTCATCTTTTTGGAAGTGGATGGAAAAACGGTGGCTTATTCATGCTACGGACTCATCCCGTGCACCAAAAACAGTTACGATTTGTACTGGATTGCCACCCACCACGATTTCCGCAACCGGGGATTAGGCAAACAACTGCTTAAAGCCACCGAAGAGGAAATCAAAGCATTGAAAGGTGGCGGCATTTATGTAGAAACGGCCAGCCGCAAACAGTATACCCCAACACGCATGTTTTATGAAAAAAACGGTTACGAGCTCAAAGCCCAATTCGAGGACTACTACGACAAAGGAGACGATCTGGTGTACTATGTGAAAAGGTTAGGCTAAGGCAGGGATTTTGGAAGGAGCATGCTTTCGGTATTGGCCAATTCTCCATTTGTTTAAACAAGGATGATATGATTGATTTCAGCTCTTTGTTTTATCTCACTTATTTCAATGTGTAAATTATTTTATTAGTGTAACATGTGCAATAAAATTGGAACTTCATGATTATTCTGCAAAATCATTCTTTCTTTATTTGTAGAACTATATTCACTACATTTGCGTTAACTATTAGCAAACACTATACTTTTGTGAACTATGCTAAACATTGGAAGTAAAATTACCGGTCTTCGTAAGCAAAATAAATGGTCCCAAGCAGACCTTGCCAAAGCAAGGCAAGCTTATTCAATGTAAAAAACTTTTTTATGCAAACAGTAACAATAGAACTTACAGATAACAACTCTTTAAAGGCTTTGCAAGACTTAGAGCATAAACATTTGATACGGATTGTAAAAGGACCTGACCCGATAGCTATCGGGTTAAACTCATATGCTTTACCAGGTGAACCAATAAGTGAAGAAGATTTTAAAAAGTGGGTTGAGTATACCGAAGATTCTCCAACTGTAAGTATAACAGAAGCCAAACAACGATGGGCAACACAAAAGAAAAAGCTCCAAAAACTTATTCGTTGAGTATAACCAAAAGCGCTCTGCAAAATATTGACGATATTACGGGTTATATTGCCTATATCAAACACCAGCCTTTAAATGCTATCCGTGTTGGTGATAAAATTTTTGAGACCATAGACCGCATTGAGCAGAATCCTTTGACATTTAGGGAATGTGAAGAAATTCCGACTAAAACCAAAATATACCGCAATGCGGTTTGTATGAGTTGGCTTATCATTTACAAAATTAAAGTCTCTGAAATTGTTATTCTCGGTATTGTTCATGGTAGCCGCAGGGCTTCAAAAGTTAGAAAGCTTAAGAAAATAAAATAAGAAGAATTAAAAAAGCCCATCCTCAGCGTAGTTTTACTTGTCTGCCTCAGACATAAATCTACACTTAGCTCTATTTCTATTTTGCTATTCTACGCTCAAAGGTGGGAGATGATCTGGTGTATGTTGTGAAAAGGTTAGGCTAAGGCCGGGATTTTGGAAGGAGCATGCTTTCTGTATTGGCCAGCTCTCCATCTGTTTTTACAGGAACAATGTGCAGAATTTCGGCCATCAGTTCATACAGGTTCACATTTTCAAAGGCAGGTGCCTGATATCCTTTTTTAAAGACAGGACCAGCGGCGTAAAAAATGGCATGCATGTCGCGGTTCCTGTTGTCGTAGCCATGGGTACCCAAACCATCACTGATGTTCCACGTCCAATAGATGCTGTATCCCGAATCGGCTTCCAGGGTAAAATCATAAGTCCGGGGGTTGCTTCCATAATGCAACCGACCGGGGATGCTGTCGTGGTGATACACCTTTACATGTGGTACCTTTTTTAAGTTGCTGTAAACTTTCTCCATCAACCCGGCTTTTACTTTGAAATTCCAGTTTGGATTCCATCCATCAAATCTCTCAAACCAGGAAGTGTCGATTGTTTCATCGAGAATGACTTGTCTATCTGGTGAAATTTCGCCCATGCCATGGTCGGAGGTGACGATAAAATTGAGCTGATGATAATCCGGGAGTTGTCTCATACGCTTAAAAAACATACCCAAATTGTGATCGAGCCTTTCGACTTCGGCAACCGTTTCCAAACTACGGGGCCCGAATTGATGGCCCGTATGATCGGGTTCATGATAATACCACATGATCAGATGCGGACGTTGGGTTTCCGGTAAAGAAAGCCAATTAAACAAGGAGTCGATACGTGATTCAAAGGACAATTTCTGGTTGTAAGCTGACCAATAGGTTGGTGTTAAGTGGTTGATGGGTGCTTCGGATCCGACCCAGAATAAGGTGGCTGTTTTCACTCCTTGTTTTTCACAGGTGTTCCAAATGGGTTCGCCTCCATAAAAGTTGGCATCGGCAACTGCCCGGCGATCTCCCAAGGAGTATTGTTTTCCCAGATCTACAGCATAAAACCCGTTGAGCACAATACCATGGTGGTCGGGGTACAATCCGGTGGCCATGCTATAATGATTTGGGAATGTTTTGGTGGGATAGGAGGGAATGATATTGGTTCTCACGCCAACCTGTGACAGCGAATCGAGTGTAGGTGTGTTGGCGTGGTCGGGATAGTCCCACCTGAAACCATCAAGCGACAGTACGATCAGGTAGGGTTGTTCCTTTTTATGATCTATAGAGGAACAACTAACAGAAACCATGCTCAACAGAAATATGAACAGGAGGTTATTTGCGATTTTCAATTTCATGATTGCCAAAGAATTATGATTTGTAAAGGTTGAAAAATAAGCCATCAGGATAAAAAAAAGCCTCCGGTCTGGAGGCTTTTTTTAATAGTTTGTGCTGACCATTAATGAAATCCAATTTTTACCCCAACGTTGAAGGTTCTTGGTAAACCAAGATATACTTCTGCAGAGTTTACAGTGTGAGAGTAACGTTTGTCATATCCGTAATATCCATTGTATTGGCTGTTGTCAACTGCATCCTGAATATAGAAAGTGTCGAAAATATTAAAGACATGGGCAAAAACATCCAACTCAACTCTCCCTTTCATTGGAACAGTGTAGTTGATGTGTGTATCAAAAACAGAATAAGAGGGAGTTTTCCAAACTTGTTCAGTGTCGGTTGCTTTATCTCTTGTAGTTGGATTAAAGTCGGCATAATGGTTTGAATTGTTGCGCCAGATGAGTTGGATATTCAATCCTTGAACAGGATAAATATTTGTCCACAGTGCAAACTGGGTTTGTGGTGCATCGCCTACTTTTAAATCCTTTATGTATGCATGTATTTCTGTTGTAGTAAAACTGCCACTTGCGTCATCATAGTTTTTAATGGTGGCGTTCACATCATTTAAGTAGGTCCAGTTAGCTATAGAAGCAATGGCACCAAATCCGATGAAGTTAATTGGACGGTAATTGCCTTCCAACTCAAATCCAATATGACGCTGGTCAACTCCTTTGATATAAGCAATCCCATTTTCGGTCTCGGTAAGTCTGACAGAAGTGGTAAAAGTTCTGTCCTGCCAGGTAGTATAGTAGAAGTTACCTTTTACGCTCACTTTATCATTGGTGGTTTTGTAAATAGCACCTAATTCATAGGATATAAATTTCTCATTTTGGGGATCTTTAGCTACAGTGCCATCACTATCGTCAATTACATTGTCAAAAATCGGCACTTTGCTTACATAACCAAAATTACCAAAAGCGCTAAAGGTTTCTGTAAAATTGTAGTTTAAGCCACCTTTAATTTGAAAGCCACCGATCCAGTCAGTATTGGATTTTAGTTCGCCGCTATTTACATCAGGGTCACCATTGTCTAAAGTATCGGCAGTCTTAAAATGATTGAGGTACGAATACTTTATCATGGAGTAACCGAATGTACCATAGGCCGATAAATTGCCATTGGTATATTCACCTTGTGCATAACCACCAAACCAGTCAACTGTATTGGTATTGAAATAATTGACTTTATCACCTAACACTTTATTTTGCATGGCAGCATCCGTATCAAATTGATTTCCTTTAAATACGAAAGACTGTAGCCCCAGGAGATCTCTAATTTCATAAAAGTGCTCAATTTCAGCTGTTCTCCAGTCTAAACCAACCTGCCCTTTAAAGTGGTCGGAAAAGTCTACTTTAACCTTTGTAATTGCTCCAATCGTCCATTGACCATTTACAGAATTGCGTAGAATCCCTTTATTGGTGTAAGTTGGATCCAAATTCTTTTCCATGGTAGCATTCCAGTCAACAATTTGGGATGGCCCGGTGCGGTCGTACTGAATTTTTCCATAGGTACCTGTTCCACCACCTTTTCCACCTGAATAATATACAGTTGTAAACTGAGAAATTTTCTTGCTCCATTGGGCATACCAGTTGAGGTTAACAACGGGTTTATGATAGTAGTTCTCTCTTTCATTCATAAAACTTTTGTCGTACCGGTCATGTTCTTTTCCATTCCAATATTGTTTTGAATTATAAGAACTGTTTACCTCATTCCAGTTTTCATTATACAGGCGTCCGGAAGAAGCTTCTTTAAATTTCATCAAAGTACTATCACTGGCACCCAATTCGGTGGCATATTCATGACTGTAGGCTGCCACATTTTGTTTGTAGAGGTTTTGTCCGTGACGTTGTGGAGCTCCCACTGCATAAATTTCGAGACGGTGATTTTTATTCACGTTGTAACTCAAGCCAACATAATATGCCCAGGCGTCGGTCCATGTTTTGTCAACAACTCCCTCTCCAACTTTGCGGACTGCAGCCACGCTGGCAGCAAATTTATTGTTAATCAATCCTGTATGAGCGCTAAAGGTAGTTTTAATGAAATTTCCTGATCCATATTCCAATCTGGCAGTTGCACCGGCTCTCATTTCAGCAGGGCTGGTAATGATATTCATGGTACCACCCACTGAAGGTGTTGCCAGATTGATGGCACTTAAACCACGTTGCATTTGAATTGAGGAAGTCGCATCGGCAACGCCATCCCAGTTGGACCAATATACCCAGCCGTTTTCCATGTCATTAATAGGAACACCATTGATCATAATGGCCACATTATTCTGGTTAAAACCACGAACATTGATCCTGGCATCACCGGCTCCTCCACCTTGTGGGGTAGCATATACACTGGGTGTCATGTTCATAATCATAGGCAGGTCCTGTGAACCTAATTGCTGCTGAATTTCGGCTTTCGAAATATTGGAAACAGCTACTGGTGTTTGCCTTTCTTTAGCACGGTCAGCCATGATGTTCACCCCTTCCAAAGCAAATGTAGTGGATGCTAATTTTACTTTTCCGAGATTATGTGTTTCATTGTCGCCAATCGTTACCGGAAATGACTGCAACTCGTATCCAATATAACTGATATCAATGGTATAAGAACCAGCAGCTAACTTTAAGCTGAAAGCTCCGTTGATGTCTGTTACTGTTCCCGTTGTTGTTCCCTTTAATACAACAGTGGCTCCAATAAGCGACTCATTGTAAGTGGCATCAACCACTTTCCCTGTAACCGTTCCTTGTGAGAATGATACACCAGCAAACAATACAGTAAGGAAAAATGTTAAGAGTAAATTTAATTTTTTCATAAACATTTAGTTTTTTGGTTTTTCAAATGAAATAGATTTTATTAATATTTGAAGTAAAAATATCTATTCTACCCAAAAACCGTATTAAGCCATTATTAATAATTATTAACAATTGTTATTGATTTTTGGGATTGCGCCCTTCTAAAGTGTGTAATATGCACAATAACAACCAGATATATATTGTGTGTTGTTAATAAGTTATTTAAGAACCAATGCAACTATTTTGCTTTAAAGACTGAATTTTAACATGATATCAAAAGTCCGCCCAAACGACCAGAACCCGGTCATGGACGCTAAATCATGACCCAACCCATCCTGACTATGTACTACATGAATGGAATTGAGTAGGTTATACACATTTAGCTGTAGTAAACAAGGGGTGTTGAGCACTTTGGTGTGAATTCCTGCATATACATTTATGGTGTGGAATGCCGGAATCTGATAGGATTGCATCCGATCGTCGGGATTGGTCCGGTTCACCGGATCGAAAGAGGCATACAGTTGATCGTAATACATCCATTCCAGCTTCATGTCAATTATCTTTAACACCTTAATGGTAAATTGAGACCCCAGTTGCTGCTGCGCGGTACCTCCCACTTTGAGCCCCTTGGCCATCACCATTATCGTGTCAACTACCACATTGTCACTATTCAATAAGGTGGCGGTGATATCATTTTGCCAGACAAAATTCCCAAAAGAGGCAATCAACCCGATGCCCATGTTTTTATTGAGTTGCACATCCAGCATCGATTCAACACCCTGGTGGATGGCATGTAAACCATTCACCATGGCCCTGCTTTGGGTGTTGTTTTCCAATTGAATGTATTCATTGGAAAGCATCGAAACATTTCCCCAATCGGTATAGTAGGCATTGGCTTCAAATTTAATGCTTCGATTGTGAAATCGGTAACCGGCCTCCACCGTGCTGATTTGCTCATTTTTCAGGTCGTGAACAGGTACATTGGTGTAGTTCCCGAAAACATATTTAAAGTAAGGTGCACGTGAAATGATAGCTGCATTGGCAAATACTTCATGGCGGGTTCCAAAATTGTAACAGATACCTCCCCTTAAATCAAACCCGGGTTTAACGATTGTTTCACTTTTTTGATTTTTCACATAATTGTAACGGTCCACACGTTGATACCAATTGTTATTGCCACCCAGCGAAACATAGGCGTTTATCCGTCCTGAATTGTAAATAGCTTGTAAATAGGCACTTGTAAAATTTACAATGCTTGAGTTGTTGACTTTGATGATGTCGCCGACGTAGTTAAGTTGGTTTCTTCCTGCAACGCCAACCACGGCCCATGAATAATCATCGATAAAAACCTTGCCTCCCATTAAGTCGGTGATCTGTTCCCGTACAAATGAGTTGAAATACCTGTAATGAATACCGCCGGTCAGCGTAAGCCGATCACTGATGGCATGTCGGAGTGTCGACATCAGTCCTGTTTGAATGTGGCTGGCCAGGTATTGCGTTCCAACATTGATTGAATAGCCAGAAATGGTGTCCCCGTTCTCCAACACCGAACTACCCGGGTTATTTTTATTGTTGTTGTAGATAGCTGGCCAGTCAATCTGACCCGTTTCATTTCTGAATTCAAAAATCGAAGGGGCGTATTGGAAGCTTTCCGACCAGTTTCCACCGCCATAACCGGGTGTGAAATAAACCGCCGTGGCTAAAATGGTCTTGCTGTTGATGGTGTAATTGTGGCTGGCGCTCAAAACGGGTTTGTGGTAGAAGTTTTCGGAAGCATTTTTTACTTTACCATTCAATCCACCCCAGTCCTTATTATACAGGTTGCCATAATACCGGTGTTCCTGATCGGATAATTTTAAAGTTCTCTGGCCGTGTATTTCGGGTGTTCCCAACAGGGTAATGGTCAGTTTGTTTTTAGCGTTAAGCTGTTTGTTTAAGGTGAGAAAGTACGACCAGGCCGAAACATTGGTGGCATCGATGTACCCGTCTCCGTGAAGATATGAACCGTAGAAGGCAACATTCCAACCGTTTTCCATGATTCCGCTGTTGGCTGAAAACGAAACTTCCTGGTTGCCAAAAGAAGTTACCCGATAGCTCAATGAATAATCCGGTGTTTCTTTGGGATTTGAGGTCACAATGTTTAAACTTCCACCCACTGAATTGATGGCTGCATTGGAAACGCCAGGTCCTTTTTGAACCTGAATTTCGGCAATGGCATGACTCAGTCCCAACCAATTGTTCCAGTAAACCAACCCGTTTTCGACACTACTGATGGGGACTCCATTTAGCAAGAGGCCAATGTTTTGCTGGTTAAATCCCCTGATACTCAATTCCGCATCGCCACTTCCCCCGCCGGTGCGTGTGCTGTAGATACCAGGAATGCTGTTCATCAACAATGGCAATGGCTGATGGCCCAATTGGGTTTGAATCTCTTTGCCGGTGAGTGTTGAAATGGTTATTGGCGAGTTGTTTTCGGTAACCATTCCTCCGGTGATGTTGATTTCATCCAGGTTAACCGGAAGTTTTTCCAGTTGAATGATTCCCATATCCATCTCCTGCGAATGCAGCACAATATACCTCGACAATGTTTTATAACTGAGGTGATGAAATGTCAGGTGAATGTTGTTTTTGTCTGTCATAAGCAAAAAGCTGCCATCTGCATTGCTGGTGGTGCCGATGGCCGAACCGGGTGATGTAATTTGAACATTCCCGATGGGGAGACCAGTTTCCGCCTCTTGAATAATGCCCGAAATAGGTTGTTGTGCCTGAAGTGTGAGTGTGATTAACAACAAGTTAACAATAAATAATCCAATCCTCTTCATTTCTATTACTTTAAGTTGAAACAATAAAAAAACCCTGACATCGATTCAGGGCGGATTGGTACTGCTGACAAAACAGCAGGTGCTATCAATTTATAGCCTTATAACAAGCAACCGATACCAAAACTGATATCAGTTCAACTCATCACAACAACAATCGCTTCTACCATCCAGACTTTACTGTCGGCCCTGGAGTTTCACCAGATCAGTCCCATCCTAAAATTTTCGGAACGGGAGTCGCGGACTGTCACCGCCGGTCGGGAATTTCACCCTGCCCTGAATCAATTGTCGCTGCAAATGTATTTTGTTTTTTTAATGGAGGAACGGAGGAACAAAAAAAAAGCATGCACTGCCTCATTTTTAGAAAGGCTACAAATAGTGCATGCCAGGTGTAATTACGAATAAAATGAGTTTAATGAGTCAGGTTTAAAAGGTACTAGAATGATTTCTGCCACTTTTACCCCTCAATCCCCTAAAGGGGAAGTGGCAGAAAATCAGTTATCCTGATTCACCTTTTTAGACCAAACTCATTAATGTGTCAAGTATTCAAGTGTAGAAAGTGCTGCAATGGTTCCATCAGCGACAGCTGTTGTAATTTGACGGTATCGTTTCGCCCTATTGTCTCCTGCGACAAATATTCCCGGCAGGTTGGTTTTCATCAGTTCATCGGCCACGACCTCTTTGCCTTCATTGAGTTTTAATGAACTGCCGTGAAACATATCCGTATTGGCTTCATAGCCGATAAAGATAAACGCACCATCGATGGGTTGATGAAATTCTTCTCCTGTTTCCAGGTTTTGATAACGGATGGCTTCCAACTTTTCATCGCCCAGAAACTCAGTAATCTTCGATTGGAGGATGATGTTGATTTTTGGATTTTTTTTGGCTTCTTCAATGGCATGCTCAAAAGCCTGAAAATGATCGAATTGATGGATGATGGTGACCTTTGAGGCGTATTTTGTTAACGAAACAGCTTCTTCAAGCGAAGAATTGCCACCTCCCACCACAAATATTTCCTTATCCTGAAAAAAATCACCGTCACAGGTAGCGCAATAGGAAACCCCTTTGCCTTTTAGTCGGGCTTCGCCCGGAACGTTCAGCATCCGCGAACGACCACCCGTAGAGATAATCAATGCCTTGGCCTTGTACAGGATGTTGTTGTTTACCACCACTGTTTTCGATTCGCCCTCCAGGTTCAGTTCCGACAGGGTGATATTGGATTTGATTTCGCATCCAAACGACTTAGCCTGCTGGCGCATGGTGGTAGCAAGCTGATATCCTGAGGTGGTTACAATGCCGGGATAATTGGCTACTTCGTGGGTTAATACAAGTTGTCCGCCAATGGTTCCCGAATCCAGGATAACGGCGCTGGATTTGGCCCGGGCCAGATACATGCCCGCGGTTAGTCCGGCTGCACCACCACCTAGGATGATTACATCAACAATTTTTTCTTCCATGATCATGTTATTTTTCCGCCCCCGATAAGAGGGCGGAAAATTTATTAGGCTTTAAATTCTCTGTCTAAAATGGCAGTTACCTGACCTTGGCTTTGGATACTGCTGGTAGCGGCAACCAATTCGCCATTCTTATAATAAACGGTAAAAGGAATTCCCATAAAATTACGACAGGCCGGGTGGTTTCGGATAACAGCTGATTCAGGACTGTCAAACATCATGTCACGAAATTCTACGTGCTTGTATTCTTCCTGTATATCACCCATGATATCGTAAACGGGAAGACACATGGGACCCATGCGGCCACAGCATATCATTACGTTTTCGTGATCTTTTAATACTTGGGCATGTTCAGTAGCTGTTGCTACGTGTTTTAAATTTGTTGGTAGTACCATTTTTCTGTTTTTTATGATTAATGTGAAATTTTATGATTAATGTGAAATCTTCATATCATAAAACGTGCCAAATGGTGATATTATTGCGATATACTTTAATTATTATTTTGATTCTGTTTATTGCGATCAAAGCCTGGCGCTTTGCAAAACAGGTCATTTATAAAATTAAAAAAGAAATGAATCGAGAGCAACAAAGTGATGGAGTACAGGATAGGCGTATTGCATCATTCACCCCATTACCCTTTTGCTGGTTTAGGTAATCATCCGCTTTATTAATCGGAGTTGATGTGTGTACAAATGAGTCTGCTGTTGAAAGATCCCTTGATGATCCAATGTGTCGATTCGTACCTGACCACTGGCATGGATGATGTTTTTATTGGGCAAGGCAATACCAACATGGACTATTTTCCCTTCTTCATTATCAAAAAAAATCAGGTCGCCGGCTTTGATTTCGTGTATAAAATGGATTGTTTCACCTATTTGTGCCTGTTGACCAGCATCACGTGGAAGTGAATATCCATTCAGCAAATAACTCATCTGCACCAGCCCGGAGCAATCAATGCCCCAAACCGAGCGTCCTCCCCATAGATAAGGTGCGTTTAGATATTGACGAGCCGCTTGAGCAACCTGCTCACCACTGCCATTCGACGGGTTGGTAATGATTTCTCCGGTATAAACGGCCTCTCCCTCAAGGTTGTTAAATGTATTTTGCTTTACCTGATACAACCTGCTGCCCAGGCTCAGGTACCTGGAACCTTCCACATGGGGGAGGTCAACTTTTGTGATGATGGAGGTTGTAAATGCTTTTGAGCTATTGACAAGTAGTTGGTATTCAGTGTTATTTATTTGTTTAACTTGTTTGCTGTCGACCCAGCCTTCGTAACCATCGTGCATGCTTTCGATAAGTAACCAACTATTTACTTTGGCTTTTATTTCTAATAAGTCGCCAAAAATTAATTGGTTTATCATCTCATAGGTCTCGCCGGGCTGTTTTCTGACTGCTGCCAGACTCTGATTACAAACACCAAATACTTCCATAAAATAAAATGTTTTTCAGGTTCAACCTTTTAGTTAAATTTGTAGTCGCTAATTACGCTCCAAATGAACTCAATTTTATCAAAACTACAACATAATTACTACGAAACTTTTAAAATCGTATTGTTTATTCTGGCTGCTGCCATTGTGGTATGGATCAGTCCTAAGGAGAGCATTTTTAAATATGAATTTCAGGTAGGTAAGCCATGGAATCACAAGGACTTGATTGCTCCTTTCGATTTTTCTATCCAAAAAAGCCAAAAGCAAATTGAAGATGAAAAAGCTGTTTTGCTGGCCGGTTATATGCCCTATTTTGCTTTTAATCAAGAAGTAACTGAAACCGGATTGCAGCAATTAATGCTGAATTACAGCCTGGCATGGGCTTCAAAGTCAGGAAGTCGTCACTCCGCCGACTCAATACAATTGGGGACTTTTTTGTTGGAATTATATAAGTCGATTGAAAACAAGGGTATTATTCGTTATGATCCGGTGATTGAAGGTAAGGATCCCTCATATCGTATTCGGCTGATAAAAGGCAACGAGGTGGCAGCCACTGCCTTAGACCAGTTGTACGACATCCGATCAGCCAACGATTATGCTAAAATCCGGATTAAAAAACTAAACACTTCTGATAGTTCACTCTTACAAAAGGTAATTTCGCAGTCCTTACTTCAGAATGTATTTTATGATGAATCAAAAACCTTGCTTGAGCAGAAAGAGCTGCTAAAGGATATCTCTTTAAATCAAGGGTTGGTGCAAAAAGATGAATTGATTATTTCAACAGGGGAGTTGGTATCGAGTGAAAAATATCAGGTGCTCATTTCTTTGAAAAACGAATATGAGAAAAACATGGCCTCCACCGACTCATGGAAATATGTTTTATCAGGAATGACACTGCTCATCGTGATGTTGTTTTTGGTGCAATACCTGTTCATTCGGTTTTTTAAAGGTCAATTTTACTATGAGCTAAAGTATATTGTCCTGGTCTTATTCACCCAAATGATTTTTATCCTGACTACCTACTTCGTTTTTCAACTATATCCCGATTGGTCGTACATGATTCCTTATGCCATCTTACCCATTGTTATTTCAGCGTTTCTGGATGGGGGAATTGCTATCGTGGTGTATATCATTACCCTGATTTTGGTGGGATTTTATGCCCCAAATAGTTTTGAGTTTTTATATACCCAGTGCATAGCCGGATTGATTGGCGTGTTTTCGGTGAAGAAACTCAGTAAACGCTCTGATTTATTCAGGGGTGTAACGATGGTGTTTTTAGCCTACATGGTTGTATACGCCGGCATTTTATTGGCTCAGGAAG
Organism: Bacteroidetes bacterium HGW-Bacteroidetes-16; assembly: GCA_002840975.1. GTDB lineage: Bacteria > Bacteroidota > Bacteroidia > Bacteroidales > F082 > UBA6244. The sequence goes on from PHDN01000009.1 coordinate 121,053, forward strand.
GATCGATTGACAATTTTTCCAGGCGCATGATAAGTCATTTTGCAGCCAGTTCCATATTATTGTTGTTGGCGTTTCCTCTTATATTTTTATACGAGAAAATGTTTGGTCTAATCACTCAGCTTACCTTACTCGAACTTTCAAACACGAACAATGTATTGTTGCGCGATTTAAGTATTAAGGCACCTGGCACTTTCCAACATTCATTACAAGTGGCCAATCTGGCTTCGGAGGCCCTTTTCGAAATTGGCGGAGATGAACAATTGGCCCGCACCGGAGCCTTGTACCATGATATTGGGAAAATGAATAATCCATTGTATTTTGTTGAGAACCAGACCTCCGGTTATAATCCACATGATGAGCTTGGCTATGAAGAAAGTGCTCGTGTAATTATTGATCATGTGTTGGATGGCATTGAAATGGCCCGAAAGCATGGTTTGCCTGAAAAAATCATCGATTTCATCCGAACACATCATGGAACCAGGCGGGTGGAGTATTTTTATCGCCTTGAGAAGAAATTAAACCCGGGAATGGAAGTCGATCAATCGGAGTTTACCTATCATGGACCGGCTCCTTTTTCACGCGAAACCGCTGTTGTCATGATGGCCGACTCGGTAGAAGCGGCATCCAGAAGTCTGGCCCAGCCCGACGAGCAGAAAATTAACGACCTGGTGGACAATATTATTCATTCACTTATGACCGATAACCAGTTTATGAATGCCAATATCACCATGAAAGAAATTACCAAAGTGATAAAGGTTTTGAAAAAGAAGTTGCTGAATATTCACCACTCCCGCATTGCCTATCCCGATTAGCATGAAGTAAAATTCATTTGATATCTACCTGTTAAATGTGGGGATATTGTTTTACTACCTTTGAAGATCAGATGATTACTTGAGCTTTTTAACTTTGTCCTCCATATTAATCCCTGAAACAACCTCGATGTTAATCCCATCCGAGAGCCCTGTTTCAACAGCTCGTTTTTCAAAAATTTGTGGTTGGACTTCAACCTCCACGAAAGTGGAGGAGTCGTCGAACTGGAGTAGCCCTTCTGAAAGGGTCATCACACTATCGACACGTGCCAGAACGATATCCGCGTTGGCACTGTAACCCGAACGGATAAACTGATCGCTTCGTAGTTTTACACCTGCTTTGATTTTAAACTGTACTGCTCCATTGACTTCTAAACCTTTTGGTGATATTTGTTCAAGAACGGCATCAAACGTCACGTTTTCAAGAGCTCCAATAGTCAATAGCAGCGGCATTCCTTCTTTTATTTTTCCTACTTCCGATTCATCGATATTGCCTTCAAACATCATCTCCCCCATATCGGCTACCGATGCAATGGTGGTTCCTGCATTGAAATTGTTTGATTCGATGACCTGGTTGCCAATTTCGACAGGCACATCCAGAACCATTCCATCTATGGTCGATTTAACAAGGGTATTTGTTTCACTGCTCTGTTTCTGAATTTGTCCATCCCGGATAAGTTGCAATGTTTCTTCTGCAGTCTCCAGGTCTTCGAGGGCATTTTTATAAGTAATCTCGTATGATTCGTAATCGGCCTTGGCAATGACCCCTTTTTCAAGCAGCTCAAGCTGGCGTTCGTAGTTTCGCTTAGCATCTTCCAATTTTATTTTTGATGTCTCAACAGCCGATTTGGCATTGTTCAAGTTAATCATGTTTGGAATGATCCGGATTTTGGCAATCAAATCGCCTTTTTTTAATTGCTGGCCTTCAACCACATACAATGCATCAATAATGCCGGATACAACAGGTTTTATCTCAATTTCCTTTCGGGGAATTACCGATCCTGTAGCTGTGGTTTTCTTAATTACATTCGATATAACGGGGTTTACGGTTTCGTAAACAATGGGTTTGGTTTGCGACTTTTGATACAGGAAATAAATGGTGTAACCAAAAATGCCCAAAATAATTACGGCGGCAAGGACTTTGAAAAATGTTTTCATATACAAGCAGGATATTTAATAGATGTCATTTAAATTCAACTTTCAACTTTCCTGCCTACCGGCAGGCAGGTAACTTTTAATTTACTATTCATCGCGCAAAGCATCGATGGGTTTAATGGAAACTGCGCGTTGTGCAGGAATGAGCCCGGCAAGGGCTCCCGACACTACCAGCAGGATAAGTGCAGAAATAGCAGTAGGGAAATTGACTTCAGGGTGCGAAAACATTTCTCCTGAAGCACCCGAACTCTCCAATCCAAAATTGATCAGCTCCAATGCACCAACTCCAAGTGTAAGTCCGATATATCCGGCGACGGTAGTGAGAAATACAGTTTCGATCACAATTTGGCTTTTTACTTCTAAAGGAGTCGCCCCTAGTGCACGTTGAATGCCAATTTCTTTGGTGCGTTCCTTTACCACCACCAGCATGATATTGCTGATTCCAATGACTCCTGCCAGCAAGGTAAACACGCCGACAAACCAAATGAGCGCCTCAATACCGGTAAAGAGGTTCTTCATTTTAGTATACTCCACTTCTATATTGAATGAACCAATAGCCCGGTCATCCACAGGATCGATGGAATGACGTGATTTCATCAACGTTTTGGCCTGTTCAAGAAGCTGTGATGCTGGAACCCCATCCACCGCAGTCATACTGTACCATCCTACGATGTTTCCAAAATTATATGTCTGTTGCATGGTGCTAAAAGGCATGAAAATCTGCGAATTTTCCTGCTCAGCCTGGTTGTCGCTTTTTTTAGATGAGTGTACACCTATTACCTTAAAATAAACTCCCTGAATTCTGATCATTTCGCCGATCGGGTCTTCATTTTTTTCAAACATTTCGTCTTTTACCCGAGTACCTATGACGATGACTTTACGTTTGTCAACAATATCCAATTCATTGATTAGCCTACCCTCTTCCAGGTTTACCGGGTCAATAAGGAAATAATCGGGACAATCGCCCTGAATGCTATAGCTGGCAGTACGTTCGCCACGCACCACGTTGTTATTTTCGTTTCCACCGAAAACCTGTAGCCTGGGGGCAATATATTCAATATCAGGCAGGTTATCCAGAAGAGACTGGGTATCGTCATTATTAAAATTATACCTTCTTCCGCGTGGAAATCCTTTGTAAGGCAAAGTTGTGGATTGCGTCCACATAAACATGGCGTTGGTGGCCATGTCGCCCATTCCTTGTCTTACACCATTGTTCAGGCCTTTACCGGAGCCCAGCATAATGATGAGCATAAAGATGCCCCAAAAAACGCCAAACGCGGTGAAAAAAGTACGGAGCTTGTTTTGCTTTAACGCAAACAAAATCTCATGCCATTTATCGCGATCCAATAGTGTCATGGTTCTAAGTTTTTATTCATCGCGCAAAGCAATTACAGGTTTTACAGCGGCGGCTCTGCGTGCAGGCATATATCCAGCCAATGCACCCGAAACAATGAGAATAAGTGTTGCACCGACAGCCACCCCGATATTGATTTCAGGATTGGCAAAATAATCGATGCTGGGCAACGATTTGGAGACCAACTCAAGCAAACCAACGCCGACAACCAATCCCAGATATCCGGCAACAGCGGTAATTAATACCGATTCGTGCAGGATAAGTGCCACAATGGAACCGGGTGTTGCCCCCAATGCTTTGCGTATTCCAATTTCCTTGGTGCGTTCTTTCACCACGATCATCATGATATTGCTCACACCGACAATTCCGGCGATGATGGTGCCAATGCCTATCACCCAGATAAACAACCGAATGCTTGCAAATAAATTCATGAACTTGCGGTAGTTTTCGATGCTGTTGTATATAAACAAGGCGCGTGGGTCGCTTGGGTTAAACTTCATTTGTTCAGAAAGCACGGCCTTAACTTCTTTAACCACGTCCTGGCTTTCACTTACTCCGGCATCGCCCAGCATCAGGCATACGTTGTTGATATTGTTTCCAAGATTAAACACCCTTTGGGCGGTACTGATGGGAATGTATACCCGTTGCAAATCACGGTCAACACCCGGGTCGTCGAAAACACCCACTACTTTAAAAGGAACGCTACTGACAATAATATATTCGCCAACAGCGGGTTTCCCTTTAAACAAAGCTTCGTATGCCAGGCGTCCAACGGCCACTACTTTACGATAATCCTGAATGTCGATGTCGTTGATAAATCTGCCTTCTGTCATAGAGAGCGATTCCACGAAACGGTATTCAGGACTGATGGCAAAAATGTCAAATGTACCATATTCGGTGCCATACGAAAGAAGGTTGTTCCTCCATATCTGTGTACGGCTTGAACTTTTCTCCACGTAGGATAAGGCACCGAGGGTGGTGCGTTCGTCATTGGTAAACCTCAATCTGCGTCCAGGTTTCATTCCTTTATAAGCCTGGCTGGTAACCCCCGGATTGATCGAGATATAATTAACCGCGTCCCCTTCAAAATCTTTACGCACGCCATTTTCCAGGCCATAACCCGATCCCAGCAGGAGCACCAGCATAAAAATACCCCATGCCACACTGAACCCCGTAAGCAAGGTGCGCAATTTATTTTTGCTGATGGTATTAAAAATTTCCTGCCATTTATCCAGGTCAAACATGAGATTAAGAATTAAGTGTTGTAAGCTTCAACTTCGGCCAGTACCCTCGATCGAAGGTCTTCGCTATTGTAACTGTTTTCGATAATTCCGTCCTTTATGTGGATGATACGGTCGGTTTGTTCGGCAATATCAGTTTCATGTGTTACGATGATCATGGTGATGCCCTGTTTATTAATTTCTTTCAACAGGTTTATCATTTCTTGTGATGTCGCGGAATCGAGGGCGCCGGTAGGCTCGTCAGCAAGAATCACTTTTGGATTGGCAATCAAAGCACGCGCGATGGCCAGTCGCTGTTTCTGACCACCTGACAATTCTGAAGGAAGGTGATCTGCCCAGTCGCGCAAGCCCATCCTGTCAAGGTATTCGAGAGCGATCATATTGCGTTTTTTCCGGCTCACTTTTTGATAATATAGTGGAAGGGCAACGTTTTCAACAGCATTTTTAAAGGGAATGAGGTTAAAGGATTGAAAAATAAATCCCAGCATCTGGTTGCGATAAAAGGCTGCTTTGCTTTCGCTCAGATTGGCCATCAGCGTTCCGTCCAGATAATATTCTCCCTGGTCGTAATTGTCGAGGATACCAATGATGTTAAGCAGGGTTGATTTACCGGATCCGGAGGAACCCATGATTGAAACCAGTTCTCCCTGTGCCACTTTCAGATTGATGCCTTTCAGGACATGAAGACCGGAGTTCCCCATCTGGTAAGTTTTATGTATGTTTTTTAAATCGATCATGATTGGCTGATTGCGTTGAAAAACAATAACGAAACTTTTTAGCAGGAATTATGCCACCGTTCAGATAAATTTGTAATTCAAACATTTAACAAATAATCAGGTGATTAAACTGTACGTTGTTTTACAGAAGGTGTGCGCCAGCGGTCAGTATGGAATGGTCAGGTCCCGGGGAAACCTATCATCCGTTTAGCAATTTATTCAGTTTTAAAGCGTTAAACTCGGATACTATTTTATAGATTTGTGAATTATTAATCTGACTACCGGTGAATATCTATACTCAAAAGATGCGTTGGAAAGCGCTGTTGGTTGCTTTGGCTCTCATGATTATAGGAGCTTCTATTTTTTTCACCAATTTGCTGGTGGGAAAGTTCGCCAATGAAGAGCGAAAAAATGTAAACTTATGGGCTGCTGCCGTACACCGTAAAGCTGAACTTGTGGTTTATACCGAATCATTTTTTGGTCAGTTGCAGGCCCAGGAACGAAGGAGAGTAGAGTTGTTGGCTGAGGTATACAAACAGGTACTAAGCGACAAGCCATCAAAAGACCAGGACCTCACCTTTTTTATTGAAATTATTGAAAAGAACACCAGCATTCCCATTATTTTGGCAGATGCCACAGGCAAAATTCTCGATTCAAGAAATCTATCACCTCATCAGGATTCACTAAAATATCTAACAGGGCAACTCAAAGAAGAATTTACGGTGTATAAGCCACTCATGGTTCCCATTCTTCCTAATAAAAAACACTATTTGTATTACCGCGATTCGCATTTTTTTACTGAATTAAAAAACGTCCTCAACGACTACATCACTTCATTTATGTCGGAGGTAGCTCTGAATTCGTCAAGTGTACCTGTTATTATTACCGATAGTACCCGACAAAAAGTGATTCAGTTTGGTAATTTGAACGATATCAGGATGACCGACCCGGCCTATGTTCAGGAGAAACTGGATGAGATGGCCTATGAAAACAAACCTATCAGGGTAAACTTTGGGGACCAGGGGACATCTTATATTTATTACCAGGACTCAGAATTGTTAACCATCGTTCGATTTTTTCCATTGGTACAAATCCTCATTATTGCCATTTTTGCCTTCATTGCCTACCTGCTTTTTAGCTATGCCCGCAAGTCGGAGCAGAACCGTGTTTGGGCCGGCATGGCGAAAGAAACAGCCCATCAGTTGGGCACTCCGCTATCGTCGATTCTGGCCTGGATTGAGTTGATGAAATTAGATGATACCAATATAGCCCATGCAACTGCTGAGATTGAAAAAGACGTGAACCGTTTGGAGGTGATTGCTGAGCGTTTTTCAAAAATAGGTTCAGAGGCGACACTTAAAAATAACGATATCGTTCAGATTTTACTCGACAGCATTAATTACTTAAAACTGCGCACTTCAAAAAAAGTAACTTATATCGTTCACATCGATCAAGGCAAAAAGATAATGCTTCCCGTAAATGCTGCCCTGATAAGCTGGGTGATCGAAAACCTATGCAAGAATGCCATTGATGCCATGAATACATCGGGTACCATCACGGTTGATTTAAAAGAAGAGCCAAAGCAAGTAGTCATTGATATCACGGATACCGGCAAAGGAATTTCGCTCACGGAACAAAAAATGATTTTTAACCCGGGATATACCACCAAAAAACGGGGATGGGGTCTGGGGCTTTCTCTGGCAAAAAGAATCATTAAACAATATCACAAAGGCAAATTGTATGTTAAATCTTCCACGCCGGGCAAGGGTACTACCTTCCGTATTATCCTGAAAAAGTAGACTAACTATCCTAGAATGGTGTATTTGAGGAAGATTGTTTCATTAATTTTTTGTTATTTTTTTTATTTAAGTATGTTTCCATTAAATAAATGTTACTTTTGACCGATATTTCAATTTATTAATTAGATCATCATGGATATTTTTGTTGGAAGTCTTCCTTTTAGATTAAGCGAAGACGAATTGAGAGGCTATTTTGAAAGTTTTGGAGAAGTAACCTCTGCCCGTATCATTACAGATAAATTTTCGGGAAAAAGTAAAGGCTTTGGTTTTGTTGAAATGCCAAACAGCAACGAAGCAGAAGAAGCTATCGAGAGCCTGAATGGCAAAGAAATTTTGGGACGCCCAATTGTTGTGAACGAAGCACGTGAAAAACGTGAAGATGACAGACGCGGCGGCAGTGGCGGTGGCGGCGGCGGCGGTTATCGCGGCGGTGGAAATAACCGTGGTGGCGGCGGCGGTGGTTACCATAGAGACTAATCCCCATTCATATTGCTTCTGCTGAAATTTGCATGTATTCATGAGATTGCTGTATACCAAGCAAACAAAACAGTTTGAATAACGCATGACGTTATTTGTCTTGAGTTTGGCCATCCCATAGAAAAAGACATTTTCCAGACAGGATTAAAAGATAAAGCCATTAACTTCACATTTTTGTGGGGTTGATGGCTTTTTTATGCTAACCTATGTAATGTCATCCGATACGATGAGTAGATTACGGGATGAGGCTTACTCTTGAAACAATTCTTAGTCTACAGCCCTCAGTCAATTTTCTTCGGTCTCTCAACTTCGATCGTACAATTTAAATTAGTAATCTTAAAAAATCTCACGCAACCTACCTGATTTTTTGTCCGTCTTCTAATTAGGATTACCCATTATGAATGAAATAGAACTTGCTGGGTTATGTTCACAAAAAGATTCCAAAGCCCAGCATTTGCTGTATGATCTTTACCATAAACGCCTATTGGGTATTTGTATGAGATATGGCAAGAGCAACGCGGAAGCTGAAGACATTTTGCAAATGGGCATGATGAAGATATTTAAAAATATTGGCACATTCACGGGTAATGGATCACTTGAAGGGTGGATGAAACGGGTTGTGGTAAATGTAGCCATCGATAATTTCAGGAAAAACAGTAAACATTATCACCTGGAAGAACTGGACAGGATAGATGAAGTTCCTATTATCGATCCCGAAGCTGCTGAAAATCTGGCAGCGGATGATATTATGATGGCAGTGCAGCAACTTCCTGATGGATACAGAATGGTTTTTAACCTGTATGCCATCGAAGGCTACTCACATCAGGAAATCGCTGAACAGCTTGGCGTTTCTGTCAGCACCTCAAAAACCCAATTGCTCAGGGCACGGCGATTTTTAATGAAACAACTTGGTGAACTTAATGCAATAACTCAAAAAGCACCTGTATTATGAAAGAAGATCCCAACTTTATCGACGAGCTGGTAAAGAAACGACTCGACAATTTTGAAAAACCGGCAAGTAACAACCTGAGACGAAAGCTATTCTGGCTTGTTTTTTTGTTCAACTTTAAATGGTTATTTGCCCTGGGGACTCTTGCCGGAATGGCGGGAATTGCTGCCTTTTTATACCTGGGAGAAACGGATCACCTCAATATACTTCCTGCTTCAGATTCCTCTATTGTAGTTGAACAACAAATGGTCTCGACAGAGAATCTAATAGATACCAACCCAACTCAGAACGAACTTACATCTGTGCATCGAACCACCGGTGAAGTGGTCACCAATATAGCTCCTGAAGTCAAAGTGATTGCAGGAAACAATAAAAAAGACCCTCATCAGAGGGTAGATACAGAACTATTGTCAGATGATAATCAACTCACAATTAAGGCTGTTGAAATTGTTGAAACCGAGCAGGGAAGTTCTATTTCTGAAATATCCAACAGGATTTCTATTCCGAGCTTTTCCAACCCACTTGAAACAGATCCAAAAGGGAACACATCTCTCAGAGATGTCAACGCACCAAAATACGGGGATCCCTGGTTTTCGGTTACTATTTATGCAGGGCCAGCGTATTCCAATGTCTTTGTTTCTGGTATTAGTTCAGAATATGTTGACCAACGGAAAACCTACGAGTCGAACAGACCGGGATGGTCGGTTGGTACGGATTTTAAATTCCATCTCGATCGTTGGGTACTTAACACAGGGTTCAATTACTCTGTTTACAATCAAAAACGTGATTACAGCTATTCTTATCAGGAATACCTACCCGACGACAGTTATTACCATTATGACTCAACATGGATTTGGGTGCATGAAACCCCAACGACCATCATCCCGGTTTTAATTGGCGTTGACAGTACATGGGTAGAAGTGTATGCCGATCACACGGTTGATAACAGGGGTACAAATCAGGTGCGATATTTCGAAATCCCTTTTATGGTGGGCTATGTGTTTAACCGCAACCTTTTTTCACTGGAACTCAATGCAGGCGCTTCGGTGGGCATATTAAACTACGCGCAAATCTCAGTTCCGTCTCTTTCAAATTATAATGAAATAGGTGAGACAAAGCAAATCAATCAAACCATGTTAAACGTGATGGCCAATGCAACTTTTTATTATCACCTGAACCAACAAGTCAGTTTGATGGTTTCTCCTTATTATAAGCAGAGCCTGCAATCCATTTTTAGCAGCAATTATCCGGTTAATCAGCGGTATGGCACCATGGGTGTTCATTTCGGGGTTAACATCCTGTTTTAAGTATTTACAAATGTTAGTGAAACAGATTTCATTAATTTAACTTTCGAAGAGAATTAAAAACATAAAACGATGAAACATAAATTACTCATTTTGTTAATGATTGCTTTTTCAGCACAAGCCTGGTCACAGGATGGACCTGTTGCAGTTGATGATTATTTTTTTGGGGGTTCAAGTGATACGATTACGATTAATGTGCTTGAAAATGACTATAATACCGAAGGGATAAGTTTTAAAATAGCGATTGCAAGAAATTGTGTATCCCATACTGACAGCACAATTACCTATTCGGTGGGTTACAATAAATACTTCCCATGGGGCAGTACTATTGATGCAACCCCTAAGTATTATATTTTGATTGATGCAAATGGCAATTATGGGTCACATGGACGGGCGAATGTTTTCATAGAACAAAAACCCTATCAATTCTGGAATTTATTGGATGTTAATCAAATTCAGGCCAAAATACAGCCTTTTGGTTTCCAGTTTGTTACCTATGGTCCTTCTGATTCGATTCAGGCTGGTTTTGAATTTCCAATTGGGAGCGGTAAAGTTACGATGAGTAATTCCAGTCTGTGGGTTGGCGGTGTAGATGAATATGATAAATTACATTTTGCAGGTGATATGGTAGGAAACGGAGATATCTGGATGTTGTCAGGCCCCTTGAGTTTATATGGAGATAGCCTTTGTAGAAATTATTCTGCCTTTAAGAAATGGAACAAGGTTTGGAAACTAACGAAAGAGGAGGTTGAATACCATGCGCTACATTTTAGGGACTCAGGTTATCAAACCATTGAAGACATTACCTCCTGGCCTGCCCATGGTGATCCAACCCTCCATCAGGCAGAAGATTTGGCTTCGTATGTAGACGTAGATGGTGATGGACATTATAATCCTATGATGGGTGATTACCCTTTAATCCGTGGAGATCAATGTGTATATTTTGTAATAAACGACTATAGTTTATCTGGTGGTACTGACGAATTTAGATTTGGCCTGGGTTTGGAGTATCATGTAATGGCTTATGCATTTTATAACAGCGACTCCACAGCGCTCAACAATACGATCTTCATGAGTTATAAAATCTTTAATCGATCGGTCCATACCTATCATGATACCTATATTGGTTGTTTTACTCGATTTGCCATCGGCAATATGTTGGATGACTTTTTAGGTTGCGATGTAAGCCGAAGTTCTTATTATGGCTATAATGGCGACAGCTATGATGAAGGAGGTTATGGTGATAATCCACCTGCTCAGGCTGTGCTGCTTCTAGGCGGTCCGTTAATGGACGACAATGGAACAGATGATCCCATGGGACAGTGTGATGAAAGTGTCAATGGTGTTGGTTTTAAGGATGGAATCCCCGATAATGAACGGATTGGTATGAGTGGTTTTACGTCTTTCAATTTAAATTATTTTCCTGATTCGGTTAATAATCAGGGAGCACCATTCAGTAGCCCTGCAATTTACAGATATTTAAAGAGCGAATGGAAAGATAGTACCGCCATTGAGTATGGAGGAATGGGTAGCCCTGCTACAGGTTCATATGGCCCTGATGCCAGGTTTATGTATCCCGGCTTAAGCGATCCCTGCGATTGGGGGACAGGAGGTGTTCCACCCAATGGCCCTGTGGATTGGACAGAATCAACAGCCGGAAATGTGCCTGGAATTAGAATGGGCGTTGGTTCCATGGGTCCCTTCACCTTCGAGCCCGGCACCATGGAACGCGTCGATATTGCTTACGTGGCATCCTTTGCCGATCCGGGTGAAACGGCTGTAGAAACGCTGATGCGCTCGGTAGATGAAGTAAGAGCAAAGTACCTTGAAA
>PHDN01000010.1 GCA_002840975.1 Bacteroidetes bacterium HGW-Bacteroidetes-16
AAAGCCCAACCAACTCAAAAAATGATGGAGCTTATCGCAAAATTAGAGTCACCGCACTAAAAGGGACAAGTCAGGAAAACGGCTCCAGGATGATTTCCTGACCGGTAAAAACGTTTAGATTTGCTTTATGAAGACCGCTACCGTAAAAGAATTAAAACTCGAATTAAGCACCCGATCGCCCAAAGAGTTGTTGGAAATATGTCTTCGGCTATCAAAGTTTAAAAAAGAGAACAAGGAGTTACTGACATACCTACTGTACGAGTCAAACGATGAAGGAGCTTATATACAAGGTGTTAAATTTGAAACAGACCAACAATTTGAAGTAATCAACAACCAGAATTGGTATTTAATTAAGAAAAGCGTCCGCAAGATTTTGCGTACCACCAAGACCTATATCCGGTATTCCAAAAACAAGCAGACCGAAGTAGAATTACTCATCCACTTTTGTACGCGATTAAAGAACATGAAACCTTCCATCAAAAACAATGCTGTTTTAACGAATCTTTTGGAGCGGCAGGTACAGATGATCAGAAAATCATTGCTTTCGCTGCATGAGGATTTAAGGTATGATTATGAAAGCCTCATGAATGAATTGTTTTAAATGATTTCCACACAACCACCAGACAATAAATGATTGCAGCTTTTTTAAACATCAGAATCAAACAATTCATCCGGGCCATGTCGGGGTTGGGGCTGTTCAGGGTTGTGTTTCTGTCAGGACTCCTGGGATTTGGGGCATTTGTAATTTTCATGCTGAGTTCAGGGGAACCCAATTCCTATTATGTGACGGGCGGAATGGTTCTGATGCTGATAATACTTCATCTGAACCGCCGGGATAAAGCTTTTCTAAAAACTCATTTCAATGCTTACCGACTCCTTTTTTTGGTCGAATACGCACTGATAGCCTTTCCCATCGCACTTGTTTTGAGTATTCATTCTCAGTGGATTCCATTGCTTTTGTTAATAGCCTCAATCGGTATCGTAACACAACTGGACTACAAACCAAAGCAAAGAAGTACGAACAGTCTGCTTCAACGCCTCATCCCATCTGCCGGTTTTGAGTGGAAAGCCGGTATCCGGCGGTCATTGTTTTTTATAGTACCCCTTTGGTTCATCGGGCTGGGAACTTCTTTTTTTATTGGAAGTGTGCCGATTGTGCTGTTTATTCTTGGAATCATTCCCATCAGCTTTTATGAAAATGGAGAGCCCATTCAAATGATTTTATCCTACGAAAAGAACAGCCATCAGTTTCTCTGGTTGAAAATTAAACTGCAACTCATTTTGTATTCCGCCATCACGCTGCCGCTGATTGGTGCTTTTATCCTCTTTCACACTGAATTCTGGTACATTCCATTCATAGAATATCTGGTTTTCATTACTTTACATATATTTCTCATTCTTACGAAGTATACTTTCTATCAACCCAACAGCAAATCGCCTGCTGCCTCCATCTTCGCATCCATTGGTGCCCTTGCATCCATTATCGCCGTCTTTTTGCCCATTGTCTGGCTGTTGTCCATACGCTTTTATGTTAAATCCGTAAAAAATCTCAATTTCTATTTAGATGATTACAATTAAAGACCTGACCGTTTCATACGAAAAACCCATAAAGGTGATTAACGGACTCAGCCTGTCGCTTGGCGAGGACACCATTCATGGAATTGTGGGCCTGAACGGGTCGGGCAAAACCACCCTGCTAAATACGTTGTATGGGATAAAAAAACCGGATGCCGGTGAAATCAGGCACGATGAATCGCCACTGACTAAAAAACTAATGTCGTATCTCGTAACGGAGAACTTCTTTTACTCAAATATCACAGGCAGGGAATACCTGGGATTGTTTAAAAATCAGGCTTTTGACGAGGACAAATGGAACCAGTTGTTTCTGCTTCCGTTGGATCAGATTATTGATGGATATTCAACCGGGATGAAGAAAAAACTGGCGCTGCTGGGCATCTTAAAACAGGACAAACCCATCATGATTCTGGACGAACCTTTCAATGGTCTGGACATTGAGACTTGCCGCGTTATCCGGTCCATCCTCCTGCGTTTAAAAGAAAAAGGGAAAACCATTGTCATCACTTCCCACATCATCGAGACACTGACAAACCTGTGCGATTTCATCCACTTTCTGGAAAACGGGGCAATCAAGATCAGCCACGATAAAACAGGGTTTAATGCCTTTGAACGGGAAATTTTCGAATCCATTGAAAACAGGAATGTTCAGATGATTGATGATTTGATGAAGTAGTTAACAGGAGCTATTAAATTGAACATTTGTTAAAAACTTCAATTTACGACTTGTCGTTATTACACATTTATATTTTATCTATATTTACCCATTGATAGTATTTAGTTTTCGGAGTGTAGCCTGATTAATCCACCTAATAATGAACCAACTAAAATTCGAATATAAAATCACTGCCGCCTACCTGATCATTGGCGGATTGTGGATATTATTCTCCGATGAGGTACTCTTTTCCTTTATTCAGGATGCTGATTTGCTTTCGGAAGCACAAACCTACAAAGGATGGTTTTATGTGATCATTACCGCCGCGTTGTTTTACTCATTCCTGAAAAAACACCTCGAAAAACTGCGTTATGCCGAATTGAAAGCCAAGGAAAGCGACCGGCTTCAAAGTGCTTTTCTACAGAATATCTCGCATGAAATCCGCACACCAATGAACGGCATCATTGGATTTTCAACCCTGCTCAACAACGATCAACTCTCTGATAACCAAAAGCAACACTACCTGGAAATTATTACCCGAAGCTCAAACCAATTGCTCAGTATCATTAACGATGTACTCGATATTTCACTCATCGAAACAGGTAATATACAAGCATATAACGAGAGTTTTTCGCTTAATGAACTGTTGGATGAGCTTTATTATGAGAGGAATCAGTTTATGAAAGATGGAGTTTCCCTTACACTATCCAAAGGATTGTCTGACGCACAAAGCATGATCATGTCGGACGAACTGAAGGTCAGACAGATAATGAATAATCTTTTGAACAATGCCATTAAATTTACCGATGAAGGATTCATCAATTTCGGGTATCAGCTAAAAAACAATGAGCTGGAATTTTTTGTCCACGACAGTGGGATTGGAATTGCCACCGATTTGCACGATAAAATATTTAACCGCTTCCATAAAGCCGAGATCGAAATTACAAGATTGTACGAAGGCATTGGTCTGGGACTGGCTATCTGTAAGGGAAATATAGATTTGCTGGGTGGCCGGATATGGGTTGAATCCGTATTGACCAAAGGATCCACTTTTTATTTTACCATACCGTACCTGCTTTCAAAACGAACTGAAATTCAGAAATCAAGTAAATCAAATACACCCGAAATCAATCCAACCATCCACATTCTGGTAGTGGAAGACGACCAAACCAATTATCAATATATTAAAGAGATTTTAACAGACCTGGGATATCCCGTTTATCCGGCTTTTAATGGAAAAGAAGCCCTGGAACTCTGTTTTAAACACAGGAAAATCAAGATGATCCTGATGGACATCAAACTGCCGGTGATGAATGGACTAGAAGCGACCAAACTGATTAAAAAGGAGTTCCCTGAAATGATCATCATTGCCCAAACAGCTTTTACAGAAAACGAGCATATAAAATTTGACCGTGATGCAGGTTTTGACGGCTACCTTTCTAAACCTTTTAGTAAAGAACAATTAATCAATATGATAAAAATTCATGAGAAATAAATTACTGAGTCTCTTTGCCTTAATATTCATGCTGGCTTCGTGCCAATTGGCCAAATCACCCATCGAAATTGCAAGCCAAACCACCCGATCCATCGACACCATTGGCAGCATTACCTATCGTCAGTCACTCGTTCGGGGAATAACCTCGGGTTTCGAAGAGCCAATACCTTCAATAAGAGATTTTTATTATGAGCAACTTGCCGGAGATTCGGTGATTGGTGCGAAAGCACATATTTATTATTACGACAGCAACTTTGTGGTCATTCATGAAGACATTTATGACGGCAACCGCCTGATCAGAACATTAAAAAAGGACACAACGGCACTGGTATTTGATTTGTTGAAATATCCCGAATTCAGAAAAAAAACATTCTGGAGCAAGCTTACGCCCTACACCATCCGATATATGCTGAACTATGCCATGCAACACAAAGATCATTACAAAATAGTTCTGGGTAACGACACCACCATAAGCGGAGTAGTATGTTATTCATTGAGGACCATTTTGGAAGGAGGCGCGTTGATTCCGGGCATGAATAAAATGACCCTCGACACCAACCGGACCGAAACCATGTACTTGTTTATCAACAAGAAAAACCTATACCCTCAAATGGTCAGGATGGAGATTGTTTTTCATTCCAATCCCGATAAAGTGTATTATTCCAACCATTTGTTCAGCAACATCAGGTTTAATCCCATCCTGAACGACACCCTGTTCAACACTTCGGATGAAGTAACAAAAGGTTATAAAATTACCGAAAGAAAGCCTTATTAAGCCATAAAAAACTGACCATCCGATAGAGAAACTGCCTTTTGGAAAATTAATCGACAAAAAAATCGCCGGCCTGATTCAGTCCGGCGATTCCTGCAATGAAAAAAAACATGATATTGATTACAGCTCAACACGTTGTGTAACTGAAGCATTTTTCTGAACCATCTGGATAAAGTACGTTCCGGGTTGCTTGGCACTCAGATCGATGGTTAGTTGATATACATCACCAACCATCTCAGGTTTTCCGGTGTAAACCTTGTCGCCAAAGTAATTATAAACAGTCACTTTTGTGGAACGATTGTCATCTTTTGGCATAAACCGAAGGGTGATCACACCACCACGGTTGTCAATGTCCAGGGTAGTGAGCACCAGCTGATCGGGTTGACATTTAATTCCGGCATCACGCAATTCTTCCTGTGAAGCCACCCCGTCATCGTCAAATCCGCCATGAAAAAAGTACCTGTTTCCCGGATGTTCAGGATGCATGGGACGTGGTGGTTTTGGAGGCCGTGGAGGCATACTAACCCATTTCATTCTCTCTCCATTCATCAACTCCATTTCTCTTTCCACATCTTCACGCTGACGCATGGCTTCCTCCACCTGTCTTTCGATGTCTTCGTTTAAGCCTTCCATATTTTCTTTATCCAGGTTGAATTCAAATTCCATGTTTCGGACGTCTTTATCCACCCAATGCCTTACTTTATGGTTAAATGCCGGTGAAGATATCATCGAAATATCATCATCTCCCGTAAATACCATCACCTTATAGGGACGTCCGGTTGAATCGGAGCCATTGGCAGACAGCTCAATAGAAATCGTTTTGCTTTGGGGCGAATCAACATCCGCCACCTTATCGATCAACAACTTGATATCTTGCTCCATGTCACCCTTTGAGGTGAAAACGGTATCAAAAGTGGTCGTTTTTCCATCCACCACCTTGACCAACTTAACTTTTACCTCCTTTTTTTCATCCACCTGGGCATAAATGAATGCCGGGACAACAAGCAGGAAAATCATCAAATAAAATAGGTTTACTTTTTTCATTTTTTAAAGTTTTAAATACTTCACAAAACTAGGTTACGCCCTTTTCGATAAAGGTTAACAGGGGTTAAAAAAGGTTAACATCAGGTTAAAGTATGATCACAATGTACATTGTTTCATTAGCTTTGCTCAAAATCTCAAATTAACGGTAGTTGAAAAAACGTTTTAACCTGATTGTCCTTTTTATGTCGGTCAGCCTGGCAGGAATTATTTTCACCCAGGCATTGTGGATCAGGCATGCCATGAAAATGGAAGCCTCCAGATTTGAGAAATCGGCCCATGAGGCCATGCTGGAAAGCATCGACAACTGGGGCCGATTCGACAGGTTTTCGTTTATTAAAGATAAGATGAACCTGCCTCCTCCTCCACCTGCAAGGCCGGTACGTCCAGCCAGAACTTTTTACAGTGTTACTCCCGGAGCCAACAGTCGTGTGTCGGTGGAAGTGGATACGGTTGTAAGTCAGCATGGTTCAACAAGCCATGTCATCAGCATCACTTCCAAAAACAAAGTGAGCACACAGGCAACTGTCAATATGGATTCTATTCATAACAACTTTCAATTCGATTATGATCTGGAATGGGTATCTGACTCTGAACCAGATGTTGTAATGGTTACAAATAAGGATCCGCAATTTTTTGAACTGCAGAGAATACACGACAGTATTCGGCATAAAATGGATGAACACAGTCTCAGGGCGGAAGAAGAAAAAGCCAGGGTGATAGAGGAAAAGCTGGAGCTATTCAACAAAAACATGGAAGAATGGGTGGTGGAATACGGCTTCGACCCGAATAAAATGCTGAAATATTTTCCTGTTTCCAACCTGGACACGCTGCTTCGAAATGCCCTGTTTTCAAGAGGCATCGACCTGCCTTTTTACTATCAGGTTGTGCAGGAGACAGGCGATTCTGTTCATGTAATTTCCTCCACCAAGGACGCACCGGCAGAGTTGAAAACTGCCTTCAAAGTCAATCTGTTTCCCGACGATTTCTTCCGCAAAAACATGTACCTGCTGTTAAGTTTTCCCTCCAAAAACAGCTACATCTTCAAATCGCTCACCTTACTTATCAGCGGAAGTGTAGTCTTTACCCTCATTATCCTCACCACCTTCTGGTTTACTGTTTTTTATATGCTGAAGCAGAAAAAAATGTCGCAGATAAAAACCGATTTCATCAACAACATGACTCATGAGTTTAAAACGCCCATTGCCACCATCGCTCTGGCTGCGGATGCCCTTTCTTCACCCAAGGTCTTCGGGCAAACCGATCCCACCAACTATTATCTGGGCATCATCCGGCAGGAAAATAAACGCATGAACAGTCAGGTAGAAAAAGTACTTCAAATGGCTTTGATTGAAAGAGGAAATATCCACATCGAACCACAACCCATGAATGCACACGAAGCCATTGAGCATACCATTGAAGTGCTGCAACTTTCGGCACAGCAAAAAAACGGGCGCATCATTTCTGTCCTGCGTGCTTCCTGTGATCAGCTCCTGGCCGATGAAGTACATTTTGCCAACTTAATGAACAATTTGCTTGATAATGCCATCAAATACACCGAAAAACCACCTGAGATTGTGGTTGAAACCTACAATCAGCAAAACTCACTGATTATCAGGGTAGCCGATAATGGTGTGGGCATGACCAAAGAAGTACAGCAGCACATTTTCGATCAGTTTTACCGCCGGCCAAGCGGCAACATACACAATGTAAAAGGCTTCGGACTTGGATTGAGTTATGTAAAAGCCATTGTGACCGCTCATGGCGGAACCATCCGGGTACACAGCGAACCCGGAAATGGCAGTATCTTTACCCTGACTTTTAATTGCTACAAATCATGACCAACGAACCTTACCTGCTCCTTGTAGAAGATGATGTTAATTTTGGTTCTGTGCTCAAGAGCTACCTCGAACTAAATGATTTTAAGGTAGATTGGGTTTCGGATGGAAAGGATGCCAACGAAAAATTCATCCGGGGGAATTACCAGTTGATATTGCTTGATGTGATGCTTCCCAACCTGGATGGGTTCTCCATCGCAAAACAAATTAAGGCATCGGGCCGCAACACCCCCTTTATTTTTATTACCGCCAAAACCCTGCGCGAAGATGTGGTTGCCGGCTATAAAACCGGGGCCGACGATTACATCACCAAACCATTCGATTCGGAGATCCTGTTATACAAAATCAAAGCCGTGCTCAGCAGGCATCAAAATAATCCCGAAACAGGCTCCCTAACAGGAATCCTGACCCTTGGCCATTTTTTATTTAACTACCGGTCGAGGAAACTCACCAATCAACAGAACAACCACAGCACCTCGCTCACACCCAAGGAAAGCGAACTGCTTTATTTGTTGATCATGCAACAAGGAGAACTGCTTTCCAAGGTAGTGGCGCTTAACAAAATCTGGGGCAACGCCAATTATTTCACCACCCGCAGCATGGATGTGTACATCACCAAGCTCCGAAAACACTTATCTTCAGATACTTCCATCCAGATCATCACCATTCATAGAGATGGTTACCGGCTGGTAACCGAAGGCAAATGATGGTTCAGAAAAATCCCCTTCAGATATCCGAACTACCTGTTTAACAAATACATGAATAAAGCAACAGCTATTTCTTTGTGAATCTCTGTGGCTTCTTTGTGTAACTCTGTGAAACAGCACGATTACCGGCGTGCGTTTAGCGATATCGTAACGCGTGACAGCACACTTCCTTAACAAAAATCTCTGATCAATCTTTATGCATTAAAACAGTTGTTTAGAGCCGCCTCCTGCCAAAAGACTCTGTTGGGTCATGTCCACCATTTTATTTGTAGTTGCGTAAAGATTGTCTTTACTCACAGCGCACCGCGCGTCAGAGTTTGATGAACTTACCTCACATATACACTCAATGATCCTTCAGCATTTTCTCAATGGCCGGGTGCAACATTAAATTGATGAGGATAGAATCGCCACCGCCGGCTTCACGCAGGATGTCGGATAACTGACGTTTTTTATCATCGGTTGGTAAATCAGCGGTTACGATATGCCTGAGTTTTTTTACCTGATTGCCTTTCAACTCATCAAAAATAATGGCAAGTAACTCTTTCAGTAGTTTTTCCACCTGGTTGTCTTTCTTTGGCAGCCCCATCATTTCCAGCTCATCAATGGCCGATTGCAGGATTTCAGCGGCCATGCGCTGGTTGCGTTCTTCATAGGATTCGTTGCCCGTGGCGTCGCGTAACGACCAGGAGTTGAATTTGTTACTCAGTGCCTCAATTTGCTTTGAACGGAAGTTGTCAGTCCCGAAAATGCTGTCCAGCATCAAACAGGCCGAGGCTTTCCAAACATTTAAATCTAAGTCAGGCGATTGCAGTTTATTCAACTGGTTCTCAATCCATTTTATTTCTTTTAGTGCCATAATGAACAAGGTTTCCTGTAAAAATACATCATTTATTTAAGAAATTGCTATATTTGCGCCCACATTAAATCCTTAAATCATTGCTCTTTATGGAGAAACGCAACATTGGCCATATTGCACAGATCATTGGCCCTGTTATCGATGTCGTCTTTGAGAAGGAAGAAGACTTGCCCAATATTTACGATGCGCTGGAAATTACCCGCGAAAATGGAGAAAAACTCATTCTCGAGGCCCAGCAAGCTACCGGCGACAACACTATCAGAACTATAGCCATGGACTCTACCGACGGACTCAAACGGGGTTTGGAAGTGGTTTCGCTTGGTCAACCGATTTCGATGCCTACCGGTGATAAAATTAAAGGCCGTTTGTTTAACGTGATTGGCGACGCCATCGATGGACTCGGTGCAGTGGAATCAAAAAAACGCTATCCCATCCACCGCGATCCCCCAAAATACGACGAGTTAAGTACCTCCAAAGAGGTTCTTTATACCGGTATCAAAGTCATCGACCTGATCGAACCTTACTCAAAAGGAGGCAAGATTGGTTTGTTCGGAGGAGCCGGGGTAGGTAAAACCGTTATTATCATGGAGCTCATCAACAACATCGCCAAATCCTATGCCGGTATGTCGGTATTTGGTGGCGTAGGCGAGCGCACCCGTGAAGGAAACGACCTGCTTCGTGAAATGATTGAGTCGGGCGTTATTAAATATGGCGACGCATTTAAAAAGAATATGGAAGAAGGCGGCTGGGATTTATCCAAAGTCGACCACAAAGAACTTGAAACTTCACAGGCCACGCTGGTGTTCGGCCAGATGAACGAGCCTCCGGGAGCCCGTGCACGTGTAGCCCTTTCGGGATTAACCGTAGCAGAGTATTTCCGCGATGGGGATGAAGATTCCGGCGGACGCGATATCCTGTTTTTTATCGACAATATTTTCCGTTTTACCCAGGCAGGTTCCGAAGTAAGTGCTTTGTTGGGCCGTATGCCTTCGGCCGTAGGATATCAGCCTACATTGGCCACCGAAATGGGTATCATGCAGGAGCGTATCACCTCAACCAAAAGAGGCTCCATTACCTCTGTTCAGGCTGTTTATGTGCCTGCGGACGACTTGACCGACCCTGCGCCTGCCACCACATTTGCCCACCTGGATGCTACCACCGTATTAAGCCGTAAAATTGCCGAGTTGGGCATTTATCCTGCAGTGGATCCACTGGATTCAACCTCGCGTATTTTATCACCTGATGTTGTTGGGGATGAGCATTATAACACAGCCCAACGTGTAAAAAATATCCTGCAACGCTACAAAGAACTTCAGGATATCATTGCCATTCTGGGTATGGATGAGCTTTCGGAAGACGATAAACTCATCGTAAGCCGTGCCCGTCGTGTTCAGCGTTTCCTGTCGCAACCATTCCATGTGGCCGAGCAGTTTACCGGATTGAAAGGAACGGTAGTTTCCATCGAAGATACCATCAAAGGATTTAATATGATCATGGATGGTGAGGTGGACGAATATCCGGAAGCCGCCTTCAACCTGGTAGGAAACATCGATGAAGCCATCGAAAAGGGTAAAAAACTGTTAGCAGATAGTAAAAAGTAACACTATGTATGTTGAGATCATGACTCCTGATGTGGAGATTTATAAGGGCGATGCCGAATTGGTTCAGTTGCCGGGTATCGATGGTTCTTTCGAGTTGTTGAATAACCATGCACCCTTGATTTCTGCCCTTGCCAAAGGGAAAATCAAAATCAGGACCGGTGGAAAAGAACGATTCTTCGACATCGCAGGAGGTGTTATTGAGGTTCACGACAACAAAGTGCTGATCTTAGCCGAATAGAATCTTCATTCAAATTAGATTTTAAACCCGGGTTGTTTTCAATCCCGGGTTTTTTTGTACCTTGTCGGCTGAAATCGACCTGCTTATGAACCCCACAACCTGGTTAACGGATTTGCTGGGATTGGTTTTCCCAAACCTGTGTTCCGCCTGTGGACAGCCACTGGTGCGTAACGAGGAGGTGATTTGCGTATCCTGTAATCATCGTCTTCCGCGAACAGATTTTCACTTTTTTGAAGACAATCCGGTTTCACGCATCTTTTGGGGAAGGGTGAATTTACACGCCGCCACTTCCTTTTTGTATTTTAACAAAGGGGGCAAGGTGCAACATTTGATTCATCAGCTTAAATACAAGGGAAATAAAGAGGTCGGAATTCATCTGGGTCGGTTGTTGGGCCGTGATCTAAAATCACGTGGTTTGCTCAAAGAAGTCGAGGTGGTGATCCCGGTTCCATTACATCCCAAAAAACAGCACCAGCGTGGATATAACCAGAGTCAGCAAATTGCTATTGGTATCGCCGAAGCAATGAACATCCCATATTCCTTTCAAAACCTGATTAGAAATACGTTTACCGAATCGCAGACCAGAAAGTCGCGTTACAGCCGCTGGCAAAATGTATCTGGAAAGTTCACGGTTTTGTATCCGCATAAGCTGGAAGGTATGCACGTGTTGCTGATTGATGATGTGCTTACCACAGGCGCCACTTTGGAAGCCTGTGCCCAGGAACTGGCAGGGGTTTCCGGAATAAAAATCAGCGTGGCGACTCTTGCATATGCTCAGGGATAGCAGGAATGGTATCCTTATCACGCCCCATTTTTCGCATCAACTCATTGTATTGTTCCCGGTTTCGGATCAGTTTTCGTTCCAGTCGTGCGAGGTGATTAAAATGATCGTACAAAGCCTGAATGGGCCCTCCGAAGGTAGCCGGCGTTGGTTCCCGATAGAGGAGTTCTGTTCCTTCCCAAACGGGATAAAACTGGCTCATGTCAATGGGTTTCATGTTGATGACCATTTGTTTAAACACTTCATATTCAAAAAAGGCCCTGATAATGACTTCGTTAATCATCAATGTATCCTTTTGGAGCAAGATTTGAACCGTTCCCGGGATGGATTTAATGCTATCGGTGATATACAAAATCAACGGACTAAAGCCGATGGATGTGATCAGCAGACTGTCGTATGGATCAATCATCATGTTGAACTGACCTTCATCATTGCTGATGGTGCCAACACGGTTAAATTTACTGATAATATGGGCATTGGGAACCGGAAGTAAACTGTCGCTGGTAAGGACTGTTGCATCGAGTAATAGCAATTTCCGCTCAGGTTTTTGCGACCAACTGTTATTGGCAAACAGAATAAAAAATGAGAAGATTAACATCACTCTGAAACACATGCGATTACGAATTGATTAAGATCATTCTTTGACAATTTGGCCTGAGAATCGATATAAAAATTAATTTAGCTTTCAAAATGCGAAATTGCATAATTGTTTACTCTTAAAAACGTTAAAAATATGAAAAAGATTTTTACCATTTTTTTTATTTTCTGCCTAGTTTCTGCTTTAAATGCACAAACCTTACCCAATGCTTCTGTTGAAAACTGGCAAGAGTTTAGTTTTCCAAGTTATATGCAGCCTGAATTCTGGAGTACACCTAATCCATTTACGTCACAGGCCACTGTGCTTGTAGTAACCCGATCAGAGGAGGCCTATTCGGGTACTTATTCTGCCAGACTGGAGACGAAAGACCTTGCTGGCGGATTGTTTCAGGCGCCGGGATTGCTAACCCTGGCCACATTTAATGTGAATTTATCCACTTTTGAGTATGCTTTTGGTAACGGACTTCCTTTGCAGGAAAAAGTGCTTAGCTTTACCGGCATGTACAAGTATGAAGGCGCTCAGGAAGATAGTGCTTCGGTTGCGATTTATTGCTACAAAAAGGATGGTGATGCGTATGATACCATTGGGATGGGTCATGCTTTTTTACACGATGCAGCCAATTGGACACTCTTTGAAGTAAACATGAATTATTTGAACGATCACCAGCCTGATACCTTTAATGTGATTATCATGTCTTCCGGAATTGCTTCACTGAATCCCGGTTCGGTGATGTTCGTCGACAGCTTAAGTGTAAACACCAACGTGGGGGTGATTGACCTGGATATGCCAAAACTTGTAGTGAACTGCTATCCCAATCCTGCAAACAATCAGGTGACTTTTGAGGTGGCCCTGCCATCTGCCGATCGGGTTGTTTTCTTTTATGATTTGCTTGGTAAAGAGCTTGGCAAAATAGCTTTTCCATTCACTAATTTGCAGGTCAGTTTGGGAGAATATCCCTCCGGAACCATTCTTTACCGCATTGTAGATCCTAAAAAGGGAATGGCAACAGGGTCGGTGGTTAAAAACTAATGGGATATCCGATCATCTCCCGTAAATAATGAATAGCTTTGTTAGATGAAATATCCAACAAATATCTGGAAATTAAGGAATAAATCTGATCGACTTGCAGTCGGATAAATCCGGCTGCAATGGATGTCCAATAAACGCATTCATTGTAAATGAATAAACCACAATAAATTCCATTCCTTGCAGCCTGGCTTTAGCCGGCTGTAATAATAAACCCCTTATCTTTAAACAACTGTTATATTGTAAAATCTGAAAATATCAGAAAATATCAGCATGGGAGATGATCGGATACCCCATTAAAAACTAAATCAGGCCTGACTCTAAAAAGTAGGGTTAGTAAAGATTTGGAGTAAATATTTACAGTTGTTTTCCGGCTGGTCCTTTATATTCCGCAAGTCCAAAGGCCAGTATTGGATAGAAGATAGGGCTTAATAGCACCAATCCAACCGTAAATCCGGTACTTTTTCCAAAACTTAACGATAACATGTTGACCATCCAAATGGCAAAAATGATGTTGACAACCGGAATTAAAAATAGGAGTATCCACCACCAGGGTTTGCCAATAATTTCAAGCAACATCAGAGTATTGTATATTGGAATCAGGGCGGCCCATCCCGGTTTTCCGGCCTTTTCGAAAATACGCCAATAGGTGTACAGGTAAAAGGCAATAATAAACAAGATCAATAACCATGTTCCTGTTCCGAAACCTTCTTCAAAATAATTCATCGAGTCGTCCATCATCATATAAAATTTAGGTGTAACAATATAAGAGCGGATCAAATGTAATCAAAATGACATAAGAAAAACTTCCATTCAGTTGTTTGTGGAATCAGAGTTTCATCTCGGGTATTTCCCCATCCACCTCCAGTGAGGCACCCGTTTTAGCCACAATTTCTTCCACGCTCACACCCGGTGCGCGTTCTATCAATTTAAAACCGTTTTTGGTAATGTCTACAACAGCCAAATCGGTTACCACACGCTGCACACATTGTACCCCGGTAATGGGTAACAGGCAATTTTTGAGTAATTTAGGATTTCCGTCCCTGTCGGTATGCGTGGTGGCCACAATAATGTTTCTGGCGGAAGCCACCAGGTCCATGGCGCCGCCCATTCCCTTTACCATTTTCCCCGGGATTTTCCAGCTCGAAATATCTCCTCCTTCGGATATTTCAAAAGCGCCCAATACGGTCAAATCCACATGTCCGCCACGGATCATGGCAAAGCTGGTGGCAGAATCGAAAAAGGCCGATCCTTTGGTGTAGGTCACGGTTTGTTTTCCCGCGTTGATCAAATCGGCATCTTCTTCTCCCTTTACGGGAAAAGGGCCGATGCCCAACAATCCGTTTTCCGATTGAAGTATCACTTCCATCCCATCGGGGATATAATTCGCCACCAAAGTAGGGATACCAATGCCCAGATTAACATAATATCCGTCCTGTAATTCCTGTGCGATACGTTTTGCTATTCCATTTTTATCGAGTGCCATGGTTCAATTTTTATTCAAATAATAAGGTATATAAATTGTAATAACGTCAGTTCCATCAGGTGGATATTACCCCCTGGTGGTAACAAATTCAATCCGTTTTTCGTAATCATCGCCCTGAAAAATCCGTTGTACGAAGATGCCGGGGGTATGAATAAAATTGGGATCAAGTTCGCCGGCAGGAACCAGTTCTTCTACTTCAGCTATGGTAATTTTTCCGGCCATGGCCATCATGTTATTGAAATTGTTGGCCGTATGGCGATAAATCAGGTTTCCGGCAGTATCGCCTTTCCAGGCTTTCACGATGGCAAAATCGGCGGTTAAAGCGTGTTCGAGCAAGTGCATTTTACCGTTGAACTCACGAATTTCCTTTCCTTCGGCTACTTCTGTACCATAGCCCGCCGGCACGAAGAAAGCAGGAATTCCGGCTCCGCCGGCCCGGCAGCGTTCGGCCAGTGTGCCTTGCGGAATGAGGTCTACTTCGAGTTCTCCCGACAACAACTGTCGCTCAAATTCACCGTTTTCTCCCACGTAGGAAGATATCATTTTTTTGATCTGGTGTTTGCGCAACAACATGCCCAGTCCAAATCCATCCACGCCGGCATTGTTGCTGATGCAGGTTAATCCGGTTACACCGCTATCCACCAGTGCCTGTATGGTTTTTTCAGGGATGCCGCATAGTCCGAAGCCACCCAGCATCAGGGTCATATTGTCTTTTATTCCTTTTAACGCCTCCGTGGCATTTTTTACAACTTTGTTCATAATAGGTTGTTTTAATGTCAAAAATATTGATTAGCATCCTATCAGCCTGGAGATCACCATGCGTTGGATTTCGCTGGTGCCTTCTCCAATTTGAAGCAGGCGCTGGTCGCGGTAAAAGCGTTCAATGGCATAATCTTTCATCAAACCATAACCGCCATGAATTTGAACCGCTTCATCGGCTACTTCTTTGGCTACTTCACTGCAATACAGCTTTGCCATGGCGGCTTCTTTACTATAAGGCCTGTGTTCGTCTTTCAACCAGCAGGCTTTATATAGCAGGTTGCGAGCCAGTTCAACTTTTAGCGCCATATCAGCCAGTTTAAAGGCGTTGATTTGAAACTTGGCAATGGGTTTGCCGAATTGTTTGCGTTCGTTGGCATAAGCCAGGGCCATTTCGAAGGCTCCCTGAGCCAATCCCAATCCCATGGCGCCAATGGACAACCGGCCTCCATCGAGGGTATGCAACATAATATGTGATCCATCGCCCACCTTGCCCAACAGGTTTTCTTTTGGGACACGGACATCATCAAAAAACAATTCAGCCGTATCCGAGGCCCTCCACATCATTTTGTTGTGCATGGGAACTCGCCGGAATCCGGGTGTATCCTTTTCAACAATAATGGTTGTAAAGATTTTATTGCCGTTTTGCTCTCCTGATACAGCCTGAACCGTGCATCCCAGACTAATATCAACGGAGGCGTTGGTAATAAAGATCTTTGATCCGTTAATGACCCACTCATCACCATCCAGTACGGCCGTCGTTTTTGAGCCCCTTGAATCGGATCCTGCACCCGGTTCCGTTAAGCCAAAACTCCACAAACCGGTTCCGGTGCAAAGCGAGGGCAGGTACTTCAGTTTTTGCTCTTCAGTTCCATAATCCAAAAGAGGGCCTATGCCCAGTGAGTTGTGTGCTGCCAGGGTAGCGGCCTGGGAACCATCAACGCGGGCCATCTCTTCAACGGCAATGATGTAGGATAAAGTATCCAGTCCCTGTCCTCCAAATTTTTCAGGGATGTTCATTCCAAACAATCCAAGTTCACCTATTTTGCGGGTTAGTTCATAGGAAAATTCGCTTTTTTCATCCAGTTCCTGTGCGACGGGTTTTACTTCCCTTTCTGCAAATTCACGCACCGTTTCGCGAATCATGATCTGCTCAGGGCTTAAGTCAAAGTTCATATCTTAGTCTTTTAATATTTCTTTATCATGTAATTTAATCAACAGTCTATCGGTATCAACCATATCACCAACCTGCACAGTTACCAATTCAACGATGGCATCGTGCGTGGCAACAATGTTGTTCTCCATTTTCATGGCTTCCACCACCAACAGGATGCTGCCTCTTACCACTTCGTCGCCAGGCTTTACATTTACTTTGATCACTTTCCCGGGCATGGGTGTAAAATAACTTCCGGCATCTTTACCTTGATCGGCAGATGTGTAAAACTCTGTATCTATCAGAAAATCCTCTCGTTTCATATCATAATGAACACCACTAATGGTCAAATGACCTTGCCCTTTGTTGTTTTCGGAGACATAAACCCGGTAAGACATTTGGTTTATCGAAAGCTCCAGTATTTGATTGTGGACTGCGATCAACCGGGATTGGAATTGTTGTTCATCAATTTGAAAATGAAATTCATTGCCGTTGTGTGACTCTATTTCAACCTCTATGGTTTCATGATCCATTTTCACCGCAACCAACATGCGGTTTCTCCAATAACCGATTGTTTCCCAAATGTTGGAGGGAGCATGGTTGAGAAGCAGGGAGTGAATTAAAAATCCAATCACAGGAACCCCCTTTTGGATTTTGTCTTTTTGTTGTTGGATCGCCAGAAGCAGTTGTTCTGAATGGGTGTCGCAAAATTTGGTGGAAATATGGTTGCCTAAGAATGCTTCATGCTGAACTACTTGCAGCAGATAAGGAATGTTGGTTTGGATTCCCTGAATCACGAATTTCTTTAACATCTTTTCTGTTTTCAGGATGGCTTCCATACGGGTTGGTGCCCACACCACCAATTTACCGATCATGGGATCGTAGAAACTCAGGATGGTTTCCGGACGGTCGAGGGAAGTGTCGATGCGCACATTCTCACCTTGCGGCATGTTTAGCAATGTGATTTCGCCCGGTGAAGGCAAAAATTGATTCGCGGGATCTTCGGCATAAATACGACATTCGATGGCATGCCCATTCTGTTTTACCTGATCCTGTGAATAGCGAAGCGGATTGCCCGCCGCCACCAATATTTGTTCTTCTACCAAATCGATGCCTGTTACCATTTCTGTCACAGGATGTTCTACCTGAATGCGTGTATTCATTTCAAGAAAGTAGAAATTCAGGTTTTTGTCCACCAGAAACTCGATGGTTCCCGCACTGTTATATCCTATTTTCCGACCAATCGCGATGGCAGCAGCACCCATTTTTTCCCTGATTTCAGGAGTCAGCGTGGGCGATGGTGATTCTTCGATAATTTTTTGATAACGCCTTTGGATGGAACATTCACGCTCGTAGAGATGAATCAGGTTACCAAAATTATCTCCCAGAAGTTGAATTTCGATGTGGCGGGGTTCTTCGATGTACTGTTCAATATAAATGGTTTCATCACCAAAATAGCTTAGCGCTTCACGGCTGGTGGATTCAACCACCTCTTTCAACTCATCAGGATGGTGCACGATGCGCATGCCTTTTCCGCCACCTCCGGCAGCCGCTTTCACCAGAACGGGAAAAGTAAGTTTTGGTGATTGATCGAACAATGTTTTCAGGTCACCCGTGATGCCTTTGGTCATGGGAATACCAATTTCTTCCACAAATTTACGGGCTTCTATCTTATTACCCATCAGGGTAATTGCTTGTGTATGAGGCCCGATAAAGGTGATGTTGTTTTTTTTGCAAGCAGCCACCAGCAAAGGGCTTTCCGATAAAAATCCATATCCGGGATGGATGGAGTCGCAGCCGCTGCTCAGTGCCGTTTCTATTATTTTATCTGTATTAAGATAGGTGTCGCTGAGTTCGTTGCCTCCGATACAAATGGCTTCATCGGCCGAGCGCACGTGCAGGCTGTTTCTATCTGCTTCGGAGTAAACGGCTACTGTACGAATGTGTAATTTTTTTGCCGATTTCATCACCCTAACGGCAATTTCGCCCCGGTTTGCAACCAATATTTTTTTAAATAATTTCATTCTAAAAGTTCGGTTTTACATCACTCAAATTCAATGGGACGTTGAGTTTTTTTAATCCAGGCGGGTTTTCTTTTTTCTAAAAAAGCGGCCATCCCTTCCTGTCCTTCTTCATCAGCGCGCAGGTTGGCGATGATGCCGGCGGTATAATCAATCAGTTCGGTCAACTCCGGGCCATCATACATCAAATACTGTATCAATTGCTTTGTTGCCCGGGTGGCTTTTGGGGCGGCGGTGATGAATTCATTAATATATTTTTTAACGGTTTCAATTAACAAGCTTGTTGGAACGGCTTTATTGATGAGCCCGGTTTTTTCCGCCTCCTTACCTTTAAACTTACGGCCGGTGAGCATCAGGTCGCGGGCATGATATTCACCAATTCGGCGTATAATAAACGGCATGATGGTAGCCGGACCAATTCCTATCTTGACTTCGCTGAACGCGAAAGTGGTGTTTTCGTCGGCCAATACCACGTCGCAGGCAGCAAACAATCCGTTGGCACCACCAAACGCAGAACCATGCACGATGGCCATGGTAGGTACGTGACATTTATACACGGTTTTAAACATCTTGGCCAACCGCTGTCCGTCTTTATAGTTTTCGTCTTTGCTATGGTGGGCAATGTGGCTCATATAGTTTAGGTCGGCACCGGCACAAAACGATTTCCCTTTACCTTTCAGCACCACCAACCGCAACAATTCATCTTTTGATGCTTCCGCATAAACGGATGTCAACTCACTTATCATCAGTTCATTGATTGCATTATGAACTTCAGGGCGGTTAAGATAAACATATAGAATATCTTCTTTTTTTTCTACAATAAGGGTTTCGAACTGATTCATTAATAAACGTTTACATTCTAAATACACCAAAATTTTGTTCAGGGAAAGGCTGGTTCAGCGAACTGGCAATTCCCATGGCCAACACCTTGCGGGTGTCTGCCGGATCAATGATGCCATCGTCCCATAAACGCGATGTGCTATAATAGGCCGATCCTTCCGTCTCATATTTTTCGAGGATGGGTCGTCGCAATTTTTCAATTTCTTCGGACGACATTTCAATTCCTTTTGCCAGCAATTGTTCCTGCTTCACTGTGACCAACACGGTTGCAGCCTGTTCTCCGCCCATCACCGATATTTTGGCATTGGGCCACATGAACAGGAATCTGGGGTTATAGGCCCTGCCGGCCATGCCATAGTTTCCGGCACCAAACGAACCCCCAAAGATGACAGTAAATTTTGGAACATTGGCATTGGCCACGGCATGTACCATCTTGGCTCCGTCCTTTGCAATCCCGCCACGCTCGAATTCCTTACCCACCATAAAACCGGTGATGTTTTGCAAAAAGATCAATGGGACTTTGCGGGCAGTACATAATTCGATGAAATGCGTAACCTTGAGCGCTGACTCGGAAAACAGTACGCCAAAATTGGCAATGATGCCAACAGGAAAGCCCATGATGTGGGCAAAACCCGTGACCACGGTTACGGCGTATCTGGTTTTAAACTCCTGAAAACGACTGCCATCCACAATTCGCATAATAATTTCTCGTGGATCGACCATCTTTCGAAAGTCAATCGGTGCAATGCCATACAGCTCTTTTGGGTCATATATTGGTTCCTCGATAGGAATGGTTCTCAATGGTTGTTTTGCACGATACTCCAGATTTTCAAAAATGTGACGACAAATTTGTATTGCATGCGTGTCGTTGTCAGCCAAATGATCGGCCACCCCTGAAATGCTGGTATGCACTTCTGCACCACCCAGTTCTTCGGCACTTACCTCTTCGCCTGTTGCAGCTTTTACAAGAGGAGGTCCCGCGAGAAAAATGGTGCCCTGCTCCTTTATAATAATCGTTTCATCGCTCATGGCAGGTACGTAGGCACCTCCGGCCGTGCATGATCCCATCACAATACTGATTTGAGGGATACGCATGGCCGACATCCTGGCCTGGTTATAAAAAAATCGTCCAAAATGATCACGATCGGGGAATACCAAATCCTGTTCCTGCAAAAAAACACCACCCGAATCGACCAGATAAATGCATGGCAAGTGATTCTCCATGGCAATTTCCTGCGCACGTAAATGCTTTTTAATGGTAAATTGCATATAAGTGCCTCCCTTGATGGTGGCATCATTTGCAATCAGGATGGTCTCACGCCCGTGAATAATTCCAATGCCTGTGATGATACCGGCAGAAGGAAATTGGTTGTCGTATTGGTTGTATGCTGCCAGGGCAGAAAGTTCAAGAAAGGGTGTGTTGCGATCTACCAACAAGTTGATTCGCTCACGGGCCAACAGTTTCCCGCGTTCTTTATGACGCTTCACAGCTTCCGGGCTTCCTCCCTGTGTATTCTGTTTTAGTACTTTACGATATTGTTCGAGCAGCGTGATAAATGCTTTCCTGTTTTCCTGAAACTCAATAGCATGGGTATCGATCTTGGTTTTTAATCTGTACAAGGTATTATTTCTTTAATTATTCCTGGTATTTCACTATTCAGAATAGGTGGAAATACGGTGTGCAAGTATAGGCATAAAAGAGCAATAAAAAAAGAGGCTGCAAACGTTTTAATGCAATAAACTTTGTAAATATACAAGATAATAAACTAAGCTCTTTATTGCAAAAATGGAATTGCTTGCTGTTGCTGCTCGATTTTTATTTCTATTTTTGATCCTAATTTTGCAAACGATTGCAAAATCCTGAAAAAACGATGAATTTATGAACTATCCCAAAAAAGTAGTTATTGGCGACATAACAGTAAGAGATGGGTTTCAGCATGAAGAGAAATATGTTCAACCCGAAGCCAAACTATGGGTGCTCGAGGAAATGATACTTGCCGGAGTGAAGCATCTGGAAGTTACCAATTTTGGCAATCCACTAGGTATGCCTCAGTTTAAGGATGCTGATCTATTGTTTAAAGCCATTAGAAAAAGTAAACGTGTGAGCCACTTGTTGCACGAAGTGAGTTTAACAGCTGTTACCATTCGTGAATCAGCCATAGAAAGGGCCATTGAAGCAAAAAAAGCCGGCTATGGTCCCGATAGGATATTATTGATGGTCAGCACTTCCGAGTCGCACCAGAAAAAAAACTCAGGACTTACCTTGGACGAGTACTGGAAAATGGCTGAAAAATATATCCCCAAGGCACATGATGCCGGATTAAAGGTAAACGGTACGGTGAGTACGATTTGGGGATGCCCCATCGAAGGTCCAACGGATATGATGGATGCTGTTAAGTTTGCAAAGAGATGGTTTGATATTGGAGCCAATGATGTGGAACATGCCGACCATGATGGCAGTGCATCGCCCAATCGGGTATACGATTATTATTCCATGTTGCTTGATCATGTACAAAATCCACAAAAACAAATCGTTCATTTTCATTCGTTGCGGGGATGGGGCCTGGCCAATGTATTGGCGGCGTTGCAGGCCGGCATGACCAACTATGAGTCTACCCTTGGAGGAATTGGCGGGCAACCGGCTAATTTTGTGGACGGGGTTCCCGTAAGCGGAACAGGGGCCTATTACTACAAGGATCCCGGGAACGTTGGGCTAGTTTCTACTGAGGATATGGTGGTGATGATGGATGAAATGGGTATTGATACGGGTCTCGACATTGACCGGGTTTTGAAAACCGGGAAAATGGTTGAAAAGATACTTGGCAGAAGATTACGCTCCGAAACGATCCTCCAGGGGCGCATTCCAAAAGAACTTTCGGGCAGGAAATAGCTTCAAGAGTTAATGATTTTCTAACTATTTTTTTTCAATTGAACAGGAATGACAAGCCTTTGACAGGATTTGAACTGACAACTGATTGGTTTTAAACTTAATTGAAAATAATTTTTCATACTTCGATCAACATTTGTACATTTGCACCTCATTTTTAAATATTAACTAATGGCAGTAATAGGAAGTATCAGAAAACATTCTACGTTTCTGGTGATTATCATTGGAGTGGCTTTGGCAGCCTTTGTTTTGGGCGATTTTGCCAGAGGTGGTGGTGGTTCACGCGACATCAATATTGGCGAAGTGGCAGGTGAGGAGATAACCATCATGGATTTTAATGCCAAGGCTGAACAAAACATCGACAACAAACTACAGCAACAAAAAACCGATCGGTTATCGTTAGATGAACAATTCAGGGTAAAAGATGAAACCTTTAAACAGATGGTTTTCAGAATTATCATGGACAAGGAATACGAGGAGATTGGTTTGACTGTTACACCTGAAGAATTGTTCGATCTGGTTCAGGGGTCAAATCCTCACCCACTCATTGTTCAGTATTTTTCGGATCCCAATACTGGAAAATTCGACAGAAACCTGATTATTCAGTATCTGCAAAATATGGATAACATGCCTGAACAGGCCAAGCAACAGTGGTACCAATTTGAAAAATATATCAAGGACGACCGCTATCGGTCTAAATTCAATAATTTGCTGGTTAAGGGTTATTATGTTCCTGCCGCACTGGCCAGGTTAACCTTTGAAGAAGATAACAACAAGGCGGATATAGATTACATTGCCGCGACATACAAGAGTTTAAGCGACAGTCTTTTCGTGCCTTCGGAAAATGACTACAAGGAATACTATACAGCTCATAAGGAGGCCTATAAACAAGAGGCCACTCGTGATATCAAATATGTGGTTTTCGATGTAAAACCATCTAATACTGACCTGGACATGGCAGCCAATGAGGCCCGACAGATTTACAGGGAGTTTGCAACCGCATCTGATGTGATGCGTTTCGTAAAGGTGAATTCTGAAAATAATTATGACAGTACCTGGTTTGGTCAGGGACAATTACCGGTTCAAATCGACTCTGTCATGTTTAACAGTCCGGTAGGCACGGTGGTAGAACCTTATCTCGAAAACAATGTGTTTCATGTGGCACGGTTAGTTGCTGAATCCATGCGTCCCGACTCGATGAAAGCAAGCCACATCCTCATTGCTTATCAAGGTGCTTATCAGGCAGATAACAAAATTACCCGCCTAAAGGTTAGTGCTAAAAGTTTAGCCGATAGTTTGTTGGCTGTTCTTAAGAAATCGCCAAAGGAAATGGCAAAACTGGCAACACAGTTTTCTACTGATCCTTCTGCCGCCACCAATTCAGGTGATTTGGGCTGGTTTGCCGACGGACAAATGGTTCCTGCCTTTAACGAAGCTGCACTGATCACTCCTGTAAATGAGTTTGCCATTGCAGAAACCCCTTTTGGATTTCACGTGATTGAAGTAACCGGCAAAAAACCCTTAGTGAAAAAAGTGCGCGTGGCCATTATTGACCGTGAGGTATTGCCAAGCAACGAAACTTATCAGGGTATTTTTGCCAATGCAAGTAAACTGGCTTCTGAAAATAAAACCCTCGAACAGTTCAATAACTATGTTCGGACAGAAAATCTCAACCCCCGTGAAATGCCAAGACTTACCGAAATGAGTAACCGCATTCCCGGACTTGTAAACCCACGACAAATAGTACAGTGGGCCTTTAAAGAAACTACCGCCGTGGGCGATGTGTCACCGGTCTTTGATCTGGAAGACATGTTTGTGGTTGCCGTGGTAACCAAAGCAATCCAAAAAGGGTATCCTGCCTTGGATGATGTGAAACCCAATATTGAACTACTCGTAGTAAATGAGTTAAAAGGTAAGCATTTGGTAAAGCAAATGGCCGCATACAATGGCGATCTGGCCAGGGCCGAAACCGAAATGAACCTGAATCCTGTCAATGTAAGTCCTTTTTTCTTTTCTTCCAGGAACCTGAAAGGTTTTGGAGCTGAAAACAAGGTAATCGGATCTGTTTTTGGATTGCCTGATGGAAAAGTTTCACAGCCCATCATTGGAAATGCCGGTGTATTTATGGTACGACTCAACAGCCTGACAAAAGCTGCCGAGCCTGCTTCCCTCGATCAGGTGATCAATACCATGCAAAACTCCTTCAAACAGAGCATCGATCAGGAACAGGCCTATCGCGCATTGGAAGAATCGCTCAACCTCGTGGATAACCGCATCAGGTTCTACTAAATCCGGTTTACGATCATAATTCAAGGGCTGGCTCAAGTTTTGAATCAGCCCTTTTGTTTTGCTGTCACCATTTCCAAACTGATAACCTGAGACATCAATCGCGGAGTAAAATTGAATAAAATGGGGTGTCCGATCATCTCCCGTTATAAAATTTAAGGTGCAAATCAACAGATACGGAGTACCGATAATATTTATAGAAAAACAAGAACACACTTTTTAAGGTGCAGCGCACCGTCCTATTTTCGCGTTTATTTAAACATATAATCAATATTACGGTGCTCTGCACCTTATATCTATTGATAACAAAATAGCTATAGATATTTTCGGTGCTCTGCACCTCAATATCTACCTACAAAACCAATACAGAATATATTAGTTTGCAGCTCCACCCATTGATTAATAAGTCCGGTCTAAAAAGGTGAATCATGAAAGTAATCAAAAGTCAGCATGGGAGATGATCGGATACCCCATTTTGAATAATTTCTGAATATCAGTTCTGTAAATTAGTTGTTATTCTTATAAAATGTTAGCAATTACAACACATTCAGCCTGTTGGCATCTTGTTTAATAAAGATGAAAAGAAGGATAGTAAAAGCCCAAAGTGAAGAGCCTCCATAACTAAAAAAAGGCAGGGGAATTCCCACAACAGGAGCCAGTCCGATGGTCATACCGATGTTGATGGCAATGTGAAAAAACAACACTGAGGCCACTCCGTATCCATATATCCGGCTAAACCGCGAACGCTGTCGTTCGGCCATGTGAACCAGGCGGATAAGCAAGGCTAAAAACGTGAGAACAACAACAGAAGTGCCAAAAAACCCCCATTCTTCACCTACTGTGCAAAAAATGAAGTCGGTACTTTGTTCAGGGACAAAGTGATTTCTCGTCAACATTCCATTTCTAAATCCTTTGCCTGTAAGGCCTCCCGATCCAATTGCAATCTTCGATTGATTTACATTATAACCGGCGCCTTGCAAATCTTGTTCGATGCCTAGCAGTACATTGATACGCTTTTTTTGATGAGGTTCCAGTACATTCTCAAAAGAGTAGTGAACACTAAAAACAAATGTAGAGGCCATAATGACAATACCCAACAGGAGCTTGAATTGTTTTCTCCACTTTTTTTTCAAAAGAAAGGTAAGCAATCCTATTGCAGATAAACCAGCGATTACCCAATATTCTCCGAGGAGCAAGGTAAGCACAAAAAGCACCCCCATCACAATCCCGATAACAATGATCATTCCTGAGAACCCTTCCCGAAAGAGGACCAAAGCAAACGCAAAATATACCAAAGCAGAACCTGTGTCGTTTTGAAGCAATATTAATGCTGCCGGAAAAAAAAGAATACCCAGGGTGTATAATTTGGTTTTGAGTTGGGAGATGTCAATATTCAAGGTGCTTAGATACCTTGCTAAGGCCAGGGCTGTGGCAAATTTGGCGAATTCGGCCGGTTGTATGGCAAAGTTTGCGATTTTGAACCACGACTTTGAACCTGCTACCATGCTTCCAAAAAACAACACACCGATAAGTATCACGATCAGGAAGCCATAGATCCAAAAAGAAAAGGCACTAAAAAACTTAGCTTCAACAATTAAAATCATGATAGCCAATATGATGGCTAAAATAATCCAAATGAACTGTTTACCGTATCTTTCGCTGAAATCGAAAATTCCGGCAATATCCTCTCCGGCGGAAGCAGTAAAGATGCTGAGCCACCCCATGAGAACTAACAACAGGTACAGTGTAACTGTTAACCAATCGATATTGCCAAATATGTATTCTCTGTTTCTCACCTCTTAGTTATTGTGCTTTTCGTTTCTCACTTCTATTGGGATCAAGTAAATTCACTTCCATTATCTTTTTTTCCAATTCCAGGCGCTTGGTGCCTCCTTTTAAGAACTTTTCAATCATCAGGCTGGCAATTGGTGCTGCCCAGGTGGATCCATATCCCGCATTTTCAACAACCACCGCCAAAGCGATTTGGGGATTTTCCATAGGCGCAAAGGCAATAAACAAGCTGTGGTCGTCGCCATGCGGGTTTTGAACCGTACCGGTTTTCCCACATTGCCTGATGCTGTCGAGACGGTAATAACGTGCCGTACCATGATCACCATCAAACACCTCTAACATGGATTCCTGAACGATGTCAAAATGGAGTGATGCTACACTGGTACGGTATAACTTGTTGAATACCGTCATCAAACTATCCGAGCCTTCAAGCTTTTTTAAGAAATGGGGCGGATAGAACGAACCTTTGTTGGCGATGATTACGCCTAAATTGGCCAACTGAATAGGGGTCACTAAAATTTCACCTTGTCCAATACTCAGCGATCGGACAGTCATCGCATTCCACCGGCCATTGTAAGCCTTATCGTAATAGTCTTTTGATGGAATGTTCCCTCCTACCTCGTATGGAATATCTGTTTTAAAACCATGACCAAACCCAAAACTGACTACATCACGATACCAGCTTTCGTATCCTTTGTGCACATCTCTGAATTTATGGTTGTTCAAAATGGCATTAAAAGTATTCCAGAAATAAGAGTTGCAGGATTGTTGGATGGCCATGTCCAGTTTTAATGGGCTGACGTGGTCGTGAGTGCACTTAATGGGAGAAGTCCTTTTTCCCTGACACGAAAAATACGTGTTTTGAGTGATTGCGTTTTCTTGCAAGGCCACCAAAGCGTTGACCATTTTAAAAGTTGACCCGGGTGGATATGTTCCCATGGTGGCACGGTTCATCAAAGGCAAGATCGAATCGTTGAGCAAGAGGTTATAATTTTTGGTTCGTTCCCTTCCTACCAATAAATTGGGGTCGTAAGCAGGACTGCTGATAAGTGCCAGTATTTCGCCAGTTTTTGGGTCAATGGCGACCACACTGCCTTTTTTATTTTGCATCAGTTGCTCACCATATTCTTGTAGGTTGAGGTCAATAGTTAAAACAAGGTCCTTTCCCGGAACGGCCAGGGTATCGAATTTCCCTTCCATATAACTGCCTTTTACCCGGTTGTGAACATCCACTTCCACCACGGTCAAACCGCTCTTGCCACGAAGAAATTTTTCATAGTAACGCTCAATCCCTGATTTTCCAATATAATCCCCTGCTTTATAAAAAGGATCATGTTCCATATCCGACTGGCCCACCTCTCCAATATTTCCAAAGAGATGGCCTGCGATGGGGTGGGTATAGTGCCGCAGTGTTCTGGTTTGCGAATAAAATCCATCATACATGAATAGCTTTTCTTCTATTTTACCCATGTCTTGTTTTGAAACCTGTTTCAAAAACACAGAAGGCTTGTAATAGGAATACCGTTTGGCTTTTTTCAATTGGGCAATAAATACGGATGTGTCGATACCAAGCAGGCGGCAAAATGCGAGGGTATCCAGTTTTTTTACCTGTCGGGGAATAACCATGATATCGTATGCAGCCTCGTTGTAAATCAGTAAGTTATTACTGCGATCGTAAACACACCCCCGTGGTGGATATTCCCTGATATTGCGAAGCACGATGTTGTCGGCCGATAGCTTGTAACTGTTATCAATGATTTGCAGATAAAAAAGACGGAGTAAAAATAGTATTCCCATCAGAATAAACATCCCAATGATGACATACTTTCTGCCTGAATAATCTTTTAAATACATCCGAAAAAGCCGCTGAATAATTGAAATACAAATGTAGGTGAAAACAATTAGTTTAGTTGGATTGGCCGCTTTGTTTTTATTTAAAATGCCAATGAATCGAACTATTTTTTTGAGCTCGGAAAAAATTGAAGTCAGACAAACACAACCAAATGTCCAGGGTGTTGAATTTTTACTGCACCCTCACAATTTCATCAGTACTGAATGAATTGCTGGGATTAAGTGCCCTGTCGTAGATGAAGGCTTCGAATTTGATGGTGTCGTAATCGGAGAGCGGATTGTAGATGAAAAGCGTATCTTGAAACGTGCCTTTGATGGCCTGATTGCCACTTTCAGGTGTAAGTACCGGGAAACGCGAGTTAAAGGTTAGGGTGTCGAACCTGGCCGAGTCGGCATTCCAGGAGAGGAGTGGGACTTCAGTAAAAATACCATTTTGTTTCTCAAAATATTTGATAATCAGGTTATAATAGTATTTGCTATTCCGATCATAAGGGAAAAGTGTGTCGCCCGGGTCTAGTCCCAGATCGCCATTTCCATCCGTATAATCGAATACCAGGACACCCCTTTCGGTGATACCCGTTGCAGGATTCATCAGAACAATAAAATCTTTGTAGGCGATGGCCGGAATATCCGGAAACTTTTCAAACTTCTGACAGGCATAAAAAACCAGCAGGCCCATCACCAGAAGAAATCGTATTTTTGTCAGAAATTTCATGATCAGTTGAAATGAATCAGTAAAAGTACAAATTTGGCCGGACTTGATGTCAGACCTAAATGATTAAAACTTATTGCATGCCAATGCACGATCCCAAAACCTTGATCAATCGACTTTTTCAGCCTCACGACCAACAAGGCTTTAACGAGTTGTGCATCGAATTATTTCGGTTTCAATACAAAAACAATACCAGTTATCGGCAATTTGTGGATTTTTTGGGAAAACGGCCTGACCAGATTCAATCCTATCACGAAATCGCATTTCTGCCCATCCACATTTTCAAAACAAAACAAATAACCACAGGCGAATTTATACCGGAAGTGGTATTTACCTCCAGTGGAACTTCCGGATCAGTTACCAGTCAACACTTTGTGAAATCAAAAAACTTGTACATTACGAGTTTATTGACAGGATTTAACACCTTTTTCGGTTCACCCGAAAATTTTGTGATCCTGGCGTTGTTGCCATCCTATCTGGAACGTGAAGGGTCATCGTTGGTGCTGATGGCCGATGAGTTGATCCGAAAAAGCAAGCATCCTGAAAGTGGTTTTTTTCTCCATGATTATCAACAACTTTCTACCTTGTTGCATCAACTGAGACGACAAAAAAAGCCAACCATCCTTCTTGGTGTGACTTATGCTTTGCTTGATATGGCGGAACAATTTCCGATGGATTTCCCCGAACTGCTGGTAATGGAAACCGGTGGTATGAAAGGAAAACGCAAAGAAATGGTACGTGATGAACTGCATCAACAGTTGAAGGCAGGTTTTGGAGTTGGCCAGATTTATTCAGAATATGGAATGACCGAGTTGCTTTCTCAGGCGTATTCAACAGGTGAGGGAATCTTCAGGACTCCGCCATGGATGAAAGTGCTGATCCGCGACACCAACGACCCGTTGACATTGCTGTCTGAAAATCAGAGCGGGGGCATCAACATCATCGATTTGGCCAATGTATATTCCTGCGCATTTCTCGAAACTCAGGATTTGGGAAAAACCTATGCCGATGGTAGTTTTGAAGTGCTGGGGCGTTTCGACAACAGCGATGTACGCGGTTGTAACCTCTTGGTGGATTGATTAAAAATTTTGTTAAAAAAAATCAGAACGTTTGCCGGGGATATTCTTGAATTGTTTTAGTAATTTTACTCACCTATTAAATGATACCCTGTTCATGATCATTCAAAACACACCTCAGTTACAGCTTGCACACGATTTTGTTGAATATACGGGCAAAAATATTTTTCTCACAGGAAAAGCCGGAACAGGTAAAACCACTTTTTTGCACGATATACGAGGTAAGTCGTTTAAACGCATGGTGGTGGTAGCTCCGACCGGAGTTGCAGCCATTAACGCGGCCGGGGTGACAATACATTCTTTTTTTCAACTCCCTTTTGGCCCTTATTTGCCCGGATATGAGTCGGTTGAAAATAAGGGTGTGGAGGGCACAGGCAATAATTCTAACGCCCATAGGTTTAGCCGACAAAAAATCAATATCATACGCAGTCTCGATCTGTTGGTTATAGATGAAATCAGTATGGTGAGGGCTGATTTACTCGATGGAATTGATGCCACATTGCGCAGGTTCAGGAGGTCGAAAGAGCCTTTTGGTGGAGTTCAATTGCTGATGATCGGCGATTTGCGTCAGTTGTCGCCCGTGGTGAAAGATGATGAATGGGCTTTGCTTCGAAATCACTACCAAACGCCTTATTTTTTTAGCAGCAATGCCCTGATGCAAACCCGTTTTATTGGTATCGAACTCACCCAGGTTTTCCGTCAAAGCGATGAGCATTTTATTGGATTGCTTAATCAGGTGAGAGGAAACGGAATCAACCAAAAAACCATTGATGAACTCAATAAGCGGTATATTCCAGGTTTTGATGTTAAAGAAGGGTACATTACCCTGACTACGCACAACAACAAGGCCAGAGACATTAATGATGCGAAATTGAATGACCTCAAGGGCAAACAGTTCAAATTTAAAGCCACCGTGTCGGGCAATTTCCCTGAATACATCTATCCTACCGATTATGAGTTTGTTGTAAAGGTCGGGGCTCAGGTTATGTTTGTTAAAAACGATCCTTCTCCCGGAAAGAGTTTTTATAATGGTAAAATAGGCAAGGTGGTCGAAGTAAAGGGAGAGACCCTGAGTGTGAAGTGTGAAGGAGATGAACAGGTGATAACGGTGACTTCACTCGAGTGGAAAAACATCAAATACACCTTGAACGATGAAACCAAAGAAATAAACGAAACCGTTGAAGGGGTGTTCACACAGATCCCGCTTAAACTGGCCTGGGCCATCACCATTCATAAAAGCCAGGGGCTCACTTTTGAAAAAGCCATTATTGATGCCGAAGCCGCCTTTGCACACGGACAGGTGTATGTGGCATTGAGCAGGTGTAAAACTTTGGAAGGAATGGTGCTGAGTTCTCCAATCAGATCCGACAGTGTAAAACACGATAAATTGGTGGATAGTTTCACCCTGGAAATTGAAAGCAATCAGCCTGACGGCAGGCAGCTGGAAGAACAGAAATGGATTTTTCAGGAACAATTGCTGATCGATCTGTTTCAATTTGAAGCCATGCAGATCGGTATTTGGGCTTTGTTAAAAATCCTGCGCGAGCATCAGGTTTCATTGCCATCAGGTTTTATGGCGGTACTTTCGGTGATAAACGATGAAGTGAAGAAAACCATCTCCGATGTCTCGGTCACTTTTCAGCAACAAATTAAGCGTCTTCATGCCGGTGACGTTGAGGGAAACGCTCCTCTTCAGGAGCGGGTTAAAAAAGGAGCATCTTATTTCTCAGAAAAGTTAGATCGCCTTGTCATCAAAGTACTGGATAATCTCGATGTAGATATTGATAACCGCCAGGTAAAAAAGAGCATTGTGGATCAGGTCAATCGAGTTCTCGAAGAAGCACACTTTAAAAAGGGGTGCCTTGATTCATGTCTGCCCGGATTTGTGATGAAAGATTATCTGGTGAGCCGTGCCAAGGCATCCGTAGTGGTTCCGGAAAAGAAAAAACCCAAGTATGAAACCGGTGCTTTAGTTTCGACAAAAACTCAACGCCCGCAACTTTATCAGAAACTCAAACTTTGGCGCGACCAGCTGGCAGAAGAAAAAAATGTTCCCGTGTACCTGATACTTCCTGCTAAAACCATGGTCGAATTGTCCAACACAGTGCCAGTTACACTTTCGCAACTGAAAAATGTGAATGGCTTTGGCAAGAAAAAAATACAACAGTTTGGAGAAGAAATATTGAACCTGTTGCTCGAAGAGATACCCGAGGACCAACGTGGGTTGATTCGCGAAGAAGAGGAAGAAGTGGTTGTTGTGAAAAACCCCACCCACGAAATCAGTTTCGACTTATGGAAATCAGGGTTAACCATCGACGAAATTGCAGTTGAAAGGGGCTTCGCGGTATCCACTATTCAGGGGCAC
Organism: Bacteroidetes bacterium HGW-Bacteroidetes-16; assembly: GCA_002840975.1. Classification (GTDB taxonomy): domain Bacteria; phylum Bacteroidota; class Bacteroidia; order Bacteroidales; family F082; genus UBA6244. Next base: position 32,411 of record PHDN01000010.1, read on the forward strand.
CTCCTAAAATATGTGGCAAGCGGCGACATTGACTTGAATATATTAATTGCCCCGGAAAAAATCGCGACCATGCAAGAAATGTTTCAGGTATGCGGACCCATCAACCTGAGTGAAGCCAGAGATATCCTTGGCGAAACATTTGCCTATTGGGAGCTTCGTTTTGTTAAGGAAAGCATGGTTTTTAAGGAAGGAGAAGAGGATAAAAATCCATGGTAGCTAATCAGTTTGTTTGAGAATTTGCATTTGGTTTTCAAATAATCAAGGGTTATTTTCAATAAATGGTGCATCAAGAAACCCGAACCACCGGTTATGATCTGCACAGGAGTGATTACTTTGGGTGTCTCTCGTTTATTTTGTTAAACAACTTTAAGATTTTTACCACAATAGCGATAAGTTTATACATTTGCATGCTTAAATTTTTGAAAATATGCGACGTTTTTTCAACATTTCTTTATTTATTTTTACGGCTTCATGGATCATGGTTTCGTGCATTTCCAGCGCTGAAAGCAAACTGATAGGTACCTGGAAGGCCCAGAAAGTTGAAACTGATTTTAATGAAAACAAGTTAACTCCTGATATGATCAGTCAGGTAGTTGAAATGCAGAAGCAGACTTATTTTCGGATGGTTAACGACAGCGTCATGACCATCATTTCCAAAAACAATACCCATGAAGCAAAATGGAGCTTCGATAAAGAGACACAAACCGTATCCTATTATTTTAATGGGATGGGAAACATACCGAGTATTTTGGGTAAATTTACGGAGGGTAAAATTGTTTCAGAATCAAAAACGCCCATGGGTAAAATAACCATTTATTACGAAAAGGAGTAACAGAGCAGCCTGTTACCGAAAGCTTTTGCGCTTGCGAAGAAATCCCTGGGTGAAAGAAACCAGTAACAGCAATCCGCTGATAAACGCAGAAACACGTCCTAAATAGTCCCCGTTTTTTACATAGTAAGTCATTTCATTGTTGGCTCGCATGGTTTGAGAAATGACTGCCGGTTCCCAATAGGATGTTTTTTGCAGGATATCTCCCCGTTGGTTAATAAATGCCGAGATACCTGTGTTGGCAGATCGTGCCAAATCACGGCGGGTTTCGATGGATCGCAATACCGAAAACAGTAAATGCTGGCGATACCCGGGAGAATTTCCCCACCATCCATCGTTTGTAATCACCACAATGATCCCTGCCCCAAGGCGAATGGAGCGAGCAACAAATTCGCCATAAACCGATTCGTAGCAGATCACCGGACTGACATTGAAACCCGGGTTGTCACGGGTAAACATCATGGGGTGATCTTCTCTTCCCAGCGTACCTACCGTTCCACCCAAATCGATGGCCATACTTTCCAGTGGTTGGAGAATCCACCAGGAAGGCATGATTTCAACTCCGGGAGTCAATTTTGATTTATGGTGCAATTGAAATGCTTTATTATTTTCAATAAGAAAAGCGGTGTTGAAGGCATAATAGTATCCATCTTGTTGGTGATATTTTCGGGCGGCATTGGTCATCGGTTCACCGGGCAATATGTTGTAATAGGTGGTAGCACCGGCAATCATGGCCAGGTTGGGATAGTTTGCCATAAAGTCCTTCAACCGGTTCAGGTTTTGTGAACGGGGCAAAGCTTCTTCCCAGATGTCTTCTTGCAAGGCCGATTCAGGCAAAATGAGATAATCGGTTTGTTGTGTGATTTTTTCTTTGGCCAGGTACAAATACCTTGAAACCAGGCTATCAGGTGAGAGGGTGTATTGTTCGTTATAGGGATCGGTGTTGGGTTGTACCACGACAACATTGACCGGATCCCCCTTTTCAACGTAATACTTATAGGTGATGCCTGACCAAACAAGGGGGGCTATGATAACGATCACCAACATACTACCCGTCATGAAGGCATAAAATTTAGGTCTCATGGCGATAAAGCCATTGATTAGTTGAAAAATGAGGATGTTAACGGCCAAAATCCAGAACGATCCTCCCAGAGCACCCGTAACATCGTACCACTGAATCCAGGATGGATGGGTTGCCAGGGCATTTCCCAGATTAAGCCACGACCAGGTTAAATCCCAGTTCATGTGGAAAAATTCCCAGGTAATCCAATAAAACAAAAGAATAAAGTAACCTTTCTTGTTGTTGAACAATTTCTTCTTTGATAAATGAAATAAGAAAAAGACAGTGGCCATAAACAACGAATTCAGCAAAAATGCGGCTACGGAACCCCATTCGGTGCTGTTCCAAATCCACCAGGTAGAAAGCACATTCCAAATAAGAAAAGCCAGCCATGCATACCAGAACATTCCTTTTTTTCCGGTATCTCCCAATTGTTGTTGAACAAAAAACAGGGGCACTAAAGCTACAAATAATAAAGGGGTAAACCCATTCTCGGGCCAGGCTAACGACAGCAGTATGCCTGATAGTACAGCATACAATAAATGCAAAATTCTCTTCATCCGAAAGGTGTGTTATGGTTGGAGGCTAAAGTAATAAAAAGTTTGGAAAACGGAACCTTTGTGAATTTCTCAAATGTGATGGTGATTGGACTCCGGAGTGGGTAATTCCGGGTAGGGGATCCGGAGCAAGGGAAATAAATACCACAAGGGCCCGAGGTATCGAAGAATGAATAATTTAGTCCACTCCCTTAACCAAATATTTTTAATGAGTCTTGCTTTTTTGTGGCAATTGATTTAATTTTAGGGTGTTATTACACATTTAAACTTTATTCCGATGGATTTGCTAGGATATCTCAATAGCAGGCTTGCTCTTTCAGAAAGCAGAAAACCCGGCCAATTGCCCTTTATAACTATTTCGCGCGAAACAGGGTGTGGGGCAATCAGTATTGCCAAACTCCTTATCACGGAAATGAAAAAAAGGGGCCAGACCTGGAAATATATTGATAAAGAGGTTCTTCATGAGGCTTCCAAAAAACTCAAAATCGGGCAGGAAAAAATTAACTATGTGTTTGAAGCAGAGAGGAAAACACATGTTGATGATATCTTGTCAGCACTTTCAAACCGATATTACAAGAGCGATAAAGCGGTTCGTAAAACAATTTCAGAAGTGGTGAAACATTATGCCGAAGAAGGACAAGTGATAATTGTTGGAAGAGGTGGCGTGGCTATCACTGCCGGAATGGAAAAAGGGTTGCATATTAAATTGGTAGCACCCGAAAGTTGGCGTGTTCATTCATTAATGGACAGAAAGCAAAAGCCAATGGAGGAAATGGCAGCTTTTATAAAGGAAAACGATCTGAAACGTGAAAAGCTGTTGCAGGATTTTTTAAAAAAAAAGCCGGGTGAATTTTGTTACGACATCGTTATTAACTCGACTTCCTTTAGTGAAAAACAAGTTGCGGAAATTATTTTGGATGCCCTGCACAAGCGGGAACTGATTTAACTCACTGTTAATTCACTTTGTTAAGTTCATAAACAGCCCGATTAAAAGTAGTGTCAATCTGGTGGAAAATGGGATAAAACCCTTTTTCGTCCAACACATTCCTGCCAATATAGGCCTTAAAAAGTGTTTTGATTTTATTTTTCGAGAGGGCAACCTGCCCGGATTTTTCCATGATCCCTTTTTCTTCGGCATAAAGAACCAACTCCCGATAGGTTTTATCATCCATGTTAAATCCATGATTGAAGCTTTCAAAATCGGTAAATTGGTTTAACTCAGGGCGGTGTTTATCGGTATAATCAAAGGCAAAAGTAAATATTAACCCTTTATTGGCCAACAAGTTATAGTAAGTTTGCAGTGTGTCGGTTATTAATGGCACATAAATATCAGGCATAATCCCTCCGCCTCCGTATACCACTTTACCTCCCGGCGTAACATACCGCAGGCTGTCGTTAAGTTGTACACTATCGGCATTCAGCATTTCACCTGTGGTATACCTGTGAAATGCTTCAGAGTAATAATCGTTAAAATCTTCGTCTTTAGCATAGGGTTTTTGAATGCATCTGCCGGTGGGTGTATAATATCTGGCTACTGTAAGACGCAGTGCCGAACCATCCGGGAGGCTCATCTGTTCCTGAACCAATCCTTTTCCAAACGACCTTCTTCCAATAATAAGGCCTTTGTCGTTGTCTTGCAATGCGCCGGTCACAATCTCGCTAGCCGAAGCCGATCCTTCATCAATCAAAATGGCTACCCGGCTGTTTTCCAGGCTACCTGACTTGGTGGCATAGGCATAACGCCTGTTGCGGTTTTTTCCTTCGGTATAAACAATTAGCTGTCCGTCGCTTAAAAATTCATCAGCAATATCGATGGCTGCCTGCAAATATCCTCCTGGATTTCCACGCAAGTCAAGGATGAGCTTTGTCATGCCATCGTTGCGAAGTCGGTCAACGGCCAGGTTAAACTCTTCAAAGGTGGTGGCCGAGAAAGTATTTAGTTTGACATAACCAGTTGTGGCATTTACCATGTAAGCCACATCCAGGCTATAGGTTGGAATGACATCACGCGTTATAGCGAAATGAAGTAGTTTAGGAATTCCCCGCCTGAAAATGGTGAGGTTAACCAGGGTACCTTTTTTGCCTTTCAGCTGTCGCATCGCGTCGTTGTTGGTAACCCCAATGCCTGCCACCAGTGAGTCATTAACATTTATTATGCGATCGCCGGCCATCAATCCTACTTTTTCAGAAGGACCACCGGGGATAGGATTAATTACGGTAATGGTGTCTTTTTCAATACGGAATGAAATTCCAATCCCCTCAAAACTTCCCAACAAAGGATCGTTAACCTGATGAAATTCTTCGGCTGTTATATAGGCCGAATGTGGATCCAGATCCTCAAGCATTCCTTTGATGGCATCAGTTTGTATGGTTTCAAGTTCAACTGAATCTACATAATCGTGTACGATATAATCCAGAATATCGCTTACTTTATTGTAGCCGGGAGAGGCTGCCGGGAAAAGCGGATTGTTTGGATTGTTGTTTTGTGGAAGCATGGTTCCGGCCCAGATGCCAACAATAAGTATGGCGGCAAAAACCAGGGGCAGGTATTTATAGAATTTGTTCATTGACATTGAAAATATTTTTGCAAAAATAGTGAATCATCAACAGCAGAAATGTTAAAAAGAGTTATTGGTCTTTATTATTCGGGTGATCCATTTTTGATGATCTTTGGTCCCTAGTTTTATAAAATAAATCCCCGGCGCGATATCCAAATTTAGGGCAACCGTCTTCTTCCCTTCGAAACTTTGAATCAGTATTATTTTCCCCAAATAATTTATTAAGAAGACCTCCGTAATCTCCGATGTGGTGCTCTCAATATACAATTGGTTTATAAAAGGATTGGGATAAACCTTGAAATGTGCCGAAAATAGAGGATCATCAATTCCATTATTTGAAATGGTTTTTCCAGATAAAAATACCTGTCGTGAGATGCGTTGTTTCAAAACTTCGGTGTCAATGTCATGGCAAAAAGTGACTACATCATTAAAAATACCCAATGAATCGGGAACAAACCGAATGGTGAACGATTTGGTTTCGTTTGGGGAAAGAGTGACGGGTAACTCATCAGTTAGCTTAAAAGCGTGGCCATGGAAAAAGACCTTGTTGATCTCCATCTGCTCGTGAAAGTTGTTTGTGATTTCCACCTGCGATGAAGTTGAATCACCCGGATGAATGGTGTCAAAATCCATTGAATCGCTATTCGACAGCAAACAAGGCGATTGCCAGTTGAACCGAAAAGCCCTGTAATTTATATAGTTAAACGAAAACTGCAAATGAATGTTCCCCGTTGAATCAAATTCAGTGATGCTGGGGATTCCACTTCCCCAACCAACAACGGTTCGCCCGTTATCCAGTCGTTGAGCGTTGCCCATGAAGCTGCCAAAAATGTCAGGGTTGCCCCTGAACCGATTCACAAGAGTTGCGGTCATCAGCTGGTCGTCAAGCAAGTATTCGGCAGCACACGAGAAATGAGGGAGGTGGCAATTTCCATTATCAAACACGCTGATGTGATTTAATCCGGACATGATTCTGGCATCGTGTTGCTGGCAAAAAAGCTGTGTTTCATTCTCTATTTGAAATTGATTTTGTTTACCTCCAAAACGCCAGATAATTTCACCGTTATTGCGGTTAATGCGGGTTACTTCACTCATGTTTCTTGAAGAGATCATCATAGACGAATCAGTATCTATTTCTATGGAATTGCCGTGAACATAGTCGATGATACTGCCTGACAGATTAATTTCATCGTCAGCATCGGTAATTTGAAAGTGATCCCAGCTGCGCCATTGGAAAACTACCTCGTGATTTTCGTCAAGTTCCTGAATAACAAGCCCAATAACAGTAGCCTGAGGATTCCCTCCCGGCACAATGAGACTCATATCCACCAATTGTGGATCGTATGCCAGTAAAAATTTGTGTCCATTCCCAAAAAGTAACAACTCATGGTTGTCGGCCAAAAGTCCATTTTTAGCCCTAATGGTGTCAATCACTTCAAAAAACGGGTTCATTTCGTAAAACTCCCAATTTGTACGGCCATGATAGCTCAGGTTTCCATTGGGCTGTATCTTAAAATCGGATCCTGTATTCCCCGGGAGGATGCGATAAAATACCGGATTGGCCAGGTTGTCGTACATAGCCAAATACCCATCCGACCGTGCCTTGTTGTCCATGGTAGCCAAAAATAAATAACCCGGCGAAGGATCATCGAAATGTGTGATGGTGATGTCAGGCAAACCATGGGGCAGATCTTTTGGAGCAGTTTTATCCGGTTGAAGCTGATCGGTTACAGAGTCAATACTACTGTATATTATCTCTGTAAGTACTTCTTTTTGAAATGATAATGGGGTGTTGCTTATATAAAATCGATACGAGAAAAAGGTGTTTGTTTCATCGTTTTGAATGCCAACCTCTACCATTTCGCCTGGTTGGAAGGGGCGAATGGGTTTAAAAATATAGGTGATACCGTCAGAAGCAATGTAAGCGTTTCCGGGGATTTCAAGACTCACCGAGCCTACCACGGCCACATTAAAATCGCTCACATCTGTGATTTGATTTTTGTTTTTTAACCGAAAGGCGATACTACTTTCCGGATTTACCATCCGGGCTTCAGGCAAAGGCGAAAGATACACAAAGGGGTTGCTTGATTGCGATTGGCTTGACAATTCTTTCCCGCTAAAAAGCAATAAACAGGCCATCAGTGAAATAACAATATTATTATTGATTGTACTTACTGTAAGAGGATATTGGAAATAATTCTGTAACATGCTAGATGGTAATGAAATGGTATGATTCCAGCTGCAAAGATAGTAAAACCAATTTCTTATGACCCTTGATTTCCACGGTGTCATAATACAAAGCAGGGAGAATTACTTTTTCATACCTATTATTGTACTACCAGATAAAGGATCGGTTTCCGGGACCATGAGCTCTTTAATTCCAACCTCCTTATTCCCAGAGATTGAATCCGTCATCGCGATCATGGAAATGGGAATTTTTCTTAATTTTGCCGACTTATTTAAAAAAGGTCGTTAATCCATCGTGTAAATGTCTAAAAAATACAACGAATATAACCAATTGAACCTGCCTCTTCTTGCTGAGGAGGTAAGGAAATTTTGGGACGAAAATGAAATCTTTGAAAAAAGCCTGGCAAATAGAGAAAACAACGATCACTTTGTTTTTTACGAAGGCCCGCCTTCAGCCAACGGCGTGCCTGGAATTCACCATGTCATGGCGCGCACCATCAAGGATTTGTTTTGCCGCTATCAAACACTCAAAGGTAAATTTGTTCAGCGTAAAGCCGGTTGGGATACACATGGACTTCCGGTAGAGATCAGTGTGGAAAAAACACTCGGAATCACAAAAGAAGACATTGGCAAGAAGATCAGTATAGAAGAATACAACAAGGCATGTCGCGTAGAAGTGTTGAAATACAAAGACCTATGGGATGATCTGACCAAAAGAATCGGTTATTGGGTCGATCTGGAGAATCCCTATATAACCTTCGACAACAAGTACATCGAGTCGGTTTGGTATTTACTCAAGATGCTTTATGAAAAAGACCTCATGTACAAAGGCTATACCATTCAGCCTTATTCTCCGGCTGCCGGCACAGGGTTAAGTACCCACGAACTCAACCAGCCCGGATGTTACAAAGATGTGACCGACACCACCATTGTAGCTCAATTTAAGGTGGTTAGAGAAAGCGTGTCGGAGAAACTGTATCAACCTGTTATTGGTGATTTGTATTTCCTGGCCTGGACCACCACACCATGGACCCTGCCATCGAATACTGCGCTGGCCGTTGGTGATAACATCGATTATGTTCAAGTGGTTACTTTTAATCCTTACACAGGTATCCCCATCACAGTGATCCTGGCGAAAAACCGCATGTCAGCTTTTTTTAATGAAAATAATGCCGGGCTTGCTTTTGAAGATTACAAAACCGGAGATAAAAAGATCCCGTTCAGGATAGTGGGTGAATACAAGGGATTTGAGCTAACCGGAATATGCTATGAACAACTTTTCCCATGGGTTAAACCCAATGGTAAAGCTTTCGAGGTCATACCGGGAGACTTTGTTACTACTGAGGATGGAACAGGTGTCGTACACATTGCACCTACTTTTGGCGCTGACGACGACCGCGTTGCCAAAGCAATGGGAATTGAACCACTCATCCTGATGGATGCCATCGGCGAACGCCGCCCGATGGTGGACTTAACCGGAAGGTTTTTTCAACTCGATGTGTTGGACCAGGATTTTGTAAAACAATTTATTGATGTTGAGGCCTACAGTGAATTTGCCGGTCGCTTTGTAAAGAACGACTATGACGAAAATCTGGGAAAAGAGGATTCGTCATTGGATGTGGATCTGGCCGTTAAACTGAAAAAAGAAAATTTGGCTTTTCGTATCGAGAAGCATGTCCACAGTTATCCGCATTGCTGGAGAACCGATAAACCAATCTTATATTATCCTCTTGATAGCTGGTTTATAAAGACCACCAGCTTAAAAGACCGAATGATTCAGTTAAATAAAACCATTCAGTGGAAACCAAAGGCCACCGGCGAAGGCCGTTTTGGCAACTGGCTCGAAAATCTACAGGATTGGAACCTGAGCCGTTCGCGATTCTGGGGAGTACCGCTGCCAATTTGGGTAACTGAAGACAGAACAGAAAAGATTGCCCTGGGTTCGGCCACTGAACTAAAGGCTGAAATTGAAAAGGCTGTGGAGGCGGGCTTTATGGATCAAAACCCGATGGCAGATTTTGAACCGGGGAACATGGCGAAGGAGAATTATGAAACCTTTGATTTTCATCGTCCCTATGTCGATAACATTATTCTGGTATCTGAAACCGGGCAAAAGATGTTCCGTGAAAGCGGTTTGATAGATGTTTGGTTTGACTCTGGTGCCATGCCCTATGCACAATACCACTATCCTTTTGAAAATAAAGAGTTTTTTGAAAAGAATTTTCCCGCTGACTTCATAGCCGAAGGGGTAGATCAAACCCGTGGTTGGTTCTTTACCCTGCATGCCATTTCTACCATGCTGTTCGATTCGGTGGCTTATAAAAACGTGGTTTCTAATGGTTTGGTATTAGACAAAAACGGCAATAAAATGTCGAAGCGGTTGGGAAATGCAGTCGATCCGTTTCTGACCATTGACCAATATGGTCCCGATGCAACGCGTTGGTACATGATTACCAACTCGCAACCCTGGGATAACCTGCGATTCGATTTGGCCGGAATTGATGAAGTTCGCCGCAAGTTTTTTGGCACTTTATATAATACCTACAGCTTTTTCGCGCTGTATGCCAACATCGATGGTTTCAAATACAGCGAGCAGGAACTCCCCATTTCAGAACGCAGTGAAATCGACCGCTGGATTTTATCTGAGCTTAATTCACTGATAAAGATTGTGGATGAATCACTTACGGCTTATGAACCCACCAAAGCGGGACGTGCCATTCAGGATTTTGTTACAGAACACCTGAGCAATTGGTACGTTCGCCTTTCGCGCCGTCGGTTCTGGAAAGGCAATTATACCACAGACAAGATTGAAGCCTATCAAACCCTTTACCGGGTTTTGGAAGTGGTAGCCCAGCTCAGTGCTCCCATCGCACCTTTTTTTGCCGACCGGCTGTTTATCGATTTAAATACTGTTTCGGGCCGGTTTGATGCTGAATCTGTTCACCTGACTGACTTCCCCCTTGTAAATGAGGAACTCATCGACAAGGATTTGGAAGAACGGATGGAGCTTGCCCAGCTGATATCGAGCATGGTACTTTCGTTAAGGAAAAAAAATAACCTCAGGGTACGCCAGCCACTATCCAAAATCATGCTGCCGGTGCTAAATCCAAAGTTTAAAAAACAGGTTCAGGCAGTAGAAGAGTTGATACTTTCAGAGGTTAATGTGAAGAGCATCGAATATCTTTCTGAAGATTCAGACGTGCTGGTGAAAAAAGTAAAACCGAATTTTAAAACCCTTGGCCCGAAGTTTGGAAAGCACATGAAATCGTTGGCTGTTTTAATTCAGGAATTATCCCCCGGAGAAATTAAACAACTGGAAAAAGAGGAAACACTGGAGTTGTACCTCGACAATAACTCACATACCATTACCATCGATGATGTCGAAATCCTCACCGAAGATATTCCTGGTTGGAGTGTAACCAGCGAAGGACTCATTACCGTAGCTCTTGACCTTACCTTAAATGAAGCCTTGCAAAATGAAGGCTTAGCACGTGAGTTGGTCAACAGGGTTCAGAATTTAAGAAAAGACAAAGGGTTTGAGGTGACGGACCGGGTTTTGTTAACAGTAGTTAAAAATCCACAGACGGATGAGGCATTTCAATCGTTTAAAGATTACATTTGCGCGGAAACATTATCTGATTTCAGATTGGATGAAACATCTGTAAACAAAGAGTTTACAACGGATGAACTTCTTGACGGAATATTAGTAACGTTTAATGTAGATAAAGAATAACATAAATAATAAGAAAAACACTTTTCCTTTTGAAAAAATGTTTACATTTATGAGCTTTTTCAAAAGAAAAGTATAAATACTGAAGGATATGGATGACAAGATTATTGAGGAAAAGAAAAAGAACAGATATTCAGATGCCGAATTGGAAGAATTCAGGGAGATTATTCTGAAAAAATTGGCCATTGCCCGTGAAGATATGGCGATGTTAGTTGAAGCCTATAGCAATCAAAGTGATCACGATACCAACGATACTTCGCCAACTTTTAAGGTGCTTGAAGAAGGACAGCAGGTTTTATCGAAAGAGGAAAACAGCCGGATGGCAGCCCGCCAGCAGCGTTTTATTTCAAACCTGGAAAACGCGTTGATTCGAATCGAAAACAAAAGCTATGGTATTTGCCGTGAAACAGGTAAGCTGATAAGCAAAGAAAGGTTGCGCGCTGTTCCTCATGCCACCCTAAGTATTGATGCAAAGAATAAGCAGGTTCAAAACGACACCAGTTTTTAGTTTTGTACTGTAAAACCATTTCGATTTGAAAAAGGCAGCATTCATCATTTTTCTGGTTCTCATCCTGGATCAGTCGTTAAAGTTGTGGGTAAAATTAAACATGACCCTGGGAGAGGAAATTCCCATAATAGGTTCTTGGTTTAACCTTTATTTTACCGAAAACAACGGGATGGCATTCGGCATGCAGTTTGGTGGTGAATGGGGAAAATTGGCACTCAGCATTTTCCGTATACTGGCTGTTATTGCCATCGGTATTTACCTCATCATTATTTCAAGGAAAAAAAAGCACAACGGTTTAATATTCAGCCTTTCGATGATATTTGCCGGGGCCATGGGCAATATTATCGATAGCGCCTTTTACGGATTGCTGTTTACCCAGAGTTCCTATCATACCTTAGCTACTTTTGCCACTGAAGGACAAGGATATGCCACATTTTTACACGGACGTGTGGTAGATATGTTGTATTTTCCATTGATAGATCTGGTTCAGGCCGATGTACCTTCATGGGTACCCTCCTTTGTTTTTGGTGGAGATGGTCATTTTATTTTTTTCAGACCCATATTTAATCTGGCCGATTCCTCAATCACCATAGGCGTTTTCTGGCTATTGCTCTTTGAGCGGAAAAAACTGGGCCGGTAGTTATATCCTCCTCATCTTAAAGTCCCTTCCTTTTACTTCGATGCTCTCCGTGAACTTTACGGATTGTAGATCATTCATCAATTGTAAACGATTGAGCCCCTTATGTCCTATGGCATAGTTTAGCTGCCCTTTCGGGATGATAAATTCAACCCTGGTGTGTTTCACATCCGAAATGGCCGGTCCTAATTTGTTTAACCAGATTTCTGATAAGACCAATTCCCTGAACTGGGGATGATAGGGACCTGCAACCAAATCTTTACCAAAAACCAACCCTTCAGAGGGGTGAAGCCCGGTTCTGATCACCTTTACATTTCCTTTTTCAAAAATAGGCAGCAATTGAGTGGTCCAATGAACAGCCTCTTCGAGCGAAAGTGGTGTATATCGGCCCTTTTTATACCAATCGTGCAAGGCGGTATCTTTAATTACCAATGTGGGGTAAATTCGTGTGGAAGTAGCGCCCAACTCAACAATGCGGGAAGCTGTATAGAGCGAACTCTGCAACGAATCGCCGGGTAACCCAATCATCATTTGTAATCCCAACTGAAATCCCTTTTCGAGGATGGCTTTGGCCGCTTGTTCTGTTTGACTGGCAGTATGGCCGCGATGCGATTTTTTAAGTACTTTGTCGTCAAATGATTGTGCCCCGATTTCGATGGTCGTAACCTGATAGGTTGAAAGTACATCCAGTACTTCCGGGTTGATATAATCTGGTCTGGTGCTGAGCCGAATCCCCTGAATTTCTCCGGAGGATAAAAATGGTTGAACGAGTTTCAGGTAGGCTTCCTGCTCATGCAGAGGTAATCCCGTGAAATTTCCTCCAAAAAAAGCCACATCCACGCTGCGATTTAACTGTTTAAATGAAGCCAGGTGGGCATTAACAATTTTTATGACCTCGCTGTGATCAGGTATTGAAATATGCCCGCTTATTTTACGTTGATTACAAAATACACATTGAAAGGGGCAAGCCAGCTCGGGAATAAAGACCGGAATGGTATAATGTTTTAGCATAATAAAGTTGAATACAAAATTCACGCATTTTTTTGAATATTTTTGCAAAATGTTTTAATTATTTCAGTATTAACTAAAACCATCTTGATCAAATGAACCAAATCATTAAAAAATCATCAGGTCTACTTCTTGTAACACTGATGGCATTGCTGATAGCCGGAGGTTCAACTTCTTGCAAAAGCAAGAAAAAACTGGCACGTGAACAGGCTGCAGCCGAGTATGCAGCCAAAGTTGAACAATCTAAAACGGACCTGAACGCGATTGTTGATGGTACCACGCATTGGACCCTCGACGAGCAGGATAAACGTCTGGAAGTAATTAAATCGTACAACCTCGACGATCAGGAAGTTAAAGACCTGATTGTAAAAGCAGAATCTACCATTTCGATGAAACGGGCCGAGATGGAAAGGAAAGCCGAAGAGGAAAATCTGCGAAAAGCTGAAGAAGCGCGAAAACTGGCGGCGCAAACCAGGTACGCTCCCATAGAGAGTCAATTTGATGCCGTCGCGTATGCCAAAAGCGTTGAAGAGGCCAACCGCCAAATTGAAATGACCTTACCGATGTATGCCACTCCCGATGTACCCGTGTTGATTATTATTAGTCGGGAAGCCGGGATTAACGATTACGACCGCCCCACGACCATCTCCATGTTTTTAAACTACCTGAAGGATAAAAAACGTAATATCTATAAGGTGGAGACAGTAAAAAATGACAGCCAGGGAAAAATCACGGAACTCGAACTTATTAAAAAATAAACAGTCATGAAGAAAGTCACCATATTATTATTCTTTATCCTTGGATTGGGATCTGTATCTGCCTTTGCTCAGGACCTGAGCCCTGAACGTAAAATGGCCATCGATAGCCTTGCTCTTGAAAAAGTTCGCGACCTGAGTAAATACATCAGCATTATTGGTAACAAGGAAACTCCATGGAGCGAAGCCAACCGCGTAATCGACCGGGCGGAGGAACTTTTTATGCAAGGCAGTGAAATGGGTGTGTCATCGCTCACGAAGTCTGAAATAAACTATTATACCGTTCGCAAGTATTTCGAGCGTTTGATGCGTTTGAATTACAACAAAGTGGACATTGAATGGTATAACATTGAGTATGTAAGCGACTTGCAGCGCCAACCTGACGGAACCTATGTAGGGGTTATCACCATCTTTCAAAAATTCTCAGGCTACGATGCAGAAGGTCAGCTGGTGTACCAGGATACCACCAAAAAGGACATCACGGTATATGTTAAACGCAAAGAAACACAAATCGGGGGCCGGTTAATTGGATTTTGGGATGTGTTGCTGGGAGATATTCGTGTAAAAGAAACGGCGAAATAGGTAGGTTGTTTTGGAACACACCTGCCGGCCGCAGGCGGGGGTAACCCTCCTGGCCTGATCGGCAGGCAGGGATTATACGGATAATCACGGATTTATGAAGCCACCTTTGGGTGGCTTTTTTATTGGGGCTTAGTCTTCAAATTAAATATTATATAATTGAGTCCGGTCTAAAAAGGTAGTAAAACGATTTCAGCCACTTTTACCCCTCCCTGCCTGCCGGTAGGCCGGAATCCCCTAAAGGGGAAGTGGCTGAAAATCAGTTCTCCCTTTAGTCCCGATGTCAATATCGGGAGGGGTGAAAACTGATTTTCAATTATGTTCAGGATTCATCTTTTTAGACCGGACTCATAATTTACAAATCATCACCAGCATACCTTCCATCACCTGGATTAAAATCCAGGCATACAATATCGGTCGTGCCTATCCCGATACCAATCGAGACTTTGTAATGGGTGCAATTGATTGTTATAACCAGCATAAAAATCAGCGCCTGCCCCGTTTGTAGGGATTCCTTTATTGCAACCTTCGTGCCTCAGTATGCTCAATCGGAATGACAGAAATACCTGATATACGGGTTTTTGCATTGTGTTTTCCTCGAAATGGTTGTTGTGAAAAATCCGTGTTAATCCGTTCAACCAGCGTCATCAGTGTTCCATTAATTCTTCCCGAAAGTAAGCGTAATATCCAGGATCTCTGGCCGTGAGTTGGTACGAACCGGCGGCCCCCAGCCACCAATCCCTGACGAAACCAGAATATGCGTATTTCCTTTTTTTATCAACCCGCGACTTACCTCAAAAATCCGGTTTGTAATATAGTTAAAAGGCCAAAGTTGCCCATGGTGGGTATGTCCTGAAAGTTGCAAATCAATTCCGGTTGATTCTGCCTGTGCCAATCCGATGGGCTGGTGATCAAGCAAAATCATGGGTTTGCTGGTGTTAAGATCGTTAACAATATCCGAAAGTTCTTTTCTCCGTTTACCCGAAAACTGACCGATGGCCAGATCTTCCCTGCCCACCACATAAAAACTGTCGTCAATCAGTACGGCGGTATCACTCAGCAGTTTGATTCCGTGGTTGGTCAGGTATTCCTTTGCTTTATTCACGCCACCAATGTATTCATGGTTTCCGGTAACGGCATATACACCATATTTGGCCCTTAACTGAAGCATGACTTCCCCGACATTGGTGTGGATTACAGGTGAAATATCTTCATCAATGATGTCGCCGGGAATGAGAATAATATCAGGGTTCAGTGCATTCACCTGATTTACTATACCTCTCAAATGCCGTTTTTCGATGATCGTTCCCAAATGCACATCCGAAAAGGCAACAATGTGTAACGATTTCAAGTTTCCTGCCTGCTTGTCAATGGGGATTTGAATTTTATTAATGACAGGAAACCACGTGTTGATGTGTCCTATCAAAACAACCAAAATGGTAACTCCGACGACGACCAACGAGACACCCTTTCTTACCATTTCAGGATTGGCGGAGAGAAAAGCCGGGAAGAAGTGAAACAACTTGTCAAGTCCTCTGGCCAGATCGATCATGGCCAACTGCAGCACCAGGTAAATCATGATGGCCAGCCAGAATGAGCCTATCCAGATGAGGGCTGTACTCACAAAATTTACCGAAACGCGTTCAGTGAAACGTCCAATTAGAAAGGAAGCGGCTAAAAACACAACTCCCCAAATAAACAGGTTTCTCCATACAGGAGGTTGGTTATCAGTTAAAGGTAGCCCGTTTCGGATGATATAATAATTTAACAGAGAATAAATCCCCAATATCAGGGTGATAACCACAATAAATCCAACGGTTTTCATGAAAATTGAATTGATTTGATAAAGTAATTTGAGATGATTAAAAGCTGTTGATGGTAAACCCACCATCCACAGTGATGCACTGCCCGGTGATATACGAAGAAGCCGACATACTCAGGAAGGCAACCACATTGGCAATTTCGGACGGTTCGGCAATCCGACCCATGGGTGTCTTTTGTATCACTTCATCCAGGTAGTCTTTGTTTTCAAAAAGCTTTTCTACCAACGGAGTCAATGTATACCACGGAGCTACTGCATTTACCCGGATGTGGTCTTTAGCCCACTCTACGGCCAAGTTTCGGGTAAGTTGCATGAGGGCGGCTTTGGTCATGGCGTAGGGCGCTCCGGTGCGCAGGTGGGTAAATCCGGCCACCGAAAGCACGTTCACCAGCACTCCCTGACCTGATTGTTTTAAAAAAGGATACATGGCTGTGCTCACTCCGAAGTTGCTGTGCAGGTTGGTCTGCATGATGTGGCTGTATTCACTTTCCTCATAATCAACCATTTTTTTACGGATGTTGGTGCCCACGTTGTTCACCAGGATGTCCAGTTTACCAATGGATCGGACAAAATCAACTAGTTTTTCTCTCCCTTCCGGGGCAGACACATCTGTGGACACTCCGGAAGCGTGATATCCTTCAGATAATAAATGAGTTACAAACTGATTTACTTCTTCAAGATGTCGTGAAACTATGAGCACATGAGCGCCAAGCCCAACCATTTCCTGTGCAATCGCGCGTCCAATTCCTTTGGTACTTCCTGTTATCAGGGCGGTTTTCCCCGATAAAGTCCATTGATTTTGTTTCATAGGAGTAATATATTTTCATTTGCAAAAGTGTGCAAAATTTGGATTATCTACCTTTACGAAAAAAACTGTGAAGGTAATTGTTTCTGCTTCCATCCTCCAGAAGGCTTTAAATCAGCTTAAAGCACAATTTGAGGTGGTGTTGTTTCACACGGAAAACATTACCTATCCAGCCATTTCAAATCATCCTGATGTGTTTATCTGTCCTGCTCAGGATGGGTTTTTGGTGGCATCGAATTTCCCTGAAAAGGCAAAAAAAATGTTTGCGAATGGCTGTATTCCGATACAATATGGAAACTTGCCCGTGGGAATGACCTATCCTCAGAGTGCCAGGTACAATGCTGTTGTCACGGAGAAATATTTCATCCATCACCTGAAGCATACTGATCCAGAGCTTCTCCGCATTCATCGGGATAAAAAGCAAATTCATGTAAACCAGGCATATACGCGGTGCAACCTGCTCGCTTTGCGCGATAACTGGTTTGTTACTTCCGATCGGGGTACTGAAAAAACACTGATGGATCAGGGGTTGAGGGTTATATATGTGGATCCAATCGGTATTCAATTACCTGGTTTTGATCATGGTTTTTTTGGCGGTACTTGCGGAATTATAGATGATACTGTTTACTTTATCGGAGATTTAGCCTATCACAAACAAGGGGAAGAAATCAGCCTGCTTCTCGAAAAACTTGGATATCAAACATGTGCGTTGTATGATGGACCTTTGTTCGACGGAGGTAGCTTGTTTTTTTATCCGTAGAAATGTATAAACAGCAAAGTCGTGCAATGTCATGTGCAGAGTCACGCAAAGGAAAAAGCACAACGCGACCTTGCGGTTAATTCCTTAAATTGCATTTCACCATCCCGCCATTTTTGTTAATTTCGCAGGCTGAATTATTGGCTGGAAGACAGTCATCATTACGGATCATAAATAGAAAAATCATGTTGCGAACACATACCTGCGGAGCACTTGCCCTTGCTGATGTTAATAAAGAAGTTACCTTGTCGGGATGGGTGCAAAAAACCCGTGACAAAGGAGGCTTGATCTGGATCGACTTGCGCGACCGCTATGGCCTCACCCAACTGGTGATGGAAGAAGGACGCTCTGCGGCAGAGGTGATTGAGGTGGCCCGCACGCTGGGACGCGAATATGTGGTTTCGGTTAAAGGGATCGTAATTGAAAGGGTTTCGAAGAACCCGAAAATGGCTACCGGTGACATCGAAATTGATGTTACTTCCATCAAAATATTGAACAAATCAAAAACCCCGCCTTTTACCATCGAAGATAAAACCGACGGTGGCGAAGAATTAAGGATGAAATACCGTTACCTCGATCTACGCCGCAATCCGCTGAAAGATAGTTTAATGTTGCGCCACCGGTTGTCGCTCGAAACGCGAAAATACCTCGATAGTCAGCAGTTCATCGAAATTGAAACTCCTTATCTCATCAAATCTACTCCCGAAGGTGCCCGCGATTTTGTGGTACCTTCCAGGATGAACGAGGGCCAGTTTTATGCCTTGCCCCAATCGCCTCAAACCTTTAAACAATTGCTGATGGTGGCTGGTTACGACAGGTATTACCAGTTAGTGAAATGCTTCCGCGATGAAGACCTGCGTGCCGACCGTCAACCCGAGTTTACTCAAATCGACTGCGAAATGGCTTTTGTTGAACAGGAAGATATCCTGAACACTTTCGAAGGTTTGATCAAACACCTTTTTAATGAAGTAAAAAACGTTGACATTGAGAAAATGCCCCGAATGACTTACGATGAAGCCATGAAACTCTATGGTTCCGATAAGCCCGATTTGCGGTTTGATATGCAGTTTGTTGAGTTGAATGAGCTGGTAAAAGACAAGGGCTTTTCCATTTTCGATGAAGCTGATCTCATCGTTGGGTTCAATGCAAAGGGTTGCGCCGAATATACCCGTAAGCAGCTGGATGCTTTAACAGAACTGGTAAAAAAGCCACAAGTCGGAGCCAAGGGACTGGTTTATTTAAAATACAATACAGACGGCACTTTTAAATCTTCGGTAGATAAATTCTACAACGAAACGGAGCTAAAAACCTGGGCCGATAAAATGAATGCCCAACCCGGAGATTTGATGCTGATATTATCAGGAGAAGACGAAAAATCGCGCAAACAGTTAAGCGTGTTGCGTTTACATATGGCCGATTTGCTTGGATTAAAAGATCCGTTTAACTATAAACCGCTTTGGGTGGTTGATTTTCCCTTGCTCGAATGGGATGAGGACACCCAGCGTTATCATGCTATGCACCATCCTTTTACCTCACCCAAACCACAGGATATTTCATTATTGGAAACGAAACCGGGTGCTGTGCGCGCCAATGCCTATGATTTTGTAATCAATGGTGTGGAAATTGGAGGAGGTTCCATCCGTATCCACGACCGTGATTTGCAAAAACTCATGTTCAAACATCTGGGATTTTCTGATGAACAAGCCCAGGATCAGTTTGGCTTTTTGATGAATGCCTTCGAGTATGGCGCCCCGCCTCATGGTGGTATTGCCTTTGGTTTCGACCGCTTGGCTGCTTTGTTTGGAGGTCAGGATTCCATCCGCGATTTTATCGCCTTTCCGAAAAACAATGCCGGACGTGATGTGATGATCGACAGTCCGAGCATCATTGCCAATGAACAACTGGATGAGCTTAGGTTGAAGGTGGTGATTCCAAAGAAGGACTAAGGTCCTTGCCTTATTTGACAACGATGCTTAAATAGGTGGGCATTTTGTGATCGCAATAACTGAATTTACCTCACTCCACCAACAGCATTTTCTGCTTTTTAACTGTTTGGCTGGTGCTAAGCGTAAAATAATAAACTCCCGGTTTTAACTGATAGTCGTCCGCATGAAAGACATCGGTATATTTCCCGGCATTGGTCAGTTGATTGTTGATTAAAGTCGTAATTTTTCTGCCAAATACGTCATACACCGCTAAATTGATGACAGCAGGTTCACGAAGTTTATAAGAAATAAAGGTAGAAGCCCTAAACGGATTGGGAAAATTGACATCCAGTTGAATAGGAGCCTTGCTTAATTCAATTGTTTCCGGTTGATCAACATATTCATCGATGATCGCAGTCATGATGGACATGTCTCCATTTTCAAGCCTTCCCCAAATGGGACGAACACGTCCGTTGTGTGCCACGATATTGGTGTAATCCCCAAAAAAGACGCTCGAATAGGGTAAAAACGGAGATTCACTGATTTTGAAATTTGAAAAAGTCTGGCCTCCATCCGTAGAACGGGCCAAATACACATCCGTATTGGCATTGTTATAGTTGCGTCTGTCGTAAAACACCACATACACATCTCCATTGGCCTGATCGATGGTCATCCACGAAAAAAACTGGGCACGGTCGGTATTGTCATCATTCACCAAAATCGGCTCCGACCAGGTATCACCACCATCAATTGATTTGGCAATCCACACATCCGGGTTGCTGTCACCATTGCGCTGATCTGTCCAGTTTACATAAATAGTTCCCTTATGAGGTGAGTTTGTACTGACGTCGCAACAGGTAACGGGCAATCCGTTGCAACGGAAAATACCCGAAACATCGTAGGCCCAGCCACCGGGTTGGTCGCTGATGAATATGTCCTCGTCAAGCCAGGTTTGTCCGCCATCCGGCGAACGATCAAAAACAAGCCCTGCAGGACCCGACCATGCAACATAAATCTGGCCTTCAGGGCCAACCGCGGGTACGGCACCTTCCGTGGTGTTGTCGCTGTCGACACAATCGCCGGAAATTTCATTGATCTGCAGCGCAGATGCCCAACTCGCCCCGCCATCAGTTGATTTGCTGAACATGATGTTGCTGTACTTTTCAGGATTAGAAGTCCCGTACTGGTCAAACTGTGTCCAGGTGACATAAATGGTGTTGTTGGCACGGTCTACTATTGCCCATTCTTTGTCTTGTTTCTTGGTTCCGTTTAAACCCATGTAGTTGTCGTTACTCCATAAATTGGTTTCGATGTCATATTTTTGACACACAATCCGGTCGATCCAGCTTCCAGCGGTAGGATTGGCCAAATGAAGGTAGTAGAAAGCCCCGGCGGTGTCTACAATAATACAGGGATCGCCAGAAACACCGTTTTCGGCAGAAGTAAGCGTCTCGCGTGTCCAGTTATGACCTCCATCCTTGGAATAATAATAACTGTTCAGGTTGGCACCCGCCACCAATAAGTCGGTATTTTTAATGTCCATCGAGATGGATGGCTCGTTGGGACTATATTGATTGCTGATGATAATGTTTTGGTATTGCCCAAAAACGATGGCTGCTGACAGGATAGCGATTAAGGTGAGTAGGTGCTTTTTCATTGGTGTTGTAAAAAGTTTATAACCAGGTGTTTTTATAATAGACAGCGGTGCCATTAAAAAGTTGTCTGCTGTTTAAAAATCAATTTCGATTGGCTACAGAAAAATCCAACTGGTTTTCACCTGAGGCTACCAACGTAGTGATGGTCAGGTCACCAGTCACGTTAACGACAGTACGCAGCATATCGAGTGGTCGGTCAACAGCAAATATCAGGGCAATTCCCTCTGTTGGAATACCCACGGATGAAAGCACAATCACCAGCATGACCATCCCAGCGCCCGGCACGGCTGCTGATCCAATACTGGCCAGCGTGGCGGTTAGAACGATGGTAAGTTGGGCTGACAACCCCAATTCCATCCCGTAAACCTGAGCTAAAAACATGGCCGCTACGGCCTGGTACAAACTCGTCCCATCCATGTTGATTGTGGCACCCAGAGGCAATACAAAACTGGCTGTTTCGTTGGAGATACCCAGTTTCTCCTCGGCTGTTTCCATGGTTAGAGGCAAGGTAGCGGCACTTGAACTGGTAGAAAAAGCCAGTAGCTGTACAGGTACAATAGCGCGCATAAATTTTGCATAACGAAGTGGTGAGAAAAAGCGGATAATAATTGGATACACAACGAATATGATGATCAGAAGCCCGATAATAACCGTAAGACTGTACAATCCCAGGGCGGCAAAAAGAGAAATTGAATCTGCAGGGTTGTCACCTGCCATATCAACAATCAGCCCGGCCAGCAATGCAAACACACCGTAAGGAGCTGTCAACATTATCAGGTCAATCATCTTCAACACCACGAAATTTAAGCTATTAAAGAATTTTTTTAAAGATTTGGTTTGCCTTTTTGGAAGCAACACCATAGCCACGCCAAATAGCAAGGAAAAAAAGATAACCTGGAGCATGTTGGCGTTATCCGACATGGAATCAACAATATTCGAGGGTACAATATCTACGATAAATTGCAACGGAGTAGCATCTTGCATTTGCTGAGCACTGCTTTCATTGGCCTTCACGCTCTCGGCAAATTTTTGTTGAAATTCGATGGCTTTTTCCTGGGGGAAAACCTTCCCCGGTCTGGTCAGGTTTACCACCATCAGCCCCACTGAAACAGCAATGATGGTGGTCAGAATGTACAGGGAAATGGTTTTTAGGCCAATGCGGCTTAAATTGGAAACGTCTTTCAGGTTGCTGACGCCATCAATCAGAGAAACGATTATCAAAGGTACGGCAATTAATTTGAGTAAATTAATAAAAACTGTCCCCCATGGCTTGATATAAAACAAGGTAAACTCATTCCATTGAAAATAAACGGTGAGAAGTCCAAACAACACACCCAGCGCCATTCCAATTAAAATTTTCCAGTGAAAAGCAAGTTTTTTCTTTAACATGTTCATGCTAGGGGTCAATTAATAATCCATAAAATTAGATATCATTTTCAAAGGTATACTTTTTACCCATTCATCAGAAATGTCACCAGAAAATGGATCGCTGGATTGTCTTTTCAATAGAAATAAACTTTATAAATCATCTTGTGATTTGTAAAAGATGTTACAGTTTTATCTATTTTTGGTTACATCCATCTCGACCAACTATTATAAAAGAGCAAAGTAAAAAAATCATGAATTATAAAATAAATAGTTTAATCCGGATTGTCTTTTCGGTAGCCATCATGTCTATTTTATTTATCAGTTGTATGAAAGAATCGCCAATTAGTAACAGTGTAAATCCGGTAGTAAAATACACCGATATCACAAATGCCAAAATTGCCTATAAAGTTTATGGGGCCGGCGATCCATTAATCATGTGCATGGGTTATGCCACCAATATGGATATGTGGAGTACCAAAGCCATCGAGTTGCTTCAAAAGAAATACAGCCTGATCGTATTCGATTATCGTGGAATGGGATTCAGTACCAATACCGATACTGCTTTTACAATTAGCACACTGGCAGATGATGTAAACGAACTGCTTATTTCCTTAAAAATTGCCAAAACACATGTTTTGGGATGGTCGATGGGCGGTTATGTGGCACAGATGTTTGCCATTAATCATCCCGAAAAAGTAAATAAGCTGGTGCTGTATGCTACCAACGGCGGGGATACAATTACCGTCAACCCATCTCAGGAAATCATCGACATTCTTTCTAATCCTTCCTCAACACCTGAGGAATTGCTGGGAACACTTTTTCCGGACGATTGGCTTGCAACACATCCGGAGCCTTGGAAATACCTTCCCGAAGCAGCCGAGCCATTCAAACCCGAAACAATAGGGTTACAGTATTACGCTGTGCAAAAGTGGTTAAGCCCGGGTGGTGGTTCTTTTGGTCATCTTGGTCAATTGACTGTGCCTGTTTTGTTGATCTGTGGTGATCAGGACAAGGTAGTGCCACATGTTAATTCATCCATTCTGGCCGATTCCATTCACACTTCAACCTTAATCAGAGTGCCGGATAGCGGACATGGCATGATGTATCAGCTTCCTGAAACCTTTGCCAACTATGTGTTAACCTTTTTAGCCGATTAGTACCTTTATGCGGTTTAATATCAATGAATGATCATGTTAATAAAGTAAGTAATTTTAACCCTTATTTAAGCGATCATAGTGAGCCATGGATAAAAGCAAAAAGAAGAGAATTGGCATTCTCACAGCTGGGGGCGATTGCCCTGGTTTAAATGCTGCCATCAGGGGCGTGGGGAAAACAGCTATCGTCAAATACGGAATGGAAGTGGTTGGGTTTTCATCCGGTTTCCTTGGCCTGATTAACAAGGAATATGTGCATTTGGAAGAAAAACGACTTTCCGGCATTCTTACTTTGGGAGGTACCATATTGGGCACCTCACGCGAGAAACCTTTCAAGCGGGGAAGTCAATTGGATATTAATAAGCCTGCATTGATCAAGCAACATTACGATGAATTGGGTTTGGATGCCCTGGTATGTATAGGAGGCAACGGAACCATGAAAACAGCATCGTTGCTTGCCAACGAGGGAATGAACATTATTGGCATCCCCAAAACCATCGACAATGACGTGTGGGGAACAGATTTAACGTTCGGATTTGATTCTGCCTTGTGGATTGCAACCGATGCCATCGACCGCCTCCATACTACCGCCAACTCGCATAACAGGGTGATGGTGATAGAAGTGATGGGCCATGATGCCGGATGGCTCGCCTTGTATTCCGGTGTGGCCGGTGGCGGCGATGTGATTTTGATCCCTGAGATTGAATATCAAATGCCGGTGGTGAATAAATATCTGAAAGCCAGGGCGCGTAAGAAAAAATCCTATTCTATCGTGGTGGTGGCCGAAGGTATTAAATTTCCTGCAGGAACTTCTGCTGCTACTTATGTTGCAGAACAAATTGAAGCGGGTACAGGATTGGAAACCCGGAAAACCATTTTGGGTTATATTCAGCGGGGGGGAAGTCCTTCGCCCATGGACCGCATACTGGCAACGCGATTTGGCGCCTATGCTGTTGAATTGATTGCTAAAGAGAAGTTTGGTAAAATGGTGATGAAAAAAGGCGAGAAAATAAAAGCGATTTCTTTAGATGAAGTAGGGGGAAAGATCCGGCTGGTACCTCAAAAACACCCTCTGGTGATCAAAGCAAGGGGATTGGGCATTTGTTTGGGAACGGGGAAGTGAGTTTTTCAAATAGAGGCTTGATATTTTAATAAAAGGAATTCATTAATGAAAAAAAAGGCGACCTGATGATGGGTCGCCTTTTTTTAGAAACAAAATTAAGATGACTAATCTTCTTCTTTCTCTGATTCTTCGTATTCTTTCAGCAGTTTTTCCTGAACATCAGTTGGAACCTGCTGATAAGCATCGTAGGTTAGGCTGAAAGTACCCCGACCTGAAGTCAGTGCACTTAATGAAGTAACGTATTTACTCATTTCGGCACCCGGAACCTTGGCTTTTATGATTTGATTTTTCCGGGCCGACTCCATGCCCATAATAATGGCACGACGACCTTGTAAATCAGTCATTACGGCACCCATCATATCTTCAGGAACACATACCTCTAAATTATAAATAGGTTCCATGATTTTAGGTCCGGCCGATTTAAAGGCTTCGATGAATGCAAAACGTCCGGCGAGTTTAAATGAAATTTCATTTGAATCAACCGGGTGCATTTTCCCGTCATATACATATACTACGATGTCGCGGGCATACGATCCTGTTAAAGGTCCTTCGGTCATGCGTTCCATAATCCCTTTTAGGATGGCGGGTAAAAAACGCGCATCAATGGCACCTCCCACGATACTATTTTTAAAAATCAGTTTTCCTCCCCACGGTAGTTCGTGTTCTTCGGTTCCTCTTACAGGGAAATCGGTAGGATCCTGATAACCTTCGAAGTAAGGCTGAATGGCCATGTGGACTTCGCCAAACTGACCCGATCCACCCGACTGTTTTTTATGACGGTAGTTGGCACGGGCTGCTTTGGTAATGGTTTCGCGGTATGGAACTTTTGGGGCAAAGGTTTCAACATCCACTTTGTACACGTTTTTCAGATACCATTTGATGGTATTCAGATGGAATTCTCCCTGTGATTTAATCAACATTTGTCTTAATTCGCGTGAAAGTCCTACCGAAATGGTAGGATCGGTTCGGTGCATTTCGTTTAATGCACTTGCGACCTTTTCGTCATCAGTTGAATTTTCGGCCTTCACAGCAACCGTATAAAGCTCTGTTGGCAGGTTAAGTTCTTCAAAGCGATCGTCTCCAAATTTGGGATCCATTAACGAATCTCCGGTTTTGATATCTTTTAATTTAATCGCAATGGCAATGTCGCCAGCCATTACTTTATCTACTTTTTCGCGGTTTTTACCATTTAAAATGAACAGTTGTGATAAACGTTCTTTATGACCGTTGCGAGGGCAAATCAGGTCGGTGCCTTCGGTGAGTGTACCCCCAAAAAGTTTAAAGAAAGTTACTTCTCCCAGGTGTTGTTCAACAGAGGTTTTGAAAACAAACATTCCTACCGGATCCTGAGTGCTACTCGAAAAAACCCTTCCGTCTTTGGTTTTTACGGCAGGCATGTCTAAAGGTGAGGGACACGAATTGTTAACGAAGTCCAGTATTCGGGATATGCCAATACCATGTTTGGCCGATGAACACATTACCGGGAATATAGTTCTGGTGGTAAGTCCTTTACGAATACCTTCACGCATCTCACTCAGTGACAAGGTGTCGTTTTCAAAATATTTTTCCATCAAGGCTTCGTCCCCTTCTGCAGCTCTTTCAACCAATCCCAGGTGGAGTTTTCCGGCTTTATCCTGTTCTGAAGGCGGGATTTCAGTAATCTCTGGTTCTCCACCACCTTCATTGAATTTAAGCTGTTTCATCAGCACCAGGTCGATTATGGTACTAAAACCTTCTCCCGGATTAACAGGATATTGTATCACAGTGACTTTATCTCCAAAATAATCCTTCAATGCGGTGACAGTTTCTTCAAAATTGGCACTATTGTGGTCGAGTTGGTTGATGGTAAATACAACTGGTGATCCGGCAATTTCTGTTTGCTTCCAGGCAGTTTCGGTGGTAGCTTCCACACCTGACTGACCATTCACGAGCATCAGGGCGGTATCGCAAACCCTGAGTGCTGCGATGGTTTCGCCAACATAATCGGAAAAACCAGGAACGTCTACAATATTAATCTTGTTGTCGTTATAAGTTGAATAAAGCAGTGAAGAGTGTACCGAGTGTTGACGCTCGATCTCGATTGGCCTATAGTCGGAAACAGTATTGTGGTCTTCAACAGTACCCTTCCGGTTAATTATTTTTCCCTCAAACAGCATAGACTCGGCCATAGTAGTCTTGCCGGATTTCGCACCTCCAATCAGCGCAATGTTTCTGATGTTTTTTGTTTCGTATACCTTCATCCTTCTATAAATTAATATTGTTTATAACTATTAAAACCTATGTGGATATTTCGTAGATGAATCCGATTAATTAAAAAATGTCTTCGGAAAATATCCTTAGCATTCAGCTTGTTAACAACAAAGGGGGTTTTTAACAAGAAGGCAAATGTAATAAATTAACTGTTAGCGGCATAGCTCTTTTCTTATTTAGAGTGTGTCTAATAAGCAATTTCTTCCAGGCGTTTTTAATGTATTTTGAAAGAGATTATTTGTGATCGGCAGATTAATTGTCAGAAACCGTTCAATTGGATGGTTACGGTCGGGATGAGAAGCAGCCACCCAAGTAATATTAAAATGACCATGAATGGCCAGATCCATTTTACCCATCGGTCGTAAGGAATTTTAGCCACTCCCAACACACCAATCAGCACACCTGAGGTAGGGGTGATCATATTGGTGAATCCATCTCCAAACTGAAAAGCCATGACAGTAGCCTGTCGCGATAAATTAACCAGATCAGAAAAAGGAGCCATCACAGGCATGGTAAGGGCAGCTTTAGCCGACCCACTGGGAATAATGATGTTGATCATGTTTTGAATGACATACATCGTGCTAACGGTACCAAATTTGCCCATCCCTTCCATGGATGTTGAAACGCTGTGCAGGATGGTGTCGATCACCCGGCCATTTTCGAGCATCACCAGAATGCCACCAGCCAGGCCAACAACCAATGCCGCAGAAAGAATATCCCCGGCCCCTTCGATAAACAATTTGGTAATCTTGTTGGCAGTGTAATTGTTGGCTGCTCCTGAAAGCAATCCCAATGCCAGAAACAAACTGGCAATTTCTTCGATATACCAGCTATAACCCATCACTCCGATAATGAGATATACGATAGTAAACATGAGCAGGGTGAGAACAAAGAAATGGATGGATTTTCTTAGACTGAAGAAGCCGAATATCAGAAACAAACCGGATGCCACCGGAACCATGGGAAATGTTTCAGAAGCATTTCCAATTTTCATGGTAGTTAAAGGGTGCACCACAGAAAAAATAATCAATCCCAGAAGCGTGATCAAAAACACGAACCAGGCCATTTTGGGGGTGTGGTAAGTGATTTCACTGTCTGAAACCTCCACGTGTTTTCTCCAATAGGCGTCACTGTGAAAAACAAGGGATTTTTCAGGATGTTTTTTTACTTTGGCAGCATAAATCAACACCCAGGTAATGCCTACCAGATTAATAACAAACCAGCAAAACAACCGATAACTAAAGCCCGAGAATAAGGGAAGATCGGCAATGCCCTGAGCAATTCCAATGGTAAAAGGATTTAGGACGGCTCCGGCAAACCCCAATCCTGCGGCCACAAAACACATGCTCACCCCCACAATGCTGTCGTATCCCATGGAAATGGACAATGGAACCAGGATGATAATAAAGGCGATGGTTTCCTCGCTCATGCCAAATACAGCCCCAAATACACTAAATACCAACATGACTAATGTGATGATCAGGTTGTTGACACCTATCTTGTTAAGTATCCTGTTTTTCTCCAGTTTTTTGGCTGAGTTTAAAAAAGAGAAGATTCCGATATCGATGGCCTTGGTACTATTCACGATCCAAAAGGCACCACCTATCATTAATATAAACACGATGATACCTGATTGTCGGGTGAATCCCTCAAAAAAAGCAGAAAATATTTGCCAGGTTTGTGGCTGGCTGTCGGTATAGTGAAAAGAATCTTTGTCTATGACTGTACGATCGATGCCGTTTACCTGGATAATCTCCCGTCCGTATTCACCTCCCGGGATAATCCAGGTGAGGACAGCAGAAAAAAGGATAAGGGAAAATATGATGACATAAGTATGCGGAATCTTCTTAAACATGAGCGAATTGTGTTGATTAAGGCCCACAAAGATATTGAAAGGTTTGGATATGGAAACCGGCCTTATGTCAATAACTCATCCATCAGTTTCCTCACCCCAACACCCGCTTTTTCCTGAATAATATGCAGGTTACTGATCCCGGGGATGGGAAAGGCTTTTGGATCGATATAGTATTTTGGGATATTACGATGCACATAATGAATCAGGCTGGCAGCCGGATACACAGCCATGGAAGTTCCAATCACTACCAGAATATCGGCTTGGGAGGCGATTTCAATCGCAGGTTCTATCATGGGCACGGCTTCACCAAACCACACAATGTGTGGACGAAGTTGGCTTCCTTTTGGGCAAAGGTCGCCCATTTTTAATTCCCAACCTTCACAATTATAAATCAATAAAGGATCGACCGAGCTACGGATTTTTTTCAACTCACCATGCAGGTGGAGCACGTTTTTTGAACCGGCACGTTCGTGCAGGTCGTCCACATTTTGGGTGATAATTTGTACATCGAAATGAGCTTCGAGTTGAACCAGGGCATGGTGGCCAGCATTCGGTTCTACTTCAAAAAGCTGCTTTCGGCGTTGGTTATAAAAATCATTTACGAGGGAGGGATTTCTTTCCCATGCTTCTGGTGTAGCCACATCTTCCACACGGTGGTTGTTCCACAATCCATCGTGATCGCGAAAGGTGCTGATGCCACTTTCGGCGCTGATGCCGGCACCGGTTAGAACGACTAGTTTTTTCATGCGATTGATTTTCATCAAAGATACATAGGAATTAAAAAAAAAAACGCCCTCCAGAGAGGGCGTCGTCAAGTCTATACAAGAATCGCAACCATCAATGAATAGACCCTAGGTTATTCAAATAATTTCATGTCGTCGAGCGATTTCATTAATTCTCTTACCGCTTGGGCAGAAGTATTAAGCAACGCTTGTTCTTCTTTATTCAAGGCTATTTTAATGATTTCTTCGATGCCATTTTTACCAATTTTACAAGGCACGCCCAAATATACATTTTTTAATCCATATTCACCATTGAGCATCGCACACACCGGCAATACCCGGTTTTGATCGTCAACAATGGCTTCCACAATTTGTGCTGCTGCAGCGCCCGGGGCATACCACGCACTGGTTCCCATCAGGTTAACGAGTTCACCACCCCCTTTTTTGGTACGCTCAACAATTTTGTCCAGCTCCTCTTTTCCCAAT
Organism: Bacteroidetes bacterium HGW-Bacteroidetes-16; assembly: GCA_002840975.1. Taxonomy (GTDB): domain Bacteria; phylum Bacteroidota; class Bacteroidia; order Bacteroidales; family F082; genus UBA6244. The sequence goes on from PHDN01000010.1 coordinate 62,741, forward strand.
AATTCGGTAACAGGAATACCGTTCACAGAAGTGTATCGTGGTAGGGGAACCATGGTGTCGCCATGACCTCCCATGAGCAAGGCGTGAACATCAATGGGATCCACATTGAGTGCGTTGGCAATAAATGCCCGGTAACGACCTGTATCAAGAGTTCCTGCCATCCCAAAAACCTTACTGGAAGGTTTATTGGCAGCCAGGTAGGCAGCATAAGTCATCACATCCAACGGATTGCTCACAATAATGATGATGGCATCCGGTGAATATTTAGTGGCTTTCTCTGTGACTTCCTTCACGATGGCAGCATTGGTTTTAATCAGGTCGTCGCGCGACATACCTGGTTTTCGGGGAATACCGGAAGTGATGACGATAACACCTGATCCTTTGGTGGCCAGGTAATCATTAGTAACCCCGGTTACACGGGTGTTGAAATGGTTAATAGGAGCTGATTGCCAGATGTCCAGGGCTTTTCCTTCAGCAGTTCCTTCTTTGATATCTACCAGCACCACTTCCTTTGCCAGGTTTTTGTGCGCTATCACATTGGCAACTGTTGCTCCAACGTTCCCGGCTCCAATTACAGTAATTTTTTGCATAATCTGAGATATTATTTTTGGTTTAATCTTTTGTTTCATCAGCCAAATGTACAAATATTTTGTAAAGTAATTATGATTGTGATTGATAGTTACCTTTGATTGAACGGTTTTAAAAAAGCCCCAATTGATTCGGATCTTTTTTAATTGAACTACCATGCAAATTTAAACATCTGGCTGGATTCTTTCGCATCATCCTTTTAAATTAACTTTTATTAATGAACGAAAGGAAGTTGACAGCCTGATTGACGTCTGAATGCCCACTATTTTTAGTTATTTTTGCCTCCATACATTACCATGGTTACCAAGTTGAGATAAACCGATCCTATTCATGAAAGTAAAAGTTGTTAATACGTCGCTTCATCCACTGCCTCAGTATCAAACACAGGCCTCGGCAGGCATGGATTTAAGGGCATTTTTAAGCGAACCGGTTCAAATCAAGCCACTCGAAAGGGCGCTCATTTCAACAGGTTTGTTTATTGAATTGCCCGTTGGATATGAAGCGCAGGTTCGCCCAAGAAGTGGGTTGGCTGCCAAACATGGTATCACGGTTCTCAACACACCGGGTACCATTGACGCGGATTATCGCGGCGAAATTAAGGTGATACTGGTCAATCTTTCGAACGAACCTTTTGAAATAGTCAATGGTGAACGCATTGCTCAAATGATTATTTCGGCTCATGTGCAGGCACAATGGGAACAGGTGGAGATACTTACTGAAACTGAACGTGGGGCAGGGGGTTTTGGCCATACCGGGAAAAAATAAAGAAACGAAAAATATTCAACAACCAGATATGAACTATAAATCGCTTATCCTGATTTTACTAATAGGCTTGCTACTAAGTAATTCTGCCTTTTCTCAAGGCAGAAAATCAAAAATTAAAGTGAAGGAGCTTTCGGAAAAGGAACGCATGCAAGAGATTGACTTGTTCGGACAGGGCCTGGTGGAAAAAAGCAAAGGAAATGTAACGGGTGCATTGGTGTTTTATGACCGGGCACTGGAAATTGATCCCTTTGATGCTGCTGCCTGGTACGAAAAAGCCAGGCTCTATCTGAGCATGAACCGCAACGATGAGGCACTGGAAGCCGCTAAACGCTCCATTGAGATTGATGGGAAAAACAAATGGTATCTGGTTTTGTATGCCAATGCGTGCAAGGCAAACGATCAATATGATGAATATGTAAAAACCTATGAGACCCTTGCACTTGAATATCCGACAGATCTGGATTTTTTAAAGGAACTGGCCTTTGCTTATTATTTTACGGGTGATTATAAAAAAGCCATTGTGGCGTATGATAGAATAGAAAAGGAAGAGGGTGTAAACGAGCAGCTTACTATCCAAAAAGTGGGCTTTTACGATAAACTGAAAGAACCTGAAAAAGGAGTCATGGAATATCAAAAACTCATCGACTCAAATCCGGAAGATCCCAGGTATTATGCTTTGATGGCTGAATATTGCGCAAAAAACGGGCTCGACGATCAGGCCATAGCAGCCTATGAAAAAATTGTTGAAATAAATCCTTCAGATCCTTATGTACACATTGCCCTTGCAGACTATTATAATAAAAAAGGCAACCAGCATCGGTCGTTTCAGGAGTTGAAACTGGGTCTTGCCAATTCGGTGCTCGACTTAAAAACGAAAATCAATCTTTTAGTAAACTACTATCAGGGAAACCTGAGCGATGAACAGAAAAAACATGCCCTTGAATTATCAGAAGTTCTGATGCAGGCTCATCCGGATGAAATATTATCGCACACGTTTTATGCTTCCATGCTTTATGAAAACAACGAATTTGAAAAGGCCCGTCCTCTTTTTTTAGACATACTGAAAGAAGAGCCCAGCAATTATTCTATATGGGAACAGCTGCTTTTGTGCGATTTAAACCTACAGGATTTTACACAGCTTGATACCGATTCGGAAGATGCTGTTGATTATTTCCCAAATTACCCGCTGCCTTATTTTTTCGCTGGTCTGGCCAATTTACAGCTCAAGGATTATGTTAAAGCGAAAGCCTACCTTGAGTCGGGGAAAAATTTTGTGGTCAACAACGATGGCCTGCTGGAACAATTCTATTCCACCCTGGGCGATACGTATCATGCACTTGATAATTTTGAGGCGGCTTATCTTTCGTATGACAAAGCATTGCTTATTAATCCGAAAAACGCTTTGGTATTGAATAACTACGCCTATTACCTTTCTTTGGAATCAAAAAACTTAGAAAAGGCGGCTACTATGGCCAAAGCAGCTGTTGATCTCGATCCATACAACAGCAATAATTTGGATACGTATGCCTGGGTATTGTATAAACTTGGTAAATTTGATGAAGCCATTATTTGGATTGAAAAAGCGTACGACAATAAAGGAGACCAAAGTGGGGTGGTATTGGAGCATTACGGGGACATTCTTTTTCGCCTTGAGCGCAAATCAGAAGCGTTTGATTATTGGAGAGTTGCTTTAGAAAAACCAGAACACTCTGAGTTACTTCAAAAAAAGATCACTGATAAAAAACTATATGAATAGCAGGGTTCGCTTTCTTTTATTCTTCATGATTTCCATGTTGCTTTTAGCCTCTACCTCCTGTAAGAGCAAAAAGGTAATTTTAAAAAAATCAATACATGAATATGGTTTTGATTACCTGTATGCGCAATTGACGAACAATCAGCTAAAATTTAACACACTCACTGCACGCTTTAATTTGTCGTTTGAAATGGATAAAAAGAAAACCAGCCTCAGAGGACAGTTACGCATACAAAACGACAGCCTGATCTGGATTTCCTTTAGCCCTGCTTTGGGAATTGAGGCTGCAAGGGTTCTACTGCGCAACGACAGCGTTTTTTTCATTAACAGGCTCAGCAAAAGCTATTTTACCGGACAGTATAGTTTAATAGACAGCCTTCTTAATACAACCATCGATTACAACGTGTTACAGTCGATGTTGGTTGGTAACGACCTTACCCAGTACGATATCAATAAGTACAAGTCTTCGGTGGATGGGGGATTGTATAAAATAAACATTCGCGAGCGAAGGAAAATAAAACGGTATTTAAAATCGGGAGAAATAGCCTCTAAGGTGTTGGTACAGCAAATCTGGCTTGACCCGGATCATTTCAGGATCAGGCGCATTGACCTGAAGGAAAATGGAGAGTCAATTAAAAATAACCTACAGGTGTTCTACGATGATTATGTCGAAATCGACGGGCAGCTTGTCCCTTCAAAGATTTATATCGATATCAACAGCCAGAAAAAGATTCACATCGATCTTGATTTTGGCAAAACCGAACTCAACCAAGAGGTTAGCTTTCCATTTAGTATCCCTGAGAAATACGATAAAATGCTCAATTAATGGCTATGAGGCGATTACTTTATGCTGTAATTTTTACCTTCACTTTTGTTCTTGCAGGAACTTTGCTGGAAGCACAGGAAAGCCAGCAACAGCTTGAGGAAAAGAGAAAGAAGATTGAAGCTGAAATTGCCTATACCAATAAATTAATCGCTGAAATAAAAACCGATAAAGAGACTTCGATCAATCAACTACAACTGGTTGAATCAAAAATCAACAGCAGAAACAATTTGCTGGCCAACTACAAACTCCAAATACATGCCCTGACAGTTAGCATCGAAACCACGGAGTTGAGCATACGCAACCTGAACAATGACCTGAAGACACTTAAAAAGGAATATGCCAAAATTGCCTGGTATGCTTATCAGTACAAAACATCCTATAACAAATTGATTTTTTTATTTTCGGCCGAAAGCCTTAATCAAGCGTATCAGCGAATGCGTTACCTCGATCAGTTAAGTGTTTTTCTTCGCAACCAAGCCAAAGGAATTTCGGATAAAGAAAGCGAGAAAGCAACGGCTTTGGCCAAATTGCAACAAAAAAAGGAGGAGTTGAAAGGCTTGCTAAAACACGAAAGTAACGAAGTTTATCTTCTGGAAGGTGAAAGACAGGAAAAAGTGAAGGTGACTACCTCTTTTAAGGGCAGGGAACAGGAACTTAGAAAGTCGCTGAAAGTCAAAGAAAAAGAAGCCGGGGATCTTGATAAGCGGATTGAGGACATTATCGCGTTGGAAACCAAACCCAAATCAACGGCAGGTAAACCGGCAACTTATGCGCTTACGCCTGATGAGCAACTTTTATCAAACTCATTTTTTGCTAATAAGGGAAAGCTTCCATGGCCTCTTGAACGTGGTGTGGTTAGTGAGACTTATGGGGTTCATACACATCCGGTATTAAAAAAAGTGCAAACAAAAAACAACGGTGTTGATTTGGCTACTGCTAAAAATAGTGAGGCCCGCTGTATCTTTGATGGTATGGTGGCAAGCGTGACCACTATCTCCAACACCAATTTGGCCGTTATTGTAAAACACGGTGATTATTTCACCGTTTATTCAAACCTGGATGAAGTATACGTGAAAAAAGGAGATCAGGTAAAAACCAATCAACTGTTAGGCCAGGTGCATACCAATTTAAAGGGTGAAACCGAGCTGCATTTTGAAGTTCGCAAAGGAGTAATTCCTCAAAATCCCGTTTACTGGATTTCACATTAGTCGGTCCCCCTGTTTTTATTGTTTGATGATTTTACCGTGATCAATTTCCTTTGTTCCCGAAATCAGTCGGTAGTAATACATCCCCGATGGTTGTCCGGTTGCCTTCCATTCCAATAGCTGAGGGTTTTGAGGATTGATGTCTTTTTGAAAAAGAACTGTTCCCAATTGATTGAATATCTCCAATCGCAGCCGGGTATCATTCTGTTGGGATAATTCAGCTTTTATGCTGTTAGTGAACGGGTTGGGATAGAACTGAATCAATGCTCCAAACCGTGTTTCTGCATAACCCACGTGAGTGTCAACAATCAATGTAACAGGCACCAATTTCTCAGGAAGCAGGTTTGATTGAATGCGCAAAACACAGGAATAGGTACCCAGATTTAGTCCTGAGCTGTTAAAGGTTAACTGTATCACTGCTTCGGAGGCAGCCTGTACCTGATAACCGGAGGCAGAGGTTGAAATCCATGAGGGCTGGTCATCAATCTCCAGTGAAAAATTCAGTTCAGATGAACCAGTATTGGTTAAAATCAGGTTTTGTGTTTTAATTTTATTTGGCTCAATTGAGTCAGCAACAGCACATGGATCCAGGTGGATAATTGGCCCCAGGTAAATCTGTTTTATCGAATTGAAAACATTCAATCTGCCACCGGTAACGGTCAATGTATCCAATGCAGGCAGGTGGTCAACTCCATTTAAAATGGCCTCTTTCATGCTTATCGCACCTGTAGCAGGATCGTTTTTATAATTGATCATAAAGGTAGAATCAGCTGCAGCATAGAGCAAAGCCACGGCGCCTGTGACATGGGGTGTTGCCATGGAAGTGCCTGAACTGGTTCCGTAAGCATTGTTGATTCTACACGACATGATAATGCTGCCGGGTGCCCCCAGATCGATGGTTGTTTTACCATAACCCGCGCTTTGATACTTTATATCCTGTTTAGTGGTGTTGGTAACAGAGATCATATAGGGAGTTGTAAATGCAGTGGGAACATCGCCCACCACGTCAATATTCCAGTTTTGGTTTGCTGTTGCTGCGATGCTTAACACACCAATTTGCCCCAGACTGTCGTACATGGCTTCCCAAATTGGAAAGTTTTGAGGATTTCCATTGTCCACTCCAAATGAACAATTGTCGGCAACCACGAAAGCTCCTTCGGCGCCATCGGTCAGGTTGTAACGTTCCCGCTGGGTAAATACATACGACAGGGCCTCAACGACAGTGGCCTCGGTGGTTGAAGAACCTGCTACCGGCATCACTTTCGTTCCCCAGTTGATTCCTGTCACACCCAGGCCGTTGTTGCCAATAGCAGCTGCTATTCCGGTTACATGAATCCCGTGGTTGTATAAAGGAATGTTGCCATTGTGGTTGTATGCGTTCCAGCCATTTATGTCATCAACGTATCCGTTTAAGTCGTCATCGATATTGTTGTTGGGGATTTCGAACCGATTTTTCCAAAAATTAATATCTTCATGGTTGAGGTCGCTTCCTCCGTCGACGATGGCGATGATGATGGTATCACCCAGCGCTGTAATTCCTCCGGTGGTTAAATCCCATGCCGAGGAGGCATCAATGTCCGCTCCCGGCAATCCACCTCCCTGTCCTGTATTGAGCAGCGACCATTGACTACTGAAGAAGAAAGGGTCATCGGGCAAACAGGTCTCATCCGACTCACGTTCGGTGACCAGGTGGTTTGGCTGGGCATTTACAACCCCTTCGTGATTCAGGAGTGTGCTAAGAAGTTCCTGTCGACTGGTTTTGCTTTCGTTGAAGAAAAGGAGAAAAATTTGAAAACGGGCTGAAACAGATTGATAATTAACCACCCCAACTTCACCGACCTGATCCATCAATTGCTCAATGGAGGTATTGCGCGACAACTGCACCAGCAATTCGCCATCAGTGGCCTTTGGTTGTTGAGCCAATGCTCCATTGGATATAAACAGTAATAATAGTAAACCAAGTAGGGTTGTTTTCATCATGAGTTGAATTAATGTCCAACGGCAAAAGTAAAAAAAAGCCGGTTGAAGAGATCCTCCAATCGGCTTTTAACTAAACAAGTGAAACAAAAAGTTATTTGGTGAGCAATACCTTTTGTGAAGCGGTATGGTTGCCCTGTTCAATTTTTATCACATAAATGCCGGAAGCCAGGTCTTTTCTTTCTATCTGAAGAGTAAACCCGGAGGCAGGCATTTTTTGTTGGTTGATGAGGGTTGCCCCCATCGAATTCAACATTTTTAAATTGATGGGCTCTTGATATGATGACTGTACTTGCAGCATAAAAATTCCGTCATTTGGGTTAGGGGTGATGGTAATCAACAGGTTTTGATCGGTTTGTTCGCCTAATCCAACGGTATTATCCACAAAAATCACCTGGGCTTCTGAAGGCGCGCTGATGCCACAATTATCTGTTGCACTAACCGTAAGTGAGGCCTCGCCTAAGAAATCGGAATTCCAGTTGATCAATGAAATATTACCCATGGGGACAATGGTTCCGGCTTCCGATGGAGATAGAACCCATAGATATCCGGTTGCTCCTGTTACGGCAGCAGTATTGTGTTGAGTTTGTGTAATGCGGTATACATCAACATAATCTGGACCAGTTGGCTTTTCCGGACTTGCCGGGCCGTTAAGTAAGACAAGATTCATCGTATCCGAAAATAGTTCACCCACCACATCAGTCATGTTTAAGGTTAGTTCTGCCTCGCCAGTGGTCATGTCAATGGCTCCTGGTGTGTATATAGGATTTAACACATTGTCCAGGTTAAAGGTGCCATCGCCCGAAGTAGTCCATTGCAAACTGCTGAAGTTGGTGGATGAGCCTTCACACTGGTAATCGATATTTGCGCAGCTCGCATCGTCAGGTCCTGCAAAAACAGTACTCACCATCATGGTTGGCAACTCGATGTAGTCGATCCAGGCACAGTCGCTTCCGGAAGTGCCTGAATAATCTTTTTCATAAATCCATTTGAAAGTATGTGTTCCTGAAGAAACCGGGAATTTAGCCTGGGCCCAACTTTTCGATCCCGTCCAGGTTCCTTTAATCACATTGTCGATTTTGAATATCAATTTGTCAAAATCCGCTTCGCTTGAAATTTTTCTCCAAAATTTAATGGTGTCCTCTTCCATTACAGTATACGAAATGAAGAATTCAGTTGATTGATCATCACCAATTGCTCCTGATTTTGCCTGATAATAACCCTCGTATGGATAAATATGATCAATGGTCCAGGGTAAGTTACCATCTTGTTGCCAATTGTATTTATTAAAGTCACCAGTTTCCCAGTCTTCGAGGAAAAGACCAATCTTGGGATAGTAAATTCTGTCGACGCTATATCCGGCTGCTGAGGCATTGAAATGCATCTCTGCAATCACGGCATTTGGCGCGTTATTGGCAACCGTTACCTGATAGATGATATTTTGTGACCCAAAAACCCCCAATGTCTCAATGGTTTGAGGAGGTGTATTTACCACAACAAAAGGATTGTAAGCCACTAAATTGCACAATACATCGTGGATGACGCAATGTCCGTTATTTGCCATTTTAATCACCATATCCACCGTTTCGCCCGGATCGAGACGCCCATTGTTGTTGCCTCCCTGCGAATCGTCGATGGTTAAAGTAGTAGGGTTGATATTGGGTGCGTTTACTACTATATTAAATTTGCTGGTCCAGGTTGAATCTTGTTCATCTGTGGCGGCAATATCAAACTGAAGTTTGTGCTGGTCGGGAATTCCATTGCTGATTTTAAGTTTATATCCTCCGTTAACGGTGGCACTTCCGTTGGCGGCAATAGTGTCATATATTTCAGTTGAATCGATAAAGGTAACATACTGATCGGTAGCTAAGGCTACATTGATGTTGATTCCATTGTCGTTTCCAAGGTTTTTCATCCCCAGGTTTATAAAAATTTCTTCATCAAATTCTACCTTGTTATTGCCGTTGCCAAGGGTGTCGATGGCCGTATGGGTGTCATACAGACAGTAGGCTCCATCCGGAGGAATTACACCAATACTTGTTTCATAACGGTAAAAATTTTGTTTGGTGATCACCAGATTGATTATCGTGCCAGGAAGCTGTGGAATGATAGGAATATCCATTTGTTGACCGGTGCTCTCAGCCAGCCCGATGATTTGATCGTTAACAGTTAAACAAACCAAAGCACCTGAATTAACTTCGATGGTGAAAAAGTCGATTCCGCCAAGCTGCACATTGTTATGAACCACGTTTAGATTCTGGGGAACTTCTGAATACATTACCGAAAAAGCATCGCCATGGTGGTGGAAAAGATAATAGGTTACCTCTTTATTATTGGTATTGTATGGCCACGAAGACTGTGCCAGAAAATGTTTCCCTGCTGCATTTCCAAAAGCAGGAAGCAAGTCCCTGGATTCGGGCGTTGTTCCATAATCGGGCATAAAATCAGGCCACATATTATCGAATAATCCCCATACATAGGTGTCGTTTACAAATGAATACGAAACTTCGGTAGCTGCGGTTATTCCTAAGGCGCCACTGTTGTTTCCGTTGTATGTATACCCATGAAATTTTTCAGAAAAACATTGGCCGCTCCAGTTAAATTTTCCGGTAAGGCAGTTAATTGAAAAGATAAAGGTAAGATCGGTGTTGGTTAATCCATCAATACTTGAGTTGGTGTACGAAGGCTCGCCCCAGCCGGTTTCCATTCCGTGGTCACGGTGTTGGAGCATAAAAGCGCCATCATTAATGTCATTATTAATCCGTGTTGCATTTCCGCCCCAATCAGTCAGGTAGTTTGGTGTTGATGGAATATATCCAAGGCCATCCGGTCCGAAATAGGCGAGTACTGTTGCTGTATTGGTGGCCGAGGACCACACTCCTCCGGAAGGTGAACCATCATAAATGGCGTTTTCACGTTTTGGCGATTTACCCAGCTCGTTTTCCAAAAACCCCGCAATGACTTCCGAGCAAATTTGAAACCACCGTTCTGTTTGCCATCCCATGGCTGTGATGGGATGGTCATAAAAGTTTGGATTTGTTGGCGGGTTTCGCTCATAGTTTAAAAACTTGGTCACCATGATTTCCAGTTGAGCCTCGTTTTGTGCAGCTAAACGTGCCAGCACAACATCTGGCAAGTCATCGCCATCAACATCTGCAAAAAAGTTATCCGAAATACAGTAATTATCCCAGGTAGGGCATGTGATGTTGTTTCCGGTGGTTCCATAATCGCCTATCAGCAATACTGCTGCCGGAGGTACATCCCAATTGTAATACGCATTATCAATAAAGGTTTCGATGGCAGAGTTGGTGTTTCCACCGATTTCGTCAGTTGTATAAACCTGGGTGGTAATGCCCTGACGTTGTCTGAAAATTCTGATAGAATCGGCCCAGGCATGATAAATCGGGTTGTTGGGAACAAGGATTACATATTCGCAACCCATTTCTCGGGTTGTGTGTAGCTTAGTCTCGAAGGCTGGTATCGAAGCTTCATTCAAAACAGCATCGTGCACAATTGGCTCCCACCACCTGCTTTGAAGTCTATTATCGCCGAATTGCCCGTCTCCGCCTTCAAAGTTTATTTCAATTTCCATGTCGCGGTTTACAATCAGCTCTTGCGTCACCGGATTGTACTGAAATGGACTCACACTGATTAGCACGACATCCATTCCTCTTATTTGTTGCACAGAAGAAACGATGACCTGTTTTTCCGGATAAAATGCGTTGGTGTTATAAATTTCAGGGTTTTTGGCATAGTGTAACGGGCTCAGGTCATCGTCTTTTGGGATGCGCGGTGCCGGTGCAATACTTAAACCTGCGATGGACTCTGTTCGTTTTTTTGGAATGGTTACCGACACTGTTGCGCCATGTGGAACTGCAATAAATTTGCTGAATGCCGGCAGGTTGGGAGCCCCTTCACTGTTTTGAAGCATAACCCCTTCCATGGTGATAGCGCTCATTGCTTCATTGTCGATTGTGATGGGTGTAACCACATAATCTTCAACACTAAAATTGATTTGAAGCTTTTGAGGACTTTCTTTGAGAAGTGAAATGCCCTGTTTTCCCCAGGCATCGTTTAATTTCACGTGCTGATTTTGCCCAATAACCCAATAACCGAGCACGGTTAAAGAAACAATCATCACTGATTTTGCAAATAAAATAGAGATTGATTTCATTATACTTTTTGGTTTGATTTATTATCAGGCTCAAAATTACGGTTTTAGTCATTAAAAATCATTCTAAATTACATGGTTTAGTAAAATCCGGGAAGGTAAAATCAAACAAAAGGCTGAAAGATACCTGATGCAAAATGCAATTAAGTTGGACGTTGGTTTTATGCACAGATATAAGAGGGTTTTGTTACTTTTGCAACTTGTTTAAATGATAAGAATGAACACCCCGGAAAGAGAAACGATTCTCCGTAAACCTGAATGGCTGAAAATTAAAATCCCATCAGGCAAAGAATATATAAAAGTTCGCGAAATTGTTGAAAAACACCAACTTCACACCATCTGTACCAGTGGACATTGCCCCAATATGCACGAATGTTGGGGGCGTGGAACGGCTACTTTAATGATTCTGGGTGATATTTGTACCCGTGCATGCGGATTTTGCAATGTAAAAACCGGACGTCCCAAACCTGCCGACTGGGGAGAAGCCCTGCGTGTTGCCGAATCCGTAAAGCTCATGAAATTAAAGCACTGCGTGTTAACTTCGGTTGATCGGGACGATCTCGATGATTTGGGTGCAGGAATCTGGGCGAAAACGATTGAAGAAATCAAAAAAATGAATCCCGATACCACCCTCGAAACCTTAATCCCTGATTTTGATGGCCGTGAAGAGTTAATCAACATGGTAATTAATGCCGGACCCGAAGTAATTTCTCATAACCTGGAAACCGTCCGCCGCATTACACCCTGGGCCCGTAGCCGTGCCAGGTATGATTTGAGTTTGCATACCCTGAGCGTGATTGCCAAATCGTCGGTCGTGGCCAAATCGGGGATCATGGTCGGTTTGGGAGAATTACCTGCAGAAGTGATCGAAACTTTGTGCGATATGCGTTCGGTGGGTGTTCAGGTAGTCACCATTGGACAATATTTACAACCCACCAAAAAACATTTGATGGTAAAGGAATTCGTTACACCTGAGCAATTTCAGGAATATAAAATGGCCGGATTGGATATGGGATTTCGTTTTGTCGAAAGCAGTCCTTTAGTCCGCTCATCTTACCGGGCAGAAAAGCATGTCAACAAATAATACCGAACTCATTTAATGAAATCCAACCAGCTAAAAAATCTCCGGGTTCAATATATGGACATGGGATTAATAGAATATCAAAAAGCCTGGGATCAACAGGAAGCTTTGTTTGACCAGATTGTTGCCGTCAAGGAAGCGAACAGAAATTCCGGGTCTCCTGAACTGACGCCTAATTTTTTAATCTTTTGCTCACATCCGCATGTTTATACACTTGGCAAAAGCGGTGATGAAGCTAATTTATTGATCAACAAAGAATTTCTAATATCAAAAGGGGCTGAATTTTACCACATCAATCGGGGTGGTGATATCACCTACCATGGACCCGGTCAGTTGGTGGGTTACCCCATCCTCGACCTAAATAATTTTGGTGTTTCCATCAAATCCTATATTAATTTACTTGAAGAAGTGATTATCCGCTCACTGCGTTATTATGGTATTGTAGGCACACGTGCCGATGGTGCCACCGGGGTTTGGCTTGATGCCAATAGTCCGGCCAAAGCAAGAAAAATATGTGCCATTGGCGTTAGAACCAGTCATTGGGTGAGCATGCATGGATTTGCATTTAACGTGAATACCAACCTCGATTATTTCAATTACATCGTACCTTGTGGAATTAAAGGTAAAAGTGTTACCAGTCTTCAAAAAGAATTGCATCGGGAGGTAGATATGAAGGAAGTGGAGGCACTTTTAAAACGTGAGTTTCAGCAGGTGTTCGACATGAGCCTGGATTAGTCAATTACCATTTTTAGTATTTCAAGCGATTTAAACCCTGAGAAGGCAGGCAAATGCAATTTGTAAAATATGATAAGTGCCTCCAGTAAATCACGGCGTTGTGCATTGGTGAAGGCATAGTTGTTGTTCTGATCAAAAGAAGCCTCCATCAGGCGGTTCATCTGATCCACTGTTTCACCAGTTATATAATATGGGTGGAGAGGCAATCGGTTTCCAAAGATACCTTCCTCCATATCGAATACGGTATGAATTCGGGCAGGCTCTTTTTTGGGATAAAACCCCAGATATTTAGTGAGCTCCATCATCACGATCAAATGAAAATCGGCCACATGCCGGTCAGCCAGGTCGAGCCAGACCAGGGCATGGTGCAACCATTGGAACAGGGGCTTGTTGGACATTTCCTCAAGAAGCGATTTGTAAAGTAGTTCGTTCACAAACACAAGCAATGCCCGCTTGATAACATCGCTGTGCAGATGCTGGTAGATATAATCCGGTTGCACCTCTTTAATGTGATGTAAGCCCTGATTTTCCTTGTGATACACCACCAAATCGAGCAGATTGAGTGGCTGAAAAAAGGCAGATTTGTTTTTCGATCGTTTGCCACCAATGCCTTTTACCATAAACGACTGCATGCCCAGCTGCTCAGTAAAAATTTTCACCACCAACCCCGACTCACCATAGGAAATGGTTTTAATAACGATGCCTTTGGTTTGTGAAATCATGGTGGTTGCATGTAAATAAACAGATGGTTTACAATGATGTAGGGTTTAAAAACAATGTGATCAGCCTAAACTATTTCTTCTTCGCGTCTCCGCGTCTTCGCGGTGGATATTTTACCGCTAAGACGCTAAGGCGCAAAGGTGATTTCTTCCGTACATTTCCGCGTCTCTGCGGTGGAAAGCTAAAAAGCCGATTTAAACTGCCCTAAAAAGCGCACATCGTTTTCAAAAAACAACCGCAGGTCGTTGATTTGGTACTTTAGCATGGTGATGCGTTCAATGCCCATCCCAAAGGCAAAACCTGTGTATTTTTCGCTATCAATATGGCAGGCATCCAACACAGCAGGATCCACCATACCGCAACCCAGAATTTCGACCCATCCTGAATATTTGCAAATATTACATCCCGATCCACCACAGATATTACATGATATATCCATTTCGGCCGAAGGTTCCGTAAAAGGAAAATAGGAGGGACGGAACCGGATTTTAGTGTGCTCACCAAAAAGTTCTTTTGCAAAATAATACAGGGTCTGTTTCAGGTCGGTAAAGGATACATTCGTGTCGACGTACAGCCCTTCCACCTGATGGAAGATGCAATGAGCCCTGGCCGAGATGGCCTCGTTGCGGAAAACCCGACCGGGAGAGATGGTGCGGATGGGTGGTTGGTTATTTTCCATAACACGTACCTGAACCGATGAAGTATGGGTGCGTAAAGCCAGATCTGGGTTTTTCCCGATGAAAAAAGTATCCTGCATATCGCGGGCCGGATGCTCTTCGGGGAAATTCAGGGCGGTAAAATTGTGAAAGTCATCTTCAATCTCAGGACCTTCGGAGATGGTAAACCCAATGCGTGCAAAAATATCGATGATCTCACTGCGGACAATGGAAAGCGGATGTCGCGATCCCAGGCTGGCCATCGAAGGCAAGGTCAAGTCCTTGTCCGATTTGGTTTCTATGGTGGCTACCTCCAGTTTTTCGCGCAAAGCGACAATCCGTTCCTGAGCTGCATTCTTTAAGGTGTTAAGCAACTGCCCCATTTCTTTTCGCTCTTCAGCCGCACTATTTTTAAAATCGGAAAATAAGGCAGGAACCAGCCCTTTCTTGCTTAAATATTTAATTCTGAAGGCTTCCAGTTCTTCCAGGCTGGAAGCATTAAAGGCCTCGATTTGCGACAGCAGTGCTGAGATTTTTTCTTTCATCGGAAACGAAGTGAGGTATTAATTTTTCCTGAAATTACTCCAGGATTTCGATGGTCATGGTCACAGGAACCACCGGAACATCGCCGGGGCCGGTTTTTACGGAAGCAATTTTGTCAATCACCTCCATGCCATCAACAACTTCGCCAAAAACGGTGTAGCCACCATCCAGATGAGGAGTCCCCCCAATGGTTGAATAGGCCGTTTTTTGTTCTTCGGTATAGGTGATGCCTGACCTGGCTGAGAATTGCTGAAGAGAGGCAGGAGGAACTACCTGACCTTGTACAATATAAAATTGCGACCCTGAGGACGCTTTCTTTGGATTTACCTGATCGCCCATGCGTGCAGCCGACAATGCCCCTTTTTTATGGAAATGGTTGGGTAAAAACTCTGCAGGCACCGTGTATCCGGGATCTGTTTTCCCGTTGGCATTGCCGCCACCCTGTATCATAAACTGACTGATAACCCTGTGAAAAGGCGAACCATTGTACCATCCTTCTTTCACCAGTTTGATAAAGTTATCGCGGTGTTGAGGTGTATCGTTGTAAAGTTTGGCGGTAATATCACCCATCGAGGTATGGATAACCACCAGTGTTTCGGGTTTTTGTGTTTGAGCCATCAGTTGAATGCTTAAAAATAAGGTAAATACAAAAATCAATTTTTTCATAGGTAGTTTCATGTAAAGTTAAGTTGCAAAAGTAATAAAATGGATTGAAAGAGAGGGGAAAGTGTTGAGGGCAATTTTATGTGGCGTTTCTCCGAAAAAATGAGCCGGGATATGGCCATCATTTTTTCAATCCGGTTTAAGTGGCGAACATTTTCATCGAAAGAAATGCTTCGATAATTTCTCCATGATCAAAAGCCAACTCCGGGAGCCGATCTAACGAAAACCACTGTGCCATTTTTGCATCATCTCCGGCGGTTATTTCGGGGGCCTCCGTTATGACCTCCCAAAAAACCACTGAAATGGTTCTCCCACGTGGGTCACGGTCAACAGCACTATAGCTTTTAAACTGTTGTAGATTATGACAGACCAGACCAGTTTCTTCCAGTAATTCCCTGACCACAGCCTGTTCCAGGGTTTCTTCCATGTCCATAAATCCACCGGGTAAAGCCCAACAATTCTGAAAGGGAGGGTTTTTGCGTTGGATGAGCAGGATTTGGGTACCGTTTGTGGATTTACAGAGTATTAAAGCATCTACTGTAAGTGCAGGACGTGGATATGCATATTCGTAGGGCATTCTACTATTCATTTTGTACGAAAGTATGGAAATCAAACTTAAAATCTTTGCGTCTTTGCGCCTCTGCGGTGGGAAAGCTAACCGCTTATGTACCCAGATTAGAGATCATTATTCATCCTCCATCAGCTTTTTTATAGAAGCATGATGCGCTTTTACGAGACCTTTTTCGGTAATAATTCCGGTGATATATTTGGCCGGAGTTACATCGAAAGCAGGATTGTAGGCTTCCGATCCGGGTGAACACACCAACACCTTCACCAGATTGCCATTGGAATCGGTACCGGTTTGGTACAGCACTTCATCCTGGCTGCGTTCTTCGATGGGAATACTTTTTCCTGTTTTGCATTCCAGATCAAAAGTGGAGGTGGGAGCAGCCACATAAAAAGGGATCCCAAATTCCCTGGCCAGGATAGCACGTCCGAAAGTGCCAATTTTATTGGCTACATCTCCATTGGCGGCGATGCGGTCGGCACCCACTATCACCATATCAATCTTACCGGCAGCCATCAGGTAAGCCGCAGCATTATCCGGAATAATGACATGAGGGATATTGGCATTGAAAAGCTCCCAGGCCGTGAGTCGGGCTCCTTGTCCGCGTGGTCGGGTTTCGTCCACATAAACAAACACTTCCTTGCCTTCACTTTGCGCCAGGTAAATTGGTGCAAGAGCAGTTCCATAGTCCACGAAGGCTAACCAGCCTGCGTTACAATGGGTAAGAATGTTGGCTTTTTTTCCGATCAGGGCACTCCCTATTTCTCCAATTTTTTTTGAATCGCTTTCGTCCTGACGGGCTACTTTTTGGGCTTCCAACAAAGCGTTTTCAGGTGAAATGAGCCCTGCACGATATACCCGGTCCACGGCATAAAAAAGGTTTTTCGCAGTTGGCCGTGTCGATTCGATGTCATGTTTGGCTTCACGGATGATAAGAGACTGGTCTTGATCACGTTCCATCAAAAAAGCCTGTGCCATGGCAAAACCTGCGGCAGCGCCAATGGCCCCGGCACCCCGTATCACCATTTCGGTGATGGCCATGCAGGTATCCCAATAGGTCGGGCATTCATGGATTCTAAACTCGAACGGAAGCAGGTTCTGTTCAATCATAAAGACTGAGGTCCCCTCCATCCAAACAGTTTGATATGATTTTTCGCCAACCAGCATACAGGTTTTTATTTTTCAAGACGTTGTAAAGCCAGCCAGGTCATTAATCCAGTACCTGTTTCGATGGCTTTTTCGTCGATGTTAAATGTGTCGGTATGTAAATTTGAAGTGATGTTGAGTGATTGATTTCTGGTTCCGAGCCGATAAAAACAACCGGGAACCTGTTGCAGGAAATAACCAAAATCTTCAGCAGTAGTGCGTATTTCCAGCTCCACTACATTCTCCAACCCCAAAAATTCAATGGCCGCCTCACGTACAAGTTTGGTTTCTTCGGGATGGTTTATTACCACCGGATATCCTTTATCTATGACCACTTCGCATCTTACTCCAAAGGCTTCTGCGGTGTGGTGCGCAATTGTTTCAATCAGTTGATGCGCCGTGGTTCGCCATCTTTCATCAAAGGTGCGGAAGGTTCCTTTAACGATCACCTCCGAAGGAATCACGTTGTGCGCCCCATCGGCGATTACTTTCCCAAACGAAAGTACGGTAGGGATTTGCGTGGGCGCTTTGCGCGAAACTATTTGTTGTAAAGCCACGATGATTTGCGCCATGGCCAGTACTGTATCATTGAATTTCTCCGGCATGGCACCATGCCCGCCCCTGCCTGTTATGGTCAGGTTGATTTCATCAGAAGAGGCCATGTAATCGCCTGACTTAAAGCCTGCCTTACCTGCTTCCAATTCAGGAAATACATGCTGTCCCAGAATCATTTCCACATCCGGGTGTTTGAGTACGCCTTCGATGATCATTTGCTGTGCACCTCCCGGCAGGGTTTCTTCAGCCGGTTGGAAAATGAATTTTACACTTCCGTTGAAATCGTCTTTTAAACTGTTGAGTAATTTGATGGTTCCCAACAAACAGGTCATGTGTACATCGTGACCACAGGCGTGCATAACACCCCGATTCATAGATTTGTAAGACACCTGATTGGCTTCGGTGATGGGCAATGCATCCATGTCCGCGCGCAAGGCGATGGTGCGTTTCCCGGGATTTTGACCCTTTATCACACCAACAATTCCATGACCGGCAATCCCGGTTTGGTGGTCAATTCCCCAGCTTGTAAGCAGTTGGCTAATGTAGGCTGCCGTTTCCTTTTCGTGAAAGCTGAGCTCAGGATGCTGGTGCAGGTGATGACGTATGTCCGTCAACTCTTCAATAAGTTGAGCTGTTTTCTCGCGTATAAAGCTGCTGGTAATCACAGGGTAGAATTTTGATTTTAGCAAAGGTACAATTTTTCAGGGTGTCATTCAGCCGAAAAAAAAAAGGTCAAAGAAAAATCTCTGACCTGTTTCTTTACTGAAGAATGCGAATGACTATCCATTTTGTGCCTCGGCACCACCCACAATCTCCAGGATTTCATTGGTGATGGCAGCCTGGCGGGCTTTGTTGTATGAGAGTTTGAGACTCTTAAGCATTTCATCAGCATTTTCGGTTGCTTTGTGCATAGCGGTCATACGTGCGCCATGTTCGGCTGCAAAACTGTCGAGCAATGCTTTGTAGAGCTGTACCTTAATGGTTTTTGGCACAATGGCTTCCAGAATCTCCTGTTTACCGGGCTCGAAAATATAATTGAGCCTGATTCCTGTTTCTTTTTGAGGTGTTTCCTCATTTTTATCCATCACCGGAAGGAGCTGTTCTACCTGTAGTAACTGGGAAGCCGCGTTTTTGAATTGATTATAAACGAGCATGACTTTGTCAACCTTTTTGTCGAGAAATAACTGCATTATTTCTTCAGCAATGACGGTGGTATCGTTAAAGTTGAGGTGATCAAAAATTTCAGTATTCAAAACGGTGGGTTTAAAACCTGCCGACACCAATCCGTCGGCACCCTTTTTTCCAATGCAGTAAAAATTGACTTTCCCTGCCTTAAATTGTGACGCATATTGATGGTGTACAAGAGAGATGGATTCTTTAACCACGGAGGAGTTAAAGGCACCGCAAAGTCCTCTGTTTGAGGTAACCGTAACGATTAAAATGTTATTTTCATTCCTGTCGGTAGTAAATTGTCCTTCCCCGTCGTTGTCCATATCGCTGCTAATATGCTGCATGATTTTGAGCAGATTTTTAGCATAGGGTCGTATATTTTGAATGGCATTCTGTGCGCGCCGTAATTTAGAAGCTGCCACCATTTTCATCGCACTGGTAATTTGCCTGGTGCTTTTAACGGAGGCAATCCTAACTCTTACATCTTTTAGACTGGCCATAGTTTACTGAATGGGTGATTATTTATAATATTGACGGGCCACTTCTGCTGCAACTTTAGTCAGAGTTTCAGTGATTTCGTCCGTGTATTTTCCCTGAGCCAACAATTTCAAGGTTTCTTTGTGGTGGTCTTCCATATTCATCAGAAATTGTGCCTGGAAATCAATAATTTTTTCCACAGGAACTTTTGACAACAGGTTTTGTGATCCGCAGAAAATAATGGCCACCTGCTGTTCTACTCTTAAGGGAGAATATTGGGGTTGTTTCAGAATTTCCACATTTCGTTTTCCTTTTTCCAAAACGGCCATGGTAGCGGGATCAAGGTCGGAACCAAATTTCGAAAAGGCTTCCAGCTCGCGGTATTGTGCCTGGTCGAGTTTCAATGTACCAGCTACTTTTTTCATGGATTTGATCTGGGCATTACCACCCACCCTCGAAACTGAAATACCCACGTTGATAGCGGGCCGGATCCCCGAGTTAAACAGGTCGTTTTCCAAAAAAATCTGACCGTCGGTAATCGAAATTACGTTGGTAGGAATGTAGGCACTTACGTCTCCGGCCTGGGTTTCAATAATGGGCAAAGCAGTGAGTGAACCACCTCCTTTTACCAGTGGTCGGATACTTTCAGGCACATCGTTCATTTTCTGGGCGATGTCATCGGCATTGATGATCTTGGCTGCTCTTTCGAGCAAGCGTGAGTGAAGATAAAACACATCACCCGGATAAGCTTCTCGTCCCGGTGGACGACGGAGCAGCAATGAAACCTCGCGGTATGCCACAGCCTGTTTACTTAAATCGTCGTAGATTACCAGGGCAGGACGGCCTGTGTCGCGGAAAAATTCGCCAATAGCAGCACCTGCAAATGGAGCGTAGAACTGCATGGCAGCCGGGTCGCTGGCCGAAGCCATGACAATGGTTGTGTAGGCCATGGCGCCATTGTCTTCCAATATCTGTTGAATGTTGGCCACAGTCGAACTTTTCTGTCCTGAGGCAACGTAGATACAATAGACAGGCTCTCCCTTTTCGTAAAACTCTTTTTGGTTGATGATGGTATCGATGGCGATGGCGGTTTTACCTGTCTGGCGGTCACCGATAATCAGCTCACGTTGTCCACGGCCAATGGGGATCATCGCATCGATGGCCTTGATACCCGTTTGCAAAGGCTCGTTTACCGGTTGACGATAAATCACGCCCGGTGCCTTACGTTCCAATGGCATCTCATAGGTCTGTCCCTGAATGGGGCCTTTCCCGTCGATGGGGTCTCCCAATGTATTGATAACCCGGCCCAACATGCCTTCGCCTACTTTGATGGAGGCAATCAGGCGGGTACGTTTTACGATATCTCCTTCGTTCAGGTCACTGGTTTCGCCCAACAACACGATACCAACATTGTCTTCTTCCAGGTTGAGCACAATTCCCTTAAGGCCGGTTTTTTCAAACTCCACCAACTCACCGGCTTCCACGTTTGATAGGCCGTAAACACGGGCAATTCCGTCCCCGATCTGGAGAATGGAACCCACTTCTTCCAGTGCAGTCTCCGATTCGTAGCCTGCAAGTTCTTTGCGAAGAATGGCTGATACTTCGGCTGGTTTAATGTCTGCCATAGTCTGTCTCTTTTCTGTATTAAAATTTCTTGATGTAATGTTCATGCGAGAAAACTGATCTCAACTTGTTCAATTCGTTGAGTATGCTCGCATCATATTGATAATCATTAAAATGGAGTACAAACCCACCCACCATCTTTTCTTCTACTTTTTCCTGCAGTTCGATGTTCATTTTGGTGGCAAGGGTCATTTTTTCTATTACTTCCTTTCTGAATTTGGCATCGGCTTCCACGGCAGTGGTAAGCCTGACGGACAGGATGTTTTTAAAATCCTTGTAGATTTCATCAAAGGCATCGCAGATGGGCATGATGTAGCTTTCGCGCCCTTTACGGGTAATAAGCAGCAAAAACTTAAGGGTGAGCTGGTGAACATGAGGTTGGAATATCTTTTGCAGCACCCTGACCTTTTTAGAAGTATCGAGGACAGGGTTATTGATAATGGCTCTCAGTTGCCGGTTTTCATCGAATACTTTTCTCACCAGAACGAGATCCTGATATACCTGTTCCACAATTTTGTATTCATCGGCTAAATCGAATACCGCCTGAGCATATCTTCTTGATAACAATTTGATTCGCATGCCGGTAATTTCTTAGTTTAGGCTGGTTTCTTTGAGTAATTTTTCGGCGTAAGCCATCTGACGACTTTTGTCCTTCAGTTCTTCGCGCAGTATTTTCTCAGCGATGGAGATGGAATAGGAGGCAATGGTATTTTTAATCTCAGCCAAAGCCGCGTTTTTATCGGTAGTAATCTGTTCACGGGCACTTTGGATCATATTTTTTGTTTCCATGATCGATTTCTCACGTGCCTCGTTCAAGATAACATCTTTTAGTTTCCGCGCTTCTTTCAGGATGGTATCACGTTCTATTTGTGCTTCCTGCATCAATTTCTCATTGCCCAGTTTCAACTCTTCCATGGCTTGCTGCGCCTTTTCTGCGGCCAGCAATGCATTTTCGATGGAATCTTCGCGCTCCTTTAAAGCGGCCATAATTGGTTTCCAGGCAAATTTGGCCAGCACAAACAATAAAATGCCAAATGCCAGGGTCATCCAAATAATCAGTCCGAATCCGGGATTAATTAACGACATATTCTCTACTTTTTAATTAATTACCATTTCATGATGTTATTGTGCCGCAGCCAATCGCTGCGGCACTTTAACCTGATTGGTGGTTTGGATTATAAAAATACAACCAACAAACAAACAACGATTGCAAAGAAGGCAACACCTTCTATCAGTGCGGCAGCAACAATCATGTTGGAGCGGATATCGCCTACAGCCTCGGGCTGACGGGCAATGGCTTCAACAGCACCGCGACCGATCTGACCAATTCCAATACCAGCGCCAATGGCTGCAATACCGGCACCAAGTCCGGCACCCATCTTTGCGTAAGGAGCTAAATCGGCTGCTACCTGAAGTAAAATTGCTAATAAGTCCATAATTTCTATTTGTTATTTAGTGATTAATGGTTTCTGAAGAATGGTGTGCTTCCTCTGTGGCCATCCCAAAGTAAAGGGCCGACAACAAGGTAAACACGTATGCCTGGATAAACGCTACCAGTATTTCGAGTACATCCATAAAAATGGAAAACCCCACTGAGACGATGGAAACCCCAAAACCCAATCCCTGGCTGATTTCGCCGAAGATAAAGATTAAACTAATGAATCCCAGGATGATGATGTGACCTGCACTCATGTTGGCAAAGAGACGCACCATGAGGACGAAGGGCTTGGTAAACACACCCATAATTTCAACAATAGGCATCAACGGTACCGGAATTTTTAACCACCATGGAACACCGGGAGCGTTTACAATATGTACCCAGTAGTTTTTGTTTGCGCTATAGGTGGTGATGATGAAGGTAAAAGCCGCCAGAACCCCCGTTACACCAATGTTTCCGGTGATATTGGCTCCTCCCGGAAAAAAGGGAATAATACCCAACAGGTTGTTGATGAGGATAAAAAAGAAAATCGTCAGCAAGAAAGGTGTATATCTTTCGTAGCGTTTTTCACCGATGGAGGAACGGGCAATGTCGTCGCGCACAAAAATGATGATGGGTTCAAGCAGTGACTGTAACCCTTTGGGAGCTTTTCCTTTGCGTTTTTTGTAGCTGTTGGCTACCGAAATAAAAATGAATCCTAACAAAAAAATACTGAAGAAAATGGCCAGTACATTCTTTGTAAACGAGAAGTCGAGGTCAGGACGGATTTCAGCTCCGGCATCATCTTTACGTACCAGTTTCCCTGAATTAAAACCTTCGTCGGAGATAAAATACCCCTGATAGATTCCGTTGTTGTGGTGGAGTTCCGACGACATAAAAAAATGAAATTCACCTTCATCGTAAAGCATTACCGGAAGTGGGATGGATACATGGGTATGTCCCACCGTGATAATATGCCATTCATAAGAATCGGTGATGTGTTCGATGATCATTTCACCGGCTTTAAAGTCTTCCTGTTCGATTTCTTCCTGCCAATTTTCCAACTTGTCAACAGGGTTTTTATGATCATGCTGGGCCATCCCTAAGTTGCTTATAATAAATATAATAAGCAGTACAATACCCATTCTTTTCAGCCCACTTTTTTGTCTTGATCGATCACTCATTTGCAAAGGAAAGTCATTGGTTTAAAACGGGTGCAATTTTACAACTATTTGCCGTAATTACAAAATAGTTTTTTTAATTTATTTATTTACTGATCATTATGGTGTTTAGTGGTGATTTTATTGAATGGTTCTAAATAACTCAAAACATGTGTTTTTCGCCAGAAAATTTGTATCTTCACGGCAAAGAAACCAGGACTTAATTTTACTTATCATGAAAACCATTTACTTTTTATCCTTTTTTTCTCTTGCCTTGTTTTTTTCATCTTGCCAGGATTGCGACAAAGATATAAACGTTAGAGACGAAACGCTGGCAGTAGAAAGCCTGCTGGAACAATACATCATTGCAAACGAAAAACAGGACTTTAATTTAATCCAGGATATTTGGTCGCCTGATAGCGACATCATTCTTTATGGCACCGACACCGATGATCGCCTGATGGGATGGATCAACATTAAAAATGCGGTAAAGGATCAGTTTTCGCAAATTAGCGAGACGTATATTTCTGTTTCCAATCAACACATCGGAATAAATTGTACCGGAAATACCGCCTGGTTTGCCGAAACCCTCAATTATAATTTTATATATAAAGAACAAGCCCGAACTTATGAAGGGCTGCGTTTTACGGGCGTGGTTGAGAAAATTGATGGTAAATGGATGCTTGTACAGGCGCATCTTTCACTACCTGCCCATGTGGGTATTGGGAAGTAAGATTTGTGAATTCTTAGGTATTTTTTGAAGACCTTAATTAGCGATTTGAGGTAAATACTTAGGTCTTTATCGCTTGCGTTTATCTATTGAAAAAACGTGCATTTCAGTTGCGACATCCTTTTTCGGGCTTGTATTTTTGAAACGTTATAAATTAATTTCCGCCCTATTTTTGCCTCAATTATGTTACATTTGGCTCTTTTTTAATATGAATTCATAATTCAGATACAATGCAGTTTGATTCCATGCGTAATTATGAGAACAGCAAGCAATTAGTGGGGTATGTCCCACGCAGGGAAGCTACCCCGGAAACCTATCGGCGTGTTGGTTTTATGGCAGGGCTGGAAGTTCACCAGCAGTTGCTCACCAAAGAGAAACTTTTTTGTCATTGCCCGGCAGGTGTGTATCATCACCACGAAGAATATAATGCAGAGTTGATCCGGCACATGCGGCCTACATTGAGCGAATTAGGCGTGTACGATGGTACCGCGCTGATGGAGTTTAGAACCCGCAAAGAAATTAATTACCGGATAAACAACGAAAATGCCTGTACCTACGACGTAGACGATACTCCTCCTTTTCCCATTAACAGAGAGGCTTTAGGCATTGCCCTGGAGATTTCATTGTTATCGAAATTGAATGTGGTGGGCGAAGTTCACATCACACGCAAGCAATACCTTGACGGAAGTATCCCGGCCGGTTTTCAGCGTACAGCCATTCTTGGCGTAGAAGGTGAATTGGAACTCCCCCACAAAAAAATCAGGCTTATACAACTCAGCATCGAGGAAGATTCTTGCCGTGAGATTAGCGACATCGGTCATGTACGGGTATATAAAACCGACAGGCTGGGAATGCCACTCATCGAAACCGTAACCTACCCTGATTGCGATACTCCTGACGAGATTAAACAAGCCTGTGATTATATCCGTTTTTTAAACCGCAGCACCGGTCTGGTGAGAACCGGAATCGGAGCAGGAAGACAGGATGTGAACGTGAGCTGTAAAGGGGGTACACGTGTTGAAATAAAAGGCGTGGCCCATACCAAGTGGATTCCGGAACTAACACATAACGAAGTCTTTAGGCAATGGGCTTTGTTACAAATAAAAGACAAGCTTAACAACCAAATTGCGGATGTTGAAGGATGGAAGGCTGATTATATTTTTGTAACCGGAGCCATGCTTGACAAAATACCATTGGTTGGACAGGCAGAAAAAGTAATGCTTGTCAATCTTCCGGGATTTGAAGGGGTGCTTTCGTATTTTACACAACCGGGACAGTCGTTTGCCAACGAAATTGCCGATCGCCTCAAAGTAATAGCCTGCCTCGAGAAACCCAACATGCAATCCAGCGAACAACTTTACCCGGATGTTGATGAGATCGTTTGGGACGAGTTTCGTCGCCAGATGAATGCCGGGGCAAAAGATGTGCAGCTGTTGGTTTGGGGTCCCGAAGCGGATATGAAAACGGCTTTTGAAACCATCGAAGAGCGTTGCCAAATGGCGTTTTTAGGTGTGCCTCCCGAAACACGTAAATCGCTTGCTGATGGCACCACTATCTTCGAACGCGTGCTGCCAGGTGCCGACCGGATGTATCCCGACACCGATTCTCCGCCCATTCCATTGCCCGATGAATACATTACCTCCCTTTCGAAAAAATTACCCCGTGAGGTAATCGATTCGTATAAACAGCTTAAAAAATGGGATGTATCGGAAGAGGTATACACCTACCTTTTTTCTAAAAACCTGTTTCCGGTTATTCAGCGCATGGCAAACGAATTAGAAGCAGACCCTAAGTTTATCGCCCTCTTTTTCGGTCAAAAGGTCAAGTTTGCCGAAGGTCATTTCAGGGGACCCGATCCCTTCGATTACAACCGGATTTTCGAACTGTTTGCCTTTTTGAAGGCAAGAGAAATCCACCACAATCTGGCCGCTTACATGCTTCAGGAAATGATTGAACATCCAAAAATGGACTTCGATTCCATATTGCAAAGTATTGGTTTTAAAAAGATTTCAAAAGAGGAAATTGAAAGCAAACTTCCTATGTTGAAAACTAAATTCATGGATGGCAAGCAGGAGATTTCAAAAACAAACATGCGAAACTGGGTCATTGGTCAGGTACGAAAACGTGCCCTCGGAAATGTTGACCTGTCCGGCTTAAGTAAACTTATATAAACATTGGTTTTAAGTGAGAACCAGCAAATTGCGTGATAATGGATAACGATATATTTCAGGGTTATAAAGGAGCAGCACTTGAGGTTTTAAAAAAATATCAGGTGAGGGTTTGGGGCACCACCCGGGTGGATACCACGCGCGGGGGATTTGAAGGGACGGTGTTGCCACGATCTGAAAATGATGATGACCAGCATATTGTAATCAAGATTGTTACCGGGTACAACATCGGACTTGATGTGAATACCATCCTGGGAATGATAGAAACCGGCTATAAAAAAGCCAATTATAAAATTCCGGAAAAGCAATTCCCCTATACCAAAGGACTTCCAAAGGTGAAGCTGTTTGGAACCGGTGGCACCATCGCCAGCCGTCTGGATTATCGTACCGGAGCGGTGATTCCTGCTTTTTCGCCCGGAGAGTTGTACGGAGCCGTTCCTGAATTGGCTGATATCTGCAACCTGGAAACCGAAAAAATATTTGCCGTATTTAGCGAAAACATGGGCCCGATGCAGTACAAAGCACTTGCCATCGCCATTGGAAAAGAAATTGAGAAAGGGGTGGATGGAATTGTCATAGGACATGGAACAGATACCCTGCACCATACCGGCGCTGCTCTGTCGTTCATGTGCCAGAACCTGCCGGTTCCGGTGGTGTTGGTGGGTTCTCAGCGTTCATCCGACCGGCCCAGTTCCGACGCGGCTCTCAACCTGATGCATGCCATGAAAGCTGCCGGCGAGTCGGATATTGCAGAAGTAATGATCTGTATGTTTGGGCCTACTTCGGACGAGTATGGCTTATTGCACAAAGGCACGCGGGTACGAAAAATGCACTCTTCTTACCGCTCAACTTTTCGTACCATCGGCGATACACCCCTGGCGATGATCAGCCGCAAGGAAATAACGCCCATAAAAAAGAGTTATAACAAACGCCGCCCCGATAAAAAAGTAACCATCCTACCCTATTTTAGCGATAAGGTGACGATGTTGTATTATTATCCGGCCATGAGTCCTGATGTGCTCGATGCCATGGTGGACAAAGGCTACAAAGGCATTATATTCGTGGGAACAGGATTAGGGCACGTGAATAAAGAGTTGTATCCTGCCATCGAGCGGGCACATGCCAAAGGCGTTCACATGTTTATGACCCTGCAAACTATTTGGGGATTTGTTCACATGTTTGTGTACGATACAGGTCGCGACATGATGGCCAAAGGAATAATACCGGCCGGGAATATGTTGCCTGAGGTGGCATGGGTTAAACTTAGCTGGATACTCGGACAGACAGAAGATCCTGAAAAAGTAAAAGAAATGATGCTCACTCCGATCAACGATGAAATCACCCAACGCGAGCCATACAATGGCTATTTGGTTTACCAGGGTGGAGTGCCCGAAGTGGAAGAGTTTATCAAACGGGTACATAAGTAACAGGTGCTGAAGACGTCATAAGTAACCATTTCCTTCAAGCAGAATATTATAAAATTTGTTGCAAAAAGAGGTGCGCCCGGGCACGCTTCTTTATTTGGATTTGTACATAAATCTGATTTATGGCAGACTCACTTTCAACATAATAAATTAGAATAAAGAGTAATCGGTTACCCTACAATTCATTCTTTATGGCAGAGATTAGTCCATCCACATCTTCCCGGGTGGTGTCCCACGAACACATCAACCTGACTTCATGGGTAGTTTCGTTCCACACATGGAAGAAGTATTTCTTTTGAACTGCCGGAATGAGGTATTCGGGCATTTGAACAAATACGCCGTTTGCCGGGGCTTCCTGTGTGATGGTCAACTGTGGGATCTTCTCAATTTCGGAGAACAGGTAGTGAGCCATCAGATTGGCATTTTGGGCATTCTTCTTCCATAAATCATCTGTCAGATAACGTGAAAACTGAGCGGCGATGAACCTCATCTTCGAATGCAGCTGCATGCCTTGTTTTCGGGTATATTCAAAATCTTTACCCAGCTGCTGATTGAAAAAGATGACTGTTTCACCAAACATCAAGCCGTTTTTGGTGCCTCCAAACGATAGCACATCTACGCCCACGTCAGTTGTTATTTCCCTCAATTCCAAACCTAAAGCAACAGCGGCGTTGGCGATACGCGCTCCGTCCACATGCAACAACATGTTATTGCCATGTGCAAAGTCGGCCAGCTGACGGATTTCGTGCGGTGTGTAAACAGTACCAAATTCAGTAACCTGCGAAATAGAAATTAACCGGGGTTGCACATGGTGTTGAAATCCAAAGCTGTGTAAAAATGGGGTTACCTGGTCGGCGGTAATTTTACCGGTTTTGGTTTCGATGGACAGGATCTTATTGCCGCTGATTTTTTCCGGGGCACCACATTCGTCTTCATTCAGGTGGGCCGAGTGAGCAGTAACGATGGCCTGGAAAGGTCGCAACAGGTGACCTATACCAAGCACGTTGGCCGCGGTTCCGTTGTACACGAAAAACACCGATATTGCTTCTCCAAAAACCGCTTTAAAGTTTAAGATGGCCTCCTGAGTAATGGCCTCATTACCTTCGCCATAGGAAAAAACATGGCCCTTATTTACCTCCTGAATTGCTTCCATTACTTCAGGACAAACCCCCGACCAGTTATCACTGGCAAATCCTTTATTTACTTTCATCATCGTTTTTCTTTTAAAAATGATTGAATATCTTGATTGGCACCAAATAGCACCAATACATCATTGGCTTCCAGAACAACCTCTGGCGAGGCAACTCCCTGCACTTCGGTAACATTTCGATTCAGCCCTAAGATGCCTTTATGTTGAGTATTTTTTATTGTAGTTAATATCAAGAGGTTATATTTTCTTCTAAAATCTATTTCACCTATTGATTTTCCTTCCAAATTTTTAGGAACATTGGTTTCCACCATACTAAAATTGTTGTCAAGCTTAAAAGAATCAATTAAACCAACCAAACAAAGTTTTTTTGCCCATCGTTCCGCGGTTTCTTCTTCCGGATGCACGATTTCATCCACACCTATGGCATTTAACACATTTTCGTGTAACGGATTTAAAGCCCTGCCTATCAGACGTTTTACGTTCAGGTTTTTTAATAAGGCGGTCACCATAATATTATCGCCCTCATTTTCACCAATGGCCACAATTACTACATCGGTATCTTTCAGGGGAAGACCGGGAACAGTATATTGATCGGTAGCATCCAAGCAAATGGTGTGCGAAATTTTTTCTTTAAACGCGTCTACCTTACTCATGCTGTGGTCGATGCCGATTACTTCATGGCCACGTTCGGTTAATTTTTGAGCAAGTGAGGCTCCAAAATTTCCAAGTCCAAAAATGATAAATTTCATTTTACTTTTATTTTAGTTGATGGCAATTTCTTCAGTCGGATAATGATAGTTCTTGTGTTTGGTTTTGATAAATAGGGCTATCAGAATAGTCAACATACTAACCCTTCCAAAAAACATGATGACAATGACAATCATTTTGCTGGCAGTGCTTAAGCCCGCGGTTATACCCATGCTTAAACCAACGGTACCATAGGCGGAAAAACATTCAAATGCAACGCTTAACAGGTCCTTTTCACCATCAAAATACGTTATACCCAATATTCCAAATCCAATAACCATGATAGACAGTAAAATAATTGCGTTAGCGCGTTTTACAGAAATATCGGCAATTTCCCTGCGATACACCTCTACTCTTGATTTTCCTTTGGCCAGGCTGATGATGTTTAAAATGGCGATGGCAAAAGTACTTGTTTTAATACCTCCACCGGTGGATCCCGGAGAAGCTCCAACCCACATTAAAAAAATGATCATAATCAGGATCGGGAACTGCAACGCTCCGATGTCAATGGTATTAAAACCTGCGGTTCTGGGGGTGGCAGCAGTAAAAAGTGCGGTAACGACCTTGCCTATTCCAGGATGCATAGCAAGGGTATGGTGGTATTCCCCAAAATAAATAAGAACAGTACCAATTACAGTAAGCGTTAAGGTGGTAACGAGCGTAATACGGCTATTAATATTTAATACCCAGGGAATATTTTTTCTTTCCGTGCCTATAGGTTTGATCAATCGACTTAATATCTGATATTTCAAATATTTAAACAGGTTGAACACAATAGGAAAACCGAGGCCTCCAATGATAACCAAAGTGATGATAACCAGCTGCAAAGAATAATTGAATCTGTATGCCTCTTCATAAAGGTTGTTTTGAAGTGTGGAAAAACCTGCATTACAAAAGGCAGAAACGGAATGAAATACGGAAAAAAAACTGCGCTCAAAAAAAGTGGACAGTTGATCTTTGCCCAGGCTTGAATAAATGAGCATTGCACCTGCTAATTCGATTGAAAAGGTGGTTAAAATGATTCTTTTTAACGTGGTAAATACTTCACCCAATTTTTGCAAATTGGTCATATCTCCAATAACCATTTGACTTTTGTAGGTAGAACCTCCTTTGAAAAAGTAGCTAAAATAACTGGCAAACGTAAGAATGCCGATTCCCCCAATTTGAATGAGCATGAGAATAATAAGTTGTCCGAAAAAGGTAAAATAGCTGCTCGTATCTACAACGATCAGTCCCGTTACACAAACAGCGCTTGTGGAGGTAAATAAGGCATCGATAAACGAAATCCCCGAAAAGGTTGCTCTGGGGAGCATCAACAAGAGTGTTCCGATAAAAATAATCGCAAGAAAACTGGTTATAAACAACTGAGCTGGATTAAGGGTGGTACGCCGATAATCAATATCTCGATCCGCCAGTTCTCTGATAAATACCAATAAAATGGCAATACGAATCCAGATATCATGATGTAAAGTTGATAAAAAGTAATATTGATCGTTTGAAACAAAGTGTGCTGCGATGATGAGTCCAATGAAAAGAATACTGGCACCATCAAAAAGCAACACGTTTACTTTGACTTTTGAAGGCTTATAAATATATCTGATAATGGATGAGGCAAATCCGGCTGATAATACAAACAACAAGAAACCGTCAATCAGATTTTGGGCAAATGCCGACTGGTTGAACCCGAAATCTATTATAACAAGAATAATCCCAGTGAGACTTATATAAAATACTGTTTGATAAACGGCGGTTATTGATAACCTATTTTTGATATCTTCTCTCAAAATGCTTTGTGTAGAAAAAAATAACTTGCAAAGTTACGTTTTTTCTGTTGGCTATCATCTGATATTTTTAAGGTAGGAGCCTGCCTCCGGCCCCAGATTGAAAAGCAAATCCAGAATGCTCAGGTTTTGTTCAAAAGGTTTTTCAGTAGAAAAAACTTGTGTATATGATGGAAAATATTGAAAAACGGGCGCTTTTTTCGGTGATAAGGCACTGCGATAATCTGCAGTTTCAAGTGAAAAAACATACTGTTCAGTATAAATTAATGCGGCAGTGATATTTAAAAGTTTCAAAAAATGAGCTGTCAAAAGGGTATTGAATTCTAATAAGTCAGCATGTTCCCCGCTGAAAAACAGCTTCAGTTCATCCTGGTAATATAAAAAAAAAGGAGAGGCATTGTATGCGGAAGTAATAGCCTTCCAATGATTTACGTACCACTTCGATTCATTCATGATTTCCACTTGATGGGTAAGTGTATGGTTGCCTTGTGGTTTTTGAACAGGAATGGAGAGGTTGAGCAATCCCTGGGAAGTGAGTATGGTACAACGGTTGCGCCAGGTTTGTTTCGGATAAGTCTCCATTTGTTCGACGAACACTTTATGGGCCTGGTTTTGGGCAATTAGGGCAAAATACTCCACAGGAGCGCAATAGGCGGTTGGTAAAATTAACATGTTGTTGTTATGAGCAGGTAGTCCGGATAATACCATGATGTCCTATGTGAATCAGATACAAAAATAGACATTTGAACGGTTTAAAATTTTCGATTTGTGCAAACGGAAATAAAAAAGGCCGCTAAATTAATAACGGCCTCCAATTCATACATGACAATTAATTATTCTGCCACTTTAAGTAGCACATCATTGATGGCCTTAACCAGAGTTTCTTTGGGTAATGCTCCCTGAGCCATTTGAGGCTGGCCTTCGCCCGGACAAAAGAGCAATGAAGGGATGCTGCGAATTCCAAACGCTGCAGCCAGCTCCGTTTCTTCTTCCGTGTTTACTTTATAAATATTGATTTTTCCTTCATATTCTTTCGACAACTCCTCTAAAATGGGAGCCACAATTTTACAAGGCTGGCACCAATCGGCGTAAAAGTCGATAAGGCAGGGCAATTTTCCTTCAAAAGTCCAGTCTTTATTTTTCTCGAAATTAAATACTTTATCCTGAAAGGATTGTTTGGTAAGATGTTCCATGTACGCTAATATTTTTTTTGAATTATTGATTATTTGAAGTAGGGTGATTTAACAGTTCTTTCTCGATGATTTGGATATATTGTTCTCTGGGAAGCGCCCCGGCTTGCATGCTGGGTTGTCCTTTCGTGGGTGAAAACATGACAGAAGGAATGCTGCGGATGCCAAATACACCGGCCAGTTTTTTCTCTTTGTCAACGTCTATTTTGTAAATTTTTACCTGGCCGGCATATTTTATGGCCAATTCGTCCATGATCGGGGCCACTTGTTTACATGGCTTACACCAGTCGGCATAGAAGTCAATTACGCAAGGGATTTCTCCTTGATAGTTCCATTCTTGTGGGTTCTTTTCAAAATCCCATACTTTTTCACGAAAGGTTTCGTAAGTTAAATATTCCGGAGCTATTTTATCATCATCAGCCGGACTGGAGATTGACTCAGAAACTTCACTATTCAGTTTATTTTCCTGATTACCTTTCATGTTAGTGCAACTTAAAGCTGATATTGCGATGGTAAAAACGAATAATACACTTAATTTTCTCATATTTAGTTTGATCAGATTTATTTTAATTTAATTTTCGGCAAATATACAATAAAATGTATCACATTAAGATCACTTTGTTACCTTTGCTTCAAATCTTGTTCCAAAAAAAAAAGTATTTAACAAAGTTGCTCAATTTTATGAACCAAAAAGCAGAAAAAGTAAATAATGCGTCAAATTTATTAAAGAAATTCTCGACAATTTTCCCGGATGAGTCACATTGTCTTGAAATGCTTGCGGAATTAAAGTGGAAAGATGGATTTGTGTGCCGCCATTGCGGTCATACCAATTGGTGTCATGGTAAAAGCGTAACTTCACGGCGATGCACCAAGTGTAAAAGGGAGGAATCGGCTACCGCCCACACGATATTTCATCATTGCAAATTCTCACTTAATGTTGCCATGAAGTTGTCATTGCTTGTGTGTCAAATTCCTGACATTTCGTCATACGAACTGAGCCGGCAGGTTAAAATACGTCACATGACCTGTTATCATTTTCAAAAAAAATTGCTGGTTTGCCAACAAGGGCAGCCTGAAAATGAGCTATTAAAGGAACTGCTGAAGGAAATGACAAAACGATTAGAGCACCAAACTTTAATCATATAGAGGAAAAGGCATTCTTTGCTTGTTTAAAAAAGCAGAAACGTATTATTGCTTTAAATGGACAGCCTTTGGTCCCACCACAAGTTCCGCTTCCCTTCCCATCACCAGCGCATGGTTATCAGGTTTGTGACCCGCCGGGCAACCATAGGCCACTGGAAAATCAAATTCTTCAACAGCCTCCGCGATAATTTCTTCGGCAGTTTTTCCAAAAGGGACGGTGTTGTCATTCATGCCATTCATGCCGCCAATGACCAGCCCGGCCAGCTTGCCCAGCTTCCCTGCCCGCTTCAATCCCATCATCATGCGGTCGATGTGATAAAGGTACTCGTCCAGGTCTTCCAGAAATAAGATGGCTCCGTCCATTTCTGGAAAAGAACGGCTGCCTAGCAAACTATATAAAACAGACAGGTTACCACCAACAAGTTTGGCTTTTGCTTTTCCCTTTCGGGAGATTGATTGCATTGGCCATATGATTTGATCTGGTTTTCCTGACAAGGCTGCAAACAGCGACCGCAATGATTCAGTATTGTTGACATCAAAACCTAAGGGCATTGGTCCGTGGATGGTTTCAATTCCGTAAAGACTATTCACATGGCCATGAAAAACAGTAATATCACTGTAACCGACCAACCATTTTGGGTGCTGAACAAATTTCGAAAAATCAAGCCGATCGATAATTCGAACACTTCCATAACCTCCTCGTACAAAAAAAATGGCTTTGATGGTTGGATCATCCAGCAAGTGCTGCAGGTACGTGGTTCGGTGCACATCATCTCCGGCAAACTGGTTATAAGCCAGGAAGAGATTTTCATCAAACACCACTTCAAACCCTTTTTGTTTGAGGAGCCTGATCCCAAAAGCCAACTCCTGTTGGCTGACTTTACGTGCCGGAGCGGCCAGTGCAATTTTATCTCCTTTTTTCAGAGGGGGCGGACTGATCATATTTGCATCGATTGATTAACTTTGCCGAAATTACGGAAAATTTGATGTGTATGTCTAAAAATTTCAAACGAACCACCATTACTTCGGCCCTGCCTTATGCCAACGGGCCCATCCACATCGGCCATTTGGCTGGTGTTTACGTGCCTGCTGACATATACGCACGTTATTTAAGGATGCGTGGCGAAGACGTGCTTTTTATTGGCGGATCGGATGAACATGGAGTACCCATTACCATCAAAGCCCGGAAAGAAGGCATCACACCACAACAAGTAGTCGACCGGTATCATAACCAGATTAAAGAATCGTTTGAGACTTTTGGGATTTCGTTTGATATTTATTCCCGAACCTCCTCCCCCATTCACCACGAAACCGCTTCCGAATTTTTTAAAAAGTTATTTGAATCAGGAAAGTTTATCGAGAACACCAATCAGCAATACTACGACGAGGACAACAATCAGTTTTTGGCGGATCGTTACATTACTGGAACCTGTCCTCATTGCGGTTTCGAACGCGCCTATGGCGATCAGTGCGAAAACTGCGGTACTTCGCTGAGTCCCATGGAATTGATTAACCCTAAATCCGCTTTAAGCGGAAATGTACCTGTGCTAAAAAACACCACACACTGGTATTTGCCACTTGAAGATTATGAGCCCTGGCTCACCGAATGGATTCTTGAAGGTCATAAAGACGACTGGAAGACCAATGTTTACGGGCAGGTTAAAAGCTGGATCGATCAGGGGTTAAAACCACGTGCCGTAACCCGCGACCTGGATTGGGGAGTGAAAGTGCCCATCGAAGGCGCTGATGGAAAAGTGCTCTATGTGTGGTTTGATGCTCCCATTGGCTATATATCAGCCGCCAAGGACTGGTCAGTAAAAACCGGAAAGGACTGGGAACCATACTGGAAAAGCGCTGACACCAAACTGGTTCATTTCATCGGCAAGGACAACATCGTGTTTCACTGCATTATTTTTCCGGTGATGCTTAAAGCTGAAGGCAGTTTTATCCTACCGGAGAATGTACCCGCCAACGAATTTTTAAACCTCGAAAACGATAAAATTTCAACCTCACGCAACTGGGCGGTTTGGTTGCACGAATACCTGGAGGATTTCCCGGGCAAGCAGGATGTGTTGCGTTATGTGCTCACAGCCAATGCACCCGAAACCAAAGACAACGATTTTACCTGGAAGGATTTTCAGGCGCGAAACAACAACGAACTGCTGGCCATCTATGGCAACTTTGTAAACCGTACACTGGTACTGACCCAAAAATATTTTAACGGTCAGGTGCCGGAACGTGGAGAGCTGGATGAAATTTCAAAAACGGCCCTGGAAGAAATGGCCCGATATCCTGAAACCATCAGTGCTTCCATCGAACGTTACCGCTTTCGCGAAGCCCTTTCGGAACTCATGAACCTGGCACGTTTGGGGAATAAATACCTTACCGAAATGGAACCCTGGAAACTCATCAAAACCGATGAAGCAAAGGTGAAGGTGATTTTAAATGTTTCGTTGCAAATTGTCGCCAACCTGTCGGTACTTTCAGAGCCATTTCTACCCTTCTCAGCTAAAAAGTTGCAGGAGATGATCGACCTTACCGGGCTATTATGGAAGGATGCGGGTGGTGATAACCTGCTTAAACCGGGGCATCAGCTACAGCAACCGGATTTTCTTTTTGCCCGCATTGAAGACGAAGAAGTGGAAAAACAGGTGCAAAAATTGCTCGACACCAAAAAGGAAAACCAAAATGCAGCACCTGCGAAACCGGCCAAAGAGCCTATCGAATTTGAGGATTTCATGAAAATGGATATCCGAACCGGTACCATTCTGGAAGCCGAAAAAGTGCCAAAGACAAAAAAACTCCTCAAATTAAAAATTGATACCGGCATCGATCAACGTACGGTGGTTTCAGGGATTGCTGAATTTTACGAACCGGAAGATATCATTGGTCGCAAGGTGAGCATTCTGGTTAACCTGGCACCGCGAAAGCTAAAAGGCATCGACTCGCAAGGGATGATTTTAATGGCTGAAGACAAAGATGGAAAGCTTTGTTTTGTGAGCCCGACCGAAGATTTTAATAACGGAAGTGAAATAAAGTAAACTAAGATGAACGCATTAGAACAACTTAAAAAATATACCCGCGTGGTTGCCGACACCGGCGATTTTGAGTCGATGAGGCAATACCTGCCGGTGGATGCCACCACCAATCCAAGCCTGATTTATGCCTCCGCACAGGACGGGAGATATGCCGGATTGGTAGACGAGGCCATCGCTTACGCTAAGGCAAATGCCAGTGGAGAGGCCAATCAGTTGTCCTTGTGTTTGGATAAACTGGCCGTAAATTTCGGACTTGAAATCCTTAAAATTGTACCTGGTCGTGTTTCCACTGAAGTGGATGCACGACTGTCGTTCGATACCCGGGGATCCATTGCCAAAGCACGTCAGTTAATCACACTGTACGCCGATGCCGGTATTCCTAAAGAGCGTATACTGATCAAGGTAGCCTCCACCTGGGAAGGTATAAATGCGGCCGAGGTATTGGAAAAAGAAGGCATTCATTGTAATCTGACATTGCTGTTCAGCAAGATACAAGCCGTTGCATGCGCCGAAGCGGGTGCTCAACTGATTTCTCCCTTTGTGGGCCGTATATTGGATTGGCATAAAAAAGATAGAAATGTTGACCATATTCCTGCCACAGAAGATCCGGGAGTAATGTCAGTAACCGAAATTTTCCATTACTATAAGAAATTCGGCTATGCCACCGAAGTGATGGGAGCCAGTTTTAGAAACACCGGGGAAATTATGGAGTTGGCAGGTTGCGATCTGTTGACCATTGCACCGAGCCTGCTGGGCGAACTGGATAACATGGAAAACATCGAACTTCCTAAGAAGCTGGACGAAACCAAGTCGGCAGCGATGAACTTGGAAAAAATACATGCCGATGAAGCTACTTTTCGCTGGTTGCTGAACGAAGATGCCATGGCCACCGAAAAACTGGCTGAAGGCATCCGGAAATTCACTGATGATTTGATCAAACTGGAAAATTTTGTGAAGGGGAAGATGTAATTGTTGATTGTCATCATCAGCTAAAGAGAACAGTCGTTTTTTAGCTGGAAATTTTTATTACTTTTGCGCCTGAAATGCTTGGCCCCGTAGTTCAACGGATAGAATAGAAGTTTCCTAAACTTTAGATAGTGGTTCGATTCCACTCGGGGCTACAACCTTTTCCTGACAATTTTACCATGTACTATGTTTATGCCATTGTGAGTGAGGTGGATCAACGGATTTACGTTGGCTTTACCACGGATGTGGAAAAAAGACTCAAAGAACACTACAGTGGAAAAACAACTTCTACCAAAGGTCCCAGGCCATGGAATATTTTAGTTGTTGAAGAAGTGACAAGCAGAGAAGAAGCAAGAAAAAGGGAGAAATATCTTAAAAGCGGTATAGGAAAAGAATACCTCAAGAAGGTTAGGGATAAATAGGAGGTTCAACGGATACCTGCCGGCAGGCTGAAAGGAAACCGCCTTATAATCTCGTACGACACCATACCATCAACCATTACAATCTCTCATCGACAAGCCTATATGTTCGTAAATTGTTAGCATCGGTCAAAAAAAGTCAATTTACCGGTTTGAATGGGAAAAAGTTACTTTTGTGCTTTGAAATGACAACCGGATCGTGATTGGTGTTTGTCGCTTCGTAAATTTTACCTTTATAAATGATAAACTATGATACAGAAATTCCTTCCATTGAAAGCCCTCTTTTTTTCACTCCTTATGATCGGGTCCTCCCTGCTACAGGCGGCATGGCTTCAAAATGAGCCCATGGTTGTTTCACAGCCAAATGGGACCGAAATCCATTGCTTTGCCACCGGTGATGAATTTTATAATTGGCTGCACGATGCTGAAAATTACACCATCATTCAGAGTTCGGAGGATGGGTATTATTACTATGCTGAATTGGCAGATGGAAAGTTGAATCCCTCGCTTTACCGCGTCGGAGAAATAAACCCGGGCACTACCACTCTTGTGGCCGGAGCCAACATCAGTGGCCTGCAAATGAAACTCGTCAGAGAAAAAACAGAGGCCGACATGCAGATCACAAAAAGCAAACTGAGCGATTCGCCTACAGCCGGAACCCTCAATAACCTGGTAATTTATATCCGTTTTAGTGATCAGCCTGAATTTACTTCCGATACCATAGAAAACTACCTTAAATTCAATAACAC
Organism: Bacteroidetes bacterium HGW-Bacteroidetes-16; assembly: GCA_002840975.1. Taxonomy (GTDB): domain Bacteria; phylum Bacteroidota; class Bacteroidia; order Bacteroidales; family F082; genus UBA6244. The sequence continues at coordinate 102,045 of PHDN01000010.1, forward strand.
AGAACCGGGGGCCAACTCAGTATTCAATTATTTCCAGGAAATATCATATGACCAGCTTCAACTGCCTTCCACTTTCTATCCTGTACCACCCGACAACATTATTCTTTCTTACCAGGATGCTTTTCCCCGAAACTATTATATTCCTTATAACGCGGTTACCAACCCGGATGGATATCAAAATGGCAATCAACGTACCCAACGCGAGCATCAACTGTTGGCCAATGCCGTTACATACATCAACCTGAACTCGCCCGTGCCAACGTCACTCGATCTTGATTACAACAACGATGGCAATGTTGACAATGTTGTATTCATAATCAGAGGGGCTCCAACGGCCTGGTCCACGCTTTTGTGGCCCCACCGTTGGAGTTTGTTCAGCGAAACAGTTTTTATCAACGACAAGCGTGTGTGGGATTTCAACTTTCAATTGGAAACACACATGGCGAGCAGCGGCGTGGGTGTTCTTTGTCACGAAATGTATCACTCATTGGGTGCTCCCGACCTCTATCGTTACAACAACAACGAAATAACACCCATTGGCCCCTGGGATATTATGGCAGCCAACAACAATCCACCACAATATATGGGTGCCTTTATGAAATATAAATACGGGGGTTGGATTGAGGATATTCCATGGATTACCGAGAGCGGAACCTACTCCATTAAACCGCTTACCAGTGCCCAAAACAATGCTTTTCGAATCCATTCACAAAATTCGTCACAAGAGTATTTTGTAGTGGAATATCGCAAAAAGGAAGGCACTTTTGAATCCACCCTGCCCAAAAGCGGACTGTTGATTTATCGCATCAATCCTGCTGCCGGCAATGGAAATGCTTCAGGACCACCTGATGAGGTTTATGTGTTTCGCCCGGATGGCTCGCTTACCAATACAGGCAACCTCAACAATGCCGTTTTTGGTACCGATTATGACCGAACCGAATTCAACGACTATACGAACCCGAACGCATTTTTGCAGAATGGTAGCGTTGGTGGTGTTTATATTTATGATGTATCTTCAATCGGCGATTCAATGACATTTTCAGTCGATTTCCCCGGGCAAACTCAGGCAGCGTTTTCCTCCAACATAAAAGTAGCTTGCGTGGGTGAAGCCATCCAATTTTACGATCAATCAACAGGCATCCCTGACAGCTGGGAATGGATTTTTGAACCTGCCCTAGCCACCTATTTAGAAGGGTCCGACTCCACTTCTAAAAATCCGGTCGTGTCATTTAATCAGGAAGGTGATTACACAATTACCCTTACGGCATCGAATGACTTTGGACCAAGCACGATCCATCAAACTGATTATTTGCACATAGGGTCTCTGTATTCCTGGTTTACCGAAAACTTTGAATCAGGTGCTTTCACCAATGGTTCCTGGAGCATCGAGAATCCGGACAATGGTATTACCTGGGGTCTCCATAATGTAGGTGGCAACGGTGGCTCGCTGGCTGCCGGTATTGATTTCAGGAATTATTATTCCATTGGGCAAAGAGACCGTTTGATCTCCATGCCTTTCGATTTGAGCAACCTGAGCAACGCAAATCTTTCGTTTGAGCATGCTTATGCCCAAAACACTTCCATGGTACCCTATACCGACTCACTCATCGTTTATCTTTCAGATGATTGCGGACTAAGTTGGTTGCGTTTGGCAGCTTATGGTGAAGATGGCAACGGCAGTTTTGCCACTCATGAGCCAACCGAGGACGTCTTTTTTCCTCTTGTAGCTACCGACTGGTGCGGACAAGGATGGGGGAGTTTATGCAATAACATCAATCTCAGCAATTGGGCTGGCCAACGGGATATACGCATTGCTTTCGAAACCTATAGCTTTTATGGAAATCCTATTCTCATCGACAATATTGAAGTGTCGCAATATGTTAGTCAGGAAGAAAATCTCTTTGCGGGCAATGATATTCAAATCTTCCCCAACCCAAGTTCAGGGAGTTTTACGATCAGGGTGACGCAATCAGATGAACCCGTGCAGTTTAAAATGTACAATCCAATGGGTCAACTTTTATTTGAGGCGATGGTTAATAAATCTATTTCCGTTGAAAAGCAAAGTAACTGGACACCTGGAATTTATCTTTTACACTTCAATGGTAAGGAAGGCCACACCGTTAAAAAACTAATCATCGATTAACGGATAGTAGCGAGTGCCTTGTAAAGGGGGTTTTTCTATGGTTCCAACTCCTGGATGATGCTGGTGGTTTTACCTTGGTAATATTGAGTTTCAATTTTATCTCCGGTGTGCAAATCCACGGTGCTTTTGATAGGTTTCCCGTTACGAAAGGTAATGCTAAATCCTCTTTTCAGAATATTCACCGGGTCGAGCAACCTGATTTTCTCCTCCACCCCTTCTATTTTCTGATGGGCCGTAACCAAGGGTCGGAGACTTGTTTTTACCACAGATGTTGAATATCCGGAGAGTATCACCCCTTGTCGCTTAATGGCCATCTGGACGGAAACATCCAGCTTTTCCGAAAGTCCACTTAGTTTATGTCGCTGATGAAGGTTTCTGGATTTTAATTCCTTTTCAAGCACCAGTCCCGAACGATTCAACCGGTATTGATGTCCGGCTATCAAGCCGGTAGTCCGCCGGCTTAACCGGTCAGCCAGATGGCTTAACATCTGGTTTTCACCTTCCAACGTTAACTGAGGGATTTCCATTAAGGCGGTGGTGGCACCGCTTACACGCTGTATAAACTGGTGCACATGTTGAAGCAGAAAATAGGCCACTTCGGTAGGGGTGATCTTGTTGCTGTGGGCCACCAGTTCAACCACTGTTTCGTTGGTGGCATGGCCTATTCCGGTAATGACCGGCAGTGGGAAAGTAGCCACGGAAGAAGCCAGCGAGAAATGATCGAAACTGCTCAGTCCCACATCGCCTCCACCTCCCCTGATAATGACCACCACATCGAAATGGTGTTTTACTTTTTTAATCCGCTCCAATTGTTGCCTGATAGAAACAACGGCCCCGGTGCCCTGAAGCAACGCCGGAAAAAGCATGGTAAACAACTGATGACCGGCTGCATCTTCGCTCAATATTTTCATGAAATCATGGTAACCTTTGCTGGTTTCTACCGAAATAATGGCCACCCTGCGAGGCAACAAGGGAAATGCCACCTGATGATTTAAATCAAACAGGCCTTCATTTTTCAGTTTTGCAATGGATTCGTTTCGTTCACGGGCCATCTCGCCCACCGAAAAGGAAGGATCGATATCTGAAATTTGAAGTGTCAATCCATGTGTGGGATGAAAAACCAGGTTGGCTAGAAAAAGAACCTTCATGCCATCACCCAGGTGCTCGCGGGTAATCTCGCGAAATTTACGGTTGATGTCCTGAAAAGGCCCTGCCCAGATGGTAGCCCGCAGCTGAGCCAATGTCACCCCGTTTTCTTTTTCTACCAAATCGGGATAGCAATGACCGCTTTTTGGATAAAAATTCAATTTGGCAATCTCAGCCCTGATCCAGTAAGGACGTTGATAGGTTCGGTTGATCACCGATTCGAGGCTTTTTGTCAGCTCGTAAAGGGTGTAAACCTTGCGGGTTGGGTCGGATATGGGTTGATCGGTGGTCAATGTGGTTACGACAAAAAAAAGTTTTCTTCTGCGAAAATAGCTAAAACCAGGCTGAATTGATCTTCTTCAAAAGAAAACCTGCTGAAAGAATGATCCTGCTAAAGAATTTGAATTTAAGTATTTGAGTGCTTCAATTTAAATAATTGCTACTTTTGCGAAAACAATAGGTACCATGGCCAATATAGTTAACTTTTCAGATGCGGCATCCATTGGGTTGCATTGCATGATTATCCTCGCCAAATCGGACAACTCGCTCAATGCCATTCAGCTTTCTGAGCGCATCGGTAATTCAAAACACCATATCGGGAAGGTGCTTCAGCGATTGGTAAAAGACGGTTTTCTTACTTCACAACGGGGGCCCACAGGTGGGTTTGAGTTGGCCGTAAAACCGGAAGAGTGTACACTTTACGATATCTACACCTCAATCGAAGGTAAGGCCAGAAATAAAGCCTGCGATTTGATTCATAAGGTATGCCCACATGACAAATGTATCCGCGACAATGTGGTAAATAAACTCACCAACGAGTTTATTGCTTTCATGAAAAGCCAAACCCTGGCTCAATACATGTAAAAAGCGTAATTTGTTAGCGATATCATTGGAATGCAATTATCCAGTTGCGCCATTAGGTGCGCAAATGATGCTCCTCTGGTGTGCATATCTGAATAATGAAACTTATTTTAGATAAGGCAAATAATATAAATACATTGCTTTTTTAAGTTCAGGTCCTATTTCCAGGTTGATAGAATCCTACAAAATCTCCGTTAATTATGGGGCCGATCTTTTCTTCTCCAGCATAAAATCTTATACATTTTTTGTCAAATTTCATAACATCTGTATAAAAATATGGTTCTATCATTGCAACTTCATTTAAAATATTAAAAGATGAAAATCAATAAACATATTGCCGTAAGTGATTCGGGGTTTGTTTTCAACCCGGTTACCGGCGAATCATTTACCGCCAATCCGATGGGCATTGAAATAATTGAAATGCTGAAAAAAGAACAAACGGTAGAGGAGATTCATGCCGCGGTTTTGGATAAGTATCACACTGATAACACCACCGTTGAAAAGGATGTGGCCGAATTTTTTGAGCTTTTGAAAAACTTTTCTTTAATCGACCGTCATGAAACGACCGAAAATTAGGATTGGCGTCACCGGTCTAAATGCCATCGACAATCCCGGACCGGGAGTCCCTGTGATCCGTGGATTGCTCGAAGCCAAATCCTTTGATGCACACATCATCGGATTGGCCTACGAATCGCTGGAACCGGGCATTTATATGCATGATCTGGTAAACAAAACCTACCAAATTCCCTATCCTTCGGCAGGTACCGATCAGCTTATTGACCGCCTTGAATATATACAGGAAAAAGAACACCTGGACGTCATCATCCCCAACTTCGACGCAGAATTGTATTCATTTATCAAGCTGTCGCCCAGGTTGAAAAAAATGGGTATCCATACTTTTTTGCCTACCATGGAACAGTTTGACGAAAGGTTGAAGGTTAACCTGCCGGAGTTTGGCGAGAAGTACGGAATCCATGTCCCAAAAAGCGAAGTGATTTACCAGGTAAGCGACCATAAAAAACACATGGAGAAACTGGGATGGCCCGTGGTTGTGAAAGGTAAATACTACGATGCCGGCATCGCATACAACGCCGATCAGCTGACCGGCTATTTCAATAAGATCTCTGCCAAATGGGGCTTGCCCATTATCTTGCAGGAATTTGCCCATGGAACAGAATACAATGTAACCGGCCTCGGTGACGGACATGGCAACACCATTTCGGCGGTGCCCATGCGCAAGCAATACATCACCGACAAAGGCAAAGCCTGGGGAGGTATCGCTATCACCGATGAAAAACTGCTCAACCTGACCCGTAAATTTATCAAAGAAACCAAGTGGCGCGGGGCTTTTGAGCTGGAGCTGATGAAAAATAAAAAGGGTCAGTTTTATCTGCTTGAAATCAATCCGCGTATTCCGGCCTGGGTGTACCTGGCGGTTGGTGTGGGTCAAAATATACCCGAAGCCTACGTAAACCTGGCCATGGGAAAAGAGGTGGATGCTTTTGAAACCTTTGAGTCGGGTAAAATGTTTGTGCGCTATTCCTGGGATATGATCGTCAACTTGTCGGATTTTGAAAAGATTTCGACCCTCGGAGAACTATAGTACCACACAGCCATATGTTTGTTTAGAAAAATAATATAGAATATAAAGATTGAAATAAAATGGAAAAATTAAGATACGAACGGCCATTGATCAAGCGCCTGGATGGAAATATGCCCAACAAATTTGGGATGAGATCCGATTATACACCCAAGACCCACATCGAGGGAGTAGCAGTGAAGGATTTAATTAAAAAATACGGGTCACCCCTTTTTGTCATCTCCGAACGTCAGATTCGTGAAAACATCCGCAAGGCACGCAAAGCATTCGAAACCAGGTATCCACGCGTGCAGTTTGCCTGGTCCTACAAGACCAATTACCTGGATGCCGTATGCCGTACCTTTCATCAGGAAGGTTCCTGGGCCGAAGTGGTTTCAGGTTTTGAATACGACAAAGCCCTGCATAATGGGGTTGAAGGCAGTAAAATTATCTTTAACGGACCTGATAAAAGCAGTGCCGATCTGGAGAAAGCCATCAACAACAACAGCCTGATCCACATCGATCACCTGGATGAACTCTATAAAATTCAGGAATTATCCAAAAAACAAAATAAAACTGTCCGCGTAGCTATCCGGGTGAATATGGACACCGGTATTTACCCCATGTGGGACCGCTTTGGGTTTAACTACGAAAACGGACAAGCCTGGACTGCCATCAACAAGATCATGCAGTCGGAAACACTGGAACTGGTTGGTTTGCATACCCACATTGGTACTTTTATGCTGTCACCCAATGCATACGCAACAGCGGCTTACAAACTGGCCGAACTGGCCAGAAACATCAGACTGAAGTACAACCATGAAATCAACTACATCGACATGGGTGGTGGTTTTGCATCGCACAACACCTTAAAAGGCGCCTATTTGCCCGGTACCGACATCAGTCCGTCCATCAACGAATTTGCCGAAGCCATTACCACGGCGCTCATCAACAGCGATTTTCCTCAAAACAAACTGCCGCTGCTCATCCTGGAAACAGGCCGTGCCCTCATCGACGATACCGCCTTTTTGCTTGGCTCGGTGATTACCAACAAAAGATTGTCGGATGGACGCAGAAGCACCATTCTGGATATTGGAGTGAATATTTTGTTTACCTCCTTTTGGTACGACCATAAAATTACACCTGCCCAGCCATTTACTCAATATACCGAGGATACCGTGCTGTATGGCCCTTTGTGTATGAACATTGATGTGGTACGCGAAAACATCAACCTGCCTTTGCTTAACAATGGCGAACACCTGGTGGTGCACAATGTAGGAGCCTACAATATGACCCAATGGATGCAGTTTATAACCCTGAGACCCAGGGTGGTGATGATCGACATGGAACATAAGGTGCATGTGATACGCGACAACGAAACCCTGAAAAGTTTACTCGACCTAGAACATGTTCCGGATCATTTGACTAAATTTGATCTATAATCAGCAGAAATCCAATCAACCCTGATGAATCCATTATCAAAAAAGACCGCCAACCAGGTTACTGACAGTTTACTGAATAGTTACGGACAGGTGTTTTTTTCCAGGAACAAGGTGTTTGCCGTCATTCTGATTGTGGTCTCGTTTTTTGATATGTATACAGGAATTGCAGGTCTGGCGGCGGTATTTACGGCCAACGGAGCTGCTTTGCTGATGGGGATGAACCGCGAGAAAATCAGGACCGGAGCCTATGGGTTTAATGCCCTGATGGTGGGGCTGGGAATTGGCATCAACTACCAGCCTACAGCCGAGTTTTATTTGATTCTGGTTTCCATTTCGCTGCTCACCCTGTTTATCACCATTGGCCTTGAGGGCGTGTTGGGTAAATATGGCCTGCCCTATTTAAGCATCCCGTTTTTATTCGGTATCTGGTTTGTGATTATTGCCACCAAAGGTTATTCGGAACTCACCGTGAGCGAGCGTGGCGTTTATTACCTCAACGATATGTACGCCATTGGTGGAATGCCCATGGTACGATTATACGAATGGTTCAACAATCTGGGAATGCCCGAAACGCTTCGGATTTATTTTAAATCGCTGAGTGCCATCTTGTTTCAGTACCATTTGTTTGCCGGCTTGCTGCTGGCTGTGGGATTGATCTATTATTCGCGCATTGCCTTTTTAATGTCGCTGATTGGATTTTATTCAGCATTTGCATTTTACAAAATCATTGGTGCCAACATCAGCGAACTGAATTACAGTTACATCGGGTTTAACTACATCCTTACAGCCATCGCGGTTGGTGGATTTTTTATTGTTCCCTCAAAAAGGGCTACCATGTGGGTCATCTTTCTCACTCCATTGGTGGCCATCACCCTCAACGGAACCGCTTTTGTGTTCGTCAATTTTGGACTTTCGGTGTATTCGCTGCCCTTTAACCTGATTGTCATCTTGTTTTTGTATGTGTTAAAGTTCAGGGAGCGGCATCTCGACAAGCTTACTCCTGTGCTGATACCATTGTATTCGCCCGAAAAAAACGCTTACGGTCATACCAGTTATATGAAGCGTTTTGGAACTCTGCCCTGGTTTTCGGTTAAATTACCCTTTTGGGGAGAGTGGAAGATTACCCAGTCGCATGATGGTGAAATTACCCACCGTGAAGAATGGCGTCATGCCTTTGATTTTGAGATTGTGGATGATGAAGGCAAGACCTATGAAGGTGAAGGTCTGCATGCTGGGGATTATTACTGTTTTGGCAAGCCGGTTACGGCACCCGCTGATGGAGTTGTAGAAGAGATTGAAAATGAGGTGGCCGACAACGCGGTTGGCGATATCAACATGGAGAAAAACTGGGGAAACAGCATTGTAATCAAGCATGGCGATCATTTCTATTCGCAGGTCAGCCACCTGAAAAAGGGAAGCCTGACTATAGCCGTGGGGCAAACTGTGAAACAAGGTGAAAAAATAGCCCTTTGCGGGAATTCAGGCCGGTCGCCCTATCCGCATCTGCACCTACAATTTCAGTCCACACCCTATATTGGATCGCACACCCTGAGCTATCCATTTTCATCGTATGTGGTGAGGGAAAACGGGAATTTTGAATACAACACAGCCCGGATACCAAACAATAAACAGTTGGTATCCAATGCCGTTCCGGATATCACCTTACAACATGCCTTTCATTTGATTCCTGGTGCAACGCTGGAGTTTAAAGTAAATGAGGAAATTTTTGTTTGGGAGGTAGAGTCGGATCCCTATAACAACACCTATATCCAATGTACCAACACAGGATCACGGGCCTGGTTTAAAAGGGGTGTAGACGTATTTTACTTTACCGGATACGAGGGCAAAAAAGATACGCTGTTGTATTATTTCTATCTGGCCGCCTTTAAGGTTTCCATCTCATTTTATAAAAAACTGGAGCTTTCAGATCAATATCCGCTAACCATCTTCCCCAATCGCTTGATACAGGGAATACAGGATTTTGCGATCCCATTTGTTAAATTTCTGCGCGCCGATTACCTGCTGGTTTACGATCAACTCGACGATCAAACGACCAATCGAAAGGTCGTTCTGAGGTCTATAGCTACTTTTGGAGTTGGGCAAAACATCCGGCAACAATACCAATTCAAAATGGAATGTAACACACGCGGACTGGTTCGCTTTGAGGTAAATACAGGTAAAAACGTGATCATCGCTGAAAAGCAATAGCAACCAATTATTTATGACGAAACGCATTTTGTTTAAAGCCTTTCTTCTGGTGATCGTTTCAGGACTTCTGCCTGTGAAATTAAAAGCTGAAAATAATTTCAGAACCTACGATTCAATTACCTATCAGGCCTACATCAATCAAAATTGGCCATTGGTTCTTCAGGTCGGGAATGAGGCCATCAGTCATCATTTTGATTATTACTATCTGCGGATGCGCATGGGTGCAGCGGCCTATGAATTAAACTTTCTGCCACTGGCCATAGTACATTATGAAAAAGCACTTGAATTCAATAACGGCGATCCCACGGCTCAAAAAATACTCTACCATGTATTTCTGTCGATGGGTAAAAATCCACAGGCTTACCGGCTGACGAAAAATTTTAATGCTCAGGTAAGCGCCGGTCTCAACTACAAGATGAAGTTTGTCGAAGCCGCTTATGCTGGAGGAGGGGCTTCTTTTTCAAACAATTTCGATCGCAACAGCCATACCCGCCTCATTGGAAACGATAGTTTGATGAGTTCTCAGGTACTTTTTGGAGATAAGCAATTCTATTATGGAGGCATTCAGTTTAATCTTTCGCCTTCCCTTGGTTTTTACCTCGAGTACGATCATTTGTCTGTAGATAAGCGTACCCGGTTTTCCTATGTTGAGGATGAGCTTAAAGTGCGTTCAATACGACACGAATCTTGGGGTTATCAGGTTGAATACAATACGGCACAACATGTTGTCGAAAAAGAGTTCAACAACAAGCTTCAACAGGATCAACTGTATGCCAACCTGAGACTGCAACTTGAAAATGGCTGGTCGGTTTCGCTTTTTAGCAACGGGCTTTTTATTAAAACAGATCGCATTTCTGTAGATCCTTATGAAGGTACTTTAACAGATACGCTTTCTTTTATGCCTGATATCAATGAGGTACAATACTACAAACAAAGCTACTTATCTTACCGTTTTAAACAAATGGATACCACTTTCTTCAACTATGTGGCCGGTTTTCATGTGACGATAGACTACAATCAGATGTCTTTTGGATTAACAGGGATTACTTCCAACATAAACGATTCGAAACAAAAACAAGTGAGTCTGGATTTGTTTTATTATTTGGGTAGAAGCGTGAATTTTTATGGGATAACCGAAGGCACCTGGATTTATCAAAACTGGTATGGTTACAAAACCAACCGATTTATTTTCAGGCAGGTACTGGGACACAAAATCTATAAAACATCGTGGCTTGAGGTGGAATATACCCATGGGGACCTCAACAATGCCAGCATCAAAAGCGGGATGATCGTTTTTAATCATGCCGACAATACCGACTACCGGATGGAAATCATGTTTCATGCAATGTTTGGACAACATCTGGATTTATCCATACGTTATCAGTATGTTTCCTTTGCAGGGAATTATTATGAAACCTCGGAAACTTATCCGGGATATATATCAAAACCGTTTGAATATCAGACACAAAATATTATTGGAGGAATAAAATGGACATTTTAAGAAGTATTGTTATCAGTTTGCTGATCATTGTTGGAAGCACCAGTTATGCACAGGACAACGTAACGTTGATGAATGCGTTTGCAAAATCGTACGAGCTGGAAAACAACGGCAGTTACGAAGAGGCTATAACCACGTTAAAAGCTGTTTATCAGGAAGATTCATACGAAATCAATCTCCGGTTGGGCTGGTTACATTATCTTTCGGGCTTGTTTAGTGAGTCGATGCCCTACTACCAGAAGTGTATTTATTTGCGTCCCATGTCCATTGAGGCCCGGTTGGGAATAGTGTTGCCGGCTTCTTCTATGGGAAACTGGACCCAGGTAGAAAAGCAATACAATGATATCCTGACCATTGATCCTGAAAACAGCCAGGCCAACTTCCGTCTGGGCATGATCTATTATGGCCGCGAGGATTACACCAAAGCGCTGTCGGTTTTCGAAAAATTGTTAAACCGGTATCCATTCGATTACGACATCATCATGATGACAGCGTGGACGCAACTCCGCAAAAGCGAAACCCGCAAAGCCAAAATCCTGTTTAACAAGGCATTGCTCAACCGACCCAACGACTCATCGGCGTTGGAAGGGTTAAAATTGATTAAATAACCGAAAGAAGTACCTTAACTTATTTTTAATGGGTTATGGAAATTCGTTGACACTTTTTATCACAAGCGGAGGTAGTTTGAATAAACCGTTTTGATAATCTGAGTACCTTTACCCCATGAAAATTACTACACTTCCTTTTGCCGGATCGGTGTTACCTAAGGATATTAACGACAAAACCGTTGTGGTAATTGATGTGCTCAGGGCTACCTCCACCATGATTACGGCGTTGATGCATGGTGCAAAGCAGATAATTCCTGTAGTTGATATTAAAAGTGCCTTTAATTTAAAAAAACAATTTAGCCCCGGAAAGGTTTTCCTATGCGGGGAGCGCGATGCAAGGATCATCCCGGGCTTTGATTTAGGAAACTCCCCTTTGGAATATACTACCGAAAAGGTTCACGGCAAAACACTGATCATTTCGACTACCAATGGCACAAAAACCATTGGAGCTGTCGGGCAGGCAAAAAAATTGTTGCTGGCTTCTTTTATTAATGCCGGAGCCATTGCAAAGCAGTTCCAAAATCAACAGGAAATGGTGCTGTTCTGTTCAGGAACCAACGGGTATTTTTCGATAGACGATGCCTTTTGTGCCGGTTATATTGCTTCCCGGATCGAAGAAACCACGGAGATCGAAGCTTGCGACCTGACGCGAACCCTTATCCTCGCATGGGAAAATTCCATCGAACAATACAGCTCCATCATAAAAAATTGTTTTCATGGAAAGTACTTGATTTCGAAAGGATTTGAGCAAGATGTGGATTATTGCCTGCAAATAAACCTGACGGAGATGATTCCCGTTTATGATACCAGATCGCAGTCAATAAGTATTCTTCATCAAGCAACATATTGAACAATTTTTATGTCTTCATGATACGAACCAAATATTATCCTGATAAAATGAAAAAAAATATTCTTCTAGTCTTCGTTTCTTTACTCGTAATAGCCGCATTTGGTGGGTATTATTTAATAGATTTCAAACAAAATAAACGACAAGCATACGAAAAAGCGATTCTCGAAAAAGCGCGACTTTTGCCGCGGGCTCCAAAAGAAAAGAAAAAAGGAGTTAAATCACCCGATCAACCTGATATGGCTGCCTTCCAGGAATACATCATGACCATGGATCCTGAAACCGGATTGGTTCCGAAAAAATCGCTGTATCCATCATATCTGGCTTCCAAGGACATGGAACGAAACAAATCGGCAGGTGATTATACGCCTCCCGTTGAATGGGAAGGGACACAGGCGATGATGGGCGGACGAACCCGCATGATCATGTTCGATCCCAACGATCCCACCCATGAAAAAGTGTGGGCCGGAGGCGTTACAGGAGGTTTATGGTTTAACTATGAAATAAGCGATGTCAGCTCGTGGTGGGAGCCTGTGGACGATTTCTGGAGCAGTCTGGCCATCAGTTCCATGGCTTATGATCCCAATAATACGGAAACATTTTACGTGGGTACGGGTGAGGCGCAAACAGCACGTACAATTTACAGAGAATCATCCGGGGTTGGAGTTGGCATCTTTAAAAGCACCGATGCCGGTGAAACCTGGGAATTGTTGTTCTCTACTGATCAATTCGATTATATCACCGATATTGCCGTACGCGATGAAAACGGTACCAGTGTAGTATATGCCTGTGTGGCTTCCGGGTTTTATCATGGCGAAGATTTTCAAAGCCATCCCTCCGATGGTCTTTACAGGTCAACAAATGGAGGAGAAACATGGACACAAGTCCTTCCCGATATTGCAGGTTCACCGGGCAAACCCTACACTCCTTCGGATATCGAAATTGGCCCCGATGGCAGGATATTTATCGGAACCATGGAAAACCTTGAGTTAAAAGGCGGGGCCACCATTTTATTTTCCGATAGCGGATTACCCGATAGCTGGACAGTGTATGGGGATTATAACGTAACTATATCAAATGAAGCACAATACAATATTCCGGCACGGACCATTGTGGCCGTTTCGCCATCAAATCCCGACAGGGTATACGCACAATTTGCCGCCGGGTATACAAATGGTTTTATCTATTACAGGGGCCGTTATATGGTAAAATCGCTGGATGGCGGTTCGAGTTGGGAGTGGGTGAACCCACCTGCCGATGACTGGTCGACCCTGGCCTGGCATGCTTTTGTACTTCAAGTGGATCCGGTTAACCCTGAGATTGTTTATACCGGAGGGCTTGATTTGTGGCGATCGGCCAACGGGGGAACGATCTGGAAGCACATAAGCGACTGGTCGTTAATGTACTATGGAGGTGGAGACGATTATGCCCATGCCGATCAACACAACATCCAGTTTCAGCCCGGATCGTATACAAAAGCGCTGTTTTCAACAGATGGAGGGATATTCCTCACCAACACGGCCAACTATTCTTCGCCTGTATTTATTGAGCGGAGCCAGGGCTATAACACCTTGCAGTTTTATTCATGTGCCATCCACCCTCTGGCCAATTTTACCCAATACATTGGTGGCCTGCAAGACAACGGAACACTTAAATACAACGGAAGCCCACTTGACATTAACGACATGATTGACGGGGGAGATGGGGCTTTTTGCTTCTGGGACGAAGATTCCCCCAATGTTTATATCACTTCGGTATATTACAATAGTTATTCTACCTGGCGCAATAACAACAAAGTAGGTTATTTTGGTGGTGGTTCAGGTACCTTTATCAGTCCGGCCGACTATAATTCATATACCAACACCTTGTATTCAAATGCCACCGATTTCTTTGGCGGATATGCCAATAAACTATTGAGGGCCACAGGAATTCCAAATGAATTAAGTAGTCAAATAATTGATATTGGTACCAGTTCAAGTGTTGCCTTTTCGGCTGTAACGAGCAGTAAATACAGTCCTGAAGGATCAACCAATTTATTTGTTGGTACGCAAGCAGGTTTGTTGTATAAGATCATCAATGCAAGCGACATACCCCAGGCTGTTGAGATTGGATCTACATCATTCCCCACTGCCAATATTTCATGTATTGCCCTGGGTGCTTCTGAAGATGTTTTGTTGGTAACATTCTCCAACTACGGTGTTTCGTCGGTATGGCTGACGATGGATGGAGGAGCCACATGGCAGGAAAAAGAATCCAATCTTCCCGACATGCCGATTCGTTGGGCGTTGTTCCATCCCGAAAACGATGGCCAGGTCATGCTGGCCACCGAATTGGGTATTTGGGCCACCAATACCCTGACCGAACCTGAAACAGAGTGGTCTCCTGCCAACCTGGGTATGGGGAATGTGCGGGTTGATATGCTGAAATTGCGTGCCGCTGACAATGTGGTGCTGGCTGCCAGTCATGGAAGGGGTTTATTTACTGCGCCTTATGAAAAAGATCTATATGTTTCCATAAACGATTTTCAATCTCACCAATCGCTATTAACACTCTATCCCAATCCCGCGAGTACAGTTGTTACTTTAAAATGGCCATCGAACAGCCAAACAACTGCCATCATCAGGGTAACTGATTTAAGTGGAAAAACTATTTTTCAAGAGCAGATACAGGTAAGCGAGTTAAACACACAATTTACTATTGATGTTACCAGGTATACACAAGGGACTTACCTGGTGAGCCTCACACTAGATAAAGAGGTGTATACTGAAAAGCTGGTGATTAACTAAAACGCCCCGATCAGGGGTTTTGGTACGTTTCATAGTTGTTTGTGCGTGGCAAAAGCCCGGCAATTGAGCTTGGCTTGTTTAAATGAAAGATGTTTCAGATTTATACAAATTTCTGCCTCCTTGCGTTATACCTTTGCAAATTCATTCCCCTCAACCATGGTTATCAGGAAAAAAGCAAAAATCAAAAAAGGGTATAAAAACAAACCATTTAATAAATGGTTGATTTTCAAATATATTATATTGGTTTTTTTAGTGATAGTATCGCTTTTCGCCTTACTTTTTGGTGCTGTTTATATAGGAATTTTTGGTCCGTTGCCCACAAAAACCGATCTGGAATCCATAAAAAATGAAGAATCTTCACTGATATTGGCCTCTGATGGCAGCGTGATTGGAAGGGTATTTGCCGAAAACCGGACTAATATCCGTTGGGATGAAGTGCCAAAACATCTGGTGGATGCATTGGTTTCCACCGAAGACAAACGCTATTTCAGTCATCAGGGAGTGGATGGACGAAGCATTTTAAGGGTATTTTTTAAGTCGATCCTGTTGGGCGATCGCAATGCGGGCGGCGGCAGTACCTTATCGCAACAGCTCATCAAAAATCTTTTCGGACGTGATGACCATAGCTTTATGTCGATGCCTGTAAACAAAATCAGAGAGTCGATTATTGCTACACGTCTGGAGGAAATGTATTCAAAAGAAGAAATCCTGCTTCTATATTTTAATTCAGTGCCCTTCGGCGAAGAGGTATATGGCATTGAAGTGGCAGCAAGTCGTTATTTTGGAAAACATGCCAAAGAATTGAACACTCAGGAATCAGCCGTGTTGGTGGGATTGCTTAAGGCCAACACCTATTATAGTCCGCGACTCCATCCCGAAAACGCGCTCAAAAGGAGAAATCAGATACTGGAGCTGATGGCTGACGAAGGTTATCTCACTCCTATGGAAAAAGACAGCCTGAAAAAGACACCGCTTGGTTTAAACTATTCCAACCTTCAAATCAATGTTCCGGCAGGTTATTTTGTTCATCAGGTAAAAAAACAAGCCCGTGAGATTTTAAATAATTTGAATGATCAAAACCTGAATCACGACCTAGAAAAAGATGGTTTGCGGGTGTACACTACCTTGAACATCGATCTCCAGAAAATGGCGGAGGCTGCCGTTAAAAAACAATTGGCCATCATGCAGCCCCTGCTCGACAAGCAACTTAAACAGGGCAAAGCACGTGCAGCCTGGTTAAGAAACCAGCCCGACTCCATTAAAAAATCAGCAGCATACAACAAACTACATCCGATAGAAGTGGTCACCCCTGACGGAGTTAAAACCTGGGAAATGACCCATGTGGACAGCCTTTGGTATTACACGAGCATGTTACAGGCAGCTGTTTTAATTACCGATCCGGTTACGGGTGAAGTACTTACCTGGATTGGCGGAAACAATTTTCGCACCCTGCCTTACGATCAGGTATTGGCCAAACGTCAGGCTGCCTCCACTTTTAAACCGCTAATGTACGCTGCCGCGCTCGAAGTAGGTTATACTCCATGCACCTACTTGGAAAACAGTCAAAAAACCTATGACAATTACGAAAGCTGGTCACCAGAAAATTACGACCATACCAGCAGCGAAGATACGAAGGTGGCACTTTGGTACGCGCTTGCCCATTCGATGAACCTGCCAACAATAGATTTGTATTTTAAAGTAGGGCACGAAGCGCTGCTCAACTTGTGTAACCGGCTAAACGTAGAAATTCCACTTCATGAAACACCCTCTTTGGCATTGGGAACCGCAGAACTCTCTCTGCTCGAAATGGTAAAAATCTATGGTACTTTTGCTCGCAAGGGAGAATTTACAGAAGACTTCATGATGATAAAAAAAATAGAGGATGCCAATGGGCAGGTACTGTGGCAGCAACCCGGGTTGAAAACCCGGCAAATCATCAGTCATGTAGTTACAGATGAGTTGACCGCCATGCTACAAACTGCAATCGATAGTGGCACCGGTACCCGAATGAGAACTACTTATGGATTGAAATGCGATCTGGCCGGTAAAACCGGAACTGCCCAGAACTATACCGATGCCTGGTTTATGGCTTATACGCCAAAGCTAGTGGTTGGAGTGCGCGTGGGAGCCAGCAATCCGTCTATTCACTTCGTCAACGGACTCGGCAGCGGTTCGGCTTTGGCCTTACCAATCGCCGGAACCACCTTACATACCATTGAAAGTGATTCAAAATTGAGGGCTGAGTATTTGGTATCGTTTTATATTTCTGCGGATACTACCTCCGATTGTCCCGCTTTTCGCGAAAAGGGTGTGGAGGGCTTTTTTAATCGATTGTTCGGAAAAGACCTGAACTCAGAAGATGAGAGGAAAGAGACCCTGAGACAAAACAAGAACCCAGACAAGAAAGACCGCACTAAAGTAGGTCGTTTTTTCAATCGGTTGTTCAAGGGTAAAAAGAAGTAGGTGCTTGCATCGTCCGGGTAATAATCTCTTCCTGTAACGACTCGCTCAGGTGGTTGAAGTAATCGCTGTAACCCGCTACACGCACAATCAAATCCTTATGATTTTCGGGATGTAACTGTGCTTCACGCAAGGTTTTGGCTGTCACCACGTTAAACTGGATATGGTGCCCATCCATCCTGAAATACGAACGGACCAGGTGCAACACCACGTCTTTGCCTTTGTCGGAAGAAAATAAATCCGGATTAAGTTTTTGATTGAGGAGCGTCCCTCCTGTTTTCAGGTGATCGATCTTAGCCGCCGAACAAATCACCGCTGTAGGGCCATTGCGATCGGCACCCTGTACAGGCGAAATGCCTTCCGAAAGGGGCTTGTAAGCCAGCCGGCCGTCGGCCGTTGCTCCGGTTACACTTCCAAAATACACATGCGAAGTGGTAGGTAACATATTGATGCGGTAATGTCCGCCTTTGGTGGTAGGCCTTCCATCCACAGCATCATGAAACAGATTAAAAACAAGGGTGGCTTGTTCATCGGCATAATCGTCATCGTTGCCATATTTGGGTGTATGGTTAAGCAAGGTATTTCGCATGGTCTCCATGTGCTCAAAATTCAGTCGGGTAGCCTCCAGCAGATTCTTCATCGAAAGGCTCTTCTTTTCAAATACATGATACCGTATACTGGTGAGTATATCGGTTATACTACCCAAACCCACTCCCTGAATGTAGCTCGTGTTGTATCGGGCGCCGCCATTGTTATAATCTTTGCCATTGACAATGCAATCATCAATCACCAGCGACAAAAATGGAACGGGGATGTTTTCGGCAAAGATGCGATCGATGAGGTTGTTGCCTTTTATTTTGATATCGATGAAATGGCGGAGCTGACGATCGAATGCCCGGAGGAGCTCATCAAATGATCTCATCTCTTCAGCGCGACCGGTATCCGGTCCAATGGTTTTCCCCGTTATCGGATCAACTCCATTGTGCAGGGTTACTTCCAGCACTTTTACCAGGTTAAAATAGCCTGTGAGGATATAGCATTCCGTCCCAAAGGCACCTGTTTCAACGCAACCGCTGGCACCACCATTTCGTGCATCTTCCAGGCTTTTTCCCTGGTTGAGCAATTCCTGTACAATGGCATCGGTATTGAAAATGGACGGTTGACCAAAACCGGTTCCAATAATTTGTGCAGCCCGTCTGATAAACCGGTCGGGGTTTTTCTTGCTCACCTGGATCATGGAACTGGGTTGCAACAAGCGCATCTCTTTAACCACATCAAGAATGAGGTAGGACAATTCGTTGACGGCATCACTACCATCAGTTTTAACACCGCCCAGGTTGATGAGGGCAAAATCGGTATAAGTGCTGCTTTCTTTGGCTGTAATTCCAATTTTTGGCGGGGCCGGGTGGTTATTGAATTTTACCCAAAAGGAGGATAACAATTCTTTGGCACGATCTACAGTAAGGGTTCCTGCAGTCGTTTCACGCACATAAAACGGATACAAATGCTGGTCGAGGCGGCCGGGGTTAAAACTGTCCCATGGATTGACTTCAGAAATCACACCCAGGTGGATAAACCAATAATGCTGTAAAGCTTCGTGAAAGGTGGTGGGCGCATGTGCCGGAACCTGCCTGCAAATTTGAGCCATTTCCATGAGCTCAATTTTCCTGTCCTCTTCTGTTTCATGATTGGCCAGGTCGATCAAAAAATCATGGTTTCGCTGTGCATAAAGCATGATGGAATCGGCAGCGACTTCCATGGCTTTAAGTTCTTCATGTTTGCTGTATGCTTCCGGGTCATGATAATAATCCAGGTTTTGAATGGATTTCGAGATTTCCATTTTCAGGTCCAGAAATCCTTTATGGAACATTTTATTCCCCAAAACCGTATGCCCGGGGGCACGCTGTTCCTGAAACTCGGTAAAGATACCGGCTTCGTAGGCGGCCAACCACTCCTTGTCAAGGTTGGCGAATATTTTATCCCGGTTGGAGCTGCCTTGCCAGAAAGGAATAATCTCTTCTGCATAAACTATTCGCATAGCTTCATCGCTCTTGTACGAAACTTTAGAACGGTTGTGGAGGGTTTCCAGATCCTCCAGACTGTGAACGGTGATTTCGGGATAGGTTGGAACCTCTTTGGGTGCTGGTCCACGTTCGCCAATGATGAGTTCGCCAGGGTTGTAGCACAGACTTTTGTGTTCCATAAAATGATAAAACGCCTGTGCCCGGCGCATGGGCACCGAAACCTGCCGGGCCCGGCTACTTTTATAATATTCCGTAATTAATTGGGCACGCTCCACTGACAACGATGGAATAGCTTCGCGGCTTTGCTTTCTGATTTGGGCAATACGGTTATTCATAATGTGTTTTATTTTGAGGTTTTTATCCTCCAATGGTTACATAATATCCTTCATCTTCGAAGAAGTGTTTGGCTGTGGCCATGGACTCCTTCACAGGTTCTTCAATATCCTGCATGGTGTGATTGGGCATTTGGAAGTGTGCATATTTATGACTTCCTAGCTTGTGGTAGGGCAGCAAGCTGATTCGTGGTTTGTTATTTAATTTGGCAAGAATAACCAGAAATTTCAACAAATCCGCTTCATCATCGTTGATGGTGGGAATATTCGGAATGCGGATCCATATATCCTTATTCATTGAATCCAATAAATAAAGATTTTTTACAATTTTGGTGTTTCCAACTCCGGTATAATAGAGATGTTTTTCATTGTCCGGATGCTTAAGATCGTACAAAAAAAGATCGGTAAAAGGAGCTATTTTTTCCAGAGTTTTCCATGGGACATAACCTGAAGTATCAACGCAGGTGTGAATATCTTGTTTGTGGCATTGTTGCAACATTTGAAGTAAAAAACCGGGCTGCATCAAGGGTTCTCCACCTGAAAAAGTAACACCACCGCCACTTTCTTCATAGAGGATGCGGTCGCGTAAAATGGATGTCATCAAGTCAACAACCGATATCTCGCGTCCAATAGTTTCAATATCTTCAACAGAAACCCCATTGATAACCTCCCTTACTTTTGTACAAATGATCCTTTTCGACCGGCTTTCGGGATTGTGACACCAATGGCAGTTCAACGGACAGCCCTTTAAAAAAACCGTTTGACGGATGCCCGGGCCATCATGCAGAGCCAGGCGTTTGATGTCGAAAATAACTCCTTTCATTGGAATTCAAATCAATAATGAAAAATGTTAAGGTTTATTATATGGTTCTCATCCGGTGAAAACCATGGCCAAAAAGGTGATGTCCGGTCAAACCCGGAGGAAATCAAAAAATCCAGCACTCATACAGGCCTTTGCCCGAACGGTGCGAGAGATGGTTGTTTAAGTAATTGAATGCCATAGCCGATAAATTGTAACAAAATTATGAAAATATTGATATCAGACAACGGTTTTTCCTTGATGATGTGGCGGCTTGCTTCATTTTAATTGAGGTTTCAATAAACTATAACAAAAACCACTTTCCAAATTCCATTATATCCGTATTTTAAATTGTTAATAATTTCACAATATAAGTCCCGATTCTCTTACCACCTCTATTTTTGTGTTAATTTTGCACCTGTTTTAAATTTCGATAACATGGAGAAAGAAACACTTTTCAACCAATTTCCGCCCATTACCACGGAAGCATGGAAGGAAAAGATTATCAAAGACCTGAAAGGCGCCGATTACGACCGAAAACTCACCTGGAGAACCGGTGAAGGATTTACCGTGCAGCCTTTTTACCGTGAAGAAAATCTGGCTGATATTCCCCACATGGAAACTGTTCCGGGATATTTTCCCTATGTGCGTGGCAATCGTGAAGAACAAAATACCTGGCTTGTCAGGCAGGATATTCAGGTGGAAGACATTGCAGCAGCCAATGCAAAAGCCCTTGACATCAAGTTAAAAGGAGTTGATTCATTGGGGTTTATTTTCAAGTGTGATGCCAATCCCGATGAAAAGGATGTGGAAGCCTTGCTGCAAAATATCCGCCTCGACTTGATGGAAGTCAACTTTCGTACCCATCAGCCACTCAGCATGGTGAAGATGATTGACTCGCTGGCCAAAAAATACAACCGCGACCTTGAAAACATAAAAGGTTCAGTAATTTACGATCCTATTGGCACCTATACTGCCTGTGGAAAGTATATCCATTCTTTTGAAGAAGATATGAGTCAGTTGGTGGAAATGCACCAGGCAACCAGGCATCTCCCGAATTTCCAATACCTGACCATAAAAGGACTTTTGTTTAACAATGCAGGTGCCGGAACGGTAAGTGAACTGGGCTTTATGCTAGCTTTAGGAGCCGAATACCTGACCTACCTTACCGGTAAAGGGCTCGACATTGATGAAGTAGCTCCGCATATCCGTTTCCATATGGCCGTTGGTTCCGATTATTTCATGGAAATAGCCAAATTCAGGGCAGCCCGCTATCTCTGGGCCAAAATCGTAAATGCTTATGGCTTAAACAACGCGGCAAACGCAAAGATGCACATCCATTGTTCCAACTCCTCCTGGAACAAAACCGTTTATGACCCTTATGTAAACATGTTGCGCACCACCACCGAAAGCATGTCGGCCATTTTGGGTGGTGTTGATTCGCTTACCGTGTTGCCCTTTAATGCTGTTTACGAAACCGAAACCGATTTTTCGGAGCGCATTGCCCGCAACCAGCAACTCATCCTGAAAGGCGAGTCGTATTTCGACAAAATCGCCGATCCTGCCGCGGGCTCCTATTATATAGAAACCCTCACCCACGAACTCATCCAAAATGCCTGGAATTTGTTTCTCGAAGTGGATGAGCAGGGAGGATACCTGGAAGCTTTGAAGAAAGGAACTATCCAGGAAAAAGTGAATGCAGAAGCTCAAAAGAAAAACATGGATATCGCCTTACGCAGAAAATCCATACTGGGAACCAATCAATACCCCAATACCAACGAGCAAATCCAGACGTTACCCGTCAATAAAATGGCAAAAGTTGAATCGGAAATCGAAACGTTGAAACCCTATCGCGGGGCCGAACAGCTTGAAAAACTACGCTTTGCCACCGATGAATTTGCCAGAAAAGAGCATCGTCCGGTGGTATGGATGTTTACTTATGGCAACCTGGCCATGCAAAAAGCAAGGTCTCAGTTTGCAGGTAACTTTTTCGGTTGTGCCGGATATCAGATTGTCGACAACAACGGATTCTCTACTGTGGATCAGGGCATCGAAGCCGCCAGACAGGCGAAACCGGATATTGTGGTGATATGTAGCAGTGATGAAGAATATGATACCATTGCACAACCTATTTTTAAGGCCCTGAATAAAGAAACTATTGTGGTATTGGCCGGTTATCCAACCGATTTGGTTGAATCGTTGCAAGCCATCGGAATGAAGCATTTTATTCATGTAAAGAGTAACTTGCTGGAACAACTATCCGAATTTCAACAACTTATAGGAATTCAAAATAACCAGTACCAGCAATAAAAAAGTTGACCAATGAAACCAAATTTTAAACATATCAATATCAACAACAATCCGGCTGCTCACGGGGAAGTGCATCACAGCAAAAATGCTGTGTGGGAAACACCGGAGCACATCGATGTGAAACCAGCTTACACTACTGCCGATTTAAAGGGAATGCCTCATTTGAATTATGCGGCCGGTATTCCGCCGTTTTTGCGCGGACCTTATTCAACCATGTACGTCACCAGGCCATGGACCATCAGGCAGTACGCCGGATTTTCCACTGCCGAAGAATCCAACGCTTTTTACCGCAGAAACCTGGCTGCAGGCCAGAAAGGACTTTCCGTGGCTTTCGACCTGGCTACACACCGGGGTTACGATTCCGATCACGAGCGCGTTGTGGGAGATGTAGGAAAAGCTGGTGTGGCCATCGATTCCATCCTCGACATGGAAATCCTGTTCGATCAGATTCCATTAAACAAGATCTCCGTTTCCATGACCATGAATGGGGCCGTCTTGCCCGTATTGGCTTTTTATATTGTGACAGCACTCGAACAGGGTGCCAAACTGGAAGAACTGGAAGGAACCATCCAAAACGATATTCTGAAGGAATTCATGGTGCGCAATACTTACATCTATCCTCCCGAGCCATCCATGCGGATTATCTCCGATATTTTTGAATACACGGCAAAAAAAATGCCCAAGTTCAACTCCATCTCCATTTCAGGATACCACATTCAGGAAGCTGGGGCTACCGCCGACATCGAATTAGCCTATACTCTGGCCGATGGTCTCGATTACATCCGCACCGGATTGAAATCGGGGTTGAAAATTGATGAGTTTGCTCCGCGATTGAGCTTTTTCTGGGGGTCGGGCATGAACCATTTTATGGAAATAGCCAAACTCCGCGCCGGACGTATGTTGTGGGCTAAGATTGTAAAACAATTCGATCCCAAACTCGAAAAATCCATGGCGTTGCGCACCCATACCCAAACTTCAGGCTGGAGTTTAACCGAACAGGATCCTTACAACAACGTGGCCCGCACTTGCGTGGAAGCATTGGGTGCCGTTTTAGGCCATACCCAGAGTTTGCATACCAATGCATTGGATGAAGCCATCGCTTTGCCGACCGATTTTTCGGCACGTATTGCACGTAACACACAAATTTATTTGCAGGAAGAGACTGAAATCTGTCGCTCCCTGGATCCCTGGGCCGGCTCCTATTATGTGGAAACACTTACCCACGAGTTGGCCGAACGCGCCTGGAAGCTCATCGAAGAGGTAGAAGCCATGGGTGGCATGTCGAAAGCCATTGAAACAGGATTGCCCAAAATGCGCATCGAAGAAGCTTCTGCACGTAAGCAGGCCCGCATCGATTCGCACAAAGATGTTATCGTTGGGATTAATAAATACAAGCTTGATAAACAAGATCCCATCGAAACGCTTGAAATTGACAATACCGCCGTACGCGAATCGCAAATTGCCCGTTTGAAAAAATTGCGGGCCAACCGGGATGAGGCTTTTGTTCAGAAATGTTTGGATAATATTACCAAAGCCTGTGAAACGGGTGAAGGTAATTTACTTGAATTGGCAGTAGAAGCAGCAAAAAATCGTGCCAGTCTCGGAGAAATTTCGTATGCTTGCGAAAAAATAATGGGAAGGTATAAAGCTGTGATCAGATCTATTTCAGGAGTATATGCTGCCGAAGCCGGCGACGACTCTTCCTTCAAAAAAGCACGTGAACTGGCTGACCAGTTTGCTGAGATGGAAGGAAGAAGACCACGTATTATGATTGCCAAGATGGGACAGGATGGCCACGACCGAGGAGCCAAAGTGGTAGCTACGGGTTATGCGGATCTGGGCTTTGATGTGGACATCGGACCCTTGTTCCAGACACCCGCTGAAGCGGCTCGCCAGGCCGTTGAAAATGATGTGCATATTTTGGGTGTATCAAGTCTGGCTGCAGGTCATAAAACACTTGTGCCCCAGGTGATAGAAGAGCTTAAAAAACTCGGTCGGGAAGACATCATGGTGATTGTTGGTGGTGTAATACCCACTCAGGATTATCAATTTTTGTTTGAAACCGGCGTTGTAGCCGTTTTCGGTCCCGGAACAGTTATCTCCGAAGCCGGCATTCAGATGCTGAATTTGCTGATGAAGGCGAGGAAGTAGAAGGATTCTCTAAAATAATCGAAGCGCATTAACATGATAATCAAGTGTTAATGCGCTTTTTAACATTTATTTTCATTTTCCTCTTGTTATTTAGACTAAATCTATATAGTTTTGCTCCATTAAATCTGGTATTGATAGCAACACTATCGGGATTGTTTAAAGACTACTACTTCAACTAAAAAACTAACTGCTATCGACTCCGGATTTTTTGTTTGCCTACAAGTGAAACAATCCTCTGAATATATTTTACGAAATGTCAATTGACCTGAGTTAAAGCGAATACTTTTTGCTCATCATTTTAGGATTAAAATGATGATTACTCATTGAATAACTGAAGGGGAAGTTCTTCATGGTCAATGGCCGATGGTATAATTTACATCCAAGAACTAAAGGAATTGATGATGAAGTAAAGGAATTGATCACCCCATGAAGTAAGATGTACGAGAAATGACAACTCGCTTTATGGCAAAAGATACAGCATTGGGAATCATACAGAAAAAGATGCTCATTGTTGAAATACAATCTCCAAACCCTATCTCCATACTTTTACATCTCATCCGCCTTTTTCCTCGCATCAGCTTTGATTTTTGCAGCAGAAGCTTTGGCTGTGTTTACAATGGCATCGGCCTGTTTGTTGGCTTCCAGTATGCCATTCTGACCTTGTTTTTCAGCTTCACTCATGACGGTTGCTGAAGCTTTTTTAGCCGCCATTTCACCCAACATTCCATTTTTTTTGCCTTCGGCAATGAGTTTGTCGCCTTGCTTTTTAGCTTCATCCATCAATCTTGTTTTAGCCTCTTCTGCCTGTTGCCGCAATGCAGCAGCCTGTTTTTCTGCCTCCCCAATCAAAGCTGAAGCCTGTTTGTCGGCATCTTCAATTAACTTTTGTGCTTCGACTTTCAGGTTTTCTTTCACTTTATCAATCTCCTGATTGATCATTTCTTTCACCGTCTCTTTCACCGTCTCTTTTGCTGAACCATTTCCGGGTCCCACAGAAACGGTAGGATTTTCAAGCGTCCCTCCAATAACCAAGGCGAAAGGAATGTTGTCGCCGATGCTAAAACTAGCTCCCAGTTTGTTGGCTTCTCCCACCAAATTATCAAGCAATTGATTGGCATCAGAACCCAGCTTTTTACGTGGGATTTCCACTAACATGTTATATCCAATTTTCCCGTCAAAGGCAGTCCAGCCCTGTAATGTGCCTTTTATACCCTGGTATTTCATGTCGAATGGATCGACTATCAACTTGCCATCAACGAATTTAAATTCCACCAGGACCTTTTCAAGGGTTAGATTGGCCAGTTCTTCATAATGCAACAACTCGGCGGCTTTTACCAATGTATTCATACCTGTTACCTTGAGGTTATTGGCACTCAGCCACCCTTTACCGTTTAACGTTTCGTACACTGGCATTAACCCGGCATCGAGACTGGTTGTGAAATCTACCGAACCACTGAATTTACCTGTGGCTTTTTCGGCCAATGGAAGATAGGTTCTTAAAAGAGCAAATTGCTTGAAGGCCGTTGGAATATCCAGGCTGTTGAGTTTAAGCAGGAGCGAAGTTTGGGCTGTTCTTGGTGTAAGAGCAGCGTAGCTTCCCGATACGTTCATACTTCCACCGGAAATCTGCATTTTCAGGTCTTCGAGCCAAAGTTTTTTATCAGAAATCAAGACCTTTCCGGTAACTTGTGACATATCCAGGCTGTCGTATTTCAAATGGTTAAAGGTGCTGTTTATCACAAAATGAATATTTCCGGGTATTTCAGGAACTCTTGCGGAAGTGTCTGCGGATGCAGGTGTTCCGGGTTCCTGAGTCGGTGCTGTTGTTATTTCGTCTTCAGAGGCGGAGGTGTCCATCACATCGTCCAGATTAAAAAAGTTGGATTTAACAGTCATGGTACCCGTCAGAGTTTCATCCTTGAGGTAATACGCCAGGTAGTTTTCCAGTTTACCACTGGCCTGCAGGTCGCTTTTTCCGGTATTTAGCCCAAAAGTGACCAAATCGATGTACTGAGGAGAAAAATTGAGCTGAGCCCGTGAAATGACAACAGGGTTTTTATATGCCGGGGAGCTGTATTCCATGTTTTGTAAAACCAACGATCCCATAGCCAGAAACTGCTCATATTGCTCATTTTCGATGGCAGAAAGTTTCCCTTTCAACGCAATATCGGCTACGATGGTACCTTTCAACAGGTCGGTGTTATCGATGGGATAATAATCTTTAATAGTGGCGAGGTCCATTTGGGCCTTCAGGTTGCAATCAATTTCAGGATCGGAAATGGGAGTAGAAAGCTTTAATCGTAAATCCAATGGATTATTTCCCATTTCCATATGCATGGCCTGGACATCGATAACCACGTTGTCCAGAACTCCCCCCGGACTGATAATGGAACCTGTGATACCGATATTGGTGATTTTACCGGGTAAATCAGGATATTTAACTGTGCCATTCTGTACTGCCAGGTTCAAGGTGAAAGAAGGATAACTTTCGTCAGTATAAATTCCTTTTACATCTCCATTCAGCGAAAACATCCCGGTGGTTTCAAGCCCTTCGTAATCCTTTAGGTAGGTCTCCGGCATCAATGAAAGCAATTCTTTAAAGGCCGTAGAAGGTGCATTATAAGTCAGCACCAAATTGATTCCTTCCTTCATCATACTGACCGAGCCTTCAAAATTCAATTTTAACTTATTGATGGTCAGTTCATTTTTACCAAAAGTATAAATGCTGTTGTCCAGATCCGCATCCATGTTCGACTGATACCTCAGGCTTACATGATTCAGGTATGTAGATTCTTCGTACTGCAACATGAGGTCAGAACATGAGGTTTGGGTAAAAAGAGTCGTTCGGGAGGCACCTAAATCTCCGTGCAAGGTATGGTTGATTCCTTTCATTGTCATGTATATTTTCGATTCATCGTCAAGGTAAGTTAACTGACCATCGACAATGGAAAATTTCTTCAGGTGAATGCTGAAATTGTTTGAACCATCCGGATCTACTTGTGGTACAGTTCCAATCGAATCCGGAATCATGATATCATAATTTGCCTTTCCATCTGATTTGGTCCAAATTGAAATACGCGGTTCAACCAGGCTGATTTTTGAAATGATATAATTTCCTCTGAATATATCTATAATATTGAATATCAAATGTGTGCCTGGAATAAAGGCCAATGTATCACCCTGGAATTCGTTTTTTCCTACCACACTCAGGTTTTCGATGCTCAGCCTGAAATTTGGAAAACTTCTGATAAGTGAGAAATTAAACTCTGTAAAATCAACCTGCGCAACTACCTGTTTGTTGATTTCCTGTTTGGCCAATGAGGTAATTTTACCTTTAAAAACATAGGGCAGAATAACGACAGCAAGCGCGAGGATGACCAATAGGATAGCGAGTATTTTAAAGAACGTTTTCATAGGTGAAAGGTATTTATTAATTTCCTGCAAAGTTAATGGATATTTGGCGGAAAGTACAGGTTTCCAGTTTAAATAGTT
>PHDN01000001.1 GCA_002840975.1 Bacteroidetes bacterium HGW-Bacteroidetes-16
TTTTTTGTTGAACTCCGAACTGAATACTACCTTGGCTATTTTGGTAGTATGCGAAATCAGGCAACCCTGTTGAACTACTGATCGAATAAGTCCCTGTGTTGAAATCATCCCCTGCAGAAACGACTGCTTGCTGAGCATGAACGCTACCTATCAATAGCATGCTTGTTAAAAACAATACTACCAGAAGTGATCTGATTCTTTTCATAGATTTTGTTTTAAGGTTGGTTAATAATGAATTGTAACAAATGTTAGAATTAGTAGATGGGTTTTCCAAGTATTTTTTCAACTAAAAAAGAATCCCCGGGTTTATTAAATAATTTCATCGTGATCAATTTAGTTTATAGATTTTAGTTTTACTATTTACTTATTTTGACGACATGCAAATATAATCTAGAATCAATATAAATAAGCTAATAGACGGCTAAACATGATATATTGTAGAAAAAGTTTAAACTGATCGTATTCGTTGAGTTTTCTATATGATGAGTTAATCCTGAAAACCCTTGCTCTGGCTTGTATGAGTTGCGCTATTTGGGCCTGTTAGCAGAATTGATGGCAGGCCAGCGTATTGCGATTATTTCTGTTATTAAGAAGCCAATCTTTTTATGTGAACCTCAGCGCCAACGCTTTCAAAATGACCTCCTGTTTTTTAGTTTGGTACTACTGCTGTTTTTAGTACCTGAACTGAATAAAAAAACCATATCTTTGCCACCAATACCAATAGGGGTGCCTATCTGCCTTAGGCAGATTAAATTCGGGCTGAGATCATACCCTCTGAACCTGATCCGGGTAATGCCGGTTAGGGAAAAGAGTAGTTACATCCCATCAGGAATCCACTATTGATTTAATTATTAATCAGTTAAATCATTAGCATGATGAAAAAAAAAGTACTATTTAGTAGCCTGCTCTTTTTGATGTCAGCAGGCGTCATGGCCCAGTTCACCATCTCGGGCAAAATCTACAATCAGGAAACCGGGAATCCATTGCCCGGGGCACATGTTTTTGTTAATGAAACTTATCTCCACACCGTTTCCGAACCAAACGGCTCCTATTCATTTTCAGGAATAAAACCAGGGGCTCTCTCAATCCGGGTAACTTATTTAGGATTTGAAACCCTGGTAAAACAAGTGGCTGTTGATCAAGACATGAAGTTAAATCTCATGTTAAAAGCCATTTCATTTATGAGTGAAGAGGTGATCATCACCGCCATCAGGGCAGGCGAAAAATCGCCTACAACCTATTCAACCATCGGAAAGGAAGAAATCAGCTCACAAAATACGGGTAAGGATTTGCCCTATTTTTTAACCGGAATTCCTTCCGCTGTTGTGTCATCCGATGCCGGTGCAGGAATTGGTTATACGGGTATTCGCATCCGGGGAACTGACCTTTCAGGTATCAATGTAACACTGAATGGTGTACCTGTGAATGATGGTGAATCGCAAAATGTCTACTTTGTCGATCTTCCCGATCTGGCTGCGTCAATCAGCGATATCCAGGTACAGCGTGGCGTGGGGACTTCTACCAATGGTGCTGCTTCATTTGGGGCAAGTATCAACATAAAAACGGAGACCTTTCATTCAGAACCCTATGCCGAAATCAGCAGTGTTGCCGGATCGTTCAACACCTTTAAAAATTCAGTGGGTTTTGGTACCGGTTTAATCAACAGCCGATGGACGATGGACGGAAGAATTTCAAGCATCAAGTCCGATGGTTACATCGATCGTGCTTCCTCAACTTTGTATTCAGGATATTTTTCGACCGGATATTATGGTAAGAGGGATGTTTTTAAGGCGGTGGTGATGCTGGGACAGGAAGTAACGGATCAGGCCTGGGACGGTGTTCCCAAGGACAGCCTTGTTAAAAATCGCACCTATAATCCTTCCGGTGAGATTCATGCACAGGATGGCAGATTCATTGGCTATTACAACAACCAGATTGATCATTACAATCAAAATTACTTTCAGTTGCATTATGCACATGAATTTAATAAACATGTGAACCTGGTTTCTGCTGCTTTTCTTACCACAGGAAAAGGTTATTATGAAAGTTATAAAAACAACAGGTCTTTTTCAGAATATGGACTGAGTGATACCATCGTTGGATCGGATACAATCCGCAGCACCAATTTAATACAGCAAAAGTGGCTCGATAATAAGTATTATGGGACAAACCTTTCTTTGAATGCACTTTTGGGGAGATTTAACCTCAATGCGGGTGCAGGCTGGAGCAACTACGAAGGCGATCATTTTGGAAAAGTCATCTGGGCACAAGTAGCCCGCATGGGCGAATACGACCGCAACTGGTATTTCAATACGGGAAGTAAAACTGAAATCAATGTATTTACCAAGGCAACCTACGATTTGAATGAAAGAATTACCTTGTACGGTGATTTGCAATTTCGCAGTATACAGTATGATATGAGTGGATTGCATGATGATTTCAGGGATTTGACTCAATCGCACCACTTTAATTTCTTTAATCCTAAAGCCGGTGTTGTTTATGCTGTCAACGGCAACCAGAGTCTTTATTTTTCTGTTGCCATAGCCAACAGGGAACCAGGCAGGTCCGTTTACAGGGATTCAGATGCAAACCAAAAGGTATTGCCTGAAAGAATGACTGATTTTGAAGTGGGATATCATGTTGGTGGTAAGCATATCAAGATTGAAACCAACCTTTACTACATGGATTACAAAGATCAGTTGGTACTTACCGGACAAATTAACAACGTGGGCGAAGCCATAAAAACCAATGTTGCTAAAAGTTATCGTGCTGGGTTAGAATTAGTTGCCGGAGTTAAGTTACTAAATATGATGGAATGGAATCTTCATGGAGCTTACAGCCAAAATAAGATCCTCGATTTTATCAGTTACACCGATGATTGGTATGCCTGGCCCGAACAGGTAATCGATTCAATGGGAACAACCAATATATCGTTTTCACCCTCTGTTGTGGCCGGAAGTAATCTGTCGGTTTTACCAGTGAAAGATTTTAAAATCAGTCTGATATCCAATTATGTAGGTCGTCAGTATATCGACAATACCCAAACAAAAAGCCGCAGCCTTGATCCTTATTTTGTAAACAACCTCCTGATTAACTATTCGGTAATGCCAAAATGGGTGAAACAGCTTGATTTTATGATCAGTCTGAATAACATTTTTAGTCAAGAATACAGCAGCAATGCCTGGGTTTATACATATTACGCGGGCGGTGATCGTCCGGAGGAAATGAACGGTTATTTTCCACAGGCAAAATTCAATTTTATGGTCGGTCTCACCCTGCATTTTTGATGTAACGAAATTTCGTATAATCAGTTGCCTGATACAACTGTTCGTTTGATGGTAACGCTTATTCATCCGGGTTTGATCTTCAAGCCCGGATGTGTATTTTTATCCGAAAAATTATATTTTGGAACTTGTCAGATAAGTAATATGATAAACTTGGTCATAAAAAATAGCCTTCTAATAATAAGCTTACTGGTGTTAACTTTATCTGGATTTACACAGGTAACCAAATTGGTCGGGGAGCAGATCAGGACACCAGATTCTGACAAAGTAGAACTGAAGTGTATCCCTGTGAAAATTACCAAAACCATGCAAATAGACAAGGTGACAGGGAATAACGATGGATTCTGGATACAAAAGGATAGCGAGACCATTTACAAATTTAAAGACATGAAGGAACCAATCGGGATCAGGCTAAAGCCAGGCACCTATTATGTTTATCCAAATTTAAAAGCCAACCAGCGGGAAGCACAAGTGGAGGTTAGCTTACACTGAACATAGAAGTAGAAAAATAGTATAACAAGCAGTTGGTATATTTCGTATTCAAAGAACCTTCCTTTTGCGGCTATTTTCTATATCTTAGCAAATAAAAAGGTCAGACTTGTAGAGTCATTTTCACAGTATAGTACCGGATAACCAAAAAACATCAACCACCTGGTTCGATCCATGTAATCCGTCCGTTAATGGTGAGTATGGCGAAGAAGGCTGACCTGAAGTTAATTGAAATGTAATTACCAAAAACTTTGTAATTAATGGGGTTAAGTATTCATTACAGCGGTTATTTACGTGACAAGGCTTGTCTTTATGATATGATTGTTGAAGTAAAAGATGTATGTGAGAGCTTTAGGTGGGAATACCAGGTTTATAACGATCAATATCCTGACGACAAAATTGTTACAGATGCAGATGAAATACCGCTGTATGGTATCAGTTTTACTCCGCCCAATTGTGAAACTGTTTTCCTGGCCTTTCTCTCAAACCTGAGGATGACCAGCTTTCCGAATATAATTTTTTATGGGAAGTCGAAGGATTCCGATGAACAAAAATATTTAACTATGCTTTCGGTGAAAACCCAGTTTGCCGGAATTGGAATACATCAACTGATCATTCACCTCTTTCGGTACTTGGATAAAAAATATTTCCGGGATTTTGAAGTACACGATGAAGGTCAATATTGGGAAACCGGGGATGAAGCATTGTTGCAGAAAAATTTTACACTTTATACCGGATTATTAAATCAAGTTGCATTTGCCATAGAAGATTATCCGATGAATGATGATGAAACATTTGAATCTTATTTTTGTAGGTTAATGGAACTGATTAGAAAAGATAGAGATGAATAAAATTCAAACTAAATGAAACACAACCCATCTGTCGATGAATACATCATGACCACAGGAAAATGGCGTGAAGCCCTCATCCTGTTACGTGAAATAGTGTTGTTCATGCCAATGGCAGAAACCCTGAAGTGGGGGAGGCCCATCTATACTTTCGAAGATAAAAATGTGTTGGGGATCTCAGCTTTTAAGTCCTATGTTGGATTGTGGTTTATGCAGGGCGCTTTATTAAAGGATGAACATAACAAATTGATTAATGCTCAGAAAGGGATTACCAAAGCCCTTCGACAATGGCGATTTACTTCATTGGAAGAAATTCAAAAAAACGCGGAAATAATCAGGGAGTACCTTGCTGAGGCCATTTCAAATCAGCAGAAAGGCTTGGAAATCAAGCATGAAAAAAGCAAGGGATTTACTATCCCTGATGAGCTGGCAGCATGTTTGAAAACCGAAAATGATTTAAGACGGGCTTTTGAGTCATTTTCCATGGCAAAACAACGGGAATTTGCCGAGTACCTTCATGAGGCAAAAAGAGCTGAAACCCGGCAAAAGCGACTCGAAAAAATTTGTCCGATGATCAAAGAGCGTATCGGCTTGAATGACAAATACAAGAAATAAAAAAACCGGACTAATTCAGTCCGGTTTTTATTTATAGAATACAATTCAATATCAATGTGTTAAAGAAATTCTTTTGGTGGTAACAAACTCGTCGGTGCCTACCTTTAAAAAGTAAATTCCATTGGGTTGTGCCGATAAGTCGATGGAATGACCAACCAAACTCGGATAATCGGCTACGATCATACCCGTGGTATTAAATACCGTTACATGGGCATTGGTTGCTCCCGCCAGGTTCACCATGCCTGAAGTGGGATTTGGATAGATACTGATCTTGTCAGCATGTTGATCACCAACACCTTCTATCACGGTAAAGTTAACGGTATAGGTAAGATGTGTTTTCAAATCTTCAGCAAATACATCAACGATGGTTGAGCCTGGCAGCGTACTGGCAGGAACAACAATGACCGTTGCGTTTGGATCGGTTGGAACACCTGTAATCAAAGGAACCTCAGTGGTTCCATCAGGTAATTCAATATTGTACTCCATGTCATCCGAAGTGAAGCCTGGAATGAGAACGCCATCCATGTTAAGCTCTGACAACGTAGCATCACTTGCAAAAACGCCGTTTTCAACAGCATAGCCTGATTGAAAAACTTCTTTGCTGGCCAGGTCCTGAATTATGACTGCAACGCCCAGATCGTCCCATTCTTCCACGTTTGTTCCAGCCAGATCAACACTTTGAGTGATGGTTAGTGGTTGTCTGTCTGTCATATTGATGTCGGTTCCATTGGCATCAGGCACCATCTTCATCATGACATGTTCAAATTCAGTTTCACCATTGGTAGCCACATTTTGGGTGGTTAAGTTTTCGAATACTACCACCACCAACTTAAAATTATTAAAGTTGGCATAAGGCAAGATGGTTACTTCGATGTCCATCATCGTTCCTTTGGTAACAGTACTGCGTGTTGCTACGAAACTGGCAAAGCCGGGTGTTTCCATCGCACCATTATAAAAGCTGTTAACGGCACCCATGTCTGTATTGACAAACGAACCGTTCCCAACCAACCAGGGTACCCAGGTAACGCCATAATAATCTCTTCGTACGCCACCCTCCTCGGTATAATAAGGATCGCCTGAACCGGGCCAGTTCATTTGATATTTCACGAGAGTAATGTCATCCATGTGGGTATTACACCATGGAACAAAACCCAAATTGAACGAAGCGCACGGACTGCAGGTGGAACTGGTAAACTCCTCGAAGAGAGGCTTTCTGTCAACTATATGACTTACCACACTTATTTCCTTTGTAAGGCTGTCGTTACCAGGATTGTCATCCGCATTCCCGTTTACTTTTGAAATCCAGACTTGTAGATCATAAGAGTCAATGGGGTAGTTAAAATAATCGTTACACGAAAAGTTATAGGTGTCGCCCATGTTGACGTTCAGGCCCGAAAGGCTGGAAGTGAAAAGTTCGCCCCCGTTAGCCTGCCATTGTATTTCCAAAGAAGAAATAGGTGATAAACCGTTATTAAATACCACACCCGTCACGGGGGTCGGTCCATTAACAAATGGATAGGTAGTGATGGCCTGCAATTCACCGTCCAGATTTGCAGGTATATACAATGAAATATCATCAAGGTACCAGTAATTCATGTTATACAGGTTTCCATCCAGAAATAAACAGAATTGGAAATCACTCTGACCAACGTCGCCATTCTCAACAGTAATCAACAAGTCTTCCGGTCCTATGGAGCTGTTTGGAGCCACTTCCCAAACAATATTCCAGGCACCACCTCCCGATCGGGTAGCAGCTCCGATTGAATATTGTCCGCCTCCGTAATTATCAAGATAATGTTTAAAACGCAATACCACCGACTCGTATCCGGCCAGATCAATCGCCGGGGAAACCAATCTCGAAACAGCGGTTGTTTGCTTCCATGTAAATTTTGCTTCCGGTGTTGTTCCCCCGGCAGTTGCCGTAGCACTATTGCTCCACTGAGCGTTTAAGTTATCAATGGTCCAGCCCGAAGGGGGCATCGCTCCACTGCTAAAATTTTCGGTGATGAATGTCTGTGCCACCACACCAACAGACATCGCCATAAGCAAGAGAAAAAGGTAAAGTTTATTCATAATAAAATATTTAAAGTGATTAATCCCGGTTCATGAAATCAATGACCACTTTAATCTATAAATAGGTTGCACAGGTTACCGTTTAGAACCAAAATTTCACAAAATTCCATTTTACTTTTAAAAAACCAGTTATACCGGATTTTGATGTATTTTTAATTTTTGATTTAAAGTTGGTGATAGGGCCAACCTGCCGGGTAATGATTTTTATTTCTTAAGTATTACCTTGGTCAGCGTCTTTGAGCCAAACACCTATAAAAAATGATTCAGTACAATTTATCAGTTAAAAAATTGTAAGATGATGGCGAAATTTTTATTCCTTATCCTGATAGTTGGTTTTTTTGGATGCAATCCTGCTGGCCAGCAGAATATTGAAATCCCAAACAGCGATTTAAAACAAGCCATTGTGGCCTTTGCTGAGTTAAATCAGGAATTGCAAAATGAACAAGGCCATTTGTGGAACCACAAACTTGATGGGCCTTTGCTGCTGATCAACCCTGATACCCGCACTGTAATTGCCAATGAACCTGACGATGAAGGATTTTTAAAGAAGCAGGGCGACTTTTATGTAGGATTATTTCCTGAAAACCTGAATATCGCAAATTCGACCACCAACTGGCTGGGTAAACACTGGACCATGGTGGCTTTGCCGTTATCGGATACCAAGGAGGAAAGGCTCAGTCTGTTATTGCATGAATCCTTTCACCGAATCCAACCACTCATTGGATTCGATTCCATTCATGAAACTGATTGCGCTCATCTGAATACCGAGCTGGGGAGGTTATACCTTAAGATGGAACTTGAGGCCCTGAAAGCGACCCTTTCCGATACAAATTTTGCGGAACACCTGAAAAATGCACTCTTGTTCAGAACTTATCGTTATCAATTATTTCCGGAAGCCGGGGAGGCTGAAAATCTCCAGGAGCTAAAAGAAGGACTGGCCGAATACACAGGTTCCATTCTGGCGTACAAAGGCGATTTACCGATTCAATCTCATTACATCTCCAGAATCAATGGGTTTTATGGCAACGAAACATTTGTACGTTCATTTGCCTACGTTACGCTTCCTGTTTACAGCTATTTTATGCAAAAAACAAACCAGGGCTGGAACCTGGATATTAGTAAGAATTCAAATCTAACGGACTACATGGATGATTTTTTTGGGATAGATACCCGGATTGTTGATAGTCAATACATCATGCAGTTGGGCAAATTATACCACATGGATTCAATTATGGAATTTGAAAATATCAGGGAACTTAATCGCGTTCAATTGGTTAAAACTTATAAATCCCGTTTTTTGGGTAGAGAGACTGTTTCCATCGGACTTGAGAACATGCATATTGGATTTAACCCTGGAAATATCATGCCTTTGGATACCTTCGGTACGGTGTATCCTAACCTTCGGATAACCGATAACTGGGGAATACTGGAAGTAGATAGCGGAGGTGCTTTGGTAAGTCCTCAATGGAATCAGGTCATTATTTCGGCACCGTTGGATATCAACGATACCTTAATCTCAGGAATGGGTTGGACTTTAAAGTTGAACCAGGGGTGGAATCTTGAAGAAGCAGGAGGGAAGTTTCAGGTGAGAAAAAAGAATTAAACTTGCAAAATCAGAAGCCGAAATTGAGCCAGTAAGTTTTTGTTTGATGCTGTTAAATTAAGTATTTGAATTTCATTTTTATAATCTTAACCTGTTTTAATATTTTTGAAATTAAATCCGGTTCCTTTGGAACGGTGATTAAAATCTATCAGCCGAATTGGTAGCAATGGCTTACTTTTGCAACAACACTATGTCAAAGATTAGAAAACACCCTGCCCCGAAGGGTTTCAGGGGCGAATCCCAAACCCAGGATAAACGGCTAAATTGTTTCGTATGGTAAACTATTTCAGCAATTTGGTTCACCTTTTACGCATTTTAATGTCGTTATACTTCCACATCAGGAAGCAACGCAGGTTTATCAGGAAAACCCTGACCGTGGATATTGCCAACAGTCGCAAAAACAACGACAATAGCCTGGATGAGCTTGATTACAGAAAGATGAATGGTTACTATGGCGTAGCCGTTCCTGCCATTCTGGGCGAATCTTATTGCCTGTTAAGAGGACGCAGCATGTCAACGGACGAACGATATTCAATTACATACCTTGGGGCCTGTACCGGATTGTTCGACGACTTTTTCGACAAAAGGCATCTGCCGGCTGAGTATATCAAAAATTTGATCGACAATCCTTTTGCAGTCACAGGAAATACCAATAACGAAACGATTTTTTTGGAATTTTACAAGAAGGCTTTACTGCATGCTACAGATTCCGGCCTGGTTAAACAATATGCAATCGATGTTTTTGATGCCCAACTCATGAGTAAAAAGCAACTCTCGTCGGAACTTGATCCCCATGAAATCAAGAATATCACCATTCAAAAAGGAGGTAGTTCGTTGTTATTTTACCGCAGTACCTTTTCGGAAAATATGTCCGATGAAGAAATACAAATGTTAAAAATATTGGGTGGCATTGGTCAGCTTGAAAACGATATTTTCGATGTTTATAAAGACTACAAAAGCGGTGTAAAGACCCTGGCTACTACCACGAATACCATTGGCGAACTCCGGAAAACCTACACTTCGTTGATGCATGAAGTATTTGGTCTGGTTCACAAAACACCTTATGCCCGTAGCCATAAATTGAGATTCCTACGAACGTTATCACTGGTGATTTCACGTGGATTGGTCTGTCTCGATTTTTTAGAAAAAAATGAATCGTCTACCGGAAATACCTTTAAAATTGGACAATATCAGCGCCATGATCTGGTTTGTGATATGGGGAAACCAGTTCATTTTCTCAAGTCGATTCATTATTACGCGCGAACCAACATTAATAAATCCTAGTTGTCATTTGTATGTTAAATAAAGTAAACCTTCAGGAAAAATTTGATCTGATCTCCAAAACCTGGACACCCATCATCGTTGGTGAGCTAAACGGGCAGCAGGTACGACTGGTAAAAATAAAAGGCGAATTCGTGATGCATCAGCATGAAAATGAAGATGAACTGTTTCTGGTGATAAAAGGATCGATGAAAATGGATTATGGAGACAGGATGGTGGATGTAGCCGAAGGTGAGTTTATCATTATTCCCCGAGGCACTAAACACCGGCCCATTGCTGAAAATGAAACCCATATTCTCCTTTTTGAACCCGCAAGTGTCTTGAACACCGGCGATGTGGAGAACGAATTAACCCATAAGTCTCCTAAGCGGATGTAGCAACAAGCTGAAGTCCTTATTGCTTGCATTATTTTTTGATTAGTAACAGTTTCAAATATAGTTGATGAAAACACTATTTGGAAATAAATTGTTTAATCTTTTAAATACATGGAGATATCTAATTATTTCAAATCAACTACTATGCATATCTTTGTGGCACGAAAATTTAATAGATAACACGATGCAGGTGAGAAGATTTGGTGTATCGCTGGAGGAAGATTTGCTTAAAGCGCTTGATAATATTGTTGTTAACAATCAGTTCCCTAATCGCTCACAGGCGATTCGCCATTTGATTAAGAGTACTGTGGTAGCCGATAATGTGGATCAGAACAAAATGGTGGCCGGAGCGATTGTCATCGTTTACGATCACCACAAAAGGGAAATTAACAGCAAGCTTGTAAATGTCCAGCACGATTTTCACGACCTTATTCTATCAACCCAGCATGTACATCTGGAGCATGATCTATGCCTTGAAACCATTGCCGTGAAAGGCAATTCACGGGATTTGGTCAGCCTGGCCGATAGAATTATCGGAACAAAAGGAATTCACCACGGGAAACTTGTGATGACTGATTTAGGATAATTTTTAAAGAAAGGTGATGCACATACCCGATGGTTATTTAAGTCCACAGACCTACCTTCCACTCATGGGTGTTTTTGTTGCTGTAACGGCTGTGGCAGTCAAAAAAGTGAAGCTGGATTTTTCGGCACGTTATATTCCCTATCTGGGTATGGCCGCTGCCTTTTCGTTTATCGTCATGATGTTCAATCTGCCCATACCCGGCGGTACCAGCGGACATGCTGTTGGCTCTGCGGTCATCGCACTTTTATTTGGACCCTGGGCCGCCGTTGTCGCGGTTTCGGTGGCACTTATTATTCAGGCACTTGTTTTTGGTGATGGCGGAATTACGGCTATCGGGGCCAATTGTTTCAACATGGCCATCTTTATGCCGTTTGTGGCGCATTATCTGTTTAAGCTCTTTTCGGTAAACCCGAAGAGGAAAACAAAAGTGTTTGTTGCCGCTTTTATTTCAGGATATTTCAGTTTGGTGTTGACCGCCATTCTCACGGCAGTGGAATTTGGCATTCAACCCCTGATAGCCTCCGACGCTGAGGGTAAGCCACTTTATTGTCCTTACGATTTGAGCGTTGCCATACCGGTGATGGCCATCGAACACCTGGTCCTTTTTGGAATTGTTGAAGGTTTGATCACCGCTTTGATCGTGCGTTATTTTCTGAAAAGTGATCCGGGATTAATTTTTGCCCTCAGAATCAGGAAAGGGATGCAACATGACTAAACTTCAGAGACAAATTCTATATTTCTTGCTGGGTTTGTGTGTTTTGACGCCCATTGGAATCTTACTTCCCATGGTTTTCGATGCGGGTGACGCCTGGGGCGAATGGTCGGCTACCACCCTCAACGATTTGATCGGATACGTTCCGTCCGGACTCGAAAAATACTCAAATATCTGGAATGCACCAATCCCGGATTATTCAATGAATGAGGCAGATCCATCGGTGGTTCATCAATCCGGGTACTATATTGTTTCGGGGGTCATTGGTGCCACATTGACTTATCTGGTCACTCTGCTGATTTCAAAACTCATCGTTAAAAATGGCGACTAATCTCCCCCGGTATCTGATGCAAAACGAGCCGGTTCATACCGGAGAAACCTCAGGCAGGAAGGTTCGGTTTTCAGTTATCGACAAAACCATTTTAAATGCGGCAAAAACGATTAAATCGGTCTATGTCCAGGCGGAAAATGCAACGGCAGGTGGTGTGCTTCATTCCATGCATCCAAAAGTAAAATTCTTCGCATTGATATTCATGGCTGTGATTATCAGTCTTGTAAACAACCTGGCGGGACAGATGTGCATCAGTGTTTTTGTTTTTATATTGGTCCTGATGGGCAGGATCAATATTCCGGGGATGTATAAGAAGGTGTTATTTCTGGCATTTTTCTTTGGGTTTTTCGTGGTATTCCCGGCTTCACTTAATGTCATTTCCCCCGGCAAAGTGGTTCTAAACCTGGTTTCATTGGATCAGTCGTACCAATTCTGGATTTATCACATACCTCAAAATATCGGATTTACCAGCGAAGGGGTGCAGGTGGTTGGATTGATTTTTCTGCGTGTATGGAACTCCGTTTCGTTTTCAATCCTCATCATGCTAACCACTTCCTTTCCAGCTTTTATAAAATCGTTTAAATTGGTGGGTGTGCCCGACACTTTTTTGATGGTTATCACCCTGGCTTACAAATACATCTTTATCCTGTCGCGAACTATTGAAGAGACCTACCTTGCATTAAAATCCAGGCTTTTTCAAAATCCGGGAAATGGTCAACTGCGAAAACTGATCAGTGGCCGGGTTTTTTTTATGTTTAAACGGTCGGTAGCTCAGTACGAAAACACCTATTTCGCGATGGTTTCACGGGGTTACAGTGGACAAATTATGCCTGAACCACCACAACCTTTAACAACCAGAGATTACATGGCCATCGGCATCGTCGTGGTCTTTGGCATTGCAGTTAAATTTATTTAAGTCCTTATGGAAGAAATTATCGCCTTAAAAAACATCAACTATACCTATCCGGGCAATATAGTTGCCCTGAAAAACATAAATATTTCTGTGAAAAAAGGGGAACTTTTTTCGATTATCGGTCACAATGGATGTGGGAAATCTACCTTGCTAAATATCCTCAATGCCCTTGTCTTCCCTGATTCGGGTGAGGTGGTATTTAAAGGTGAAACCGTTAATGAGAAAATCCTGCGCGACAAAGCCTTCGTGACAAAGTTCAGGCAAAATATGGGGTTTATTTTTCAAAATCCGGATATACAGTTGTTTAACCCAACGGTGTATGACGAACTCCTGTTTGCTCCGTTGCAATTAAATATGCCTCACGAAATGGCAGTTGAACGTGTTGAAGAAACACTTTCTTACCTCGGTATCAGCCACCTGAGAGACCGGCAGCCTTATCTGCTTTCGGGCGGTGAAAAAAAAAGGGTCGCCATTGGATCGGTGCTGACCATGAATCCGGAAATCCTGCTCATCGACGAACCTTTGGCAGGATTGGATCCAAAAACCCAGACTTTTGTTACAGAACTTCTTCTGGAATTAAACCATGCCGGTAAAACCATCATTTTTACAACGCATCAGCTGGATTTGATCGATCACCTGCAACCCAGGGTGGCTGTACTTTCGGAGGATCATACCATTCAAAAAACCGGGACAGCATCTGAAATACTAAATGATGAGGAATTCCTTATCAGTGTAAACCTGATTCACAAACATGTGCACAAACATGGAGATGAAACCCACAAACATTACCATTCACACTATGTTTTTCATAAACATTAGGCTCAGGGATGGTTAGTTAATTAAGGTAACGGTGAGGTGTGACACAGGAAGCGCTGTTAATGCCGCTGAGGTTTTTCCAATCCTAAGGTAGGTAACATATGGCAATAAGAAACTTAGGGCATTTCGAAGCACTTACATGTCAAGTTATAAAACCGTTTGCTTAATGTTATGTTGTTCAAATTTAACACTTTCCGCTCAATATTTTTTATTGCATGTTACCCAGCATATTTTCAATCTGATTTTTCAAAACAGGTCAAATAATCATCCGATGTTTAACTTTTACATAAAAATATAATTATTTATTTGAACTGTTTCAGAAAAGTTTATCTATAATGAAAAGAGTAATAATTCTCACTTTATATTTATTATATCAAACTGAATTAGTTACAGCTGTTAACAATAATTCTCATTAGGTCATTTCTTTGGTCAAAAAAATCTCTGCTGGTAAAGAGTTCAGTTTGTATTCCAGTCGATATCCGGCCATTATTAAATTGATGAAAAGTTTCAAATGGACTTAAAAACTCTATTTGAAAATTTGTTGACCGATTTTTAATTACTGAATTCAAACTGTTGGAAAAATTTATTCCTGTTGCTATTGTTTGATCCCACCCGGCTTTAATT
Source organism: Bacteroidetes bacterium HGW-Bacteroidetes-16 (assembly GCA_002840975.1). Classification (GTDB taxonomy): domain Bacteria; phylum Bacteroidota; class Bacteroidia; order Bacteroidales; family F082; genus UBA6244. The sequence goes on from PHDN01000001.1 coordinate 14,550, forward strand.
GTAACGCTATTCTTTGTATCAGGTGCATTCAGCAGAACTTGTGCTGAAAGACTGCATGAACATAGGGCGAAAATTAGTGATGCAAAAATTGTTTTCATTTTAATATTCTTCAAAATAATTATACAATTCATTCAAAACTTCATCAAATATCTCAACCGTTAGTAGATGTCTACAATCTTCAAATCTTATGATTTCAGCATGCACAAACAGGTTTTTATGATAGGCGACTTGAAAATCATAACCAAGGAAACTGCATGAAGAGGCTAAAATCAATACCTTATTTTTAAAGTTTTCGAGACCGACTGTAAAGTCATAAATTGGAGTTTTATTTTTATATATCACGCGGTTTAATTCCAGAAAACCACCAACCCGCCAAATGGGCCATTCCATTTTATTATTAATGTCGCAATGATATTGATTGGTATTTCCATGCAATAGCATCATGGTTTTATAATCCAGTTCCTCGTAGTTTTTTGCCGACAACAAATCGTTCTGCCAAAATTGGTGGGTAAGTTGTTCGTCAAAAAAGATAAGTTTAAATCCGGCATCAAGTCCTGTTTTCATGTTGTTGCCTGTCAGCCCACCCGGTTCGGCAAGAACTACCTGATTCACATTGTTGGGTTTTTTAGCACAATAGTATGTAGCATACATAGCGCCGAAAGAATGCCCGAAAAGATTGATTTTTTCTTTTGGAGCATACACGGCCTTGATCGCATCAATTTCTTCGATCATACTTTCGTAGGTGATTTCACTCTTCGTAATTCGTTCGGACAATCCACTCCCACGTTGATCCCACATCACTACAAAATATTTGTTGGATTGAATTTGGTAAGGAAGAAAGGCACGATAATCACCAAAGGAACCGTGAAGAATAAATAGTTTCGGATTTGAAGGATTTCCGAAAGTCACGATGTGAATTCCTCTGTTATGTCCGGCAACAGTAATCTTGATTTGAGGTAAGTCAGGATCGTCAATCACTGTTGCAGGAACTAATTCATTCAGGTCATAGATTTCTTTTTAGCATGCCGGAAACAGTAGCAACATGGCTAAAATTGTATAAAACATCCTTTTCATTGTTTAAGTGTTTTATTGATGAATGACATTAAATGACTTTATTTAGATAGGTATTTTCTTCAATAACATACCAAGGCCAAAGCAGAGTATCATGGAAATCGGAGCAATTACGATAAATTTTACAACGGGATACAAATCCCAGTTTTTTAAGCTCAGAGAAATGAAAACGATTACAGGAGCATGAATCATAAAAACAGCGTATGCTGCCCCCGACAATGATTTGGCCAATTTCCCCTGTTGATTAATTTTTTCTTTAAAAATTCCGGTTAATCCAATCATTAGCGAGAAACCTGTGATTTATTCACAGGTGCAAAGTAGGACCGATTGCCAGTTCCAACCACCTGCATAAGGTTCCCCTTCAAGTCTACTGAAAAGGAAAAACAATGGAAAAACGACAAGAATAAAGAATTGTGCAACAGCAAACCACCTGATCCCCTGCTTATAAGTGATTTGGTCAAACCAATGGTATTTTGCGTAAAGAATTCCAACAATTAGCATCGCAATGTATTGCGGGAAATAAGGCAGTTGTAACCCGATATATGGAATTTCTGACCCTAAACGGAACCACAACCTGACTGTAAATGAAACAGCGCTTATTCCCAGTGCAAATGGATTATTACGGCCGGTTTCGGAAAACCCCATTTTCTTGATGTTTGATTATCCTTTATTCTGAAAATCAATCTTATTATCACATAAATGAAACTGAAATAGATCAATGTTTCAACAAACCACATCGGGCTAAATCCAAATCCCTGATGTTGTTTTATTAATTCAAAAAAGCTCAAATCTGAACCATCTCCGAATCGGACTCTCAAATATATTGTGAGGGGCGACAGGATAAAATAAAATATGATCAGTGGAATACCGAGGCGCACCATCCGATCCTTGATGAAATTCCCTATTGATTTCCTTTCGAGAGATATCCGGGTAAAATAGGCAGAAATAAGAAAAAATAAACCCATAAAAAAGGATTGGTTGGAAGCTGTAAATATGGTAAGAATTAGTTTTGTGAACAGGTTCCCTTCAACTTCTTTGTAGTACCAGTCACCGGAAGCTCCATAAGTGATAGATAAATGATGCAATACAACCAGGGCAATCAGGAAGATTCTTAGATTATCGATGTAAAAAATTCGCTGTAATTTTTCCATGACAGATTTAGTTTATTGTTAGTCAAATGATTTTTTATCAGCAGATATTGTAATAGGTGTGAGTGATAATCCCGGATCTTTTTCCAGTTTATTCGCTCTAATCATTTTCATCCCAAATACAAACCTCAACACATTAAAAGGCCTGACTAAGAACCAGTAGATGGCTACCGTTAATGCTAAAGAAGAAGTTGTGATGCATATCACTTTCCAAATTGCGTCAATATCCCATTGAACCATAATATATCCAACAACTACGATAACAGGTTGATGCAACAGGTAAAACGGATAGATGGCTTCGTTGGCAAGCCTGCGAAAATTATTATTAAAGTTTAAGTGTTGTTTGGCAAATCCTATGGCAGCAAACCCGCACGACAAGGCTACAAATGGCTCAAGTATATCCCAAATCATATGTCCTGTCTTTCCATTGTTTGCCATATATGGGATGGTAACTATCAAGGTTCCCATCATTACTGATTCTATCAAAAACAAAAACCTTTGCTTTCGGATGGATTCAACCATATTTTTATTCGAAAGCACTATAAAACCTGTTAAGAAACAAATAATATAATACACTATTGCGGCCCAATCATGAATCAAATCATGTGTATTTTCTGGGAAATAGGGGCGTAGAAAGATCTGAGATAAAATCAAAGGGATTACAAATATGTTTGCACCCAGAAGTTTAGAAACGATTTTTGCTAATTTACCAATGAACAAATCAAACTGCCCGCTTCTGAAAAATCGTATTAACGGTGATATAACAAGTGCAATTAAAAATAAGTAGGCAATAAACCACAGATGATGCCAGCTGAAGTTACCCGATGGGTATATTCCTTCGAGCATGTGTGGGTAAAAAGTGAATATTGAATCATATTGAGCAGATTTCTCGATATAAACCTGCACAGGTACCAAAGTAAACACTCCGACAAGAAGAGGGATAAAAAGGCGTTTGAACCGTTCATCCAAATATTGCCCGGATGTTTTTGTACCCAGAGCAAAGTAAGTACCTGCTCCGGATATCAGAATTAAGAGTGGCATTCGCCATGTACTCAGAAATGCCATGATGTACCACAATACACTTTTCGATGGACATGTAATATCATTTTTTACATGCCAGTCCCAGGAATTGAAAATCATTCCGATATGGAACAGAAATACACTTAAAATAAGCAGGAAGCGCAACCAATCAATATAATATTGACGTTCTGATTTTTGGATTGTGTTTGTTGTCATGATATTAAGATTTAATTTTTTGGCAAACCTAATATCAGTTGACCGATTACAAAGACTTTCCCGATAAGCCAGAAGTTCGTCCTTATCGGCACGATCAAATCATTCATTGTAACCAACTGATAATAATCAGATTAGATTGATTGTTGATTGTCTCGGAATTCAGATGGAGTTTGAAAGGTGAGTTTCTTAAAGGCGTTATTGAATGCAGATTTTGAATTGTAACCAACACGTTCTGCTAATTCCTCAACGGTGATTTTTTTGTCTTTATCTGAAAGCAGTATTCTTTTTGCTTCTTCAACCCGGTGCTTTGCAAGCATCTCGAAAAAATTCATGTTTAATTGCTCATTAATCACCTGCGAAACATGATGCGTTGATTCATTAATTTGCCTTGCCAACCCTGAAAGGGAGGCTAAATTATTAACGAAATATTTATTACCATCCATCTCCTTTTTAATTTTGGATAAAATCATTTCCTTGTTATCTTCAGAAAGGGATGATTTCTGATACTTTGGCATGGGGAAATTAAGAAAAGACTGCGGGTGATCAAAAAATGCAGAGCGGTTAAGTATTTGATAACTTGTAGCAAATATCATAAAGGATATATAAGCTGCAATGAGGTATCCTCCTATATCGCTGTCCATGCCATAATACAACTTCGTGGCCATAAATATTATTACAATCATTACAAAATGAAATACAGTATTACGAAGAATGATTAAAAGTTCATTATTTGTACTGAATATTTTCTGGTTTAGTGATTTAAAATTTTTCAACATCAGCTTAATGCTGACTGCCATATAAATAGTGAAATGAATAGCAGTAAGTTCGTTAATGTACTGTCGGATTCCTAAAGGGTCATCCGATATTTTTTCAACTACATCAAGGTATCCCCAATCAGGGTGCTTGGTCTCGATATACGAATTGTATTTTACCTCGGCGGGTTGGATAAACTGAAAAACCATGTAAAAAAGCCAGAATACAGAAATTACAAAATGTCCCCAAACATGCTCTTTCTTTTTTGGGTAAAGGCTGCTTCTGATATAAAGATAAAGAAGTGGAGCGAAGGTAAAATTAGATGGTTCCCCGTAGTTGGTAATGGCCAAAAACTTAACAATGTATCCTGTGTTGTTGAGTAGCTCTTCAAAAATATTGATAGATAAGAGAAATATTAAAATCCCCTGATAAAGATTTGCCCGCTTTGAATTATTACTATTCTTAATAAAAAAACAGGATATCAATATTCCCTGGAATACGCCAAGAAATATGAATAGATCGAAAAATCCAATATGTATGTCAGTTCTCATTTTCTTTCAATATGCTGGGTAATGAGCGTATAAACTCACCTCTGGCAGTTATTTGTCCATTACCTTTTTTTTAACCTCATTATAACTAATAACCTACACATATTCAATCGTTTATAATGAGTTAAATCGGTTTCTTTTTTTTTCATTGTAAACGGATCATCGGGTGTTTGATTGGGTAAATCTAGTTAATTAATTTATCGGTTTGATTTTTAGAGTCATTATTTAGGTGATTTATTGTTGGGAGGAGAGGGCTATGGAGATTGGGCTCACTTCTAATTTCATAATTCGTTAACTTGACTGCCCGGCGGTTCGGTATTCGATATTCAATTGATAGGTTTTTTTGAACGGCGAACGCCGATTAACGAATTTCGAATGTCGACCCCGAAAACTTTCGGGGTCAAATTTCATCATTCCTTGTTCGATATTCGATATTCAAATTTTTTAAGTCTTTTTGAACGCCGAACGCCGATTAACGAATGCTGAATATTGAAGGAGAATCCACTTCAAATTTCATCATTCCTTGTTCGATATTCGATATTCAAATTTTTTTAGTCTTTTTGAACGCCGAACGCCGATTAACGAATTTCGAATGTCGAAGGAGAATCCACTTCTAAAATCATCATTCGTTAATCGATAGCTTGACTACCGGAGGCAGTTCTATTTTTAATTTTTTTTGAACGCCAAACTACCTTATAAAAAAAAGCACCATCCTGGAAATGGTGCTCTGTGCTGGCTAAGTTGTTTATAGATAAATATCCCTAATAGTTATCAATTGGTTCTTTAAAATTCTTTCCGGCTGCTAATCCGTTATTTGTCATGTTGCGATACAATCCCGTCTCTGCACAAAATTCTTGTCTGATTTCTAATTTCATTAATCCGGTTGAATAAGATACATGTGTTAAGTTGGGGCTTTAAGTTCATGTTAGAATCTCTGAAATGGGGCTTCGTTATCAACACCAATAACAGCTTAGTGCTTATAAGACAATTAAAAAGTAAAATACCCTTAGTCGTTTATGACAATTTGATTGAAAAGTTTGTCAGGTGATCAATGATTTCCTATAATCTTATGTAAATTTTGAGCACATTTCCTAAATGAGATAGTTTTCATCTAATTGAATGATAACTCGTTGCGTCCTAATATTTTTCGTAATTGACTGGTTTGAAAACCAATTCAATTGTTAATATTTAACATCAAAAATCACAAAATTCTTTTTTAACTGACAAAATCTTTATTTTAGCCCGGCGTTTCTTTACTTCCCCGAAAGGGTAGACCATACAGTGATTGCCAATTTCAAGAAGAGTTGCAATTGCCGTAATCCCAAGAATTGCTTTTTCATATTTACTCACTAATATAAACTAACATGGTTCCTAAAATTTCAACACTCAGCGGATACATCCACGAATATCAAAAAAGCGTTGCCAATCCTACCGGGTTCTGGGACAATGTGGCCGATTCATTTTACTGGCACAAACGATGGGACAAGATTCTTGAATGGGACTTTCATGAGCCAAAAATCAGTTGGTTTGTAAATGGCAAACTCAACATTACAGAAAACATTTTTGAACGCCATCTGTTTCTGCGCCAGGATCAGCCTGCCTTAATCTGGGAGCCCAACAATCCTGATGAAGCTCACCGGATACTCAGTTATGGAGAACTTTTTAAGAAAGTAAAAAAATTCAGCAATGTGCTTTTGAGCCTTGGACTTCGCAAAGGTGACCGTGTAACCATCTACCTGCCCATGATTCCGGAGTTAACCATTGCCATGCTTGCCTGTGCGCGGATTGGGGTCATTCACTCCGTGGTATTTGCCGGATTTTCGGCCAATGCGCTGGCCGACAGAAACAACGACGCCGAAGCGCGGGTGTTAATTACTTCGGATGGAGGCTTCCGTGGAAACAAGGTGTTAAATCTTAAAAAAACTGCCGACGAATCGCTGGAAAAAAGTCCGACCATAGAGAGAATGATTGTGGTGAAACGAACGTCCACCGAAATATCCTGGAACCAGGACCGTGATCTGTGGTGGCACGAACTAATGGAGTCGGCTTCTGAGGAGGGAAAAGCTACCGTGATGGATTCTGAAGATCCGCTTTTCATTTTATATACCAGTGGCTCCACGGGTAAGCCAAAGGGTGTGGTGCATACAACCGGAGGCTACATGGTTTATTCGGCCTATACTTTTCGGAATGTGTTCCAGTATTCTTCCGGTGAAGTTTATTTCTGTGCTGCCGATATTGGTTGGATCACCGGTCATTCGTATATTGTCTACGGGCCTTTGCTCGAAGGAGCCACTACCGTGATGTTTGAAGGGATTCCCAACTTTCCGACACCATCCAGATATTGGGACATCATCCGCAAATTTGAGGTCAACCAGTTTTATACCAGCCCGACTGCTATCCGATCGCTCATGGCCGATGGACAAAAATGGATCGAAGGGATTGATATGCCGTCGTTGCGGGTTTTGGGAACCGTTGGTGAACCCATCAATGAAGATGCCTGGCACTGGTACCACGACCATGTGGGTGGAAACCACTGTCCCATTGTGGATACCTGGTGGCAAACCGAAACCGGTGGAATCATGATCAGTCCAATGGCCGGAATCATTCCCACCAAACCCGCTTTTGCTACCATGCCCTTACCGGGAATTCAGCCCGTGATTGTGGATGCCGAAGGCCGCTACCTGTGCCATAAAAGTGTAGAAGGTAACCTGTGTATTAAATTTCCCTGGCCGGGGATAGCACGTACACTTTGGGGAGATCACGAGAGGTATAAGACTTCCTATTTTTCGCAATACCCTGGTTTGTATTTTACCGGTGATGGTGTTCGCAGAGATGAAGATGGATATTACCGCATCATGGGCCGTGTGGATGATGTCATCAATGTTTCGGGCCATCGATTGGGTACGGCCGAAATAGAAAATGCCATCAACGAGCACCCGTTGGTTTCCGAATCAGCAGTGGTAGGCATACCTCATGCCATCAAAGGACAGGGAATTTATGCCTTCGTGGTATGTCCTGAATTCTCGAGTGGGGGTGAGGAGGGAGTTCGGAATTCCATATTGAAAGCCGTTAGTTTGTTTATTAGTCCAATCGCCCGGCCAGATAAAATCCAATTTGTCCATTCATTGCCAAAAACACGTTCAGGTAAAATTATGAGGCGTATTTTGCGTAAAATTGCAGAAGGAAATACGCGGGATTTTGGTGATATATCGACCATGGTCGATTCTGATGTGATAGATCAGATTATCGCCGGCAGGCTTGCAGAATAATGGTGCTTCATGATCCGACAAATTGGAAATGTCTTGTTTTTTATATGCCTCACCGCAACCCTCTGCGGGCAGGAAATTGATCTCGCCACAGCAAAACAAATTACCTTTGAACAGGGCGATGACAACTGCCCTGCCTGGTCACCTGATGGCACCAAAATCGCTTTTCAAACCAATAGAAAAGGAACCTGGGACATCTATTGCTACGATTTGAACCAGGAATGTGTTTTCCCGCTCGTGAGCGGTCAATTCAATTATCAACATCCGGTTTGGCTTCCTGATGGAAAAAGTGTGGTGTTCGATTCGGATAGTTTGGAAATTGAGACCCTGTTTAGTTACCAGCTTACCGACCGTAAAATCAGGCGTTTGTTTAAGCGAATGATTAGATGCAGGGAAGCTTCGTTTGCTTCTTCGGCTCGTCAGGTGTATTTTTCGGGATTTGATAAAACTTCGACAGAATGGCAGATTTACAGCTACGATTTTATATACGACAACTTAAACCAGCTTACTTTCAGCAAGAGTCGCTGCATGGATCCCCAGGTAGCTCCTGATGGAAAACACCTGATGTTTGTTCAATCAGAAACGCCCTTCGAACGTGCTTCCATTCCTTTTATCAATTGGTATGGAGAAGAAAGCCACCGGCTGGATTCGTTAAATGCACAAAATACCTGTTGGCATCCAAACGGGTTGAAGCTATACTTTGTTTCCGATCGTGATGAGAACGGTGGCGAATTGTACAGCATTTGGGAAAATGGTACCCACCTGGAGCGAATTACTTACGATAGCATTGAAATACAACAACCAGATATTTCTCCGGACGGAAAAAAACTGGCACTCGCAATAAATGGAGCATTGGGTTTAGATTTGTATTTGATACAACTCAGCGAAGAGTAGGCAAATGAAGCCATGAATACCCCGACAGCTTAACTTAAAATGCTCTGATACAATTCTATTTGCCCCTGCTCCAAAATCTTGAGTATCTTTGCCATATTGTAAATCAAATTTAAAGATAGTAACTATGGCAAATCAACAACCAGAATTTAACGTTAGAAAAGTGCTTCCCATAGCCATCATTTTTGGTGCATTGGTATTTATCATCATTTTTTGGAGTAGGATGACAGTAACCATTAAAGGGGGATACGGGGGAGTGTTATTTCAGACTTTCGTGGGTGGTATCGACACGGTGAATACCTACGGTGAAGGATTTCACTTCATCGCTCCCTGGAACGACATGATAGAATATGAAACCCGCCAGCAGGAAGTTGCCGAAAATATGGACGTACTTTCATCCAATGGATTGTCGATAAAAGCGGACATATCAGCGTGGTATGAACCTGAATATGCCCAATTGGGTTTACTTCACTCGAAAATCGGAACGGATTATGTCAAAAGAATTGTAATCCCGGCGCTTCGTTCTTCGGCACGCAGTGTCATTGGCCGCTATACTCCGGAGCAGATTTATTCCACCAAGCGTGATGCCATTCAGGATGAGATTTATTCTGAAGCACGATTGATCCTCGACAGTAAGTACGTAGACCTGAACAGGATATTAATCCGGTCAATTGTACTCCCCGAAACCATCAAATCGGCCATCGAGGGAAAACTTAAACAAGAGCAGGAATCGCTTGAGTATGAATTTAAAATTCAAAAGGCCCAAAAAGAAGCCGAACGGCAGATTATCGATGCCGAAGGAAAAGCCGCGGCCAACAAGATCCTCAATGCGAGTTTAACGGATAAAATTCTACAGGAAAAAGGAATCAGCGCTACCATTAAACTTGCCGAATCGAACAATACAAAAGTGGTGATTATCGGCAACAGCAGCAATGGAATGCCCATTATCCTGGGAGATATGAAATAGGGACAATAGAACACTCCCGATAGCTATCGGGATGATAGCCATCAATAGAGCGGATGGTCACAGGTCAAAAATTGAACTTTTGCAAAGTTTGAAACTTTGGAAAAGTGGTATAAAAAAAAAGAGTCGGTGTTTGCCGACTCTTTTTTTATGTATGTTTTGATGAATCTTTTAAACAAAGTTCAACTCTACCAAACACTCATGGATGAGATTGAAAGTACGTTCGATATCCATATCCAATCCCACTGAAAAACGCACCAAACCCGGCGACAATCCCATTTCTTTTTGAATGTCTTCAGGAACCTCCGAAGAGGTGCTTTTCCCTGAATTAGAAAACAACGTTTTGAAATATCCCAAACTTACCGCATGGTAACCAACCCCTTTTTCCTGCATCATTTCCATAAACGGAGCGGCACGTTCGGCAGTTTCCAAATCAATGGCAATCAGTCCACCCATTCCGTATCCTTCGTTCATCTGCGATTTAAACAATTCATATTGAGGATGATCAGGCAATCCGGGGTAGTTGAATTTTAGTCCCAACTCTTTAAATTTTTCGGCCAGGTACAAGGCGTTTTTGCTGTGTTGCATCATCCTGATGTGCAGTGTAGCCATATTTTTAAGAATGGAAGACGAACGCATGGGGTCGAGCACCGGCCCCAAAAGCATGGCTGTTCCTGAGTTTACATCGCTGATGTCGTTGATAAACTGAGCAGAAGCGCAGATGGCACCCGCAACACAATCGTTTTTCCCATTGATAAACTTGGTCATGCTGTACACCACGATGTCGGCTCCCAGTTTAAAAGGACTGATAATCATGGGCGTAAAGGTGTTGTCTACAATGAGTTTGATGTCGTGCCGATGAGCAATTTCGGCGAGCTTAGGTAAGTCGGAAATCTGCAACATGGGATTCGTCATCGACTCCGTGTAGAGGATCTTTGTGTTCGGACGAATGGCTTCGATGATGCTTTCATGGTTTTCAATGTTCACGAAAGTGACATCGATATTGAATTTCTTGACGTAGTTGTTCAAAAAGGCAAAAGTGCCGCCGTAGGTAGTTACACTGGTGATGATGTGATCGCCGGCATTGCAGCATTGCAGAATGGCAGTGGTAATGGCGGCCATTCCGGAAGCGGTTACCCAGGCGGCTTCGGTACCCTCCATGGCTGCCAGGGCGTCGGCAAGGTATTTATTGGACGGATTCCAGTGACGCGAATACAAAAAGCATCCCTGTGCCGCTCCATGAAAGGCGTCGATCATCGTATCTTCTTTCAGGAAAGTATAGGTGGCCGAATCGGTGATGGATGGATTGACATCCCCAAACTCTCCAAATTGTTTTAAATCCTGTATGGCGGTTGCCGGGTTGAATTTTTCTGACATAGGTCTTAAATTAATGATTTTCTGGTTACAAAAGTAGTAAACAAACCCTCCTCCAGGAGGTAGAATCGGTATAAATAGAGTGAGGGCAGCCTGTGATTTCTGTCGTTAGAAATGCACACAAATACGAAGAAACTTATTGAATAACAATCCGCTCTGTTTGCACTGATTTATCCTGGGTTACTTTTAAAAGATAAACACCTTTTTCGATAGAACTTAAACTAAGTTGTGATTCAGAAATTTTGCCCGACAGGATCTCCTCTTGTACCATATGACCCTGTGTGTCGAAAAGTTGAATCTGATAATCAAGGGTAGTACTATAATTTCGCCTGATATTCAATACCTCTTTCGCCGGATTGGGATAGATGGTAAGCATGGCGTTATAGTCGGTTTCACCGATGAAATCGAAGAGTTTTAAACTAAATCCTTCGGGCAACAACAGCGAAGGCCAGGCATAGCCACCATCTACATTCACATCATATTTTCCAGCCGGGAAATTGACAAGAAAATTAAATTCTCCGGTGATAACAGTATCGTTTACAACTGTTTGGTTTACGGGACCGATGGTTAAATTCCCCTGGGTAAGGCTTAGTTGACTGGTTCCCTGCATAAATACAATGTTATTACCGGTTACGCTGATGGTAAGTGCATCCCCTTGGTTGGCTGAATCGGGAACAACAGACGAAATGGTTGGTTGTGTTATTGCTTCTAATAAATTAACTGCGTTTTCCATATTCATTGTTCCATCCAAAGGTGCATACACAACCAGATCGTGCCATCCATGTGCATTGGCATACGAGAAAACAAAATTTGCCAAAAGGGTTACAGAATCCACTACAGTGATATCATGACAATAAAGTTCTTCAGATTCACAGACCAAAGTTACAGAAGGTATGTTAGTTTCGGTGTTTAAATGTGTATTGGCTGTTCTGATTTCAAATATTGTCCTGGATCCCTTATAAGCCTCTATAGGAAAACATGAAACCAATGACGGAGCGCTTCCTGCCGAAAATAAATGAAATCCATTGTCCAAAGTAACACTTCCCAGGTGCCAATTATAGACAGTAACATCATAATACCCTGTGTCATCATCTGAATTAAATAAAAAGTCACCCGTGATGATGGTATCGTTTATTACAGTGTGACTGGAAGGATAAATTTCATTAAATGTGTTGTAAAAATACAACATAGAAGAACCTTGTTGAAACAAAGTATTTGTTCCTGTTACTGTTACAGTCAGCTGATCTCCCTGAAAGGCGGCATTGGGCTCAACGGACACAATTTCAGGAGAGTTGGATGAAGGAAGCAGGGTGAAGGCATCGGGCATGGTGAGGTTCCCATCAAGCCTGCTGTTATAATTCACAGAATAGAAACCGGCAGGGGTATAGGCACTCACATTGAAACCAACGACCAAATGGGTTAAATCGATCACGGTTATATAGGACTTGTAAATGTAGGTGCCCGATGCATATAGAAATACATTTTCTAAATTGTCCATTCCAAAATGGGTGTATTCACCAATAATTTCCATCTCAAAAGTTTCACCGCTAACTGCAGTATCAGGGTCAATGCTAAGTAATTGAGGGAGATTGGCAACCGGATTCAGGTAAAATCCGTTATTAAGCACAATGTAACCCGAACCATTCCATGCCTCTACATTGTAAGATCCTTCCTGATCATCAGGGCTGAAATAAAAATCGCTCTGAATTTGATTGATATTGAGTACGGTATTGTTTTCTGGATATATATCATCAGATCCATTCTGGGTTAAATGAACGCTACTGGTCCCCTGCATGAAATTCACGTTTTCGCCGGTCACGATAATAGACAGCTGTTGACATTGTGTTCCTTCATTCGGATCAACCGAGGTAATGGTTTGCGCCTGAATGCCTGAAAATGAGAGGAGGAAAATAAATAAAGAAACTTTAAAAATATTTTTCATTTAAAACGGTGTTTGTAGGTTAATATGGCTTTTGCTGTTTAGAAAAATCAAATATAAGGTTTTCAATTGAAATGCCTTCAATTTTATGGGTTTTATATTGCAAAAAATACCATTCTGGATCGTCTGGAAGCGAATGGATTAGCTCTGTTTTGCCTTGTTTCGTCAGGATAGAAATTATTTTTGCCTTTAAAATGGCCTTGATATAAGGTTTAAAATTCGGGTTGGAGGTTTGAAGGTCGAGGTAACTGAGCGCGGAAAGAGCGCTGTCGTTCTGATGTTCATTAAAATACACTGCACACAGATTGAGGGCCGATTCTTCAAACTCAGGATAAATTTTAAGCGCTTTCTTATACAATGAGATGGCTTGTTCGTTTTTCCCTTTTTGAACATAGGCCGAAGCCAAATCATTGATCACATGCACATGATAGGGATTTAGCGCCAAAGCGTTCGTAAAACAACGAATGGCACTATCGGGCTGACCCAGCTGGTACCAGGCCAATCCTGCATACCATGACAGCGGAGTGGAGAGCGGATCCATCTGGTAGTAGGCTGACTCAGCCTGTTCTATTTCTTCAATTACGCGCTTTGGCTGGTTGTCCATTTTGGCTGCCAATGCCAATTTTGAGTGCGATTCGGATGTGTATCGTTGATATCCGAAATAAAAGAAGCCAACAACCAAAAGGGCTAATAAGAGGAAACTCATCCATTTTAGCACCATGTTTTTTGCATAGGTTGTTTCAATTTCATTGTCAGCTTTTCCTGTAATCAATAAAGCGAACAGTAAAAACAATGTGATATTGCTGACAATCCGCTCATGCGGAAAACTAAAAAATGAAAACAGGGTAAAACCAGTTAGTGCGAAGAGTAGCGATAAATAAAACAGTTGACGGTGAGTTTCCTGCTGTTTTTTGATTTGTGATGACGCCTGGTAAAAGGCAATCAAAAAGCCAAGAAGATAGATAATTCCTCCAATGAGTCCGTATTCGCTGGCAATCCACAAAAAATCGTTGTGTGGCCGCTGGTAGTAGGTGACATTGTTTTCAGAAACCAATCCTTTGTTCCCAAATTTCAGCATTTCAATTTTCCAGTTGGCGGCACCGCATCCGAAGGCAGGATTTTCTTCAATAATTTGGAGCGTTCTTTTCCACAGTTCAATCCGGTCCTTGCCGGAACCGTTGTCCAATTTGAGGATGTTGCCTGCATGTGATTCTGCTTCATCGGCTGCCGTAAAAAAGGCAAAGAACAGGATTGAAAGTAGCAGGGTAGCCGAAATGGTGATTCCAATCCACCTAAACGGCTTATTTAAAATCAGTAAAAATGTTGACTTTTGTCGTTTCTTCCACAACACAAACCCCGTGAACAAGAGGATTGTCACAACCAATGACAGCCATATAGTTCTGTTTGACAAAACGATAAGCAGAAATAAGCTCAGGCTGGAAAAGGTTACAATCAGTGCTGTGAAGGTCTTCGATTTTTCGATGACCGCCAGATACAATTGAAAGGGTAAGGTGAGAAACAGGATTTGAAGATATAGGTTTCGGTGCCCGAAAACGGTTTTAACCTGATAGGTGCTCAGGGGAATGCTTAGTTTACCTGATTGCATCACCTCCACGAGTTCAACCAGACCCCAAACGGCCAACACCATCCCCAGAATACTCAGCGACCAGGCGATTCCTTTTTGGAGTTCCTTGAATGAGAAGTTTTGGATAAGTAAAAACAACAGCATCTGGTAGCTGAGTATCTTCATCCATTCAAAGAGGGAATCGCTGTAGCTATTTCCCCAGAGCAGTCGAATCCCTGTATATACGGCAAACAGTAACCACACAATCCATAAGGGGGATTTTAGCCCACGCAGTTTAAATTGCTTGTTGACTACCCATTGAACCAACAGCAGGGCCAAAATCAGTTGTAAGCCTAAGAACCTGATCAGCAATTCGGGGTCGAGGGTGGCATGGCTTGATAACAAAGGAATCACCAATAGAAGTCCAAAAAGGGGTAGTATTTTTGTGACCAGTGAAATGCGAATCTGTGGCATGAAATTATTGTCGACTATAAGGATGTGTTTGGTGTTCAAATATAGCAATCTTTCCTTCTTTATTCTATTTTTGTAACCTTTTCCCGAATGTTGCACTTATGGTAAAAAAAGCAGGACTATTTGTCAGCCTTACTTCCGTACTTTTATTGATGTTTGTTATTGTGAACAGCGATGCGTTCACCAAAATGCGCATCGTTTTTATTGACGGCGACGGAAGTGGGCACTATGCCTATTTGCCGGCTATTGTCTTGAATCGTTCGGTTGATTTTACCCCGGTTTACGAAGCAGAGAAAAGCCGGAAGAGTGCGGATTATGTGGGACACAATTATCACAACGAACACGGTATTACCATCAACAAATTTACCTGTGGAACGGCCTTACTCCAATCACCCTTCTTTGGACTGGCCTATATCATTTCAGTTCTTTCAGGGTTGCCACCCGATGGCTATCATGTGGTTTTTCAATATGCGGTGGGCCTCGCCGGGGTATTTTGGCTGGCTGTGGGGCTCTGGTTTTTGATTCAACTGCTCAGGTTGTGGAGAATTGAAAAAAAAGTGGCCATCGGGTTTGCCTTGGCAGGAACCCTGGCTACCAACCTCTTTTTTTACGGGTTTGTAAATCCTTCCTTCTCGCATGTGTATTCCTTTGCAGCCATCACTATATTCTATTATTATAGTTCAAGATTTTTCAAGAAACAGCAGACTGCTGATTTTTATGGCGCCGCCTTTTTGCTGGGATTGATTGTAGTCATTCGTCCGGTGAATGTATTGTCGGTATTGGCAATTCCTTTCCTTGCGGGAGGCTTTTCATCATTCTGGAAACAGCTTTTTCATCTGATCACCTGGAAGAGAGCAGGACGGGCGGCGTTGCTTTTCCTGCTTGCGTTAAGCCCGCAAGTCCTGATCAATTATCTGCAAACCGGACGATTAATGCTGGATGGCTATCAAAACGAAGGGTTTTATTTTCTTCAACCTCACCTGGCTGATTTTCTCATCAGTTATAAAAAGGGATGGTTTGTTTATACGCCCTTTATGCTGTTGGTTTTACCTGCGATGTACATGGTTTATAGGCGATCCGTCGGGCAATTTGCAGCTTTTTCTTTTTTCCTGGTGGTCATAGTATATGTCTTTTCAAGCTGGTGGAACTGGTTCTATGGCGACAGTTTTGGCATGCGACCGATGGTGGATTATTACGGACTTTTAGTTCTGCTGATTGCCATGGGTTATCAGGGGTTAAAGGGTGTTCGCCTAAAACGGCTGGTCTTTGTGTTTGTAGGATTCACTATCTTCCTAAACCTATTTCAAAGCTATCAATATTCTACCGGCATCCTCCATCCTGATTCGATGAACCGCCAGTCCTATTGGTATGTTTTCCTGAAAAGCGCACCAAAATACCGTGGAGCCGTTGCCGGAGGTGATGAGTATTTTTATGGAAAATTACAGGAACCTCCCTTCTTAACATCTTTGAATACCATTGATCAGTTGCCGGTCAACTGGGCATTGAATGAAAAATCGGTGGTCTATTCCCCAAGTGCAAACAGCCTGGTGATAGAGCAAAACAAGGAGTTTATTTACAGCCCTTCCTTCAGGTTTGCGATTCCTGACAACTACACAAAGGACAGTTTGGTTTATGTAAGGTTAAGCATGAGTTATAGTGAAAAGGAGGAAAATGCTGCGCTACATGCTTTGCTGGTAATGGACATCACAGATAAAGTCGGTCAGCATGTGTTTTATAAGGCTTTCAGAATGAAAAGGCTGCCTGATGAAGAAAAGGATGTCTGGAGACAAACTTCGTTGGGAGTTAAGCTTCCACCGATACTACCAGGGTACAAAGAGGTTAAACTCTATGTTTGGAACAAAGACCAGGGTAACTATTTGCTTGATAATATTGGATTTGAATTCTATCGCTATTAATCCGGGGAAACTTTTCCATTCACCACAGACCCCTTACTCATCAGGAAACTTATCAGGTTTCCCAAATTTCGGGTTGGTCATGAAGTCATCATCCTGTAAGGTGTGTATAAAGCTAAATAAATCGGCTTTTTCCTGCGGTGTTAGCCGCACGCCACCATTGTTTACGTGGTGCATCAACGGACTGATGGATGGAGAGCTGAGCACACCTGTGGAATAGAAATCGATTACTTCTTCAATCGTGGCAAAACGTCCATCGTGCATGTAAGGGCCGGTTAACTCAATATTCCGGAGTGTGGTGGCCTTGTAGGCACCATGGTCCATCGGATCACCCGTGATGGCAAACCGATCCCTGGCATCATTAAAAACCGTGTCCTTGCCATTGTTGTAGAACAAGTGGGTGGTGAACAGCGGGTTGCCAAATCCTCCATGACAATGGAAGCAATCGCCCCCGTCTTCAGTGGTAAACAGCATATAACCATTCAGTTCCGATTGCGAAAGCTGCACTTCTCCATTCATGTATTGGTCGAACTTTGAGTTGGCAGAAATAAGAGTGCGTGCAAATTGAGCGATGGCTTTTCCAATATTTGTGAAAGTAATGGTTTTGCTGCCGAAGGCTTTTTCAAACAATTCAGGATAACCGGGGATGGTTTGGAACAAGTTTTTTATTCGCGTTGTGTCGCCATTCACTTCATGTGGAGCCAGGGCAGCCATGCGCACAAAATCCTCAATATTTCTGGCGTCTGGATTGGGGTTTGTAGGATATAGTAACCCATTCCATCCATAACCCGTGGTATTCCAAACCAGGTTGATCATGGGCAACATCGCGTGGGGCGTAGGGATACCGGTAATTCCATGAGGAAATCCTCCCGGAAAACCTGGATGGTCCACCCCGGCTTCAAACGAACGCTCCTGTCGGTGGCAGGTGGCACAACTCATCAACGAATCAGGATGGGTGCGGCCAGAGAACCGTCTGTCATAAAATAAATAACGCCCAAGCTCAACACCTTCAACGGTCATGGGGTTATCGGCGGGAATATTTAATTTAGTTGGAAAGCCAAATGGAATTTCTATCTCATAAGGAGTAGGGTCATAGGGCGTTACTGTCGATTTGTTGGTGCACGATGTCGTCCACATCAATATTATTAGCAACAATAATTTGGTCGTCAGGTTTTTCATTTGTAGGTCATGAATTCTATAGAAAATACATTCCACCCATTCTCCACAGCCAGTGCCATCACCTCTTGCTTTTGCATGATATCGCCACCATAAGTATCGTGGTTATATATATTGGGTGATTGAAACCAGTTTTCAACATTCATCACCAATTCCAAAGTTTGAGTTTCTCCTGCCTTTACACCGAAAGCCGAAACAGGGAAGTGAACCGTAAAGTAATTTTGAACATAGGAAGTGATAGAATCCGGGTAAGAATGATAGATTTGTCCTATACCCAAATGAAAATTGAACGGGGCTTCCTGGTTGAGCTCATTAAGCCACTTGCCGTTGAGTTTCAGGTAATGATAGCCACCGCCTAAATTTTCGGGCCAGAACATAAACGATTCGGGTGGATTGACAAACATCAGGGAATGATTCTTTTCTTCAGAAATACCAAAAGTAAAACTGATGCTGTCGTAGATTCCTTGCGGGATATCGTCTTTAAAAATGTAGTTCTGTGTTTCAGGCAGATCGGTATCCACGTAATGGATGTCCTCCCATTGATCAAGCAACAATGAAGTCCCGTTTGAATGGAAAAGCGTTACATCCGAAATAAAATACTGAATTTCATTTACAAGGTAATGATTCCCGGCCGCGTTCACATATCGCATGTCGTCAAAGACAATGGACTCGCTGTCAATCTTATGGCTGAAGTGAAGGGTGAGTTTTCCGGTGGTTGGTTCAGCGTTGTCGGTTTTGGAATCACAACCCGAAAAAGAAATAATGCACCATGTAAATGCAATGAAAAAAAGAAGTTGAATACGTTGTCGAAATAATTTGTCCATTTTAGTTCATCTGTTAATGATAAGGAACCACGCCACTTACGGTCAGGTATTTTATGGTATCGGCCTGGCTGTTACCCTGTTTATATACTTTTCCATCCACCAGTATCTGTATCAACAGCGACGATTGAATATCCTTATAGTTACCTGATATATAAACTATTTCACCCTGGTCGGCCATAAATTCAAATTTCCATTTGTCGGATGCACTTTCCGGGGTTACCATCAAATTCACGATTTCCTGTCGATCGTTCCTGTATTGAAGCTGATATTCCGAAATGGCACCAGAACTGATATAAGTAACTTTTTTTTGATTCGTGTCGCTGCATGCGCCCGAAAATAGCAAAACCAATGCCAGAATGACGTTTTTATAGTGTGATTTCATTATTTTTCAGTTAAAGATTGATAATCAGGTTTAAATAGCAAATGCGGCCGGGTTCCAGGTAGGGAGACGAAGACCCGACAATCCGCCTGTTTAAGTGTTCATAGTAATTGGTATTAGAGAGGTTGGATATTCCACCGTAAAGGGTCACCTGATCGCTATAATGGTAAGTAACCACCAACTCCAGGGTGGTGAAAGCAGGGGATGTTTTTTCGTAATACGCCTTGCTCACCTGATTCTGGGCAGCCACCATCCTCCATTTTATGCCCGGTGACAGTTGGTTCTTTAACAGATGAACATAAAATGCCACGTTTGCCTCCAACGGAGGTATCTCGGGCAACGGGTCGTTGTTAATGGTTTCCTCACCTGTTACCTGCCCACTTTCGATCAAATAGCGGGTGGCTTTTGGATTTATCCCGGTCGTATAGGCGGCTGAAAATGCAGCATCCCAAAATCTTCGTGCAGGTGTAACATAATTGATTTCAAATCCCGTCAGGTAAGCCTTTTCGATGTTGATGAATCGTTTTACTCCCAGAACGCCCTTGGTTTGTGGTTTTACCTCCGAGGTTGGCACCATTACAGCTGAAATATAGTCGGTTACAAGACTGAAAAGCACACCCGTTGTGAGGTTCCCCAGTCGGGAATTGGTATAAGCCCAGTTTAAATCCAGTTCATGATTGGCTTCCGGTTTAAGTTGCGGATTTCCAAGATAGTCGTAGTTGTCGTAACCAACAGGTAGTAAGGTGATAAATCGCTCTGTGATATCCGGACTTCTAACTCCCTTTCCAACAGCCACAGCCAGATTTTGATGGTCGTTTATATGCCAGGTAGCACCGGCACTCAGGCTGAGGTTGGTATAATTGCTTTTGGTGTTGGCATCCATAAAAATGGTGTCACCTTTCATGCTATACCGTGTCATGCGATCAGAGTTGCCCTGATTGATGTCTAACCGTGCCGAAGCGATCCAATCAAACCTCTTTGTTTTATACTGATATTCTGCAAAAAGACCCAGGTTGTTCACCAGCGAGTTATTCCACAGGTCTTCAAATAATACAGGCATATTGGGCTGCATGATCATGGCTTTTGAGCGGGTACCATCTTTTGAAATCCTTTCGAAACCCGATCCTGCTTCCAAAACGCCTTTTCCAAGATCGAAATTAACTGCAAACCGCCCACCGGTATTGATGGCGTGAATGTTGGAAATCGCCACGACGGTATCTGAAAAAGGACGGCTTTTATTGTCCATCTCATGGTTTACATCCGAATTGTAAATATGTGCCCGGATAAAATGGACCACCTCTCCAAAACCTGTTCCCAGATAGCTAAAATCGTAAATCTCTGTATTGTCGTTTCGTTCGTCCATCGGCAGGGTAGGGAAGTCGATATTTTTCCCCCACGACCGGTCGTATCCCACATAGAATTTCTGCCCGGCCACCGGTTGAATACCCAATTGCCCTTTCAGGTTATAATTATTGGATGCACCCTGCATGGTTTCTCCGTTTCCGGATGAATAATCTCCGTATTTATTCCAGTTGGTTGATAAGGAATAAGCCAGCAATTTGTTACCACCGTCAACGTTCAATCTGGATTTATAACCCTGATAATTGGTTTGACCGCCCACCATCATGTTCAGGTGAGTTACGTAACTCTCGTTGAAAGTAGGCTCTCTGGTTACCAGGCGGATCATTCCCCCGAAATTTGGGCCATATTTCAATGCGTAGGGGCCTTTATTGATGGTAATCTTTTGCAGATCGCTGATATCGACATGCGCAGTAGCCGGGTCCATCCGGTTAGGGCAACCTCCTTCAATTTTAGTACCTCCGTTAATCTGCACATTGAGTTGAGTATACTTAAAACCCCTGATCACCGGATCTATTCCCATGGCTCCTTTTCTAATACCACCCATGTTAGGCTCGGTTCTTAAAAAACTCCCTATGTCCTGAATGGGTGTTTTTTCCAGATCGATCCTGGTAATTTCCATTTGTAGCACGGTTGAATTTTGATTGGCATCACCGAATACTTCCACTTCCGTTAATTTCGATACCTTTTCCAGGAGAACTACTTCCAGCGGTTTGTCAGGTATTTTATTGATATTCAGTGTATCCGTTTCGTATCCCAAATGTCTGAATATTAAAACGGTTACTGAGTTTTCCATTACAGGAATCGAAAAATGCCCCCAATGATCAGTAAGTGTTGAAGCATCATTTTGTACATTCATGATTTCAACATGGGCAATAGGTTGATTATTTTCACTGCTCCTGACTACTCCTGAGATGTAGGTCGTTTGTGCATTAGCAAGATCGGATATCCACAAAATAATCAGGATTGACACGTATTGAAGAGGATTCATTTTATGATATTTTTCATCAAAAGTAGTTATTTGGATGCAAAATAATTTAAATAATTGAATTTTTTAAACATAAAATAACCAGGCCAGGATAGGTTCACTTACAGATCATCGTTAACATTTTCAATCTCATTGAGCATGATTAGCATGGAGGTAAACTATTCTGTTTCTTCAGTCCAGGTATGATATGGAGCATGCTTGCGATTTAAGGTCTCGGTAACCGATTGTACAGCCGGAGGAACGAGATTAGACCGTGGGAGTATACACAGAAAAGTCCATTATTTATCGACTGAAACTAACCTGCCTTAGATGGATAATATCAAGTATATCAATCAAAAGACGGAGAGATTTGATCTTTAATGATCAGGATAACAATCAAATTGTTCGAAAACGATCACTTGATTCTATGATATTTATCAGTTTAAATTGTGAATGATGCTTCAAACGGGTTGAGTACCATCTAATTTGTAAGTTTAATGATTTAATTAAGTTCACCTAAAGGCTTAGGAGTGGAATTTCTTATTTTTGCCTACTAAATAAATAGAGAATGCGGTTTAAAGTAGGTGATAAAATAAAATTTTTAGATGAAGTAGGTGGGGGGACCGTTATTTCCGTTATTGATCACCGAATGGTGAAAGTTGAAACAGATGATGGATTTGAAATGCCTGTCATGACAAGTAACCTGATTTTAGATTACAGGTCGGGTCAGCATGATGATTCGCAATCGAAAGCAAGCCATCCTGCTGCTTTGATCACAGAAACCGTTGTACCTGAAAAGCCTTCCATCACGGAAATCAATCCATGGGGCAAGGTGAAAGATGCGCCTGGTGTTTATCTTGCTTTTGAGCCTCACGAACAGCAATGGATACTTACAGGCAATTTGGATGTGATTTTGCTCAATAACACCGGTTACGATCTGCTTTTCAGCCTGTTTTTATTACAGGATGATGAGATGAGAGGAGTGGATTTCAGCTCAATACCTGCGCATTCCAAAATGGTGTTGGACAACATCAGCCGTGAAGAAATTACAAATTGGACATCCGGTGCAATTCAACTTTTGTTTCATGCCGATGAACCAAAGAAAATATATATGCCGGCTCATATTGACATCGATATCAAAGCCAATCGGTTTTTTAAAGAGGGTAGTTACGTTCAAAGTAGCATGTTGCGTGGAAAATCATTACTGGTCAACCTGATTTCGATGCAGGCCCTTACCGTAGCCTCTGATCAAGAAGCCGTGCGAAAATACAACAGTGAAATGGCTGCACAACAATCTGTAGTAAAAAAAGAAAAACCATTTATCCATAAATATCAAACGAATGTTGGTGAAGCCATTGTGGATTTGCATATTGCGGAACTGGTTGATAACATTGCCGGTATGTCGAGCCATGATATGTTTGAGGTGCAGATGAATATGTTTACAAAGGCACTTAAAAGCGCCATGGAAAATGAATATGAAAAAATAACCTTTATTCACGGGGTGGGCAATGGAGTCCTGAAAAATGCCATAATCAAAGCCTTAGGTGATTATGAAGGACTTGAAAATAAGATGGCCTCCATCATTAAATTTGGTGTAGGTGCCATTGATATCATTATTAAGACAAAAAGTAATTAAGTTTAATTAGCTCATGAAATGAAGGAATGATTCATACAATATAAGTTATTAATACAATATTTATTAAAAATCACGACATGAAAAAAATAACATCCTTTTTCTTTTCCATGCAAACAATGGGCACATTGATTCTGCTGTTTGCGTTTGCCATTGCCACAGCCACTTTTATTGAAAATGATTTTGGGACTGTTTCAGCCAAAGCAGTTGTATTTAATGCCTTATGGTTTGAAATTTTGTTGGGTTTGCTGGGTGTTAACCTGGTCGGCAATATTTTTGTCAACAAACTGTATTTGCCCAAAAAGCTAACCATTTTTGTGTTTCATATCGCCTTTATCATCATTTTAATTGGTAGCGTCATCACGCGTTTTATCAGTTACGAAGGCGTCATGCACATCCGTCAAGGTGCTGCATCGAGTAGTATTTTATCAGACAATACTTATGTGGATATAACCATTACCCAAGGAGACAGAAAAGTAATATCGGAAGAAGAAACATTGCTTTCTATTCTTACACCTAAGGCGTATTCAGATCATGTTTCGGTAAACGGAACTTCGTATTCATTTAAAACGGTGCGGTATATTCCAAATGCTCAGGAGGTTGTTACAGAACTTCCCGAGGGTGGGATTCCATATCTTAATCTGGTAGCTTCTTCCGGATCTGGGCGTCAGAATCTCGTGTTAAAATATGGCGACAGTAAATTTCTGGAAACATGTAACCTTCAGTTCGGCGACGCATTCAATCCCCTGTCGGTGAACATGAAATACGAGCAGGACAAATTACTTATTTATGCCAATGATAGCATTACTACCCTGTCGATGCTCACGCAACAACGTGACACACTCCTCCCCGGCAACTGGTATCCATTCGAAACAAGAACCTTGTACCAGCTTCCTCAGGTAAGCCTTGTCATCACAAGCTTTAACCCACATGGGGGAGTAGACTATGTACCCAGCCAGGGGAAAGAAAGCTTCATGGATGCTTTGGTGGTTGAAGTGAAATCGGGCAGCGAAACCAAAGAAGTTGTTATCAGAGGAGGCAAAGGCTACATGGGTGAACCAACAAATTTTAAGTTGGGTGAAGCCAATATCACGATGCAATATGGATCGAAAAATATTGAAATCCCATTCGCGTTGCAATTGGTGAAATTTGACCTGGAACGTTACCCCGGATCAAGAAGCCCTTCCAGCTACGCGAGCGATGTAATTTTACTCGACTCCAAAGACAACCTGAAAATGCCATACCGAATCTACATGAACCATGTACTCAACTACAAAGGTTACCGGTTTTTCCAATCCTCTTACGACCAGGATGAAATGGGGACGGTACTTTCTGTAAACCACGATTATTGGGGTACCTTTTTTACTTATGTGGGTTATTTTTTAATGTCACTTGGCATGTTACTGACTCTTTTTAACAAGAATTCGCGTTTTGCTATGCTGGGACGCACCATCAGGGAAAACTCGGCTAAGGCTGGAAAAGTAGTTGCTACCCTGTTGGTTCTGGCAGGTTTGTTTTTCTCCGGTCAAACGATGGCCCAGATGGAACATGGTGTAAAGCATATTGCACATCCTTCAGCCGTTGATAAAACGCAGGCAGTTGGCTTTGGAAAATTATTGGTGCAATCGCGCGATGGCAGGTTAAAACCTGTAAACACCCTTTCAGGTGAGATCTTACGCAAAATATCAAGAAGCAATACATTCGATGGACAAAAAGCGGATCAGGTCTTACTGGGCATGATGAGCCGGTCATCAGAATGGCAACAGGTTCCCATGATAAAAATAGGCCATCCGGAGGTATCAGAAGTATTAGGAATTGAAGGAAAATATGCTTCATATCTGGATTTTATCGACATGAATGCCGGCACATATAAACTGAATGATTATGTAACCGAAGCCTATGAGAAAAAGCCGGCGGCCCGTAGCAAATTCGACAACGAGATCATGAAGGTGGACGAACGTCTGAATATTTGTTTCATGATCTTCTCGGGTGATATGCTTAAAATATTACCCGATCCCTCCGATGCGGATCATCCCTGGTATGCCCCCAATTCAAAATTCGTGGACATGCCCGCTGAGGACAGTATTTTTCTTTCAACCATTGTGCCAACCTACCTGGGTTCAGTCGCTGATGGTGATCTGACACTGGCCAACGAACTACTCAAGGGAATCAATGAATTTCAACAAAAATACGGAAGTAAAATCCTGCCAGATCCTTCCAGGACAGGAATGGAGCTGTTGTATAACGAACTACTGATCTTCGATAGATTAAGCCAATATTATGGAATGATGGGTGTATTGCTGCTGATCCTGCTGTTTATTGAGATGTTCCGTACATCCAAGGCATTGAGGTGGGTCATTAAAGGGTTCGTCGTGTTGATTGTGATCGGGTTTGTTTTTCAAACTTTGGGACTGGCCATGCGTTGGTATATTTCTGGACATGCTCCCTGGAGTGATGGGTATGAGTCGTTGATCTATATTGGATGGGTAACCTTGCTGGCGGGATTGATTTTCTCAGGGGGGTCGAAAATGACCATTGCCGCGACCACGGTACTTACTTCCATTATTCTGATGGTAGCACACCTAAGCTGGATGGATCCCGAAGTAACCAACCTGGTTCCGGTATTAAAATCCTATTGGTTGACGATCCATGTATCCATTATCACCGCAAGTTATGGTTTTTTAGCCTTGTCGATGCTACTTGGTTTTCTTAACCTGTTGTTGATGATTTTCAGGCGAAAAAGCAATACCCGCATGTTTGCAATACGCATTAATGAATTAACAGCCATCAACGAACGTGCCGTCATGGTTGGATTGTATATGCTGACCATCGGTACATTTCTGGGTGGCGTGTGGGCCAACGAAAGCTGGGGCCGCTATTGGGGATGGGATCCAAAAGAAACCTGGGCACTGGTAAGCGTACTTGTTTACGCCTTTGTTTCTCACATGAAATATATGCCGGGAATGAAGTCAAGGTTCTCTTATAACTTTGCCACCTTGATCTCTTACTTCTCCATCCTGATGACTTATTTTGGGGTTAATTATTATTTATCGGGTTTGCATAGTTATGCCAAAGGTGATCCGGTTCCGGTTCCAACGTTTGTGTATTACACAGTTGCCATTATAATTCTTATCGCGCTTTGGGCTTATATTAAAGAAAAGATGCTCGAAAGGTCTTCTGTTAAAGAATAGGTTGTTTGCTGTGAATGTTGCACAGCGCGATCAGACTAAACACATCAGTAAAAGCTGCGGGAAAACCTGCAGCTTTTTTTGTGTGGTTTGCGAATTGTTTTATTGTTGGGGATTTTAAAAGTCAAAAACCAGCTAATCCTTGACGTAATTACTTTTAAGTGAAGGTCAGGCCACGTTATGTCCTATTTCCTGGCCATATTTTAAAATCTCACTTACAATTGGATTTGTAATCTCAAATTCACTTTCTCTAAACGGATGTGGCTCAATTCGGCTATCAATCTTACGTCTTATTCGCATTAAGTCCAACTGTATATCCATTAAGTTTTTATAATCCTTTAAAATAACAGCAATATCAATATCACTATCCTCATTGAAATTACCTTTTGCATATGAACCAAAAAGTATAATTTTTATATAATCATACTTTGTTTTTACAGCAATGGCATATAAATTGGCAATATTTATAGCATCTCTTCTATCCATATCCTTAAAATTTTAATTTTATCAATCCAACTCATTGTATACTCTGGCGTACATATTGTGAGAAATTCTCGTTTATAATCATCATATCTGGCATTTATGTTAAAAGAAGTAATTTCATCCAACCAATCTGCGTATTCATCTGCAAGTTTTATATCAAGTTGTTCAGCAAGTCTATAGAGGTTGTGAGTAAGAGGGGCATGTTTTTTAAATCTTTTTACATATAGTGCTTTAAGTAATTTTTCCGTTGAAATATGTCCGAGAAATAATGCCCAACTGTATTTTTTTGAATTAAATAAGGTTATCATTGTTTGATAATCTTCTTCCGAGGTTTCAATCCAGTGTTTAACAATCTTATCGACATTAATATTTGTATTGTTCTCAGTCATTTTAACCTAATTTCTTTTCAAAGATATAAATTTAAATCAACTAAGAATTCAAATAGTGTAACTAGCTGAGGTGGCCTAATAGTTTGGATAAACTCACCTTAAGCGGTATTATTTCCGTCATGAATGTCTCATTTCCAACATGCTAGAGAATAACCTTGATTAATTCCACACCTTTATTGGTCAGGTAGCCAAACGAATGGCAGACCAAATTTTCTCCCTTCAGCAGCACCTCTACCTCTTCGGAATCGTCTTCATCAACAGAAATTAACAATCCGCCACTGGTTTGTGGGTCGCATAGGATGTTTCGTAGTTCCTGATCGGGCAATATCAGTTTATCACTGAAGCTGCTCCAGTTGCGGAATGTGCCTCCCGGAACTGCACCTTGCCGCATATATTCAATGGCCTCACCGAAAACAGGAATTTTTTGATAGTCAATAACTGCTGATACACCGCTGCCTTCGCACAATTCGAGCAGGTGTCCCAGCAATCCAAATCCGGTTACATCTGTCATGGCGTTTACACCTTCGATGTCTGCCAGGCGGGCACCTACTTTGTTCAGAATCATCATCGAATCGCGGGCGATGAACTGGTGTTCCTCTTTCAGAATTCCCTGTTTTTGCGCTGTGGATAAAATCCCTACACCAAGCGGTTTGGTCAGGTACAGTTTTGAACCAGGTTTGGCACTGTTGTTTTTTTTTAATTTCGTAATATCGATTCTTCCGGTAACGGCCAGTCCGAAAACAGGTTCAGGATTGTCGATGCTATGACCACCAGCCAGCATGATACCCGCTTCCTTGCAGGCTGAACGTCCTCCTTCCATCACCTGAGAGGCTATTTCCGGCGGAATCTTGTCTACGGGCCAGCCCAGGATGGCGATGGCCAAAAGCGGGGTTCCGCCCATGGCATACACATCGCTGATGGCATTTACAGCCGCAATTTTTCCAAAGGCAAACGGATCGTCCACAATGGGAAGGAAAAAATCGGTGGTACTGATGATGGCGGTACCATCACCCAGATCGTAAACAGCGGCATCGTCGCGGCTGTCGTTTCCGACAAGCAAATTTTTGTCGGTATCCTGCACTACTCGGGTTTTCAGAATGGTATCCAAAACTTTTGGGGAGATTTTGCAACCGCAACCTGCTCCGTGGCTATATTGAGTTAGCCTGATAATTTCATTCATAAGATGCTGCTTTTAATAGGATTCGGGCATTTTTTTGAATGTCCACCTCATCGCTTGCCAACCGATGGACCGATCCAGATTTGCGTAAGGAAAGTCCCCCCAGATAATACTTATCGTAGTAGGTTAAAGTCGTTATGGCTACCTCATAAAAGTTGTTGTTTTCAAGATATTCAAGGGCTTTTTTCGCCCTGTCGTAACCCAACCGTTTGGTTATTTTCCGGATGGAGAAAGCGAGTTGCTCTTTGTCAAGTCCAGCATATTCCTGCACAAGGTATTCTGCCCGTTTTTCCTTTTTGATATCCAGAAAATAAACCTCACTTTTTTCTATCTGTTTGAATAACCCAAGTGGAATAAAAACCGATCCGATATGGTGGCTTTCATCCTCCATCCAAATGGTGGCATTCTGATCCAGATGCCTCATCACTTCAAACAGATTGTTTTCAAATTGCTCTCCTGTAGGTTGTTTTCCCATTTCAATACCTCCAAAAGCAGAACCCCGGTGATGTGCAACGCCTTCCAGATCAACCACCTGTAATGATTGCTCTTGCAGATATTTCAAAATCATTGTTTTACCACTGCCGGTATAGCCTCCCAGAATGGTGAGTTTGAATGGATATTCGAAAAAATGAAGTACATAGTTCCTGAACGACTTGTATCCACCTTCGATGACCCGAATGGAATGAAACCCATTATCAGAAAGATGACGCGCGAAGGATTGGCTACGCATTCCACCACGCCAGCAATGTACCACCACTTCACCGGAAGGTGCTACTTTTTCGGATTCTTCAATAAAATACTCCAGTCTGGGGTTCACTATTTTTAACCCAATATTCATGGCGATTTCCTTGGATTGACGCACATAGGCTGTTCCCACCTTTGCCCGCTCAGCATCCGAAAATAAAGGGATATTGGTGGCACCCGGAATATGTCCTTTGGTAAATTCGCCGGGCGCACGAACATCGATGATCGCCAGATGTGAATATTTTTGGTAATATTCAGCAACGGATATGATGTCAGGGTCTTGTTCCACTGCACTAAAAAATAAGCCTGGTAAAATTCATTCTGCTTAACTTAATTTCCTGTACCTCAATCGTTTTGGAGTTACATCACCCAAACGCTTTTTCTTACTTTCCTCATATTCAGAATACGATCCTTCGAAGTAAACCACTTTTGAATCTCCTTCAAAGGCTAAAATATGGGTGGCGATGCGGTCGAGAAACCACCTGTCGTGAGAGATAACCACGGCACATCCTGCAAAATTTTCAAGTCCTTCTTCAAGTGCCCGTAAGGTGTTTACATCGATGTCGTTGGTGGGTTCGTCCAAAAGCAACACATTGGCTTCTTGTTTGAGCGTCATGGCCAGGTGAAGACGGTTGCGCTCACCACCCGAGAGAATGCCTGCCTTTTTGCCTTGATCTGTTCCGCTGAAATTGAACCTTGACACGTATGCCCTGGAGTTCATGGTTCGGCTTCCTAACTTAATGAGGTCATGTCCACCAGAAATCACCTCCCAAACGCTTTTTTCAGGATCAATTTCATGGTGTGCCTGATCGACATACCCAATTTCAACGGTATCGCCTACTTCAAAAGTTCCACTATCAGGTTGTTCAAGTCCCATGATCAACCGGAATAAAGTGGTTTTACCTGCTCCATTCGGACCAATAACACCTACAATACCTCCAGGTGGTAAACTAAAGTCCAGGTCATCAAAAAGCAACTTGTCATCGTAGCCTTTACGCAGGCCTTTCACCTCAATCACCTTGCTACCCAAACGCGGACCATTGGGGATGAAAAGCTCGAGTTGCTCCACTTTCTCATTCTTGTCCTCGGTGAGCAATTTTTGGTAATTGGATACCCTTGCTTTTGATTTGGCATGTCGTGCCTTGGGAGCCATGCGCACCCATTCCAGTTCACGTTCGAGGGTTTTACGGTGTTTACTTGCTGTTTTTTCCTCCATTTCCATGCGTTTGGATTTTTGTTCCAGCCAACTGGAATAATTTCCTTTCCATGGAATTCCTTTGCCACGGTCGAGTTCGAGAATCCATCCGGCCACATTATCCAGAAAATACCGGTCGTGCGTAACAGCGATGACTGTTCCCTTGTATTGTTTTAAATGATTTTCGAGCCACTCCACCGATTCGGCATCCAAGTGATTGGTGGGTTCATCAAGAAGCAGGATATCCGGTTCCTGTAATAACAGTCGGCACAAAGCCACCCTGCGGCGTTCGCCGCCCGACAATACGCCCACCATTTTGTTTTCTTCGGGACACCTGAGTGCGTCCATGGCCCTTTCCAGACGGGTGTCAAGTTCCCATCCGTTGTGTTGTTCAATTAATTCGGTTAGCTCTCCCTGCCGTTGTATGATCTTGTCCATTTCTTCGTCCGACATCGGTTCCGAAAACTTAAGATTGATGGCTTCGTACTCTTTGAGTAGATTCACCACCTCCTGTACACCTTCTTCAACCACTTGCCGAACTGTTTTTTGGTTGTCCAACAGGGGCTCCTGCTCCAGCATTCCTATGGAAAAGCCCTTTAAAAATACAACCTCACCATTGAATGATTTGTCAACACCGGCAATAATGCGCAGTAAGGTTGATTTCCCGGAACCGTTCAAACCGATGATTCCGATTTTTGCTCCATAGAAAAAGGAGAGGTAAATATCTTTGAGGATTTCTTTGTTTGGAGGTACTATTTTACCTACCCCCACCATCGAAAAAATGATTTTTTTATCGTCTGCCATTGTCGTATGATTTTTGAAAGTGCAAAGATAACTGAATTTGAAGCCTGTTTACAGCGGAACTGAATCCACCTCAAGAGATTTTTATCCGGGTTGATATCGCCGATAGGCAGGAAAACCTACCTTTGTTGAGCAGTAATGAAGTCATTTTAACAATTGATGGTACTGGTGTTTGTTTCGATAACATGTTAACCGGCTTAAATGGCGTCAACTTATCATATTAATATTTGGATATAACTATGGAAAATATTCAGAAGGATGGCCGGATCAGGGCTCACATTCAGGTGGGGATGAAAGTGGAAATTGTTCAGAAACACCACCAACGTTCAGGCGAGTTAACCGAAGGATATGTCAAAAGAATACTCACCAAATCGGCCAACCATACCCGTGGAATAAAAGTGATGCTGGAAACAGGGGAGGTGGGGAGAGTCAACAATGCGATGACTGACGGGGTTAATTAGTGATTAACTCTTTCAGTCATTACCTTCATAAATTCTTTATAATCAGCCCTTGGATTCATTGTATTACAATTCAATAATGAAACATACGCATTCGCGTATTCTTTGTTTCTATAATACACATTGACTTTGTTGTAAAGACTTGGCTCATATTTAGGATAAATACTTAAACATTTATCAAGATAGCCAATGGCTTTTTTTGTGTCGTGCATTTCAGCAGATACAATCGCCAGGTCGTTCAATATCGATACATGGTTGGGAGAATAATCCAGAGCAGTTGTCAGGTCGGCCATGGCCCGGTTATAATTTTTTAATTGTAATTCAGCTTCGCCGCTATGCAAATGAATAGGAGAGGAGAAGGCATCGATTGGTGTTAATTTTGTAAAGGCTTTGTCAGCCAATTCGATTATTTTTTTCCAGTTTTGGGCATTTCTGTAGCCAAATAATTGATGGACATTAAATTCCATTTTCAACAAAACACCTGCGAAATAGATAGAAGCCGCAATAAAAACAATTGCCGGTACATGAATTCTAACATACCGGCTATTAAAATTCTTAAAGGATTTAGCAGGATAGTGACGATAATAAATGCTAATAACAGAGGCCATCATCATCATCAGATAGACCTGATGATTAATTCTTTCCAATGGAAAATCAAAAAAGGCAAATGCCATATAGCCCATTATTCCAGAAATAATGAGTGCCGTATAAATTAATGTGTCTTGATCGGTTTCTTTGGTCAGTACTTTGACACCATATAAAACCGTTATGATAAAAATAAGTATATATAAAGCCAATCCGGGGATTCCTTTTTCGGCGAGCACCCATAAATAATCGTTGTGTGGTCTGCGCCAATTTTGATAAGTCAAATCGTAATTATAAGGGAAATAGGGGGGGATTTCTATTTTCCAGTTTCCCGCCCCGACGCCTAACAACAGATGGTCCTGAGACAAATGCAAGGTGGATTCCCAAATTTGCAAACGGCCCTGGTTATCATGCGAGTCTGTATTAAAAATTGAAACCGCTTTGTATTTAAGCGTCTGTAAAGCACCTGTTTTTTGTATAATAAAAAACCCAACTGAAAAAATAATCAGGAAACCCGCTGTGAAAAGGACAACCTGTTTTTTCGATCCGCTGTTAAAAACAAAACCCTTTCTCAATGCGAAAAATCCCCAAATCACTAACAATACAATAACAAAAATAATGCTGGCTATCCAAACAGAACGTGTTTGGAGCAGCAAGATATTGATGATCAGGAGAGTCAAAGAAGAAATAGAAAGTACCTTCCACCATTTTTTAAGATAAACAATCCCAAAAATAACAAATGGCAGCATCAGGAACAATGACATGGCAAACAGATTTTTATGACCCATCAAACCTTTTATCTCATAAAGTGCCATAAATAAATTAAAATCTACATTCCCAGGTATACTTTCAAAGTATTGGTATAAGCCAATTGAGGTGGCAATTATTGAACTTACTACAACACATTTAACTAAAAGCGAAATCCAATTTTTATAGTTTATGAATGTTTGGGTAGCCAATATTAAGAGAGTTAATGAAAGCAAGGATCTCGCAATGTCAAATAAACCTTCAGCAGGAGTGATGGCCTGAGTAAGAGAGATGACGGACCATACAAGATACAAACCGAAAACAGGAAACACATGAAGTCGGACGAAGCTTAACTCAGGCCTGTTTTTAATGGACGTGAAAAGGTTTACCAATAAGAGGATTAAAGTAATAATCCCCAATCCAAACAAACGCGGTGCTAAACCAGGGTCTAAAACTTTTGTGGTGTATACAAATGGAAGAACTATTATCGTAGAAATGATTAGAAAGTACAGATCGAATGGCGTTCTGACCTTTTGCGATTTCTGTTTCAGTTTTTTTTTGTCCATGTAAATGTTTCTTCCAAATGAGATAACTGAGCATGATACAAATATATTATATTTTAATCATGCCTGGAAAATGCCAGATTAATAAGTCATGTTGATTTTGTGTTTCGCTCAAATAAATTTTTATTTTTACTTTCAATAAATAACTTGAATTGGAATGTTCGAAAATGGGACTGAGGTGGCGAAGCTACGTCAACTTGTTTTATCATAAATTAGATGAATACAACAAGGAATATACGAGTAGGGCACTTATTATTAAAAATGATCAAATAAATTGGATTGGCGATAAATCCTCCCGGTGCATTACTAATATTAACTCTACAAAATACAGATGATCAATCCATTAGAAACATACTTTTATTCAAACAGGAAAAACATTGTCCATAAGTGGGCTCATTATTTAGAAATATATCATCAACATTTTAAGCGGTTTGTTGGTACCGAGTGTGTTGTTGTTGAGATCGGTGTGTCTCAGGGTGGAAGTTTGCAAATGTGGAAAAACTATTTTGGTGAAAAGGCCGTCATATATGGTCTGGATATCAATCCGTACTGCAAAGAATTTGAAGAAGAAAATATTCATATTATCATCGGTTCACAGTCAGACAGGAAATTTCTTCAGGATTTGAAATCAAAAATCCCCAGGATTGATATACTTATTGATGATGGCGGACACACCATGGAACAGCAGATAACCAGTTTTGAAGTGCTGTTCGACCATGTTAAAGACGATGGTATATATCTGTGTGAAGATCTACATACATCTTATTGGGAAGAATTTGGCGGCGGGTTAAATAAACCGACTACTTTTATTGAGTTCAGTAAAAGGTTAATCGATCAACTGAACGCATGGCATATCAGGAATGATGAATTGCCTGTGTCTGATTTTACAAGGAGCTCCAATTCATTGCATTTTTACGATAGTGTACTTGTTATCGAAAAGAAAAAAAGACTTCCTCCCTGGAACGAAAAAAGGGGTGAAGAAAATCATGTGATGTTATCCAAAAACAAACCCACGTTTGATTTCTTTAAACTTAAACTACGCCTTTTAGGAGTTGACTTCGATAATGGTATTGATAATGGTTACGCGGCAAATGATCCGATTTTGCTCGAAGCCTTACTTAATGAGCGTTATGAGGGAAAAAGTTGGCCGAAAACCGGTGAAACAATGATCGGTTATAAACGCCTTTCTAATATCGAATTCTGTCTCACAAATATTATCAGGAAAAATATACCAGGCGATTGTATCGAAACAGGAGTGTGGCGTGGTGGAGCCTGTATATTTATGCGGGCTGTTTTAAAATCGTATGGAAATTCCGAAAAAACTGTTTGGGTTGCCGATTCTTTCCAAGGTCTCCCAAAACCAAACCCGGATTTATACCCCGACGATTTTGGAGATGAATTACATACATTTACAGAACTATCCATTACACAAGACGAAGTAATAAGCAATTTCAGAAAATACGATTTATGGGATCACCAGGTTAAAATTCTTAAAGGCTGGTTTAAAGACACCATCTCATCAGCCCCAATTGAAAAACTTTCTCTTTTAAGGCTGGATGGCGACATGTATGAATCAACAATTGATGTGCTGTATTATCTTTACCCCAAACTTTCAATAGGAGGTTATTGTATTGTAGACGATTGGGGGGCGGTGAAAGCCTGTAAAAAAGCGGTGGAAGATTATCGAAGGGTATTCAATATTCAGGAGGAGATTCAGGTAATTGACTGGACAGGGATTTTTTGGAAAAAAGAAACTGAACATCCAATAATACCTCGTCATCAGTTTAATGAGTTGAATACAAGTAAAACATAATTTCAGTATGAAGAAAATAAGCAACATCATTTTTACAACCCCTTTATTTAATGAAAAACATTCCGCCTGGGTTGAACATATTCCATTTGCCTTCTTTATTGTTGATATTTTAAGGCCGAAGGTGTTTCTTGAATTGGGAACACATTTTGGGAATTCCTATTTTGCCTTTTGTCAGGCAATCGGTGAATTGAAACTTAAAACGAAAGCTTATGCTGTGGATAGCTGGACAGGTGATGAACAGGCAGGTTTTTATGGATCTGAGGTTTTTGAATATGTTACCCGGATTAACAACCAGCATTTCTCCCACTTCTCCAATTTACTTAAAATGTCGTTTGAGGATGCTGCAGGTTGTTTTAGTAATGGAACCATTGATTTGTTGCACATTGACGGGAGACATGGTTATCAGCATGTTAAAGACGATTTTGAAACCTGGTTGCCAAAAATGAGCAAAAATGGGGTCATGATATTTCATGATACCAATGTTAGAGAACCAGGTTTTGGTGTATGGAAACTGATGGAAGAAATCAGAAATCAATACCTTTCGATGGAATTTGATCATGGGCATGGCTTGGGAATCATCTGTACAGGAAGTGAAGTCAATTCTGATTTCCTCGATTTTGTTGCAGAATCAAAACACAATCTATTTGTTAAACAGTTGTTTGCAAATCTGGGTCATCGGATATGGCTCGATCAGCAAAACAATAATAAACAAAATGAATTGGATCAGCTTAAGGATTTGTTGAAATCAAAAAGTGCTGAACTCATCAATCAAAAAACGCTTTTGTTTGAAAAAGAGATTGAAATTTCCCGCAATGAAAGAAACCTATCGCACAAGGATGATGCAATAATCCTCTTGAAATCAGAAATTACCACCCTAACTAAAACCATCGAAGATGAAGTATTGACCAGAGACATGGAAAACAAGATCCATAAGTCAGAGATAAACTTGATGGCAAAGACTTTGGCAGAAAAAGAGGAAATGATTTCTATGTATATTGTACAAAATGCGCAGGTTAATAAGGAATTAATTGAACTCAACAATCGTTTAAAAACACATGTCGAGGTTTTAAATCAAATATACAGATCTTACTCGTGGCGTATTACCAAGCCATTCCGGCAGCAAAAGTTAGGAAGGTTAATAAGATATATTCAGCAAATCAGAACGATTATTAAAATAAAATTAAGCGGCTTATTTGATCGTGCTTATTATTTACAACACAATTCTGATGTAAAAAAGTACGATGGCAGTCCACTAAAACATTACCTTAATCATGGCGGGTTTGAAGGACGAAACCCGGGACCTCATTTTAATAGCCGATTCTATTTGAATCATTATCCGGATGTTGTCGCATCGGGGATGAATCCATTGTTACATTTCATTCTCTTTGGCAAAAAAGAAAACAGGTTGATTCATTCTCAGGCAACCTCACCAAAACATCATTCATTTAAGGGAAAGGTATTTTTTAATAACCATATTAAACGACAGGTTTCTAAATTTAAGAAATTGGTTTTATATACCAAGGATATGCATTTGGTGAAGAAAAGCGGTTTGTTTGATACGGATTATTATCTGCGAACAAATGCGGACGTAAGAAATGCACGCGTCAATCCGGTAAAACATTACTACTTTCATGGTTGGATGGAAGGCCGGAATCCAAGCAATGAATTCAATACCCGGTTTTACCTGTCAAGCAATGAGGATGTAAAAAAATCACAAATCAACCCACTGGTTCACTATATTAAGTATGGCAAACTTGAGGGACGTTTGATTCAGCCATTTATCTTTAATGAACAAGAATGCGTCAACAAAGCAGATATCAGCGACATTGACCTGATTGAAGAAATTGATTATGTAAAGGTAGCCGTCGTGTTTCATTTGTTTCATGTTGATCTAATTGATGAATTTATTGACTACTTTGGCCACATTCCGGTAAAGTATGATTTGTTTATCAGTACCACTTCACAGAACCAGGAAGTCATACAAGCCCTTTTTGAGAAAAAATTGCCGGATGTCAAAACAACGATCATGGTGTTTGAGAACAAGGGCAAAGATATTGGCTCTTTTATTGCAATACTCAAGACCCATTTAATGAAGTATGATCTTGTTTGTAAAGTACATACAAAAAAAAGCGAACATAATCATCACTTGCAGGATTGGCGAAAATATCTGCTTGACCATTTGTTAGGGAACTCACTCATTGTTAAAAGGATTATTTCCGCTTTTATCCAAAACAAGAAATTAGGCATTGTTTGGCCGGTTGCTCATCCATATCTTGTACACCTGGGCTTAGAAAATGTATGGGGCCCTTCTTTGAGTTCCCAAAAGAATTATAGCATCGCAAAAAGCTTTTTTCCAGAATTACAACTTGACGAGAATAATGGTTCCCTCATGTTCCCAAATGGTTCCATGTTTTGGTTCAGGCCCGAAACCCTTGGATTATTGGTTCAGAAAGAAATTGATTTCACTCATTTTGAAGAGGAAAATCAGCAAATTGATGGTACACTGGCCCATGCCATCGAGAGGCTCTTTGGAATTATTGCGCACAAGGCAGGATTTGAGATTAAGACGGTTTTTTTTCCACAGAAGATTCTAGCATCAGGTAAAAAGCCACACGATTTAACTTTCAACCAAAAAAAAATCTTATTTGTAGCACATGACCTGAGCACCGCCGGAGCGGAAATTTTATTATTGAACCTCCTCACCTGGTTGAATAGTCATACTTCATTTAATCTATATGTGATAGCTTTAAAGCTTGGTATTGACGGGGGCAAATTACTTCCTGCCTACAAAAAGGTCTCCAAGGTGTACCTGTGGGATGAATTTTATTCTAAACATACCGAAGAGGAGGCTATACAGAAGATTTATTCTGAAACAGGTATGATTGACCTGATCTATGGCAACACCATCGTCTCAGCCAGTCTTTATCCCTTACTTGATATTTTTGGGGCGCCATTTATTTCGCACATACATGAAATGGAGAAGTCGATCAGGAATTATACAACACAGGAAGTGAGAGATAAATTAAAGGAATACACTTCAATTTATATTCCTTGTTCGACCCCAGTTATGAACAATCTGATGGTAAATCATCAGATTGTTCCTGATCAACTAAAAATAGTAAATGAATTTATTCACACCGATGTGGGACAACTGCCCGATCACAGCTCACAGCGAATCCTTTATGATTTACCGAAAGGAAAAATAATTATCTGGGGGTGTGGTACAATTTATTGGCGAAAAGGAACAGACCTATTTATTGAGACCGCCAAAAAACTAAAAGGAAATGGTGTTGATAATTTTCTATTTTGCTGGATAGGAGCTAATTACTGGGATTTAGAGAGCGCAGAATGGGGCGAATGGAAAGAATGGGAAAATTATATTCAGCAACATGACCTGACTGCAGAAATAGTACTCCTGGGTGAAAGAGTCAACCCCAAAGATTATTTCAAAGCCGGTGATATTTTCTTCTTGCCTTCACGTGAAGACCCATTTCCATTGGTTTGCCTTGAAGCTGCTGAATGTGCCTTACCAATCGTTTGTTTTGAGGATGCAGGTGGGATGCCTGAATTTGTTGAAGATGATGCCGGAAGCATTGTTCCCTACTTAGATATTGATGATGCAGCAAAAGCACTCGGGAATCTAATTGTCAATAAATCGCTTCGTCAGGAAAAAGGCATGAATGCACGTGCGAAAATCTTAACACGTTATTCTGATGACATTGCTGTGCCTCAAATACTTAAGATTTGTCACTCAGTAATGAAAACCAACCCACTGGTGAGTATTATTGTTCCTGTGTATAACCATGGTAAGTTCCTGAATAAGAGGATAGAAAGTATACTAAACCAATCATTTAAAGATTTTGAAATAATCGTTTTGGATGATGCTTCTACTGATAACAGTTATGAGATTGCCATGAAGTATAGTTGGCATCCTGCGGTAAGTGTTATAAGAAATGACATCAATACAGGCTCTCCATTTATACAATGGGAGAAAGGATTTTCCGTTGCGAAAGGGGAAATTATATGGTTTGCTGAAGGCGATGATTTTTGTATGCCGGATTTCCTGCAAAAATTGTTGCCCTGTTTTAACGACAAAGAGGTGGCTTTAGCCTATTGTGATTCGTTTATTGTAGATGAATCTGATGCCATTACTGGTGATTACGAGATTTATCATGAAGAGCTTGACGCCTTTCATTGGAAAAATTCTTATCAAAACACCGGATCACAAGAAATTAATTTCGGTCTGGGTGTTAAAAATTCCATCCCAAATGCCAGCGCGGTTTTACTAAGGAAACAAGATATTCCCAAGTCCATTTTTAATGAATTAGCACCATTTAAGTTTTCTGGTGACTGGTTTTTTTATTCACGGGTAATCAGAGGTAAGCAAATTGCTTTCAACTCTGAAAAGCTCAATTGTCATCGCAAACATCTTCAAACGGTTACTTCTAAGTTCAATTCAATAGAACCTTCAATTCAGGTTTTGTTAAAAGAACAGCAGATCATACATGAAGATATTTTCAAGACCTTTCAGATTGATTCGTCTTTTTTAAAAAAGTGGGAAGTATTTATTGCTGGTCAATTGGGTTCCTTTTATTTGGCAAAATCGGTTATTGATTTTGATCAGGTATATCCGTATAGCATTGAATATGAAAGAATAAAAAAAGTAATCCTTGATGGTAAGCAGTACAACAGGTTCGTATTTCTTACCACAAATGATTATAGCCCAAATGGTGGTAGTGAGCAATTGTGGAGAAAGGCAGCAGTGGAATGCAGCAAGCTTGGGAATGAAGTAATGGTGGTAATAAAAAAATGGAATCCGGAGCCTTTTTTTATCAATGAATTCAGAAAATGGGGAGTTTCAATTAATTTCAAGGAACCAGATTCGTTTAATCGTGTAACAAAATTTGAACCTGATTTGATGGTCATTTCTATTGGTGATCAGGACGAAGGAATAGAATGGTACGAACACTGTTTGAAAAACAAAATTCCCTATGTTATTGTGAATCAACTAACCAAGGAGCCAAAGTACTGGCCTGTTAAAAAAGACATTGCAGAGCAAGTTAAAAGTGGTTACCTTGGAGCCGAGTTGGTATTATTCACAGGCAAGAATAATCATGAACTGATGGAGCGAAGGCTGGATTGTAAAATCCCTCGTTCGAAGATTTTCTACAACCCCTTGGATGTAGACAGAGACATGGTAATTCCATTCCCAACAATGGACGATGGTTTGCAGTTAGCAATCCCGGCAAACCTGTCGAGAGTGCATAAGGGACAACATTTGGCACTTCAGTTGTTTAGCCTGAAAAAGTGGAGGCAACGCCGAATACACCTGAATATATACGGCACTGGTTATGATGAAGATATCCTTAAGGAGATGGCACTGGAAAATCATTTGGATAACGTAACTTTTCATGGCCATATAAATGATATAACTTCAGTCTGGAAGAAAAATCACGCCATATTTATGCCATCGTTTATGGAGGGACTTCCGCTTGCATTGGTTGGGGCTATGCTATGCGAACGCGTACCAATTGTGACGAATATTGGCTCTCACAGTGAGGTTATCGATGATAACATAAGTGGGTTTATCGCTAAATATCCAACCGTTGAAGACTTGGATGAAGCGTTGGAGAGGGCATTTCAAAAGTCTGCTGGGTGGAAAAAAATCGGGAAAAAAGCGAGAATGAGCATTTTAACTTTCCTTCCCCAAAGTGATCCGGTTGATGATTTTATTTCGAAAATAATGTTGTCGCTTAAAAATTAAAGATGATTATCACTGAAGGGACCATGTCAAGGCTCGATTTTTCGAAAGTTAAAATAATGATGAAAAACGGACAATTGGCATTGTACAATTAATTATTTCCATAATACCCATGTAATGAAAAAAATACTATTTATCCATATTGGACTTCATAAAACGGGTACAACAGCCATTCAAAGCTTTATGGCTATCAACCGGGATTTGTTAAAAAAGCACAAAATTCTTTACCCGGGTGATTTTGACAATCATTACCCTATAGTTAGTGAGCTTGAGAAATCCAAGAAACCTTATTTGGATAAGCTAAGTCAGACTTATCTTGTTTTTTCGGAGATAAAAAATAATTTCAAGAAATATCAAAAGTTCGTGCTCAGTTCAGAAGGATTCATCGAAAAAGACACGATTATTCTTCCAAGACTGTTGCAAACCATCGAATTTTTCCAGCTTGACGTCCTGGTACAAATAGTTATTTTTTGCCGCCCACAACCTTCATGGTATGAGTCAGCATATAATCAACTGATTCGAGAATCGAAAGTTCGATTTACAGATTCTTTTGAGGCCTTTTTTCGGGCCAGATCAATTTATGAAATTAACAACTACTATTTATTGTTAAATAGATGGTCTGCCTACTTCGGAAAGGAAAACATGATCCTGACAGTTTATGATCCTAAACAAGATCGCCTCAAATTATTTTCCGACTTTAAACAACTTCTTGGAATACCTTTCGATTTATCCATGACTTCACCTCCTAAAGCAGCTTCAAATATAAGCCTTCGTCTGGAGGCAATTGAGTTTTTAAGGTGGCTTAACATTCTTGAAATTGATGCTGGAATCTTTGAAAGAATCGTTAAGATATTTTCTTCCGAAACAAAGAAGCCAGCAACACGTCAACATTGGCTCTCACCTGAAAAGGCAAAAATGATTTATCACGATTTTGAAGCAACGAACAGAATGGTTGCACATGAATATCTAAATAAAACCAATGGTATTTTGTTCGATAATTATCATATTGAAGATTCCGATACTTTATCTAATCCTTTTGTACAACTCGATTATTTTAATCCGGCATTGTTTAGTCAAGATATAGAGCTAATCCGGCAATCTGAGCCTTCATTACTTATGGATTTATACAGCCAATTATACCAGGCAAATTCACCAACTATCAGGTATGCTAACACAAAGGATTGCTTTCTGACTCTTATTGATAAGCTTGTATCTGAAACCGATTTAATCCGCATCAGGCAAACTGCCAGTAATTGCCAAACAGACGACTATGACCTTCTTCAACGCTATGAAAAAGCTAAATCCGTGTTAGAAATATCAACAAAGAATTTCCAGATTAAGACTTTCGATTGGAGTGATCATATTTTAAATGGTATCGATTTGGATCAATGCTCCATTCGAATCAATTCCACCGGTGATGACCCCTATTTTTGCCTCGAAAAAGTGATAGGAAATTTTGATAGCATTACATTTATCAGGATAAAGATAGACGTACCTGGACCAACCGTTTTAAGATGTTATTATAAAACTCGAGTTTCAGATGTTTATTCTGAAACACAATCAAAATTTAAAGAGGCACGACCAGGATTAAAATATGTATTTATTGAAATAGATGATCCTGAATTCAATGGTGAGTTGCGCGTAGATCCGGGAGATGTTGCCGGTGTTTATTATCTTTATGAAATTGTAGTGAAATCAACCGCTAAAAGTTATGAGGATTTATTATATGAAAACAGGGAACTAAAAATGAGGTATTTCAATCTACAACAAGAAGAGACCCAATCATCTTTTTAAAAAAAACAAACGAATTCGTTCAATTTAAATGCCTGTAATTAAAAAGTGGCGCGTTTTGATATCACCATCAATAATCATTATTCATGCATCTTCCCATTAGCTCCTGTCGTATTTGCGGTAACACGCATTTTGAATCTATTATCAATCTGGGGGTTCAATCGCTTACAGGGGTATTTATTAAATCCAGGGAAGAAAGAATTACGCAGGGTTCGTTGGAGTTAATAAAATGTTCAACTGAGCGGGATCCAAACGCTTGTGGCCTTGTTCAGCTCAGGCATTCTTACGAGGGCAAGGAAATGTATGGCGAGAATTATGGTTACCGTTCAGGACTGAACCGTTCCATGGTAAAGCATCTGGAGGAAGTTGTAAAGAAAAGCATGGAGGTTGTTGCCCTGCGAGAAAACGACCTGATTGTTGATATTGCCAGCAACGATGGGACTTTATTGAAATTTTACCCGAAAGGATTGGAGTTGGTGGGAATTGACCCAACAGCATCAAAATTCTCAAAATATTATGAAGACCACATTAAAATTATCCCTGAATTTTTTTCTGCTTCGATAATCGAAAAAGCCTTTCCTGATAAAAAGGCCAGGATTATCACATCAATTGCCATGTTTTACGATCTTGAAGATCCAAAGGGTTTTGTTGATGAAATTGGTCGTGTACTGGCGGATGATGGAATCTGGGTGTTTGAACAAAGTTATTTACCATTAATGATTGAGCGCAATGCGTATGATACCATCTGTCATGAACATATTGAGTATTACGGATTAAAACAGATTAAATGGTTGCTTGATCATGGAGGACTTAAAATTATTGATCTGGAAATTAACGATACCAATGGTGGAAGTATTAAAGTAGTTGCCTGCAAAGAGAGTTCACCTTATCCTGAATGTAGCTCAATAATCAATCAACTGCTTTTAGATGAAGGTAAGTATGATTCGATGAAGGTTTATATCGATTTCAGAAACCGTATCCATAAGCACAAAGAAGAGTTGTTGGAATATTTGAATAAACTAAAAAAAGCCAATCTGAAAATTATCGGATATGGGGCCTCGACAAAAGGAAATGTAATTCTACAATTTTGTGGCATAACGGAGCGTGAAATACCTTTCATTGCTGAGGTGAATGAAGAAAAATTTGGGCGTTTTACCCCCGGGACGAACATTCCCATCGTTTCTGAAAAAGAGGCCATGGAAATGAATCCTGATTGTTTTCTGGTATTGCCCTGGCATTTTAAGGTAAACATACTTTTCCGAGAAAGTGTTTATTTAAATTCCGGAGGAAAATTTTTGTTTCCCTTACCTAAAATCGAATTGATCCAAAAATGAAAAAAGCACTCATCGTTGGGCATACAGGGCAGGA
Organism: Bacteroidetes bacterium HGW-Bacteroidetes-16; assembly: GCA_002840975.1. Lineage (GTDB taxonomy): Bacteria > Bacteroidota > Bacteroidia > Bacteroidales > F082 > UBA6244. The sequence goes on from PHDN01000001.1 coordinate 59,089, forward strand.
CGGGACTTATTTAATTGATTATTTAGATAGTCTAAACTATGAGATCATTGGAATTTCAAGCAGGTTGTCTTATTCTAATTTTAAACCCGTCTCGCCAACAATTGATATCCTCAACAAAAGTGAAGTGGAGGGCCTGATTCGTTTTTTTAAACCGAATGAAATCTACTATTTAGCCGCTGTGCATCAATCCTCAATCGACTTAATTGCTGACGATCATCAGTTATTCCACCAGAGTATGCAAATAAATGTGTTGGCGCTGTCGAATTTTTTGGAAGCTATTTCAAAGTACAGCAATAATAGCCGCCTCTTTTATGCAGCTTCTTCTCATGTTTTTGGAAATTCAAGTCATGCAATACAAGATGAGAATACACCTTTTTCTCCCATTTGCATCTATGGAATCACTAAAATGTCAGGAATTCAATTGTGTAGATATTATCATTTAAAGCATCAGGTGTTTGCATCCATAGGTATTTTCTATAACCATGAATCTCCCTTGCGTGCAGCTCAGTTTGTTTCAAAAAAAATAGTGAAAGCAGCTGTTGCGATTAAGTTAAAAAAAATTGACAAACTGGTGTTGGGCAACCTGAATGCCAGAATAGATTGGGGATATGCGCCGGATTTTGTTGAAGCCGCCCATCAAATATTACAACTAAATGATTCCGACACCTTTGTTATTTGTACAGGAGAAACTCATTCTGTTAGGGAATTTGCGGAAGGTGTTTTTAGCTATCTGAATTTGGATTGGAAGCAATATGTAGAAGAAAACCCAAAATTGATTACAAAAACCAATAGAAAAGACCTACAAGGAAATTATTCAAAATTACATCAGGTTACAGGATGGGAACCAAAAGTGTACTTCAATCGGTTGATAGAAATAATGGTAGATAATGAATTAATTAGTTATGACGAATAGCAATAGAACACTCATTTTTATACCTACGTACAATGAGGCAGAAAATGTAGAAAAACTTTTTTTTGAAATACAATCATTAGCCATCGACGCAGATGTCCTTTTTTTAGATGACAATTCACCCGATGGAACAGGTACAATAATTGATAACCTGATTAAAAATCAACGAGGTGTATTTGTAATACACCGATCAGGGAAACTTGGTATTGGAAGTGCTCACAAAGCAGGAATTCAATGGTCGTATGAAAATAAGTACAATGTGCTGATCACGATGGACTGCGATTTTTCACATTCTCCTGAATATATACTTGACTTTATCAGGCATTCTTCCCGGGACAATATTGTAATTGGTTCGAGGTATTTGGAAAAACACAGCCTTGAAACCTGGAATTTATTTAGAAAATTCCTTACTCATGTCGGTCATTTCTTAACAACAACTTTATTAAAAATGCCCTATGATTCTTCCGGGGCATTTCGGCTGTACAATTTGAACCAAATTCCAAGAGACATGTTTAATTTAATAAGATCCAATGGTTATTCATTCTTTTTTGAAAGTTTATACATTTTGAATTTTAATAAATGTACCATTTATGAATTTCCTATTTCTTTACCATCCAGAACGTATGGAAGCTCGAAAATGGCTTATAAAGACATCTTTATGAGTCTAAAATATTTGGGTTTAATCTATTTAACATCGGTTTTTCATAAACAAACCTTTGCCTTAAAAACTGCTGATTATCAACTTAAATACCCCATTGAACTCGAATAAAATCAATATATCTAAAACCAGATTCTAAAAATTTTGATACAGCATTGATTATTTGACCCATTGTATTAGGAGCTTAATACGAAACGAAGAAACAATTAAGATATTTATGAGTAAAGTTGCACTAATTACCGGCGTCACCGGTCAAGACGGAAGTTATTTAGCAGAACTTCTATTAAATAAAGGCTACGTGGTGCACGGTGTTGTGCGACGCAGCAGCACATTCAACAGGGAAAGGATTGAGCATTTATATCTGGATGAAAGTATCAGAGAACAAAGTTTCCATTTGCATTATGGAGATTTAACCGATTCAAGCAGCCTAAACCGAATCATTGAAAAATCAGAGCCCGATGAAATTTATAATCTGGCGGCCCAAAGTCACGTACATGTTTCATTTCAAATGCCGGAATATACAACCGAAACAGATGCCGTTGGAACACTCAGAATATTAGATGGCATAAAGGAGCTGGGCATTAAAACGAAATTTTACCAGGCTTCTACCTCGGAGTTGTTTGGCAAAGTACAGGAAATTCCTCAGACCGAAACAACTCCTTTTTATCCTCGAAATCCCTATGCCAATGCAAAGTTATTCAGCTATTGGACAACGGTTAACTATCGTGAAGCTTACAATCTTTTCGCAAGTAATGGGATTTTATTTAACCATGAAAGTGAGCGAAGGGGAGAGTCTTTTGTAACCCGAAAAATCACGATGGGTGTTGCCCGGGTTTTATTGGGATTGCAGGATCGGATCATTCTTGGAAATATTGATGCAAAACGAGATTGGGGCTATGCACCTGAATATTGTGAGGGCATGTGGATGATGTTACAAGCTGCCGAACCAGATGATTTCGTGTTAGCCACAAACGAAACACATACCGTACGTGAATTTATTGAGGAAGCATTTAGTGTGCTTGGCGAGAATATTATTTGGCAAGGTGAAAATGAAAATGAATTGGGCGTTTTATATTCAAACGGAAAAACAGTAGTTTCGATCGATAAAAGGTATTATAGACCTACAGAAGTTGATTTGCTTATTGGTAACCCGGAAAAAGCAGCCAGAATACTTGGGTGGAAACCAAAGACAAATTTTAAACAATTGGTTAAATTAATGACTTTAAGTGACTATACTAAGACAAAGACAATTAGTCACTTATAATGATATTACACGTACGACAAGAAATCTGAAATATGCTGTTTAATTCATTCACCTTTGCGGTTTTTGTACCCATCGTATTCTTTGTTTATTGGTTTGTTTTTAGCAAAAACCTGAGGTTACAGAACTTCTTTTTGCTGGTGGTAAGCTATGTGTTTTACGGATGGTGGGATTGGCGCTTTCTTTCTTTGATTTTTATAAGTTCTCTTTCCGATTTTCTAATTGGAATATGGCTACACAAAAACTCAGATGAAAAGAAACGGAAACTACTTTTATGGTTGAGCTTGTTTATCAACCTGGGGTTATTGGGTTTTTTTAAGTACTACAATTTTTTTGTGGACTCATTCATCGAAGCTGCTGCAAAAATAGGGGTTCATTTACATGAAAGCACTTTAAATATCATACTTCCGGTTGGAATCAGTTTTTATACATTTCAAACTTTAAGCTATACAATAGATATTTACAGACGGAAATTGAACCCGACAAATGATATCATTTCATTTTTTGCATTTGTAAGTTTTTTTCCTCAGTTGGTGGCGGGTCCAATCGAACGGGCATCCCAGTTGCTTCCTCAGTTTGAAAAACCACGTATTTTTGATAGTGAAAAAGCAAAAGATGGATTAAGGCAAATTCTCTGGGGATTAATAAAAAAAGTGGTCGTTGCCGATACCCTGGCCATCCAGGTGGACCAGATATTTAATGTTACATCTTATTCATCTACCCCAGGTATAACGCTGATTCTAGGAGCCGTATTTTTTTCCTTTCAGGTATATTGCGATTTCTCCGGCTACTCTGATATTGCCATCGGCACCGCCAGGTTGTTTGGTTTTAGTTTGATGCGTAACTTCGCCTTTCCGTTTTTCTCCCGAAACATTGCGGAATTTTGGCAACGTTGGCATATATCGCTATCCACCTGGTTTCGCGATTATGTTTTTATTCCTCTCGGTGGCAGCCGCGTTTCTAAATGGACTCAAGTCAGAAACATTATGGTCACTTTTGGAATTAGTGGATTGTGGCATGGGGCCAACTGGACCTATATTTTTTTTGGTTTATTAAACGGACTATATTATTTGCCTTATATATTATCAAAATCAAAAGGAAAACACAGCGAAATTGTGGCCGCCCATAGGTTTTTACCGAATTTGAAAGAGCTATCGCAAATGATCATCACCTTTTCATTGTTTGCTTTTTCAATTATTTTTTTTCGAGCTTCCAGTATTGAGCGATCATACAACTTCATATTCAATATGTTTAACAATTTTAGTATGAACCATGCCATACTCTTGCAGTGGTTGCAGTCAGAATCGATGATCCTTATATTTTTGCTAACTGGAGTTGAATGGCTGCAACGCAATAAACAACATGCTCTTGAAATAGAGACAGTTCCAGGCTTCTTCCGGTGGTCAATTTACGCTGCTTCTTTCGTGGCATTTATTTACTTTGGCCAATTTGAAAGCACACAGCAATTTATATATTTTCAGTTTTAAGTAAAGATGGAGGCATTCACTAAATTTTTTTGGGGTGTTGTAAAAGTAATCATCCTTTTATTCCTGATTTCTTCGCCCATTCTATACTTTAACATGGTTGTTGATCCATACGGTGTTTTTTTTAATAATCCCCAAAAAAGCCGTGTGGAGCCAAACAACAGGTATTTGAAATTGAATTATATACTGGAAAACCCGAAAAAATTCGATTCATTCATTTTTGGGTCCTCACGGGTTAATTTTTTAAATCCCGAGAAAATTCATGACCAGAAATACTTCAATATGTCCTATTCAATGGGAATGCCTAAAAATCATGTTGAAGATATCGAATTGATGATCAGTCGAGGTGTGAAAATTAAAAACCTGATGGTAGGTCTTGATTACTTTTCGCTCCTCGAAAACCCGGAGAATTCTGAAAAGGATCTCCTTCGTAAAGAATACCCTGCCTCACTTCTTAAAAAAGTTAAATTTTTTAGCAGCTATCTTTTTTATCGCCCTTCATGGGAATTTGTCGAAAAGTACTTTATGGATCATCAGGGAACAGACCGATCAAAAATATTTATCAGCGGAATCGCGACGAATAGCAAAACTGACCATTTTATTGCTCAGCATCCAAAGCAGCACATCCAATCGAAAGAGATCTTTCAGCCTAATTCAAAGTACACAATAAATCCTGAGATTGATGAGGCTATCGATGAAATCAAAAAATTGGTTTATCTGGCCAGGGAAAATAACATTCATATCGAATTCTTCATTCATCCAACACACCATCTTACCTACTTGCATTTAAATATTGATAAATACTTTTATGCACTGAGGAAACTGGCAGAACTTACCGACTATTGTGATTTCAGTGGGCTGAATTCTGTTGCCACTGACAACGTAAACTTTTTAGAACCTAATCATTATCGCCAACGTGTTGGCGACCTTGTTATTGCAAAGCTTTTTGATCAGGTGGATGTTCCTATTCCGGATGATTTTGGACGAATGGTAAATAAAAATAATATTGAGATTCAGATTTTGTTCCATCGATCGCTTATCCATGATTATTATGAAAATACGTCGATGAACACTGGTTATCAAGCACCAATTACATTATCGCAATTAATTGAATATCAGGACAGCGTTGCCTTTACAGTTGATAAAATCAACGAAATGAATAGGCGCGATGTGACAATGCCCATGCATGTAGCAACTCCATGGCTAAAATTAAAAGGCCGGGCAATTAACAACAATACAGATACCTTGACACCCCATATATTAGTGCAAATAGGGGAGAGGTTGTTCCTGACAAATTACACGATGAAAAATGAAAAAGATGAAAAACTTCCTGATGAAAAGACGAATTTAAGTTTAGGTTGGGAAGCAACAATTCCGACATCGCTGATTGAAGAGGGAATTCAGGAGATGAAGTTTGTTATTTTAAATGACGATCATTCGGGTTATTTTGAATCTGGTAATATATGTTCCCTTAATATTATTCACGGTTATGTATCGGCAGATGAAAGTAAACTGATTGAGATTGATAAACAGGCTAAATTTTCAGTTGATAAAATAAATGGGGTTGATGCAAAAGATTTTCGACTGTTGAATAATGTTTCCTTTATACATATGTATGGATGGGCCATTGATCCCGTAAATAATGATCAATCAACAAGAGTGATTGTTGGATTAGACGGAAAGGAATACCTTTCTCAATTTATTTATAAACGTCCCGATGTAAACAATCATTTCAATATATCAGATTCAGCTTTCGTAGGTTGGGGCGTGACCATTCCTTGCGATAATAGTGAACTTGGTAGGCGCGAATTAACTTTTAAAATACTTAATAAGTCATATAGTGGGTTTTATCAGGTAAAAAGGAAAATCAATTTTTATGATGAGAGTTATTTTTCAGCCGATGCCAATATTGATTTATTGAAAGATTTGGCCGAAGCAAGCGAAATTACAAAGTTCTCCATCGACATCATTAATGGAAAATCATTAACCAAATCGGATCAACCCATTGTTATTAATGAACCTGAGTTATTTGTAATTGGTTGGGCAGTGGATCATCCCGCGATGGAAGTTGCTTCAAACGTCATTGTAGAAATAGATGGTAAACAATTTTATGCTGTCTATGGGTTAAACAGGCCGGATGTTGCACTGGCATATAAAAACGAAAGGTATGAGAATTCTGGTTGGAGACTTGAAATTCCAACCGATATGATAGGGGAAGGCGAACATCAATTAACCCTTAAAATAATTGCTAAAAACAAGTTGTTCTTTTATAAGATTGACCAACAAATTGCAATTAAAATAATTTGAATTAGTAAAATTACCAAGAGATGCCAACGTAATGATATTATTGCAGAATAAAATACAAATGCGCCTGTTGACAATTGTTGGATTGATATTGGTTATACTGCCAATTGTAGTATATTATGATACAGTAAACACATTTGCCATCAACATTCCGGTTTGGGACGAATATGACCAGGCATTATTGTGGATTCAAATAGTTACTTCCACTCCATTTCCTGAAAATTTGTTGCACTTATTTAACCAGGCAAATGAACACCGTATTTTCTCTTATTTTGCCACTATTCTGGCACAATACAAAATCTGGGGAGAATTAAATTTCAGGCACATTATTCTTTTTGGAAACCTGGGAATGATCGGGCTGCTATTCGTGTTATACAAGTTGAAACACAATGACAGAAATAGCCTGCTTACCTTTTCACCCGTTGTTTTACTTCTTTTTGCACCACAGCAAGAGATTACCAACTGGGGAATATTAACGATGAATGGGGTTTTTGAATATTTACTGGTTTTTTTATCCTTATATTTCCTCGACAAGAAGGGTAAATTGAATTTTGTTGTGGCAGTTTTACTGGCTGCCATGGCCACTTTTTCATTTGGAAATGGATTGTTTGTTTTTTTTGCAGGATTGACTCTTCTTTTTCTAAAACAGCCCAGATCCTTTTTGCATATATTTTTATGGGCTTTTTTCATGGTTGGTTGCATATCGCTTTATCTGGTTGATTACAATCCATCTATTTCTCCTTATTCAAAATTTGAAATATTTGATCAACCTATTAGTGGACTTTTATATTTCATGACTCTTTTTGGCAGGCTGTTTTCGGTACTGTTAAATAGAAATCTTATTTTGTATTATGTAGTAGGACTGGCCGTTATCTCGTTTTTTTGTTACCTGGTTTTAAATAATTGGAAATACCACAAAAAGAACCCTTTAGCATTTGCCTATTTGGTTTTCCTGTTGTTTTCGGCGCTTGCTATTACTATTTCGAGGGTAGGCTATGGTGTTGAAGCGGCAACAGCACCCCGATATATTTTGTTGCCAATTCTTTTTGTTTCGGTGATGTATATTTCTTGTATCAATATTCACCAAGGGATAAATCATAGAATCCTTGTTTTAACCATCATGGTGAGTTTAATTTTATATGGAGGCAGATTACTTTCTAATGTTCATCATATGAACGTTAAAAAGGCCAACTTATCCTTTGGACTTCTTTCATACTATGCCAATCCCGACAGTAGCAAATTGAATTTTCCCAGACCACAGGTAGCTGCCCAACGTATGAAGAATGCGATCAGTGCAGGCTTTTATACTCCACCCACCATTTCTGAACTATTCCCGGATATTCGACTTAAGACGGACCTAGATGTAGTCGCACCATCCGATAACATTCATTTCTGCATAGATCAGATTATTGACAATGAAATGTTTGTTCAGCTTACCGGATGGGCATTTATGAAAGAGGGGAGTAGCAATAGACAGAAAACAGGCATTGTTCTAAAATCTGAATCAGATGTTTTCCTTTTTTCAACAGTAAACATCATGCGCAAGGACGTACCAATCCATTTCAGCGAAGTGTATCCTGACATAATCAATCACTGTGGTTTTCTGTTTGTATTGGAAAAGGCAGCCCATCCTATTCCTTCCGGACGATATCAGGTTGGTATATATGTTGAAGAAAAGGGAGGAATGAAATCCATGAGATTCACAAATCAATTTGTTAGGTTAAAATCGACTTCTGTTGATTGAAGTCTTTTATTAACATAATAAATTGCTATAAAGTTGATAGGCATATAATTTACTGATTAGATTGTTGTTGTAAAAGATCATTTCACTATGAACCTAAGGTTTAGAGTTGCGAATAACAGATTGATTTATTTGATTGGCATCCTGGTGTTTTTAATGCCAATCATCATTTATTATTATCTGGTAAACTTATTCGCGATAAACATTCCATATTGGGACGAGTACGATGCAGCATTATTTTGGCTTGATCTATATATTAGAAATAATTTCCCGACAAACTTTTTTCTCTTGTTTAACCAGCACAATGAACACCGCATTTTTTTGTATTATACCACAGTGTTATCACAATACGCGATTTGGGGGAAGTTAAATTTCAGATACATTATCCTATTCGGAAATATTGGAATGCTTGGTCTTCTATTCATTTTATACCAATTAAACCAGGTTAAAAGAGATAGTTTACTTGCTTTTTCGCCTGTTGTTTTCCTGCTTTTCGTTCCACTACACCATATTTCGGCCTGGGGAATCATGACCATTTCAAGCATATTGCAATACTTACTGGCTTTCGCCTCCCTGTTTTTTCTTAATAAAAAGGGAAATATAAATTTAGCTGTTGCAGTTTTTATTGCCGCATTGGCCACCTTTTCATTGGGAAATGGAATGTTTGTCTTTTTTTCAGGGTTTGTAATTCTTTTTTTAAAGAAACCTAAATCATTTAAAAAGATATTCTTTTGGGCGATTTTTATGATTATATGTATTTCTCTATATCTGATTGATTTCAACCCTTCTACCGCCCCGTTTTCAAAATTTGATGTCTTTTATCATCCAATAAACGGGATCTTATTTTTGGTGACTATTTTTGGTAACTTGTTCTCTGATTTGTCCAAAGGGCATTTGATGTTGTATTATGTATTTGGATTTATCGTACTCTCGTTTTTTTCTTACCTTGTTCTTTGTAAATGGAATTACCACCGAAAGAATCCTTTGGCATTGTCCTACCTTGTATTTCTCTTGCTTTCGGCTATTGCCGCAACCATATCCAGATTTGGACTTGGCATTGGAGCAGCCACAACTCCACGATATGTGTTATTACCGGCTCTTTTTGTTGCTGTGATGTATATAACCTATATTAATATTTTTCAACAGATAAAACAGATTTTGCTTATCTTAACACTCACAATAAGCGTGGTTTTTTACAGCATTAGGTTGTCAGCAAATTTTCAAAAAATTAACTTGCATAAAGCAGAATTATCGGAAGGGATTCTCTCGTATTATGCCAATAGCGATAGTACCACCTTAGCTTTTCCTAATCCTCAGCTTGCTGCCGAACGGATCGACAAAGCTATTTTGGATGGTTATTATACACCTCCCACTATTAATGACCTATTTCCCGATATTCATTTAAACCCTGATCTCAATATAATTCCGCCTACCGGGGACCTGCTATTTAGTATTGATAAAGTGATTGATCATGACAAGTTTGTCAGTATTCAGGGTTGGGCATTTTTGAAAGAAGGAAATAGAAATGGCCAAAAAATTGGCGTCGTTTTAAAATCTGAAACTGATTCCTTTGTTTTTTCCACTTTAAGTATCCAACGTCCGGATGTGATCGAATATCATAAGGGAAAATATACCGGAATCAAACAAGATTGTGGATTTAAATTATATATCATTAAGCCTTCATTAAATATTCCGACAGGAGAATATTTGATTGGCATCTGCCTTATTGAAAATGACAGGATGAGATTCATTAGGTATTCAAATCAAACAATAAGTATTCCGGCATACTAACAGTATAATCCTGTTTAAAGGCGTCGCTTACGAACCAATAGCGTCTTTCTTCAACTTCTTCCAGAAAAACCAGGTTAATTTAAAATTCTTAATAATGAATCATTTACCCGACATCAATATCATTGTTCCATTATACAATGAAATTGAAAATTTCAATATACTCACAGAGAGGCTAATCAGCATTGTCAATAAAAGTTCTTTTAAGATCGAGGTGATATTGGTTGATGATGGCAGTACGGATGGTTCGACTGAAAAAATCAGGGAGCTCGCCTTAAAAAACGAAAACTTTCATGGTGTTTTTCTTTCCCGAAACTTTGGACAGCAGATAGCCAATACTGCAGGACTAAAATTTTCCAATGCCAAAGATGGTGTGTTGATTATTGATGGTGACCTGCAGGATCCACCTGAGATGATTGACCAATTTTATGCCTTATACAAGGAGGGGTATGATGTGGTTTATGCAGTTAGGCACAGTAGAAAAGGATTCCTTTTTTACAAATTGGCTTACTACCTGTTTTATCGAATTATGAGGCGGTTTTCGTATATCACTATTCCATTGGATAGTGGTGATTTCTCATTGTTAAGTCGTCGGGTTGTCGACCATATCAATAGTATGCCGGAAGAGAGCAGGTTTTTACGTGGTATGCGCGCATGGGTGGGGTTTAAGCAAATTGGGTTGTCCTATGACAGGGAAGATCGCGCAAAAGGAAGTTCTAAATATAATTTGTTGAAATTAATTAGCCTGGCATTAAATGGCATTTTCAATTTCAGTAAATATCCAATCAGATTTTCAATGTTTTTGGGGCTAATATCCTTTTGTATTTCTCTGATTTATTTTATGCTCACTTTAATTAAAAAAATATTCATTGGAGATGTCCCTACCGGGTTTACAGCCATCCTTTTTGCAGTCATTATGTTTGGTGGCCTTCAACTTATTGCGATAGGTATCATTGGCGAGTATATATTGCGCATCTTCTTTCAGGTAAAAAACCGGCCACTTTTCATTGTCAAAGAAAGAATCCAAAATGGGAAAAAAGTATCATGATACCGGTCATGTCAAAATAGGACTATTCTTTCGGCCAATTGCAATAACAGATGACCCAAAAATCGGTTTTTGAAATAGTTTTATTTCCAGTTTCATCATAATCAGTGCGACCTTATTAAAAAGGGCATGAGGTGGTTTAAATCCTTTCCTGATCATATTTTTCTTGTTAAATATCAGGTAGAACTTCCTGATCAGAACCAAAGGAAATAACCCCCCCCCCCAATAATTTGAATGGATATCCACAAGATCCAACTCATGAAAAAGACGATTTATTTCTTTCAGGCTATACCTTCTTTTGTGGCCAACCTGAAGATCAAAATTCGAAAATAGCCATTGATGTGCCGGAACACTAACAACCAGAATGCCATCGGTTTTTAAGTGTTCAAGGGCAACAGCTAAAAAAGCGCTGTCGTTCTCAATATGTTCAATCACATCCAACAGAATAATGACATCATATTGTCCGATCAAGTCAGGGTTTCTATCGTAAATATCGTAAAGATAAACGGTTCCTGAAAGATCTTTTACCAGGTTATTGATTGCAAAGGTGTTTAAATCGCACCCTTCAATCGTTCGTCCTAAATTATCAGCAAACTGTTTCATCACCAAACCGTTACCACAGCCAATTTCTAGTATCCTGCTCTCTTTTGTAAGAAACGGACTCAGTTGGTTAATGACCACATTAAAGCGCCATTGTATCCAGAAATGATTAGGATCAGTTAATTCGTACCAATCATCCGACATGGAAACTGATTGTGCATTTGAAATTTTAATTACCTCTGGCATAAAAGTGATCTGTGTTTATTTTTAATTCATTAACCTTATTAAAAATGAAGCAGGCTAAAGTAGCTTAACTTTTTTGCACAAAAAGCATTCTTTCTTTAATTATTTAAATTTATACCCCATGCCCAAAGAAATTGCGATCAATGTAGTTTCATTATCAAAGATATTTAAACTTTATAAGTCGCGTCGTGACCGCATTAAGGAGCTGATCCATCCCGGTAAAAAAAATTACCATCAAAATCATGATGCATTAAAGAATGTATCTTTTAGTATCGAAAGAGGGGAAGTGTTGGGCATTATCGGTCAAAATGGAAGTGGGAAATCCACGTTGCTAAAAATCCTTGCTTCCGTAGTTACCCCGACCAGTGGAATGTACCAATGCAACGGTCGGGTAACCGCGTTGCTGGAACTGGGTGGGGGGTTTAATGCAGATCTGACAGGAATCGAAAACATTAAATTTCTTGGATCTATTCAAGGATATTCAAGGCATGAGATGCCCGACCTGATAAGCCGGATTTTGGACTTTGCTGATATTGGCCAGTATGCCGGACAGCCGGTCAGGAGTTATTCGAGCGGAATGTACATGCGTTTGGCATTTTCCATATCCATCAATATAAATCCTGACATCCTGATTGTTGATGAAGCCCTGGCGGTAGGCGACATCAGGTTTCAGCAGAAATGTTTCCGAAAGATCAGGGAATTTAAAGATGCCGGTAAAACGATTATTCTGTGTTCCCATAGCTTAACGGCTATTCAGGAGTTTTGCTCACAAGCCATCTGGTTGCATGAAGGTGAAATTAAAGAACAGGGCGATCCTATTTTTGTAACCGATTGTTATAATGCATACATGACATCTAAACAATTAGTTACTATAAAAAAGAATAACGGATCGCTACAAACAGAAATGATCTTACCAATTGACGAAAATGACCTACCTAAACCTTTTCGTGAAATAGCCTGGCCCGATTTAAGTATTTGTGAAACCTTTGGAACGGGTGGTTGTCACATTCAATCGGCAACAATTGTCAGCAGTGAAACAAATAAAAATATCCGCCAAATAAAAGGTGGCGAAAATTTAAGTGTCTTACTTTATTTAAAAGCAGATCAGAAAATTATAAATCCAAGTGTTCATCTTTTACTCAATGGCCAGTTTGGGTCGTCCGTATTTAAAATAAGTAGCCACGCTTACCAGAAAAAGTTGGAATTCCAGGTAGATAAACCGACTGTCGTTATGATTCATTTTACTTTCCCCATGATTGGAAATGGGCACTATTCCTTTTCTTTAGGTGTTGTGTCTATACTGGAAAACAAAGAACAATTCCACCATTATATTCATGATGCATTATTAATAGAAGTATCCAATCCTGACATCAAATATAAAATGGGTACTCAGTTAGTGCTGGAAAAAGCTACAATAGAATCCTTTATCGATTGAGTTAAGGATTTTTAAACTTGACTTTGTTAAACTGATTTCAAATTTTTTTTTAGCAACTCAAAAAGAAGATTATTATGATGCGTAATAATGGAATATTGAACTTCCTGTCGATGATTCTCAAACAGCGCTATATCATGTACACCATGGTTATCCGTGATTTTAAAAGTCGATATTTTTCATCCATTATAGGCTTGCCATGGGCATTTATCCAGCCGGCAACTTATATTTTTGTTATTTGGTTTGCCTTTACTTTTGGTTTAAGGGCGGGTCAGGATGAAACAGGTGTACCTTTTGCGCCATGGCTTATTGTTGCAATTGTTCCCTGGATGTATATCAGCCAAACCATGATAGTTACTTGCGTTGCCTTAAATGAGTATGCCTTTCTGATAAAAAAAACCAATTTTACTGTTGGCATGATTCCCATCATAAAGATTCTATCAGGAATGATTGTTCACGTCATCCTGATCGGATGCGTTATCCTACTTCTGCTCTTTTTCTATGGTATTTATCCATCGGTTTACTGGTTTCAAATTTTCTATTATTTATTTGCATTGACAGTTTTACTCTCAGGGATAGCCTGGTTTGTGGCCTCGGTTAATGTGTTCATTAGTGATATGGCACATTTCGTAAATATTATTGCGACGATGCTTTTTTGGGCCACTCCAATCGTATGGCCATTCACCATGCTGCAAGGTAATTTTCGGTACATCGCGTTGTTCAATCCATTCTTCTATATCACCGAAGGATACAGGTATACTTTTCTGGAACATCATTGGTTCTTCGAATTTGTTGAGATGAACGTTTATTTTTGGACAGTTACTATTGCTATTTTTGTAATTGGTGCACTGACATTTAAAAAATTGAAACCCGATTTTGGGGATGTGTTATAGTCAACAACCACATAAGAATAAAACCATTAGCGCTAAACTATCTCAATATGGATGATGCTAAAAAAACAAATAAACCCTACATCATTATCGATTTCACCAAGGTTTGGCGCTTCGTTCCAATGAACCGACCCCGCAAGGAAATGATTAAATGGATTCTTTTCAGCACATTTCCAATGTTTTTTAAGAGGCTGGCCGTTTATCAAAATTGGATTACAAGCCGTATTTATGCCGATAAAAAATTGAATCTTGGGTCACATAATTTTTGGAAAAGAAAGCTTTGTAACTATTATGACCTGGATGTGATCGAGCACAAAAATAACGACTTGAAACTACCGAATAAGAAAATCACTAAAATAGCCATTATCGTTCACGTATTTTATCTGGATGTTTTTAATGAAATTCTGGAATTGTTGTTGAAATCAGATTCATACAATTATAAACTGTTTATTACCGCTCCCCACCACCTGATCAGAGAATTAGATGACGCATTAAGTTCCGCTTCACTTCAATTTTCATTGCTGGAGGTAGCAAATAGGGGTAGGGATGTGCTTCCTTTTATCACCATGCTCCCTGTGGTTTTTGATGAAGGCTTCGAGTTGGTACTGAAAATTCACACGAAACGTTCCAATCACCTGAAAAAAAAGGAAGTCTGGCGCGACGACCTTTTTCTTAAGCTATTTGGTCCCGGTGCAATTAGCAATGCCATGCGGGTTTTTGAAAGGCATCAGGAGATTGGCATCATCGGACCCATCGGTCATCTGCTTCCTATGTCTTTTTATTATGGCGCAAATGCCGGTCGCGTAGAAGTTTTAAGTAAAAAACTGGGATTAACAACAGATCAGTTGGCGAATTTTCATTTCGTTGCAGGAACCATGTTTTTTGCACGAAAAGAAGCGTTGCTTCCCATATTAAACCTGGGTTTAACAGAGCACGATTTTGAAGTGGAAAACAATCAGCTTGATGGTACACTGGCACATGCACTTGAACGTGGTTTTGCCGCAGGCTTATTGGCTTCCGGCCTTAAACTTGCTGATACATCCAGCAATCCTGATAAAGTTTCCTGCAGAATAAACACGAACTATACCTTTACACTTTAATCACACATTGTTTTTAAGTTATCCTAATTCAATCATATTCATTAAATAAAACATAAACTTGGCACAGCGATATTCCAAATATATTCCCTTTATTTCGCTTACCGGCGATTACATGTTGCTAAACCTGATATTTGTTTTTGGATTTTGGTTTGTAAGTGATATTCCGGCTTTCTCTGCTAAATATGTCCTCTTTTATCTATATTTAAATATAGTATGGCTTGTCCTTGTTATATTATTCGGTGCATTCCGTATCAAACGCAATACGCACAAAAAAGCTATCCTGATCACCTATTTTCAGATCATCATTTTTTTCTTTTTTCTATTCCTGATGTACTTTCAGGTAGTGTCTTTAACTTATTTTCCCCGAGACAAGATAAATTTCCTCTTCCCTGTTTTCTTTGCTTTGTTGATTGTTTGGAAATTTGTACTTTATTACCTCTTCCTTTATTATCGAAAATGGGGCTATAATTATCGCAATGTGATTATCATTGGTCATACGCCTAAATCGAGTCAATTGTTTAGTTATTTTTCTTCCGACAAGTGGAACGGTTACCGTTGTCTGGGTATTGTTTGTGACCCTGCTGATGGTTTAAAAAATAGCATTGGAGGTTGGGAGGACTTGGCAGCAATTATTCTGAATCAGAGTGTTGATGAAGTATATCTTGTCTGGGATGGTATCCCAAAAGAAAAATTATCAACTATTACTGAAACATTGTTAAAATTTCCCCTTAATGTACGCATCGTTCCTGATCTTAGTTATTTGTCATACAAAACCATTGAACTTACAAATTACGGAACCATTCCTGTCATAGAAATTCATCCCGGTCCACTCAGTTACCTGCATAATAAGCTGCTGAAGCGGTTTTTTGATCTCATAGTATCGTCAATCATCATTATTTCAGTTTTAAGCTGGCTCACCCCCATTTTGTTTCTTATCAACCTGTTTACTGACCGTAAAGGTGTATTTTTTCTTCAAAAACGCACCTCATTTGAAGGACGTGTTTTTCTGATTTTGAAATACCGGTCGATGAAAATAAATAACCAGGCCGATTATAGAAAAGCCAGTGAACAGGATGAACGGGTTACGGTCATCGGCAAATTCTTGAGAAAGACAAGCATAGATGAACTTCCCCAATTTATAAATGTTTTTCTCGGCCAAATGTCGGTCATTGGTCCCCGGCCACATATGCTCAAACATACTGACGAATATCGAAAAATTGTAAAACATTTTATGCTTAGGCATACCGTTAAGCCGGGAATCACAGGACTTGCTCAAATTAACGGATACCGGGGTGAAATTAAAAAACCTGAGGATATCAAACATCGTGTTGAACTGGATGTACAGTATATTGAAAACTGGTCGCTCGCTCTCGACTTGAAAATACTCTTGTTTACTTTCTGGGTTCTGTTGAAAGGACAAAAAGAGGCTTACTAAAAGTTTGGACATCGTATACTTGCACGAGGAATGTTCCCGAATAATTCTCTATTTTTGTTCAAAATAACCAGGTAATTTGTTGGACAAATAATTTTTGGACGCTTTAAATTAAAAACTGTAAGAAAAGGTAATAAGGAATAATCATGGCCGCTCCCACTAACATCCACCCCGTTTTTAACTCGCTGCTTACCCGGGCTGATAAAGAAAAACTCTTATCGCAACATGCGCGTGTTATTTGGCTGACAGGTCTATCGGGTGCAGGCAAGACAACCATCGCACGCCAATTTGAAATTGAACTCAATAAAATGGGATATCTTACCCAGATTTTAGACGGTGACAATGTCCGTACCGGGATAAATAACAACCTTGGCTTTAGTGAGGATGACCGATTCGAGAATATCAGGCGGATTGCGGAGGTTTCTAAACTTTTTTTAGACTGTGGAATTATTTGTATCAACAGCTTTATCAGCCCCACAAAAAAAATCAGGCAAATGGCCAGGGACATCATAGGTAATGAAAACTTTATTGAGGTATATGTAAATGCCTCGCTGGCAGTATGCGAGAAAAGAGATACCAAAGGGTTATATCAAAAAGCAAGGGCTGGTGAAATAAGAAATTTCACTGGGATTGGTGCACCATTTGAGCCACCTGAGCATCCTGATATTGAGCTTAAAACAGATACCCCGACAATTGCCGAATCGGTTGCTCAGGGATTAGAAATGATCCTTCCGTTAATACAATACAAAAAGTTTTAATAAAATAAATCGATGCGCTTTGCGTAAGAACCATATAGTTTATAAAATATTAATATTGAAAGCAGTACATACCTTATGGGTGTTGATGATTCTGACTTTTATATTGCTTTCGTGTACTTCTGAAATTAACCATCAGCATATGAACGGGGCCAAAGACAAACCTATCGTCAAACAGGTTTTTTTAATTGGAGATGGAGCCTATACAAAACAATCAATTGATGAATTGATTAAAAAGTCAGGAATCAGAAGACAGGGTTTCGTTGTGATCGTTCCGACTTCATTTTTACCCAATGATGAGAAAGCCAGGGCACTACAAAATGAATTTTATAATCGGCTGGTTAGGGCTGTGCACATCTTAAATCTTGATCCCAAATCGAATATTGAAAACACAGACATTCTCGCGATTGAAAATGCAAGTGTTCTTTGTTTTATCGGTGGAAAAAGGAGTGAATTTATGAATTTGGCCAACCATACCACGTTAAAAACCGCCATTTTAAATGCTTATGAAAAAGGCGCGTTAATTGTTGGTTTTGGGGACGCGTCCACTCTATTGCCTAATCAATATCTCAATTTTAATGCGGATACGATCCGTCATTCACAAACCATCATTTTCAGTCCGGGCTTGGGATTGATTGGTAAGGTGGTTGTTGAAAACAGGGTCAACTTTAAAAATGATGAAGCAGAAATTCAGAATGAAGTAGAAAAGCAGCAATGTATTGTTTTTGGTTTAGACGATCAGGCTTGTGTGTGGATCAGTGATTCAAATGCGATCGTAATGGGAGAAAAGGAGGTCAGAATGATTTCACCAGGCAATCCTCCGGCAATCCTCCAAAAAGGGCAAAAAATTAAACTGCCATTCTGATCGTATCTACCAATTCCTCACTCATCAAATTAATCGCAGCATCCAACTTCCGTTAAACCGACGGATGAACAAAACATGCAGATCAACTCGGCTAAAATAGTCTGATTCAAGCGTTTATCATACAATGATCATAACTGTTGGATTGTAAAGAAAAACGCGGAGCCGCATTCCTGTCCGGCAGGGGGGCTCTCGATCCAAATTTTCCCACCCAACATTTCCACATAGGCTTTAGTAATGGCTAGTCCCAGTCCTGCGCCTTCATAGGCCTGGGTGTCGGCAATATCGGCTTGTATAAACCGATCGAAAATGGCGGCTTGTCTGTCGGCGGGCACACCGATGCCTGTATCTTTCACAAAAAACAGTATTGATGGTTTATGTACCGATGATTCATGAATCATCGGTACACTTTTATATCCCAATTCAATTTTCCCATCATGGGTATATTTAATGGCATTTTTAACCAGGTTGGTCAGAATGGCAAATAGTTTTTCATGATCGGTATTAATGTTTTCATTTCTCAGCAATAAAGGGACTTCCAGCAATAACCGGATGCCTTTTGCCTCGGCTTCAGGTTTGAAAAAGGTAAATACTTCGTTAATTTGTTCGAAGATATTGGTGCTAGAAATAAATACATTCATTTGTCCGGCTTCGATTTTTGAAATATCGACAATGTCATTGATGATATTGAGCATTCTCCTGCCGCTTTTTTCAATGATGTTGATGTAATTTGTCTGCTTATCGCTATTCAAACCGGGTCGTTTCAGCAATTCGGCAAATCCCAGTATCCCATTCATGGGGGTGCGTATTTCGTGACTCATGTTGGCCAGGAATGCCGATTTAAGCCGGTCGCTTTCTTCTGCTTTTTCCAGTGCTACAAATAAGTCTTCCTCCGCTTTTTTTCGATCAATAGCAATACCTATCTGGTTAGCAATAAATTCGAACATCCCTAAATCTGCTTCAGTATAAGCGTTTTCGTTGGTATAACTTTGCAATACGAGCACTCCTGTTACCCTGCCTTCAATTTTCAGAGGCACACCTAACCACACTTTCGACCGGCTACCTTTAAATATTAATTTCCCTTCCGATGCCAGTTTCTCTTTAAAGTCATTTTTGGCCAATAGTGGTTTTTTTGTTTCAATCACATATTTGCTTAGCGTCATTCGTGCAGGAGAAGTGGTATAATGGTCATTTTCATCAAAATATACCGGAAAAGAGAGCTCGTCAGATTTTTCGTCATAGAAAGCAACGAAGAAGTTTCTCGTGTCGATAATACTCCCTAACTCTTCCCTTATCAGCGTGATAAACTCCTTCAGGTTATCTGTGGAGGTAACTCCCTTTGAGATATGATACAATACCTTTTGAATTTGTTCGGCACGTTTCCTCTCGGTAATATCGTGGTTAATAGATAAACTGGCTTTTTTTCCTTTAAATTCAATGGGGGTAACCACCACCTCTGTCCAGTATTCAGTTCCGTCTTTTTTTCGTTTTTTTTCGGTCACGTTTACTTTCTCGCCTTTTAAGAGGTGATCAGTCCAAAGTTCGATGCCTATGTCTGAACTACTGCCAATACCAATATCCCTGATAATATTTTTGTTTAATAGTTCTGTCCTGGTATACCCGGTCTGCTTTTCTGCTGCCAGGTTGACCTCTAAAATTTTACCGTTCTCACCTATAATTTCTGTCACGAACACAGCATCTCCAAGCTCTTCAAAAAGTTGCCTGAACCTTATTTCGCTTTCAAGCAATGATTGCTCAGCCTGTTTCTTGTCGGTAATATCGGATATAAATCCCTCGACAAACTGTAGCTGGCCCTGATCAGAATACACTCCGCAGCCTCTTTCCCAAACCCATTTCTCTTGCCCTGCTTTTGAAAGGATAGGATACTCAAATTCAAAAACAGTTTTTTCAGTTAAAACTTTTTGCCAGCGATCCCAAATTTTTTGTTGGTATTCCGGTAGAATGATATCGTTGAATGCCAGGTTTTTATTCTTTATGAAATCATCCGGGGTATACCCTGTTATTTTTTCACATCCTGAACTGACATAGAGCATTGTCCAATTGGTATCATTATTACACCGGTAAGCAAATCCGGGTAAGTTGTTTATTAACGTCCTGTGAATCCGTTCTTTATCGAACAACTCCTTTTCGACCTGTATTCGCTTATTGTTTATAATTGCCTGAGCCACAATGGATGCCACCGTGCTGGCAAACGATTCTTCGTCTGTGTACCAGTTGCGTTTTTCGTTGCAGTGTTCAAAACATACCACGCCCATCAAATCTCCTTCGATGTGTACACAGGCATCAAGCAGGGAAGTAATGCCAAGCGGATAAAAGTAAGCATCAGTAAACTCGCTTGTACGCGGATCGTTTTGGGCATCACTGGTAAAAACCCTGCTTTCATTTTGAATGGCTTGAAAGTAGCGCGGAAAATCGCTTGTTATCAAGGTCGATCCAGGAATATGCTTATTGGAAATGCCATGGTATAGTGAAGCACAACGCAATTCAGTTTTGTCGTCAGAAAAAAGCCAAATACCGGCCCTTTCAACCTGGAGGGTGGTCGCCATTTCCTTGGTTAACAATTGAAAAGTACCGTTTAAGTCGCCAATAGAAACCACGTCATCAAGCGCGATTCGGGTGATGGCGTTTCTTTGTAAACGGGCTCGTTCCCGGCTTTTTATCATCTCTTCTTCAGCCTTTACGCGCTCGGTAATATCACTAAAAAATGACTGGTAGGTGCCATCAACCATTTTTTTTGAATTCATCTCAACAAACAAAGTACTGCCATCCTTTTTTATTACTTCCCTTACTGTTTTGATTTTTTGCCCTTCTTTCAACGATTGATAATTTAAAGGCCGCTTTTTCAGTTGTTCTTCAGAAAATAAATCTTTCATGTTCATTTTCAGTAACTCATCACGATTAAAGCCGGTAAGTTCGGTAGCAGCAATATTGACGGCAATAAAATTACCTTCGGCATCTCCGTGAAAAAAGGCATCCGGGGCAAAGTCGAGTAACATCCTATATTGTTCATAACTTTGGCGCAAGTCGTTTTCGGCTTTTCGACGTACCGTGATATCGTTTGCTGCCGATAGTATCCCTCTTCTGCCATCGGGCAAGGTGACCAACGATTCCATCAACTCCATATCACACAAGGAACCGTCTTTTTTTACGTTTTTAACGACATGTTCTAATATCCTTCCTTGTTCCAGTTCTTGTATATGGACAGGTACATTGTCGAAATTTTCCTCAGGAACAAGGAAAAGAATATTCTTCCCTATCAGTTCATTTTTTTCGTATAAGACTGATCGACAAAACGACTCGTTCACATCAATAATTTCTCCATTCAGGTCCATTAACACTATTCCGCTGGGAGACACATTGAACAATGTCCGATAGCGGTTTTCTTTTTCAATAAGTTCCTTTCTGGCTTTCTTGCGTTCGCTGATGTCTTTCAAAAAGGTAACAAGCCGGCCCCCTTCATTGGATTGGTATTGCATACTAACTTCCACATCGAAAACGCATCCATCCTTACGTCGGTGTATTGTTTCGAACCGGGTTTCGCCTTGTTTTTGGATGGAGTTAATATGCTCCTTAATGTTGTTTGAAGTTTCTATTGCTTCAAGATCGCAAACCTTCATGGTGAGTAATTCTTTGCGACTATATCCGCTCAAGCGGCAATAGGTTTCATTTACTTCAATCAGGTTACCCTGAAGGTCTATCAAACAAAACCCATCGAGAGATGTTTGAATAATCGTTTCGAGGCGATCTTTGCTTTCGGTTAATTTTTGCTGTATGCGATTCCTGTCTTCTATTTCCTGTTTGAGCCTTTCATTAGCAAGTAGTAATTCCGCTGTCCGGGCCTGGACAATTTGATTCACCCTGTTTTTTTCACTTATTAGGTGGTCCTCTGTTTCTTTAACACGAAACATTACCTTAATCTGAGCAATAAATTCAGGGATGTCGAAAGGTTTCGTCAAAAAAGCATCGGCACCTGTTTCCAGTCCTCTTACCCGACTCTCAGAATCGGATTTGATGGCAGTGACCATCAGGATCGGTATTCGGTTTGTTGTCGGATTGGATTTTAGCTTTTCACAAACTGTATACCCGTCCATTCCTGGCATGATCAAATCAAGCAAAATAATATCAGGTTGTTCTTTAGCTGCCAATTTAATTCCTTCGGCTCCGGAGGAGGATGTTATTATTTGATAATCAGGTAAATATGTTTTAATGATTGCTTTAATAGTAATCAGGTTATCGGGGAGGTCATCTATAGCGAGAATTTTTTTCATCATTTATTTATTGCCTTATCCTTTACACTTATTTTTATTTCTTAACTACCCAACAACTTCTCAATTTCCTCCAACAGCAGATTAGCGTCAATAGGTTTGGAAACATATCCATCGCATCCTGCTTCAAGAATTTCTTCCCGATCATTTTTCATAGCCCTGGCGGTTACCGCGATAACAGGAATATATTTGGTGTTCTCGTTTTCTTTCAATAATTTAATCACTTTAAAACCATTCATTTTTGGCAAATAAAAATCAAGCAGGATCAAATCAGGGATTTCTAATCTGGCTTTTTCCAACCCGTCTTCTCCATCGATGGCATCTACCAAATCATATTGCTCTCCTAGTATTGCCCTTGTAGTCAATCTGTTGTCGGCACTGTCCTCAACCACCAGTATTTTCTTCCTACCGGCACTTACTTTACCGGTCTCTTTACCAGAAATCATGATGGGTCGCACATCTACTTCCTTGTGATGATCTACTTTCCTTGTCTGATCGGTTTCAATACCCATCATCTGCTTAACTTTACCCAGCAATTCCATGGCATTGACATCTCCTTTTTGAACCAACTGCTGAACGTTGTTGGCCGAAAGCCGCGATAAATCGGAATTTGTGAGGTTTTTGGCTGTAAGAATGAGTATCGGGATCATTCGGGTTTCTTGCCTTCCCCGGATCTTTTCAAGTACCTCGAAACCATCCATTTCGGGCATCATCAAGTCAAGGATTATTCCGTCAGGAACGGTATGTTTAACAAAGTCAAGTGCTTGTTTGCCATCTTTGGCTACATCAACAGCAAAACCCTCTTTTTCAAGAATTTTTTGAACCTGGATGACCGAGATTTCATTATCTTCAATCATTAAAATATGTCTTGTTTGCTTCGTTGGTCGAATATCTTGGTTATCGGACATTTCACCTCTTATCCGTTCCAGAATTCGTTTTATTTCATCATAAATTTGCGGAAGTGCCACTGCGCTCTTTGTAAGAACTAACGATACTTTGCCTGAAAGCAACTTTTTATCTTTTTCTGTCAGGTCCTTTGCCGTTACCACAATGATAGGTAAATCAGATGTTTCAGGTCTCGACCTTATTTCGTTCAACACTTGAAATCCATCCATTTCGGGCATCATTAAATCGAGCACCAAAAGATCAGGTCTTTGATATTGTAACATTTCCAAACATTGCACACCACTTTCAGCCTGAAGGACATCAATCTGTTCAAGTCGAAGTAAACCAGCAATTTGTTCCCGATCAATGGGATTGTCATCAACAATCATGATGGAGGATGCGGAAGCGGTCCATTTTTTGATTTCGCGCAAAAGTAACTGGCGATTAACTGGTTTGGTGATATAGCCCACTGCACCAAGAGCGATACCGGTTTGCTTTTCATCGGAAATAGAAATAATAATTACCGGGATATTGGTGGTTTCAGGATTTGTTTTTAATTGTTGCAATACTTCCCATCCATCCAAATCAGGCATAACGATGTCGAGTGTTATAGCGATCGGTTTGTGCTTTTGAGCGAGTCGAAGGGCTTCTATTCCTGATGTCGTCGCTATGATATGATAACCTGACTCTTTAAGGCTGTCAGAAATCTGGCGGACAATTTTGGGATCATCGTCCACAACGAGGATGGTTTTTCGGGTATCAGATGGGATGTCCGGGTGCATCCACTGCAAATCACCTTTCTCCGGGTTTCCTTTCCATTTTAGCGGCAGTGAAACGGTAAAAACCGATCCTTCGCCCGGTGTGCTTGTTACCGTGATTTCACCGTGCAAGGCGTTTACCAAATTTTTAACGATGGCCAATCCCAAGCCGGTTCCTTCATAGGAGCGAGAAGTGGAGCCATCCACTTGTCTGAATTCCTTAAAAATTTCGGGAAGCATCTCTTTGGAAATACCTATTCCCGTGTCTTTTACTTGAATGTAGGCAACGGTTGAATCGGACTGAACTGAAACCCGAACGCCTCCCTTATCGGTGAATTTTACCGCGTTGCCAATGATATTTGTCAGTATCTGGTTTAACCGGTTTTCATCGGTTTCCAATTCAATTTCCTCATTTGGCATGCTTAAATCGAGTGAAATGTTTTTGTGCTTGGCCAGCGGACGTATATTTTCCGCTATTTCGGTCATTATTCTGAGGATGGAAACGTTATTTGGCTGAAGTTCCATTTTCCCGGCCTCAATTTTCGACAGGTCCAGGATATCATTAATGAGTAACAACAACCGTTTGCCATTTCGTTCCACCACTTCGAGGTATTCATTTTCATCGTCCGTTAGTCTGCTGTTTGCCTGATTGATGAGTACCCGCGATAGTGCGTTGATTGAATTCAATGGTGTACGCAACTCATGGCTCATATTCGAAAGAAACTCACTTTTCATGCGTGTGGCTTCTTCCACCTGTTTTCGTTGCATCTCCAGTTCATGATTCTGTAAAAGCAATTCATCGCTGCCTTTTTGAAGTTCATCGGTTTGTTGTCGCAGTTCTTCTGCCTGTTGCTGTAATTCTTCTGATTGCGCTTCCAGTTTTTGGTTGCTCAACATCAGGTTTTCGGCCAGAACGGCAGTCTGTTCGCCGGCCAGTAAATTTGAATAGGAGCTATTAATTGTATTCCATGAGAGTTGAATTGTTTCAGTAGCCTCGTGGCTAAAACCGTTGATTTTAGCCAGGGAAATAAGGGCAACTACCTCGGAGTCGTTATTCAAAATGGGGATGGTAATAATTTCTTTTGGAATAATTTCGCCGGCACTCGTCCGATAGGTAAATTTGGTATCGTCTGATAGTTTCTGAAGATGTTGAATTTTCTTTGATTCCACAGCATTTCCAAGTTCGCCTTCCGGTTTCCCGGACATGAATGGCTGCATCAGGTTTTTATTTGCTCCAATGGAATCAAAATGTTCGAATAGTAACTCCTGCTCATTTAATGTATAAAGAACAGCCATTTGGGCATCGGTTACCTTTGACAGGTAAGAGAGAAGCTGATTAGAATATCGCATGCGGCTCGCGTGACCAATAACGGCTTTCGAAATGGCCATGACCCCCTTTTGTATGTTGGCCTTCGATTCGATGCCCTGAACCATCGTGTTAATCGATTCACCCAATTTACCCAGTTCATTCTTTAATTTAACTGTATTCCTGATAGAATAATCACCGTCAGCAATCTTTTTGCTATCGGCATTCAGAGCGATGATTGGTGATGAGATGGTCTTGCTGACAAAATGAACGATCACAATGATAAGCAAACCCGAAAAAATCAGCAGTGTAATTAAAAACTGACCCATTGACGAAGTCGCCTGGTTTAATTCACTCCAGTCCTGTTTACAAACAAAACCCCAGCCTGTTTCAGGAATATAAGTATAAGCGGCAATTACTTTTTTCCCTCTGTAATCGTTACTGATAAAAATCCCTGTTTTGCCCTGAGCAGCCCTTACGGCTGGTTCTGCATTGATTTTTAATTGCAAGGGGGCATGATCGTACCACCGCAAATCATTGATTGCCATTAAATTTTTATCAACAATCAGAGTTTCACCTGTTTCGCCCAAACCTATTCGGTTAAGCAACATGGGCGAGAGAGAATTCGTCAAATCGACATTGGCTACCAGTACTCCGATTGTTTTTGGGATTTCGTCCCATGAATCATTCAAAGGTACCGAGAATGACAATAAATGCTTACCGATTGATGCAGAATAGTAAACATCGCCAATAAATATTTTGTCTGCCATAATGGCGCCCGTGTAGGCAGTTTCGTTTTTTTTATATAGTCCCTCGTTTGAGGAGTTGGTCGAAATTTCGACAAGCCCTGTTTTGGAATTGACAATGAAAATCTCCTGATAAACTAAATAGTTTTTTTGATAATTGAGCAATCTATCCCTGATTTGCTTTTTACTCTTGTTTTCAGAACTCTTAGAATCATTGCTATTTAATGCATCATTTAAAAGTGTTTTGTCTGTATTATGAGCGAATGTACTGAAATCGGACTTTCGTTCAGCAATCCAGGTTTCAACCTGTCCAACTTTCAGGTCACGGATTGCGGTTAATTTTTCGAATGTCTTTTCCTGAAAAGCCCTCGAACTCTCCCAATAGGTAAAAACCATGCCAATCAACAAAGGGGATAGTGCCAAAGTCAAAAACCAGAAGGTAAGGTTTGTCCGGATGCTGTCGAATTCAAATTTTTTCATATCTATCATGTAGTAAATTATTTCTTCTCGAATATTTTAGCGTATTTTGAAATCTGGCGAAGCTTTTCCCTAAAGGAATCCCCAAGAACCTCGCTTTCACCAAGCATGATTACCCCTTTTGGTGCAAGCGATTTAAGCAGTTTGTTTAAAATCAGTTTTTGAAATTCCTGATTGAAATAGATCAATACATTGCGGCATAGGACGAGGTCGAAATCGCCAAAAATACTCTCGGTGGGAGCGTAACTATTTTTGTGGAGCAAATCGTATGTCGAAAATTGGATACTCATTTTTAAATCAGGAATTATGGTGTACGATCCATCACCTTCGGTGAAGTATTTTTTCAACAACCCATGTTTCACCTCTTTCATGCTCGTCGAGTTGTAGGTGCCTTGTTTGGCTTTTTCGATGGCCCGTGAATCGAAATCGGTGGCAAAAAAATCGAGATTAAAATGCACCATTTCCGCACCAAAATATTCGTTAAAAAGCATGGCCACCGAATACGCTTCTTCGCCATAGGCGCAGCCGGCAGACCATATTCTGATTGAATGTTCATTCGATCGTAGTTTTGAAGCAACTATTGTAGGAATTATAACTCTGGCAAGCAACTCAAAACTCAAAGGATCCCTAAAAAAATGACTCACATTGATCATGAAATTTTCTATCAGAAGGGTAGGTTCTCCCGGGTTGTTTTGCAGATACTCAAAATAGGCCTCAGGCGTTATTGAACCTAAATGGATTATCCGGTTCTGGATTCTGCGTTCCAGCATGGCGAAATGATAGCCCGAATAATCAAAGTTTCTTTCACTTTTCAGGAAATCCAATATTTTCAAATGGATATTCTTCATTGTGATTAAATTGCCTTATAGTTCAAAAAAACAGAAAAAAATTGAATACAAGGCTGAACGATGTTATCACCAGTAGGTCTCATTATTTTCATCTTTTCATTTGTAAAAATATTTGTTGATCATCTCCATTAACTCGATTCGATTAATTGGTTTGGAAATATAATCATTGCACCCGGCTTCAATCGCTTTTTCCCGGTCACCGGCAAGGCCGTATGCAGTTTGAGCAATAATGATGACCTCTTTGTTAAATGAACGAATTTGTTTAGTGACTGCATAACCATCCAATTGTGGCATTTTAATATCCATTAAAATTAAGTCGATATCGGGATTTTTACGACAGATATTCAGACCATCCACACCATTTGCTGTCGTTAAAATTTCCCCGCTTATATCTTTAAGGGCAATGGATACGAACATGGTTGATGTTGGGTCGTCTTCGATGATTAACAATTTCAGTTGCTTAACAATTGGTTGTGACTCGTGGTTTGATTTGTCCCCGGAGCCTGTATTATCGGCCATAGTTTGTTCTGTATGTATCGTCTTGTACGGAATGGTAAAAAAGAATGTGGATCCTCTTCCTTCCTCGAACTGATGGCTGTCGGGATCACTCTCTACCCATATTTTACCTCCAAGCATTTCCACATAGGCCTTCGAAATGGACAATCCCAATCCTGCTCCTTCGCGAACCCCGCTATGGATATCACTTCCCTGCCTGAACCTGTTAAAAATAATTTTCTGTTGTTGCGGTTGAATTCCCGAGCCCGTGTCTTTCACATAAAACTGTAGCAACGGGTCATGACCCGTTGCTACAGTTTCATAACCAAATTCGATGGTGCCCTCTTTGGTAAACTTGATGGCATTTTTAACCAGGTTGGTCAGTATTGCGTACAATTTCTCTGCATCAGTAATAATAACCGATTGATCTGACGAAAGTCCTTTTCGTAAGATAAGACTTACTCCTTTTTTCTCCACTTCAGGGTTAAAGAAGTTATAAATATATTCAACCTGTTCATTTACATTTGTTTCTGATAAGGAAACTTCCATTTGGTTCGATTCCACTTTGGAAATGCTAATAATGTCATTAATCACATTAAGCATCCTGACACCGCTTTTTTCGATGATTTCGACATATTTCCTCTGGTTTTTTCCTTGTAAATCTGATTCCTTAAGAAGCTCTGTAAAACCCAGGATACCGTTCATGGGGGTTCGTATTTCATGACTCATATTGGCCAGAAAGGCGGATTTCTGGAGGTCGCTTTCTTCCGCTTTTTCTTTGGCTATTCTAAGTTCGTTCTTTTGAGTGATGTTTTTCTCGAAGAGCTTCCCTAAATGTTCAAACTCTCCCGGTTCTTGTTTAAGTCTTCGTATCAGCAGCAAATCATCTGTTTCAAGAATATTTGAAACCAATTTCATGGGTCGGATTATCCATCTAGTTAGTGAAAAATGAATAATTACCAGGATTGTTACCGATAATAACCACAAAATAAGTAACATGCGCCATGACATGTACTCATATAGTTTTAGGGCATAATAATCCCTGGTAGATACAAGTTTTGCCACAGGCTGACCTGACCAGTCAGAGAGTTTAATGGACGAATACACCGAGTAAGTATTGGTTATTGCAAGGGTATCCGTCAATTTTAAAACCTGAACACGGGCTTTTAGGATCGTTGACAATTCATTCAATAAAGGTTTATTAAAACTTCTTGCCACGAAAAAATATCCTCTTGTCAAGGTCTTTGAGGGTGTCAGGTGATTTGATATTTGAATTGGGGTTCCACATATTTCAACTATGCCGCCAGTTGTGGCTTGATAGTAATTAATAATCTGGTCTTCTTTCAGATTTAGTAGTGCCTCTTTAGCGATAAACCCCCGCAATAAAATATCTTCCGACGAGGCTTCATGAATAATTTGTAGAGTGGAATCGTATACGCCTACATAATCAAGATTAAAGCTGTACAAGATGGATGATATGTTTTCATCGAACCAATACTTTTCATACTCGTCAATGTATTCAGCCAGGGCCTCCCATTCCCGATAATCGACAACAATTTGATTTGTTTGTCTTCTATAAATTGAAATGATGCTGTTTACTTCTTTACTAAACTGATTGTTGGCTTCGTCAAAAATGAATTGTTCTTCCATTCGCTGATAAAAATAAAATGCGATAAACAATCCAAGAAAAACGACTCCCGTGGTAATTAAAACCAATATGATCCGATGGTAAATTCCAAACTTTGTCTTCATGGTTAATAATTCCAAATTATAAATTAGTCATTTTCCAACGTAAATGTTTGTTGATCACCTCCAACAATCTGATTCGATTAATGGGCTTGGAAATATAATCATTGCACCCGGCTTCTATCGCTTTTTCCCGATCACCGGCCAGTCCATGCGCAGTTTGGGCAATAATAACCACTTCGGAGTTGAATTCCCTGATGCGTTTGGTGACCTCATAGCCGTCCATGTCGGGCATCCTGATATCCATCATGATCAAGTTGATGTCGGGGTGATCACTGACGATTTTCAGTGCGTCCAACCCGGTTCTGGCAACAAACAACTGCTTAGTCAACATTTCAAGTGCTATGGTCAGGAACAATTCTGAATTTTCATCATCTTCGGCAATTAAAATATTGAGTTTCTCAGACGGCTCTGCAATGATGTCAGGCACAATTACTTCTTCAGTATTTTTTTGTGTTGCTACCTGTACACGATAGGGTATTGTAAAATAGAAAGTGGAGCCAACTCCGGGAGTGCTTTCCACCCAAATGGCGCCGCCCAGCATTTCAACGTATGCTTTTGAAAGCGATAGTCCCAGCCCGGTTCCTTCGTAAACGGCTTTGTCTTCAATATCTGCGTGAACAAAACGATCGAATATGGCCTGTTGTCGATCGAGGGGTATGCCAATGCCTGTGTCCTTTACATAGCACTGTACATACGATTCATGAATCGTATGTACAGTGCTTTCAAGGCTACAACCCAACTCAATGCTGCCATGGTGGGTATACTTGATGGCATTGAGGATCAGGTTCGACAGAATGGCATCAATTTTTTTTCGGTCCGAACTGAATTTAACCTGGTCGGAAGGTAAATTATTTTTAACTAAGAATTGAATCCCCTTTTCATCGCACTTCGGTTTAAAAAAATGATGCAGATTATTGATTCGATCGTTCATATTTACTTCAGAAACAAGGATATCCATTTGGCCGGCTTCAATTTTCGAGATGTCCATCAGGTCGTTGATGGTGTTCAGCATACGTTCACCGCTTTTTTCGATTATGCTGATATATTCTTGTTGTTGATCGCCGGTGAGCCCTGACTCTTTTAGTAAAGTGGAGAAACCCAGAATACCGTTCATTGGAGTTCTGATTTCATGGCTGATGTTGGCTAAAAAGGCAGATTTTAAACGATCAGATTCCTCCGCTTTTGCCAGGGCCAATTTCAAATCTTCCTCAATTTTTTTGCGGTGAATGGCCATACTCACTTGTCCTGAAATAAATTCGAGCATTTTCTGATCCGCCTCAGTAAACGCATTTTGGTTGGTGTAACTCTGAACCGCGAGTACCCCAATTACTTCATTCCCGACTTCAAGCGGCACTCCCAGCCAAATCATCAAATCGGTTCCATAGTGTCCAATATCACCCGAACTTTCTAATTCGCGTATCTTTTCTATATTGGCCAACAGCGATTTTTTCGTTTTAATCACGTAATTGGTGATGGTGTTTTTCGCAGGATGCGATTCGATATAATCATATTCATTTGCTAAAAAGGGCAACGAAATGGTATCGGTATCAGGTTCGTAAAGAGCCAGGTAAAAGTTAGAAGTGTCGATGATGGTACTCAACTCTTCCTGAATAAGTTTAATCAATTCTTCAAGGTTCTCAGAAGTGATTAATGCACTTGATATTTGGTAAATCACCTTTTGGATTTGCAGGGTTCTCTTCCGCTCGGTGATATCTTCTTTAACGGCAAGAAAATGAGTAATCAAGCCATTTTCGTTAACGATGGGGGAGATGGAGGCTTGTTCCCAGAACAATTCTCCATTTTTTTTTCGGTTATGAAATTCACCCCGCCATTCGGCGCCAGAAACAATCGTCTTCCAGAATTGCTCATATTCGTACAATGGTTTTTCGCCAGTGCTAAAGATATTCGGACTTTTACCAATCAATTCTTTAAGCTGATAGCCTGTTAATTCTTCTACTTTGTGGTTAGCGTATTCTATAATGCCTTTTTCATCTGTAATAATGATGGAAACCGGGCTTTGTTCCAAAGCCCGCGATAATTTAAGATGCGATATTACGGCTTGTTTACGTTTGGTGATGTCGTGGAAGGTTCCAATTATTTTTTCAGGTTTACCACCAGCGTCTAATATCAACTCGGCTGAAATGGAGCAATTTATCAAAGAAGCGTCTTTGTTAATCAACTCAATTTCATAATCAATTACACGTTGGCTCTTTTTTAATTCCTGGATCAGTTTGGCCCTGGCATCCCGATCTTTGTAATAATCATAAATGGGCTTGCCTATTAAATCTTCCCTGGTATACTGTCCATTGCTTAAGCGTTCAATTGAAGGGCTCACTTCCAGAATACTCCCATCTACATCGGTTTCATAATAAACATCCTGGATATTCTGAAAAATGCCCCGGTATTTTTTTTCACTTTCCATTAGCGATTTTTCAGTGAATTTTCTGCTTAACGAAAGTGATGCCTGGTTAGCAATTGCTTCAATCAAAACGCATTTTTTAATCTGATTTCCCCTTTTATAACCAAAACTGGCACCTCCAAAATAATGGCCTTCCCAAATAAACCCTATTGAATAGATCTCGTGGATGCCCAGGATTTTTTCAATAGCCCGGCAAATTGTTTTTGGTACTTTTTGAATCGCTAATTCGTACAATCCCCCCGTCAGAAGATAGATTTTTTTTCTTAATTCTAAATCCATCTGCACTATAATATCCTCAACCGGGATTTGAATTTGACTGATGTCCTTTCCAAGTAGTGACACTATTTTACCGATAAATGAACCGAGACCGTACCAAAGTTTTGGTGCAGTCGATCTGCTTTTTTCTTTGTATTCAGAAATCAACAGGTAATCGGCTCCGGATTGCTTTAATAATTGAGTGCCCAGGAAATGATAAATCTCGTCAATTGTGTTAATATTCAACAGGGTAAATGAGGTATTGGCGAGTAATGTAAGATCATCCGCTTTTTCCTGAAGGGATTTCTGATTTGTTTGCAAGGTGGTTTCGGTGTGTTTAAGCTCCGCATGCATTAGTTCGAGTTCCAATTGCTTTAATTTCAGTTCGCTAAAAAGACCTTGAGCCTCGGAAT
Organism: Bacteroidetes bacterium HGW-Bacteroidetes-16; assembly: GCA_002840975.1. Lineage (GTDB taxonomy): Bacteria > Bacteroidota > Bacteroidia > Bacteroidales > F082 > UBA6244. The sequence goes on from PHDN01000001.1 coordinate 92,171, forward strand.
CAGAAATGTTCTTTGGCACTTTTATTTGACTGATTTTCAAAAGTTTCTCTGCCTTTTGGCGAAACATGGATGCCTCGCTATCAAAGTTAGTTGTCTTTTTCATGGATCGAATCTATTATCTTCCTCTTCTCCGCCAGGTGCTTTAATCACATCCAATTGCTTCGATAAGCTGCGATAATCGAAGACCTATGTAACTAAACTCCACAAATATAATGATTAAATTGAACCTGACAATCAGAAAAAGAGTAACACATTGGCAGCGTGTTTTTTATCTTTGGTGGTCAAACCGTAGTGATCTGGAAGCCATACAGGTTATTTTGGGTTCAGAGGAAGAGTAAAATAGAATGTACAGACTCATTTCTCTGCTGTGCGATGGTTAACTGGATGATCAATGCCTGCCGGATTGTATTCGAACTTAAACCGTCCATGGTTTTTTCGGACAACTACTTACTTAACATTTAACTGTGACAGGTTATCAAGCAGTTCAAGCGCCCGAAGGGAAAATTGAAGTACCAATTCAGCATTTTTCTCCATGCCCTCAAAATCTTTTTCCCTGGCTTGCTTAACGAGCAGTTCGCCATAGCCAACAATAGAGTTCAAGGGACTTTTCATGTCGTGGGTGAGGATGGAGAGGAGCTTATCCCTTTCGGCGTTGAACTTTTCTATTTGCTCATTTGCAAGCATCAGTTCTTCGTTCTGTAACTGAAGCTCTATCTGATGCACCTGTAGCTCATGGATTAATTTCAAAGCATCAGCCTCAGGCATCCAAGATCGCAATGCATTCTTGGTAGAGGAGAGTTTTTTTACAATTTCTTCGGCTTTTTTACGAATTTTTGGTAGATCGTTTGGTGGGTTATTGAGCGGTTTCATCTCGCAACGATTTTAAAACTACAATTTATCGGAACATGCTTTAATTACATGTTATTCCATTAGCATGACCATGTTTCCGGATTTGGGATTATTTTAAGCAGGACAAAGATAGTGAATAATCGATGTTTTTCAACTAAAAATGCAGCTAATTTTTAAAATGATTTTTAATCATGTTGATTAAGTGGTCCCGATTAATTGGTTTGGCAATATAATCATTACACCCTGCGGCTATTGCTTTTTCACCATCACCCACCAATGCGTAAGCGGTTTGGGCAATGATAATGATTTCCTTATTGAATTGCCTGATTTGTCTGGCAGCCTCATATCCGTCCATTTCCGGCATTTTGATGTCCATCATCACCAAGTCGATATCAGGATGATGTTGGCATGCTTTCACGGCTTCAGTTCCCGTTCTGGCTATGATCATTTCCTTACTCATGCTTTTTAACACAAGCGTTATAAATACTTCTGATGTAGGATCGTCCTCGGCAATCAGGATTTTCAGTTTTTTAAGCTTAACAGGAGGAAATCCGGTAACCTGCAACTTCCTGTTGTTTATTTTCTCCGGTGCTTCAACCAGAAAAGGAATTGTAAAGAAAAAGGTGGATCCCACGTTTTCCTGGCTCTCGACCCATAATTTCCCTCCCAACAATTCTACATAGGCTTTTGAAATGGATAAACCCAATCCTGCACCTTCATAATTGCGATCCAGCGATTCGCTGCCTTGTCTGAAACGTTCAAAAACAATTGTCTGCTTGTCACGATGAATTCCCGTTCCTGTATCTTTTACATAAAACTGTATCGATGATTCATGAATCATCGATGCAGATACCATTTTACATCCCAATTCTATTGTACCCTGGGTGGTAAACTTGATGGCATTTTTTACCAGGTTGGTTAAAATGGCATATATTTTTTCACGGTCGGTTTGTATGATCGCTTCCGCGTCACTTAAATTATTTTTTAACAACAGACTAACACCTTTTTTTTCCGTTTCGAGACGGAAAAAGGTGTAAATATATTTCATCTGTTCGTTCACATTGGTTGCCGATATATTCACTTCCATAAGTCCTGATTCTACTTTTGAAATGCTTATGATATCGTTGATTATATTGAGCATCCGGTGACCGCTTTTTTCAATAATTTCAATATACTCCTGTTGTTCTTCACCGGTGAGCCTGGGTTCTTTTAGCAACTCTGCAAATCCCAGGATACCATTCATCGGAGTTCTGATTTCATGGCTCATATTGGCAAGAAAGGCAGATTTAAGCCGGTCGCTTTCGATGGCTTTTTCTTTGGCGAGTTTTAAGTCTTGATTACTTCTGACACGTTCGATAAACAAACCAATGCTACTGGCTACAATTTCAAGTGTCAATAAGTCGTCAGAAGAATAGGCTTCTTTATTTTTGTAGTCCTGAACGACAATAACGCCGATCACTTCATTGGTCGAAGAATCGATGAGTGGAGCGCCTACCCAAACCGGGGAATATTCTCCAATCAACTTAAAACCAGATTCTGTAAAGAGTTGTTTTTCGGTTTCTTCAGTAATCAGTCTGCCTTTTCCAGTTTTTCGAACGAAATCGGTTAAAGTACCTTCTAATGAAAGCATTTGGTCGCTCTCGAAGTGATCGAATTCATCCACGAAATAGGGGAAGGTGTAAAGATTGCTGACTTTATCGTATAAGGCAATATAAAAATTTTCGGCACTGATGAGTTGGCTGAATAGCACATGAATCTTTGCTAAATACTCTTTCAACCCGATGTCGTGGAACGAGATTCTTGTTATTTCGAACAGAATACGTTGGATAGCCTCGCGTTTTCTGCGTTCTGTTACATTCTTTATGACCACCATCTCGGAGTGTTTGCCCAGAAAATCAATGAACGCAACGGTAATTTCGACAGGAATAAACTTTCCCGATTTTAAGCGGACAACCATTTCATACTTTGTTGGCACCTCCTTATCACTTTTCCTGTTCTGATAATAAGATTTCACCTTTTCAGCATCGTTAGGCGCAATAAAATCAGTAAAAGGCTTACCGACAATTTCTTCTGTGGTGTACCCCGACAGTTTTTTCAATTCGCTGTTAACAAATCGAATAAGGCCGTCTTGAATGATAAAAATACTGTCCTTGGAGGCTTCAACCAGTGTTCTGTATTTTAATTCATTTTCTCTTAATTGCTCCTCGGATTTCTTTTGCTCAGAAACATCTCTCACTGTAGCCTGAAGGAAGGACCTATTGGCCAGATCGACACGTGTAAGTAGTACCGTTGCATAAAAGGGTTCTCCGTTTTTTCTTTGGTGCACCCATTCAAAGTAATGAGAACCGTGATTCATGGCCATTTGAATCATCTCTTTGGCTTTCTCAATAGAAACACTTCCGTCAGGTTGTTTTTTTGGAGAAATTTCCCAGGGTTTTAGGGAGAGAAAATCTCTTAGGTTCTTCACCTTAAAGAGTTCAAAAATAGCCAGATTGCCCGATGTAAATTTCCAGCTGGGTGGTTCCAGGGTCATGATGGCATCCTTGGATGAATTGAATAATTTCCGGTATAGCTCCTCACTTTCAATGATGGCTTGCCTTGCTTTTTCCAGTTCATTATTCGGCTCTTCCCAAAAGGAGACGATCAAATAATTCTGGCGGTTTTCAGTTAACGACTGCACCACCAGATGAACACTCAGTGTTTTTCGGTCATTGAGTCTGAAATCAATATTGCTATATTCACCAGTCTTTAGAAATTTGGTTTTTAAAAAGTTGGTTATTTTTATTCCTGATAAGCTTCCATCTTCTAATCCGGTAAGATCAGCTGCCTTATCATTAAGTTGTATGATTTCACTGGATTTTTTCGAAATCAAAAACGAAGGGACTGGAAAATATTTTAATACAGGTGCTTCCATAATAGAAATTCAGTGCCAACAAAGGTAACCTTTTACTATTGGAATGAATGGTAAAATACAATGTTAATCTGATCAGGACTTAAAGTACCATGCATTTTTGGCGCTCCATGCCGGTGTTTAAAGGAATGATATACTGTTTTATAACCTCTCTTTTGATCTTCAACAGGTGCAGAGCCTTGTTATGAAGATCTAAATCGTGAAGAATATTTGATTTGGTGTCTTCAAATTTGTACTTTAAATCAGCAAATAGCTGGTTGTAATAGTTGATTCCATCCTGAAGATTTTGTTCAAAAGCAGCGAAATACTGTTCTTGTTTTTTAGTCATCGAGACCTTGGCTTCTTCCAATTTATTTTTAAGGTAATCAAGGTACAGGTCTAGTTCTTTCATAAACATGTTGGGACGATCGGTGCGCGATATCACGTTTGCTCTTCCATAAATATGGTCTGTCATCTCTTTAAGGCTCATGATTTTGGAAAAATAGGCCATGTTTGGACCCGGGCAAACAGAAACCCCAACTCCTTCCACTTTGGTGTCCAAATGATTAACCAACAAAGCTGAAGTTCCCAGCCCGACACAAATACATGATTTTTCCACGATGCGGTTAAACTTTTCCCTATATTGCTCGGGAGGGAGGGCTTCCTCTTCAAGGTCTTTTATTTTCGCACGTTGGTATTGACGGGATGCGGTACAGATACTTTTTTCGGTGTACTCATTGTTGAGAGCCACATATTTTTTAGGACAAATACTACCAGGTTTCCCATTCTTCACCAATGTCAGCTTTTCTATGTCTTTGGTATTGCCTCGCAGGCTATTAAAAGGAACGCCTAAGGGGGAAATATTACTTAAGTAAAGATCACATTCCTGTGCATCGATCAATTTGCTGATGGTAGCATCATCAACGGAGGTTACCTCAGGAACAAGTAAAAAGGGAGTTCCCCAACCTACTGAATCCACCTCATAATGATTCATTAAAAATTGATGCTCTTCGGCAGTACCAACACCTCCCTGGGCGGTAATTTTTATTGGCAATACAGCCGCAGGTATGGGTCTGTTCTTGCTTGCCAACGCCTGCACCAAAATATCAAAGTTATTTTGTGTTAATTCTTTTCTATGCTCTTTAAATTCAGCCAAAATAGGTCCCATCAAGAAACCATCGGTTGCAAAAGCATGTCCGCCACAGTTTAAACCTGATTCAATCCTGAACTCAGAGACCCAGATGCCTTTCTTAGCCAGGAACTTACCCTGAATCAAAGCCGACCGGTAATCGCTCACCTTTAATACAATCTTCTTTTTTATTGTTCCGTTTGTATCGGGATAAAAATCTTCGAATTTCTCCAGGTAACTGTACAACCTGGGGTTCATTCCCGCCGACAGCACAATGGAAGAGCTCAGATCGCTATTGGCAAAACCCCTGAGGGCGGCATGAGCATCATTATATTCAATGGGTAATTTCTCACCTTTTACATAATTGTCCTTGTCAATTTTGGTCATGATATTCACGTCAATACTTCCCCTGGAAAGGTTGTCGTTGAGCCAGGTTTTGATCTCACCTAAATTGAAATATTTTTCTGTTAAGCTTTTAAATTCTTGCTTTAAAGTCGAAGTATCGGGCAACATATTGAAGAATTCCTTTATTTCGTTTCCTTTCCCGATAGCGGAATTTTTCAATTCTTCAAACTTCTTTTCTGCCTGATCGTTAATCAAATTGAGATAAGAGGTAATTCTTTTGGCTCTGAAATCATCTATTTTCTCAGTTATTTCCTGATAGGGGATTTCAAATTTTTCACAGTACATTTTTCTCAATTTCTCAAGAAGCATATCATCAACCAGGGAAATAACAGAGTCGATTCCGTATTGAGAAACCTTCAACGGGGTGTCAATAGTAAACCCAATTCCCATAACCGGTATGTGAAACGAATGTGCTTTTGTCATATTATCAACTGTTTATATCGGAAAATGAGTGACTTTACGATCCTTTCCAATAAGGGTACAAAGATACAACACTTTAAGCCTCAAATTCTGATTGTGAAAAAAGAATTTAGGTAGCCTTCCTGAGTTTCCTCATCAAAATAACCTTACCATCTTCATAATAATTTAAAGCGATCCAAATGGCCATGCCACCAAAAATAACATACAAAGGCACGATTAAATAAAACCAATTATTAACTCTTAAGGTGGTAAGCAACAGCACTCCTGCCATTGATACAAGAACGCTGACCGGGGAAGTGCTTCCTTTCATTTGAAAAGTAGCGTTTATTTGCCGGGGGGTAAAAATCGACCAGACAAATGACATGGCGATTAAAAAAAAGGCGGATGTGAAATAAAATGTTAGAATAAAACCAGCCTCGCCCCAGGAAATATAGAGCAATGGCAGTGAAATGCACAGGTCGACCATTAAAGCAAGGGACAACAACCTGAAGTGCTGCCAGAGCAATTGTTTAGCATCGCCCGTACGAACTTCCATATTCATCCAAATGGCTTTCCAGAAACCCCAGGTGTTGTTATAAACGTAGGTAAAGATGATCATCGGGGAAGCAACAATCCAATAGAATAACTCCCCATTCATCAGGTGTTCGGCCTTTGTTTTCATTAAGAATAAATCGATTCCAAAAAAAATGATTTTCAATACCATTGCCACAAGAAGTGGTATCCGAACCTTGGGATTGTTTGTGATGAGTTTTAAATACACCCGGCTGCTTTTTCTATTATCTCCGGCAGTTTCGCGTCTTTTTGGTTCAAACTGATTGATATCGATAACATAACCTGATGCAAGCAACAACGCGACAATTAAAATTCCTGGCCAACTTCCAAAATCAACCAGGGTGAATGATAGAAAATACAGCCAGATTACCAGGATTGCAACCGCGGCAAGCACCAAAAAAGCTTTTTTCTTTAACCTAAAATCAATAAAATATTGTATCAGCCGCCTGAAAAGGTGCGAAGATACCAGCACAAGCAATCCTGACACAAGGAAGACTATGTTGTATTCTCCGAGAAACACTGAGCCACTCACCAAAAACAACACTAAATAAAAGAAATATGCTGTAAAAAAACCATTGATAACAGAAAAAAGGTAACCATGCCACCTGGATAGAGGATAGGAGAGCGGAAATAAAGCCTGTTGTGGTTTATAAGTTGGAAAAATCATCCTCAGGAGGGTGATGATAAAAATAAACAACAAGATGTAGTTAAACAACAGGTTAATGGTCAATTCGCCTACATCGCCCATCAATACCTGTTGTGAAAAGAGCCCAAATAACCAACCATAGAGTACGGCGGTTAACGTTAGCATTAAAAACAGAAACAATTTCAATGGATTCTTTAAATCCAGGATACTTGATTTAACCTTTAGAAACAGAAAATATCCCATCATAGCCAGTCTATTTTTTCCAGTTCGTTTTCGTTTGGCTTAAGTATTTTCAGCAAAGCGGCATCCAGCTCCCTGGCGCCATCGGAGGTAAACTCCTGTAAAGTAGCGTTATAAACAAGCCTGGTTTGGTCAAGTACACCAATGTGTGTACTTACTTTTTCCACATACGACAGATCATGCGAGGAGATGAAAATGGTGCGGTTTTGGTTGTGGTATTTCTTTAAAAAAAGAACCATTTGACTGGCTACCAATGGGTCAAGCCCTGAAAAGGGTTCATCGAGGATGAGTAAATCTGGTGTGTGGAGGATGGCGCCACAAAAAGCCAGTTTCTTTTTCATGCCGGTGGAATATTTGGAGATTAATTTCCGTAAATCTTTTTCATCTTCAAAGAAATACAGAAACAAGTCAGCAATTCGTTTTTTGAGAGTGGCAGTCGGAATCTGGTAGATTTTTCCGATAAAGATCAAATATTCAAACCCCGTAAACTCTTCAATGAGTGCCATATCTTCACCAACAATACCCATCTTCAATTTGTCGGAAGGATTAAGCTGGCTGCTTTCCTTGCCAAGCAATTGTACGGTTCCGCTATCAGGTTTCAGTAAGTCGAGCATGAGGTTGATCAGGGTTGTTTTACCTGCCCCGTTCTTTCCAAGCAGTGAATATACCTGTCCTTTTTCAACTGTCAGGTTAATCTGTTCCAAAACGGTGTTTCGACCGAAGTTTTTTGTAAGGTTGGATATTTGTATCATGATGTGTAATCAAATGCACTGCGAATGTAAGCGGTTTTAATAAAACGGAAAGGGCTAAATTTCAATAACCGTGTTTGATTCAAAATAAATATCCGGTTAATTGCAACGAAACATCAATCCGCTCCTCTAAAAATTTAATATCAGGTATTTACACTTTCAATCAATTAATTATGTATTTTTCGATCGTTAAATTTTATTTACCGAATAACCAGGCACCTGATTACATAACATTAAAATGGCAGAAGCACCCTGGAGCATTGCAATAAAGCAGTGCAAATAGGTTATCTCAAGCGTTGGACTAAACAAATAAACCGGTTATCATGGACAAAAAAACAATTCATCTTGGCATCAGTATGGCAGGAGCCATATCGGCAGGTGCTTATACCGCAGGTGTTATGGACTACCTGCTCGAAGCACTCGAAAACTGGCAAAGAGCAAAGGACCTGCAACAAGAAGGCAAACTATCGGGAATTCCCAAACACGAGATTGTGATTGACATTCTCAGTGGAGCATCAGCCGGAGGAATGACGGCAGCCCTCACAGCCGCTGCAATTCACACAAATTTCGATCATGTTAGTATCGCAGATGTGGAGAACAACACGGAAAAGTTGGCTAAAAATCCCTTGTATCATTCGTGGGTAAACCTGACCGAAGAAAATCACCGCGACATGATGAGCCAGATGTTGTCAACAGAAGATATTGAAAACGATCGACAGGGAAATCCGGATATGGAGGTCAGATCAGTGTTTAATTCAAGTTTTATTAAAACCGTCGCCGAAAGGCATATCAACAGCATAATTAAAGACAATGCGGTATATCGACCCTATTTTGCCAATGATTTGGAGGTATTTGCCACACTAACCAATCTGAGGGGAATTCCTTTTGAAGTGGCTTTTGGGAGCTCTTCCTACACGCGTGTACACCGCATGAAAAGGCATTTTGATATTGCCCATTTTAAGTTAGGTATCGAAAGTGAGTATAAAAAGGATGGTAGAATTCCACTGAACTTTTATGATGCTGATGGGTTGAACAAAGAGCTGCTCATTCAATCGGCCATGGCTACAGGAGGTTTCCCCATTGGTCTTGAGCCACGTATCATCAAACGACTCGGGAAGTACATCAAAGAAAATAAATACCTGAACCTGGGAAACCGGCCCGATTTACACACGGTGAATCCCATTGATGAATTCCTGACCCTGAATGTAGACGGGGGAACCATCAACAACGATCCTTTTGAGCTTACCCAGGAGCTGTTGGATGAGCGGATGGGCGTTCTTCCGGGTGAACGTAAAACGAAAGCCTCTGATTTTGAATCAGTAGTTTTAATGATCGATCCTTTTCCAAACCACAGCGATTTGCCTGATACCAATTATCTTCCATTGAGGGCTTTTAAGTTTATCATTTCACAAATCTTATCCGCGATGCTGGGCGAGTTGAGAATGAAAGAAGAGGTGCTGAAATCGGCCTATGGCGATGAAGATTACACCAAATTCCTCATCATCCCTTCGCGTTCAGGAGCCGATCCGAAAATTGAAAATTATATTGCCTGTGGCTCGTTAGGAGGGTTTGGCGGGTTTTTCAACAAACAATTCAGGGAGCATGATTTCCTGCTCGGTCGCAGGAATTGCCAGCAATTTCTTAGAAAACACTTTAGTGCGCCGGTGGATGCCGATAATCCCATATTGGCTTACGGTTACAAAGGTTTGGAAAATCGTTACAAAGTGACGGTAAACCAAAGAGACTATTTCCCGTTACTGCCCGATATAAGGGTAAAACATGATGAAATAACCGGCAAGTATTCAATTATTTACGTTGAAGATTTTGAAGAAGTCAATTTTAAGTTCCCTGAAATTAAACTAAGCTATTTATTGGGCCTGCAAGATGATTTGGAGAAAAGAATATCCTCACTCGTATCAAATATCACCAACGGAGAAGCTCCCGAAAGGGAGAAAAATGAAAACGATATCGTAAAACGCCTTCGTAAAAAACCATGGCACCAAAAACTACTGAATACAACCCTGTACCGACCTCTCACCGGATTGCTGCTGTGGTTTGCAAAAAAGAAAGTGAAGGGTATCATGGCACGAAAATTCATCGATATTGTGATTGCCGATATGGATAAAAACGAATTGTTAACAGATGATAAAAAATTAAAGGAGTAAATGCATCAGATTCTTAATCAATTAAACTATAAGAAAAATGGCAGGAAATAATTCAACAGAGCATATTAATGATGTAATGAACAATAATGTTGCTCAACAAACAAATGTTGCAGACCAGGAAGAAGCGATTACAAAACTGAACCTGAGGAGTCATACAGCCTACATTGACGCTGATCCCTACATAGCGAATCCTTACGCGCTTTTGGGCATGGTACTGCAAATAAGAAAAATCAACGGTCATTGTCCAGTAAATCTGAATGATCCAAACTATCAGTTTGAGTTCACTCCCTTTCCCATACCCCGAAAAGTGGATGAACTTTCAAAACTTACCTCTCCCTTGCTTAGGAGCTCTATTGTAGTGGATCAGAAACTGGCGGCGAACGTTTCGTTTCTAAGTTATTTAAGTGCAGAGCTGTCATCGGAAAATTTCTTCTCGCTCATGATTTTCGACCAGGCAGCGGGCGTTATCAACCAACACGATCCCGATTGGTCGTCAAATGTGCGTCAATGGAAAGCTGACAATCAGGAATTAATGAATGATTCCGAAGTCTGTTATTTATTCGCGATATCTGGATTTGTGCAAAAAAACATCGTGCGAAAAAAGTACAACAAATTTAAAGCGGGTGCAAAAGGTGGTGCTTACGGCTTAAATATTGGGGGTGAGTTGGCGACATCAACCGAAGAATATTCACTGGATATCAAATTTGGAGTTAATCCAATCGTATTGAAACGACCCACTCTTGCCAAATTACCGGAAATCAGTTTGCTCGCCCTTCCAAATATCAAGGAAAGTATGTTGTTCTCAGGCCTGACAGGAAGCACCATTCACCATTTGACGAAGCTTTCTAAATCGAGAGAATAGAACGCCAATGGTTTAAGTTAAGTTTTGTAATCATAACCGGAAATAATATATTTAGATGATGCATAAAATTTATCGTTACAGGAATTTGTCCTTCGTAGTGGCTGATGAAACTGAGGTACTACTCTCAGTTGAATTCAAATCGGATGGCGATAAGGGACATACCGCAATCAATATCCCCGGATCAAATGATTCTGAGATTGAAGACTCCGGGACACAAAACATTGGAAAAGGAAGCAACCTCCGGGGCGACACAACCACCGTATCGACAGAAGTTGCAAATTTGATTCCTGAGGAAGACGAAATAAGGATAGAATACCGATTCAACGGGCAATTAATTAAAGAACATGTTAACCTGAAATCAGAAGCTGACAGAGCCACCATCATTTTATTCATCAAATTTCCGGCACCATGAAACTCAGCATAGCATGGATCGTCCTGGTTATGTTGCCAACCTGGTTAACTGCACAGGAGAAACTCAGCAAACTACAACCTCCCTCTTCACCTGCTTCGGGTATTTTGGGATTACAACCTACTACCGTGCTAGCACCCAAATCGTATCAGGCACTGGAAACAGCACTCTTTTCAAATTTCATCAACAACAACAGTGGTTTAATTGTTCCAAATGATTTTGCCCTGGAATTCACACCTTACTGGACTCAAAACCACTCACTTAGTGTTGATGAATATTTATATCCGAAAAGTTCAATTGACCAGGTCATCAGGAACTCCTCCTTTTCACTGGCCTCAACGCAGCACTTTCAATTGGGCGACAGTACCCAGTCCAATGCGCTGGCTTTTGGGTACAGGACAACCTTTTATTTTGGTAATCAAAAAGACAGGGAAGAAGTTGAACGATTTACCGACCAATTAAGCACGGATCAAAAAGTGAAAGCCAAGATCGTAAGCATTGCAGAATATCTTATCGCAAACAAGGAAATCACCAATCAAAAAGAGTTGATGGCGGCCATTGGTGCGACGATTGTAAACGCGGTTTATGAATCAGGTAAGATTGGCAGTTTGAAGGAAGCGAAGGAATTTATGGAAGACATTGTTGCAAAATCCATCTTGATTCCCCCGCTCGATACGGCTGCACCTGATCCTTTTCTGGATAGTCTGTATTCATTAATTGACCAAAAACTATCCGCGGAAATCGTATTCAATGAATTCAAAACCTACATTCGCGAGCGTTACGGTTTTAGTCTGGATGTGGCCTTCGCAGGAGTGCTTAATTTTCCAGCAAATAAGTTTGAATCGTCCTATATTGCCCGGCAATCGTTCTGGATCACACCTGCCTACCGTTTTAAAGACAAGTTTAGATTTCTAAAAGTATTGGGTGTATTGCGTTATGAATGGTACAATGCGGACTACTATAACGCCTATTTTCCAGACATCAAAACCTATGAAAATAATTTGGACTTTGGATTGTCGGTGGCAGGTGAGTTCAGGAAATTTACATTGAGCTTTGAAATGGTTGGACGAAACAGCCATTCGGAACTCCCGGCGGGAACGGATGCGGAGGGAAACGAGCTGTTCAGAAAGGAACAGAACTCTGATTTTCAGTATATTGCTTCATTTAGTTACAACCTAACCGAACAGGTCGTGCTAAGCTATAGCCTGGGCAACCGGTTTGAACCCGTCCTGAATCCTGATAACACCCTCGTCTCGCTCTTGTCGTTAAATATTGGGTTTGGGTCGCCAGCGAAAAATGATATTGACTGGAGAAAATTTAATTTACGTGAAAATAATTAGCTTACTATCTCGTTTTAAATTTGTTGATTCCCTTGTTTTTTTACATCTTTGCCAAGATGCCAATTAATATTAACTTTATTCAAAATAGCCATGAAATATTTGAAGGTATTACTCATACTCACCATCGCGTTTTCTGTTCATTCATGTAAGAAAGATTCTGATCAGAAGCATTTAAAACTTACTTATATCGACAAGATGGTAGAGGCACCTGCCAACGTTTCCATTATTTTTAAGGTAAATGATGCGATCAATTATCCGCTTCCCGGATTGGTAGAATCCAACTTTGAGATTTATGAAGACGGGAAACTCATTTCCGAATTCGAAGCCGCCCGTAAGATTCAGGACAAACCGGAAAAGTTTAAATTTAATTTGCTCCTGATGTTGGATTTAAGTGGAAGTGTGCTCGATAGCAGCCTGAACTCGTTAAAACAGGCCAGCATTAGTTTTATCAATTCGGTGATGCCCAACGAAGGAAGTTCCGATTATCAGGAAATATTAATGGCCGTGAAATGGTTTGATGGTGAAAAAAATATCCATGACCTGGTTGATTATACTTTTTTAAAATCGAATCTCATCAGCAGCATTAACCAAATCGACCAAAATATTTCATCTGATAACTCGACCAATCTTTACGGAGGTATCATTCAGGGAATTGGCAATATTGACAACAGGGTAACCCTTTTCGCTGAAGCCGGCATCATTTCTGCCGGGGCATTGATCACCTTTACCGATGGGTCGGATCAGGCGGGGTGGTATACCAGCAATCAGGTGACTGATGTGATCAATAAAAGAAACCCTTCCATTGCGCTGTATACCATAGGATTGGGTGGGGAGATCGACAAAAAGACGCTGGAGAAGTTTGGTAAAAACGGGTTTGAATTTGCAGAAAATCTAAGTGATCTGATCCCCAAGTTTGTTGCAATCGCCCAATTTGTGAAAGATGAAGCCAAGAGTTATTATCTGTTTGAATATTGTTCACCAAAAAGGTCAGGCACCCATAGCCTAAAAATAAGAGTGACATCTGAACGGATTAGCGGAGAGATGACCGAGACATTTAGCGCGGAAGATTTTACCGGTGGGTGTATACTTGAGTAAATAAATTTGGGATCGTCTCAACAATTTATAATAAGCCGTTTCTGATCGTCCTATTAATTGTGTGCTATTGGCATTAAGCAAAGACAGGTTACTATCTGGTAGAAAACCGATACACAACTTTTTCATTGTAAATTTCCCCTGCCTCGAGTACTGCTGATGGAAAATGAATCTTATTTGGCGCATCCGGAAAATTTTGGGCTTCTAAAGCAATGCATGAAAAGGGTAAGATAGGATGTCCACCCCTGCCAATTGAAGTACCATCGAAATGCATGGCGGTATATACCTGAAGCCCGGGTTGGGTGGTAAATACTTCAACTGACCTGCCGGAGACGGGTTCCGTGATAGTTGCTGCCAATGCCAAATCCCCCTCTTTTTTATTGAGTACCCAATTGTGGTCGAGACCTCCTACTAAGTTGACCTGTTGATCTTCAGAATTCATCGGTCCGCTTAAAACGGTGGGTATTGTAAAATCCATGGCTGTCCCCGAAACAGCTTTCAATTCGCCTGTTGGTATCGAAACAGGATCAATAGGGGTGAAGAACCTTGCATTGATTTCCAACAGATGATCGAGAACAGTGCCACCTCCAACTCCCTTTAAATTAAAATACGGATGACTGGTGAGGTTAATAATTGTTTTTTTATCACTGACGGCCTTGAACTCTATCAGCAATTCATTTTCATCGTTTAAGGCATATATCACCTCTGCATCCAGGTTGCCCGGGTAGTGTTCATCACCATCCTCACTTAGTATGGAAAGTTGATAGGCAGTCGCATATCCTTTTAAGTTTATACCTTTAACCTCCCAATTTTTTTTATGAAATCCATTGCTTCCGCCATGCAAATGGTTGGTTCCGTTGTTTTGATCCAGTTGAATCCATTTTCCATCTAAGGGGAACCTTCCGTGGGCGATGCGGTTGGCAAACCGGCCACATATTGCTCCCATATAAGCATCACCTGTGGCACATCCTTCTGCTGTATCATATCCCATCAATACATCCACAAATCTGTTATTTTCAGGAATCTTCAACGAAATGAGCCTTCCGCCTAAAGAGATAAATTCAACTACCAATCCATTTTTGTTGGTTAGTTGATAGATTTTGTTCTTCATTGTAATGGAATTACTTGGATTCTTCCCGGTAAGCAATTGTCATGTTCAGGAAATGAAACTCCGGGGACTTTACCAGAAAACCGTATACAATACCACCAATATAATCATCATGATATAAGCGCTGATATTGAAAGCCTTACCCGTTACAAAAGTTTCTCTTAACAGTGGAATGGCTTTGGGGTTATCGTCACCTTTACCAGTGGAAAGGGAAATCCCTACGATGATGACCATGGTAATGAGCAAGGTATAAAACATCTGATCAAGAAATGGCATTTCGACAGGCAGGAATTTTAATGCCAATGCCACAGGAATGGAAGCCATGACACCCATGATAGCCCCCTTGACATTGGTCTTTTTCCAAAATAAACCCATCAAAAATACAGCCAGTATTCCTGGACTTACCAGCCCGGTATATTCCTGTATATATTGAAACATCTGTGGAATGGAACCCAATGAATTGGCTACTGAGGTAGCAAGAACAAGCGCCACAAGCACAGTAATTCTTCCTGTTGTGACCAATTGCCTGTTACCGGCATTTTTATTGATATAAGGTTTGTAAATATCCATCGTGAAAATGGTAGCTGTGGAATTGAGCATAGAGGCCAATGAAGAAACAATGGCAGCCGCAAGGGCGGCCACGACCAATCCCTTCAATCCAACCGGAATAAAAGTGCTGATAAGCCAGGGATAGGCCCTGTCAACATCAATACCAACGCCTGTTTTACCAAACACATCTGCAACCCCGTCAATCGCTGTTGTTCCGGCAGGCTGGGTGTACATCACGTAGGCAATAATTCCCGGAATAACCACAATTAACGGAACAATCAGTTTTAGAAATCCGGCAAAGGCGATTCCCTTCTGCGCTTCCTTGAGCGATTTGGCAGCCAGTGCCCGTTGAATAATATACTGATTAAAACCCCAGTAATATAGATTGGCCACCCACATACCACCAATGAGTACGGCGATTCCGGGTAAATTAGCAAATTCAGGATTGTCTTTTTTCAGAATCATATGAAACTTGTCACCGGCAACGTCATAAATATGAGACAAACCCCTGATAGCACCACCATCGGGTGTTACATGATCCAGCGCAATGAAAGTCGTAATCAGCCCTCCGATAACCAATAAGGCCACCTGTATAACGTCCGTCCATGCCACTGCCGACAATCCACCCCAAACGGAATAGGCTGCAGCAAAAAGTGCCAGCCCGATCATAAACGGAATAATGGTTTCGCCGTTTCCAACGCCCATTACAGTATCCAGGGCTTTGGCACCTAAATAAAGTACCGATGTCAGGTTTACAAATACGAACAATCCAATCCAGAAGACCGCCAGTATAGTTTTTAAAGAGGTGTTGAATCGTTTTTCAACAAATTCCGGAATGGTATACAGGCCTTGTTTAATGAAAATAGGAAGAAAGTATTTACCAACAATGATGAGTGTGATGGCTGCCATCCACTCATAGGAAGCAATCGCCAGACCTGCCGCCATTCCCGATCCCGACATGCCGATAAATTGCTCGGCCGAAATGTTGGCTGCAATCAGTGAAGCACCGATGGCCCACCAGGGAAGTGTCTTCCCGGCTAAAAAATAATCTTCAGCTGTTTTTTCTTCTCCTTTTTTCGTTCGGGAAACATAGAGGCCGACAGAAATTATTACTACGGCATAGGCTCCAAAAATCAGGTAATCGAGTAGGGCAAAACTTTCATTCATCTTGTTGTTATTTTAAGTTCAATTGCTTCAAAATTCTCCGGCTAAAGATATTAAAAAAATCAAATTCCTGTAGGGGATAATATCCGCGTTCCATCCTCTATCACAACTTCTATTATTTGAGGCGTGTTGCCATCTGGCGCTTGATATAGTTGATTGATGGTTTTTTGAAAGAATGGCACGGCGTTTTTTTCCATCAGGTTGATGGTGCAGCCACCAAAACCACCGCCCATCATGCGCGCACCAATAACACCTTCAATACCGGAAGCTATATCTACCAGTTGATTCAACTCGGGACAACTGACTTCAAATTTATTTTTAAGGCCTTCATGCGATTGGTACATCAATTGTCCAAATGATTCAAAATCGCTGTTTTGCAAGGCGGTACAAGCCAGATCGACGCGTTGGTTTTCTTCAATGATGTAGCTACAGCGCTTATACACATTCATAGGAAATTCTGATTGGTGTTCCCCGATCATTTCCATGTTCGCATCACGCAACGAGATGACTTCCGGAAAATATTTTTGCATTAAACCAACCCCGGCTTCACATTCCTGTCGGCGGATATTATATTCAGAGGAAGCCAGCGCGTGTTTCACCCCTGTATTAACCAATGCTAACTGGTAATCAGTCATGTCGAAGGGAAAAAGCTCATATTCCAGGCTGCGGCAATCGAGTTTGATGACCTGGTTGATTTTTCCATGCAAAGAGGCAAACTGATCCATGATACCGCACTGAACTCCAGCATATTCGTGTTCTGCTTTTTGGGCAAATTTTGCCAATTGCAACCTGCTGTATTCGAATTGTTGAAGGTGGTTGATGGCAAAGGCCATCCCACATTCGATGGCGGCACTTGACGACATACCGGCACCCAAAGGTACATCGCCACCAAAAACACAATCAAAACCAGAAACGAATTTTCCCTCCGTTATAAATTGAGCGATCACACCCAACAAGTAATTGGCCCAATGAACTGAGCAGATTTCGATTTGATCAAGAGCGGTTTCGAAGCTCTCATCCAAATCGATGGCATAAAACCGGAACCGATTCAATTCATTGGGACCAACGGCAAAATAGATGGCCTTGTTGACTGCCGCAGGTAATACAAATCCATTGTTATAATCGGTATGTTCGCCAATCAGGTTAACCCTTCCGGGAGACTTTACCATAAATGGCTCCGTACTAAATTTTTGGATGAATGTATTTTTTATATTCTGAATCATATGCTTTGTATCACTATCGTTTTATAATTGGATATTCCTTCCCAATCTCAATCACAATTGAATCATTTTTAATGGTTTCAGATTGGGTCTTAACTAAAATATTTCCTGAATTCCTACCTGTTTTTAAGAGAATTGTGGCGATACCTGCCTCGGTAAACATGGGATTTGTTCCAATCAACTCTCCATCGCCTTCAACTGAAAATGCAATCGATTCACCGTTAACCGGGCATAGAGTACCGTTTTCATCTCTTAATGAAGCATAAATAAAAATCACATCATTTTCTGCTACAGGAATACCCGATTCGTCTAAAATTAGTTTCAGGTGATCAACCGTCTCCGGTGTTCTTACTACATAGCTTGCCACTTTTTTTCCATCAATAAATCCGATGGCCTGCAGTTCACCGGGTACAAATTCTTTTAATTTGAAGGTGAAAGGAGGATGTTCCAAATAGTCGCTAAATGCGTCCTGATCAGGTGTTTGTCTGCCTACACTTTGCTCATTCAACAACAGTTCGACCTCATCGCAATTACTAAACACCCTGACATTGAGGGAGGATTCAGGTTGCCAGTAGCTTGCTATATAGACCATAGGTCCACCAACAGCAGGGTTAGAAACCTGCTCATCTGCATTGCGCTGACTTTGATAGAAATACGTAGCAAACTTCGGAATCCGGAAAATATCCGCTATTCCTGAGGATTCGATGTCATCAGCATAACCCCGGTTATAATCAAACATCAGCCAGTTGGCATGGCCAATCGTGGAGCTGCCTTTTCTATTTGAGTTGGCAGCTTCCTGGAAATTTAAGGCTTGCTGCAACAATCTTTTCTCACCCGATGCCCTTAACTGACGACTGGTCCTTTCCTCATCCTTCAAATCATGATAGGCTGTTTGATTAAACCCTGCATTTTGGGCATAATATTCCCAATCGCCATATTCTGCAATCAGGATGGGTCGTTTACCTGATTTAAAGTCATTCCAGTAGGAGGGAGGAATACCGTGCTGTCGGGCGGGGATAAACAGGTCATAGCCGCCATAGTCAATCCACGAGCAAGTAAGTGCTGGTTGATCCTCAAATTCTTCTTTCTTTACTTGCAAAATGCGATCCATAAAGGCGGGTTCCATCCAAGACTCATTCAACGAAAGTTCCCAAAAGAAAACAGAAGCGCGATTTCGGTCACGGCGAATAAGATCGCGGACATTAGAAAGTGCATTTTCTTTAAATTCTTCATTTCCATTGTATTGCCAGCCTGGAATACAATTCATCACCACAATTCCGAGTGCATCACAGGCATCCATAAAGGTTTCTGATTGTGGGTAATGCGATAGCCTAACTAAATCAAAACCTGCATTTTTAATTTTGATAGCATCCCGCCACTGGGCCTGGTCCGACAAGGCATAACCAATGTACGGATACTCCTGGTGACGGTTGGTTCCATTCAGGAAAATCTTTTTACCATTCAGCAACAAACCTTCCTTTGTCAATTGTATATCCCTGATTCCAACCTGATTCGACAGACTATCTATTTTTTCATCACCCTGATAGATTTCTGTTACCAGAAGATACAAATACGGATTGTCCGGACTCCACAGGATAGGATCATTCATCCCGAATTCCTGATCTGTTTTTATGTCGCTTTGTGAATTAAAGTGAAGCGCTTCTGAAGTGTTGGAAGCGACAATTTCATTTGCAGAATCCAACAAAGATTGTCGCACCCTAAAAGTCTGATCGGTATTAAAGTCATTCTGTATGTAGGTACTAACTTTGATTTGGCAGAATTTTACCGAAATTGAATCAAAACGAACATAAACTCCACCACCCCGTTTTTTTTGAGGCTGGAGTGGATTTGTTATATAAAGTTTAGAGGTGGTAATGAGTTTTACCGAACGGTAAATTCCGCCGTACATATTAAAATCAAGCTTTTTAAGGACTTTCCCGGGTGGGACCAAAGAATCATCCACATTAAGCAGCTTTACTGCCAGCAGGTTTTCTTTCGAAAAATCAATCTCATCGGTAATATCCACTATAAAAGGCAAATAACCGCCTAAATGATGACTCAGGTGTTTTCCATTCAAATAGACATCCGAATTTTGCATAGCTCCTTCAAAATAGAGAAAGTGCTTTCTATTTTGTTGTTTTTGAGGTATTTCTAATAGATGACGATACCAACATGTTCCCTGCCATTGATGATTGACTACCAGAGGTTCGATGTTGGTGGTATGTGGTAAATTTACCATAGCAAAAAGCGAGTCGTCTACATTGAACCCTGAATAATCGCCCTCAGGTAAATCCTTTGCAAATAGCCAGTTTTTATTCAGACTTCGTTCGTTTCTACCCCGTTCATCGTGGCTCGTTTTACATGAATTCATCCCGCTAAACAAGCTAAAAAGCACGATTATTTGCAGAAACTTTTTCATGACTAGTTATTTGACTTAAAGACTTTAACACTATCAATGACTGTATTGAACTCATTCCATAATTGTATCAGATAAAACCCCTGGCTCCATGACGATCCATCAATTGTTTCCGTCGAAGCATCGTAAATGCCTTGTAATCTGCCATCAGCAGAATACACATGAATAGAATTTGATTTGTGGTTTAAAATACGGATGTTCAATTGATCACGAAAGGGATTGGGGTAAACTGAAAAGGAGCTCTGCGCCATCGTGTTGTTCACCAAAAGGGGCAGTATATCGCAACTGCTCCAATAAAATGCGTATGTTTCGGTGTCGTCTTCGATGACGTATTTCCGGTGTGTTCCCCACATGGGGGCACATTCCAAAGGTACCTGTTCATGATACAATTCCATATTCCAATCGGCTTTGATGGTGAAAATATAGGCGCCTTCCGAACCTTTTTGCATGGTGGTAGTATATTGATATACATTGTTGCCTATTGGCTCCATGGTCATAAACTGCCAGGCTGTGCCTGTAAAATCACCTGTAACGAATACGCCATCAATCACTTCAACCTCAGTCATATCCACATAAAACGATACCTCCGAAGTGGTAGAAGGTGCTTGTGAATAATCATAGCTCAAAAAATCGATGCCGGCATGTAGTTGGTTATCAAAATCAAAAAAGGCGGCATTTTCGTAATGAGATCCTTGTCCCCATTGTGTAGTACAAGTCGTTGTAACCCAGGCTGGCTCCCAATAAATAACACCCATGCCACCGTTGGAGATGACAGCGTAGGTTAAATTGATGAGAAAATTCTTCTGGCTTTTGATGGTGGGAGGGTTGGAATAACCGGGCAAAATGGAGGCTTCTCCCAAAATATTTCCTGAATCACCATTGTTGCCCAATGTCCATGGATAACCTGTTTCGACTATCCAGACTGGTTTGCTGAACTGGGATTTCAGATTGGTCACCACCTGACCCACACCTGCAATGTTCACATCGTGGTATTCAGGATAATAGGACAATCCGATGATATCATAGTTTGAGAAATTATTGGCGGCAGCAGTGGTAAACCACCAGACGGCCACCGTTGGATCAGCAATGTGAATGACGGTTTGTATGGACGAATCGGTCTCCTTTGCAGCTTGAATTCCGGCCTTGAACAATTGAATGTTTCGTGGCCAATCGATTGGATAAAGAGTTTCACCAGCTTCTACCATGATGTTCCCATTGGTTTCGTTACCAATCTGAACAAATTCAGGCAACAGGTTCTCAGCCTTTAGATCGGAAAGCACCTGAAAAGTGTAGTTATAAACCGAATCTGCCAGCACATTTAAATCGGTAATCCCGCTCCAGGCCTGAGGTCGGGTTTGCTTACCAGGATCGGCCCAGGTATCGGAATAGTGAAAATCAAGCAATACTTTCATCCCGGTGGCTTTTGCCCGTGATATACTCTTTTTTACATCGGAAAATCCACTGTAACCACCTTCCGGTGTATGCCACACCCGAAGGCGTACCACTCGTGCCTGGTGATCGCTGAAAATAGTATAAACGTCTTTGGCTGTTCCTGTCTCATAATACACGGCACCGCAATCCTCCAGTTCATTTACGTAGGAAAGATCAGCGCCAAGTGAATAATCCTGTGCGTTTAATGCAATATTCAACAAGAAAAGGGAGATCATCAAATAAATCTTTTTCATACTTTAAGAATTAACTATTCTAACCGAAACATCTATTTCATCCGCTTTTTTAAATGTATAATAGTAGGCTCCTTTTTTGGAGTCCAGGGTATCCTTTTCATCCAGACGAACCACCGCATTTAAAGAAAGTATTTTTTTACGAAAATTGCCCGGGTCGAATTCCCTGGAGAATATAGAGTTGTACAATTGTCGGAGTTGTGTGATCGTAAATTCAGGGGGAAGCAAATCAGCTCCCACCAGCTCGAAGCTGGCTTTTTCCCGTAATTTCTGAAGGGAGGAGTTCGCCATTTGGGCATGATCAAAAATAAGTTCAGGGAGTTTTGTAACAGGCCACCACTGAGCCCCATATTGCTTTACCAGTTCTTTGTCGTGGCTTTTAATGTCAATTAATGCATAAAAGGCAACGCTTACCACACGTCCGCCGGGATCGCGGTCAGGTGCAGAAAACACCTTGACTTCATCCTGAAAAATGCGCCTAAGTCCGGTAATATTTAACAAAACCCGTTCAGCCGCCTGTTCTACAGTTTCGTTAGGTTCCACCCAACCACCTATTAACGACCATTTGCCTTTTTCAGGTTCCAACTGTCGTTTGAACAGCAACAGTTTCAACTCACCGCGTTCATATCCAAATATAACGCAATCTACTGCCAGCAAATGCTTTTCCTGTGAACCATATTCTTGTTGGCTAACCATATCAAACTAATTTGCGATAAAAGTAAATAATACTTTTAAATTACGCAAGTGAAATAAAAAATATAGTAAATCTATGGAAACGAGGCTGTTTCGTTTCATATTTACAATTCGTTATGCTCTATAGAAAGGGTTATTTGATGAATTGTAGCTGGAAAATAGGTCCTTGCACGAGATAAGGACAAGGCTCTTCTTTAATCCTTAAGTCTTCCGCTTTTTCTTCTTTGCTGCCGGGAAAAGAATATTATTCAATATCAACCGATAGCCGGGCGAGTTAGGATGCAGTGTGAGTTCAGTTGGTGGATCACCGATTTTATGTTGATAGTCTTCAGGATCATGGCCTCCATAAAAAGTCCAAAACCCTTTGCCATATTCACCATGTATGTACCTGGCTTCGTTGGCAGCCTTGTTTTCTCCCATAATCACCACATTGGGCTTGATCAGGTCTTCATCAAAAGCCGTGGTTTGCCCCATAAAACCCTTAATGAGCTGCTCATGGTTCTGGCAAAGCATGGTAGGAATGTGGTCCCATTTGGCCGAAAAATCAAACAACAAAAAATAATCGTTTGATTCGTTTATAACCCTGGACCGGACATTGGTGACATCTATATTTGAAATTTCGTACTCAACTGGGTTGATTACAATTTTGAAATCAGTGAAAACCATGCATTTTGAATAATCCAGTTTTTTCTGAGCCTCCGAATCCATTGGATCCCCATCGAACATCACATCACAAATGTCAACCTGGTCGGCGGCCAGCGCGACATCGTAACTGTCAGTTGCCGAGCACATGGCGAACAAATAACCGCCACCTAAGACAAATTCATTGATTTTTTTTGCAACCGCCAGTTTTAAATCTGAAACTTTTGAAAAACCCAGCTTGGTGGCCATCTCCTCCGACATTTTCACATCTTCTTTGTACCAGGGATATTGTCGGTAATGTGCCCAAAATTTTCCATACTGTCCGGTAAAGTCTTCATGATGCAGATGGAGCCAATCATAGGTAGGTAATAATCCACTCATTACTTCTTCATCATACACCACATCATAGGGTATCTCGGCATAGGTTAGGGCCAAAGTTACTGCATCATCCCAAGGTTGCTTGTTTTTTGGAGAATAAACTGCCACACGCGGGGCTTTTTGAAGCTCCATCACATCCATGTTGACATCCGGTTTCGCTATTTCCTGACGGATGGAGTTGGCCTGGACATCAGTAATCACCTGATTTGCCACATCTCTTATAACGCATTCTTGTTGAATTTCCTGATAATAGGGGATGAGGTAGCTGCCTCCCCGATAATTCAACAGCCATTCGATGGTAATGTCTTTTTCGAGTACCCAAAAGGCTATTCCATACGCTTTGAGGTGGTTGGTTTGGGTTTGATCCATGGGGATTAACAACCAGGCGGCTCTTGATGCAAACGAAACGGTCATCAGCACACACATCAACAACGAGATGAGGATTGATTTCTTCATGGTACAAAGGTAAAGCGTTTCGTTTTTCCAGGGATTACTTTGAAAGAAAAATCTGACTGAAATGGTTGGCTTCGTTTAAATTTTCATTAAAGGTCGCCAACTATTTTTCCTGATGAAGGTGCAGTGAGGTTTTGTAGGAGATCACCTGAGTATTTTAACCCTGACAGCTGAAGGACCTTTTGGTCCCATCTCCACTTCATAACTGACCACGTTGTTATCTTTGATTTCCTCAAGCAGGTTATTAGCGTGCACAAACACACTTTCCTGTGTTTCTGTATCTTTAATAAAACCAAATCCTTTCGATTCGTTGAAAAACGTCACAATTCCTTTTCTGATGGGATCAAGTTCCACGTTTTCGCGTTTAGGAATACTGATTTCGATGTTTTCAATTTCAAAAACCTGCTTTTTATTTGGATCAGGTCGGGTGGAAGTAAGCATTCCGTTTTCATCAACGTATGCAATCATATCTTCCAGTTTGCTTGTCTTATCATTGTCTTTCCGGGCCAATTTTTTGGCGTCCTTGTCTTTTCTCTTCTTGTCTTTGTTTTTTCTTACTTCTTTTTTGTTAAATGTATCTTGCGATCTGGCCATATTTTAATATTTAGTTTTGAGGGTCAGCTGAAATGCAGGCTGATTATTTTTTGCAAATATACGTTAAATCATCCTCATCTTTAACATTTAATTGAAAATCATGCTATTTCGCACTGGCAATCACAAAAGGAGCAGAGAAAGTTATGCTTCCGGAGTTTCAAATAACCCTTTGAGTATGTGTATAACCTCCATATCCCCATGAAGTTTTGCTTTAGTTAATAACTGATTCTGGATTCGGATAGTTTCTTCTTGATTATCCAGGATATTTCTCAGCTTTCCTAAGCCAGACATTGAAGTTGGAAATACCTCCTGAGCTGAATAACCCTTTTCCGATAACCGTTCGCCGGGTTTGGCTCCGATATACTTAATGGGAACTGTTTTGCCCAATTGTTGCATGAGTTGCCTGGCCAAATGACTGATATTGATGGCCTTATCAGTACTGACAAACAAATCGTTGTGCCGGCCAAAAAGATAAGCACTATAGATAATTTCAGCAGCCTGAGAGCCTGTGATAAAACGGCGGCTCATTCGTGGATCGGTGATGGTAACGGGCCCTCCCAGCTCTATTTGACTTTTAAAAATCAGGGTAACCGTACCCGGGCTATCAATTACATTGGCCAACCGGATGGTGAAAAATTGGGTGTTTACGTTTTGAATTCTTCTGAAAGCATCCTCCACCAGGAATTTACACATGCCTACCACAGAGGTAGCGTGTCGGGCCAAATCAGACGAAGTAAACACGAAGGTTTTTACCTGGTGTTGTATGGAAAGTCGAACCAACTCAACCGAAGCTATGTAATTAATCCTGATGGATTGGATGGGATCGTTCTCTCCTTCCGATAACCTGGCCATAGCCGCCAGATGAAAAATGGCTGATATGTGATAATTCATAAACACCTCTGCAAACGAACCGGGATGAAACAAATCCATCTCCACAAAATGAACACGGGTATGATTAACCTGAAGAATTCTATCCGCATTTCTTCCTGTTACCACCAGATCAAAGCCGGTTTCGTTCAATAATTTCTCAATCAGAAAGGTGCCGATAAAACCGGATGCACCGGTAATCAACAGGTATTCTGTCATTTCGGAGTGTTTCAAATCTCCCATTTTACTATTTGTGATAGGCATTGGCTTTGGCCAGAAAGGCATGTCCGATGGGGTCAGAATATGGACGACCGGGTTTCATCCGTTCGGGATGCCATTGCATCGCAAATAAAAAGCCATGGTTCTCAGGATTTTTCCAGGAAACTGCTTCAGGAAGACTGTCGGGTGCATAGGCCACAATCGAAAGCGGCTCGGCCAACCGATCAATGGCCTGGTGGTGATTGCTGGTAACAGAGTCTGATTTGGCTCCTGTCATTTCTATCAGAATGGAACCAGAAACGGCTGTAACAGGATGAATACAATTCAGGTAATCCTCCTGCTGATGAATGACAGTGGTGTCAAAATCGGTTGGAATATCCACAACAAGGCTGCCTTCCAGGGCCACATTTAGAATCTGCTCACCCCGACAAACTCCGAGAATAGGAATTTTGTGCTGCACAGCAAAATCGATCAACGCCATTTCAAGGCTGTCGCGGTAATGGTCGAATTCACCACAACGCGAAGTATCGGCAAGTTGATCATAATATCCGGGATAAACATCTTCACCGCCCGTCAGGAGCAGTCCATTGCACCCGTTTAAAATAGACAAAGCCGAGTCAATTCCCAATGGATAAAGATTAATGGTTTTTACCGTGCTGTCGTTGCGCTGGAGCCATTGAACATAGGCATCACTTTGTTTGCTGACAGCAATGGTTAGGGAAGGTTGGGTTGCGGTAGTACAACCGATCAGGATCATCGACCAGACAATGGCGAATCCTAAACTCAAAGTGCGGGATGTGTGGAAACTTTCTTTCATAGGATAAAAGTAGGTGAAATATATTAAAACCTGAACAATCTACGCAAAGTATCTCCCCGACTAAATGTTTACTTTTGCTGCATGAAATCTCTCTCTACCTTATTCAGTAAAGCACTTCGGGTTTTAAGCATGTTAATCATGCTGGTTGTTTTGGTCAATTCAGGATGTAATAGCCCGCAAACAAACGCTGGTAAATCCGATGAAAATCCAACGCAGAAGAGTATTGTAAAGTATGCGCATGGTTTCAATATTCTCGATCGGGGAGATGGTTCCTTCCGTCTTTTGATTTTTAATCCCGAAATCCCAAAGGAGGTTTTTTTTTCGTGCACGCTGGTACCAAATAACAGCACTGTCAAACTAAATAACGAGGAGTTAATCCTGCAGGTTCCCATCGACAGTGTGGCCGTATTTTCAGCAACTCAACTCAGCAGCATGGCCATTTTGAATGAGCTTGACAGGGTAGTTGGAGTGTCGGAAGCCAGGTACATCACCAATCCTGTCATGAAACAGCGCATTGAAGAAGGCAAGGCTGTGGAGTTGGGAAACAACGGTGCTTTTTTTGTGGAACGAACCCTCGCACTGCATCCGCAGGTAATTTTTTACTCGCCCTATCTGCTTAACGAGGCACACCCCTTGGCAGCCAGCCACCAGATCATGATTCCGTTTCTGGATTTTCTGGAAACCAATCCCCTGGGTAGGGCCGAATGGATTAAATTTACAGCCCTCTTTTTTGGTCAGCTTCCAAAAGCAGACAGCCTGTTCAACACGATGGTACAATCCTACGACAGCCTGAAAAAGCTGGCCACAAGTGTGGCTTACCGTCCTACCGTCATGTCAGACAAATATTTCGCCGACCAATGGTATATGCCCGGTGGACAAAGCTACATGGCCATGATGATTGCCGATGCCGGAGGCGATTATCTCTGGAAAGACGACCCACACAATGCCAGCATTCCCCTGAATCTGGAAACGGTGCTCAGCAAAGCCTCACACGCTGATTTCTGGCGCATTGTAGGTTCGTATGATGGAGATCCATCCTACGAAAAGCTGGGCAGTGAAAATGAGTTTTATTCCCATTTCGATGCGTTTAAAAAAAGGAAAGTGCTTTTTTGTGATTCTCGCAAAACCGGATATTTTGAAGAGGGACCTCTTCAACCTCAGATCCAGCTGGCAGATTTAATTCATGCCTTTCATCCTGAACTGCTTCCTGATTATAAGCCTGTTTACTACAAACTGATTCCCTGATATCATTCAATTTTCCCTGATTATCAACAAATCCTTTCTTGAAAACTAATTGGTGGCCTGGTTAAAGAATAGACCGGAAAACTGTACTTTTGGCCTGCATGTCGACAACAGGAAATAGAACTTTGTGGATGGCAGTCGTTGGGCTGTTTATTTTGGTGCTTTTTGCCGCCAATCTCTGGTATGGTTCCGTTTGGCTGGCCTGGCGGGATGTTTGGGGCATCTTAACCGGAAATCCGTTGGTAGATCCTGTTTCACAGGTCATTGTATTGCAATACAGGTTACCCCAGGCCATTACGGCCCTAGCCGTTGGGATGGCTTTGAGTGTGGCCGGTTTGTTGCTTCAAACCACTTTTGGAAACCCACTGGCGGGACCTTCCGTTCTGGGTATCAGTTCAGGAGCCAGTTTTGGAGTAGCATTGGTACTTTTATTTGGAGGTGTTTCAGGCATATATTTGGTAAGCAACGACTGGCTGTACCGTGATTTCCTGATGGTGGTTGCTGCTCTGGCAGGAGCACTGATTGTATTGTCGGTGATTGTATTTGTTTCGTCGCGTATTGGTCATGCCGTTACGGTGTTGATTATTGGCATCATGATTGGCTATCTGGTAAGTGCTGCCGTTGGAACCATGCAGTTCTACAGCAGTTCGCAGGATTTGCAAGCTTATGTACTTTGGGGACTGGGAAGCTTTTCCAAAACCAGCCTTTCACAGGCACTGGGACTGCTTTTTGGGATTTTACTCACTTCGGCATCGGCCTTTTGGTTTATCAGGCCACTAAACGCGCTCCTTTTGGGGGAAAGCTATGCCCGTAGTACAGGCTTTAACACACGTCTTGTCCAACGGTCGCTTATTCTGATTTCGGGAATCCTCATTGCGTTGGGCACGGCTTTTACCGGCCCCATTGCATTTATCGGACTGGCCGTTCCCCATCTGGCACGCACGTTTTTTAATACCTCCAACCACCGGGTTTTACTTCCGGCGGTGTTGCTTTTTGGCGCCGCACTTAGTCTGCTTTGTAACCTTATTGCCCGTTTACCGGGATGGGATTCATCTCTGCCAATCAACGCGGTTACTTCGGTCATTGGCGCCCCCATTGTAATTTGGGTGATTATAAAAGGGAGGTCCTATGGCAAATAAGGCATTAATGAATGAAACGTTGCTTCAGCTAAAGGAACTTGAAACGGGTTATTCAGGTGGAAAAAATCCTGTTGTTATCAGTCGGAAAATAGAAGCGTCGCTGGTTTTAGGTCAGTTTGTAGCGATCCTGGGACCCAATGGTGCAGGCAAATCTACTTTGATGAAAACCATTCTCGGACACCTTGTTCCCCTTTCGGGGGAGGTACTTTGGAAAGGCCGGCCACTTCATCAGATGTCGGTGAAACAGGTGGCAAGATGTATGTCGGCAGTACTAACCGATAAAATTGATGACCGCTACCTGACCGCCGTGGACGTGGTTTCCACCGGCAGGTATCCTTACGGATCGCTCACAGGCAGGTTAACGCAGGAAGACAGGCAAATCATCTCATCATCCATGAAATCCACCGGAGTAACGCATTTGTCAGAGCGCAGGTTTTTTTCGCTGAGTGATGGCGAAAAGCAAAAAACCATGATTGCCAGGGCACTCGCCCAAAACACACCCTTGATTTGTCTGGACGAACCCACCGCGTTTATTGATTCTCCCGGCAAGGTAGCCATCATGCAGTTGTTAAAGGGCCTGGTGGCCGACAAAACGAAGACTGTATTGCTAACCACCCACGACAGCGAATTGGCGCTGCAATTTGCCGATGAGCTTTGGCTGGTTGGAAAAAATCATACTTTTGAAGCGGGAACTCCCACATCTTTGATCGGGAACGGGCATATCAACCAGCTTTTCGATCAGGAAGGAGTAATCTTTAATCCGTCTACATTGCGTTTTGAATCAAAATATTTTGAACCTGAACTATAAATACCGGACTATGAAAAACCCTACTTTTCTGATTCTGTTAATATCCATTATAACCATGACATCCTGCATCCACAAAAAACAAACCGTCGATTTAATCGTCTATAACGCTTCTGTTTACACCCTCGACACCGCCTTTTCGAAGGGTACCGCTTTTGCAGTAGACAAGGGGAAATTTGTGGCAGTTGGCCAGGATGCCACTATACTGGCCGATTTTGAAAGCACCCAAAAACTGGATGCCGGGGGAAAGCCTGTTTATCCGGGTTTTAACGATGGTCACAGTCATTTTATGGGGTATGGCCTCGCGCTTACCCAATATGCCAATCTGGTAGGGTTAACTTCCTTTGATGACTTACTCGCTGCTCTACAGAAATTTCACAAGGACTACCCGGGCCACTGGATTCTTGGCCGTGGCTGGGATCAAAACCTTTGGGAAATAAAGGAATTTCCCGATAACACCCGGCTTGATGCGATCTTTCCAAAAATTCCTGTTGTGCTTATCCGCATCGACGGACATGCGGTTCTGGCCAACTCAGCCGCACTGGCCATTGCCGGAATCGATAAAAACACTAGAATTGCCGGTGGCGAAATTATCCTGAAAAATGGCAAGCCTACCGGCGTGTTCCTCGACAATGCCGCCGACCGGATGAAGGGTTTTATCCCAAAAACAACCGATATCCAGAAAATCAACGCTTTGATGCTGGCACAAAAGAACTGTTTTGCCAAAGGATTGACTACCGTTACCGATGCAGGCCTTGACAAGGAAGATATTCTCTTAATTGATTCGCTTCAGAAAGCAGGACAGCTTCAGATGAAAGTGTATGCCATGCTGAGTCCTACGAAGGAAAATCTGGATTATTTCTTCCCGAAAGGAGCACTTCATGAGGATAAACTAACGGTAAGCAGCGTGAAGTTGTATGCCGATGGAGCGCTGGGTTCCAGGGGTGCCTTGTTGCTGAAACCCTATTCGGATGATCCGGGAAATTCGGGTTTGCAGATGGAACCGACCTCGTATTATGACAGCCTTTGCCGATTGGCTTATGAAAATGGTTTCCAGGTGAACACCCATGCCATTGGCGATTCGGCTAACCGACTGGTGCTGGATGTTTATGGAGCCATCCTCAAAGGTAAAAACGACCTGCGCTGGCGCATCGAACATGCCCAAATTGTAAATACAGATGACATGCACAAGTTTGGGGAGTTTTCGGTAATCCCGTCTATTCAGAGCACACACTGTACCTCAGACATGGACTGGGCAGATGAACGTTTGGGGCCCGATCGGATAAAAGAGGCCTATACCGCCAAACAACTTCTGGAGGAAAATGGCTGGCTGGTGAATGGCACCGATTTCCCCATCGAGGACATCAACCCATTGTACACTTTTTACGCTGCAGTAAGCCGGAAACACCCGGACGGAACTCCGGATGGTGGTTTCCAGATGGGAAACGCGCTAACGCGAAAGGAAGCCCTGTATTCCATCACACTCTGGCCCGCCAGGGGAAGCTTTGATGAAGACCGCAAAGGCAGCATCGAAGCAGGAAAAGATGCCGATTTTGTGATGCTCGATCATGATGTCATGACCATTGAAGAACAGGACATTACGGGTATTTCGGTGAAGGGAACATGGATTGACGGAAAAAAGGTATTTGAGTGATGAGTGACACGAAAAAATCAAATAATAGCGATCAACCAATTATTTCATTCAATTCGCCACAGGAATGGAATGCGTGGCTCGAGCAAAACCACAGAAATTCAAATGGTGTATGGTTGCGGATTTATAAAAAAGACACGGGAATCCCTACCACAACTCATGCACAGGCCCTGGAAGAGGCATTGTGTTTTGGCTGGATCGACGGGCAGGCGAAAAAATACGATGAAGCTTCATACCTGCAGAAATTTACCCCGCGTCGGGCGAAAAGTATCTGGTCGAAAAGAAATGTGGATTATGTGGCACAACTTGAAAAAGAGGGCAGGATGAAGTCAGCAGGCCGGGAACAGATTGAGGCTGCGAAAGCCGATGGCAGGTGGGACAGGGCGTATGATTCACCGGTCAATATGACTATGCCCGAAGATTTTCTTAAAGAACTGGCAAAAAATAAAAAAGCTCAGGCCTTTTTCAAGACCTTAAATAAAACCAATACCTTTGCTATTGGATGGAGACTTCAAACCGCAAAAAAGCCTGAAACAAGAGAGAAACGAATGAAAATGATACTTGAAATGCTTGCCAGGGAAGAAAAGTTTCATTGAGTATTTTTCTTTCATTAATAACTGATTAATTTGTTCAACTGCATCACTTTTGGTAGAATCCTGCGCAAATCAACCTTTTTTCCCCTGTTTAATAACTTCTTTAAAAAATTTTTGTAACCACCACAATACCAAAGGGATTCCTGCGTAATTTTAGTAACACTTTTATTCAACTCTTCAACCTGTGCATGATCATTATAAAAGTGGATAGAACGAGATTGTTAACCTTCATCGAAACAAATCCTTATGAAGACCAGGCTCCTGTTTAGCTCCGGAATTTTTTTCGTTGCCGCGATCGCAACCACACCCATGACCGTAGTAGATGCCAGTGGTGCAACCGCTTCAGTGAACTTTATCATTTCCGAAAGGTAAACAGTGGATTTGTCATTGCTACGAATCATTATAAAAACAAAAAATGCCGTCTAACGACAGCGTTTTTTGTTTTTGGCCACTTGATGGCTATTTCCTGATCACCTTTACCCTGGCCACAACTTCGCCCTTTTCGCGAATGGTAAGCCAATAGATTCCGGATTTGTATTTTGACATGTCCAATTGACTTTCTAAATCTTCCGAAGTTGTTTCAAACAACTGATTTCCTGCAACATTGGTGAGGATTAAATCGCGTTTCTGCTTATCAGGAAATTGTATTTGAAGGGTATTGGTTACAGGATTTGGATACACAATGTAAGCTCCTGTTGTTTCATTGTCTATACCCACAGGAATTAAAATATAGTCCACTTTGGTTTCTGTTATCGTTCCACCGGGACCGGTAGCGGTGAGCGCTACCGTATAATTGCCCACGGCCACATATTCATGAACCGGATTCACATCCTGTGAAGCACCACCATCGCCAAAACTCCAGTCATACTGATCCACTTCACCGGTGGTCAGGTTGGTGAAGGCAACCTGAAGCGGTGCTTCTCCGAAGGTAGGAGTAGCCGAAAAATCGACAACAGGAGGACTTGCCGGAAATACTTCTATATAATCGGTTTTGGTCATCATGTCTGACCCCCCCGGACCTGTTACGGTAAGTGTAATGGTATAATAACCTGGTGTTTCATAGGTGTAAGAGATATTCTCACCCGAAGCTCCACTTCCGTTACCCAAATCCCAAATCCAACTATCGATGATACCGGTAGACAAACTGGTAAACGACACCAGCAAAGGAGCATTTCCGGTTGTAGGATTTGCCTCAAAGTCAGCAACAGGGGGCAGGGCAGTTACTTCAATGTAGTCTGTTTTGGTCTCCGTGTCATTACCATTTGAACCACTTACCGTCAGAGAGACGGTGTAAACTCCATAAGAAGTATAGGTGTGTAACGGATTCTGATCCGATGACTGTTCTCCGTCTCCAAAATCCCAATCCCAGGTGTCGATAGTTCCAACGGAAAGATCGGTAAATGTAACTTCCAGGGGTTCCGTTCCTGTCAGGGGCGACCCTTCAAAATCAGCCACAGGACCTGCCGGAGAGCCTGAGTACAAATCCGATTCCCACAATCCGCGGCCAAATGTTCCGGCCCTGAGCAGGCTGTTTTCCGGATTGACATCATCATAATAGATGTCCAACTCATTGACAACCACATTGGGTAGTCCGTCAAAAAACGGAACCCAGTATGCAGACCCCACTTTTAGGTAAACACCCACATCTGTTGCTGCATACAATTCCAGATCGGCGGTATTCTGTTTATTTTGAATGATGCTGTTAATAGGGATTTCTGGTAAGCCGGTTGAAATATCTGACCAGGTGCTGCCTCCATCAGTACTCTGAAAAACGCCCAGTGCATTAAAACCGCTCATGGTGACCCAGAGTGTGGATGGATCGTCGTTTTTTACCCAAATGTAAGTAATGCTGGCTGTTCCTACCGGCAACGAACCCGTGATGTCGCTCCAGCTTCCTCCACCATTGGTAGTACCATAAATCGTTTCGTATGTGGCAGCATAGATGAAATTCGAATTTGAAGGGGCTATGGCAAGCGATTGCAATGTGTTTCCTCCCCAACTGCTGATTTGTGTCCAATTGGCACCCTGGTTGGTAGATTTCCAAACATCCTGAAAACCGATATACAGGGTCAGATGGTCGTTTGGATCAAGTGTGTAAGGCGTTACCCAGGCAGCGTTCCCCGATACCCCACCGGTAATGTAATATGACGAATTCCACTTGTTGATGGTACGGAATACGCTGCCAAAGTACAAAGAAGCATATTGTGTATTGTCATCGGTAAAATCGATGATACATTCCATGCCATCACCTCCATAAACATCTGTCCACCCATTACTGGCAAGCATTTTCGATCCGTTATCCTGTAACCCGGTCATCACATCCGTATTGTTGGTTTGAGCACACGAAATGCGATACATCTGGCTAATTTCCAGTGTGTTTCCAATATGGTCCCATGAACTTCCACTGTCATCGGTTTTATAGATACCACCATCATTTCCTTCAAATAAAACGGAGGTATTATGGCGATAAACCAATGTGTGCTTATCCGCATGGACTGTGGTCGCGTTTCCACTGCACGAACTCGACCAATGGGTGCTGATGTTCCATGTAAAACCACCATCTATTGATTTCCAGGTGTTAACGCCACCGGCAAAAAGCGTGTTTTCATCATTAGGGTCGGCAGCAATGCACAGGTCGTACCAGGCTTGTCCTCCTGAATCACTGCCATCACAATCCCATCCCATCAGGTTAAATGAATTGAAAGTCAAAGTGAAAGAGTTTCCAAAATCGGTGGATTTGTAAATTCCTTTTAGCCCGCTTCCCGCATTGGAAACCAAAGCATAAACTAACGCGGGGTTGTCGGATGTAACAGCAAGTTCGGTTCGTTTTCCCCCGGCTACACTATTTACAATTGTCCAGTTCTGTCCACTATTAATGCTCTTATAAACTTTTCCATCGGTGTCGCTTGAATACAGAATGCTGTTGTTGGATGGGTCGAATTCCACATCCACGTAACTCGAATTGATCAGTTGTGTCCAGGTGGTTCCGGCATTGATGGTCTTGTAAAAACCATTGGAAGTGGCGGCATATAAAATATTCTGATTTACCGGGTCCATCAGCATTTTGTAAATCAGCCGTTGCTGACTGGCAGTCCAGTCCAAACCGGTGGTTTGCCAGGTTGCACCACCGTCTATTGATTTCAGCACGCCTATAGAATAGGTATCTGAATGGTCCTTGTCGCCGGTGGCCAGGTAAACGGTTTCACTGCTACCATTCATAATAACCAGAATATCACTTACACCCAGGGCTGCGTTATCATCACCAAGGGGATTCCAACTCGTCCCGCCATTGCTCGTTTTCCAAATACCTCCTGAAGCCGCACCTATATAGATCATGTTGTCGTTGGTTGGATGAAATGCAATGCAGTTAATTCTGCCCAATCCCGCATAACCACCTCCCGTGTTATCGGGACCCAATGCTGACCAATCACCCGAAAGGCTTCGGTTCGGGGATAAAGAAGCCTTGGCTTTTTGATAAATTTCCCTGGTGGATGCAGTAGGAAATTCACCTGTTTGTTTGTCAACTCGTGTTTCCCAATAATGCTCCCAGCGTTTAAAATGTTTCCAGCCTGGCGCTTTTGTTTTCTCCCCGTCGCGGTTAAGGTAATAGCCTTTATCCAGATGAAATGGCTCCCAATATTCATAAAAAGCCTTTTGATAATCATAAAAACTAAGCTCCTTTTTGTCTGCCTTTTCTTGTGGAAGCATATTTGTCCATGGTTGAGAAGTGGCAACTTCTACCAATAGGAGGACAAAGAACAAAGCGAAAAATCGTGTAAAATACTTCATTGGTGTGATATGTTAATTCCTGGTAAAAATAATGATATATCTGATTCAAGCATTGATGACCAAGATATTTGTACAAGAGTTGCATTAACGAAAACCGGATTGTTGATATTAAATCATCAAAAGAATTGGTTATTGTCATTCATGTTAATAATTTGTGTGAATTGTCAGGTTTGTTTCAAGGGTAATTCAGTAATAAATCCTAGATTTACCAGCTTAAAAAACTCAATGTATATGAGGATCGTCATTCGAATTGTTACCCTGATAACTACCGCTTTTTTTGGAATACTACATTCGGGACTTCAAGCACAAAATGACCTGTTTGTGTGTTTACAATCCGGAATTTCAATGCCCTTGGGGCAGTTTGCCGGAACGACTTTAAATGAAGATAGCTTTGCCCGTCCTGGCATCAGTTATGGTGGTGAGGCAACCTGGTTTTTTCTCCCAAATTTTGGAGTTGGTATAGAGGCGAATATCAATAATAATCCCATTGATTTAACTACACTGACTCAGAAAAAAATGAAGGCTGAACCCTCTTTGGAAAACCTGACCATCAGATCCGAGTCTTTTCAGACCACCACCATTATGGGTGGTGTTTATGGGAGATATCCGATTTTGGAGGGATTGACCGTCACAGGAAAGCTGCTCGCAGGTTATATGAGGTCGAATACACCTTATCAGGTTTATCGTGCACAGTTCTACTTTGTAGGCCCCCTTACCTATGAAATTACTTCCTCACAGGATGATGGATTTATTGTAATCCCTGGTCTGGGAATGAGCTATATGTTCAAAAGAGGGCTGGGTTGTAAACTTGATGGGGAATACATCAGCAGGCAAATGTCCTTTCCTTTTAGAACTCCGACAGGTGTACGCATCGATGAAAGAAAAGTGAGGTTTATCCAGGTATTGATAGGATTTGTTGTTGAATTTTAATTTATAGATTGCAGGGCCTAAGGATATAACAGGTACTTTTCTCTAATTTCCTTAAAATGATCCAAATCACATTTCCAGCTTTCCCTGATCTGTTTTTCATCCTTTCCGGCGATGATATCCTTCCTGAGTTGATCTGATCCTGCCAGTTTATCAAAATAGGTATTAAAGAATTTTTCCTTGTCAGGAGATATCTGGTAGGCTGTGATCAGCCAGGTAAGATTTAATTCTATCGGGTTATGCAGGTAATTTTCTGCCACCCCTTTCAGATTTTGTCCGAAGCAAACCAGCCCCTCAAATTTTGGATGCGTACTCATTCCCTGAATAGATTTCGGTGTAAACGAAAAACTCCCCAAATGAAACCAGGGAGCCCCATAGGCTTCGAAGGGAAATGCTGTTCCCCGGGCCACACTCACATCGGTCCCCTCAAAAAGACATAAGGAAGGATAAAGATAAACCGATTGCCAGGTAGGTAGATTGGGGCTTG
Organism: Bacteroidetes bacterium HGW-Bacteroidetes-16; assembly: GCA_002840975.1. Classification (GTDB taxonomy): domain Bacteria; phylum Bacteroidota; class Bacteroidia; order Bacteroidales; family F082; genus UBA6244. The sequence continues at coordinate 129,354 of PHDN01000001.1, forward strand.
GTTTCACCTTCAATTTCACTATCAGTTGATGGTTGTATTGCTTGAGTGGAATCACCACCAGATTGGCTGTTTCGGACTGATTAATCCACTTTTCCCCCAATACCATCCGTATGTATTCGCCAATGGTCATGCCATAGGCGATGGGGACCGTATGCATCCCAACAAATGAACGATACGGAACTTCCAGCACAGGTCCGTCAATCAGATACCCATTTGGGTTGGGTCGGTCGAGAAGTACCATGGCAATTCCATTTTCAGCACAGGCTTCCAGCACAAAAGCCGATGTGCTTACGTAGGTATAGTACCGTACGCCGACATCCTGCAGGTCAAATACCACCACATCTATTCCGGCCAGGTCTTCTTGTGTGGGCTTCTTGTGATCTCCGTAAAGTGATACCAGCGGAATACCTGTTACAGGATCAATACTGTCGTTAACCAACTCTCCGGCATCGGCATTACCTCTGAAACCGTGTTCCGGACAAAATATCTTCTTCAGGAGTATCCCCGAACTCAACAACGTATCCGTGAGGTGTGTTTCTCCTACAAGGGAAGCCTGGTTGGCCACCAACGCCACTTGTTTACCTTTTAACAACGGAAGATACGCGTGCATCTGTTGTGCTCCGGTAACAATTTCATCGTATTCAACCAGTTGTGGTGAATTTTGTGTACATCCCTGAAAGGGAAAAACCATGAAAATAAATAAACTACTTATCAACCAACCGAAAGTCCTCATATAAAATTGCTTTTGTTAAATTTGTGCCCACTATGGCTACACCCTCTTTCTCATATTTCATTGCAAACCGCATTTCAGGAAAGGGAGCAAACAACTTGTCCCGTCCGGTGGTACGTATTTCTGTTGTGAGCATTGCCCTGGGCGTTATGCTCATGTTGATCAGTGTGGCCATTGTAGTGGGCTTTAAACACAGCATTAGCGACAAAGTTACCGGCTTTACCTCACATTTGCAAATTGTGCCATTCGATAATAATGAATCACTTGAAGGACAGCCAGTTGATACGAGAAGCGAATTTGTTTACAACCTGAATCTAAATCCGGAAATCAGGCATATACAATTTACAGCAAAAAAAGCAGGAGTAGTAAAAACAAAAGATCAAATCCAGGGGGTCATATTTAAAGGAATCGGTATTGATTACGATTCCACCTTCCTGATTGAAGCATTAACAGAAGGTCGTTTTCCAAATATGAATGGAGAGATGAGTACCGACGAAGTGCTTATTTCACAAACCCTGGCCAAAAAATTACATCTGAAGATCCATGACGACTTACGGATTTGGTTTGTCCAGGACGATGAAACCCAGGCCCGTGGGAGAAAACTGAATGTATCGGGTTTTTTCAATACCAGCCTGGAGGAATTTGACAATGCTTACCTGGTGGGTGATCTCAGACACATACAAAAACTAAACGGCTGGACAGCGGAGCAGGCAGGTATGATTGAGGTAGACCTGGCAGATCAGAACCGCATCAGGGAAACCGCCATGGAACTTTACAAACAAATTCCATACAACCTGAATATTGTAACCGTATTGGATGCCTTTCCCCAGATTTTCGATTGGCTCGACTTATTGGACATGAATGTGATTGTCATTCTCACCTTGCTTGCATTGGTAGCCTCTATCACCCTGATATCCACGCTGCTGATCATCATCATCGAGCGGACCAATATGGTAGGCCTGCTGAAAGTACTTGGTGCGAACAACAGAACCATACAACGGATTTTCTTAATTAAAACAGGCAGAATAATCCTCAGGGGAATGTTTTGGGGCAACCTTTCAGGATTGGCCTTTATCTTTCTGCAGGACTTTTTTCATTTCATCAAACTCTCGCCCGAATCCTATTATATAGACTATGTCCCTGTCGAGTTATCTGTCGCCGCTTTTTTGATGTTAAATATAGGTGTGCTGATAGTTACCTTTTTTGTTCTGATGATTCCGGCGTTTACCATCACACACATTTCACCTTCCAAGGCATTGAGGTATGCTTAATTAATCGCTTCTTAAATCGTTCAAGCATTCCTATTGTTTATAACCGGGGGCAGCAATATCCCTTAAAATAATCAAGGAGAAAGAGAAACACTCAATACGGAACCTTATTTTCATTCTTATTCCAGGCTTCAAACACCTTTACCGCATCATCACGCATCATTTGAAGTGAAACCAGAGCGCGTTCATTTTTTGGCAATGCAAATTCCTGATAAATATGTGAATCATCGAAATCGGCTTTGGCAGCATCGTCTTTGGTAGCCGCGTAATAGAGCTTTCCAATTTTTGCCCAGTAAATGGCTCCCAAGCACATGGGGCAAGGCTCACAGCTGGCATAGATTTCACATCCTGTTAAATCAAAAGTTCCCAATTTTGAAGTTGCCTCCCGAATCGCAACTATCTCGGCATGGGCCGTGGGATCGTTGGAGGCGGTTACCTGGTTGGCACCCGAACCTATGACCTTTCCCTCTTTAACTACCACTGCACCAAAAGGCCCTCCATGGCTGTTTTCCACATTACTAAGCGCCAATGTGATGGCCTCCTTCATAAATACTTTTCTATCTTCCATACCATTTGGTTTTTGCTGTCAAACAACGATTCAAATTTGGGCGTCAATCAGTTCCCCTGTCCACTTTCCAACTTTCGAAGGTTTTGATGTCGATTGAACTAACAAATGTAAAAAATCTTTTCTACTGATTAACTTTCCTCCCATGTTTCGTAAGTGTTTTGTGTCCTGCTGGGCATCGATCAAATCAAAATCCCAGGCAATTAACAACTCTACCAAGTGCCACAGCGCAACCTTGGAGGCATCGGTCATGGTATGAAACATGGATTCACCAAAAAAAATCCCACCCAAAGAAATACCATACAATCCTCCCACAAGTTCACCTTCAAACCAGGTTTCAACCGAATGGGCATAACCAGCCCGGTGTAGTCTAATATACGCACGAACCATCTCTTCGGTTATCCATGTGCCATTTGGCAGGCCCAACCGTTCCACTTCCGCGCATTTTCTAATGACTTGTTCGAAGACCGTGTCAAATGTTACCTGAAATTTCCCCTTGTTAATCAGGGTACGCAGACTTTTATGCCTGACAAATTTCTGTGGGAATAACACCATCCGGGGATCGGGCGACCACCATAAAATGGGGTCATCATCCGAAAACCAGGGAAATATACCTTCTGAATAGGCTGCCAATAAACGCTTCACGCTCAAATCGCCACCATAAGCCAACAAGCCATCGGGCTCAGAAAGAGTTGGATCAGGGAATAGACAATCTTTTGGGAGTTCGAAAACAGGCATGCTAATGAATGATTAACTTGATGACTTCTTCCTCGTCTTTGGTGTTCAACCTGACAAGGTATAATCCGGGCGATACAAAGCGCTTAATATATACAGATTGATTATTGTTAACGGAGGTTTCAAATAACAACTGGCCATTTAATGTATAAAGCCGCATTTCTGCCTGATTTATTTTATCAGGAAGTTGAAACCTAATCATACCGTTCCCGGGATTTGGAAATACAAAGGAGGTGTTGAATCTCTCAGTGAGTTCAATTTTCGACACCACATCAAACCAAAAAGTGAAGTTTCCATCAGGAGCCGAAAGAGGATAAGTCGTTGTGGCAGAAGTAGAGTTGGCTTCCAGATAGTAGTGAACGGTGTCATCCTCGGCCAGCCCCTCTATTACGCCAAAGTGTTCAGGGCAAACCAAATAAATAGGCGTTTTTGTATAATTGGTATCTGAATTAACCCGGTAATACAACCACATGTCTTCAACCAGTTCTCCGGCTTTGGAAATGCAGGTCACCTGAACATTGGGTTGATAAGGTTGAGGTCCGGTAATTTTTTTGTGTTCGATACGCAAATAATGTGATTGAGGAATAACCTCAGACAGGCTGCGGATGCCTCCATGTTGGGGAGTAAGTGCGCTTGCATCCACCATACTGATTTGATAACCGGGCATGGCTTCCTTAAAAACTGTACGGGCTACAGAATCATACCATGGTAATCCGTTGGACGGGACTACCACCTGGTTGTTTATGATTAAGGCATTTGTATAGGTGCGCATTTCACCCTGCTGCGTGGTAGTAAATGTACCATCGGCCATAGGTGGTGCCGGAATCCTGAAAATGTTATACGGACGGCCAAAAGCGTTGGTTAAGCTTTGCAGCGTTAATATATTGCTCTCAATAACCTCATAATCGGGCAGGGTATCAGGATATTCTGAAATCAGGATGGTCTCAAAATCCAGCACCAACATAAACGCATCCAGGCGATTACCCTCACCACCGCCGCTATGCTCCAAAGTCTCCAGGAAAACCCAATCATTCATGTTATATTTTTCTCTCAGCACGTTTTTAATGTCATTTTCCGAAAGCAGTGGATTCATTTCAAATACACGTTTGGTCGAAAAACCTCTTTTCAGGCCATCATTTAACAGGTTTCCTCCATCCAACTCCAATGGAATTTCAGCTAAGGGCCAATGCCAGTAATGTGCCAGTTGTGCTGGTATGCTGTCATCTTCAGGCGGGTAATTATAAGCATAACCTGCATCATAAATAAACCGTTCCAAATCCTGTTCAAAAACACCATAACCCATCATGGGACCAAAGTTTCTAATCCAAGAGCCCTGATAATGAGCAGGAAGGAAATGGATATTTTCCATAGTTGCTCCATGAGAAATAAGAAAAAGACTGATCTCCGTGGTATCCATGGGAACAGGATCCCTTTGATAAAGAATCCAGATGGGTAGAGATTGTTGTTGAACCGAGGCAATAATTTGGACAGTCGCCAGATTGATCTCTTCCTGGTTGTTCCAATTGAGGATTAATCCTCCACTTTTTTCAAAATCCCCCGGCATGGTCACAGCCATTTGTGCCGTGAGCCGGAAGCAAGTAATCAAAAGCAGGATGAGCTGGACTGGTTTTTTCATTGGATTAAAGTTCGTTTAAGCTCTGAATAACCAATTTCGCAGATTCTACGACCTCCGAATTGGTAATAGTCAGGGGAGGAGCTATCCGGAAAGCAGTAGAATTGAACAGGAATTGATCTACGATAAGTCGGTTCTTTTGAAATATTTTGACCAGTTTATCTACTGAATAACCGGGGATAAGTTCTACTGCCAGCATCAGACCAATCTGTCTGATTTGGGCAACCAAAGGATGTTTTTCAAGTAAGTTAACAAATTGTTTTCCTTTGAGTTGCGCCGACAAGCAAAGATTTTCGTCCAGAATGACCTGAAGACTGGCCAGCGCTGCTGCTGCACACACCGGATGTCCTCCAAAAGTGGTGATATGACCCAGGGCCGGATGATGTGTCAGCAAGTTCATCAATTGCCTGGAAGCCACGAAAGCTCCAATGGGCATGCCACCGCCCATGCCTTTGGCCAGGCAAAGAATGTCGGGAACAATGCCAAAATGTTCAAAGGCCATCAACTTGCCGGTTCGTCCAAAACCCATTTGAACTTCATCGAATATCAGCAAAGTACCGGTATTTGAACACCGATGCCGCAATGCATTAATCCATTCTGTATCCGGAATTACAATACCGGCTTCCGCCTGAATGGGTTCTAGGATAACGCATGCAGTTCTTTCAGTGATTTCCGGAAGCATGTTTGGGTCGTTAAACGTGCAAAATTTCACATCCGGGAGTAATGGCCTGAAAGCCGATTTCATTTCTTCATTTCCTAATACGCTTAAGGCACCATGCGTGCTTCCGTGGTAGGCATTTTTAAATGCAATAAGTTCTGTACGACCTGTGGCTCTTTTGGCTAATTTTAATGCGCCTTCGATGGCTTCACTGCCTGAGTTGACCAGAAAAACCGATTGCAGGGATTCAGGTAAATTAGCTGCCAGGGCACCTGCCAATTGCACTTGGGGCGACTGAATATATTTTCCGTACACCATCAGGTGCATATATTTACCCAGTTGATCTTCAATGGCTTTAATAACTTTTGGATGGCGGTGCCCAACATTGCTTACCGATACACCCGACACCAGGTCGATATACCTGTCGCCGCTCAATTCATATAAATAGATACCTTCGGCATAAACAATTTCCAGGGCATCGGGAACACTTGCCGGGACAGCCAGGTTTTGTAGAAACAGTTGTCGATTAGTGAGTAGCATGGCAATACTTTTCTGCAAATTTACACTAATTACAAATAATGTTAAGTCGTTCTTTTAATTGGGAATTATTGCTATCATTGTAAAAAAATTGAAGTGAAGGGAAAGGTAGTCGTTATTACAGGAGCCAGTTCAGGTATTGGCAAGGCTCTGGCACAACTTTTTGCACGAAATGGATCAAAAGTAGTCATTGGTGCCCGAAACCATGAAAAGTTGATGGAAGTCGCCGAACAAATCAAATTGTCAGGCGGGGAGGTTGCTTTTGTGAAAACGGATGTAAGCATCGAAAACGATTGCAAAAACCTGATGTTAACTGCTGTCAACAGCTTTGGAACCATTGATGTATTGATTAATAATGCCGGAATATCGATGAGGGCCCTTTTTGAGGAAGCAGATTTAGCGGTAATAAAACAGCTCATGGATGTTAACTTCTGGGGTTCTGTTTATTGTACCAAATATGCTTTGCCATATTTATTAGAAAAGAAGGGGAGCGTTGTAAGTGTTTCTTCTATTGCCGGCATCAAGGGTCTGCCCGGACGAACAGGTTATTCCGCTTCCAAATTTGCCATTAACGGATTTATGCAATCACTGCGCATCGAAAATTTAAAAAAAGACCTGCATGTGATGTTGGCCTTTCCCGGTTTTACAGCTTCCAATATCCGAATGACAGCCTTGGCAGCCGATGGGTCGATGCAAGGTGAATCGCCTCGTGATGAAAATAGCATGATGAGTGCCGAAGAAGTGGCACTTCATCTTTACAAAGCCATCCGCCGGCGAAAAAATAGATTAATTCTGACAAAACAGGGAAAACTAACCAATTTAATCAATAAGTTTTTTCCTGATATGCTTGATACAATGGTGTTTAATCACATGGCAAAAGAACCAGATTCACCATTTAAGTAAATTTTAATTTTGATTTAAAAATCAATAACAACTAACAATATAAATGTTTTAAAATGCTGAATAACTTTGAGATTAAACCTAATATCGGTTATGGAAACATCACCTTTGGATTGGGTATGGATGAATTTGTAGAGAAATTTGGTGAACCCGAGGAAATTGATCATTTTGATGAAGATGAGCAAATGAATACCACTGTCCTGCACTATTGGAAAGCGGGTTTTTCTGCTTTCTTCGTTGGCCTTGCGTCACAAATTTTGGCAGGCATCGAAGTAGATCATCCCAAAACCACCCTCTTTGGTGAAGAAATATTAGGTAAACCGCAGGAGTTCATTATCAATTTGATGAAACAGCACGGAATGAAGGCCTACGAAACCGAAACCGAAGATGATGAGGGGGGAGAAGGACATGAAATCCGCTTGTCGTATGAAGAAAGTATGATGGATTTTTTCTTTCGCGAAGGAGCATTGGTATATATGAATTTCGGAATGTTTATTGACGAAAACGGGAATATACAAGCTGTTTAATGTGAGTATCTTATGTTGAAAGTGCCTTAAGTTGGGAGTTGTAAATGCCCTGGTTAAATTCTGATAAAAAACCTGGCTACAGCACTTTTAATAATCTAGTAGGACGTATTGCGGGGATGATATTTTAAAATAGCCTTACGCAAGTCACGGATATTGAGGTGAGTGTATATTTCGGTCGTGGTAATGGAAGCATGTCCGAGTAATTCCTGCACAGCTCTCAAATTGGCTCCATTTTGAACCAGGTGGGTTGCGTAAGAATGCCTGAAGGTATGAGGACTGACCCTCTTTTTTATTCCTGCTTTTTGAACCAGTTCCTTTACAACGAGAAACACCATCTGACGCGAAAGCATATCACCTCTGTTGTTAAGAAACAGTACATCTTCCGAACCTTTCTTTGGAGAAACATGTACCCTGATTTGCTTCAGATAGGTCGTGATTTGCTTTTCGGCCATCGAGCCGAGTGGTACCAATCGTTGCTTATCGCCCTTCCCTGTTACCGAAATAATTCCTTCTTTAAAGTGTAGGTCAGAAACGCGCATATTGGTCAGCTCCGAAACCCTTAGCCCGCATCCATACAATGTTTCGATAATCGCTTTATTTCGCTCGCCTTGTGAAGACGACAAATCAATTTGCGCGATGAGAAGCTCTATTTCTTCTATGGTGAGATATTCCGGGAGTTTCATTCCCATTTGAGGCGATTGCAGTAATTCTGTGGGATCCGTTTCCACCAGCTTCTCAATGACCAGGTAACGGAAAAAAGCCTTGATTCCAGAAATAACCCGTGCCTGAGAAGCCGGTCCGAGTTCCATTTCGGTAATAAAACCAATAAAATCCTGAAGATCTTCCAGTTTGATGGCCTTTAATCCGGAGGTATGGCCCGATTCTTCCAGAAACCTGAGGAATAAATCCACATCGTGCAAATACGCCTCCAATGTATTGACCGACAAACCTCTTTCGAGCTGAAGGTAAGTTTTAAATCCGTTGCGTATGGAAGAATGACTCAATAGAAGATTATTTTAAAATGAAGTACTTCACTCAGTTATCCGGCTTCATTGATAATGAATACCATTGAATAAATAACTGAACGATTGCACGAAATTAACCAAAAACTCGTGGTAGTAATGATTTTTTATCTATTTTCGGGGTCAAATTAATCACAACTCATTTCATTCATTAACACACACTACAAAATGGTAGATTTCTCATTAGAACCCAAACAGATTGAACTTCAGGAGAAAGTTCGTGATTTTGCTAACCGCCACATGCGCCCGAATGCCAGAAAGTATGACGAACTGGCTACATTCCCCTGGGATGTGGTAAAGCAAGCCTATAAGGAAGGTCTGATGAACGGACCGATGGCAAAAATTTACGGAGGCAGCGAACACACCATTTTTGAAAGCGCTTTGGCCTCCGAAGAACTGGGGGCAGGTTGCGTTGGTATTGGTATTTGCATGGATGCCAACACATTGGCTTTAACACCTCTGTATCTGGGTGCTACTGAAGAACAGAAGAAAAGATTTTTTGGACAGATTAGCGAAGAACAAAGTGTGGCCGCATATGCACTCACCGAACCCAATGCCGGTTCAGATGTGGCCGGAATCAAAACCCAGGCCATCCTTCATGGCGATAAATACATTATGAACGGACATAAACGCTATATCACCAACGGAAGCGTTTCTTCATTTATTACGGTTTTTGCATTGACTGATCCTTCAAAAGGTGCACGCAGTTTAACCGCCTTTGTTGTTCCAACCAATTCTCCGGGCGTTGAAATTGTTTCAGATCTGAAGAAGATGGGGCAAAGGGCTTCTGTTCAAACCGAATTTAAATTCCATGATGTTGAAATCCCCATCGATCAACGAATTGGAGGAGATGGACAAGGATTTTTATTGGCCATGAAAACCTTTGAACGCACCCGTACAGGAGTTGCCGCTTTGAGTATCGGCAATGCACGCGAAGCTTACGAAACCTCGAAGAGCTGGGCTAAAAACCGAATTCAATTCGGTAAACCTATCACCGTTAACCAGGGAGTCAGTTTTATGATTGCCGATATGGCAACCGAAATAGAAGCTGCCCGCTTATTAACATGGAATGCAGCCTGGGCTTATGATACAGGTCAGAAAACAGCCAATACCCTATCTGCCATGGCCAAATTGCTTGCCTCAGATATGGCCATGAAAGTAACTACCGATGCCGTGCAGATTATGGCAGGCGAAGGGTACTCGACTGAATTTCTGGTGGAGAAAATGATGCGCGATGCCAAACTATGTCAGATATATGAAGGCACTAACCAAATTCAACGATTGGTTATTGGTAAAGGAGTGATAAAATAGCCTGACCTGATAGAAAAAACAAATCCGGGTGATTGATTTCATCCGGATTTTTTTGTGAATTATACCTGTATTGAGCTAATAAAAAAGTGTGCAATAAAGACCTGTTTAAAAAACAAATTTAATTATGTATAACGATGGAGGCTTTTTTCGGCAGTGCCCGGTAAATGGCTTCAGCTTCTTTATCATTTATCCAAATAAACAGGGTAGGAGTGAAGTCGGTAAAGGGGCTTATCGTTTTTTCAGCTATACGGAATTTTAATACATCGGATCGAAAAGAGGGAACTATTTCAAGTGAGTCAGTTCCATAACCCTTAATTACAATACGGATATTGTTGTTCGTAACAAAACTCCATGAAAACGATTTTGGCTTATACGTTAGTGTATCAACAGCTTGTGTATTACCTTCTGCCGTTACTTTCATTTTGCGAAAAGGTCGTTTTGAAATATTTGCATTGGCATTATCAATGGTCAATAAATGCCCGAAAATTTTGCTGTAATTTTCAGCATTCAGCGATGATAAGAAGTGTTCAGGCCAGATACGGGCAATTCTACTTTTGATGAGCGGAAGCCCTTTGAACTGAAGCTGAATGGTGCTGTCTTTAAAATTAATTCCCAAACTCATTGAATCTTCTTTGGAAACCGTTATTTGATTTTCGATCCAGAATTTTTCCTTCCATAAATTTTGTTGCTCTTCGTTTTCCCAATTGTGGAACACCTCCGCATTTTCAATAGTGGTTGATTTAACAAAATTCAAAGCCTTATTCACAGCGAAAAATGAAAAGATCACATCCGCGATTAACAACATGAACGTGAAAACCAACAATGCTATACTGAAAATGATGGCACTTTTATAAGGTGATTCGGATAAAAATTGCTTTAATTTCATGTTAGTAGATAAAAACTTTAGCCCCTACAGGCATTTCCTTATAAATAAACTCGAGGTCACCATCACTCAAACGCACGCAACCATGAGTGACAGCCATTCCGAGAAACCGCTGGTACAAGGTTCCATGAATCAAATAACCATTTCCAAGATTTAATGCATAGTCGCCAAGCACACCATATTCATATCGTGAGTCATGGTTGGGCGGTGGAATGGGTAATCCCTCCTCTGCAAAAGCCCAATCTGGTTTTTTCCACACTGGATCTACAATTTTACCTTTAACAGTGAAAACGCCCTTGGGAGTTTCAAATTTATAGGTTTTTTCATTTCCTACATCCAGTTCGATATAGCTGCCGGTTGAACAGATACCTTCACGGACAATTTTATTATTCTTGAACATTTTAAAAGTATTGTCAGTCGAGTTAATTACCAGGTATTGTTTGCCCGGACTTAGCTTTTCAAGTTTGGTTTTTAAGGCAGACACCTCTTTTTTCAAATCAAATCCCTTTTCGGGTAAACTGGCTTCCAGTGGGGAAGTGGGCATGTTGTTTATCCTCATATTAAACAGCCTGTATTCCATGTTTGGCACCAAATACAGGGATCCAATACCTAAAATCATCAAAGCGCAAAGCATTGAGATGATATAAATTGCCGATCGGATCATTTTTACTTTTTTTTCCATCATCAGGTTATTTCAAATACTCTTTTAATGGTTTTTCGGAGCCAATAATAATCACAGGAGTAGAAATACTGCAAAGGCTATAAATCTTGTCCATATCGTCGTTGGTCACTGCTATACAACCATCTGTCCAATGCACTCCTTTTCCGCCATCCCCATGAATTTCAATAAGGTTGCCTATTCTGGAATTCTTAGGAATCCTGCCGGTTTTCAATAAGGTAGAGAACCTGGACTTGTCATCCTCATTCGGGTAATTGATTAGTAATGACTTATAATATTTAGTCTCTTTACCGCTCTTTTTCTTGTACACTTTATAAACACCTTCAGGAGTAGCTTTATCACCCATTCTCACTTTCCCACCCAGCCAATTCTTACCAAATTCGGCATTAAAGGTCTCAATTATCTTCCCTGATTTTAGGACACTGCATGAGGATTCAAGTTTATTAACCAAAACCACGATCTTTCCTTCAGAAGAAAGTTCTCTTGCCAGTTTTACATTTTTCTCCCAGTTTGGATAATTATCATAAAAAGCCTCCAATTTTTCTTTACCTTTTACAGAAGCTTTTGTTATTAGAATTTCAGCCTCATCAGCTAGCTCAACCGCCTCATGGACCTCGCCATGTTTATAAGAGGTCTCCGCTTCATCACATTTTAATCGGGCTTTACTAAATTGTTGAAAAACAGATTTTTCGAGTGGCAGATTTTTGTAATATTTTTCAAATTGATTGATTTTCTTTTTAAGTGTTGCCAATTGTTTTTTTACCTGATAGTTGAGCGAGGTTTTTTCGGATGAGCCATCGTTTATCGACTCCATGCACAGTTCAATTGTATGGTTTGCCAGGCTCCTTACTTTTGTGTAATCCCTTTTAAGGAAAAATCGTTCATTCTGAATTTTCCATTCATCCATGGCTTGTTCGAAAACCTTTTCCGCTTCCTGGTATTTTTTAGCTGCAAATTTGTCGGCTTGTGCCTTTTTTACAGAGGCAAGGGCCTCGATGGCATTCTTGATTTCCTTATCGGGAGGTATATTTTCAAGGTGTTTATAAGTGGCAGAACCTACCGCGATGATAACTACCAGAAAAAATAAAACCAATACAGCAATTATTCTATGTTTCTTTTTCATACTAAAAAAAATGCCGGGAAATGTTCCCGGCAGATTTTATTTCTCCAGATTTTACTTCCGTTTCGTATTGTATTTTTCAACTACGGCCTTAAGCTCTTGGTTAATTGATAAAGCTTTGTCGTAAGTTGCTTTTGCCTTTGATTGAGCGGCGAGTAATTTACCGGCTTGCAGCAATTGGGTAACTTCAGCGGTAGCTCCATCAATCACTGTAAGTTCACCTTTTATTGCTTCTATTGCAGCTTTGCCTTCTTTACCTTTTGGTGCATTCTCAACAAGAGCAGCATTTTCGATAGCAAGTGCTTGTAATTCGGCTAAAACGGCGTTAACTTCCTGTTTAATCGACTCTTTTTTTGCATCGGTGCTAACAACAAGTTCGTTTGCCTGTACTTCAAGAGCGGCCAATTTAACTTTTACATCGTTAAAATTTTTAAATAATTTCCCTTTATTTGCTTCTATTTCAGCATTAATTACATTTAATGAATCCATAATAGCAGTAAACGCTGGTTGAAGATACACATTGGCTTCAGCAACTTTAGCTCTTTCAATAGCAGCATTGGTTGCATCCAACTCAACTTGTGGTACTTTAGCACAACCACCAAACACCAGGGCCATTACAACAACGGCCATTGCAATAAAACTTTTTTTCATAACTTTAATTGATTTTTATAAATTTAAATTGTTAAACGCATCATGCGATTTATTCACCTATTGAGACGAATCTTTTGATAAAGGTAACAACACAATCGTAAAAATTGTATTTTTATACTCTCTTATTTACAAAATAGAAGACCGAATTGTATGAATGAACAGAAAGATAACAACTTAAGTGATGAAGCTGTTCTAAAAAAAATGATTGAGAACGATAATTCTCAGTTATTCGAAATAATTTATGATAGATATTTTAAAAAAGTACAAGACCGTTGCTACAGTTTTTTAAAAAATAAACAACTGGCAGCCGAATTTGCCAATGATATATTAACGAAAGTCTATGAAAAAATTCTCGGGTTTAAGGGCCATTCGTCCTTCTCTTCCTGGTTGTATTCTATTACTTATAACCATTTGATAGATTATCTTAGGAAGAAAAAGCAATTACATTATCCAAGCTGGAACGAAAAAAACGAGATACCTGAAATTATTGATGAATCTGATTCTGACGTGGAAGAGTTAAGTTATGAAAAACTCATGGTGATATTTGAAAAAATCCATCCCGAAGAAAAAGCCTTGCTATTAATGAAATATCAAGATGGGCTTTCAATAAAAGATATTGCACAGAGCCTTGTCATTAGCGATGATGCTGTGAAAATGAGATTAAAACGGGCACGATCCAGGGTAGTTTATATTTATTATCACGGAAGCAACTAAAAACAACCATTACTTGTTACTTTACCTTTTTTTTGCGTCAAACTACTATATTAAAATCGAGTGCCAATTATGAGTTTCAGTTTCTTAATAAAAGACCACAAATCAATTCCTGGATTTATAAATCAAAAATTGTTGACGTTTTTTCCACGCGCCATTAATATTGAATGGAATAAAACCCAAAATACTTTTGAAGCTCTTTTTTACATGGATGAGGTTGAACTTATTGCCAAACTTAATGACAAGGGTGAGCTGATTGAGTACAAAAAAAATATCCGCAAGAATGAAATCCCCGAAACTGTAAGGTTAAAAACTTGCGTACATGGAGAAATAATGAGTGCCATTGCTATTTATTTTGGAGAAGAAGAACATTATGAAATAATTATCCGCCAAAAAGACCTTGTCAGGTATTTACTTATTTTAGATAGTCAGGGAACATTGCTCGAAAAAAGGATGGTTTAACATACTTTCCCGAAAAATCAGAGTCAAAAAGGTCATGTCCATGCCGACTTAAACCCGTTTTTTTTTAACGTTACAATTTATATACTCCGTCGTCAATAAGTTGGTTTGCAATGCGCCGGCGCGATTCCTTTACATTAAACGCCGGGGCGTAAGTAAGCTTATTTAAAGCATTAACGAGTGGTATTAATTGCTCCCCTTCAACAATCGATCCAATGGCATCAAAGGCAGCCTGATGAACTTTCTGAACGGTTGAATGAGTTAATACATCAAGCATGTCCTTGTATAATTCAATCTGTTTTTTATCCATCATCTGTAGTTTCTCAACCCTGAGTTCCGTCGATTCAACCACGTAGATATTCATGATGGCATCAGAAATGTTCATTAATATTTCCTCTTCAAACATCAGTTTTCTTTGAAAAATATCCTGTGCGAGTGGCAACAGAATCAATACCACTTTCTTCAAATTAGCAATTTGATCTTTTTTAACACGATAATAATCTCCGGAAAAGTCAACAGCCTCAAGGAGGTCAATATGGGCCAATATTTCTCTGGACTTTTCAAAAAGAGCAATGCGGTGTTTCAGCCCTTTTTTCATCACCGAATCCACGGTAATCAACCGGTTGATTTCATTGGTTCCTTCAAAAATGCGGTTGATGCGGCTATCACGGTACGAACGATCGGCAGGAGCTTCGGATGAAAAACCCATTCCTCCAAAAATCTGGACCATTTCATCAACGATGTAATCTAAAGATTCTGAACCATATACTTTAAGTAATGCACATTCGGGTTCATATTCTGCCACACCTTCGATGTTGGCTTCGCCATAGGATTTACCCTCTTCCAGATTGTTCTCAATGGTATCCTGAATGTCTTTGCTGGCGCGATAAACGGCTGATTCAGTGGAAAACAGCAAAATTACCTGCTCGGCAAGTTTGAATTTGATAGCTCCAAAATCCGACAAAGGGGAGCCAAATTGTTTGCGTTCTCCAGAATAGGTTACCGAATTGTTGATGGCGCGGCGCATTCCACCTAAAACAGTGGCACCAAGCTTGATACGGCCAATATGAAGTATATTCAAAGCAATACGGAAGCCCTCTCCACGTTTGCCCAGTAAATTCTCAACAGGCACTTTTACGTCATTAAAAAAGATCTGACGCGTGGAAGATCCCTTAATACCCATTTTATGTTCCTCGGGATTCATGGTGATGCCCGGAGTGTTGGCTTCTACCAAAAAGGCACTCAAAACCCGATCGTTATCAATTTTGGCGAATACAGTCAGTAAATCGGCAAATCCACCATTGGTGATCCACATTTTCTGACCATTTAAGATATAATGAATTCCGTCATCACTCAACACGGCTTTTGTTTTGCCGGCATTGGCATCGCTACCGGCACCAGGCTCAGTAAGGCAATATGCGGCCAGCATTTCACCTGTGGCCAATTTCGGCATATATTTTTGGTGCTGCAAGGAGTTTCCGTAATAGAGCAGTGGAAGTGTGCCAATTCCTGTATGAGCCATAAATGCCACCGAGAAAGAATAGGCTGAACCCATGGCTTCATTGGCCTTCATGTTGGTCAGAAACGATTGTCCAAATCCTTCAAATTCTTCTGGGATACTAATCCCAAGCAGGCCCATTTCTCCAGCTTTTTTAAGTAATGAAGGCATCAAACCTGCCTGGTGATTGTCGAGGGCATCAAAATAAGGAGCCACTTCGGTTTCGACAAAATCAATACATGATTCAGCAATTAAACGCTGTTCTTCATCAAATTCTTCAGGTATAAAAATTTGATCCGGGGTGATTTCTTTTAACAGGAATTCTCCACCAGCAACGGCAGGTTTCGTTACCATGATATTCAAATTAGTTATTAATCTGACGGCAAAGATAAAATTTGAATTAAAAGGTGGTCAGTTTAGTGGCTTATTTAGATCGTATCAAAACATAAAAAAAACCCCTTAGTGAGAGGGGTTTAACTTATTATACTGTTTAATAACGCATTAGCTCTTTTTTAAAAGACTTTTAGGAGCAGAAAACGAAATTTTTATTTCATCCTTTTTACCATCATAACTCACTTTTATATGGGTGCCCTCGATCATATTCGTTTTAATGATCTCTTCGGCCAGTTGATCTTCGATGTATTTCTGAATAGCCCGTTTAAGAGGTCGCGCCCCAAACTGTTCATCCCAGCCTTTATCAATCAGATAATCTTTTGCCTTTGGACTAACCGTGATTTGATATCCCATTTGGATGATCCGGTCAATCAAATGCGACAACTCGATGTCGATAATCTTATGAATTTCTTCTCGTTGCAAAGATTCAAAAATAACAACATCATCAATTCGATTTAAAAACTCGGGAGAAAAAGCACGCTTCAACGCATTTTCAATAACCGTTTGATTGTGTGTCGATTTGGCAGCTACCTTGGCTTGAGTTGAGAATCCCACACCTTGTCCGAAATCTTTTAGCTGTCGTGAACCAATGTTGGATGTCATGATGATGATGGTATTTTTAAAATCCACCCTACGACCAAGCCCGTCGGTTAATTGTCCATCATCTAATACCTGTAACAAGATATGAAAAATATCCGGATGTGCTTTTTCTATTTCATCAAGCAAAACGATGGAATATGGTTTTCTTCTGATCTTTTCGGTTAATTGTCCGCCTTCTTCGTAACCAACATATCCGGGAGGTGCCCCAACAAGCCGGCTCACGGCAAATTTCTCCATATATTCACTCATGTCCACCCTTACCAGGGCATCTTCGCTGTCGAAAAGAAATTTGGCTAACATCTTGGCCAGATAAGTCTTTCCAACTCCTGTTGGACCTAAAAAGACGAATGAACCAATGGGTTTATTTGGATCTTTCAACCCTGCGCGGTTTCTCCTGATAGCCTTTACCACTTTTTTAATGGCATTGTCCTGTCCAATGACTTCTTTCCTTAGTTCATCTTCCATATTGATCAGGCGCAGGCTTTCCTTTTGGGCAATGTTCTGAACCGGTATACCAGTCATCATGGCAACAACTTCTGCAACGTTTTCAGCTGTTACATTTTCCCTATGAATGTTGGACTCTTCCTCCCATCTTTTCTTAGCTCTTACCAGATCAGCAACATAACGACGCTCGATATCCCGAAACTGAGCCGCTTCTTCAAACTTCTGGCTTTTGATGGCCGAAGTTTTACTTGTTTTAATTTCTTCAATGGCGTTCTCAAGGTTGATAATTTCAGATGGAACATGGATGTTTGTTATATGCACACGTGCACCTGCTTCATCTAAAGCATCAAGAGCCTTGTCGGGCAAAAACCGGTCGCTGATATAGCGGTTTGTGAGTGTCACGCATGACTTGATGGCTTCATCGCTGTATTTTACCAGGTGATGATCTTCATATTTACCCTTCACATTATTTAATATCTCGATGGTTTCCTCGGGTGAGGTGGCTTCGATTAAAACCTTTTGAAAACGGCGTTCGAGTGCCCCATCTTTTTCAATATGCTGCCGGTATTCATCCAGTGTGGTAGCGCCTATGCATTGTAGTTCGCCGCGTGCCAATGCCGGTTTAAACATATTTGAGGCATCCAGAGCTCCCGAAGCATTTCCTGCACCTACGATGGTGTGTATCTCATCAATAAACAGAATGATATCCGGATTTTTCGTCAATTCGTTAAGCACGGCTTTCATTCGTTCTTCAAACTGACCACGGTATTTAGTACCGGCCACAATGGAAGCCAGGTCAAGAGTAATGATTCGTTTATTAAATAACGCTCTGGAAACTTTTCTTTCTATAATACGCAATGCCAGTCCTTCAGCAATGGCTGATTTACCCACGCCCGGTTCTCCAATTAAAATAGGATTGTTCTTTTTCCTTCTACTCAGTATTTGGGCGATACGTTGAAGTTCCAGTTCACGACCAACGATGGGATCCAGTTTTCCTTCTTCCGCGTAGCGGGTAAGGTCGCGACCAAAATTGTCCAAAACCGGTGTTTTTGATTTCGGTGCACCGGGTTTTTTCTCGGCACTCCCAAAAGTCCGTCCAAACTCTTCAGGCGGCTCATCCATATCATCCTGTAATTCAGCACGTGGTTCAATAGGAGGCGGCATGTCCTTTTGTTCGCGTACAATTGACGTAAGTTCATCTTTTACTGACTTGTAATTTACGCCATCCTTTCCCAGTTTACTGGTAACCAAATTGTTTTCATCCTTCAGTATAGCCAGTAACAAGTGCTCAGTCCCTATCAGGTCAGCGTGAAAAACTTTAGCCTCCAAATAAGTGATTTTTAATGCTTTCTCCACTTGTTTTACCAGAGGAATGTTTTCGATGTTTACCCTTTGTGAAATTGGATTTTTTATCGAGTCTTCGAGTTCATGCTTACATTTTTCTAAATCTACGCCAAAGTAGTTCAGCAGTTGAACTGCCATTCCTTCCCCGTCGCGGATAATGCCCAATAATAAGTGTTCTAGTCCGATATAGTTGTTTCCCAACCTTACAGCTTCTTCACGGCTGAAAGCCAGTACGTCCTTTACCCGCTGAGAAAATTTAGCTTCCATATTGATTTTTTATTTCAGGTGACAAAATTACATAAAACTTTACCGTCACGTATTTATTCATTGTGATTAAAGCTCACCAAAAGTTGATATAAACCAAACTTGTCAATTTCTGTGCCAATAAAAGTTGTCCTCATGAATTATATCACACTTCGTTTATTACAAATACGAAAGTAATCGTGTGTGCAACACAACAAAGCAACAATAAACTTATTTTTTAAACAGACAATTGTTAAGATATAATCTGGATTCATCATTAAAAACATTTGTCCGAATTTTCTAAATTCGTACCTTTGCATACTTTTTAGTTGAATTAAGAGAAGAAAGTAAATCCCTATGGAGAATCTATTTGATACTGAGAGAATTATCAAGGTAAATATTGAAAATCAGATGAAATCGGCCTACATCGACTATTCGATGTCGGTTATTGTTTCAAGGGCCTTGCCCGATGTACGTGATGGTTTTAAACCGGTGCACCGCCGGGTATTGTTTGGCATGCATGAACTAGGTGTCTATTCTAACAGGCCTTATAAAAAATCCGCCAGAATCGTAGGGGAAGTATTAGGTAAATACCATCCCCATGGCGATACATCAGTATATGATTCCATGGTGAGAATGGCCCAGGATTGGTCATTGCGTTATCCTTTGGTAGATGGACAGGGAAACTTTGGCTCCGTGGATGGTGACAGTCCTGCAGCCATGCGGTATACCGAAGTACGACTCAGAAAGATAGCGGAAGAGATGCTGGTAGACATTGACAAGGATACAGTAGATTTCCAGTTGAATTTTGATGATAGCTTATCGGAACCTACCGTCCTGCCAACTCAAATACCTAACTTATTAATCAATGGCGCTTCGGGTATTGCTGTTGGTATGGCAACCAACATGGCGCCACATAACCTGTCACAAGTAATTGATGGTATTCTGGCTTACATTGACGACAATGATATTGACATTCCAGGCTTAACCAGGTTGGTTCAGGCACCCGATTTTCCTACGGGCGGTATTATTTATGGATATGAAGGTATCGTAAATGCTTTTGAAACCGGACGTGGAAGGGTTGTGATCAGGGGCGAGATTACAGTTGAAGAATCCGGCAACGGCAGAGAACGATTGGTTGCCACTTCCATACCATACCAGGTTAACAAAGCTGAAATGATTAAAAAAACAGCCGACCTGGTAAACGAAAAGAAAATTGATGGCATATCAGATATTAACGATGAGTCGGACCGCAATGGTATGCGCATCGTGTACGATTTGAAAAAGGACGCACTTCCAAGCATCGTTATCAACAAACTCTATCAACTTACTGCGCTTCAAAGTTCCTTCAGCATCAACAATGTAGCCTTGGTAAAGGGAAGGCCACGGACTTTGAATCTGAAGGACCTGATCGTTTATTTTGTTGAACACCGCCACGAAGTAGTGGTTCGGCGCGCACAATTCGAACTGGCAGAAGCTGAACGTAAAGCTCACATCCTGATTGGATTAATGATTGCACTCGATAACCTGGATGCTGTAATCACCCTGATCCGTGCCTCTACAACACCTGATGAAGCCAGAACAGGACTGATGACCTCATTTCAACTTTCAGAATTACAGGCAAAAGCAATCCTGGACATGCGTCTACAGAAATTAACAGGTTTGGAAAGAGACAAGGTAAGAGCCGATTATGAAGAGTTAATGCTCCTGATCACCAAGCTGAATGAGCTGTTGGCAAGCAAGGAAATGCGCATGGAAGTGATTAAAGAAGAACTTAAAAGGATAAAAGAAAAGTACGGTGATGAAAGAAAGTCGCAAATTGTATATACGGCTGAAGACATCCGGATGGAAGATGTTATTCCGGACGAAGAGGTAGTGATTACGATTTCAAGATTGGGATATATTAAACGAACCCCACTTACTGAGTACCGCCAACAAAAAAGAGGTGGACGCGGTTCAAAAGCCGGCATCACACGCGACGAAGATTTTTTGGAACATCTTTTCGTGGCTACCAACCACAATTACATGCTTTTCTTTACCGAAAAAGGGAAAGTCTTCTGGATGCGCGTGTTCGAGATTCCTGAAGGATCGAAAAATTCAAAAGGACGGGCCATTCAAAACCTCATCAACATTGAGCAAAATGATAAGATTAAGGCCATCATCAACACAAAGGACCTAAAGGATGAGGAGTACATTAACAACAACTTCATCATTTTGGCTACGAAACAAGGTGTCATCAAAAAAACATCGCTCGAAGCCTATTCGCGCCCACGTCAAAATGGTATCAACGCCATCACGGTAAGAGAAGGTGATGTTCTGATCGAAGCCAGACTCACTAACGGGACTAATGAAATCATTCTCGCAAACAAATCGGGGAGGGCCATCAGGTTTAACGAGACCAAAGTACGTCCCATGGGGAGAAATGCTGCCGGTGTGCGTGGAATTTCGCTTGCCGGAAAATCAGACGAAGTGGTAGGTATGATTTGTCTCGACAAGGATTCCGTGGATGCGGAAAGTATTCTGGTTGTTTCGGAAAAAGGATACGGAAAGCGTTCGGAAGTGGACGATTACCGTGTAACCAATAGGGGAGGGAAGGGTGTTAAAACGCTCAATATCACCGATAAAACCGGCGACCTGATTGCGATAAAAAACGTTACCGATAAAGACGGTCTGATGATTATTAATAAATCGGGCATTGCCATACGCATTCCTGTGGTTGATTTGAGGGTTATGGGGCGTGCGACACAAGGTGTTAGATTAATCAGAATTGATGAAGGGGATGGAATTGCGGCTGTTGCCAAGGTTAGTATTGCTGAAGAAGAAGAAATTGAATCGGAAATACCCGAAGTAGGTGGCTCCCCGGAAGACAATACGGACATAATTCAAAATGAAGTAGATAACTCAAATTTATCTAACGTAGAACCTCAGGATGATTAGCACTAATCGGTGTTTGTTTAGATTTTATTTAAATTATGAGAAACATTTGGCACATCTTTGGTATAACAATATCTTTGCGTAACTAAAATTAACAAATAATGAAAAAAATACTCGTAACCATTAGCCTGATAGCCTTGGTCTTTAGTATTGGCATTGGACAAACCAACAAAAGAACCAGTGCGTACATGTACAATAAAAACAAACAGTACGACAAAGCCAGGGAAGCTATTGATGAAGCCATTCTTCATCCTAAAACTGAAAATGATGCCAAAACCTGGATGTACAGAGGGATCATTTATTATAACATTGCTATGTCGGAAGAAGAACAGGTAAAGGCACTTGCTCCTGATGCTCCGGAAATTTCATACGAATCATTGCTCAAATCCAAAATTCTTGATGATAAAAAGCAACTGGAAGTTGAGACTTCTCTTTATCTCATTCAATTAACCAATCTATTTTATCAAAGAGGAGCAGACGGATTTCAAAATTCAGACTACGCAGCAGCTATTAAAAACTTTACAATTGCGTATAAAATTGCTGAAGCCGATGGACGCTTCGATACAATTGCAGCTTTTAACATTGGGATGAGCGGCGTATACTCTGAGGACAAGACTTTAGCCGAATCAACCATGCCTTATCTTAAAAAGTGTATTGACGTAAACTTTATGGATCCCAGGGTATATCTGTTTTATGCCAGATCAGAGAAACAAATAGGCGATACTACTGCAGCATTCGCTACTTTGGAAAAAGGTAGGATATTGTTTCCACAGGAATTGAGTCTTCAACTGGAACAATCTCAACTTTACCTGGAAACCGGGCAGAACGAAAAACTAATAGGCAGTTTAAAAGAGGCTATTGAAGCCGATCCAACAAATGAAAACCTATATCGTGTGCTGGGTCAGACATTCGAAAAAGTTGGCGACAAAGAAAACGCGATCGTGTATTATAAGAAAGCCATTGAAATAAACCCTGACTTTGGTGATGCCATTTTCAACCTTGGTGCCATCTATGTGAATGACGCGGCGGAATTGTACACGGAAGCCAACAATTTACCCTTTGAAGAGCAGAAGAAGTACGATGAATTAAAAAAACAGGCTGATGACAACCTGTACAAAGCATTACCTTATCTGGAACGTTCATTGGAATTGAATCCAACTGATCAGGTCGTGATTTCAGCTTTGAAAGAAGCCTATGCCAACCTCAAGTTGAATGATAAGCTTAAAGCTTTGATGGAAAAAGAGTAGACTCTTCAATTAAAACAAAAAAGGGAGAATCGAGGGGTTCTCCCTTTTTTGTTTATGTTATAATTAAAGTGGAGGAGATCCGATTAGATTCTCTTTTTTTGTTGTTGATAAGAATTAGTATTTAACATAATATTAATTATAGGACAATATAGGATTAACTAAAAATCTGGATATTCATGAATCAAAATTAATTAAATAACTATATCACAGTAATTTAAGCATTGACAAATGAGTTCCCCCCTTCATTCCAAAAAATATCTTTCAACAAATAATCCTAACAAAAGTAAAAGTGACTTTATTTAGTTTAGATTTGTTCCACCAAAATCAATTACAAGAAACCAATGTCTTTAGATCATGAAATTCTGAAGCGTGCTTGTGCAGATGAGTTTGAAAGTCTTTATCGTTCGCTCTATCTGGCCTTGTCAGAGCATCAGGATATCCTATTACTTGCCCGTACAGGAACAGAAAAAATATTTAGTGCCGTAAAGGCCATTCAGGGACAACCAATGTTTTCGACCCACGAGCCTCGCATCATGTTTCTTCTATGTAATCCTGGCATGGTTGCTGAACTAATATCTTCAGGAATCATGGAGGTTGAAAAAATGGGAATGGCCAATATTGTACCGGGTAAGCATACAAATAGTTTAATTAAGCAACTCATCTCTTTCCCAAATCTTGTTTCCGGAACCCCTGCTAAAATAATTCAATTTATCAAAAAAGGATATATCGACATTCACACGTTTGATGCCGTCATTATTGAGGATGTCAGTTATTTTCAGTATTTAGGCTATTTTGATCACCTCCGGTACCTGTTGGATACCCTGGATGAACATACAAAGGTTATTTTTACTTCAAAGCTTGAAAACCAACTGGATCTACCCATACCATTGCGCAACAGTGTTCATATTGTTAATGAATTACGTCTAAAATTTCCATTTAAATTCCACGCCTTTACCATCATAGCCGATGAAGCAGAGAAACCTGAGACTTGTTTTGGTTTGTTATGCGAATTAAATTTGCGTCCGACACTTGTTTTCTGTAGTCACCGTGGTGCTGTTATCCGTTTGGAAAAATTTCTCCTTAGTAAACAGCTAAAAGCAGGGAGCATTCATGGGGGATTAAGTAATGAAGAATACGAACAATTGATGGCCATGTTCCGCAATGGAACCATCCATGTTTTGATCACCACGGACCTGGCCACAATGGATACAAAACTACCGGAAATTGAATACATCGTACACTATCATTTGCCATTGAATTCGAAATCCTATCAACGAAGAAATCAAATCCTGTTGAGCCAACGCTCTTTTGGAACTGCATTTCATCTGATACAAGAGGATGAAGACCAACCTGATTTTATTCAAACCCTGCCAGACGTGATTCATCTTAACCTGAATCATCAATTGCCTTTAAACTCATGGTGGTCAACAATAAAGCTGGTTGTGGAAGGAAAGGGTTCGCTAAGCCAGGAAGATGTCATCAACTTAATGTTAACTCACGGTAAGCTGCACCGGGATGAAATTGGCCTTTTTGAGGTAGGCGAAAAATGTTATTATCAGGCAGTTTCATCAAAAAAAGCGGACAAGGCAGCAAAGCGGATTGACGGTGTTCATTTCAATAAAAGTATACTCTATGCAAGTGCTGTCGATATTACCTATAGTTAACACAGGTGATTCAGGCCATTTCTTCCAACTCCAGCCAACGCATCATTTTTTCATCAATCAAATGTATGAGCGCTGAAATTCTTTCTGACGATTCGGTCAGTTTTTCGTAATCCCGGGTACCTGAATCCAAAAAGGCAATTAAATCTGATTTTTCTTTTTCGAGCGTTTCTATTTCGATTTCCAGTTTTTCGTATTCCTTTCTTTCGGCGTAGGTAAGCTTTTTCTTTACTTTTGGCGACTGCGAAACAGAGGCTTCAATTTTCCGTTTTTCTTCTTTGATATCCAATTTCCGAGAATTCTCACGCTCATCCAATGAAGCACGGTACTGCGAATAGTTTCCCGGGAAATCACGGATAATCCCCTCCCCTTCAAATACGAACATATGATCGATGGTGTGATCAAGGAAATACCGATCGTGAGAAACCAGCAGCAGACAACCTTTGTAGTTCACCAGAAACTCTTCCAGTTTATCCAATGTCATCAAATCCAAATCGTTGGTAGGCTCATCGAGAATCAGGAAGTTGGGGTTTTTAATTAATACCGTCAATAAATAGAGCCTTTGGCGTTCGCCACCGCTAAGCAGAGCCACCACCTGATTTTGCATTTCAGATGTAAACATAAAAAGTTGCAACAGTTGTGAGGCCGTCAGGCTCCCCTCCTTTCCATGAGGTACAATTTCTGCAATTTCTTTTACTACGTCTATTACACGCTGGTCTTCCTTTATTTGAATACCTTCCTGCGAATAATGCCCGTAAACAATGGTATCGCCTGAAGAAATGGTTCCGCTGTCCGCCTTAATTTGCTCGGTAATCAGCTTCAGAAAGGTGGATTTACCCACCCCGTTTTTCCCGACAATGCCTATGCGTTCTCCTTTTTTAAACAGGTAGCTAAAGTCTTTAATCAACAGATTATCGCCATAGCTTTTCGAAACATGCTTCATTTCGAGTATTTTACCTCCAATACGGGTATGATTTACCTGTAATTTAAGTTCCTTGTCAGTTTTAAGGCTATGGGCTTTTTCTTTGGTTTTTTCAAAGCTATCGATCCGCGATTTCGATTTGTGGGTTCTTGCTTTAGGCATGCGATTGATCCACTCCTGCTCTTTTTTCATCAACTTACGGGCCTTGTCGATTTCAGTGCGTTCAATCTCTTCTCTCTCCGCTTTTTGATGTAAAAACGAAGTGTAATTCCCTGTGTATAAATATAATGTGCCATAACTCAGCTCCATAATCTGATTACACACCCTGTCGAGGAAATACCGGTCGTGGGTCACCATAATAAAGGTGATGTGGCTTTGACTCAGGTATTTTTCGAGCCATTCAATCATTTCAAGATCGAGGTGGTTGGTAGGCTCATCGAGCAAGAGAATATCAGGGTTGTCGAGGAGTGTCATGGCCAGTGAGAGCCTTTTTTTTTGTCCCCCTGAAAGTGTTGCCACCTGCTGACTTTGATCGGAAATATTAAACCGCTGTAAAAGTATATCCAACCGGCGTTCATGGTCCCAGGCCTGATGCATATCCATTTTATTGGAGGCAATGGCCAATGCTTCTTCAGCTTCACGGCCTGGCTTGTGCGACTGAATATCCAGTGCTTTGGTATATTCGTTGGTAACCTCCAACAATCCGGATTGATGACTTTTTATCAGTTCGGCAACACTTTGATCTTCATAAAAATCCGGATCCTGCGGAAGCAGCGCCATCCTTAATCCCGAACGATAGGTAACAATCCCACCGTCCGGTTCTTCAATTTTGGCCAACACACGCAACAAAGTGGATTTTCCGGCCCCGTTTTTCGCCACCAGGGCTATTTTATCACCCTTTTCAATACCAAAGTTTAGTTCACTGAAAAGAGTGAGTTCTGCAATATGTTTATCAAGTTTTTCAACCGAAAGGAAATTCATGCAATTAAGATTAATTTTAATGGCAAAAGTAAGGCTGTTTTTTGAACTGTACGATATTAAGTTCCGTTGTTCACAAACCTCCAATCTTGGCTTCGTACTCGTATCAACTCTGTACTAATGATCATTTAGCGGCAAGCCCCTTTTCTGGTATTCCATCCAATTGATATATTCCGGCCCGACGCGTTTTTCAAGCATCGTAATACACTCATCCACAGGACAAACCAATTTACAAAGGTTGCATCCTACACAGTCTTCTTCTTTTATGGTGTAGGTATTATATGGCTTTCCATATTCCAAATTGATGGACTGGTGCGACGTATCTTCGCATGCAATATAACAAAGTCCACAACCGATACATTTCTCCTGGTTAATGTTAGCCACAATATGGTAGTTCATATCCAGGTTTTCCCATTTGGTAACAAATGGAACCGATTTTCCAATAAAATCATTTGTTGTTTTAAATCCCTTTTCATCCATCCAGTTGTTCAGCCCTTCAATCATATCTTCCACAATTCTGAATCCGTGTTTCATCGCCGCCGTACACACCTGAATATTGGTTGCCCCGAGCAACATAAACTCTACGGCATCTCGCCATGTGCCAATACCGCCAATGCCTGAAATGGGTACTTTGTTGGTGTCTTTATTCACACTTAGAGAGGCCAACATTTTCAATGCGATGGGTTTTACTGCCGGACCGCAATAACCACCATAAGTTGATTTTCCGGCCACATTGGGATTGGGTACAAAAGTATCCAAATCGATACCGGTAATGGACTGGATGGTGTTAATTAACGACAGGGCATTGGTGCCGCCTTCCACGCAGGCTGTTGCCGTTGGAACAACCGAATGCACATTGGGGGTCAGCTTAGTTATTACGGGAATCGTGGCTACTTCCATCACCCATTCAACAATCATTTTCGCGATATCCGGATTCTGACCTACGGTTGATCCCATGCCACGTTCATTCATGCCATGAGGGCATCCAAAATTTAATTCAAGTCCATGTGCCCCGGTATCTTCGGTCTGTTTGATCAGTTTGTGCCAGCTTTCTTTGTCATTGTTAGCCATGAGCGAAACCACTACTGCCCTGTCGGGGAATTCACGTATGACTTCTTTAATTTCGCTAAGATTACTCTCAAGCGGACGATCGCTGATTAGTTCAATATTGTTGAATCCCATCACCCGATGGCCATTGAAGTCTAACGACGAATACCTTGATGAGACATTTTTAACCTGTGAGCCCAATGTTTTCCAAACAACGCCGCCCCAGCCTGCCTCAAAGGCACGCATCACATTGTATTTTTTATCTGTTGGCGGGCCACTGGCCAGCCAGAAAGGGTTTGGGGATTTTATTCCGAGAAAATTTGAAGATAGATCTGCCATGGTTTTCTTTTCTTAAAAGTGATGTATTATTTATTAGGTGTCATTGGCCAATTCCTTTTTTGGAATAAATAATGAATTGCTATTCAATAATCCCCAGATATTTTAAAATTGATTTGGCCCCTTCCTTACCTGCCTGAACGGCGTCTACCACTTCTTTTCCGCCGTTTACACAATCGCCGCCTGCAAATACAGTCCCCATATTGGAAGTGTTGTTGGCATCTATTCTGATTTTGCCTTTTGTTAATTCGATTCCGGAGTTTTGTAATAAGTCTGCATAAGGAACTTGTCCTGTTGCTTTAATCACCATATCTATCTCAAGGGCAAATGTTTCGCCGGTATCGAATGGAAATCTTCTACCTGATTCGTCAGGTGCTCCCATTTCCATTTTACTGCAAACCAAGCTTTTCACTTTTCCGTTTTCACTAATGATTTCTTTTGGTGAAGCCAGCCAGATAATCTGACATCCATCGAGTTTGGCTATTTCCAACTCCACATCGGTACAGGGTTTTTCGTTTTCGGTACGGCGGTACACCAGAGTGACCTCTTTGGCTCCCAGACGTTTGGCTTGTGTTGCTGCATCTATGGCAGTCATCCCCATTCCGATAACAGCTACCTGATCGCCCACGGCGGTTTTAGCAAACCCCTCTTCACGTAGCCCGTAAATAAAACGGATGGCATCTACTACGCCTTCCAGATTTTCACCCGGAATTTCAAGTTGCCGGGTGAGGCCTACGCCAATACCCAGGAAAACAGCATCATAGTTTTTCTGAAGATCAACAAGCGAAAGGTTTTTTCCCAGTTCCTGGTTGTACAATATTTCGATTCCACCCAATGAAACAATAAAGTCTGTCTCCTCCTGACAAAATTCAGGTGTAACCTTGTAAGCAGCAATCCCATACGTCATAAGCCCGCCTGGTCTGCCTTCCTTTTCATAAATAGTAACATCAATGCCTTGGCGGGATAAGCCATGCGCACACGAAAGCCCGGCCGGACCGGCACCCACTACAGCCACTTTTCTACCTATGGAGGACTTTCGCTCAAATAGATTCCATTTTTTCTCCAACGCCATGTCAGTAGAATAACGTTGAAGCCTGGCGATTTGAATGGGTTTTTCCAACTCCTTGTTAAGAACGCACGATCCTTCGCAAAGTTTTTCAACGGGGCATACACGGGCACAACCTCCTCCCAAAATATTGGACGACAGGATAGTAAAGGCTGAACCTTTTATATTTCCAGTGTTAATTTGCTTTATAAATTTTGGTACATCAATGCTGGTTGGACAAACCTTGGTGCAGGGCGCATCATAACAAAAAAGACAGCGATTGACTTCTGTTAGCGCGGCATCCCTACTTTCAAAAGGAGGGTGTATATCAGTAAAATTTTCATCGTACTGTTCCTGGGTTAACCTGTTATTTAAAATAGCCATTTTGGTGATGAATAATGATTAAAGTTTAGTGAGCAGATCGTAGGTTTCAGGACGACGATCACGATAGAATTGCCAGGTGCTTCTTACCTCATCGATCATATCCAGATCAAAGGCTGAAATAAGTAATTCATCTTTGTCTTCTGAGGCTTGTGCAAAGATTTGACCTCGCGGATCAACAAAATAAGAAGATCCGTAAAATTTGCCCAGGTTCCATGGTTTTTCTTCCCCTACCCTATTAATGCAACCCATGAAATAGCCATTTGCAACAGCATGAGCAGGCTGTTCAAGTTTCCATAAATACTGGCTGAGACCTGCAACCGTGGCAGATGGATTGTATACGATTTCGGCACCATTCAACCCCAGACACCTCGCTCCTTCCGGGAAATGCCTGTCGTAACAGATATAAACCCCCACTTTGGCATACTTGGTTTGGAAAACAGGATAACCCAGGTTTCCGGGTTTAAAGAAGAATTTTTCCCAGAAACCGGTGGTGTGGGGAATGTGGTGTTTGCGGTATTTACCCAAATAGGTTCCATCTGCATCAATCACGGCTGCCGTGTTATACAATACACCGGGTTGTTCTTTTTCATAGACTGGTGCAATAATGACCATGTCAAACTTTTTTGCATATTCTGCCAGACGCTGGGTAGTTGGTCCGGGAACAGGTTCTGCCGACTCGTACCACTTGCTGTCCTGTCCCGGACAGAAATAGGGTGTACTAAATATTTCCTGCAGGCATAGGATCTGAACACCTTTTTTGCCCGCATCCTCAATAAAAGGAATGTGCTTTTGAAACATGGCTTCCTTGATCTCAGCAATGCTTCCTTCACCTTCGGTGAGGGCCAGACTCATCTGAATTAATCCTGATTTTATCATTCTTGCCATAATATTTTGATGTTAAGTGTTAAACAGCGGATTTCTATTTTGATCTTTTTAATATGATTTCATTTGCAAGAGGGACTGAATCTTTCTTAAAGAATCCCATTCACTTTTGAACGTTTAATGTATTTCCCGTAACCCTTTTTGAGTTTGCATTGCTCATTTTCAATAGCAATTTGTCCACGCAATAGCACCATTTTTACCTTACCTCTCACTTCCCATCCTTCAAATGCAGAATAATCCACATTCATGTGATGGGTGTCAACAGAAAGGGTGTGTTTTAAATTTGGATCAAGCAAGATGATATCCGCATCAGAACCCACGGCAATGGTTCCTTTGCGGGGATACATTCCGAAGAGTTTGGCTGCGTTGGTGCTGGTTACGTTGACGTATTTGCTTAGTGAAATCCTTCCCTTGTCAACTCCTTCGGAATAAAGCAGTTCCATCCGGTGTTCGATGCCAGGCTGGCCGTTGGGTATTCTTGAAAAATCATCTTTGCCCATCAGTTTTTGATCCCAGTTAAAGGGGCAATGATCGGTGGCTACGGTTTCTATCAATCCCTGGTTGATGCCAGCCCATAAAGTTGTTTGATCCTTTTTTTGACGCAAAGGAGGACTCATGACCCATTTGGCACTTTCAAAGCCTTTTTCATAGAGCGAAGCATCAAGTGTAAGATATTGAATGCAAGTTTCCCCAAAAACCTGCTGGTTTCGTTTTGTTGCATTCCGAATGGCATTCAGGGCTCCTTCGCAGGAAACATGTACAATGTAACTTGTACACCCCGTAGCATGAGCCATATCAACAAACCGTTCACTGGCTTCGGTTTCGGTTATTTCAGGTTGTGAAAGGTAATGATAAAGCGGAGAAAGGTTCCCTTCTTTCTTGTTTTTATTAACAAGGTCATCAATCATATCTCCATTGGTAGCATGCGCTCCCACCATACCTCCATATTTCTTCACTTCCTTCATTAATTCAACCATCTGCTTGTCATCAATCATCAAACTGCCTTTGTAGGCCATGAAAGCTTTGAATGAAGTGATGCCTTCTTTTTCGATAAGGTTTTTAATTTCTTCCTTTGAGTTTTCATTAAAATCGGTTATCGCCATGTGAAATGCATAATCACCCACACAATTATTTTCGGCCCTGGAGCGCCATTCATCAAGTGCCGATTGAAGTGAGTTCCCTTGTTTCTGAATAACAAAGTCAATTACTGAAGTCGTGCCTCCATGCAATGCAGCGCGGGTGCCGGTTTCATAATTGTCGCTTGATGCGGTGCCCATAAATGGCATTTCAAGGTGCACATGCGGATCGATTCCTCCCGGAAAAACAAGCAGTCCGGTAGCATCAATTATTTTATCGGCTTTCACGGAAAGATTTTTTCCAATGACCGTAATTTGTTCACCTTCAATAAAGATATCTGCTACACTGTCGGTTGCGACCGTGATGACTCTTCCGTTTTTAATAAGTATTGACATAACAATAATTTTTAGTGTTCTTTTTTCATGATCATCCAATAAATCAAAAATGAAATTCCAAAGGTTACAAACCAGGCGTACGAGTATAAATTGACCAATGCATGTGGGAAATATCCGGCTTCAGAAATGCCCACCGCAACCATAAAGCCAGGGATCACCGGTAAAAGACTGAGTACAAATGCAAACCAGGCAGGTGTGTTCCAGCCTTTAAACTTTCCGTTCACTTTAAACAATTCGGCCAAATCGAATTTGGTTTTCCTGATGACATAATAATCGCAAATCATAATACCAGCCAGGGAACCAAGTAACGCGGAATACGCTATTAACCAACGGAAAATATATCCTTCCGGGTCGGCGATTAATTTCCATGGAAATATAAGAATGCCAATGATTCCGGTAATATATCCTCCCATTTTATAGCTGATCTTTTTTGGCATCATGTTGGCAAAACTATTGGCCGGAGCAACCACATTGGCTGCAATATTGGTTGAAAGTGTGGCGATGGTAAGTCCGAACATGGATACCGCTACAACAATCGGAGAATCAAATTTTCCTAACAAGGCTACAGGATCCCAGATAGCTTTTCCATAAATCAGGACGGTAGCACTCGTAACGGCAATACCGATAAACGAATAGAATACCATGGTTGTTGGCAGGCCGATAAGCTGGCCAACGATCTGGTCTTTCTGTGAACGTGCGTATCGGGTAAAATCCGGAATATTTAATGACAGGGTGGCCCAAAACCCAATCATGGCGGTTAATCCCGGAAAGAAAATTTTCCAGAAATCGACACGGCCTGTACCTGATAAAGTATAGGATGCGTCCAGAATTTCACTTATTGAACCCACCTTGTTCCAGGCCCAGATCAATAAAAATAAACCAATGAGTAGTAAAAACGGAGCTGCCCAGGTTTCCAACACTTTAATTGAGTCGATCCCCTTGTACACAATCCAGATATTGATTGCCCAAAAAAACATAAAACAAGAGGCTTGCGCTATATTAAGGCCAATGAATTGACCCAGGAAGGCTGAGAATGCCAATTCAGGAAACATGGTCAGCAATAACTGATAAATGGCGGCTCCACCAATCCAGGTTTGAATACCAAACCACCCACAAGCGACAAATCCCCGGAACAGAGAAGCCAGAATGGCTCCCTGAACACCGAAACTTAATCGGAGGAAAACAGGAAGTGGCACGCCGTATTTTGTGCCTACATGCGCATTTAAAATCATGGGTGCCAGTACGATGACATTCCCTAACAAAATGGTAATCAGTGCTTGCCACCAGTTCATTCCCTGTTCAATCAGACTACTGGCCAGCATATACGTCGGGATGCAAACCGCCATTCCTACCCAAATGGAAGCAATATGCCATTTGTTCCATGTCCGTTGAGCAGCAGGAACGGGGGCCAGATCGCTGCTATACAAGGTCGAGTCAGATACGTCTTCCGTAAGTTCTATGATTTCATTGCTCATGGGCAGTTCGGTTTAGTTAATTACAGTATTCATCGGCAATGGCTATGGCTTTTGAAATAATATTAATTCCTTCATCAACCTGTTCTTTCGTAATGGTTAGTGGTGGCACCACGAAAATATAGCTCCAACGAACAAAAGTGTACATTCCCAGTTCTTTAATCTTTGCTGCTACTTTGTTCATAACAAACATTTCTTCGGGTTTGGCGTTAAATGGGGCCATAGGTTCCTTGCTCTCGCGGTTTTTTACCAATTCAAAACAACCAAACAAACCGGTATTTCTGAAATCACCAATGCTCGGATGCTGATGTTTCAATTCATTGGCTCTCTCTTCAACATATTTCCCCATCCTGACCACATTTTCCATCATATTTTCATCTTCATAAATTTTTAATACTTCAAGTGCAGCGGCGCAAGATACAGGATGGGCGGAATAAGTCAATCCGATCATCAAGGGTTTGTCGTCGTAATAAGAGGCAATCTTGTCGCTTACAATCAAAGCACCCAACGGTAAATAACCGGAGGTGATCCCTTTCGCTGTAGCGATCATATCAGGAACCACATGGTGGTTTTCGATACCAAACCACTTTCCTGTTCTGCCAAATCCGCTCATGACTTCATCTGCAATCAGGAGAATACCGTATTTGTCGCAAAGTGCCCGTAAGAGTTTGAAATACCCCGGAGGATATTTAATACACCCCGAAGAGCCACTTTCTCCTTCCATTAATATGGCAGCAATATTTTCCGGTCCTTCAAACCCGACAACCCTCTCAATATGAGCAATGCATTCCATCTTACATGAACCCAATTTCTGGTTCCAGGGACAACGGTAGCAATAGGGGTCTTCAACATGTACCACATTGGGCATCTGCTGTGAGTCAACAGCCAACTTTCTGGGATCGCCGCTTGCAGTCATGGCTCCATTGGTAGCGCCGTGGTATGAACGGTAGCGCGTAATAATTTTATGTCTTCCTGTGTATAGTCTGGCAAGCTTAATGGCATTTTCAATTGCTGTGGCACCACAAACAGTAAAAAACGATTTTATCAGGTGTCCGGGAGTAATTTCAGAAAGCTTTTTACCGAGTTCCCCTCTCACTTTTGTTACACAACCCGGAGTTACGTAACTTACCTCCATCATTTGTGCGGCAACGGCTTTCGTCACGCGCTGGTTTCCATGGCCAATGTTCACATTCATCAAACCAGATGAGAAATCCAGGTAACGCTTCCCATCATAATCATATAAATAAACGCCCTCGCCTCTTTTGATGGCAATGGGGGAAAGGCTTGTTTGCTTACTCCAGGAAAAAAGAGTGTAATCCATGCTGTTTTGAATGATAGCAGCACTTTCTGAAATTGATTTTGTCTCTGACATGATTCATTATTTACGATAAATATTTATTTTACAAGCCATTAGCTCATCCAGTTAATTCCTGCTTCCGGGTTCCATTTAGTGGTTGTTTTTTTTAGTTTGGTCCAAAACTCAATGGAACTTTTTCCGGTAATATCACCCACACCAAACCGACTTTGATTCCAGCCTCCAAATGAGAACGGTTCCCTGGGCACGGGTACACCCACGTTCACCCCGATCATACCTGCACTGGCATGATCTGCAATATATTTTGCCATCCCTCCGTTTTGTGTAAAAACGGCAGCAGCATTGCCGTATGGGTTTGCGTTTTCAATTGCCAATGCTTCATCCACTGTATTAACACGCATGATGCTGATCACCGGACCAAAGATTTCTTCCCTGGCCACTGACATATCAGAAGTAACAAAATCGATCACGGTGGGACCGACATAAGTTCCATTTTCATGCCCGATGACCGTTGAATTTCTGCCATCCACCAGGATTTTAGCTCCTTGTTTCTCTGCTTCCGTAATGTATTTTTCGATTCTTTCTTTGGCTTCTTGATTGATTACTGCTCCGAGGTTTACACCCGGGATAATTTTTCGGGCTTCATCGCAAATTTTCTCAATGATATGATCCACAGGCCCAACGGCAAGCATAGCCGAAGCCGCCATACATCTCTGCCCGGCGCATCCACTCATGGAAGCCGCAATATTAGCAGCCGTCATTTCAGGAATGGCATCAGGCAATACGATGAGGTGGTTTTTTGCTCCACCCAGGGCCAGGCAGCGCTTAAAATTGGATGTGGCTCTGCTGTATACTATTTTGGCCACCTTGGTTGAGCCGACAAATGAAACCGCTTCAATTCCGGGATGGTCGCAAATAACTTCTACCATTTCAGCATCTCCATTAATGATATTAAAAACGCCATCCGGCAAACCGGCTTCTTTCAGTAATTCGGCAATTTTTGCGCAACTCAAAGGAACTTTTTCTGATGGTTTCATGACCATGCAGTTTCCTAAAACAAGAGCATTTGGCAAAGTCCAGTTGGGTACCATACTTGGGAAGTTGAAGGGCACTATCGAAGCAACCACGCCAAGTGGATGATATTCTGTACGACATTCAACGCCCTTACTTACTTCCAATAGCTCACCTGTTACCAACTGTGGCAACGAGCAGGCAAATTCAGACAGTTCAATGGATTTTTCTATTTCTGCTTTTGATTCCTCAAATGTTTTGCCATTTTCTTCCCGAATTAATTCGCTAAGTTGTGTCATATTCGTTTCAAGCAGTTCGCGATAGCGGTAAAATACGCGTACCCGCTCTTTAATCGGGGTTTTTGACCAAATCGGGAACGCTTTGGAAGCGGCCTCAACAGCCTTTTCCAAATCGGCCTTGTCCGACAGGGGCACCATCGAAAGCACCGAACCATCGAGTGGAGAAATGACCTCTAAACTGCGCGAACCGGAAGCGTTCACGAACGTCCCATTAATAAAATTCTGAATTCCAGGATACTTCATTTCTGTTTTTGTTTTTTTAGTTTAATAATGAGATCAAATATATGGATTTTCAAGCCGATATATTCTTTCTTTGACAATATTTCAATCAATCCTTATATTTATGGCCTAATTTTTAGGCTAAATAATTGATTACCCTGCGGTGTATCCCGACAAATCCAACCACACACACTGAAAATAGGAATTTAAGTACACATGGTAGCGTTGTAATGATGTTAAATAATCGTTGATAATTGCTAATTTTGCAGCATAAACAATTTGATGATAATGACTTTACTCTTTTAATAATAAACAGCTATGGGGAATTTTGATAACTATTTTTTTCTGGGGAAAGTAATTAAACCTCATGGATATCATGGTCGATTGAGTGTTTTTTTAGACACGGATGAACCGGACGCTTATTTGGCTACACCCATTATATATATTGATTTCGATGGCGCCCTTGTACCCTATTTTGTGAAAAACATCAACCTAATGAACAATAAGGCGGTTGTTACTTTTAAAGATGTCGATACACCCGAGCAAGCCGAAAAATTATTGAAAAGGGATATGTATCTTCCTTTGGATGAGCTTCCTGTACTGACAGGTAACCAGTTTTATTTTCATGAAATCATTGGGATGAAAATAGTGGACAAGCATTTTGGATTCATTGGAGAAATTACGGAGGTGCTTCACTATTCAAAACAAGCTATCATTCAAACCTTTCACAAAGAAAAAGAGGTGCTGATTCCCATCAGCGATGAAATTATTCTTGAGGTAGACAGGGAAAACAACACCATTCAGGTGGAATTACCAGATGGCTTGCTGGCTGTGTATCTTGATGAATAAACACGGGATACAGGATGAGTAGGCATAAAACAGATACACGTCCATTTTTATTCAAACAATTTGGTCTGAGTCACCATCAATCAACCATGAAAGTCGGCATTGACGCTACTTTGATTGGGATATGGGCCGATGTATCCGGGGTAAATATGGCCCTGGATATTGGAACGGGTTCGGGGGTTATTGCCCTGTTGTTAGCCAGTCGTGGTGTATCGGAAATTGATGCCATTGATATTGATCGTTTGTCAATTTCTGAAGCCAATGAAAATTTTATCAAATCGCCATTTAGCAAACAATTGCATGCCCACCATCAAAGTTTGGAAACCTTTGGTAAACACCAGACGAAGAAATATGATTTAATTGTTTCTAATCCTCCCTTTTTTAACCATCATTTTCTTGCGACAGATGAAAGGATTAACAATGCAAGGCACACCAGGACACTCACCCACAGTGATCTCATCCGAATCAGTAAAACGCTGTTGCAGGATGAAGGCAGGTTGTGCGTGGTTCTACCCTACTCTGCTTCTGTGAATTTCAAGTTGGAGGCACGAAAAAATGAATTTTTTCTGCGTAGACAACTTCTTGTTTTCCCAAAACGGGGTTTGCCTCCAAATAGAATAAATATGGAATTCTCCTTTGACCCATCCCGACAATGCCACCATGAGTTGCTTGCCATTCGTGAAGAAGACGAAACATATTCCAACCAATTCAAACAATGGGTCTCCGGATTTTATTTAGAGTAACTTATAGATATATTGCAATATAATATTGATATTCTATTAGTTAAAAAATATTAAACTATTTATATTTATGAATTGTAAAAAAATAAATACAACAATATTTGTTTATGGATGAACAACTCTTTATATTTGATGCGGATCGCTTATTATACTTTTAAAAAGTCGTGATTGGACTGTTGAAATTCAATTGTTAAGGGATTTTTTAAATATAGAACATCAAAAGACTAAATAATGGAAACAAATTTTCGACACGATTTTTCAGGCAAAACCATCTTGATCGTTGAGGATGAAATGAGCAATTTCGCATTGCTGGAAGCTCTGCTTTCAACTACCGAAGCTAAAATAATTCATGTTACAACAGGCATAGCGGCCATTGATTATGCAATAAATCATCCTGAACTTGACATGGTGTTGATGGACATTAAACTTCCTGACGTCAATGGATACGAGGTAACCAAAAGAATTCGTGTCCTTTATCCTGAACTACCCATTATTGCACAAACAGCGTTTGTTATGAGCGGTGATAAGGAAAAAGCGCTTCGTTCAGGTTGTAATGCATATATTCCAAAACCAATTGATCTCAATAAACTCCTGGATACCATGTCAGGATTTCTCCTTTAATTTCCCGAAATTTTAATTCTATATTGGAAGCATATCCTGTTTTCAGTATTATGAATCAGTACAATCGGAGACTAATCCAGATTACCTGGCCCGGAATAGGCAAATTTAGACAGATTCCAGCGTTTTAGAAAGGTGGTTTGTTCTATTTTTGATGCAAATTATAATTTGAATTCATGAATCTAATTGAAAAAATTCTGGCAAAGCATACCGACAGGTTTCAGGTAAAGCCAGGCGACATAGTCGATATATTGATCGATGCCCGGGTAGCCCGTGATTTTGGAGGCCCCAATGTGGTAAAAACTTTGGAAGAACATGGTCTGGATGTGGATGATGTAAGCCGAACCTTTTTTACCTTCGACACCAATCCCACTGGTAGCGATCAGAAATATGCCGTAAACCAACAAATTGTACGTACATACGCAAGAAAACACGGCATAAAGGTTTTTGACATCAATACCGGTATTGGTACCCATACGTTAATAAGCGAAGGTCTGGCCTGGCCCGGATCAACGGCCGTAACAACCGATTCGCATGCCAATATCCTGGGTTCAATTGGTGCCTTTGGACAGGGAATGGGTGATATCGACATCGCTGTAGCATTCAATAAAGGAAAGGTTTGGTTTAAAGTGCCACCTTCGGTTAAAATCACCTTCAAAGGAAAACGACCGGCCAATGTAACTGCCAAGGACATTGTCCTGAACTTATTGCATCAATTCGGAGCCAACACGCTGCTGGGTTATTCAGTAGAGTTTCATGGTGAATCGGTTGACGATCTTACACTGGATGAGCGCATTACCATTGCTTCTATGGGTACCGAAATGGGGGTAATCGTATTGTTGTTTACTCCTTCCGAAGCCATCATGCAGTATTGCGAAAAACAAACAGGACGCAAACTGGAGAAACCAATGGCGGATCCGGATGCCACCTATGAACAGGAATTCACCATAGATATCAGCACTTATGTGCCCATGGTGAGCCGTCCGGGAAAACCACACGACACTGTTGATATCAACCTGGCACGAAACACCCGCATCGATTCTGCTTTTATTGGAAGCTGTACCAACGGCCGAATCGAAGACATGCGGACCGCGGCCCGCATTCTGAAAGACCGCAAGGTGGCGCCCGGTGTGGTACTGAAAATCGTTCCTGCCACCGATGAAATCTGGTTACAATGCCTTGAAGAAGGCCTCATTGCCACCTTTAAAAAAGCAGGAGCACTGTTAAGCAACGCTGGTTGTGCAGGCTGTGCAGCTGGTCAGGTAGGACAAAACGGCCCCGGCGAAGTAACCATCAGCACAGGTAACCGCAATTTCCCCGGAAAACAGGGTAAAGGAGCCGTTTATCTGGCTTCTCCGGCTACGGTAGCTGCTTCTGCCATTGCTGGTTACATCACCACAGAGGATGATATTCCGGAAATAGCTGCCGATTATAGTCAGCAGGACCTGGATGGAAGTAAAAATAAAACCATTGCTAAACAGAAGGATGTAAACGAAAAACCGGATGTGATTTCAGGAAGCGTGTGGGTCATCAAAAAGGATGACATCGATACCGACATGATTTTCCATAACCGTTATCTACAGATTACCGATCCAAAGGAAATGGGACAGTATATATTTGACAACCTGGCAGGTTATGAAGACTTTGCCAAACGTGTTAAGCCAGGCGACATCGTGATTACAGGCAAGAACTTTGGTGCCGGCAGCTCACGCCAACAGGCTGTCGATGGGTTTGCAACACTTGGTGTTCAGGCTATCCTGGCCGAATCGTTTGGTGCTATTTACGAACGCAATGCCATCAATGCCGCTTTCCCAATTCTTACATATAAGTCACTCGAAGCGCTCGAATTGAAAGATGGTGATGTAATCAATGTCAATTTAAAAACGGGCGAAGCAATTAATCTGAAAAATGGTAAATCTCAACACATTGAGCCTTTCGCTGAGGTACAGTTGGAGATATATCGTAACGGCGGGCTGTTTTAACTTAACCCCGTTCATTTAAAATCATTTGTTAATGAATTCTAAAATAGGCTTCCTTCTTTGTCTGGCATTTATACTTGGATTATCTTGTGTTGCACAAGTAAACACCATTAGTGTGATGTCGTGGAACATCCGTCTTGACACGCCTGCCGACAGCGGGGATCGTTGGGACTTGCGCAAAGCAGGGGTTGTTCAAATCATGAAAGAATACCATCCTGCGTTTATCGGTGTTCAGGAAGCTTTGCCGCAACAAATGTCCTATTTAGAAGATAACCTGACTGGTTATCAATTTATTGGAATTGGCCGGGAAGCCGGAGGCATGGGTGAGTATTCAGCCATTTTTTATGATACCACCCGCTTTATGGTGTTAACCTCATCCACTTTCTGGCTTTCGACAACACCTAATCAGGTTTCAATCGGGTGGGATGCAGCGTTACCGCGGATTTGCACCCATGGTGAATTTTTGAGTAAAACTGATCAAAGGGTACTATGGGTTTTTAACACGCATTTCGATCATATAGGCAAAGTGGCCAGAATGGAATCTACCCTGTTGATTATGGATTACATCAACCAGATAACCATAAAAGAACCAAACTCACCTGTAATCCTGATGGGAGACTTTAATTCAGAGCCCGAATCTGATCCAATTCGCTATATTTCAAAAGGAATGGGAAAACCAGGCAATGCTCTGAATGGAAAAATATCCGGGCCAACCGGTACTTTTAATGATTTTAAGATGGACGAACCAATAGAAAAATGCATTGATTATATCTTTGTTCAAAATCTTCGGGTATCAGAAACTATCCACATCGACAAGAAGCTCCAAAATAATCACTTTCCATCGGATCACCTGCCGGTACTGGTCAGGGCATTTAAATAGTATTTCCAATTACATTCGTTTGTTTCCTGAACTGAATTTTTATAAATGCCTTTTCGGAGGCTAGCCTTTAAAAACACCGGGATTACCCGTTATGTTCAATAAAAATAAGATTATTTTTGCGCCCTCGTAAAGCTGAGAAATAGGATCAGGATTATGATCAGTTTTTATTCTTCAAAAAATGAAAGCGTAGTAGTTTACCATCGAAAAGAAGAGAACCTGAAAACACTCAGTAGTCAATTGATTTCTGAATGGTAAAGGCAACATTATGAATATCAATACTGTACTTCGAATCCTGCAAAGGGTCATCACCATTTCCGCAATAGCGCTTATATTTTGCGTGGCCCTGGCCTGGCATTACGACGAACCCACAATCCCATTTTTGCTTTCGTTTGTAGCTGCTGCCATGTTGGTAGTAATTAGCTTCTTAGTTTCAAAAGGGACCAAAGTTGTGGAAATGGGAAAGAAAGAAGCCTATGTTTCGGTATCCGCCGCATGGGTGATCATTTCGATGATTGGTGCCCTTCCCTATCTCATTTCGGGTTACATACCCAACATAATTGATGCTTATTTTGAATCCGTTTCAGGATATACAACCACCGGATCATCCATTTTAACCGACATCGAAGCCCTGCCCAAATCGCTACTCTTTTGGAGAAGTCTGACCCACTGGATTGGTGGAATCGGTATCATCGTGCTCGTCATCATCGTTTCTCCATCACTAAAAATCGGGAACTACAACCTGTTTACGGCGGAATCGTCACTAAAAGATAAAATCAGGCCTCGCATGAAGGCCATGGGATACCGTTTACTGACTATTTACCTATTGCTGACAGCCATTGAGGCAATATTGCTTTTCCTGGGGGATATGACTCTTTTCGATAGTGTCTGCCACTCCTTCGGGACGGTAGCTACCGGTGGATTTTCGACACAAAACGCCAGTATTGCCAACTATTCTCCCTATATTCAATATGTTATCATCATTTTCATGGTGCTTGCAGGTACCAATTTTGTAATTCATTACTACCTGTTTCTTCGCGATGTAGCACATATCAGGAAAAATGATGAATTCAGGTTTTACATCACCGTAATTCTGGTGTTGGGATTGGCTGTAACGGCTGTTTTATATTTTCAGACACCCCGATCGCTGGAACTCTCGTTTCGGGATTCCTTTTTTCAAACAGTTTCTATTATTACCTGCACAGGTTTTGCTACTTCAGATTATTTGTTGTGGCCCAAATTAGGTACCCTATTGGTTTTCGGGATGCTGTTTATCGGGGGCAGCACAGGCAGTACATCAGGTGGGATAAAAATGGCTCGCCATCTGGTGGCCCTCAAAAACATCAAACGCCTGCTTCAGAAAAGCGTGCACCCAAAAGGTATTTTCACTGTGAAGCTGAATGGTAATATTTTAAGCGAAGACAACAACAGCTCACTAATGACTTTTATTATAACCTACCTGTTAGTTTTTGCCATTGGAAGCATTTTGCTTATAATAACAGGATTGGATGGCGCCACTTCCACAAGTGCTATTGCTACAGCGATGGGTGGTATTGGTCCCGGATTTGGTGCTGTAGGACCCATGAGCAATTTCTATCTTCTTCCGGCCATCAGCAAATTGATCATTACAGTTTTCATGCTCATGGGTCGTTTGGAAATCTATTCCTTTTTATTGATTTTTACCCCTATGTTCTGGAAAAAGTAGGAGTTAAAGACTATCTGATAAAGCTTAAAATCCTCTTTGACGCATGGCCTCGAATACTACAATTGCGGTAGATACCGACACATTCATCGAATCGGCTTGCCCACGCATGGGAATGATGATATTGACATCGGAGGCTTCCACCCATTCCTCTGTGATTCCTGTGGCTTCCGTTCCCATGACAATGGCTGTGGGTATTTTAAAATTGGCTGTATGATATGGAATAGCGGCTTGCAGGTATGTACTCAAAATTTGAATTCGGTGTTTTTTCAACCATGAAATGGCTGAAAGGTTGTCCATAATACTGGTGGGAACGGTAAACACACAACCCAAAGAAGCCCTGATAGCGTTTGGATTATAGATATCCGTTTTGGGATTACAGATAAAAACAGCATCAATTCCGGCCGCATCAGCAGTTCGATAAATAGCACCAAGGTTTCCCGGTTTTTCAATTCCTTCGATAACCAGATAAAGGGGATTAGAAGCCATGCTGATTTTCTCCGGTGAATGTGTTTTGGATTGTGCCACCACAACCACACCTCCTGAATTTTCGCGGTAAGCGATTTTTTCATAGACCTCATGTGAGACTTCATACACAGGATAATCTATTTCAGAATGAAGCAATTCGCTCAGATGTAATGGAGAAATCAGTTTGGTGCAAAAGAAAACACTGTGGAAAAAATATCCGGCACTCACGGCTTTTTCGATTTCTTTAAGTCCCTCTATAACAAATAACTTTTCTGATGCCCGCACCTGATTTTTTTGCAATTGCAACAGGTGTTTGATTTTTGGA
Organism: Bacteroidetes bacterium HGW-Bacteroidetes-16; assembly: GCA_002840975.1. Taxonomy (GTDB): domain Bacteria; phylum Bacteroidota; class Bacteroidia; order Bacteroidales; family F082; genus UBA6244. The sequence continues at coordinate 173,044 of PHDN01000001.1, forward strand.
TTGAGGCGGCTGGTGATGAGGTCAGAGATCAACATGTAAACAAAAATAAACTATAAAATCTTATATAATTCATTTTCTGCAGTGGAAGGATTGAAAAATTTGATCGAAGGTTGGTATTTAAGCGAAATCAGATTGCCTTTTACAGGATGGTTTAGTTCCATGAAATGCAATGCCAGCCTGATTTGACGAAGCACCAGTGTATCGGCACCATATTTTCTGTCACCCACCACGGGGCAACCTAAATCGGCCAAATGAACTCGGATTTGTTTGCTTCGGCCATTGTGGATTTTTAATTCCAGCAAATGATTCTCACCATAGCGTTTTATGTATTCAAAACTCGTTTTGGCAAACTTTGAATTGGCCACTTCCTTTGGCGTTGCTATCAACTTCCGTTGAGCGTTTTCGTGTAACCAGTTTTCAATAACACCTTGTTTTTCAAAAGGTTTATTTTCGGTAAGCGCTAAATAGCTCATTTGCGAATCATGCCATTGCTCAATCATTTTGGTCTGGATATCCTCTGAGAGGGCAAACAACATGATTCCTTCCACTTCCCTATCGATCTGATGAATTACCCATAACCGAATTTTTTCTTCTCCACGTTGGTTAAGAAAAAACTGCAATTCCTTTTGAAATGAGTTGTCTTTGGGACGGTTTCGATCAAAGGAGGAAAGAATTCCCGCAGGCTTAAAGGCAGCGATTAAGTGTTCATCTTCATAATAGATAGCAAATGGACGTGCTCGGTTGGCCATTTTCACCGGTTTTATGCCTCTATCCATCTTGGTTTGCTCAATAATATCTCCCGGAGCAAGCATTTCGTTGGGATGATTCGACAACCGACGGTTGTTTTTAAAGAAAACCGACTTGCTGATAATTTGTTTGGCTTTCTGTTTCGACACTCCATGGTACATTTCAAGCACTGTGTCAAGCAAATTGGCCGATTTTTTAACCGTGTATTTCATCTAATTACGCGGTATACTTATTACCTGCACGTTTCCTTTCGTTTTCGTTGAGCAATATCTTACGTAAACGCAGTGACCTGGGAGTAATTTCTAAGTATTCGTCTTCACGGATAATTTCCATAAATTCTTCAAGCGAAAATCGGATCGGTGGCGGGAGCAAAATTTTATCATCTGTCCCCGATGCCCGTATATTGGTCAGTTTTTTTGTTTTACACACATTGACCACCATATCCCCCGACCTGCTGTTTTCTCCAATTACCTGACCTGCATAAATCTCTTCGTTGGAGTTCAGGTAAAACCTGCCTCTGTCGCTCAATTTCCAGATGGCATAAGGAATGGCTATTCCAGTCTCCATCGAAATCAGTGCACCATTGTTGCGGATTTTGATTTCCCCTTTCATTGGTGCAAATTCCTTAAAACGATGGGCAATTATGGCTTCTCCTTCGGTGGCGGTGAGGATGGCATTCCTGAGTCCGATAATGGCCCTCGATGGCATGATAAATTCGAGCATCATGCGATCGTTCTTCGTTTCCTGGTTGAAAAACTCGCCTTTTCGTAAGGTCACAATATCGATCACACGTCCGGTAAATTCATCCGGAACAAGCACGGTAAGACTTTCGATGGGTTCATATTTAACACCATCAATTTCTTTAATAATGACTTTAGGCTGGCCCAACTGAAATTCATAACCTTCGCGGCGCATGGTTTCCACCAGAATGGAAAGGTGTAAAATCCCCCTTCCGAAAACCAGATAACTATCGGAGCTATTGGTTTCCTGCACCCTTAGCGCCAGGTTTTTTTCAATTTCGTGATACAATCTATCGCGCAAATGCCTGGATGTTACATACTTGCCTTCCTTACCAAAAAATGGCGAGTTGTTAATGGTAAACAACATGCTCATGGTTGGTTCATCAATTTTAATAGCAGGCAGGCCCTCCGGATTTTCAAAATCAGCCACGGTATCGCCAATTTCAAAATCTTCGATGCCCATAATGGCTACAATATCACCAGCCTGAACGGGAACTTTACACTTCTCTTTTCCGAGGCCTTCAAACAAGTAAAGTTCTTTGATCTTTGATTTTTGAATGGCTCCATCACGTTTCACGAGCGATACAAGTTGGCCCACCTGAAGAGTTCCTCTTAATAACTTTCCAACTGCAATACGTCCTACATAGCTCGAATAGTCGAGTGAAGTGATTTGCATTTGTGGGGTACCTTCAACAAATTGGGCCGGAGGAACATGAGCGACCACCTGATCAAGCAAATAACTCACATTGTCAGTCACATTTAACCAATGATCAGACATCCAGCCATTTTTAGAAGAACCATAGATCACCGGAAAATTAAGTTGTTCCTCAGTGGCTCCCAGATTAAACATCAAATCAAAAACGGCTTCGTATACTTCATCAGGACGACAGTTTGGTTTATCTACTTTGTTGATCACCACCAATGGCTTCAGACCAAGATCAATAGCCTTTTGAAGGACAAAACGAGTCTGGGGCATAGGTCCTTCAAAGGCATCTACCAACAACAACACCCCATCTGCCATATTTAACACGCGTTCGACTTCACCACCAAAGTCAGCATGACCGGGTGTGTCGATGATGTTAATTTTAACATCTTTATATCGAACAGATACGTTTTTCGACAGAATGGTGATACCACGTTCACGTTCCAGGTCGTTGTTGTCGAGAATCAAATCTCCCATTACCTCATTTTCCCTGAATAGTTTAACCTGATATAAAATCCTGTCTACCAGTGTTGTTTTGCCGTGATCGACATGTGCGATGATAGCGATATTTCGAATGGAAATCATAGTTTAGAATAGATAAAAAATGGAGTGCAAAAGTAGTCAATATTTGCATGCAAGCGGCACCAGGATCAAAAACAACTTTTTGTTAAAAAATTGACATAAATGTCTTTAGGATAAAAATACGATCACTGCCTTCGCAAAATATTCAGGCTGTTCAACATGCAATGCATGACCTGCTTCAGGAAGTATCTCAGATTGAATGTTTTTGACAAGCATGAACTGATTAAACGACTCTTCGGCATTGAATAACCGGTCGTGCTTTGCACTCAGGACAAGCGTCGGGCAATTTATATGATGCAGTTTTTCAGTAAAGTCAAATTTCACGATGGCTTCTACCTGTTCGCTAAAGGATGCAGGAGAAACCGGATACTGATAATTCAGAGCACCTACCAACCATGCGGTAAGCATGCCGGTTTTTTCGAAAAACGCATCAGAATATATCCAGTAAAACAGGTTTTTGTACCACATCTCCAAATTCATACCCACATTCATAAACGTCACCCAATCGCGTAACTGGAGGATATTTCTTGCATTCAGTTTTGGCGCGGTGGCTGTTAGCACCAATTTATCGACTCGTTCAGGGTATCTTACCGCCAGATTCATTGCGATCATCCCTCCCATCGAATGGCCAATTACATGCACTTTTTCATATCCCAAATAATCAAGCAGACTAACTACGTCTTGGGTCATTTGATCGATAGAAATGGTGCCTGAAGTAAACTTTGTTCTTCCCACTCCCCTATTATCAAACATAACCAACTGAAAACGTGAAGAAAGTGATTTCTTTACAGTCACCCAGCTTTGTATATCTGAAGCCAATCCTGCGATAAGCAGTAAAGGGTTTCCCTTTCCATTTACTTCGTAATACAACGAACCTTGTTCGATGGAACAGTATGGCATAGGTTTTTATTTTATGGTAAAGATGGGGAAATTATACGGATCAGCAACCAATACATCATTAGAATATCTTAATCTGAAATCCATGCCTGTACGGAGATTTCGGTAGTAAGGAGTACTACTCGTGCGGCAAAAAAAAACAGGAGTAAACAACTCCTGTTTTAAGTATTTGAACATGCAGATAGTAAGCAGAACTTATTTCGCCGCGGTAAACCTGGTGGCAACTTCATCCCAGTTTACTACGGTCCAGAAATTATCGATATAGGAACCTCTTTTGTTCTGATAACGAAGATAATAAGCATGTTCCCAAACATCCATACATAAAATGGGAGTCCCTTTCTGCTCGCAATCGTTCATCAGCGGGTTGTTTTGGTTGGCCGTTGAAGAAACGAATAGTCTTCCATCCGCGTCTACACTGAGCCAAGCCCAGCCACTTCCAAATTGGGTAGTCCCTGCTTTGCTGAAATTCTTTTTAAATTCGTCGAAAGAGCCAAAACTTTTATCTATGGCAGCTGCCAATTCACCGGTTGGTTTCCCACCGCCATCAGGCGACATCACGGTCCAATACATGGCATGATTGAAATAGCCACCAGCATTGTTTCGGGTCCCATCCGGATATTTGGAGATGTTGGCAAAGATTTCTTCCATTGTCATGTTTTCCAAATCCGAGCCGGCAATGGCTTTTAAAAAATTGTTGTAATAACCACGATAATGGCGGTCGTAATGAATCTCCATGGTTTCCTTATCGATGGCTTTTTCGAGTGCATCGTAGGCATAGGGCAAGGGTGCCATCACATGTTCAACTTTAGTTTTTGTCATATTTTGAGCCTGAATCATCCAGGATGTGCTCAAAATAGCCATCATTATCAGTATTTTTTTCATGATTAAGTTGTTTAAATGATAGATATAAAGAGTATTAAAAAAAAATCGTACAGATTCTGCAAATTTAGATCATTTCTAAATAGTTAATGTACAAACGGCATTATTTTATGATTAATTATTATACCTGAGAAAGTATCAATTTTGCATTTCATACCAGCAGGCAATGTTTATATTTGCGGAAATTTTTCATTTGAAACAATTAGGTTCCATAGTATTATTGATGCTTCTGGTATTTCCCTTTGCAGGGACGTATTGCTGGCTTCATTATGAAAAAGCATCCCTTAGAAAGGCTGTTAAAAAGGAGCTTTTGAGGGGTCTGGATGACGGTAAATTGGTGAGATTGGAATTCACCCAATTTGAAATCGCGACCCTTTTAAACTGGCATCATGCTAAAGAATTTGAATATCGGGGTCAAATGTATGACATCGTCCGGCAGTCTTCCGCTTCAAATACACATATTTACTGGTGTTTTCCCGATCATGCGGAAACCCGTCTGAACAATCAACTTTCATCATTGGTAAATAATCTAATCAATCAGGATAAGCAGCGACAACAACAACAAAAAGAGACCTTCGATTACTACAAGAGTTTATTTTTTCAACCAGTACAAACCAGCAACTCTTCAAGAGTAACCCTATCGCTTGAATACTTTATTGCAAGAACTGAGAAACTGTCATCTTATTTCACAACACCATCGGTTCCCCCTCCCCGCTTAACCTGATTTTCTTTCTATTGAGCCTGTATATAGGCAGAAAAAATGGTTGCCTTGAGTCGTTTCTGAGATAGAAATCTCTTGGTTATCAGCATTAAACTTTATTATTTGATTCTAATAATTCAAAAAAAATTAGGGAAATACCTATGAAAAAATTATTCTTTATTATATGCGTGATGTTTTGGGCATTGATTGGCTCCTCGCAAATCATTACGCTCCTCGACTCGGAATCGAACCAGCCTTTGGACCTGGCAACAATTAGCTGTAATACGCCAAAGATCAGCCTGATAACCAATGCAAATGGCCAGGCTGATATATCGCAGCTTAAGGCGGCTGCTGAAATTCAACTACAAATTCTAGGTTTTGAATCACAGGTCATTAGCTATGAAAGCATTGCACAACAGAAATTTATCGTAAAAATGATTCGTAATTCCTTTAGTCTTGATCAGGTGGTGGTATCGGCTACACGTTGGAAGCAGAATTTGCGTGAGATACCCGCAAAAATCCTGACGATCACTCCCCGCCAAATGACTTTGCAGAACCCGCAAACTGCCGCCGATTTATTGAGTACTTCTGGCGAGGTGTTTATGCAAAAGAGCCAACAGGGTGGCGGTAGCCCGATGATCAGGGGATTCTCAACCAACCGGCTTCTTTATACGGTTGACGGGGTTAGGATGAATACTGCGATTTTTCGCAGCGGTAACCTCCAGAATGTAATTTCGCTCGACCCTTTTGCCATTGAGGCTGCGGAGGTGATTTTTGGCCCGGCAAGCCTGATCTACGGAAGCGATGCCATCGGGGGTGTCATGAGCTTCCAGACCATCCTGCCCGAGTACACGCTCACTGATAAACCACTCATAAATGGTCATGCCAATATGCGCTTCTCGTCAGCAAATAATGAAAAAACCGGTCATTTTGATGTGAGCCTCGGTTGGAAAAAATGGGCTTCGGTTACCAGTTTCTCAAGCAATGAATTTGGCGATTTACGCATGGGAAGCCATGGCCCTGATGAATACCTGCGAAAATGGTATGTTCAACGGATCGACAGTGTGGATGTCGTGGTGACGAATAACGATCCTCAATCTCAAAGCCCTACGGGTTACCGGCAGATGAATCTCATGCAAAAAATTGCCTTTCAGCCCAATCAAAGCTGGGAATTTCAATATGGGTTTCATTATTCAGCCACAACGAATTATTCGCGCTACGACCGATTGATAAGAACTAAAAAAGGCTTGCCCGGAAGTGCCGAATGGTATTACGGGCCACAAAAATGGATGATGAATAACGTGATCATCACCCATAAGAAAGCAAACAAACTTTATGATGAAATGGCTGTCCGGCTGGCTTATCAGTATTTTGAGGAAAGCCGCAACGACCGCAATTTTCAAAAAGTGACGTTATTTCACCGCACCGAAAAAGTGGATGCCTGGTCGGCAAATGTCGATTTCCTGAAAACGATGGGCGGGAAACATAAATTCTATTACGGACTGGAGGCTGTTGTTGACCAAGTGGTTTCACTGGGATCGGATGAGGATATTTCGACCGGGGAAATGATCACCGGACCATCGCGTTATCCACAATCCACCTGGTCATCTTACGCCGCTTACCTGAGCTATCAATACCGGCTCAGCAAAAAAGTGTTGTTACAAGCCGGAGTTCGGTATAATCAGATTAGGATGAGTGCCGATTTTTCGAATAACATACCCTACTACCCATTGCCGTTCACTACTACCGAGACCAACAATGGGGCGGCAACCGGAAATTTTGGGATGGTCTACAACCCGACAAATAACTGGTCGTTGGTGGTTAATTTGTCGTCAGGATTTCGTGCCCCCAATGTGGATGACCTGGGCAAGATTTTTGATTCTGAACCGGGTGCTGTGGTGGTGCCCAATGCCGGCCTGAAACCCGAATATGCCTGGAATGGCGAGGTTGGTATTACACGGGTGTTCGACAACGTGGCCAAGTTCGACCTGACAGCTTATTATACCTTGTTGGAAGATGCCATGGTACGCCGTGATTATACCCTTGACGGGAAAGACAGCATCATATATCAAGGTGAAATGAGCCGTGTCCAGGCCATTCAAAATGCGGCAAATGCCTATGTGTACGGAGTGCAGCTTGGTGCGGAGTTCAAGCTTGGTAATGGATTTGGGTTGTCATCGCAATTCAATTACCAGAAAGGTGAAGAAGAACTTGATAATGGAACAAAAAATCCGTTACGACATGCGGCACCCTGGTTTGGGATTACCCACCTGACTTATTCAATTGATCGTTTAAGACTCGATTTATATGGCATGTACAATGGTAAAGTGAGTTACGATAACCTACCGGAAGAAGAGCGTGGCAAAGATTACATGTACGCGGTTGATGCCAATGGAAACCCCTATTCACCTGCCTGGTATACGCTAAATTTTAAGGCATTGTTTTTACTTAACGACCTGCTATCAATCAGTGCCGGAATTGAAAACATCACCGATCAGCGTTATCGTCCATACAGCTCGGGGATTGTTGCACCGGGAAAGAACTTTATTATTTCGCTAAAAGCTACATTTTAAAGATTCTCATCATTTAATTTCGACAAGGTTAAGCCATCCTTTGGGGTGGCTTTTCTTTTTCTTGCAGACTCTTGGATAAAAACACCGACTTTAATACATTTGCAAATAAAACATCATGAACAAGCTAAAATCAGTTTTTATTGCTTTCGTACTTCTGCTTCGCTTCGAGTACTCCCCTGCTCAGCATATTCTTTCAATTAAAAATGTAAAAGCAGATATCTACAATTTTGGGTATTACCTAAGTGAGGTTACCAACGCTACGGGAACCTCATTTAAAGTTGGATCCGTTCAGAAGTCTGTGGTTTATAACAAAATATCTGCCTTTCTATCCGAGGATATTGCCATAGAGGTTTCTTCATTTCTCCACAACAACATGGATGACAAGGTGGATGGAAAAGCATTGATTGTAAGAGTAAACCAAATTGACATTTCTGAATACTATAATGGCTATACTGAAACTGCTAAAGTTGAAGTTGACCTGTCGTTTATTTATAAAGAAAACGATAAATATGTCAATAAATTCAGTTCACATTCCGTACAGTCGTTGACTGCCGTTGCTGGAGTTACAAAACATCAACCTGAACTGATTGGCGAAGCGATGGCAGAATGTTTCGATCTTTTTTATGAGGCTGATTGCGAGAACAGACTACTCAATGATACAATTCCGGAGTTTGAACTAACTCAGAAACCTACGTATGACCTATTGGAAATGAACACTTTAAATGCTATTGACAGATCAAAGAAAGGCTTATATAAATCATTTCAGCAATTCAAGGATAATAAACCAGATACCTCCAGGCAGTTTATAATAAATCAGAATATAAAGTTAAACACTGAGTCGAGTATGAAAGTAAAAAATGCAGAAATATTTGACGCAACCACCAATAAGGAGATTGATAAAATTTGGGGATTTTCTGATGGCAGAATCAGTTACTACAGGCTTGGCAACAAATACCTTCCCTTAGAAAAAGACGCGATTAGTTATTACATTGAGATGAAGGTGTATGATGATGATAAATTGTCTAAGGCTGGCGTTTGGGCAGGGTTAATAGGTACTTCAATTGCCATGGCAACCACTTCAAAATCAAAGGTCAGACTTAACATTATTTCAGGTGATTTTGTTCCTGAGGAACTGGTTCAAAACGAATTCCCAATGGTGCACAAATGTTTAAGCCGAATTATTTTTTACGGATCAGTTTTTAATCCTGCCAACAAACCGATGGATCTGATTATAAATGACGAGGTTATCTGCCAATTGGGAAAATCGACCTGGTTTGAAAAACATGTGTGTCCCAATTCAACAACAGAAATCGTTATACGATCGCAAAATGGTGTTGAAAGCAATATAACATTGGAGGCAGGGCAATGCCAAACAAATGTGATTTTATGTATAGATAAAAAGAAAAAACCTCCGGTTATTGATATTACCAATGGTGACAAAAAACAAGAAATTCTCACGAAGTTAACGAAGGAAAACAGAATACGTCCAAAGAAAAAGTAGGCTGTGGATACAATGATGTTCCATTCACAGAGTATTACAAATAACGAAAACTTAGTTAAAAGCAAAGCAATATTTTTGTTTCTTTGCACATCGTAAATCCGGCCCTATAGTTCAATGGATAGAATGTCAGATTCCGGTTCTGATGATCTGGGTTCGAATCCCGGTAGGGTCACTGTTAATATGCCGGACACCGGTATTTATTAATTCGCAAAGAACTTGTAAACAAGTTCGACAAATTAACTTACAATGCGTACGAAATTTTTTTGCAATGTCAATCGAATTTCATCAAATGAAATTTATAAAATCGACCAGCCTTCTATTTATCTTTTTCTGCTGTGCAGAAATACAAGGCACCTTTGCCCAAACCTCTCTTTTCAGTTACAATCACTATGTGAATGAAAACGGAGATACACTCAATTACCGGCTTCTTAATCCTGATTATAATTCCGTTAGGAAATATCCTTTGGTGGTCTTTTTACACGGCTCAGGCGAACGTGGAAACGACAACGAGGCACCCTTAAAATGGGGAATGAGTGAATTTGCAGATGAGCACATCATGATGCAATACCCGGCCTTTGTCATTGCCCCCCAATGTCCGTCTGACATGGAATGGGCAAATTATGATGAAGATGAAACTACCATGACAATGACACTAAAACCTTCTCCATCCAAACCGATGGAGTTGGTCATTGCACTTATTCACCATCTCATCGCTGAATTCCCCATAGATACCGGTCGCATCTATATCACAGGACTATCCATGGGAGGTCACGGAACCTACGATGCCATCCAACGGAATCCCAATTTATTTGCCGCGGCGGTTCCTGTGTGTGGAGCCGGCGATACTTCCCGGGCGGCCTCCATTGCACATATTCCCATTTGGATATTTCATGGTGCAGAAGATCCGGCAGTTGATCCGATTTATTCACTCAACATGTTCGCCGCCCTAACCAAGGCCGGTGCACATCCCGGATTTACTCAATATCCCGAAGTGGGTCATTTTTCCTGGCTGGGTGCCTATACCGATCCCCAGATGTTGGCCTGGTTGTTCAGACAAAATAAATAGTGTTTATGTGAATTGTTTCGGTGAAAAGGAATGAATTTTCTGGTCGGACAGTAGGTAAATTAGTGATATAAGCGAGATCATTAGTTGTGTTCCAGGATGCAAATAATCAATTATTCCAAACCAATATTCAACAACAAGCTACAGATGACAAGCGATTTCAAATTTTGCCCCATGCTTATTTACATTTGCATTTAAACTTAAATTAAACCAAAGGTAGGAAATTTGGTTGCCTCTACCGATTTACCATGTAAATCGTAGAGGCTATGATAACAATGAATCAAAATATAAAATAGTAACCTCATTACTTGGGAAATGAAAAAGTTATTAATTATTACAATTGCAACCATAATGTGGAATACCGCATTTTCACAAGTATCCATTAATACCGATGGAAGCCAGGCAAATGCCTCGGCGATTTTGGATTTAAAAAGCACTTCCAGAGGGTTCTTACTTCCAAGGATGACAACATGGCAACTTAAGAATATTTCAAATCCTGCGGCAGGGCTTTTAGTCTTCAATACTGATTCTTCTGATTTTTACGGTTTTAACGGAAATGCATGGATTTCTATGTGGAAATCTACCGACACGATATCTTGTTGGGTCTGTGGTGATCCGATAACAGATTTACGAGATGGAAGCATTTATGCCACAGTTTTAATTGGATCACAATGCTGGATGGCGGAAAATTTGAATATTGGAACAATGACCAACAATACACCGACTGATAATGGACTTATTGAAAAGTTCTGTTATGCCGGTCAGGCATCAAATTGCGATATGTATGGCGGGCTCTACGACTGGAACGAAATGATGCAATACTCAACTGGTGCAACAGTGCAAGGAATATGCCCGGCAGGATGGCATCTACCGGGTGATGCAGAATGGTGTACAATGACCACTTATGTGGATCCAACGGTCAACTGCAATGTCTATGCCTGGAACGGAACCAACATTGGTTTCAAATTAAAAAGTACCAGTGGATGGTATAATGGATGGAATGGTTCAGATGCTGTAGGTTTTACAGGTTTGCCGGGTGGCGTCCGGGTTTCTGCTGACTTTTACGACTACCTGACTACATATGGTGAATGGTGGAGCGCTGACTCCTATAACGAGTCGAAAGCCTGGTATCGGTCAGTTACATGCTACCAAAACGATATGGGACGGTTTAATCTCACAAAAAGTTATGGTCTGAGTGTGCGCTGCATTAAAGACCTGGGTGTTGAGTAGTAGTGCGATTGACCGGTAACAAAGTTTTCTTTAGTCAACAACAACGGTCAGGCAAAATAGCCCCGACTAATACCCCCTTTTTGCTATTTTTGCAGCGTCAAACTGAATACCATGATCGAAACCACCATCATACACTTGTTACGTCAGGCAATATTTGAAATATACGGCCAGGATCCTTCCGAAGATTTACTCCAGTTGCAGAAAACACGACCCGAATTTCAGGGCGACTACACCTTTGTGGTGTTTCCTTTTTTGAAAATGTCGCGGAAAAATCCTGAGCAAACAGCCAATGAGATTGGAAACTACCTGGTGGATAACTCACCTGAAATCACTGATTTTAATGTCATTAAAGGATTTTTAAATCTGTCAGTATCCAATGAGTATTGGATGAGGTTTTTCACCAACCTGCTGCCTGACAACACCTTTGGGTTTGGGAAACGCCAGGATATTGCGCCCGTCGTAGTTGAATATTCTTCTCCCAACACCAACAAACCTCTTCACCTTGGCCATGTCAGGAACAACCTTTTGGGATGGTCGGTGGCTGAAATAGTCAAAGCCAATGGCATTCCGGTTAAGAAAGTAAACCTGGTAAACGATCGGGGGATTCATATCTGTAAATCGATGCTGGCATGGCAGAAATGGGGAGATGGAAGCACCCCGGAATCTACCCATCAAAAAGGCGACAAACTGGTTGGTGAATACTATGTGCGTTTCGATCAGGAATATAAAAAGGAAATAAACACGCTGATCGAAAACGGCATGGATGCCGATATGGCCAAAAATTCGACACCCCTCCTATTGGAAGCTCAACTCATGTTGAAAAAATGGGAAGATGGAGATGAGGCGGTCAGGGAGTTGTGGAAAAAGATGAACCAATGGGTTTATACAGGTTTCGATGTAACCTACCAACGCATGGGCATCGATTTCGATAAAATATATTATGAATCAGAAACCTATTTATCAGGTAAAGCATTGGTAGAGGAAGGTCTGGAAATAGGCGTTTTTTATAAAAAAGAAGATGGTTCGGTTTGGTGCGACCTTACCCCGGATGGCTTGGATGAAAAGTTGTTACTGCGAGCCGATGGCACTTCTGTTTATATGACCCAGGATATTGGCACTGCTCAACTTCGTTACGATGACTATCATCCTGATAAGTTGGTCTATGTTGTTGGAAACGAACAAAATTACCACTTTGATGTTTTAAAACTACTGCTGAAAAAACTGGGGAAACCATGGGCAGGTGCCATTGAGCATTTGTCCTATGGCATGGTGGAACTTCCTCAGGGCAAAATGAAATCACGGGAAGGTACCGTTGTTGATGCAGATGACCTGATGGACGAAATGTACCAAACTGCCAAATCCACCACCGAAACATTGGGTAAGTTCGATCATTTTAGTGAAAAGGAAGCACATGAACTTTACAAAATGCTTAGTCTGGGTGCTTTAAAATATTTCATTTTAAAGGTAGACCCTAAAAAAACCATGATGTTCAACCCTGCTGAATCTATTGATTTTACAGGAAACACAGGGCCATTTATCCAGTATACCCATGCCAGGATAAAATCGGTATTGCGCAAAGCCGATGAAGCCGGATTTAACTATTTGGATCAGGTTGTCGACTTATCCCAATTGGATGAAAAAGAGCGGTCGTTACTCATCGTGTTGCATGATTTTCCTCAGGTTATAAAACTGGCAGGCGATCAATTCAGTCCTGCCCTGGTGGCTAATTATGCATACGATGTGGCTAAAGAATTCAACCAGTTCTACCATGCCCTCGTTATCCTGAAAGAAGAAAACGAGACCAGGAAAATCTTCCGGTTACAACTTTCATTTATCACGGCAAGAACCCTTCGGCAATCCATGCGACTACTTGGAATTGAAGTTCCTGAGCGGATGTAACGCTTATAAATTTGAGAGTGACATTTATATCCCATATTGGAAATTTTGAAACGAGAACTTTCTCAGTCCTGTGAACGGATCAGGCTGACAAAATAACAGAAATTTAATTTGAACTCATCAGCAATCGCGATAGCCAAAGGGAGTATATTCCGTTTAATATCGTTTTTAATGATCTGCCTTAAATCTCTTCAAACGATCTTCCAAATCGCCAAATTGTTCAGGTTGAATCAACGAAGTACAAGCCCTGATGCCTTCCAGACGTTCACTTCCTGTTATCAACAGCGATATGGCACTGATACCGTAGTAAACCAATTCGTTAAGCAAGGCTTCGGCATCCATGCCGGGATAGGAAAAAGTAAAATAAAATCCATCAGCAATGGGTTGGTCAATGTCGGTGTCATACACAATTTCAAAACCATTGTCGGTAAATAATTTTTTCATCACTTTGGCCTTTTTTCCATAGGCCCTTACCGACTCAACAATATTAAAACTTCCGTTAATAGCCGCTTTTAACATGGCAGTCAAAGCGTATTGTGCCGAATGCGAGGTACCTGAACTTAAGGGGTACAACGTTCCGAAAACCATGGCGTAACCAAATTGGGACGATGGATAATACTGAAGCAAATCCTCGAAACGGGTATGGTATAGTTGATTAGAGATCACCATCATACCAATGCGCTCACCGGCATAGCTAAATACTTTGGAACTTGAAATAAACAGGATATAGTTGTTGGTATAATGCGCCACAGTTGGTTGGTAAGGTGGAACACCCGGTTTTGAATAATCTTTGCGAAAGTCCATGCCAAAATAAGCCAGGTCCTCCATAACGATCACGTTATACTTGGTGGCCAGTTCTCCAATTATTTTAAGTTCGTCTTCGGTAAAACAAATCCAGGAGGGATTGTTTGGATTGCTGTACAAAACCGAGTGTATTAATCCGGTTTTAAAATAGGATTCAAGCTTTTCGCGAAGCTTCTCTCCCCGATAATTGTACACATCGAAACTTTCAAATTTGCGGCCCAACACCCGGTGTTGCTGCTTGTGGACCGGAAAACCGGGGTCGATGAATAAAGTCGTGTCGCGGTGATGGTATAACCGGCTAAGCATCAGAAAAGAGGCAAAGCTGCCCTGCATCGATCCAACGGTTGGCAAACAACATTCAGGGTTGACCTCAATATCCATAAAAAGTTTTACAAATTGTGAGATTCCCTCTTTCAGTTCGGGGATACCATGGATGTCGGGATATTTCGCTGCAACACCTTTTTTAAGCGCATCAATCTGTCCTTCAACACCTATTATCTCAGAAGGCAGGCCCGGAATACCCATTTCCATGCGAATAAACTTTTCCCCTGTTGCCTTTTCAATTTCATCCACCAGTTTTTTAATTTCACGTATGGAAGCGGTACCAACCGATTTTAGTCCACTGGCTGTTATCTTCTCTGCGACAATCTTGTAATCAATGAGTGTGCGTTTCATATATTTTAATTTTGCTGTAAGAGTAACTGTTTTTAACTAATTTCTTATTTACCGACAGGTCGGCGATGGCCAGAATCGTTCCGAGGGCAATTCCTAAAATGGCGGCGAACAACACCTGAAAATCAGGAAGCAATAAAAATGTGATGGTGTGTGCAGGTATCCAGAAAAAAGGAATCGTCTTTTTAAATACAAAGTTCCATTGTACATCCCAATTCAAATTGACAATGATTTTGCGCACCTGGACAGGTCGGAAAAAGCCAATCAGTTTTCCCCTGGTTTGCTGGATATGGATATCGGAAATCTTGTGAAGGGTCATCATCACCGGGGCATAGATCAGGTTCATGGCAGTACTGATACTAAAAGCCACCAATAGTTTATTCAAACCAAAAGAGCCATTGAATGCTTCCCGGGCATGGTTAAATCCGCAATAGTCCATAAATACCGGGGTACCGGATGCAAAAATAACCAGGGCCATCTTGATGGTCAGACCCAAAAAACCCCAAACTATCATACGTTGAAGAATACCAAAATCCTTTTTCAGGTATGTTCCTGTTTTAATTCTTAACCCAATCAACTCGCCGATGGTAGCCAAAAAAGCAAATTTAAAAAATGCTGAAATCATTCCATGTTCGTGATTAAAGCTAAGGTAAAACCGCAACACCGGCTCGCTCAGGAAAAAGGGAGAAAAAATCGCCACAAGAAAAAGGATAAACAAGAGGTCTTTTTTCTTCATACCAGGTTACTTTTCGATGCGTATCCGTGCATCCACAGCCACCACTCCCGTTGGGGTTCCAAGCAAGGGATTTAGGTCTAATTCTACAATTTCAGGAGCTGCCTCTACCAGGGCAGACAGTTTTGCTACCGCTTGCGCAAATAATTCCGCATTAACCCCGGCTTTTCCTCTCACACCCTGGATGAGTTTATAGGCACGCAACTTTTTCATTGAATCCATCACTTCACTTTCAGTAATTGGAGCCAGGAGGCTTTGAACGTCTTTGAGCACTTCGATGAAAATCCCGCCAAGGCCAAATAAGATCATGTGACCAAATTTATCTTGTTTTTTCACTCCCGCAAACAGCTCAGTTCCAATTAGCATGGGTTGTAACAACACACCTGTTGCCTCCTCAATTTTCATCATCCTGTCCATCTCAACCATGGCCTTTTCCAGAGATTGGATATTGAGTGTTACACCGCCTACGTCCGATTTATGAACCGGGCCTACTACTTTCATTACCAACGGAAAACCGACTTCCTCAACGGCAACCATTAAATCTTCCGGTGTGCATATGACTTTTTCAATAGCCCTTGAAATTCCTGCCGCATCAAGCAATTGTTGCACGTCTTCGGGCGTAAGATATCCGTTTTCAGCCTGAAGAATCACTTTTCGAATGGTGGCTTTATCTACATGATAGTTATTTGGTTGCGAAGCAACTGGTTTTGGAGCGTAATAAGCCCTGGTCAGGGCATTGGCCAGTATCACTTCATCAGGGAAAAATACTCCTCCCCCATCAACAAAGGCTTTTACCTCTGAAGCTGCCGTCAATACCGAAGGCAATACGGGATAAATAGGCTTGAGAGAGGTCTTCATTTTATCCAGTAACAAAGAATACACATTGTAAATGGGTGCCAATCCGGGTGTTCCAAAAATAACAATCATCGCGTCGATGTGAGAAAAATCTTGCTCAACAGCATCGATGATGATTCCAAGTTGTTCGGCAGTTCCCGTGGCCAAAAAATCGATGGGATTGTTAACCGAAGAGCCCGGAAATAGCTGGTTTTTCAATTTATCAGCTTTGGAGCCGGTAATGGCAGGGACCTCCAACCCTCCGTGCGAAAGCGAATCCGTCAGCATAACAGCGGGTCCCCCGGCGTGGGTGATGATGGCTATATTTCTTCCTTTAAGTTCCGGGTACATGAAAACCGAGGCCACACTGACCAGGTCCTCCCGGCCAAAACACCGAACGATACCCGCTTTTCTAAACAATGCGTCCACGGCGTCATCCGGGCTGGCCAGGGCACCCGTGTGCGAGGAAGCTGCCCGGCTTCCTGCATCCGAAGACCCTGCTTTGATGGCTGCTATCCTGCATCCTTTTTTGATAAGTGATGCCGCATGTTTGAGTAATAATTCAGGTTTATCAATGTTTTCGAGATAGAGTAATTTAACATGAGAATCTGTTTCGGCATTGAAATGTTCGTCCATGTGTTGTAAGATGTCCTCCACTCCCAATTGTGCGGAATTTCCAACCGAATATACGTTGGCGAATTGCAAACCGTTGGGGATTCCTGCTTCCATGATAAAGCAAGCGGTAGCGCCCGATCCGCTGATAAAGTCGCACCCTTTGGGCGACAACCTGGGAATGGGCATAGTAAAGATACTTTGGTGCTGAGGCGTTAATATGCCAACACAGTTGGGCCCGATCAAGGCTCCATCCACTTTGTTTATGGCAGCAACCACACGATCCTCAAGGAGTTTTCCTTCATGACTCTCTTCACTATAACCGGCAGACAATATTATAAAAGCCTTAGTATTTTTATTTTCTGTGAGAAACTCAACCAATTCAGGGGTGTATTTTGCGGCAATGGCAATGATGGCCAAATCAACTTCCGGTAATTCCTCTGGAGTCTTATAACTTCTAATTCCCTGAACCTGATCTTCTTTTGGATTAAGCACCATGAGCCGACCCAAAAACTTTCCATCGATCAGGTTTTTAAGAATTTTCCCGCCCGGTTTCTGTATATCATTCGATCCCCCAATTACTACAATGCTTTGAGGATGTGTTAGCTGTCTATTGACCATTATTTATTTATTAAGCCAGGCTACAAAACTAGTGATTTTAACGCTTTAATTGCAGTAAAACAAGTATTTAGAACGAATTTAAAAAGTACTTTCCGTGTCACCTTTTTGACTATCAGGAGAATGCAAAAAAAGGTCATTTAGGTTTAAAATTGGATCAGTAAGCGCTTAATCATCAGAAAATCTACTTACCTTTGCTTGCAATAACTTCATTGATAATAATTTAAACTAACACTCCTGAAATGAAAAAGGCACTTTGGATCATTCTCGTCATTGTAATTGTTTTACAAGTTATTCCGTCAAACCGACCGAAAACAAATTTTAAAAATCCGGATGACCTCCTGATAAACAATCAGATCCCTGTGGAAGTGGCAACTATGTTACGCAATGCCTGTTACGATTGTCATTCAAACGAAAGCCAGTTTCCATGGTATTCATACGTAGCGCCTGTTTCCTATTTAGTTAACCGGGATATCCGTGAAGCTAGGGAGCACCTCAATTTCTCGGAATGGGAAAGTCTTGATGCTACTAAAAAGTTAAAGATGCTTGGTGAAATCAGTGATGAAGTAGGTGAAGGCGAAATGCCCATGAAAATTTATCCTCCCCTGCATCCAAAGGCCCGCTTAAGCGATGAAGACCGTCAGAAAATAGTGGATTGGACTGCTGATTTCGGGGATGGATTACTCAAATAACCAAAAACTTACCAAATTTCAAGTTAAAAAAAAAGTCCCGCATGATGCGGGACTAAGTCATTTTGATTATCGGGTATGGTATTAAGCTC
This sequence comes from Bacteroidetes bacterium HGW-Bacteroidetes-16, assembly GCA_002840975.1. Lineage (GTDB taxonomy): Bacteria > Bacteroidota > Bacteroidia > Bacteroidales > F082 > UBA6244. The sequence goes on from PHDN01000001.1 coordinate 191,609, forward strand.
TTCTGACGTCAGCCGCCATCAAGCCTTTCTTTCCTTCCTTCAATTCAAACGTTACCAAATCGTCGTCTTGGATGTTGTCGATTAATCCAGAGACGTGAACAAAATGTTCTTTTCCGGTTTCGTCATCAATGATGAAACCAAATCCTTTGGAAGTGTTAAAGAATTTCACTTTTCCAGTATTCATATGCGTATTATTGAAATTAAAATTAGCGCAAATATACAAGAATAATCATACAAAAATCAGGTCACTAAAAAAAATGACCTGATTGTTACAATTTTTCTTCCAATCATTTCAACAAAACAAGACGAACAACGTGTTGAATTAAATTTTTGTCACGTTATTCATCCCCATGGTAATGGCATCTTCATTCAGAGGAATGAGTTTATGATACCGTTCCGGCAGTGATTTCTTCAATCCTTTAATCACATTTTCAAGCTTTACTATGGGCTTGATTTTCATGTAGGCACCCAGCACGACCATGTTAAATATTTTGGTATTTCCCATCTCGGCTGCTAACTTCGCGGCTTTCACTTCATATATGATAATATCTTTGCGCTTTGGGTGATGAATAATTCCATTGGGATCGTACAAAAGTACGCCCCCGGGCTTTACCGAATGCTCAAATTTATCCATGGATTGCTGATTGAGGATAATGGCTGTATCGAAAGCCGTAAGTGTTGGGGAACTAATTCGTTCATCGCTCACGATAACGGTCACATTGGCCGTTCCTCCACGCATTTCAGGTCCATACGATGGCAACCAACTCACTTCCTGGTCCTGCATGATACCTGAATAGGCCAGAATTTTCCCCATGGAAAGAACACCTTGTCCACCGAATCCTGCTATGATGATTTCTTCTGTCATTTTCTTGAGATTTTTAATTAATTCTACCTGTCGATGAGTTTTCCGTCCACCTTAATGTCGCCAATTTGATAAAATGGAAACATGTTTTCCTCCATCCAGATGTTCGACTGAACGGGTTCCATTTTCCAACCGGAATTACAGTTTGAAACAACCTCTATAAACGAAACGCCAGGTTTGTCGTCAAGTTGGTTTTGAAAAGCTTTTTTGATGGCTTTTTTTGCTTTGCGAACGGCAGCAGGATTTTGTACCGACTGGCGAGTAACATAATAAGTACCAGGCAATGTGGCTACCAGTTCGGTCATTTTCAGCGGATTACCCATTGTTGCAACATCTCTGCCATAAGGTGAAGTAGCTGTTTTCATTCCGGGCAAGGTGGTAGGAGCCATTTGTCCGCCGGTCATTCCGTAGATCCCGTTGTTGATGAAAACCATCACGATTTTTTCTCCCCGGTTACAGGCGTGAATGGTTTCAGCGGTGCCGATGGCAGCCAGGTCGCCGTCACCCTGGTAGGTGAAAACCACTTTCCCCGGCCAGAGTCTTTTAATGGCAGTGGCCAGAGCAGGTGCACGACCGTGAGCTGCTTCCTGCATATCCACATTCATAAATTCGTAAGCCAAAACGGAACAACCCACCGGTGCTACACCGATGGTCTCATTTTCCTTCCCCAATTCTTCGATCACTTCCATAATCAACCGGTGAGTAGTGCCATGGCCACAACCCGGACAATAACTGAGTGCTTTATTGGTCATCAGGCTGGTTTTTTTATAAACCAGATTTTCGGGTTTAATAATATCTTGTAAGGTGATTTCTGACATGGTTTATCCTCCTATTATTTTTTGCTCTAATGCTTCCAACACTTGTTCCGGTGAGTGAATAACACCTCCGTAACGGCCAAAATGCTCTACTTTGGTACGACCTTCAACAACAAGTTTAACATCTTCAATCATTTGACCCGCACTCATCTCCACCGACAAAAATCCTTTGATTCCCCTTTTTGTCAGCTCATCAATTGGTTTTTTGGGGAAAGGCCACAGAGTAATGGGACGAAGCAATCCAACTTTGATGCCTTTTTCGCGGGCCAACTGGATTGATTTTTGAGCGATGCGTGCACTCGAGCCATAAGCTACGATGATATATTCTGCATCCTCACAATGCAGCATTTCAAAGCGTACTTCATTCTCTTCGATGGTTTTGTATTTTGCCTGAAGATGCCAGTTGTGACTTTCGAGTCTATGCGGATCCAGATCGAGTGAGGTGAGAATCCTTCGCTCCCCTCTCACCGGTTTTCCATTGGTCGCCCAGGGATGGCGTTTTATTACTTCTTCATCAGTTAAACGTGGCATTTGATCGAAGAGTTCTACTTTTTCCATCATCTGACCGATAAGGCCGTCGGAAATAATTAATGCCGGTGTCCGATATTTGAAAGCCAGATCGAAAGCCAGAGGAACAAAATCCGACATTTCCTGAACGGAGGAAGGTGCTAAAACGATGAGCCGGTAGTCTCCATGACCGCCACCCTTTACCGACTGGAAATAATCGCTTTGTGCAGGTTGGATATCACCCAAACCCGGGCCGCCGCGTACCACGTTGGCTACCACACAGGGAATTTCCGCGCCTGCCAGGTACGATAATCCCTCTTGCATCAGGCTGATGCCGGGGCTGGAAGAGGAGGTCATTACTTTTTTCCCAGTTCCACCGCCACCATATAACATATTGATGGAGGCCACCTCACTCTCGGCTTGTAATACAACCATGCCGGTACGTTCGTAGGGTTTCTCTGCCATTAAGTATTCTATCACCTCTGACTGAGGTGTGATAGGGTATCCGAAATAACCATCAACGCCCGCGCGGATCGCGGCCTCAGCCAATGCTTCGTTGCCCTTCATCAGTTTTAATTCGCCCATGTTAAAAATTTTTAATCGTTTATGCTGTTACTTTTGCACGATAAACCGTGATGACCCCATCGGGACAAACAATGGCACAATTGCTACATCCGGTACAAACATCCGGGTTTTCCATGTAGGCATAATGATAGCCTTTGCCATTTACCTTTTCTGCCAATAGAATGACATCGGTTGGACAGGCCGGAACGCATACTCCACAACCTTTACAACCCTCTTCATCAACCACTATTGCTCCTTTAACTCTTGCCATATCTTTAGGATTTATCTATATAAATATTGGTGCACGAAAATACGAAGAACAGTTGAATTAGAAGGCTTAAAACGTTTGCAAATAAGCATAACCGGCTAATTTATAAAGAATATAAATATATTTTCCAGTAAGCGTGCACGATAGCGAAAACAATGTTGTTATTTTTTTCACAATTCTTAATCTTTGTTTAGGCAGGCATTTTTGTGGGTTGGAGTTGATGGGAGTGTATAATTGCAGAGGCAAATGGGCATAATTATTGCGGAAAGCTTTTGTCAAGCAAAGTTTATATTATCTTTGCCTTCCTTTTACAGGGGAACGTTCATACATTTTGGGGCTGACCGGTTTTGACAGCAAGAGTAGTAGATCGGTAAGCATGTCGAGCCTTGTGATTAAGCTCGTAAATCCGTGTCACACAACTATTAATTGGCGAAAACAATTTTGCTCTCGCAGCATAATCGAAGTTTAGTAGATTAGCTTTATTCCGATGCCAGGCATTGGATCGAGACGGTTCGCAGGTGGAGATGCCTAATTCCGGCCTGATATCGAGTCGCACGTAATTTTGGGATAGTTTCGATGCTGCTTCATCATCGTTACGAAATTTAGAAGCTAAGGTAAGGATCAGGGTGTTTGTTCCCTTTCCGATCTCGAAAACCAATAACAACCTAAGCATGTAGAAAGCCAGTTTGTTCCTTGTTTGGACGAGGGTTCGAATCCCTCCAGCTCCACAAGAAAGCCTGTAAATTAAATGTTTACGGGCTTTTTTTTATACTTTTCCAAAAAAAACATCAGCGTAACAGGCTTCTCATCTTCCTGTCTCACCAACAATAACAATGATCCTTATGAAGAATTGATTTAGCATTGTGGATGTATTAGCAAAGAAAGAAACATTTACAAATAACCGTACCGAATCTGATTCTATTAAATCATACTTTTTCAAATACTCATTTCATATAGCCAACAAGCATTTCTTTTATAATTTTACTCCCTCGAAAGCCAATTGGAAGTTTTTTTAACCTTCAAATCAAATTGTTGAAACCAAAAGCTCCAATATGTTGATTGTACCTCATTAAAAATCAATACATAAGCACATGAAATATTTGATACTTATTTGTTTATCGATGACTTTGTTGGTGTCTTGCCAAAATGCACAGCAAACGCAATCGAAACAGGCCCAGGTAGAATTCAATCAAGCGGTTACTGATACGCTGGCCATGAATGTGAAAACCGAGACACTCAGAACCTGGAAAGCTTATAAAAAATATGCCTGGGGACATGATGCACTGGCACCACTTTCGAAGTCTTATTCCGATTGGTACAGCGAGCCATTGTACATCTCTCCCATTGACGCTTATAGTACGCTTTATTTAATGGGATTTACCGATGAGGTGAAGGAGATAGAAAACTATGTAGTTGATTCTCTGGATTTCAACAAAAATATAGATGCCAAAATATTCGAGGTAAACATCAGAATATTGGGAGGGTTACTTTCGATGTATGAACTTTCGGGAAACCCAAAGGTGCTCGAAAAAGCAAGAGATTTTGGTGATCGCATGTTGCCTGCCTTTAACACCAAAACCGGAATCCCCAAATACTGGGTAAATCTTAAAACAGGAATCCCACGCGGCGATACGGTAAATGTAGCCGAAGCCGGAACCTATACCTTCGAAATGGGGGTATTAAGTTATTATACCAAAGACCCCAAATACTACCAGGCTGGCAAAAAAGCCACGCTGGCCATCTACAACCGCCGTTCACCAATTGGCTTGATTGGCGATGTAATCGATGTTGAATCAGGTGAGTGGGTTTCAAAGCAAAGCCATATCTGTGCTGGTGTGGATTCCTATTATGAATACCTTTACAAAAGCTATTTGCTCTTTGGCGATCCTGAATTGGGCGTGATGTGGGACCAAAGCCTGGAAGCCATAAACCAATATATTGCCGAAGAGTATCAAGGCCGTCTCTGGTATGGCCGGGTGGATATGAATACCGGCAAATATGTGAGTTCGGTAGTCACCTTATATGATGCCTTTTTCCCGGCTATATTGGCCCTTTCGGGCGATCAGGAACGCGCTGTGAAATATGAAAATTCGTGGAACTGGCTTTGGAACAAATATGGACTTGAACCCATGGTTTACGATTATAAAACAGGTGTTTCCAGGTATCCGGCTTACGACTTGAACCCTGAAATCATTGAGTCGGCCTATTATTTGTATCACCTTACCGGCGACACCACTTACTATCAAATGAACCGTGCTTTCTGGACGGAAATAAAGAAATATTGCAGGACCGATATCGCTTATACCTCCGTTGCAGATGTGCAAACCATGGAGAAAAAGGACTATATGCCTACCTTCTTTTTTGCCGAAACCCTCAAGTATTTATACCTGACCTTTAGTCACGATCAACGAATATTCAATTTCGATGAGTTTGTATTCAATACAGAAGCACATCCTTTTAGAAGAAGTAGTTTTAATAAGCAGGAGGCAAAGATCAGGCTTGGGTTTTAATAAAGTAGCACAATCAACACAAAGCAGATTTTAAGAAGATTCATTGAACTCCGAAAAATGAGCTCCGTGTTTTTCTTCAAGCTCCTTCTTTTTTAATTCGTTCTCAATTTTCTTGTCGCAGTAATCGTCTTCTTCTTTTTTATTTTGACAGGTTTTAGGTTTTTCTGATATCTTGAATTATCTATAAAACAACATCTTCATTTTTCAGCAATGACGAGCATTTCAAAATCCTTTGTTGTTAACGCATCTTTTCTTGAAAAATGTCCAAGTCTTGCGCCGAAAATATCAATTTTTTTGTATCCGAGCGATTTAAGCAACCAGGTTATCTCGCATGGAACATAATATCTTTCGTTACATTCAAGGGTTTTCTTTTTCCCGAAATCATCTTCAAACTCTGTTATATTGTGGTCACGAAATGTCATTAAGTCAAAGGTATTGACATGATAGGTCGCATTACCCTCTTTGGAGGTCGATGAACAGAATTCTTCTACGGAATGAAATAAGGGAAACAGTCCGTTTAATGTAGTGAAAATGAATTTGCCATGTTCTTTTATCGACCGGGTTACACTATTAAGTATCTCGTAATTCATTTCATCAGTTTCCATTAATGGAAATCCGCCCTCGCACAACATGATCGCCACATCAAACTCATAATTAAAAGTCAATTTCCTGGCATCTTGTTGTTGAAAATCAATTTTCAGGTGTTGGTTCTCCGCTTTTTCAATGGCCCGATTAAGTTGTGATTCAGAAAAATCAATTCCCGTTACGGCGTATCCTCGTTTTGTCAGTTCTATTGTGTGTCTCCCGGTACCGCAACCCACATCTAAAATCCTTAACGATTTATTGTGGCTTAATTCATCCTCAATAAAATCACATTCGCCAATAGTTCCTTGCGTAAAATTCTCATTATCATATTTTTGTCCGTAGTTTTCGAACAAAGATACATACCATTGTTTTTTGCTCATATCCTACCTCTATTTCATTGTGTGTGTGTTTACCGTGATTTTTCCATTTCTTCCGTCACACGAAACTTTACAATCTTCGTTATCAAAGTTGATGGTAAGGGTGTGTGAATGGGAAAGTGAATAGCGCCTTTTGAAGTAGTGTATTCTACTAATTCATCTTTGAAAAATTCGATGGGTGTGGGTGTTGGATAAAAGCCGATATGTTCCTTATGTACTGCATAATAAACCAATACTTTATTCAGCTTAAAAGCAGGCATATTGTAACTGATTACTTCAATCGCCTGGGGAGCCGCTTGCTTAATCGTCTGGCGAAGTTGTTGCAGCATCAATTGAACATCTTCCGGAAATGTTTCATGATATTCGTCAATATTCTTAAACTTTTTTGAACCATAGGGAGAGACCTTGTTGGATGTGGTATTTGTCACTATTCCTTTTAATGATTCTAACCTCCCTTTTCGCTTAATCAAGTTCTTATAGTCCCATTGTATTGTTTCAGCTTTACCGAGCCAACGATTTAAATCATTTGTATCAACCTGATCGACTGAAGTGTAACGCATTTCAGCTGCTTTAAAACTACCTTCATTTTGTAATGCTTTTTCATCAAATGATTGTCCGCTCCAAAACAGAAGTCGTATGCAGTTTTTCAATTTACTATATCCAACAATGGGATTGCCGTTGATAAACCAAACAGGATGAGCGTGCCAGATTTTATTTTCAGCTTGTGGTAAACCCTTGCAAATTGTTGTTGCAAGCAAATTACAAATTTCTTTGTCAGAATTTATTTGTGAATGGTTATAATCCTGAATATTCTTGTTCATATCTTACAAAATGTTGTTATTAAACCTTTAGCGAGCCACGGAATCCCCTGGCAGCATAGTACGAATCTGCACTGTTGTGATATACGAATACCTGGTTATAGCGGAAATCAGCAAAGATGGCACCCCCAAGTTTTCTTATTTCGGCAGGTGTTTTAATCCAACTGGATGTTTTAGAATCAAACTTCGCATGCTGTTGTAATTCACGATACTGCCCTTCCGTTAATAAGTCAATGCCCATTTCCTGAGCCATATTTACGGCACTGTTTTTGGGCTTATGTTCTTTTCTTGAGTCAAGTGCTTCCTGGTCATAACAAACACTGCGGCGGCCTTTGGGACTTTCATCAGAACAATCGTAGAAAATGAATTCGTCTGCTATTTTATCGTAGCCTACCACATCAGGTTCTCCACCTGTTTCTTCCATTCGATATAGTGACCATAATTTTTGATGATTCACTTTTAGTTTGGCATCAACCTTATTCCAGTCAATACTTTTGTGCCGGTTCATATTTTTCTCAAAACGAACTTTTAATACGTGGAGTAGATCTTCACGTTGTTTTGGTAGCAGTTCGTATTTATCTGTTTTTGTATCCATGTGTAAATTATTATGTTGAAAAAATCATGTAATGGTTGATGTGTTCTAATCTTTTTGAGCGGTAGTATAACTACCAAATATCAACACAAACTTAGCGCTTTTAATGAATTATTCTAAAAGATCAGGTTACATTTCTTATCATCCGTTCACTTCCATCTTTCCGGGAGGTGGCATACGGGGGTTATCGTTTTCAATCATATATCCATCGGACAAGTCGCCTTCTGGTTTCTAACCTAAAATTACCGAACCTCCTACCCTATCGTCATCGACCAGAACAGGGGATTGGAGTAATATAAAAGAGAGGAAGTTACCTTTCTTCACGGCAAATTAATTCTTCGCTAAGTTCATAGTAGTCAATCCGATGCAAACCGGTAGCGCAGGATTAACAAGGACTCATCATCGGGCACTATGCACTGCTCTGAGTCCTGTTAATTAACGGTTCTTTGTTTCTTGTTATTTTGAAACGGTTTTGTTTATGATCAATTTTTCGCTGTCAACTACCGATGTGTTATAGGTATCAATACAACCCATAATTGCTTTTTCCGGTCCATTAATCCATTCGTCGCTACCATAAAATGCTTCCTGGCTTTCTTTTCGTTGTTCTATACTTTCGTAACTGCGGATCAGGTAAAAACTATCTACGTCAATTAATGAGAAACCGTAATCAACAACATTCACTCTCCAACGTTTCATCATGGGTAATGATTGCTCCGTAAATACCGTAATGAATTCAGTTGCCGTGTTTTCTTTTAGTTTGTAAATTCTGATTTCCGTTATCATTTTTTGTTTTTTTGATTTCTGAAGCATATGATATAAAAGCATTCCATTGTTTCATTGTTGCACTGACTATTAATTTGGTTGCTAACTCCCAAATATCACCACAAACTTAGCACTTTTTATGAGTTTAACTTCAGTCTCAGGTTAACCAATCGGTACATTTCCTTCCCGCCGGGAGGCGTTCTCCGGTTGCCGACCAATTTTTAAACAATAATTCATTCCTGCACTGGAGATGAGTAAAATTTTAATGTAACTTTACAATGGTTTGTCTGGATAAACTCAGAAACCAAAAGAAACATGGCTTTAAGCCTCCTCGATTAACACTTTTAACATGAAGATCATCTGTATCGGTAATTACCCGCCTCGTAAATGTGGTATTGCCACTTTTACGGAAAACCTGGTGAAGTCAATTATCCAGGCATCTGCCGATCATTCAATGAATATGGAGGTTGAGGTAATTGCCATGAATGACCATCACCAACAGTATAACTACCCTGAAATAGTAAAACTCACCATCAACGACCAGGAAAAAGAGGATTACGACAAGGCAGCAAGATTCATTTCCGATTCGGGGGCTCATCTTTGTCTTTTGCAACACGAGTATGGTATTTATGGTGGCGATAGCGGGCTATTGATCCTGGGACTGCTGAGAAAACTTAAAATACCTGTGGTTTCAACATTTCACACGGTATTGCTCAATCCTTCCTTTCATCAAAAAGAGGTATTGATCAGGATTGCTGGTTTTTCCGAAAAAATTGTCATCATGAATTCCATGGCCATCGGTTTTTTAAACAAAGTTTATGGAATTTCCACCTCTAAAATTGTAAAAATAGAACATGGAGTTCCTGATTTTGGCCACCTTAGCCGGATCAAAGTTAAACGGCCAAAGAGCTGGAACAACCGAACCGTGTTTCTTACATTTGGTTTGCTGGGTCGCAACAAAGGCATTGAAACGGTGATCAAAGCCCTGCCGGGTATCGTAAAAAAACATCCCGGAGTTCTATATGTCATTTTAGGCAAGACCCATCCCCACGTAGTGAAATATGCAGGTGAAGAATACCGCGAATACCTTGAAACCCTCACCCATGATCTTGGATTGGATGAACATGTTGAATTCCTTGACCGGTACGTTACCGAAGAAGAGTTAACCAATTATCTCAGGGCTTCTGATATTTATATTACGCCGTATTTAAACAAAGCCCAGATTACAAGCGGTACGTTGTGTTATGCGGTGGGTGGCGGTTCTGCTGTTGTTTCTACTCCTTATTGGCATGCAGAGGAACTTTTGGCCGACGGTCGTGGTCGGTTGTTTGATTTTAAAGACTATCGCGCACTTACTGAGCTATTAAATGAACTGCTCGACAATCCTGCTCAATTGGATATCCTTAAACAACGAGCCTACCACTTTGGGTTACACTTTGCCTGGCCGAATATCGGAATAAAATATATTTCGGTATTCGAAGAGGTCATTCATGATTTAAAAGAAGTAAAAGGAGTTTGTAAATCATTTACAATCAACTTCCCTGAGTTAAACATCATGCACCTGCAAAGGCTAACAAATGACACAGGATTGATACAACATGCAAATGGTTGTGTAGCCGACTATAAAACAGGGTATTGCCTCGATGACAATGCCCGGGCACTGATTGTTTGTTTGATAGCATTTAAGCGAACGGGTGATGAAACGTATTACCCACTCATCTATAAGTATTTTACCTTGCTATACTATCTTCAAAATAAGGATGGCAGTTTTAAGAACTACCTCACTTATCATCGCAATACCACAGAAGAAGTGGGTTCTGATGATGCATTCGGCCGTGCTGTTTGGGCGTTGGGTGCCATGGTCAGGTGGTCGCCTTGTGATTCGATGTTCCAGGTAGCACTGGATTTAATATCCAGGGCAGTCGCGCATTTTGGAAAACTACAGTATGCCAGGGGAATGGCCAATTGTGTATTCGGATTGTACCATTATATCAAAAGGTTTCCTGATCAGGAAAGATATATTAAGATGCTCAGCGAACTGTCTGACACATTGGTGGGGCTGTTTAATGAAAATAGAAAAGAAGGATGGTTGTGGTTTGAACCTTCAATCACCTATGACAATGGGTTGCTGCCAGCGGCTTTATATGCCGCATTTGAAATCTCTGAAAAGCCGGAATATCTGGATGTTGCGGACCAAACGAGGAGCTTTCTTGAAAACAAGTGCATGGCAAATGAACATTTGACCCTGATTGGCAATAAAACCTGGTGGCTGTCACATCATGCTGAAAGCAGTAATTACGCGCAACAACCTGTTGATGCCATGGCGATGGTTCTACTTTATGATATGGCTTATCAGGCGACAAAAAAAGTTGCCTATATCGAAAAACTAAAAATTTGTTACAGCTGGTTTTTCGGCCTGAACGATCTGAACCTGCCACTTTACGATGACCAGACCCATGGTTGTAACGACGGACTGGAAGATATGGGGGTAAACAGGAACCAGGGGGCTGAAAGCATTATTGCTTACTTATTTTCCAATCTGCTTACCGCGCCCTACCTCCAAAACAAGAAATAAATCACCGGTTTAATATTTTGTTCAACCTGAGAAGTAACAAATCCTTGTCGATGGGTTTCCTGATGTATTCAATGGCCCCCATTTTAAGGCCTTTAATTTCATCCTCCATGCTGGTATGTCCCGATAGAAATACCACGGGAATGTCAATCTTGTTTTCGTTGATGTACTCCAGGAGCTGGTAACCATCAAAATGAGGCATGCTGATATCAGAGAGGATCAGGTCAAATTTTTTCTTTGCAATCTGCATCAGAGCCACGATACCATCAGGAGCTACCTCAACCTCATAGCCTGCTGTTTTTAAAATGGCTGAAATTATTTTCTGGTTAATCATCTCATCCTCCACAATCAGAATACATGCTTTGGTTGGTTCCTTTAACGAGGTCCCCTTTTTATATTCCGCGGGTAACAATCGTACAAGCAATTCCTCTATAGGTATACATGCATAGGTTGACGAGGTATCCGACATGGCAAAAGGGATCACCAATTCCTGGTTACTGATGACGGAACCACATGAGTACACTACATTGGGTACATAACCTTCCCTTTCTTCCTCATTGGGAGAAAGCAATGGTTCGTTTAAACGTCCTATCACCTTGGTGGGGTCGTTCAAATCAAGTAAAGCGGCTCCAAGACTGTACTTGCGCATGGTTCCCACGCCATGCGTGATTACCAGCCAGCCATATTCTGTCTCAATGGGCGATCCGCAATTCCCTATTTGAATAAACTCCCATGGAAAGCCAGGCTCCTGTATCCTAATGGCCTCATGCCACAGGTTAATATCATCAGAAAACATGATGTAGTTGTTGATACCGTCAAGTCGTGCCAGCATGGCGTATTTTCCATTAATTTTTCTGGGGAAGAGCGCCATTCCTTTGTTCTGGGCATTCTCGCCATTAATCGGCATGATCTTGAACTTATAAAAATCTACCGTTTCTATCAATTTGGGCATAATGGTAAAGCCATTATAAGCCGTGTAGGTAGCGTAATACTTCACACTTCCATCGTCGTTGGTGAATTTTACAAACCGGGCATCTTCAATTCCATTGCTTTCGGCGGCGGCTATAGGAAAAATCACCCGGTCTGAGATGGCTGTGTCGAACGAGAAAGAAATTTCGTAATGAGAGTCGGCCAACCAGGAAATGGTTTTCAGAATGGTTTTTTGCTGATTATCCGGATTTATCTCCTGCATGGTTTGCCCGATAGCATTGTGTAATTCATTGTAATCGAATTCAAAACGAAGTTTGTCCATCACCTTGGTTACCACATCGTCCTGAATTTGCATTTCGAGAAGTTTCTGACAAAAAATTTCTTTTTGATACACGAAATTGCGAATGGCTTCGGCTTCATCAACCAGCCTGCCAACTGGTTTGAGATGTAAATTATTCTCGCTGTCGAGTATTCCACCACGGAATACAAGAGAGGAAATATGTCCTTCTCCGGTAGCCCTGAAGCTGATGATCACACGCTTCGTACCCTCCTGAAGCCCTGATTGATCGGGGTCTTCCACCATTGACGGGTTGAAAAAGGCAGCCGATTCAATAGAATATTCATGGGTAAAATAGGCTCCTATGAGCAGCCTTTTTTGTTCCGAAAGTTGCGACAAATTGCTTATCCGATCACCCATGATGTCGCTGACACGAGTAAAATGCTTATTAAAAATTTTTGAAATATTGCGGTGACGTGTCGAGAATTCGCGCAAGGTTTCGTTTAGAACCAAATTTGCGGCCTGCTCAGGCATATCAATCACTTTTTGTATAATGGCCTGAACCCGGGTGTCAGGACCTGGGAAAAAGAAACGAGCGATGACTCTCTTGGCATCAGAGTTAAAACGGATCGGTTTTCGGTGTATCGGGGTGCTCATAAGACAGTCGTTAATTAATAATTTAATTCAAATATAGCAAAAAATAATGCCATCAAATATCTGGTTTTCAAATTAAATGATATGTATGAAAGAATACATTCCCTGGCATTTTTTAACCCTTAATCCCTTATCCGTGAGTAGGAGAACTGTTCTTTTGACCTGGATATAAAGATAAATGGGTAGGTGTTTCCTCAATACCACCTACGTATCACCAATTTATGAATAGGAACTTAACAAAACATTGACAGGTCAAGTGTTCCATTTTAATCACCAGTTAGCCAAGGGGAGAAGAAAATGGCAATATATAACTCGCTTCACCTAATATCTGCTTGACAATTTTTTTTAAATGAAGTAATTTCGTAATCACTTAATATCCATTACTATGATGGTTTAAAGTGCTATGTAAAAGGGCAGGATTTAATGTTGTAACCAACTAATTGACATTTGGCAGGAAGTAAAACATAAGATCATGGCTACACAAAGTACAACTTCGGACAACAACCTTCGTCACCAGGCCGAAGAACTGCTAAGAAAGAAACAATCAAAAACCGTTTCACCACTTTGTGATACCGAGACCGATAAGTTTATTCATGAGTTGGAAAGGCACCAGATCGAATTAGAAATTCACCATAAAGAACCTATCTGTGCAGAAAAAAAGACGAAAGAAATTGTCAATGAAAAAAATGCTGAATTGTACGATACCTCCCCATTATCTGTAATTAAACTCTCAAAAGAAGGTGAAATTATTCAAATAAATCTTAATGGGGCCCGAATGCTTGGTAAAGAAAGTGGGCAATTAATTAACTCCAGCTTTGGCTTTTTTGTTTCCGACGACTCAAAACCAATTTTTAATCGATTTATTGAGAATATATTATCTGGCAAAGGCAAAGAGTCATGTGAAATAAACCTGTCGATAGCGGGTGACAAAACCACATGTGTTAACCTGACCGGTAATGCCTGCGACAATGAAGAACAATGTCTGATCACCATGGTGGATATGACCAAGCAAAAACAAACCACTGATATCCTTCGCCTGTATGCTGAAATAGTCGAAAACATGACAGAAGGAGTTTTTGTGATTCACTCGTCTAACCAAAGGGTTATCTATACAAATCCAGCCATCGAGCAACTTTTCGGATATGCTCCTCATGAATTAATCGGAAAAAAAATAACAACAGTTATTGCCCCTACTAAAAAGAGTCCAATGGAAGTTGCCCGAAAAATCTTGCAAAGCCTCAATACCAGCAGAAGCTGGACCGGAGAAGTCAGGAATCTCAGAAAGGATGGAACTACTTTTTGGAGTTATGCCAATGTTTCAACATTCGAAAATCAACAGTATGGAAGCGTTTGGGTTTCAATTCATATGGACATCACTGAGCAAAAGCGTGTCGAAAAACTTTTAAGACAGTCTGAGAAAAAACTAAGGTCAGAAGTAACACGCCGGACGAAGGAACTATATAACCTGAATAAGTTACTCAAAAGCGAGCTTAGTAAGCGTAAATCCTCTCAAAAACAAATAAATAAATCGTTGCATGACATTAAACTTTTATACCATCACATTCTAAAAGTCAGAGAGGAAGAGCGTATCCACATTGCACGCCTTATTCACGACGACCTTGCCCAATTGCTCACCACTCTGAAAATAGAATTAGTTTCATATAAGAAAAAGATAGGTACACAAGAAGTTAAAACACATCGGTCATTAGATAACATGTTGGATCTATTGGATAAATGCTCTACTTCTGTCACATCAGTCATTACAAAATTACGCCCGGTGGCACTTGACAAGATGGGGCTAATTCCCGCTTTGAAGCAGCTTTTGATCGATTTTCAGGATCAAAACAATATCACCTGTGATTTCAGGATCGAGGGAAATTCACCCGAAATAGATCAAGAAATTGCTATCGCTACTTATACGGTTGCCCAGGAAGCATTAATCAATATTCGTAATCATTCAAAAGCGACCTATGTATCGGTTAAACTATTATGTAATTCTTCATTTTTATCTATTATGATAAAAGACTTCGGCAGAGGAATTACACGGGAAGAGCTGACCAATAACAGATCATTCGGCATAATTGGAATGAGAGAAAGGATGAAGGAGATTAAAGGAACTATTTCCATTAAAGGAATTCCGGAAAAAGGAACTACGGTTAAACTGAGAGTTCCCATTAAACATGTAATGCAAAAGATATCATTTATTTAATAAAGACATATCCTATGCCTAAATTCCTCATTGTTGACGATCATGATATCTTACGCCAGGGAGTGAGAAAAGTCATTTTTGATGCCTTTAAAGATGCATGGATCAATGAGGCCAACAACTGCGCTGAAGCCTTGGCTAAAATAAATAATGAACCTTGGGATGTAGTCATTCTTGATATTAATATACCCGGACGATCAGGATTGGATTTGATTCAGGACATCCAGACCATTAAAACCCCGCCTCCGATTCTTGTGTTAAGTATGTATGAGGAAAGGCAAATGGCATTGAGAACGATAAAGGCAGGTGCCAAAGGATACCTTAATAAAGCAAGGGCTGCTAATAATTTGATTCCTGCCATCACCAAGATTATGGAAGGCAAGCAATACATCAGCGAAATTGTTGCCGAACTACTTGTGAATGAGTACAGAAGAGAAATTCATAATGACCTGTTAAATGAGCTATCCGATCGTGAATATTTTATTATGCTTAGGCTTGCATCAGGTGAATCAGCCTCTGAAATTTCGCGAAAACTGAACCTGAGTATAAAGACAATTTCAACCTACCGCAATCGATTAATGAAAAAGCTTAACCTGAAGAACCTGATTGAACTCTATAACTTTGTTCAGGTAAACAGAATTGGGGAATATCAGTAAATCTACTTCAACCCTATTTTGTAGGGCAAGTCCTACAAATAATTCAGCATTTTCTTACATAATTAGTATCCGCCCTGATTTGCAAAAAAAGCAACCTAAATAGTATTTTTATACCCGTAAAATACCAGGAAAGGAACTATGATATAAAAATAATCTGAATCAGGAAACAGATGATAGTCCGGGAATTGAATGTTCAGAGGATAAGTCGCATTAGCAGTTTGTATTGAAGGATATTAATCAATTATATATTGATATTGAATAAGATAACCAGAAATAAATATGTACGATGGCAACTATCAACGAAAACACCCAGCAATTTGATGCATCGATAAGAAGCAACAAAGATACCGATTATCCAACATCCTCATTTCATGTTGGCATTTTTCCCAAAACCTGCATTGATAGCAATGCGGATTACCCATTTGTTGTTCCATGGCAATTAACTAACGAAAAAGCCAAGCGTTCAACATCATCCATGAGATTCAATAATAGCTCAAAAAACCTTGCTGACGGCAGGGTCAATAAACCAAAAGCTTTACCCTGGCTATATCCCTATTAACAACGATTTAGAATTCAGTCCATGATACACGCTTTCATGCTGTTTTATTGGTTGTAAACTGAGTTATTTGATCTGAGTCCTCTGGAGTGTCTAGTTGAAAGAGAAGGATGAACCAATTATAAAAACAAAAACAAAGGAGGTATATTTTACAGGAATTGAACATTAACACTAATATATTTATTAAGATGAAGGTATTAATGTTTGGTTGGGAGTTTCCTCCTAATATTTCCGGCGGTCTTGGAACAGCCTGTTTAGGTATTACTAAATCATTGTCTGCTTTTCCTGAAATCGAATTAACATTTGTAGTACCCAAAACCTATGGAAATGAACCTGTCGAAAACATAAGATTAATCGGAGCAAACGAAATAGATTTAATTGCCAGCAAAATTAAAGTAGAACGTCTTTGTGGCCCACATACATTTCTAAGTATAAAATCTGGAATTTTACCCTACATTGATCCCGAAGACTACAAAAAGATTTGCAAACCAATAGAAAAATCTGAAACAGCTGAAACCAATCGCCTGCTGCAATCCATTGAATTTACCGGAAAATACCATCCTGATCTCATGACCGAAATCTATAATTTTTCAGTCGTAGCTGAATATATTGCAAAACAAGGAAACTACGATATTATTCATGCTCACGACTGGTTAACTTTTCCTGCCGGCATCTTAGCTAAAAAAGTCACAGGAAAACCACTGCTTATTCATGTTCATGCAACAGATTTCGACCGCGGCGGAGGGAAGGCGAACCCTGCCGTATTTGAAATAGAAAGGGCCGGAATGGAAGCGGCTGATGGTATCATTGCAGTAAGCAACCATACAAGTAAAACGATACAAGATAAATATGGCATTAGTCCGTCAAAATTATTTACTGTACATAACGGGGTTGAACCTTTTACATTCGATATTAAACCAAGAACTTCATTAAAAAAGAAAATAAAAACGGTGACCTTTTTAGGAAGGATAACCACGCAAAAGGGACCCCGATTCTTTATAGAAGTAGCCCAAAAGATACTCGCCCGGATGAAAAATGTTGAATTTGTCATGGCAGGAGATGGGGACCTGCTCAATACGATGAAAGATTGTGTATTACGATTGGGTATATCCGACAAATTTCATTTTCCCGGTTTTCTGATTGGTAAACAGGTGAAAGAATTGCTTACCCGATCGGATGTCTATATTATGCCTTCTATTTCCGAACCTTTTGGTATTTCCCCGTTGGAAGCCATGTATTTAAAAGTTCCTGTTATTATTTCAAAACAGTCGGGGGTTTCTGAAGTAATAAATCATGCCATCAAGCTGGATTTTTGGGATACAGAAGCCATTGCCGATACCGTTTACAGCATTTTAACCCGTCCTGCAATAAGAAAGATGATGATTAAGGAGGGCGCTATGGAAGCTCGGAAAATAAATTGGGAAACTTCTGCCTCAAAGCTTGTAGATATTTACAAACTGTTTCTGGCTGCATGATGATGATCAATACAACAAAAATATATTTGTGTGCCAAAATTCACATTCCTGTTATATTAAGGAATTTCAGGTTCTTTGAAATAAACAACAGCAATTCCGATTACCATGATAAAAGCATTGACTATCTTGTTAAAAAACTCTGTCAGGACAATCTGCTGCCTTTTTTCGAAACCATCAGGAACTTAACTATAGAGTCTGATTTTAGGTTTAAGGCAGGTGTTTCAATATCAGGGATCGCCCTAAAATTATTACAAAACATTGCTCCCCATGTTATAAAGGTTCTGGAGGGTTTAAAAAAATTGAATTGTATCGAATTCCTGTCAGAACCCTGGTCTCATTCAATGATTGCTTTTGCAAATGAGGAAACATTGGAACGACAAATCAACCTGCACGATGAGACAATACATTACTTGTTTGGATCTATACCTGATGTCTTTATTCTTCATTCACCCGTTTGTCCTGAAAAAATCATAAATACAATTCTCAACTATGGAAAAAAGGCAGTTTTTGCAAACTCCAATCACATTGGCCAAGAAAAGATCAAACAAAATGAAAACAAAAACAACTCACCACGTTCAAGTGAACGTATTTACCTGATTCATCATATATTAAGTCAAATACTTCAAGACATGGATCCAAATGCAAAAGGACAGCAGCTAACTGATTTTGCATCCTTTGTTTTGAACAACATTAAAATCCACTCTGAGGATTCAAATCTTTTAATTTTCATATATAATCCTGCACAAATCAAGAGTCCTTTTAACGAGCACCTGGCTGCTGCATGGAAAATGATCATGAATCAGATACTGTCCAAACCTGAATATAAATTTTGCGCACCCTCTGAAATATCAAAAACTGTCAGGCCCCTTTTAATCAAACATAAACTTACAGCCAAGGAAGGGCGCCCTATTAAACTTCCAACTGACCTGTGGCATAAAAATGTTTTACAGAAACACGCCTTACAGCAACAATTTATTATTAACAAGGCAATAAAGGATTGTTGCAGAAGTTCGCTTGTTGAAGAATGGAACCTTATTCAGGATATGGAAAATCTGTACTATATGAATAATCAATTCTTTTCAGAAGAGTATCACAAAACTCATTTCAATCCATTTAACAGTCCGTATTTGGCATATACCAATTACATGAATATCCTGGCAGATTTTGCAAGCAGATTAAAAAACAAGAGTCATCCCGTAAATAGTCAGGTTTTATCACATAATGAATTTGCCTGAATTGATGTAATGACCCGTCATACATGAAAAATAAAAACACCTCAGGTTGTTAAAATTGCTGTAGGAAAAGTGTCCGATCTACTTATGCGATGAAGAGAAGTAAATAAAATAATTTTGAATGAATTCTTTCATTCTTCATAATGACCGCGGTATAACCCATTGAAAAAGGATCTTGCATTGATACCCAGACTGCGGTTTTTATAACCTCCTTCTTGGATAACCAGGGTAGGAAATTTCAACTTCCCAATCATCAGACCATTTTCTTCAAAGTCTTTTGCTGCCAAAGTCCATGTTCCTGTAGGATCGTCTTTTGCAGTATCAAGCCCCAGAGCGACAACCAGGTATTCAGGTTTATATTTCTGAATTGCCGAGAGAGCTTTGTCCAGGGTAACACGATAACCCGCACCATCCAGGGTTTCGGGCAGAGGAAAATTCAAGTTGTAACCCCTCCCCTCGCCTTCTCCGTTTTCGTCCTTAAACCCGCTGAAGTAGGGATAGGCAAATGAAGGATGGCCATGAATGGATACTGTAAACACATCCTTTCGCCCATAAAATATCTGTTGCTGTCCGTTGCCATGGTGGTAATCGATATCCAGGATGGCGACATTCCCAAATAAACTAAGGTAATCGGCCGCGATGGCATTGTTGTTGAAATAACAAAACCCTCCAAATACATTTCTTTCGGCATGGTGTCCGGGAGGTCGGGTCAGCACGTAAGCAAGATTGCATCCTTCGAGCATTTCCTCAGCGGCTGTCAACGCGCTATTTACACCCCATCTGGATGCCAGATAGGCATTTTTATTAAGAGGTGTAAACGTATCGATGCAATAATAGCCGGCCCTTACCGAAAGCTCTTTGGGTGGCCTGGCGGCATTCCTGATGGGGAAAACATATGGATAAACTGATTTTCCGTAAGGCAGACTTTTACACACATTTTTAAAATAGTTTACATAACCCGGATCGTGGATTTTCAGGATGGACTTCTCATTGAACTCCTTTACCTTGCCCAACCTGAATAGTCCCGTCTTCACCAGTTCATTTTCGATGCTTTTAATTCTCACAGGTGACTCCACATAGCCGATTTCACGAATGTGGTGGATGGAGTGTTTGTCGTTGATTACCCAGAAGATCTTTTTCTTTTCAGGCAATGTGGTGCGAAACAATTCGGGTTGTATTTTTTTCTTGTATCTGAATGGACGCAATTGTACCGGATCTTCATGTACACTGTCGACCACTTCTTTTATATAGGCTTCAGGACAATAATCCCCATATTTCCTCTCCAGAATGGCACGAAAAATCTGGCATGTAACCGCAGCAGGCAACGTTTCACGCACTCCGAGTCCATCGAACACCAGGTATGGCGGACAATCGTCGTCCGGCACCACGGTAGTTTCGTAACGTGTGTTGACAATGGGTCGTGCACCATAGCGCTCATAAAAGGCCAGCCGTTTCTTGTTTTGGGTAAGATTGGTTTGATCTTTACAGAGATTGGGGTCATCGGGCAGGCATTCAAAAAAGATGCCCAAAGCGCCAAAAGCTTCCGCTTCTTCACGCACACGTTCATACAAAGCACCGCCGATGCCACCTGATGTTTTTCCGGGTGAAACAGCGATATAATCTAAATAACAAAACTGAAGATCAGGCATATACAGAAATAAGGCAAATCCACGGATGGTGCTTTTTTCATCCTCTGCCACAAAAATTTTTGCCTGGTATTTGTATTTTAAAGAATCGGTCAGCTGTGCTGATATCTCATCGATTTTTTTGGGATTGATATCGGGGAACTGTTGTGAGATAATTTCTTTTATCTTACTCATTGTTTGAATGTTAACAAACAAGTGAGGATTTGAAATTTTCCTGATACGGATCATGTTAAATAGTTTAACAATTGTAATGCTCAGCCTTGCTCATTTTTTGAGCAGGACAACCACCAAAGCCCGCCTGAGAGGATTCCTGCAGCCAAAAATCCCATCATGTTTACCCACATGGGAAGTTCCCAGCCACCTATCGTAACACTAACAACAGATACCACACGTAACAAATGCAGCACCGACACGATACCAAAAATGGTACCTGAAATGCGTAGTCCAATGTTTTTTAAGTTCATGATCATCTATATTTTGTGTCAAAATTAGATATAAATTCTTAATTATCAGTTTCTAAATTTTGTAATTGAAATTGTTTTTCAAACGGAATCAAAGGTAATTTTAGTAGGCTCCGGATCGGGAAGAGCAAAACAGAACTTACTTCCTCTCCCGAATTTACTCTCAACCCAAATTTTTCCATTGTGCTTATCTACAAATTCTTTGCAGAGCATCAAACCCAATCCTGTTCCTTTTTCTTTGCTTGTTCCTAAGGTAGATATACACTCATCTATTTTAAATAATTTTGATTGCACTTCGTTCTTAATCCCAACTCCTTGATCCATGACGCAAACCGTCAGGTGGTGGTTTTTTCGTTCGGCGGTAATGCGAATTTCACCACCAATAAATGAATACTTGATGGCGTTGGAAATAAGATTTCGTACCATCGTTTTAACCATGTCCCGATCAGCAAAAATGATTTCTGATGACGATAGTTCGCTTGAAATGGTAATTGATTTTTCCTGGGCAATAGGTTCCATTTGCCCGGTTACCTCATTAATTAGTCGGGTGATGTCAATAGGTCCCAGTTTAAACTCCATTCCTCCGGTTTGCGAACGCGCCCATTCCAACAAGTTTAAGAGTAAATCCATGGCATTGTTCGAGGACTTGAGTATGATCTGAATATATTTTTCTAAATCCTGGTATTTTTTTTCCTGAATTTGTTCACGAAGGAGATTGCCAAAGCCAATGATACTGTTAAAGGGACTTCTTAAGTCGTGTGCGATGATCGAAAAAAATTTGTCCTTTGTTGCATTAAGCTCGGTCAAACGCTTTTCGCTTTCCCTTAGTTTGTTTTCTGCCAGTTTGCGTTCGGTGATATCTTCAACGCTTCCTTCGTAATACAGAATATTTCCTTCCAAATTTTTGATGGCTTTAGCGCTTTCACGCACATAAATCGTTGACCCGTCCCATCTAACCCAGGCAGATTCCAACCCGCGGATCTGTCCTTCAGATTCAATCACTTTATGAAACTGTTCACGTGAATAATCGGGCTCAAAACCTTCTTTTTCAAGGTTTCGTTTCATCAACTCCTCAAGGCTGGTGCAGCCCATCATTTTAACGGTGGTTGGGTTGGCCATCAGAATACGTCCATCGGGGTGGGTGCGATAAAGTCCAATGGTTAAATTCTCAAATAAACTCCGGTACCGGTCCTCACTTTCACGTAATGCCTTTTCAGCTGACTTACGCGTGGTTATATCACGAATGAACATCTGATAAAATTTTTTCTTATTAATCGTCAGTAACTGGGAGCTGATTTCAACCTCGAAAAAGGCTCCATCCCGGCGTTGGTGCCGTGCTTCATAAACCAGACCATTTTGTGCTTCAATTTGTTTTAATTGGTTTTTCACCTCTTCGGCTGAATCTTTCGGGTACAGGTCCAGCCAATTCATCTTCAGTAATATAGAAGCCTCATAACCATAGGTCACCTCAGCCATTTCATTGGCTTCAATGATATTTTCATCCTCGTCGAGAAGTAAAATGATATCATTGGCATATTTGGTAAGATATTTAAGGCGCTGAAGGTGAGCAAATTGCTTCCTGGCCATTTTGTACAGCCGATGGTTATATATCCCGATTATAATTAATAATACAAGGCAGAAAAGTCCGGTGATACCTCCTACAACAAGATGCTCCTCATCAAAATAGGGTATGTCAGGGTGCATAAAATAATCGACAACCGCATTCAGGTTGCTTATAAGAAAAATGGCTGTGATACTGAAGAATATATAGACGGATACTGACCAACACCTGGTATGTATTTGATTACCATCCAGATTCACTGTTTCACGTTGGTTTGAGTTAGTGTACTTTCTCCCGTATTTTTTTTCGGCCTGATTCATAAACTGAATAGATCAAGACAAGAGGTTTAAATTGAAAATAGGTATCCTACAAGCTGAGGGACTAAAAGTACAATAAAAGTTCTAAATAGGTACTTTTTTTTCTCATTTTAATTAACACAGATCAGCCTGTGCTTAATGCCGGATATTTTAAGGTATATCCTAAACGATTGGCCAATCAGATCGCTGTCAAATTAAACACGCCCCGTCACGATGGACTGCCCTCAGATTTTAGTAACTTTGCACACTCATATCACTTGTTTTAAAAGGTGTGATCAACCAACCTTAGCCATGTGACAAACCTGCTTTCATTAATTAATATCAATAAGAGCACAAGAGAAGATTTTAACTACTTCACAAAATTTCAATCCAATACTTAATCCATGCAGGATATTGAAAATATTGAATTAACTTTTTTAAATCTGGATGACTATCAGGAGTTAAAAGAAGCCATGATAGAATCGTACACCACCATGCCCGATGCATACTGGAAAGAGCATCAAATCGACTCTTTGATTAGCCGTTTTCCTGATGGTCAGGTTGTGATTAAGGTCAACAACCAAATCGCGGGCTGCGCACTATCAATTATTGTCGATTACTCCAAATTTGATGACCACCATACATACGAGGAAATTACCGGAAACTACACCTTCAACACGCACTCCCCTACCGGCGACATGCTTTACGGAATTGATGTGTTTATCAAACCAGAGTTTCGCGGTTTAAGACTTGGCCGCAGGTTGTACGATTACAGGAAAGAGTTGTGTGAACGATTAAACCTGAAGGGAGTCGCGTTTGGAGGTCGTATTCCAAACTACCACCAGTACGCTGACAAACTAACCCCAAAGCAATACATCGACAAAGTCAGGCGTAAAGAAATTGATGATCCGGTTTTGAACTTTCAGATATCCAATGATTTCCATCCGTTCAAAATCATGAAAAACTACCTGAACGGCGATGGCGATTCAAACGACTACGCCGTTTTGCTGGAATGGGTGAACATTTACTATGAAAAACAGCATGTCAAAGCCAGCATTATCAAAAAAGTAGTGCGACTTGGGCTGATTCAATGGCAAATGCGTCCTTATAAAAACCTGGATGAATTGTTGCAGCAAGTCGAATTTTTTGTCGATGCCGTTTCAGGGTACCGATCTGATTTCGCGTTGTTTCCTGAGTTCTTTAATGCACCACTCATGGCCGAGAACAACCACCTCACCGAACCTGAAGCCCTGAGAGAGTTGGCAAAACATACAGAAGTGATCACTCAGAAATTTTCGGAATTGGCTATTTCATACAACATCAATATTATTTCAGGAAGTATGCCTGAAATTGTGAACAACCGGCTTTATAATGTTGGATATTTATGTAAAAGAGACGGAACTGTTGAACGGTATGTTAAATTACATACCACGCCGGATGAAATAAAGGTGTGGGGAATGCAGGGAGGCAGTGAAATTAAAGTCTTTGATACCGACTGTGGAAAAATTGGCGTGCTGATTTGTTACGATGTTGAATTTCCGGAGTTGAGCCGGATTCTAGCCGATATGGGTATGGATATTCTATTCGTGCCCTTCCTGACAGATACCCAAAATGGTTATTCCAGGGTGCGGAATTGTGCCCAGGCCCGTGCCATCGAAAACGAATGCTACGTAGCCATTGCCGGAAGTGTAGGAAATCTACCGAAAGTGCACAACATGGATATTCAGTATGCGCAGTCGATGGTATTCACACCTTGCGATTTTGCCTTCCCGGCCAATGGTATCAAGGCAGAGGCTACTCCCAACACGGAAATGATTTTGATTGCTGACCTGGATATCGATCTGCTTAGAAACCTGAACCAATTTGGAAGCGTCAGGAACCTAAAAGACAGGCGTAAAGATATTTATGAGTTAAGGAAAAGGTAGGATATTATCGACTTTTATAAAAACGCAATGGTGCAACTAAATCATTTAAACATTACGACAATTTCAACTATGCTGTGATTATCAACCTTATAAACAATTCGCGGGGTAACGACAACGTGCTCCGTTTAAACAAATATCCGTTTTCAAGGCAAATCACCAGGTACGAAGTACCGCCAATATTGATAGAAAAACAAGAACCCTTTTAAGGTGAAGCGCACCGTCCTATTTTCACATTTTTTAAACGTAGAAGGATCAAAATAGCACCCAATGAAATTTATCTTTTAGTTAGTATTTTCTAACTATATTTGCACCATGAAAAATATGGAAGAAATAGTGGCCAAACTATCTAATATGATGGTCCAAATGGAAGATGCGGCAAAGGATCAGTTTAACCTGTTGAACCTTACCCACACCCAGATGAATTATCTGGAAACCATTCATATGCTTGGAAATCCTAATATTACGGAATTAGCCAACATTCTGAAACTTTCCAAGCCAACGGTAAAAGTGGCCATCGACAAGTTCATCGAAAAAGAGTTTGTTTTTAAAGTACAATCGGACGAAGACAGACGCAGTGCACACCTTCACCTCACCGAAAAGGGAAAACTCATTAACCAGATGCACGATTTTGCTCATAAGCGCATCGCTGAATCCTTTAAAAACAAATTGAACGACAACGAGTTACATACCCTGATTGATCTGTTAAACAAAGTTTTATCCAAATAAAAATTTTAACCTATTTGTTAGTATCTTCTAACTAGAATAACCCAATAGTCATGAAAACTTCAGTCGATACCGATCAATTAAAAGGGCTTGGTTCAAAAGAAGCAGCTGCAATCCTTCAGAAGGATGGATATAACGAACTGCCTTCATCAAAACCTAAAAATGGTTTTCAAATTGCGTTGGGAGTGGTAAAGGAGCCCATGTTCCTCTTGCTTGTTGCCTGTGGCGTCCTGTATCTCCTGTTAGGAGACGTTCAGGAAGGGATTATGCTTCTTGGTTTTGTGTTTGTGGTGATGGGCATTGAATTTTACCAGGAGAAGAAAACAGAAAAAGCTTTGGATGCCCTGAAAGACCTGGCCAGTCCGCGTGCTCTGGTAATCAGGGATGGAGAAACCATCCGAATTGCCGGAAGAGAAGTCGTTGTTGGCGATTTGGTGATTCTGCAGGAAGGCGATCGCGTTCCGGCCGACGCCGTGGTGTTGAACAGTGTTAATTTGCTGGCCGATGAGTCGTTGCTGACCGGCGAATCGGTCCCGGTGCGCAAAAGAGAATGGAAAAACGGTGACACCAGTATTGTTCCCGGTGGCGATGAATTGCCCATGGTCTATTCCGGTTCGATGATCGTTCAGGGGAATGGAGTGATAAAGGTAACGGCCACTGCCATGAAAACTGAAATCGGAAAAATAGGTAAAGCACTGGAATCGGTGGTAGAGGAGCCCACCAAGCTAAAAAGTGAAATGGGCACGTTGGTGAAACGCCTGGCCATTATTGGCATTGCACTTTGTATCATCGTTATTGCCATCTATACTATCACCAGAGGCGATTTACTTAAAGGGTTTCTTGCCGGAATCACCCTGGCCATGGCCATGCTGCCCGAAGAATTCCCGGTGGTATTAACCATTTTTCTTGCTCTGGGTGCATGGCGCATGTCAAAAAAAAATGTCCTCACACGCAAACCTGCTGCCGTTGAAACCCTTGGCTCGGCTACCGTACTTTGCACCGACAAAACAGGCACCTTAACGCAAAACAAGATGACCGTTACCCGGCTTTTTAATGGCACCGATTTTCACGATGTGGTATCAGGAGCATCGTTCCCGGAACCCTATCATGAAATCGTGGAATACGGTATACTATCAAGCCAGGTGAACCCTTTTGACCCCATGGAAAAAGCCATCACCAATATTGGCGATCATTTTCTCAAAAATACAGAACATCTTCATTCTGACTGGGTAATGGAAAAAGAATATCCCTTGTCGAAAGAATTAATGGCCATGTCAAGGGTGTTTTCGCCAACTGGTTCAGCAGAAAGGGTGATCGCGGCAAAGGGTGCTCCCGAGGCCATTTTCGATTTGTGTCACCTAAATAAAGAGACTGTTTTGAAATTTGAAAAAGCGGTTGCCGAAATGGCTTCTTCCGGACTGAGGGTGTTGGGCGTAGCCAGGGCAAAATTAACCCCGGGCAAATTGCCTTCGTTACAACATGATTTTGAATTTGAATTTCTGGGCCTCATCGGACTGTCTGATCCAATCCGGGAAACCGTACCGGAAGCCGTAAAGGAGTGTTATAAAGCCGGCATCCGGGTGATCATGATTACAGGAGATTATCCGGTAACGGCCATCAATATTGGAAAAGATATCGGCATAAAAAACCCGGAACTCTGCATTTCAGGGCCGGAACTCAAGGAACTGACAGAAGACGAACTCTGTGAACGAATTAAGGAAGTCAATATTTTTGCCCGGGTGGTTCCTGAACAAAAGCTCAAAATTGTGAACGCGCTCAAGCGAAACAAGGAGGTGGTAGCCATGACAGGTGATGGGATTAATGATGCCCCGGCCCTGAAAGCCGCCAACATTGGAATTGCGATGGGTGAAAAAGGTACCGATGTAGCACGCGAAGCCTCTTCTTTGGTGTTGATGGACGATAATTTTGCCTCTATCGTGGGAGCAGTTAGAATGGGGAGAAAAATATTTGATAACCTGCAAAAGGCGTTGGGTTATATTTTTGCCATTCACGTTCCCATCGCGGGGTTGTCGCTGATCCCGGTTTTCTTCGCCGATCTGCCGCTCATCCTTTGGCCTGTTCATATTGTCTTTCTTGAACTCATTATCGACCCCGCCTGTTCTATTATTTTCGAAGCCGAAAAAGAAGAAGAAAACATCATGTCGCGACCTCCACGGCTTATCAATGAACCTTTCTTTGGTGCAAAAAAAATCCTGTTAAGCTGTTCGCAGGGAATCAGCATTTTAATTACAACCTTGTTGGTCTACTTTATCGGGCTGAACATGGGATATACGGAAGATTCCGTAAGAACACTCACCTTTGTCACTTTAATCGTGGCCAACATCGCGGTGATTCTCTCCAATCGCTCCTGGACTTCAGGCATTTTTAAAATACTGATAACACCCAATAAAACCGTTAAATGGGTGGTTGGTGGAGCCATCATATTTCTGATCCTGATTTTGAATATCCCTTTTCTATTGGATTTATTTCAGTTTGAAAGAATACGTTTTGTTGAAATTGTCATTTGTACTTTGGCAGGCTTCTCAACCATCACCTGGTTTGAGATATATAAGCAAGTGAAGCTATCCAAAAATCCGATTTTATAAAGCAGGTAAAAAGAAGAAGCGTTAGCCATTTTAATACGGATAGCATCAATACCTCTTTCACCTTGTCAGGGAGTTGATGTCGATTTGAAATCCATGACCTTCGTATTATTTTGAAGCATTGGCAATTCACTCTTTAATAAGTGTTTTATAAATCATTTATTGAGTGCTTTTTTATCGAAATATTTTTGTACCAATGCCACCAATTCATCTTTAAAAATAGGTTTTGAAATATAATCATTGCATCCGGATTTGAGGATTAATTTTCTGTCGTTAGACAGAACAAAAGCTGTTTGTGCAATAATGATAACGTCTTTGTTGAATTTCCGTATTTTACGTGTAGCTTCATATCCATTCATTTCGGGCATCTGAATATCCATCAATATCAAATCGATGTCAGGATTATTGTGACATATTTCAACTGCTTCGATTCCGGTAGTTGCTTTTAAAACTTCTTTGCAATACTTTTTTGTGGCAATTGCAATCAAATTTAACGAGGTAGGATCGTCCTCCACGATTAGAATTTTAAGTTTTTTAATCTGGTTTCCGGCGATTTCAGCCGCAGTTGGAATTTCATTGTACCTTTTTTCTTGTGTTTTAGTAATGAACGGAATTGTAAAATAGAAAACTGAGCCTTTTCCTTTTTCGCTATTGACCCAGATTTTTCCACCCAGTAGTTCCACGTATGCTTTAGTAATCGACAAGCCCAATCCTGCACCCTGCAGCGCCATTTTATCAGCAATATCAGCCTGAATAAATCGCTCAAATATGGCTTCCTGCCTGTCTTTTGGTATGCCCATGCCTGTATCTTTCACATAAAATTGTAGCAATGGGTCATGACCCATTGCTACAATTTCATACCCAAATTCTATGGTGCCATCGGTAGTAAATTTAATGGCGTTTTTGACCAGGTTGGTTAGAATGGCGAAAATTTTTTCACGGTCAGTAGTAATAATGGCTGTTTCAGAAGGCAACGATTTTTTAACGAGAAACTGTATTCCTTTTTTTTCAATCTCAGGTTTAAAAAAGGTATAGATGAAATCGATCTGTTCATTGATATTCGACTTACTCAGGTATACTTCCATTTGTCCGGCTTCTATTTTGGAAATATTAACAATATCGTTAATGATATTGAGCATCCTGGCACCGCTTTTCTCAATAATTTTTATATATTCCTGTTGCTCTTCACCGCTCAGGTCGGCTTGTTTCAACAGGTCGGCAAAGCCTAAAATGCCATTCATCGGAGTTCTTATTTCGTGCGACATATTCGCCAAGAATGCTGATTTTAACCGGTCGCTTTCTTCTGCGTGTTCTTTAGCCACAATCAGTTCAGCGGCCCGTTTTTCTTTCTCCTCATTTTGAAAAACGAGCTCTTTGTTCGCTATGATTAATTCCGCGGCTCTTTTTTCCTTTTCGTCGTTTTGAAACGCGAGTTCTTTGTTCGCTATGATTAATTCCGCGGCACGTTTTTCCTTCTCACCATTTTGAAACGCGAGTTCTTTGTTGGCAATGATTAATTCCGCCGCCCGTTTTTCCTTCTCATTATTTTGAAAA
Source organism: Bacteroidetes bacterium HGW-Bacteroidetes-16 (assembly GCA_002840975.1). Classification (GTDB taxonomy): domain Bacteria; phylum Bacteroidota; class Bacteroidia; order Bacteroidales; family F082; genus UBA6244. The sequence goes on from PHDN01000001.1 coordinate 221,596, forward strand.
GCAAGTTCTTCGTTCGCTACGATTAACTCAGCTGACTTTTTTTCCTTTACTTCATTTTGAAAAGCAAGCTCTTTGTTGGCAATGATTAATTCTTTGGCCCGGTTCTCTTTTTCTCCGTTTTGAAACGCGAGCTCTTTGTTGGCAATGACTAATTCCGCGGCTCTTTTTTCCTTTTCGTTGTTTTGAAACGCGAGCTCTTGATTGGCAATGATTAATTCTTCTGCTCGTTTTTCCCTCTCTTTGTTTTGATAGGCAAGTTCTTTATTGGCAACAATTAGCTCCGCGGCCCGTTTTTCTTTTACCACATTTTGATAAGCAAGTTCTTCGTTTGCGATAATTAATTCTTTGGCCCGGTTTTCTTTTTCTCCGTTTTGAAAAGCGAGTTCTTTATTGGCAACGATTAACTCCGCGGCTCTTTTTTCCTTTTCACCGTTTTGAAACGCGAGCTCTTTATTGGCAATAATTAATTCTTCTGCCCGCATTTCCCTCTCTTTGTTTTGATAAGCAAGTTCTTTATTGGCAACGATTAGCTCAGCGGCCCGTTTTTCTTTTACTACATTTTGATAAGCAAGTTCTTCATTGGCAATGGCCAATTCAGCAGCCCTTTTTTCTTTCTCTTTGTTTTGATAAGCAAGCTCTTTATTTGCGATAATCAACTCTGCGGCTCGTTTTTCTTTTACTCTTGTTTGAAATGAAAGTTCTTCGTTAGCAATGACTAACTCAGCAGCCCGTTTTTCTTTCTCTCTGTTTTGATAAGCAAGTTCTTTGTTAGCTATGATTAACTCAGCAGCCCGCTTTTCTTTTACTTCTGTTTGAAATACAAGTTCTTCGTTTGCAATGACTAATTCTGCCGCCCGCTTTTCTTTCTCTTTGTTTTGAATGGTCAGTTTCTTATTGGCAATAATTAACTCCGCAGCTCGTTTCTCCTTCTCCAGGTTTTGAAAGATCAGTTTTTTATTGGCAATAATTAACTCAGCAGATCGTTTTTCAATGGCTTCGTTTTGCGTTTTGATGAGTTCTCTTTTTTGTTTCAGTTCTACATCAGTCAGCTTTCGTTTTACCTCCAGATCGTATTCGCGCATGGCCCTTTTAATTGCAGGAACCAACCTTTCAAGTTTGTTTTTAAGCACATAATCGGTTGCACCGTTTAACATGGCCTCAATGGCCCTGTCTTCCCCAATAGTTCCTGAAACGAAGATGAAAGGTATGTGAGCATAGTGCTGTCTGGAGATTTTTAACGCTTCGCTGCCCTGATATCCAGGCATGCTATAATCAGATATGATAATGTCGATGTTTTCTGATCCCAGAAAATGAACAAAATCATCTTTATTGTCGACCAAATAATAATCATGTTCGATTCCACTGCTTTCGATAATAGCGTGAATTAGCTCAGAATCATTAGGAGAATCTTCAAGGTGCAATATTTTTATTTTACGTTGCATCATTGCATGCGTTTTAGGTGTTATAAAAAAAAATTAAATCAATTTTTTATTGGAGGGGGTTGATTAATGACGGCCCAATACTGCCCCAAGGTTTTAATGGCCTCAAGGAATTGGGTAATGTCAACAGGCTTAACCACATAAGAGTTTGCTCCAAGTTTGTAACTCTCAACCAGGTCTCTTTCTTCCCGGGATGAGGTAACCATAATTACGGGGATTAATTTAAAATCAGGATTGGTACGGATATGTCGAAGTACCTCGATTCCATTCATCTTAGGCATCTTGATATCCAATAATATTACTACCGGAATACCGGTTTCATGAGAAAACTTACCACGTTTATATAAATAATCCAGGGCTTCTTCACCATCTTCAGCGACAACAATTTCATTAATCAGGTGATTTTCAGAAAGTGCAGCCATGGTAAGCTCAACATCTTTTGGACTATCGTCCACAATCAGAATCCTTTTTATTTCTGTTTTCATACTTTTATATTTTTAACAAATGATTTGTTGGATTACTAAAGAAAAAGGTAGCGCCCTTGTCTCCCGATTTACCATCAGAATCGCTTACCGCCCAACATTTTCCGCCATGCCTGGATACAATTCTGTTCACATTTGCAAGTCCAATGCCGATACCTTCAAAATCTTTTACTTTGTGCAGCCGTTGGAAAACACCAAATAGTTTATCTGCATACTTCATATCAAAACCTACACCGTTGTCTTTTACGTAAAATATTGTTTTTCCATCCTCTATATTGCCACCAATTTCAATGACGGTTTTTTCCACATTCCTGGAATATTTTATTGCGTTGGAAATCAGGTTTATCCACACCTGATAGATTAAGTTTTCGTCTCCCCAGGCATCCGGGAGGTCAAATAATTTAATTTCCACATCCCTGCCAGCCAATTCTTCGGTAAACGATTGAAGTGCACGGGTTACCATGCTTTTTGAATTAAGCCTGGTTCCTTGCAATTCGCTCCTTCCCAATCTTGAAAAGGTCAACAATGCGTCAATCAGTTCTCCCATTTCATGAGCCGATTCTGATATGATTTTTAAATATCTTAATCCTGAGTCGTTGAGTTGTGACGAATTACTTTTAATAAGTAGATCAACAAAACCCCCAATATGTCGGAGAGGCGCACGCAAATCGTGTGAAACAGAATAACTGAACGACTCGAGTTCTTTATTAGCTGCTTCAAGCTGTATCGTTCTGTCATTTACTCTCTGCTCTAAGGTTTCGTTCAATTTTTTTATTTCTTGTTCTGCCCGTTTTCGTTCGGTAACATCATAACCTTGTCCAATAGTGACTAACACTGATTTTCCATCAGATGACATGATATTTGCCGAACTCAACAGAAGTATCCGCACGGAGCCATCGATATGAACGATATTCATTTCAGCCCCCTCCATCCGCTCACCATGATGGGTTCTCTTTATAAGGTCCATTGAACTGTCCGCCGAATCAGTCGGGAACAAAATTTCCGGGTTTCTGCCAATGACATCGTTTTCTATTCTTCCGGTGAGAGATTCAAAGGCCTTATTGAACCGCGTGATTTTAAAATGTGTGTCCCAAACGATAATCGGGGCATTCGCACAATCGAGCAAATTTCCCAGGTATTCGTTCATCTCACGTTGCTCCTCATTCTTAAGGATTAATTCAGCAGCCCTTTTTTCTTTCTCCTTGTTTTGAAAGGCCAGTTCTTTGTTGGCAATGATCAGTTCTTCTGCCCGCTTTTCCTTTTCTTTAATCTGAAGCAAATATTTGGCAGTGACGAATAACAAAAACAAGGTAAACACAGTCATTAAAACAAACATACCCGCCGAAAACCAATTCACTATTGCCATTCTGCGCTCATTGGTATTTTTAAGTCGTTTAAACACGGCGACTTCTTCCATTTGAATATCATTGGTCAACCGGCTCATGCGGTCGGAAAAATATTTTCCCTTATTGGTGGATGAATATGCAATGGCGGATTCTAATCCTTGATTACTTCTTAATTTAACCTGATGTAACGAAAATTCCAAACGGTTTTGTACATAAATACTGATAGAATCTAACCGTTGTTGCTGCACCGGATTTTTTAACATCATTTTCCTGAGCTGCCCGATGCTGTTAAAGATTGTTTTTTCGGCAATAAATAAGGGATCAAGAATCGTACTGTCTCCGGTAAGAACAAAACCACGGGCAGCACTTTCAATGTCTTTGAAAAGTAATAAGATCCCGGACGATCTGGAAATAACGTCCTCGGTGTGTTGAACCAAATGTTCCGTGTCAGCAAGTTTTCGCTTGCTATCATAAAAGGTATAACCTATAAATACATTGAATACCAGAATGAGACTTGAAAAGATTAAGATTTTTTTATTGATACTAATGTTCATACAACCTTTTGTTTTATTGGATATCGACAAATCTAAACCGGTATTAATCAAGCACCCTGCATTATTATCATCGGTGGCTTTCTAAGTCATTCATTCAAAGATTTATCCTGTATTAATCCATACAAAGTTGATGACTTTTAATCCATAAAAGTGTTACATCACTTTATAAATAAGTTACATCATTCACACATTTCTTAATTAGTGAACAATCTTCATTTTAAGAAAGTTGACGATCTTTTACTATTAACCTGATAGGGATATTTTTTTGTTTTTTTTTACCTTCATTACAACCCACTCAAATTTATCATGTCTTTAATGTTGAATCAACCGAAATATCAATTCAATTCGGTAAAACCACAAATTCTAATCAATATAAACAAAAATGCATGGAAATTCATGTTAATGGTAAACTATGCTCAAATCAAAAAAATCAATGAAAAAATTAGCCCTGATAATTATGCTGGCTTTTATATCCAGTCTGCATTTCTTTGCAAACAACTACTCACAAACCGTCCGTGGTTACGTCATCGATCAGGACACCAAAATGCCGGTCTTTGGAGTGAACATCCTGATTATAGACTCCGATCCCCCACAGGGAGCATCCACCGATGAAAACGGATACTTTAAAATAGAAAATGTACAGGTAGGCCGGATTTCCCTGCGACTTTCGTGCTTGGGCTACGAAACCAGGACCATTCCGAACCTGATGGTTGGAACCGGAAAAGAAGTGTTCGCAACTTTCGAGATGCAGGAATCGCTGATCAGTTTAAACGAAATCGTGATCTCAGGAGCCACAGAAAAGGGAGAGGTAAACAATGAAATGTCGCTGATCAGTGCCCGACAGGTAACGGTAGAAGAAACACAACGCTTTGCAGGATCGCTGGACGACCCATCGCGCATGGTATCGGCATTTGCCGGCGTCACCAGCGATCCACTGGGAAACAACGACATCGTGGTGCGTGGAAATTCCCCCAAAGGAATCCTATGGAAACTGGAGGGAGTAGACATTCCAAACCCAAACCATTTTAGTGATGAAAGCACCACCGGCGGTCCCATCAACGCCCTGAGCAGCAACATGCTGGCCAACTCTGACTTTTACACGGGTGCCTTTGCACCTGAATATGGTAATGCCCTCTCAGGTATCTTTGATGTGATGCTGCGTACCGGCAACAACGAAAAACCAGAATACACCCTTGGAATAGGTGTACTGGGTGTTGACCTGGCAGCCGAAGGCCCGTTTAAAAAGGGTTACAGCGGATCGTACCTGGCCAATTACAGGTATTCATCGCTGGGCCTCCTCGATAATCTGGGGGTTGTCGATTTCGGTGGCATCCCAAAATACCAGGATTTGAGTTATAAAGTGAATCTGCCCACCAACAATGCCGGAACCTTTACCTTATTTGGTTTGGGTGGCATCAGCAGTATGATCGATGATTTCAGCGACAAAAGTGAAGTCGTAACCGAGAAATTCGAATATAAATCGCATATGGGTACGGCCGGTATCAATCATTTCTATCCATTTTCACCCATTGCATCCCTAAAATCCTCCATCAGTATATCAACCAATGGAAGTGAAGTGGAAGCCCAGGAACTAAAAGAAGGCAACATGGTGCCGACAGTCCATGGCCATTGGGACAAAGCTACCTATCGGGGATCGGTAATTTACAATCAAAAAATAAGTACCCGGCACGTTTTTTCCACGGGCATCAACTACGACCACTTTGTTTATGATATGAAAGATGAATACCTGGATGATGAATTCAACCAATGGAGGAATGGCATTCAACTGACAAAGGACGCGGGTTTGGTACAGGGATTTGTTTCGTGGAAATTCAGGATTAATCAGCAACTTACCATGGTAAGCGGACTACATTATAGTCAGTTTATGCTGAACAACGCTTCCGCCCTGGAGCCACGCCTGGCACTTAACTGGCAACTTTCGCCATCCAAAACACTCAGTATTGGCTACGGGCAACACAGCATGGTGGAAAGTATCGTAACCTATTATCACACGGTTTACGATGCAAATGGAGTCCCCTCCCTGCCCAACATAAACCTGGGACTAACCAAATCAGATCATTATGTGCTGGGCTATGAGCAAAGATTATCCGAAAAGTGGGATTTAAACCTGGAGGTGTATTACCAAAACCTGCACAGTGTGCCCGTCGAAAACATCGACACCAGCTACTATTCGCTTATTAACGAATCGCATGGTTACGTTGACAAATCGCTTGTGAGCAGAGGCAAAGGCTACAATTACGGCCTGGAACTCACTATGGAACGCTACTTCTTCAACAACTGGTATATGATGCTTAGTGGTTCACTGTTCGATTCAAAATACAAGGCCATGGACGGTGTTTGGCGAAACACACGGTACAATACCAGCTATGCCGCCAATTTCCTTATTGGGAAAGAATTTAAGATCGGTAAACCCGAGAACGGCAATAAGCTCAGTGTCAACACCAAGTTTTTTGTCAATGGTGGTAACCGTTACCTCCCTGTTGACCTTGAAAAATCGCGCATAAAAAGAAGCACGGTTTACAACACAAGTGAGGCCTTCAAGAATTCGATGGGGAAAGTTTACCAGATGAATTTAACGGTAAGTTACTCTGTCAACCGACCCAAAGTGCGACACGAAATTTACCTTGATATTTACAATGTGTTTAATAACCAGGCTCCTGTGGAACAATACTACGACAAAAATAAAGATGAAATTGGCACTTACACACAGTTGAATATGATTCCGAACATCATGTATAAGATTCATTTTTAAATCACCCTGCGATTTATTCTTTCCGAGAGGTGGGCGAGCACTTCATAATTCAACTGGTCGCTGATGTCGCTGAAAGCACTGACTTTAATCTCCAGATCGCCCTGCGTTCCGATGATGACGACCTCATCGCCTACCTCAACATTTGGAACATTTGATACATCGGCCATAATCATGTTCATGTTAACTACGCCAATCACGCTGCATCTCATACCACCAATCAGCACCCGGCCTTTGTTACTCAACGACCGGCTGTAACCACCTGAATATCCGATGGGAATCAAGGCTGTGAGTGTTTCGGTCTGCGCCAGATAGGAGATTCCGTAACCGACGAACTCCCCAACTTTCACCGCCTTGATAGCCATAATCTGGCTTTGCCATCCAAGAATTCTTTGCAGGGGATTTATTTTGGACCTCTTGTTGCTGAGGTAGCTGATAAATGTTTCGGCACTCGACCAAAAACCGTACTGCATGATCCCAACGCGAACCAGGTCCATCCTGGATTTGGGATAGGTAAAAGCCGCCGCCGAATTGGCCACATGTCTGTATTTAGGCTTGATATTGTTATCGGTAAGAATGGCCAACATCTTTTGATATTTACTGAGTTGTTTTTGAATCCGGGAGTGGTTTGAGATGCTTTCAGGTCCGGCCAGGTGGGTGCAAAACCCGGCTATTTCAAAAAACTCCTCATTTTCAAGAATGAGTGCAATGGCCTCGCGAAGTTCGCGCATATCCAGTCCTGAGCGGTTCATACCCGTTTCGGCCTCTAAATGGATTTTTGCTTTGATATTTAATTTTTTAGCTACTTCCAATGCCACATTCAAACGGTCGAGGTTAAAAACAAAAAACTCAAGTCCTTTGGAAATGGCTTCTTCCACATTGTCATCGCAAATCCAGCCCATGATCATGATGGAGGCCGGGCTTGCAAGGCTATTATACACACGGACGGCTTCACCGTAATCGAATACCGAAAAATGGTCGATGCCGTGCTTTTCGAACAGAGGGACAATTTGTTCAATTCCATGACCATAGGCATTGGCTTTTACGACAGTAGAAATTTTTACCTTAGGTCCCAGTTTTTTCTTTAAGAACTGGATGTTATTTATAATTGCATTTTCTTTGAGTGTGATCTGTGAACTACTATTCATCGGTGGTTTCTTCAAATTTTGAATTTACATTTTTTAGTTCCGGTCTATTCCGAAGGCGATACCAACAGCTTTTCATACAGATTAAAAAACATGCTTATCCCTGTATCCATGATTTCATCCGGGAAATCATACTCGGGATTATGCAGTTGTGGATGATGAACTCCGGCTCCCAGACCAAAAAATCCACCCCTGTATATTCCGGTGTAATAGGCAAAATCCTCCGACCATTTAAAGGGAGTTTGCAGGTTTTCGACCGACAATCCCAAATCGATGGCCGATTGTTCTATCATTTGTATACATTCGGGATGGTTGACTGTGGCGGGAAAAACCTCCGACCAACCAATTTCGCAGGCAAGCTTTTCAGCATGGGCAATTTCACGAACTAATTTTTCGGTGTTGGCGGTGAACAGTTCCATATCTTCGTTTTCGAACGCACGCAGGGTAACCCTGATTTCGGCATAACCCGGCGAGGTGCCAAACGCAATTTCTCCCAGCATCACATGGACAATTGTCAACAAAACCATGTCCTTAAAAAGCACTGAACTGTCGGACAATTGATGCAGGCGGTGGATAATCCTTGAAATCGCCATGGCCGGGCTGATTCCGTTTTCAGGTTCGGCAGCGTGAGATGTTTTTCCCGTCAGTTTGATGGTCATGCCTGTGGAAGCGGCGGCAAACGATCCTGGTTTAACCAGAATGCTGTTGGCCTTTTTACCGGGCACATTGTGTAGCCCAAAGATGTAATCAGGTTTTAGTTTCTGAAATTCGGGATCTTCAACCACATCACGAGCACCCTGCTCCACCTCCTCGGCAGGTTGAAAAAGCAGCACTGCCCTGCCACGGACAGGACGGTTTTCGGCTATTCTCTGTGCCAGCCCTGCCACGATGGTCATATGGCCATCATGCCCACAGGAATGAGCTACCTTTTCATTCACCGATTGATAGGGTTTATCTGAAATCTCGGTGATGGGCAAAGCATCCAGTTCTGCTCGGAATACAATGGTTTTACCGGGTTGCTTTCCGTTAAATACGAATGCTTTTCCTGTTTTACCCAGCAAGATCACTTCGTCCGGATGCAATTGCTGTATGAAGGCAGAAATATGTTCCGAAGTCCTGAATTCCTGATTGGAGAGTTCCGGATTTTGATGCAGCTTATGCCGCAGGGTAATTAATTCCATGTTTGACATGTTTCGATGGTATGGTAAGATGTATTTCAAACCGTGTTAAATGATCTCTGGAAATGAACACGCCCAATATAACATTAAAATTCGAAATAATCCATTTATTATCCACATTCAAAAGTAACTTTCATAAAAACAGTGGTATGCAAAATGGATTACTTCCTGCTTGTCAGTCTTGTGGATATCTTGCAATAAACATCAGTGATACTTCATTGTATTTGATCTGCCTGATCTGTCCATAAACCAACAATTGCTTTCCATTCAATTGAAATCATAACCATGACCTTCTGGAAATATTTTTATTAAAAAAGCCAAAAGGCGAAGAGCTACTTTGCATATCTTTGGTTTATGGCTTTGAAATATTTCGTGGTTGGAGAGTGGGGTTCTTATAGTTGTTAATTGATATTGTATCGAATAAAAACGGATTCATCTATGCAGCAACATATTTTTATCCTTTCAGACGGGACAGGAAGGACTGCCCAACAGGCATTAAAAGCTGCATTGGTTCAGTTTGAAGATGCCGAGGTAATAACCTATTTGCGCCCCAATGTACGTACCAGGAATCAGGTACTGGAAATTATTGCCGAGGCGCATCACGTGAAAGGAATGATTGTTCATACTCTTGTTTCGAAAAAGCTTCGTGACTTAATTCTTGAGCAAGGCAGGCTGCACGATATCGGTACCATCGATATCATGGGACCTTTACTGGCACAGCTATCCCACCATTTTGCCAACGCACCAGCTGAAAAACCGGGGATTTTCGAGGTGCTTAACAAAGCTTATTTTCAACGAATCGAAGCCGTTGAATTTACATTGCGCCATGATGATGGGCAAAGGGTAGATGAACTTGAGAAAGCGGATATCGTTTTATTGGGCGTTTCACGCACTTTTAAAACGCCTTTAAGTGTGTATCTGGCCTACAAAGGCTGGCTGGTAGCCAATGTCCCTATTGTGTTGGGAATTGAAGTTCCCGATGCCATTTTTAAACTTAACCCCCACCGTGTTTTTTGTTTAACTACCTACCCCAACCGCCTGGCAGAATTGCGAAAAATCAGAGATCTATATTTGGGTGGGAACACAGGTGATTATGCCGACAGAACGTATATTCAAAAAGAACTGAATTATGCTTCAGGCATTTATCGAACACACCCCCTGTGGACTGTCATCAATGTAACCAACAAACCCATCGAAGAAATATCATCGGAAATCCTGTCCATCCTCAGAACCAAATAGCAAGTCCACGAATTTACGGCAATACGATTAACTTCCCTGTCTGTATCAAATTGTTGTTCTGGAAAACAAGTAAATATACCCCTTGTTTCAAAAATGAAATGTCTAATTCCAGCGTGCCCTCCTCCACTTTAGCACCTGAAAGAGGAAGTGTTTGACCTTGCATGGAAACAACGTAAACCTTATAAGCCCCCGATTGAAAATCAACCCCGTCAAGTAAGACTGTGGATGTTGCCGGGTTAGGCCTGATAGTCAGCCGCTCCCTGGTTTGTGATGGAGAAATTCGGGAAAGCACACCAGCATTTCCATTAAAAAATTCCAATCCACCTGAATAATTACCAATCAACAGTTGCAACGTACCATCACCGCGAAGGGGTGCAATGGCAGCGGAGGTTCTGATGCCCCGGTCGAAATCCACACCTGTGGTATCCAGCAAGCCATTGAGATTAGACGAAAGGGTAAATTTACCGGTCAGATTTTCATCGATGTGGGTATAATAAAACAAATTTCCCTGTTCCGAACCTGAAATCAATCCGGTACCTCCATCGGCACTTCTAAAAAAACAAGGCACACTATAACCATCGTACGACAGGCTGTAATCGGTCACATTTACTTTCCCCAGACTATCAGTAATATATTCAAATTGCGGATTTTGTAGCGTTCCAATGTTTTGGTAATAATTCAGGTTGCCACCCTTTGCCCCGATCACAAGGTCCTTTAAACCATCTTTATTCAGATCGAACAATTGTGGCGTGCTGAATTCGCCCACATCAATTCCTGAGAATGCTTCATCTTCCATCGAAAAACTGTTGAAACCGGTGTTGATCATCAGAAGTAAACGCCCATCTGCTTTTCCTACCAGCATATCCGGATCGCCATCCCCGTCCAGGTCATCAAAAGCAGGAACCAATCCGGTAAGGTGAAACTGGCCCAGGCTTCCAAAATCATCCTCCCAAAGCTGAAATACGGGATTCTGAAAAGTCCCTACATTTTTATAGTAACCAATCCGGGCGTGGTACACCGATCTTAAAAAATAATTTTCATAATAAGAATAGGCATAATAGCCGTAGTTTCCGATGAACAAATCCATAAGTCCGTCTCCATCGAAGTCATAGAGCACCGGATATGCCCCGGAGCCTCTGTCGATCATGCTTTCCTGAAGGAATTGCTTGGATGCCAGCGTGTATTCGGGTACTTCATTGGTGCCTATGTTCATGTAACACCAACTGCTTTGCCTATTCTGAGAAGAGGTCAATCCCGGATCAAAGACTCCCACCAACAAGTCCTTTAGCCCATCGTTATCAACATCGATGATCGAAGCGGCAGGCATGGCAAACAAACGGATGGTTTCCGAATTTTGCGGAAAAAGGGTATCCACCCTGTTGATATGGGCGGGTTCCATCGGTTCATCGTTGTAAAGCGCAAATAATCCCGGATAATCGACATCTCCCAACAACAAATCCTGATTGCCATCGCCATTCAAATCGGTAAACAACAGGGTTGAGCCTGTATGACGTTCGGTTTGGGGTAACCTATCCACCATAGTGGAGGCAAATCCCAGACAGGTATCCAGATAAATCACATTCGATTCATCACTTTCGGCAAACCGGCCCCAACAATAGTTGGTTTGCATAAAATCGAGCGAATCAGGAATGCCGTATTTTTCCACCGACATATTTTGGTGCAGTTCCAAAAATGAACCCATCCCCCAAAAGGTAAGAATGTCCAGATCACCGTCATGGTCCACATCCACAATGCCGGGGTAATCGGCATTGGTTACCAGTATGTTCACATATCCTCCTCCCTGAAAAGAAGTAAGGTAGGGATAAACCACCCGCTGGAATTTAAGCTCGCCAGCCGAAATATTGTGGTAAACCATCATGCTGGAGTATCCTGGTGAATACGTAAATATATCCATTTTCCCATCCATATCATAGTCCGCAAACCGGGCCCATTCATATAGCGGTGGCAATAATTCAGCAAATTCAGGTGCATAACCATACAGGATTTCGCCCGGTATGCCTTTATTTATGAAACACAATTTTCGGTTTCCACGCCGGTCGAAAACCAATAAATCCATGATGCCATCGAGATTCAAGTCCACTTCATTGTACTGAGCGGCATCCAATCCACCGGTCCAGGGGAAGGCAAGTGGCTGGTTAAATTCGCTAACGACAGCTTTGGAATTGAACCTTTGCGCATTGGCTTTCCCTGAAATAACCACCACCATCGCCAGGATCAGCAGGAAGTATATAGTGGGTTGTTTTTTCATAAATTTGAGTCTCGTAGCTAATAGATTACAAATTTACACAAAAACCATTCCCGCCTTTTACAGTGTATTGGTCGAATTTTTCGCATCTTTGTAAGAGAATACAATGACTTATGGCAAAAATCCTGGTAACGGACGATGAAAGCAACATCCGCCGGACATTAAAAGAAATTCTTCAATTCGAGAAGCACGAAGTCGATCTGGCACCGGATGGCCCCACATGCATTGAATTAGCAAAAAACACCACCTATGATGTCATTCTGCTCGACATTAAAATGCCTGAGATGGATGGAATGGAAGTTTTGGAAAAACTGATGACTTTTACCGATTCGCCTGTCATCATGATCTCGGGGCATGGAACCATACAAACCGCCGTAGAAGCCATAAAGAAAGGGGCTTACGACTTTATTGTGAAACCACCCGACCTGAATCGGCTATTAATTTCGGTGAGAAATGCTGTTGATAAGCAGGATCTGGTGATACAGACCCGCAGACTTAAACGTGAAGTGGAAAAAAAATATGAAATTATTGGCGAATCGGCTGAAATACGTTCGATTTTTGAGATGATACAAAAGGTAGCCCCCACCACGGCCAGGGTGTTGATTACAGGTGAAAACGGTACCGGTAAAGAGCTGGTAGCACGTCAATTACACGAGCTAAGCGCGCGATCTGCCTCACCATTCATAGAAGTAAACTGTGCCGCGATACCTTCTGAACTGATAGAAAGCCAATTGTTTGGACACGAGAAGGGATCGTTTACATCCGCCATTAAACAGCGCAAAGGTGACTTTGAACTCGCCAATGGTGGCACGCTTTTCCTGGATGAAATCGGCGACATGAGCCAATCGGCTCAAGCCAAGGTGTTGCGTGCCTTACAGGAAAATAAAATCACCCGTGTAGGTGGCGAAAAAGAATTGTCGGTAGATGTACGCATCATTGCCGCCACCAACAAGAACCTGAAAGAAGAAATGGCTTCAGGCCGTTTTCGTGAGGATTTGTATCACCGTCTCAGCGTGATTGTCATTGAAGTGCCTCCCTTACGCGAACGCCAGGATGACATTGCTTTGCTCACACGAAAGTTTATTGAGGAAATTTGCAAGTCGCAGGGGCGTCCGGTTTCAGACATTGAAGAGGAAGCACTTGAGGACCTAAAGCAATTCAGATGGAGTGGAAATGTACGTGAACTGCGCAATGTGGTTGAACGCCTGGTGATCCTTTGCGGGAATGTGATTACCAAAGAAGACGTGGAGAGATATGTAAAACCTGTGATGTTATAAAGATTGAAGCGATGAAATGGGACAAGAAAATTTTCTTTGCGAACATTTGTGCCTTGGTTGCTAATGCTTTAGGAATGTAGGTAAAAAAAATGACGTTTCTCAATGAAGGCATTGTAAAATTGATTCGAGAAATATTTCTCCACTTGCCAGAAAAAAAATAATCCTTTTTCCAGGTTGAGGTCAGGAATAAAATATTTTGTATCTTTGCAGCGTTTTGGACCTGTAGCATAATTGGATAGTGCACCTGACTACGGATCAGGAGGTTAGGGGTTCGACTCCCTTCAGGTTCACAATAAAAGACAACATGGAATTAACTCTTTGTTGTCTTTTTTTTTCAATATGCAATTCAACTTAAGTCGTTCGGGTGGTTTGAAAATCTGTGGGGCAGTGATTTACACAGCGAATCTTTCTGCTGGCAGCTATTCACTCAAGTTTAAGCAATAAATTACCATCGGTAAAGGTTGAAAGAGTTGCCATAAAATATAAACTATCTGATTAACCGCTATTTGCTTTAAATTACCAGAGCAATATACTTTCTTAATCCGAACTTATCATTTTTAAATACAGCTAATTACAAACATATACTTCAATTAGTGAGTTCAATAAACAAGTAGATGAAATAAGGACGCTTTTGGGGTTTTGGTAAGCTTCAATGAAATTTTATGAAAAGATGCTGAGTATTAAAATGTTTACTATATATTTGATCCCGAATCTATTATTAACAAATCTTAAATCACATGAAAACAACTAAAATTGTCATCGGAGGTATCGTGGGTGGTATCTCTTTCTTTTTCCTGGGTTGGCTAATTTATGGCATCTTATTGATGGATTTTATGTCTGAGTTTAGTAATACGACCTTCAATAGACCCGAAGAAGAAATGGTCTGGTGGGCCATGATCTTGTCGAACATGGCATCCGGATTTATTTTTTCAATAATTTTCGGCTGGTTAAACAACAAAACCATCATTGGCGGGGTAAAAATCGCAGCCATTATTGGTGTATTGTTTGCTCTCAGTATTGATCTAAGTTTTTACTCGATGACAACGCTTTATAACTCTTTCACTCCGATAATCGTTGATATCATTGCATTTACCATCATGAGCGCTATTACAGGCGGGATTATTGCATGGGTCATGAATCTCGGTAAAACGGAAGCCTAGTTTTTCTTGTTTTCTTATCATGAGTCCACTCCGAAAAGTATGTGTTCAATGATTTTCAACTCATTTACCCCTGACCCCTAAAGGGGAATTCGTTGAAAATCAACAAACTATTTATTGTCCACTTTAGTGTCTTTTGGGGTTCTAGACTTTTCGGAGTGGATTCAATCATTCAACTTCCTTTTTCCTTATCATCCGAATGAATGATAAGGAAAAAGGATTTTTTTTTCGATATGAGATAAATATCCCCATTGAATCTTCATTAAACTATCTGATAGCCATCAGTGGTTTTCGACTGATGAAATTGTCGCCGCAAAGTTTAGCTTTTACTTAATCAACAACTGTATCGTTTCATTGATCCAAAAATCCAGTTCCTTGCGCTTGTATTGCATTACCCAACGTGGATGGGGTAAGGGTACAATCTTTTTGAAAAGGTGAAATTCATCGTTCAACATTTTGAGGTAATCAAAATTCTTGCCCTGGCCCATACAATAACAAGTGGTTGTTTCTACCCCAAAACTAATCTGACTTATTAAGCTGTTGATAATGTATGGCTTAAGACTTCTTTTAAGCTCCAACGAATCATAATAGTTATAATTTTTGCCATCCTTTAAAAATCCCAACGGACTCACCGACCCAATATAAAAATGGCGATAAAAATGAGCCGGGCCACCCATCTGGGCGATCAGCTTATAAACAAACTCCGACGACAACTCTCCTTTTTTAACAAAATCATTCGTGATGCCGCAGTCTTTCTCCAAACGGATTGGATCGGTGAACGGAATGCCGGTGATTCCGGCACCCAGCCTTCCCGGATTGATACCCAAAATGAGCTTTCTTTTTTTATTGTCATGGTAGTAGCTGGTATAAAATGCCTCCAATACCCGTTGTACTTCAGGATTAGAATACGGGTTCATCACCTCCACTCCATCGGGCAATCCAACCGGAGATTCTATATCTTCATAGTAGGCAAGTACTTTACGGTTGAAATACATTTTTCATTATTCTTATCAATGCGAATATCAGGTTCTGACAAAGTTGCAAAAAAAGCACGCGTGAAAAACAACCGACAGGGGAAATTATTAATTGAGTGGATTTATCTTAGTATCTCCATCGCGTAATTGTGCCAGCTCATATCCTTGGAGGTCGCTGCTACTTTTTGCCGGTCGATGGGATGTTCAATGGAACGTATCATCTGTAAAGCCATCGAATTCAGATCATCAGGTTCAGCCAGATAACCATTGTAGCCATCTTTCACCGTTTCGGGAAAATGACCCACTTTGGTGGCCAGCATGGGCATATTAAAATTATAACCAATTGATTCTACCCCTGATGGAGTAGCCGTGAGATAATAAAGCATGATGCTGTCGCTCACTTGAAAATAATAGGGTACTTCTTCATTGGGGACGAAGTCATTCCTTACAAATACAATGTCCTTTAGATTGAGTTCATCCAATAAAGCCAGCGGATTGTAGTCCTGTTCGTTGTCTTGCTGTTTCAGGAAAATCTTTTTGGCCAGGCCAAAGGTGGCATTTTTTAACCGGGTAGAAATTTTTTTGTTATCAAGTGTATTCCAGAATGATTCGCCGATGATCAGTAAACTCACATCATCGCGCTGCGATGCTACCCTTGCAAACGCCTGTATAACATTGTGCAAGCCTTTGTATTTACGGATAAAGCCAAAAAACAGAAAGACGTGTTTTTTCAAACCAAGCTCCTTTTTGGCGTTTTCCATATTGAAGTTCGGATCGGGTTTAAACATATCATAAACGGGGTGATACAGTTTCAGCACCTTATGACCCTCACCAATGAGGATATCGCCGCGTTCTAGAATTTCAAATCGCTTTTTGGGGAAAAGCATTTTCAGTTCTTCGGCTGTTTTAAAAGCGTGAACGATGTACGAATCCGCGTATTTTATCCCAAGCATGGTCAGTTTCCTGTCAAGCGAACTTCCCTCCTTCTGAATCACGAAATGAAGGTCGAAATACACCTCCATGTCCGGGTTTTTCTTCAACCTTTTTGCAATATAGCCCAATGGAATTCCCTGGATGGCAATGGCCCACTGGAAAATAATTTTTTCAGGGTTAAGCTTTCTGATCAGATTTACCGTTGCCTGCCACGAAGCTGGATTGTTGTAATTGGTGATGTAATGCACTTTGATGTCGGTACCTTCCAGTTGATCGACCTTGCTTTTCCGATCGATAAAATCACGTGGAATGATGGCGGGATATTGTTGTGTCCACGAAACGATATGAACTTCGGTATCTTTCATTTTGTCGAATGCCTTGGCCAGGGAGGTATTGTAATTGGCAATTCCGCCCTTAAACATTGGCCCGGGGCCAAAGCATACGATTGTCGTTTTTTTCTGTGTCATTTCGTGGTTTTCATTGGGGAAGTTAAAAGTTTAAAGTTAAAAGTTGAACGTTAAGTGTTAATTGGATATTCATCACGAATTAAAACTTCCAGCTATAAGTACTTTCTGTATTTTAAACTTTTAATTTTAAGCACTTTAGCTCACTTTCCTGCCTACCGGCAGGCAGGTATCTTCTTCAACTGCGCCTCGTACACCCTGCGCATTCCTTCTTCAATGGAGATTTTGGGCATCCAACCGAATTTTTCCTGTACCAGACTCATGTCGGCATACCGTGAATGCACGCCAACGGGCTTGTCAAGCAATGGTTTAACAGGTGGTTTGTATCCGGCAATACCGGTGAATACATCAATCAGTTCAAGAAAGGATGTAAGTTTACCAGAGCCAATATTGTAGGCCGATCCATCGCTTACATTGTCCATTAAAATCTGGATAAAGTCGATGATGTCGTCGATGTGGACAAAGTCGCGTCCCTGTTTGCCGGTTCCCCATACTTCAAAAGGGCTTTCGCGCTTCGCTGCCCTTTCGGCAATAGCCGGTGTTGGATAACTCGTTTCCTGGTCCTCTCCATATCCCGAAAAGGGGCGGATACAAACAATGGAAATTCCATAGTGTTTAGCCGCAATCTGAGCCAGGAATTCTCCCGTTAATTTCGTCCAGCCATAAGTCATGTCGGGTGTACCCAGGTTTTTGGTAAAATCAATATCGCCTTCGCTGAGCGCAATGGCGCCTTCGGTTGTTTGCAGGCTGGTAGGATAGGCGGCGCTTGAGCTGGGATAGAGCACCCGAACAGGTTTATGCCGTGTAATCCAGTAGAAAAACTCGGCATCGATACTCAAATCCAGGGCTACCATCAGGGGATCACCATCAATTTTCAACCGTCCGCCTACGATGGCAGCAAAGTGAAATACGTCATTAAATTTTTCGAATTCAATACCATAGGTATGTTGAATATATTCAGGGTCCTGCCTCATGTAAAACAACAGGTTTCTGAAATCACCATTCCAGAACAACAACCGTCCTTCGCTACCGACGATTTCCAGGTCTTTATTCATCTTTGAGACATACTTTCCTTCGAACCATTCCTTTGGATGGCGTCCGATACTTAAATCATCGACAACAAAGATGGTATCTTCGGTTGTTTTTAACAGACGCTTCACTACATTTCTACCAACAAATCCACACCCTCCGGAAACCAAATGTATTTTCATTTATTCAACTATTTAAGATTAATTTTTGTTCTTATTTGATAATTGGTTCTTTCACGTGAACCACGAGAGATCAACTCTGCTAAAAAACCTGTCATAAAAAGTTGTGCACCAATAATCATGGCCAACAATCCAAAGTAAAACAATGGACGTTCGGTCATACGATATTCTGCCATAAAAAACTTCCCGTAAGCCAGATAACTGGCGATAACAAATCCCGTAAAAAACACCAAACTGCCCAGGGCCCCAAAAAAGTGCATCGGACGCTGACCAAACCTGGTCACAAAGTTGATGGTCAGCAAATCGAGGTAACCTTTGATAAAACGATCGAATCCAAACTTGGTAACTCCGTATTTTCGTTTTTGGTGTATAACCACCTTTTCATCAATTTTTGAGAACCCGGCTGCGCGCGCAATGATGGGAATATACCGGTGCATTTCACCATACACCTGAATATTCTTTACTACATCAAGTTTGTAGGCCTTCAGTCCGCAATTCATATCGTGCAACTTCGACTTAAATAGTTTGCGTGATGTCCAATTAAATATTTTTGAAGGGACATTTTTTGTAAGTGTAGAATCGTATCTTTTTTTCTTCCACCCCGAAACGATGTCCAGGTTTTGCTCGGTAATCATGTTAAAAAGTCCGGGGATTTCTTCCGGACTATCTTGCAGATCCGAATCCATGGTGATTACCACCTCTCCTTCCGCTGCTTTAAAACCTTCGTTTAGAGCAGCCGATTTTCCATAATTCCGTCTGAAACGGATGGCCTTTATTTCGTTGTGCTTTTTTGCAAGTTGTTCAACCACGTTCCACGAACCATCTCCCGAACCATCATCCACATAGATGAGTTCAAAAGAAAAATGATTGGACTTCATTACCCGAATAATCCAATCATTTAACTCCATCAGGGATTCTTCCTCGTTATAAAACGGGATTACTACCGAAATATCCATTATGCTATTTTTTACTAGGCGATACTTCTGTCTTCTCGCTTGGCAAAAATAGCAATTATTAATGAAAATATAACAGAAATAACCAGGTTATAAACGAATCCCAAGACTGACATCATTACAGGTGATGAAAATATTTTCACCATACTGAGTGCCTGGTCAAGTTGTTCATCCGTCATGTCGGGGTTTTGAGCCAACATGCCTTCTTCGGCCTTGATCATTACTTGCCCAACCAGTGAAGTATCGATGTATTCAACAAAAAAATAAGTGAAGATACCCATTATCAACGAGGCGAATAGTCCGATGGCAAATCCGGCACCGAAGGCATTTCCATAAGTGATCAAACCATTGCGGTGTTTTTCACGAAAGTTAATAATCCCCAGGTAAAGCCCAATGGCCAATACGACGTATATTGTCCAGTTCAGATACGATTCCATCTCAACATCGAGTAGAAAAAGAATGAGACGAAAAACAATGAGTGCCACCCCCAGATAAATTCCGGGCATCACGGCAGCAGCAAACGAAGAAGTAGGTTTCTGTTCCATAAGTGATTTTTAAAATTTAAGTAAAAATACATTTTTTTTGTTGCCCGCTATCAAAGTATGACTATTTTTGCGCCGGGTAAGTCTTATACGATCAGCTCCTACTGAATTCCCCCAGGACCGGAAGGTAGCAAGGGTAGGTGGTTGTAGCGGTGCGATATAAGTAGCTTACCCTTTTTTTATGCTTTTTTTTCGATGATCCGCCGCCGAATAAAACATTTGCTACCTTCGCATTCATTAAATACATACGGATATGATATTATCTGTTCATCCCAATGACCCTGCACCACGACACATCAATATGATAGTGGACCTCTTAAAAAATGGAGGTGTGATTATTTTCCCAACGGATACCGTCTATGGGTTGGGATGTAGTATTGAACAACCAAAAGCTGTGGACAGGATTGCCCGCATCAAAGGCATTAAAAAGGAAAAAGCCAATTTCTCAGCTATTTTTAACACGCTGAGCATGATTTCTGAATATACCAAACCCATCGACAACCACGTTTATCGAATGGTTCGCCGCAATTTGCCGGGTCCGTTTACCTTTATCCTGAACGCGAATAATAACATTCCACGCATTTTCCAGAGCAAGAAAAAAACCATTGGTATCCGAATTCCTGAAAACCCCATTGTTATGGCAATAGTAGCGGCTCTGGGACAACCTTTACTGACCACATCCATACACGATCAGGACACCATTGTTGAGTACACAACCGATCCGCAAATAATTGACGATAATTTTGGAAAAATGGTTGACCTGGTGATTGATGGAGGACTTGGTGGCAATGAACCTTCCACTGTAATTGACTGTACCTCAGACACTATAGAAATAATCAGACAAGGAAAAGGACTCTTGTTGGAATAAAAAGGCAAAAAGATCATATAATTCTTTGTCGTTTTTAAAAAACCATTACTTTTGCACCCTCAAAACGGATGATTCGTTAGCTCAGCTGGTAGAGCATTTGCCTTTTAAGCAAAGGGTCCCGGGTTCGAGCCCCGGACGAGTCACTAAAACACTGACAATCAGTAATAAAAACCGCTAAATAGTTGATATTTAGCGGTTTTTTGTTTTTAAGCTTTCAAACAATGTCAAATTTTGCAATCTTAAAGGGACCTAAAAGGGACCCATTTTAAAAAGACCAAAATGGGTCCCTCGTACTTGTAATTTATTGATAAACAGTGATAAAAATATAGTTTTTACACTAAATAATTGCCTTGAATTTCGTATATTTATAAACAAAAAGGGACCCGTTTTCCCTTAAAATTTATTGCAATATGAAACATTCAATGTACATTTCGTTCAGAATTAAAAACAGCAAAGTCAACAACAAAGGACTTGCCCCGATTAACATGAGGATCATTCTCGACACCAACAGAACAGAATTATCGACTCACAGATTCGTATCTCCTAACGACTGGCATACAAAAATCGGCAGAGCAAAAGGAACTGGCGATGAAATCACCATCCTAAATAACTATCTCGATGGATTAAAAAACAAAATTCACCGACAATTCAACATCCTCGAAAGCCTTGACAAACCAATTACCCTGGATTCACTCCGTGAAAAACTAAACGGCAACACCGAGAAAAAATACTCCTTGTTATTTATTTACGAACATCACAACGACGAAATGAGCAAAAGAGTTGGTTTTGATGTAGCCGAAGGAACCTACAAAAGGTACCTGGTCTCCATTAGAAGGATAAGAGACTTCCTCAGATATCAATACAGTAAAAATGACATCCTTCTCGAAGATATGAACCATGCCTTTATCACTAAATATGAGGTTTACCTGAAGACACAGCACAATTGCAGCAACAACACTTCAACCAAATATCTGATTCACCTGAAGAAGATTGTAAACATTGCAATTGCCAATGAATGGCTTTTGCGAGACCCTTTCATGAAACACCATTGCTCCTACAAACCCACAGAAAGGGGATTTCTGACACCTGAAGAACTTCTACTACTTGAGAATAAGGAAATAAAATTACCCCGTCTCGAAAAAGTCCGCGATATCTTCGTTTTCTGCTGCTATACCGGCTTTGCTCAGGCCGATGTGGAAGCCCTCTCCCCTTCTGACATCACCACCGGCATCGATGGCGAAAAATGGATCATCATCAACCGCAAAAAAACCGATGGCCGCAGCCCCATCCCATTACTTCCCCAAGCGCTAGCCATCATCAACAAATACAAAAACGACCTCGAAGCCCAGGCAAAAGGAAAACTTCTTCCAGTCAACTCCAACCAGCGCATGAATGGATACCTCAAAGAAATTGCCGACATCACCGGCATCACTAAGAACCTCACCATGCACCTGGCCCGCCACACCTTCGCCACCACCATCACCCTCTCAAACGGAGTCCCTATCGAGACTGTCTCCAAGATGCTCGGCCACAACTCCATCAAAACCACCCAAATCTACTCCAAGGTAGTCGATACCAAAATCAGCAACGACATGCAAGCCCTAAAAGCCAAACTAACAGGCACCAAACCGCTTAGAAAAGTCATGTAATCCAGTGACTTAAGTACAACTCCCTCCCCTTTGGGGAGGGTCGGGGTGGGGTCAAATAGTCACCAAACAAAAAATGCCACAATAAATAAACTGATCGTTTTTGATGGCGGAGTGGGATCCAATAGTCCCCAAACAAAAAAAAGCCACCCCCTCTCAGAAATGGCCCCTCAATAATCCAACCCTGCCTCCTATCCGATTTCGGATACCCTACGAAACCCCATGCTTGTTCCTCTCCAAAGTCTTCATAATCGACTCCATACTATAATACAAAGTCCCCCCAACCTTGGAAAACTCCAACTTCCCTCCTTGACGCAAATTCTGTAAGGTCCCGGGCGAACATCCCAAAATCTCTTTGGCCCTGTTCGATTTTACCCACTTTTCCGGCTGCGGGATATTGCCTTTGATCAGGTCCGATACTTCCCGGACAATTTCATTCTTCCACTGTTCCAGGTCTTCGAGTGTGGCTAATTGCATAACTTTTTAATTTAAGGTTTAAAAATGGCCTCTCAGGTAACACTTTTAAGGTTAATATTCTTGTTTTACCGTCAAAACGGTAGGGCTAAAATACAACAAATCAAACTTCTTACAAAGAAAAAAGAGTATTAATATTGATATATTTTTCAATTTGCTTATAATTACTTCATATTGTCATTATAATACAAGAACCCCAACAAACCAAAACAAATTGTAATAAATTTAATCGGTCATTTACAATATTTTATATATATTTGACCAACTAAAAATAGATAACCCATTTTTCAAGTCAATTTTCAACATTTTTGGGGTACCTGTTTTTACTTTTGACATATAACCCAGTGTTTAACATTAACCCAATTGTAAAAAATTATGCTCAAACAATAGACAAAATCATCCTTTAAAATCATACTTTTAAAGTTAGAAGTGTTTACTCAAATTGCATCAACTATAAACGGCTTTTCCCTGCGTTATTGGTGTACTTTAACAACTAGCAAGACTCTTTTTATCTTCCATCGGCAATTCAAACACCTGACCTCCAATTTGTGATGTCATGCTATTTTTCCAAAATATCATGGAAATTGAATTAATTATTGTGTCTCGATGATAACCTAATGCTAACAAAAAATTATTCTTATGAAAAATTCAACAACGTTTAACCCGAAAGAACAAATGATCATGGCAGCCGTTATAAAATGGCTTGCCCAACACCTGTCCAGAATTAAAAATCCTCGCTGTTTACTCAGTATCCTTACAAAAATTATCAAAGTACATTTAAAATATCAGCCTGTAATGAGTGGGCTGATATTCAGTATGTCCCATACAAGATCACCCATACAGCACTGCCTTTGCAATGTTCGAAACAAGGGAGTTAACTTCTATTTGAACTTAAGATCCTCTGATTATGATTGATTTTCAAACTTCTGTTTTTCATAACTTTTCCCATCACCAAGGGGTATTACCGCTTAATGAAGTCATATTATCCGTCAGGGGGAATAAGCACAAAATGCAAATCGAAAAAATCAGGAAATTTTCTTCCCAGGGGAAAAAGGACCTGGCAGACAAACTGAAAAAAACGCTCCCGGCTTTCACTCCCTCCGGAGTTTTCACCAACGGCCGCCGCCTGGAATTGCTCCATGAGTACAACCCGGTCATTTGCCTTGATTTCGACAATGTCAATGGCTCCATGGAAATACTCCGGAACAAAGTAGATGCCCTGCCAACTACTTATGCTTCCTTCATCAGTCCCGGGGGAAATGGCCTCAAGGTTTTTGTTCTTACCAACTCTGCCAAAGAAAAACATCTGATGGCTTTCAACCAGGTAGCAGATTTATACGAGACACAAACCGGCGTTCTGTCCGATCGATCGGTAAAGGATATTCCCAGGTTATGTTTTTTCTCTTATGACCCCGATCTTTACCTCAATATTTCGTGCGATATTTTTCAGGTGGTGCCGGATCCTGAAACGATCCCTCCAAAAAGCAGATTGCAACCTGATTACGCTGATATTTTCGCTAACTGTGTGATTAACACTGAAAAAGTAGGCTATTACATCAATGGCAACCGAAACAACTTCATTTTTCGGCTTGCAAACTTTTGCAAACTCTCGGGTATCCCGTTTGAGCAAACATTGCTCCTTTGCTCTACCTCCTACGATCTTGATATCAGAGAGTTAACAGCTGTGGTACGGAGTGCATTTTTGCACAGCAAAACCGACTTTGCAGACTTTGCAGACTTTGCAACCTTTCAAAATTCAAATAACACAGAAGATGGCTTTCTCAAGTCTTCCCCTACCATTCCACAGGAGGAATATGACCTCATGCCTGAAATAATTAAAAAGGGTATATTCTCTTTCTCCAATCCAAGAGAAAGGGATGTTTTCTTCACTGGGGCCATCAGCATCCTCAGTGGTTGCCTTCCAAATGTCCAGGGTATTTATAACCAACAAATAGTATATCCCAATCTTTTTTCATTTGTAATTGCACCTCCGGCTTCTGGAAAAGGGGTGCTTAAATATAGCCGGGCAATGGGCAATAAAATTCAGGAAAACTTTATTCAACTCAATCAAAAAAAAGAAGATGATTACCAGGAGGAGCTGTTGGCTTATAACCACAGAAGCCGGAAAAAAAATGCCAAACCGGAAAAACCTCCTGTAATTCCTCGTCATCAGGTGTTTTATATTCCTGCCAATTCAAGCTATGCTAAAATCCTGAGCCATCTCAAAGACAATCATGGTCATGGGGTGATATGTGAAACCGAAGCCGACACCATGAGCAATATCCTTAAAAAAGAATGGGGATCCTATTCTGACTTGTTAAGAAAGGCGTTTCATCATGAAGCGATTTCAAGTTCCCGAAAAACCAATAATGAATTTCTGGAAATCCCTTCTCCCAAACTCTCCATGGCCTTAACAGGTACACCGGGTCAAATTGAAGGTTTAATATCTTCTGCTGAAGATGGGTTATTCAGCCGTTTTCTTTTTTATATCTATAAAGCTAAACCTATATGGAATGATGTTTCTCCAAAGCCGGGACAGATGAGCCTTACGGAAAAATTCTCTCTTTTATCTAAGGAAGTTTTCGATCATTATACATTCTTGAATAGCATCAATATCAATTTTAGCCTCACCCCACAACAATGGGAAATGTTAAATGAATCCTTTTCAGGAATGCTTTCTGATGTCACCTCTTTTACCAGCGACAACGCTGCCAGCATTGTCAAACGTCTTGGTTTGCTCCATTTCAGAATAGCCATGATCTTCACCGCCCTCAGAAAAAAAAATCAGAAAAATACTGCATTGGAAATTTATTGCACTAATCAAGACTTCCAGTTGGCCTTGCGTCTCTCTAAAATATACCTCCAACACAGCCTGATCATATACAACAGCCTTCCTGAGAAAAGTTCTAAAATTGTATTTAAAGAAACACCCAACAAGGAAGCCTTTTATAACGAACTGACCAAAACGTTTAGCAGAGCCGATGCAATTGCCCTGGGTCCCAATCACGGTCTGAGTAGCCGAACCATCGACGGACTCCTCAAAAAACTACTCGAATCCAGGCTTAAAAAGACCAAAAATGGAATGTACGAAAAAGTATAAGGTTGCAAAGTCTGCAAAGTCTGCAAAGTCATTTTATATTATTAATATACAGCACATTACAAAGCAAAGAGTTTGCAAACTTTGCAGACTCTTTGCAAACTCTCCGGCACAAATCGCTATTTTCAGCGATTTCATCAAGCCAACAGCCTTCCTCCACCGGATAAAGCATCCGTGTTCCATTCCATCAATTTACGCCAAACTCAATCAATACTACCGATTTTTATCCTAAATTAGCCCCATCAATAACACACTGCTATGAACCTGATCAAAAATTCAAGCGTGCAATCCTACTTCTATCATAGAATTTATCCCTTTGAAGCCTTCATTCAGATTGACGAAATCCTCGCTCCCTCTAATACCAAAGTCGAAACCGAAAATATTAATTGACTATGAAAATCAAACACCACGACATTGTCATTCCTAAAGACGAGCCCTTCAAATTTTGCCAGCTAGGAAGAAAAAAGTATGCAGAGGTACTTACAAATATTGTAAACACTTATGCGGACGGTTTTGTTATGTCCATTAATAACGAGTGGGGAACCGGAAAAACCACCTTTGTCAAAATGTGGAAACAACATCTCGAAAATAATGATTTTAAAACACTTTACTTCAATGCTTGGGAGTCGGATTTAGAATCTGATGTATTAGTTGCCCTGATTTCTGAGATCAAAGAGCTTAAAGATAAAAATTCGGCAACAGCTTTCAAATCAGTAGTAAAAAACGCATCTCCATTGGCAAAAAAATTACTTCCAACATTACTCAAGTCTCTAACTTCTAAGTATGTAGGTGAAGATTTTGTTAAAGAAATAATTAATGGTACCATTGAAGCCGGTGTCGATGTCCTGACTGAAGAAATGGCATTATATTCCAAACGAAAAAAGAACTTAGATGATTTTCGCACCAGTCTTACCAATTTCGTTAAAAAAACCAGTCCGAACAAGCCTGTAGTCTTTATAATTGATGAATTGGACAGGTGCAGACCAAATTACGCCGTTCAGGTGTTGGAGCAAATCAAACATTTATTTTCTGTCCCGGGAATTGTCTTCGTACTTTCCATTGATAAAACACAACTTGGCCATGCCATTCGTGGAGTATACGGCAGTGAGTTAATAGATGCTGAAGAGTACCTCAAACGCTTTATCGATATCGAATATTCTATTCCAATTTCCAATATCGAAGTGGGTCAATTTTGTAAATATCTTTACAATTATTTTCAATTTGATGAGTTTTTCAGATCTGATGCAAGAATGTCAATACAGGCCTTGGTGTACGAAACAACTGCTTTCATAGATATGGCAACCATGTTTTTCGAGAACTCCCATTTCACCCTTCGCCAACAAGAGAAAATATTTGCCTATGCAAGATTGGTTTTAAAGACATTCAAGGAAACAAACTATGTCCTTCCAGGCTTATTTTTCTTTCTCATCTATACCAAGATCCAAAATCCTCTATTTTACAAAAAGATAAATGGTAGAGAATTAACCAATGATCAATTACTTGACGGCTTCAAAGCAACTCTGGAGGTTGGCAAGATTCTAAATTCTGATACAATTGATTCATTTGCCTATCTGGAAGCCATTCTATTGTATTCATACAACAACGCAAATGCTATCAGAAATAAAGATTTAATCAATACAGATGATAAAACCGGAGTGAAGTCAATGACAGTAACCTCTCGGATTGACAATTCAAACAACAGTGAAAATTTGCTGGAGAGGATCTCTCGTTTTAATAACCATAGGGACCTATACAGAATTTCAATTAGCGCGGTATTAAAACGGATTGATCTTACCGAGCCTTTTTTCAATCCAAATTAAATCAGTCGATTATGTTGTTTAAAAACCTGTCATTCGAAAAATTCAAAGCTGATGTATATACTTTCTCTATTAGTGAAAATGAGTCTTATATAGATTCATACGCACATTTTATTCAATATTTTGCTGCATTACCGGAAATCAAAAAACATCACCTGATAATAGCCAGTCATTTTGTATATGGATGGATGCCGACAGTATTACATCTAAACACCAAGGATATTGATAAGGTTTTAGTATTGCTAAACAAAGCAAAAAAAGGCCATTTGATAAATGAGGATGAACTTCAGGTTTTGAAGATGTGTGTAAACAATTCAATAGTTGGTGCTTCAAAACTTTTGCATTTCATTAACCCAGCAATCTATGCCATTTTTGATAGCAGGGTTTATCGTTACCTTACAAACAACAAATCATCCTATGGCATCGACAAACCAGCTACCTACCTGGCCTATCTTAAAACTCTGTTGAGTATCTCGGAGCATGAAGCTTTTGCTGAGATTCATGCCCTTATTGAAAGTCATTTCAAATCCAAACTAACCCCCAATCGGGCCATCGAACTAGTCATGTTTGAAACCGATCGAAGAGAACATCAGCCTTTCAAAGAAAATTAAGATGAAAACCACAAAAAGTCTCAACATTTTACAGAACTTATATTTCATTAACCCTTTGCTAAAATTAAATACTCCCAAATAAAGATTAAATTTGTGCTGATCTAATGCAAATTAAAACGCATTACAACCTGCAAGTTTGCAAAAGTCGGTAATCAATAACAATAATTAGTAATTCGCACCAAATAGCATGGCCAGGATAAACGGAAACGGAAAACAAAAAAGCATTGAAGAAACCCTCTGGGACTCGGCAAACAAACTCAGAGGCAGCGTAGAACCAGCCGAATATAAACACGTAGTATTAGGACTGATATTCTTAAAGTTTGCCAGCGACAAATTCGAAGAACACCGCAAAGCAATGATAGATAAAGGGCAGGAAAAATACATCGAAATGCCCGATTTTTATGGAATGGCCAATGTGTTTTACCTGGACGAAACTTCCCGTTGGTCATACATCATCAAAAACTCAAAGCAAAATGACATTGCCCTAAAGATTGACACTGCCCTGCACAACATCGAAAAAGCCAACAAAGCCCTCAAAGGTGCCTTGCCCGACAATTACTTTTCCCGTTTAGGATTGGACATCACCAAGCTTTCTTCATTGCTCGATACCATCAACGACATTGATACGCTCCGCGACAAAGCCCGGGACATTGTGGGGCGTGTGTACGAGTATTTTCTATCCAAATTTGCTCTGGCTGAGGGAAAAGGGAAAGGAGAATTCTACACCCCCAAAAGCATTGTAAACCTGATTGCCGAAATGATTGAACCTTACAGTGGCATTATTTACGACCCTGCCTGTGGTTCCGGTGGCATGTTTGTGCAGTCCATCAAGTTTATTCAGGCGCACCACGGAAACACCAAAAATGTATCGATTTACGGACAAGAATATACCAATACCACTTACAAACTGGCTAAAATGAACCTGGCCATTCGCGGTATTTCGGGCAACCTGGGCGAAAAAGCTGCCGACACCTTTGGCGACGACCAGCACAAAGACCTCAAAGCCGATTTCATTATGGCCAACCCGCCTTTTAACCAAAAAGACTGGCGTGCCGAAAATGAATTGAAAGACGACCCTCGCTGGAGGGGTTATGAGGTGCCACCAAAAAGCAACGCCAACTACGGTTGGATACTCAACATGGCTTCCAAACTATCTGAAAACGGTATGGCTGGTTTTGTATTGGCAAATGGTGCTTTAAGCGGAGGAGGCGAAGAATATAAAATACGCCGCAAACTGATTGAAAACAATTTGGTGGAAGCCATTTTGGTATTACCTCAAAATATGTTTTATACCACCAATATCAGTGTAACGGTTTGGATTCTGAATAAAAACAAAAAAGTACAAAGCCGAAGCATTGGCGATGAAGGACGTCATTACCGCAATCGTGAAAAGGAAATACTTTTTATGGATTTGCGCCAGATAGGAGAACCTTTTGAAAAGAAATTTACGCAATTCAGTGCACAGCAAATAAAAGACATTGCAGCTACTTACCATACTTGGCAACAAATTGACAAAGATTATAAAGACATCCCCGAATATTGCTATGCCGCTTCCTTTGACGAAGTAGCCAAAAAAGATTTTTCACTCGTGCCCAGCAAGTATATCGAATTTGTAAACCGTGACGAAAACATCGACTTTGACGAAAAAATGCAAACGCTGCAAAGTGCATTTGCGGACCTGCTAAAAGCCGAAGCCAAATCTAAAAATGATTTATTAACCGTGTTTAACGAATTGGGGTTTCCAATTGACCTTAATTTTAAAATTGAATAGGCTATGAATGTAAATAGTTTGATATACACAGTTAGGGGAATTCAAGTAATGCTTGATAGTGATTTAGCTAAGCTTTTTGGTGTTGAGACTAAAGTATTTAATCAGGCAGTTAAAAGAAATAGCAATAGATTTCCAAATGATTTTAGATTTCAACTTTCTGATGATGAATATGATGTTATTCGAAATAATAGTTCTGACAATAATACTGATGCTTTAAGGTCACAATTTGTTACCTTAAAAAATGATGCTGAAAATAAGGATGATGATAATGAAGGTATAAGGACACAAATTGTGACCATAGAAGATAAGAGAGGTAAACATAGAAAATACCTTCCTTATGCTTTTACTGAACAAGGTGTTGCTATGCTCACAGGTGTAATTAGAAGCGCTGTTGCAATTGAAATGAGTATTAAGATAATGACTGCTTTTGTTGAAATGAGAAGATATATTTCTTCAAATGCTTTGCTGCTTGGTCGCATTGATACCATTGAAACACGACAACTAATTGATAAAAAAGCAAGCGATGAAAATTTTGAAAAAATATTCAATGCTTTAGAGGAGAAGCGGGAAACTCCAAAGGAAAAAATCTTTTATGATGGGCAAATTTACGAAGCTTACAGTTTTATTATAGAATTAATTGAAAAGGCGAAAACCGACATTGTTTTAATAGATAACTATCTTGATAAAATCGTATTGGATATGCTTTCGAAAAAACAAAATAATGTAAAGGTGCGCTTAATTACAAATCCAAAAACCAAATTACTGAAAACTGATATCCAAAAATTCAATCAACAATATCCCCAGCTTAGCCTTGATTATTCTAATAAGATACACGACCGTTTTTTACTGATTGACAAAGTAGAACTTTATCACATTGGCGCTTCACTAAAGGATTTGGGTAAAAAAATGTTTGCCTTTTCATTGATGGAAGACAAGGAATTAATCACCAACTTACTGAAGCGGCTATGAGAAAGGATTATAAACGGATTGGAGACCATATCCAGCTAGTTGATGAACGCAACAAAGATTTACAAGTAAAACAACTTTTAGGACTAAGTATTTCAAAACAATTTATTCCTTCTGTCGCCAACATTATTGGAACGGATATGGAGAACTATAAAATTATCCGTAAAAACCAGTTTGCTTGTAGCACAATGCAGGTCAGACGTGACAAGAAAATGCCTGTTGCTTTATTGCAAGAAGTTGATGAAGCCATTATTTCGCAGGCCTATCCAATCTTTGAAGTAAAAGACGACGAACAACTTTTGCCAGAATATTTAATGATGTGGTTTACACGTTCTGAATTTGATAGAGAGGCTTGTTTTCATGCAGTAGGTGGAGTAAGGGGTAGTTTGGAATGGGAGGATTTTTGTGGAATGCAACTTCCCATCCCCTCCATCAACAAGCAACACGAAATAGTAAAAGAATACAATGTAATACAAAACCGTATTACTCTTAACAACCAACTCGTTCAAAAACTCGAAGAAACCGCTCAGGCTATTTATAAGCAGTGGTTTGTGGAGGGAATTGATAAAAAGAAATTACCTGAGGGTTGGAGCGTTGGAAAATTACCTGATTTAATCGAGGTAAAATATGGTAAGGCTTATTCACATTTGGAAGAAGGAAATATTCCGCTTTATGGCTCAGGTGGCTTAATGGGTAATGTCAATAAAGCACTTTATACAAAATCTAGTGTCCTAATACCAAGAAAAGGCACTTTGAGTAATATAATGTTTGTCAACCACCCTTTCTGGTGTGTTGATACAATGTTCTATTCGACTTTTAAAGATGAAGCAAACGGATATTACGCATATTATATTCTGAAACAACTTGATTTCGAGGCTTTAAATCAGGGTTCAGCAGTACCAAGTATGACAACTGCATTTCTAAATGATATTGATGTTGTACTACCTAGCAAAAATATCCTTGGCTCCTTCAATGATAAGTTGAAGATCGTAATTGTACATAAAGAAAACCTTGAGGAAGAAAACCAAAAACTAACAGAACTAAAACAATTGCTTCTTTCAAAATTGGCAACAGTAGAAAATTAACCATGATTGAAACCATTACCATAAAAAGCATAGCCACCTTCGACCCTGTTGAAGGAGTTAAAATTGAAGGATTAAAAAAGGTAAACTTTTTTTATGGTGCTAATGGTAGTGGAAAAACAACCATTGCTAATTTTTTACAAAATCCTTCTAATACAAAGTATAAAGATTGTGTGGTGAGTTGGAAAAACGCACAGGCAATTAAAACTTTGGTATACAATAAAGAGTTTCGTGAAAAAAACTTTGGAAAAGGCAAAATAGAAGGTGTTTTTACTCTTGGTGAAGCAACAAAAGACGAGAAAAAGGTAATTGATGACAAAACCGAACAGCTCAAATTAATTAAATCCGATGGTGAGAAGATAAGAGGTTCATTAAATGCACAAGGCGAGAAAAAAGAAGCTTTTGTAACCGAATTTAAAGAATTTGCCTGGACAAAGATTTACAAAAAATATCAAAATGTTTTTAAGGAAGCTTTTACTGGTTCAATGAAATCTGGCGACCTTTTTAGAAACAGACTGCTTCAAGAATTTGTCAACAATAAAGAAGCATTTCAAACCTTTGATGAATTAAAGGAAAAAGCTGCAACAATATTTGGAGAGGTACCTCAAAATATTAGTCCGATAAATACAATTGATTTTGACCGGATAATCGAAATTGAAAACAATTCAATCTGGAAAAAAATAATTGTTGGTAAAGCTGATGTAGATATTGCCAAACTTATTAAAAAACTCAATATCAATGATTGGGTTAGTCAGGGGCGGGCGTATATTCAGGCCAATGATAAAACCTGTCCGTTCTGTCAACAGCCCACCATTACCGAAGGTTTTAAAGCCCAGCTTGAAAGTTTCTTTGATGAAACATACCTGAACGACATCAATTCATTAAAAGCTTTAAAACAGGAATACAACACTTTAATTCAAAATATAATCAATGAATTAAACAATATTGAAGCAAATCAGAAGGATTTTAAAAACTCAAAACTGAACAACTACAAATTTTCGTCTAATCTCAAAACTTTAATAAGCCAAAATAGCACGAATGCCGAGTATTTAAACAATAAACTAAAAGAACCAAGCAGAAGTTTTGAATTGGTATCGCAAAAGGAGCAACTTACCCTGATATCCGAACTGATAAATAGTGCAAATGCTGAAATAAAGAAACACAATGACATTGTTACCGATTTTACAAATCAGCGAAACAAGCTGGTTATTGCAATTTGGAAATTCATTATTGAGGAATTCAGAACCGACATCGAAAAATTCAATTCAACAAGAAAAGGTATTGAAACAGGCATTGCTTCAATTGATTTACAATTAAAAAACAAACTGAAAGAATTCCAGGAATTAAAACTTGAAATTAAACAACTGAGCAAAAATGTCACCGGCATTAAACCCACTATTGATGAAATAAACAAGCTTTTAAAATACTATGGGTTTACCAATTTCGAAATTGTACCTGCTTCTGAAGAAGGTTATTATAAAATTCAGAGAGAAGACGGTACAATAGCAGAATCTACACTTAGCGAAGGCGAAATAACATTTATAACTTTTCTTTATTATTTGCAGCTTGCAAAGGGTGGCACTTCGGAAGATAATGTAAATGAGGAGCGAATTCTGGTTATTGATGACCCGATTTCGAGTTTGGATAGCAATGTATTGTTTGTCGTAAGCACCTTGATAAAAGAAATTTTAAAAGAAGTAAAGCTCGATAAAGGCAATATTAAACAGGTTATACTATTGACCCATAACATATATTTTCATAAAGAAGTTTCGTACGAAGGATTGCATAGAAAAGGAGAAAAACCTTTGTTTTGGATATTACGCAGAAACCATAAAACATCAACTTTACAATCATATTTTGAGCAAAACCCAATTCAATCTTCGTATGATTTACTTTGGCGGGATATTAAAGAATGGGAAAAGAATTCGGGTACTACGATACAAAATACAATGAGGCGGATTCTCGAAAATTTCTTTGGCATATTAGGCAGCAAACGGGATGACTTTTTAATTGGTAAATTTGAAATACAGGAAGAAAGGGAAATTTGCAGGTCGCTTTTAAGTTGGGTAAATGAAGGTTCTCATACTTTGCCGGATGATTTATACATTGAGGCTCCCGATGGAACAATTGTGAAATATTTGAAAGTTTTTCAGGATATTTTCAAGCATACAAAGAACATTGGACATTATAATATGATGATGGGTGTAAGTAGTGAACCAGAATAAATTAATAAGTAAAATTCAACGAAGAAAAATTAGAAAAGGCGATATGAACAGCGAAATCCTCATCTACCAAAACCCCGATGGCAGCATCAAAATAGATGTTCGCCTGGAGGAAGAAACCGTTTGGCTTACACAAGACCAAATGGCAACGCTATTCGGTAAAGGCAGAAGCACTGTTACCGAGCACATTACCCATGTTTTTGAAGAAGGAGAGTTGGAGCAAAATCGAACTAGTCGGAATTTCCGACTAGTTCGTCAGGAAGGTAACAGAGCGGTAGAGCGAGAGATTGAACATTATAACCTCGATGTAATTATCTCGGTAGGCTACCGAGTAAAATCGCCACAAGGCACCCAGTTCCGTATATGGGCTACCCAGAGGCTTAAAGAATACATTATCAAAGGTTTTGCCCTGAATGACGACCGCTTTAAGTCGGGCAGTTCAATGAATTATTTCAACGAACTACAGGAACGCATTCGGGAAATACGGTTATCCGAACGGTTCTTCTATCAAAAAATAAAAGATATTTATACTACCAGTATTGATTACAACTCCAAAGACGAAAAGACAATTGAGTTTTTCAAGGTAATTCAAAACAAATTGCTTTGGGCAATCAGCCAGCAAACAGCCGCAGAGTTGGTTTACCGGAGGGTCGATGCGTCATTGCCACTCATGGGAATGCAATCGTACGACAAAAAGGGAACAACGGCAATCAAAAAATCGGACGTTAGCATTGCCAAAAACTACCTGAATGAGGATGAAATAAAACTACTGGGCTTATTGGTAGAGCAATATTTGGCATTTGCCGAAACCATGGCACAGCAAAACATACCCATGTACATGGCCGATTGGATACAACGATTGGATGTTATTTTGCAATTGAACAGAAGAGAGTTACTCAGTCATGCCGGAAAAATTAGCCACGAAAAAGCATTGAAGAAATCGGGTGAAGAATACGTAAAATACACCATCGCTCAAAAAGCAATCGAAAAAGAGCAAAGTCTCAAAGAAATAGAGGAAGATATTAAGAAACTAGGAAAGCCTGAAAAATGAAATTCACCGAAGAAAAATTAGAAAAGGCATTTGTCGAATTGCTGGAAAACGAAAACTTTCCTCATTTCCATGGCGATTCAATTACACGGGCAGCAGATGAAGTATTAATTGAGGAAGATTTACTCAATTATCTGCTAACCAAATACCAAAGCAAACACCTCACCCTGATTGAAGCCAAATCTATTATTCTTCAACTAAAAACACTGCCCTCCAGCGATCTGTACGAAAGCAACAAAACCATCATGCGCTGGCTGTCCGATGGCTTTATTCTGAAACGGGAAGACCGCAACCAAAAAGACATTCACATTGAACTGATCGACTACAAAGGGTTAGAGGCGCAAATGGCCGGCCCCGATTTGGATCACCTGGCAACAGAATCATTAGAACAATATCCTTCCGATTACAATATTTACAAGTTTGTAAATCAGTTCGAAATTGTGGGTTCCGAAAAACGCATCCCCGACGGTATAATTTATATCAATGGTTTACCTGTCGTAGTATTCGAGTTTAAATCGGCCATTCGCGAAGAAGCCACCATACACGATGCCTTTAAACAATTAACCATCCGCTATCGGCGCGATATTCCGGAACTGTTTAAATACAATGCCTTTTGCGTTATCTCCGATGGTGTGAACAACAAAGCAGGATCGTTTTTTGCCCCTTACGAGTTTTTCTATGCCTGGCGACGTGTCCTGGGATCCGTGAAGCTCCAGCTTCACGACAAAAACCAAGAAGCCGAAGGCATTAATTCCATGTTTACCCTGGTGCAGGGCATGCTCAACCAGAACCGCTTGCGCGATATTATCCGCAACTTTATTTACCTGCCCGATAGCTCAAAAAAGGACGAGAAAATTGTTTGTCGCTATCCGCAATACTATGCTGCCAAAAGGCTCTATGACACCATTAAACTAGCCCAAAAACCACAAGGCGATGGAAAAGGTGGCACTTACTTTGGGGCCACCGGTTCCGGTAAAAGCTTTACCATGCTTTACCTCACAAGATTGCTCATGAAAAGTGAGCACTTCGAAAGCCCGACCATCGTTCTCATTACCGACCGTACCGATCTCGACGACCAACTTTCAGGACAGTTTACAAATGCCAAAAAATTTATTGGCGACAATACCGTGGTAAGTGTCGAATCCCGGGCCAATTTGCGCGAGTTGGTGCAAGGACGGCAAAGTGGAGGCGTTTTCCTAACCACCATTCACAAATTTACTGAAGATACTGAACTGCTCACCAACCGCAACAATGTCATTTGCATCTCCGATGAAGCCCATCGCAGCCAGGTAAACCTTGACCAAAAAATAAAAGTAACCGAGAAAGGAGTAAGCAAAACCTTTGGCTTTGCCAAATACTTGCACGACTCTTTGCCAAACGCCACCTTTGTTGGCTTTACGGGCACGCCAATAGATGCTACCCTGGATGTTTTCGGAAAAGTGGTGGATGCCTATACCATGACCGAATCGGTAAGAGACGAAATTACCGTTCGCATTGTGTATGAAGGCAGAGCCGCTAAAGTGGCCTTAAATAACAGCGAGCTCGAAAAAATTGAGCAATACTACCAGGAAGTGGCAGAAGCCGGTGCCAACCAATACCAGATAGAAAAAAGCAAAGAAACTACAGCCACCATGAATACCATCCTTGGCGATCCCGACCGCTTGCAAGCTTTAGCAGAAGATTTTGTAAAGCATTACGAGAACAGGATAAACGAAGGAGCATCCGTCAAAGGCAAAGCCATGTTTGTATGCAGCAGCAGGGAAATCGCATATGATTTTTATAAGAATGTAATTACCCACCTGGGAGAAAGGAGCTCCAGCTCCTTTAATACATTCAACTATGCCTCCTCCTTCACCAAAAAATATGGCGCCCCTGAAGAATGGCATTCAGGCATTCTTCCTCATCGCGATAAAGAAGGACTGATACAATTTATAACCTTCCGATTGGCCGACAGTTTACCACAAGAAGTATTGCAAAAAGTTGAGAATGAAATTAAAAACCTGTCCGATACAGATAAACCTATTCAAAAACGAATAAAATATGAACAATGGTTGGACAATGGACTGGGATGTTGCGCATTGGCTCATCCTGAAATGGCTCAGGTTGTTGTAGAAGCTTTAAAGTATCACGATGGCGAGAAATATGATTTGTTGGCGTGGAGTGTTATGCCTAACCATGTTCATGTGTTAATAAAGGCCAATAGTAATTTGAGTAGAATTATTCAGTCATGGAAGTCTTTTACAGGTAAATGGGCATTGGCTAATGATAAGAAATATAATCTTGGAATAGCTAAAGAGGCAGCAGAATTTTGGATGCCTGAATATTGGGATAGGTTTATTAGAGATGAACAACATTTTAATAACACGATAAAATATATTCTGGAGAATCCCAAAAAGGCAAATTTGCCAAACCACAGTACTGCCTATAGGTATACAGGATGCGCAATTAGCAACGAGATGAAGCTGCAGCTTCAGCCATCCCAGATTAAAATGATTATGACCCGTGGACAAGACGACCCAAAAGAAATGTACGACCTGCTGGGCACGAAAGATTACCGCAAAGAATTAGACCGCCAGTTTAAAAGTGGCAAATCAAATTTCAAAATTGCCATTGTAGTTGATATGTGGCTCACAGGTTTCGATGTGCCATTTCTCGACACCATGTACATCGACAAACCCATTCAGCAACACAACCTCATTCAAACCATTTCGCGCGTTAACCGGAAATATGAAGGCAAAAACAAAGGGCTGGTAGTCGATTATATCGGAATCAAAAAGCAAATGAACCTGGCACTGGCCAAATACAACAAAGGCGATGAGGATAATTTTGAAGACATTGCTGAATCACTCATCATTGTGCGCAATCATTTAGACCTGTTGGCCAAGCTGTTCCATAAGTTCGACAACTCAAAGTATTTCAATGGCACAACAATACAACAATTAAACACACTCAATTTGGCCGCTGAGTTTGCACAGCAAACCAAAGACATCGAAACCCGGTTTATGGGCTTGGTAAAACGGCTAAAAGCAGCTTATGATATATGCACCGGTAGTGAACAACTAACACAAACCGAAAGAGATTATACCCATTTCTATTTGGCAGTTCGTTCCATCGTTTTTAAACTCACCAAGGGCGATGCTCCCGATACCGCCCAGATGAATGCCCGCGTGCGCGAAATGATAAAAGATGCCTTGCAAAGTGATGGCGTGCAGGAAATCTTCAAATTAGGTGACGAAAATCAAACCGAACAAGATCTTTTTGATGAAGATTACCTGGCGAAAATTGATAAAATCAAATTGCCTAATACCAAGATAAAGTTGCTCCAGCAGTTATTGGCAAAAGTCATCGCAGAAATTAAGAAAGTCAACCGGATAAAAGGCATTGATTTTACCAAAAAGATGCAAGTTCTTGTAGAACGCTACAACCAGCGTGATGAAGCCGATGTATTGCGAAGCGAGGTCTATGAAGAAATGGCCGAACAACTCACCAACCTGATTTGGGAGGTTCACAAAGAGTTTTCAGCAGGCGACGAGCTGGGAATTGATTTCGAAGAAAAAGCCTTTTACGACATTCTCAAAGAGCTTTGCATAAAATACGACTTCATCTATCCCGAAGACAAATTGATCGAATTGGCAAAATCAGTAAAAGTATTGGTTGATGGCCAGGCCCGTTTCCCCGACTGGAACAAACGCGACGATATAAAGTCAGCCCTCAAAGTAGGACTTATTCTGCTACTCGATGAATTCGGATATCCACCGGTAGAACGCGATGAAGTATATGTTGAAATATTTGAACAGGCCGAGAATTTTAAGAAAAACCAAAGGAATTAAGGTAACCAGGAACAGAGTTTAAATCGGAGAACTAATCATTCGCTCATTGAAGTCAGGTTTGAAAGTAAAAAAGTCGGGTGGTTACAGTTTGGGGGTGCAGGGTATGAAGTGGTTAATACCAAGATACACCACTCCAACTTATGCCTTCTTTCCATCCAATTATCATCATTTGGCCCTCTGAACTTTTTATTCGAACTTCTATACATTGCTTCGTTGGGTTCAACAGAAGCCTCAGGTTTTAGAACCACCGTGAGTTCTTTCTTCAATCTACTTTCAATGACCAATCCGTTGGTAATATACTTTGCCACCTCAAAGCTTCTAATTTCATGTTTATTTAAAAAACCAACCAGGTGATCATCCCCCTCATTCCTGACAGTCATAAAGATCCCATGCTTCTTACAAGCCAGTAATATGGCCATCGATTCTTTCTTTGTCATGTTAAATTCTAATCAAAATAATGACAGCAATATAATCATCCAAAACCATTCAAAGCAATCCTTATTAAAGATATATTTAGAAAAGAAACAAACCCTTACAAACAATACCATAATATATTAATCCCCACAATGTCACACCTGCCCGTTCAGCAGGCGGGTTTGCCTAAGTCCGACGCACGAAACCAATGCTTCGACAAAATCTAAAAGCCATTTTCTCCAACACCTTTTGAAATATTTTAACATATTTTAAGAAAGATATTTGATCAATACAGATTAAATGGCTTACTTTTGTGAGCGAATATTCACTCACTTAATTTATTAAAATGAATACAGATATAACAGAACGACAACAAGAGATTATAAATGCGTCACTTGAGATAATCGCAGAAAGTGGTATACAATCTCTAACTATAAAAAACCTTGCGAAGAAAATTGGCTTCGCCGAGTCGGCTCTATATCGTCATTACGAAAATAAAATTCAAATATTATTGGCAATTCTCGACTTTTTCAAGAAAAACACAGAGCAATTCTTTACGAATCAATTAGATTCAAATGAAAATGCACTCCTTAAAATCGAAAAATTGTTTCAAAATCATTTCAAAAAATTTTCAACTTCACCATCTTTGGTTTCGGTTATTTTCTCAGAAGAGATTTTTCGCAACGAGGCAGAGCTGACCGGCAAAGTGATAGAAATAATGGAAAAAAACATTGCAAGCCTTAAAATTATTATTGAAACCGGGCAAAGCAGGGGCGAAATCAGAGCTGACATTGAAGCCTCACATTTATCTGTAATGATTATGGGATCGTTGAGAATGTTTGTGAAACAATGGCACATGGCAAATTATAACTTCAACCTGACAGAAAAAGGTTCGGAGTTTATCAATTCAATAAAGATACTAATTAAAAACTAAATATAAGATTATGAAAATAAATGTAGTAAAAGAGACACAAATTGCTGAAACTCCCCATAAACTGGATGTTCGTAAATTATATGATAAAGATTCGGCACAAGTCATGCACATAACCCTGCATCCTGGAGAAGCACTAAAACCACACATTACCCCTGTCGATGTATTCTTTTATGTTTTGGAGGGGTCCCCTGAAGTATTGGTTGGGGACGAAAAGGTTCAAGTGCAAGCTGATTGTTTGGTTGAAAGCCCAAAGAACATAATACACTGTCTTTATAATAATTCAAATGCTGTAGCTCGTATACTTGTTGTAAAAGCACCTAAACCAACAACGCAAACCAAATAATTATGAAATTAAAAACGGGATTTCGGTATGCTGTCGCATCAATTATTACTGCTTTCGGATTAATAACGCTATTTTTAAGCAGTTCGGTAGTATTTGACTTATTCGGCATCAGGGCTAAAGAAGGTAATTATGTACTCTTTGTAGTGATTGCAAATCTTATTAGCAGTATACTCTACCTATTAGCAGTTTATGGAATTATTCTAAAAAAAATCTGGACAACCAAAATTCTAAGTATTTCTGCCGGTGTACTTATCATAGCTTTTATTGGGTTTTTCGTTCACATTAATACCGGTGGTATTTATGAAACTAAAACAATTTGGGCAATGGTTTTCAGGATTTCCTTAACACTATTATTTGTAACAGCTTCCTTTTTACTCAATAAAAGAATAAAAAATGAAAGTTAAAAAAAATTTAAACGCTAAGTTAGCGAATATTCACCCGTATAAGTGGTTGTTATCATTCGTTCTGGTGATGGTGATAACCTTTCAAGTACAAGCCCAAACATGGGCTTTGGAACAATGTATTGATACCGCACAAGTACACAATAAAAATCTTCAAATAAGCAGAAATAACATGGCTATTGGCGAACAAAAACAAAAAGAAGCCATATCAAATCTTTTTCCCAAAGTCAATATGGTAGGAGATTACAAATATTTTATTGATTTGCCATACCAGCTTATGCCCATGTCGACCTTTGATCCAACGGCACCTGAGGGAAAATTCAGGGAGGCTCAGTTTGGTGTCCCTCATAACATAAGTGCTTCCATTCAGGTAGCAATGCCTTTGTACACCCCTCAAATATATGGTGGTATCAGAACCACTAAAATTGCTGCTGAGATAACCGAATTACAATACCGAAAAACGGAAGAACAGGTTTTTTTCGAAATTTCGAACCTTTATTATAACATCCAGATTCTACAACATCAGTTGGCTTTTGTTGACAGCAACATTGATAATACAGCTAAACTTCTCGAAAACTTGCAGCTCTTGCATCAGCAATTAATGATTAAGGGGACTGATGTGAAAAAAGTGGAGCTTCAACTGGAGCAATTAAAAACTCAAAAAGATATTATTTCCAACAATATCGAGCAAGTGATGAATGCTTTGAAATTCTCAATGGGAATAACAATCAATGAAAACATACAAATTGAAACAGATATTCAATTCAAAAGCAATATTGAATATTCAAATTTACCAACGGTTGATTTGCAGCTTACAACGATGCAAAAGCGCATTTTAGTCAGCGAGTTAAAAACATTAAAAAATTCAAGATTACCCTCTGTGTCATTATATGGAAGCTACGGACAAACAGGGTTTGGCTATGATAAAGAGCCCAATGATTTTCTAAAATTCTTCCCAACAAGTTTTGTGGGTGTTCAACTCTCTTATCCTCTTTTTAACGGAACAGTTACCTATCGAAAAATTAATCAGAAAAAGATAGAAATTCAAAATAGCCAGTTGCAAATAAGCTTAGTAACAGACCAAAATAATATGCTAATTGAGAATACTAACCGTAGCAGAACTGTTACCCAAAAAACAATAGCAAATACTTTATCGCAAATCAATTTAGCAGAAACTGTTTATGAACAATCGCTTTTACAGCAAAAAGAAGGTATCGCCAATTTAACCGATGTGCTATTGGCCGACAATGCTTTGCGAGAGGCACAACAAAACAATTTATCAGCCATAATTGAATACATGAAAGCCGATTTGGAATTAAAAAAGTTGACAGGAAACATATCAACTAACGATTAAGAATAAGTATGCAAATAAAAAGTGGTGTATATACTTTAATAGGGTCTCTATTACTAATTCAGTTTGCGAATGCACAAACGAATTACACCATTAACGGGTATGTAAAAGATGCAATAGATGGTGAAGAATTAATTGGTGCTTCAATATATGTAAAGGATATGAAAACAATTGGAACCTATACCAATGCTTACGGCTTCTATTCTATTACGTTACCGGAAGGAATATACACTTTTACAGTACAGATTATAGGTTACGAATCGCAGTCGTTGCAAATATCACATAATCAAAACATAAGACAGGATTTTATTTTATATGAGAATTCAGCACAATTAGATGAAGTAGTCATTACTTCAGAAAGAAAGGATGAGAATATTACCAAAAACATGATGGGTGTTGAAAAAATAAATATTCAGGAGATAAAAAATATACCTGTCATATTTGGTGAAAAAGATATTCTGAAAACCATACAACTAATGCCTGGTGTAAAAACTGCCGGAGAAGGCAACAGTGGATTTTATGTACGGGGCGGAAATGCCGACCAAAATCTTATTTTGCTTGATGAAGCTACGGTTTACAATGCTTCGCATCTTTTGGGTTTCTTCTCGGTATTTAATGCTGATGCAATAAAAGATGTAACGCTTTACAAAGGCGGACAACCTGCCGAATATGGAGGGCGTTTATCGTCGGTTTTAGATATTAGAACCAAAGATGGAAGCGATAAAAAATTTGGCGTAGAAGGCGGAATAGGATTAATTGCCTCGCGAATAAAAGTTGAAATGCCAATTGTTAAAGACAAAGGTTCGTTTTCAATCAGTGCCCGAAGGTCCTATGCCGATTTATTTCTGAAACTTTCAAAAGACAGTGTAATAAGTCAGCGTAAACTATATTTTTACGATATAAATGCTAAATTAAATTACAGAATTAACGATAATAACAGAATATTTATTTCCGGTTATTTCGGGAAAGATATACTCAGCATTGGCGACCAAATGGGAGTTAATTGGGGAAACGCAACAGGCACTTTCAGATGGAATTATATCGTCAACAATAAAACCTTTTCAAATACATCGCTAATTTTCAGCAATTATGACTA
Organism: Bacteroidetes bacterium HGW-Bacteroidetes-16; assembly: GCA_002840975.1. GTDB lineage: Bacteria > Bacteroidota > Bacteroidia > Bacteroidales > F082 > UBA6244. The sequence goes on from PHDN01000001.1 coordinate 265,494, forward strand.
TAACATTAATACAACACTTGCCGGTGCCGATGGCGAAATAATATCAAGGATACAGGATTATAATTTTAAACAAGATTTTCAGCATTTTGCAAATACAAAAAACAAGTTAAAATTCGGATTTAATTCCATTTATCATAAAATTATTCCCGGCGCAATAACTGCAAAAAGCGATCTGTCATTAAGCGAGTTAAATCTTAAATATAAACAAGCTTTAGAAAATGCGATTTATTTCAGTCATGAGTTCAAGCCATCTAAAATACTCGGTTTTGAATACGGAGTTCGTTTAACCTCTTTTAGCTCATTAGGTCCCGGAGATTTTTATACTTATAATAAACAAGGGGAAATAACTGATACCGCATCGTATAACACAAACGAAGTTGTGAAAACATATTATAACATAGAACCCCGGTTTGCAGCAAATTTTGTGCTTAACGAAAAAAACTCTTTAAAATTTGCATACAGTAGAAATACTCAGAACCTTCATTTGCTTTCAAATTCCACATCAGGCAATCCAACAGATTTATGGATACCAAGTAGTAATAATGTAAAACCCGAAATTGCCGATCAATTTTCAATTGGATATTTTAGAAATTTTAAACACAATACTTTAGAGTTTTCTACTGAAATGTATTATAAATATTTGCAAAATCAAATTGACTACAAAGACGGGGCAGAACTCCGTTTTAACGAATTTGCAGAATCTCAATTGCTTTTCGGAACGGGTAGGGCTTATGGAATTGAATTTCTTCTAAAAAAGAAATATGGAAAGTTAAACGGATGGATTGGCTACACTCTTTCAAGAACCGAGAAAAAAATTGATGGCATTAACAACGGAGAATATTATCTGGCCAAGCAAGATAGAACACACGATATTAGCATTGTTGGAATATATGAAGTTTCAAAGGCGTGGACCGTTTCGGCAACCTGGGTGTATTATACGGGTAACGCTATAACATTTCCAAGTGGAAAATACCAGGTAGCAGGTACTGTTGTGAATTATTATACCGAAAGAAACGGTTATCGCATGCCAACCTATCACCGCCTCGATTTGGGGGTAACTTGGCAAAGAAAAAAAACTGAAAAATTTGAATCATCGTGGAATTTCTCACTTTACAATGCTTACGGACGTGAGAATGCCTATACCATTACATTTCAACAAGATCCGGACGACCCTGCAAAAACACAAGCCGTTCAAACTACGCTGTTTCGTTGGGTGCCTTCAATTACTTACAATTTTAAATTTTAATAAAAATGAAAAAATACAAATATCTTCCAATTTTCGTGCTGCTGGTAGGGCTTAGCATATTTTTTTCATCTTGTGAGAAAGTTATTGAGATCGACCTAAATTCAAAAGAACCTCAAATTGTTATTGAAGGAAACATAACAAATTTGCAGGGTCCTTATACTGTTATAATAACTCAAACCGTAAATTTTAACGATGTTAATAATTTCCCTCCTGTTTCCGGTGCAACTGTTACAATTAGCGATAATATCGGAAATTCAGAAACACTTACAGAAACTTCCTCCGGAGTTTATGTAACATCAACCATACAGGGTGTTTGTAACAGGAACTACACATTAAAAGTTTTATCAAACGACAAAGAATATATTGCAACATCTTACATGCATGCACCGGTAAATATTGATACGCTGACTATTGTTACTGAAACAACACACAATGGCAGTAAAAAAACTATAAGTGTGGGTTTTACAGACCCTGAGGGCATCTCAAATTATTACCGCTTTATTAAAACTATCAATAATATTTCACAAACGACCATTTATGTAGAAGATGACCTTTTACAAGATGGAAATGCTATTAGCCACCCCTTACTGTCAAAATATCAAGATGAAACAAGTATAAATTATGGTGATGATGTAGTTATTTCGCTTCAGGTCATCGACAAAGATGTTTACGATTATTTCAGAACGCTAAGTCAACTCAGCGGCGGGTCAGGATTGATAAACCAATCTACATCACCTGCCAATCCTATCAGCAACTTCAATAATGCTGCATTAGGTTATTTTAACGCATATTCAGTAACGTTTAAAGAATTAACAATTAATAAATAACAATTATGAAAAAGATTATTTTATATATAGTTTTAGCATTGGCTTTAATAGCCATCACGGTATTTCAACTAAAGAAAAATAAGGAAACCACTGTAAACAGGGTTTATCAATACGATAAAGAGCAGGCAATTAATGTGCAGGCCATCACACTGAAGCTTGAAAGTGTTAAAAACGATATTTCTTACACGGGAACTTTTGAACCCTATAAAGAAACAAGAATCAGCGCGGATTTTCAGGGAAAGATAAATTCAGTTTTGGTGGATGTTGGAAGCGCAGTCCGAAAAGGTCAGGCCTTGGTTCAGTTAGACAACTCCCTGCTGAAACTGCAATTACAAACCGTTGAAATTCAGATTGAGGGATTGGAAAACGATGTAAAACGCTATACCATACTTGCCAATGCTGATGCCATTCAGGGTGTTCAGTTGGAAAAGACCGAGTTGGCTTTAAAATCAGCAAAAGTACAGCAGGCTACAATAAAAGAGCAAATCAATAAAACGACGATTACAGCGCCTTTCAGCGGAATCGTTACCGCAAAACTAAGCGAAGAGGGAGCTTTTGCCGCACCAGGTATCCCGTTACTACAGATCACAGATATCTCAAGCCTTAAATTTACTGTAAATGTTCCCGAACAGGAGTTAAGTCAGTTCGAAATCAATCAACAATACGCGCTGTCCGCAGATGCTTATCCGGAAACGGTGTTGTCGGGAAAAGTGACCATGACTGGCAGCAATGCCAATATGGGACATAGTTTTCCGGTACAACTTTCGGTAAACAATACCGCCGATTTAAAAATCAAATCAGGAATGTTTGGGAAAGTACTCCCGATCGGGATGAAAAACGATAGTGAAGTAAAGTCGATCATTATCCCGGCTTCTGCTATCGTTGGAACAAACATTCAACCACAGGTTTATCTGGTCAAAAATGGAAAAGCCATGCTGCAGGATATCACTACTTCAACCCGGTTTCAAAATAAAGTACAGGTTTCAAGTGGTTTAACCGAAGGCGATGTAATAATAACCAACGGGTTTATCAATCTTTTTGATGGCGCAAATGTGACAATTAGCAACTAAGTATCATGAACATTACAAAAATAGCAATCAATCGTCCATCGCTGATCATCGTTCTTTTCAGTGTATTTGCCTTGTTGGGGATCATTGGATTTACAAACCTGGGGTATGAACTGTTGCCAGACTTCAACCAGCCGGTGGTAGTAATAAAAACAATGTACCCGGGTGCCGAACCCAATGAGGTGGAAACTTCTGTTTCCAGGAAAATAGAGGATGCCTTGTCGAATCTCGAGGGAGTCGATTACCTGGAAACCAAGTCGATGCCCAACGCTTCAGTTATTATTGCCAACCTGAAATATGGAACCGATTTGAACATTGCCATGCAGGATGCCCAGCGGTATATCGACAATATTAAAAAAGATCTTCCGGCAGACATTTTGAGTCCGGTGATGAGCAAGGTTTCGCCCAACGATTTGCCAATCATTTCGATCAGTGCAACAAGTAGCCTGCCTGCAACTGAATTTTATCAAAAAATGAAGGACGAATATCTGCCACAAATTCAACAATTGAAAGGGGTGGCTGAAATTACGCTGCTTGGCGGAGAAGAACGGGAAATTCAGGTAAAGGCCGATCAGGATAAACTGAAACTGTATAAAATATCGCTCTACCAGGTGGTTGAGGCCATTAACCGCTCAGGAATTGATTTGCCCGCCGGTAAAGCACAAACCGATAAAGAGAGTAATTCTGTCCGTCTGACTGGAAAATTCTCGACCGTAAACGACATCAGGAATGTACAGGTTGCCATGCCTGCGCCGGGAATGCCGGTTTATGTAAAAGATGTGGCGACTGTTATAGATGGAGTGAAAGAAATAAGTTCGGTAAGTCGGTACAACGGGGTAAACGGAATAGGTCTTTTATTGAAAAAACAAGGCGATGCCAACGCGGTGGAAGTTTCAAAATTAGTTCATGCAAAACTTACCCAAATTGAAAATGCCAATACAAAATTCGGGGTGAAATTTATTATAGCAGATGATTCAACCGACATGACCATTGCGGCAGTTAATTCAGTGGTTTTTGACCTGATTTTAGCGGTAATCCTGGTTTCACTGGTTATGTTTCTGTTTTTACGAAGCTACCGGAACTCTTTAATTGTTCTAATCGCAATCCCGACCTCATTAATAACCGCGTTTGCCGTGATGTGGCTGATGAGTTTCACCTTAAACCTGATGACCTTGCTGGCCATGTCGTTAATTATAGGAATTCTGGTGGATGATGCCATCGTGATTCTGGAAAACATTCAACGACACCTCGATATGCGCAAAGACAAGGAAACCGCGGCTTTGGAAGGGCGCATGGAAATTGGGTTTTCAGCCATTTCAATTACCCTGGTTGACGTGGTTGTTTTCTTACCCATTCTGTTTTTGCAGGTTTTTGTGGCCGATATGCTGAAACAATTCTCCATCGTGGTAATAACCTCCACTCTTACCAGCTTATTGGTAGGATTTACCCTGGTACCATGGCTGGCTTCACGCATCGGCAAAAAGGAAGACTTGAAACCCACCAATTTCGTGAACCGGTTTCTGCTTTGGTTCGAAAAACAGCTAACAGCATTCATCGATTGGTATGGCCATCAATTGGAATGGGTGCTTAGCCATAAACTCATCTTTACAGGAATAGTTATTTTCCTTTTGGTAATGACCGGGGTAATGATGAAACAAGGCATTATCGGAAAAGAAATGATGTCGACCGGAGACCAGGGCAAGTTTCGTTTGAACCTGGAATATGATAAAACAACCACCGTTCAGGAGAACAATATCAGAACTCAACGGGTTGAGAACTTTATCCTTCAGCAACCTGAAGTAGCCACACTTTTCAGCAACATTGCCGGTCCAAGTACAGGTATCGGAAGTTTGGGGGTTGGCTCAGCCAATTTAACTGAATTTACCATTCAATTAAAGCCGGAAAAGGAAAGGGATATCAAAACTGAGGCGTTTATGAAATCGCTTCGCCAAGAGCTGAAAAAACAATTTTCAGGAGTAAACTTTTCAATGGCCGTTCTTGGCTTACTGCCCAAACAGGCACCCATAAAAATAACCCTGAGCGGAAGCGATCTGGATTTGGTAATGAAAACCGGGGATAAACTAAAAGCTGCTATTGAGAAAATACCGGGTGCCGATAATGTTCAGTTATCAGTAGAAGAAGGAAGTCCTGAATACAAGGTGATCCCCGACAAAGATAAGATGCAGCGGTTGGGATTAACAACGGCTTATGTCGGGTTAAATTTAAGGACTGCCTTTACCGGAAACGATGATGCCACGTTAACCGAAAATGGAACAGAATACCCGGTTAGGATATGGCTGGATGATTTTGATCGAAAAAATTACGAAGATGTGCAACGCATTTCCATCGTAAACCAAATGAACGTGCCCATTGAAGTGTCTCAATTTGCTGAAGTCAGGCAAGACAATTCGCCTTCGTTGCTCGAAAGATTGGACCGGCAACCTTCTGTAACCATTACTTCCGAATCGTTTGGCAGGCCATCGGGAACACTTGCGGATGAAGCAATTGGCTTTCTGAAAACACAACCATTGCCCGAAGGGGTGAAATTAACCTGGGGAGCCGATATCAAAACGCAAAATGAAAGTTTCGGGGCTTTGGCTTCGGTTCTTTTAATCTCATTTATACTGATTTACCTGATCATGGTAGCCCTTTATGACAGCTACATTTATCCTTTCGTGGCTTTATTTGCCATACCGATGGCTGGAATTGGTGCCTTCCTGGCCTTAAACTTATCGCTAAACCATCTGACTTTGTTTGCACAACTCGGATTAATCATGCTCATGGGGCTGGTCACAAAAAATGCCATTCTGATTGTGGACTTTACCAACCAGCTAAAAGCTCAGGGAAAACACTTTAAAGAGGCCTTAATCATTGCAGGCAAAGAACGGATGCGCCCTATTTTAATGACTACGCTCGCCATGGCAATCGGTATGTTGCCAATCGCATTGGCTAAAGGTACAGCCAGCGAATGGAAAAACGGCCTGGCATGGGTAATCATCGGAGGTTTGCTGTCGTCCATGATTTTAACGGTTTATTTAGTCCCGATGGTTTACTATGTGGTTGATAGCATTAAAGAACGTTTCGCCAGAAAACAACTAAAGGTAAAATAACTTAAAAGCATAAAGGGAGGTTTCCTTTATCGAAAGAGTTAATGAATGGTTTTCGGTGTGATTTAAAAATACATTACCTATGAAAATTTTAAGATTTATTATTCTTCTATTGCTGTTCCAATTGAGTAATAACATGGCAGGACAGTTAGCAAATCAACCGCATACCTTTCGCATTTATTTAGACAATGATTTTCTAAATTTTCGTGGTTCCGGCACCGACAGGTATTTTACCAATGGCATACGTATCGATTATTTTTATTCAAAGCAACGGAAACCAAAATTCCCCTCTTTCCTCTTGCTTAAAATATCGGAAAATGACAATGTTTACGGTTGGGGCCTGGCTCAATTTATGTTTACACCTAAACATATTGATATTTCTGAAATTCAATATGGCGATCGACCGTATGCCGGGGCTTTATATGCCATACACTCCCTTCAATCAATCAACCCGATTGAAAAAATAAAGATTACAACAGAAATGTTTTTGGGTGTGATAGGCCCCTGGAGTTTAGCCGATGAAAGCCAAACCTGGATTCATGGCGCAATGAACTATACCATTCCTCAAGGCTGGGACAACCAGGTGGCAAACGACATCATACTAAATTATAACATCATCATCGAAAAACAATTGTTAAATCCTTCGAAAAGAATATTGCTGGTGGGTGTGGTTGAAACATTCAGTGGTACACTATATAATGCGGCAGGACTGGGTTTTATGCTAAGGATAGGGAAATTTAATAATTACTTTGAAGGTGCTTCCAATTCACAAAGCACTCCTAAAAATAAGTTTCAAATATATGTCTTTATGAGACCTGTCGCCAGGGTTGTGTTAAGCAATGCTTTATTGGAAGGAGGATTGATATACCAAATGACTGCCCAAACCGGTGCCTATACACTGGATAAGGATCAAATTGAAAGACTAACCGTATTGTATGATGTGGGTCTGAATTTCGAAATGCCAAAATTCAGTATTTCCTTAAGCCAAAAATTAAGAACGGCTGAATTTAAAGGCCAATATGTACAAGAAATAGGAAACATTACATTGAAAGCCAATTTGTAACTTTCAGTGTATGTGGCTGATGCTAAATACTTTTAGAGTTATTAATCATTTACTGAAAACAGAATATTTAAAAATCAAAATAAATTAACTTAATCGATCAACTATGAAATTGCTATTCAAAAAAAGTTTGCCTCTTATTGGATTCCTTTTAATAATCCTCCTTAGCTCATTTAAAGTACCGGCGTTTGTAACAGGATTCTCGTTAAAAGTCGATGTGAATGGACTTCGCAACTCTGAAGGTTCGGTAGTTTTTGCATTGTATAATAAAAATGATGCATTCCCCGATGAGCACTACGAAAAGTATTTGGTGATGCTGACCGGAAAAATTGTAAATGGGGCATCATCTGTAACATTCGAGAACCTGCCAGAGGGGAAATACGCTGTAAACATATTGCATGATGAAGACAATGATGGTAAAATAAAAAAGGGGATGGTCTTGCCAAAAGAGGGCATTGGCTTTTCCAACTATCAGTCGATAAGTATCTTCAATCGTCCCAATTTTCGCAAAGCATCCTTCGATTTGGAAGGCGACAAAGAAATATTGGTCAGTATTATTTACTTGTAATCAAAAAGTATGGGAACAACCTTTAAAATCATATTGCTTTTTAGCACAATGTTCCTTATTTCATGTGAGGGGTTGTTTGATTATTCGCCATATCAAATTGATTTTGACAGTGAAAATAAAGGTGTTAATGCAACCAACCTGGATAGGTTATTAAAGACAAACCAAAGCGATACCATCACAATTGCCTTTACTGGCGACACGCACAATGACTTTGATGAATTGGGTTGCTTTGTTGACAAAGTCAACACATTTCCCAACATTGATTTTGTAATTCACATTGGCGATATCGCTGATTTTGGCTTGCCGAAGCAATACCTTTGGGGAAATGGCTATTTGTTAAATCTTGAAGTTCCATACCTGGTATTAATAGGAAACCATGATTTGGTTGGCAACGGTTTAGAGGCTTATAAAGAAATGTTTGGTGATGTTGACTTCAGTTTTGTATATCAGGACATTAAATTTGTATTTCTCAATACGAACAGCCTTGAATTTGCATACAATGGCAATGTGCCCAATCTTGAGTGGTTATCTCAACAACTACTTCCTTCGGAAGATTTTTCCAGGGCAGTTGTTGTTTTTCATATGCCACCAGGTATTGGTTTTGATTCGGAATTAGAATTGGGCTTTTATCAGACACTATCTGCGCATAACAACGTCATTATGGCTGTTCATGGTCACCAACACCATCATGAGGTCTATTATCCAACTGCCGACAGTATTCCATTTGTTAATGTATATGGTGTGGAGCACCGGATGATGACTTTGGTAAAAATTTATCAGGATAAAATAGATGTTGAAAATGAGGCATTTTAGTCATTGGTTTTTATTATTGTGTATACTGATCTTCATTAACAATACGCAGGCACAATCACATGTTGGAAAGTACGATTGGCTATTGCCCGATTATGTGAAATTACAATATGCAGGAGGGATTGGTTTTTTGTCAGCCGGTGTTGGGTATACCTTTGTCCATCAGCGCATCGACGCCACTTTTTTCTATGGATATGTGCCCAAAGGAATCGCAATCGATGACTTGTCAAGTGTGAGTTTACAATTTACGGCCAAGCTCGTCAGGATTCGATTATCAGAAAATTATCAATTACTGCCGCTTAACTTTGGTTGGTTCATACACCATACTTTTGGAAGTGAATATTGGATAAAACTACCTTCACATTACCCTCCCGAATATTATTGGTGGTCGCCGGGCAGAAATGCCGGAATTTTTATTGGGGGTGAATTAAAAACCAAATGGCTGGCCCGGAAAACCCCTGCATCCGGAATCGCTATATACGCCCGAATAGGCACACGTGGATTATATTTGGCTAGTAAAGTGGGGAATAGCTCAATCCCAATTACTGACATTATTGAATTGGGTTTTGGAATCGCATTATACCGTTGATATGAAAAATATTTTCATCCTGTTTTTAGCATTTGTTTCATTCCGTCAAGTAATGGCTCAGAGGGATGACACTAAATTTCAGCCGGTAAACCTGGCTGCCATTGCCGAAGTAAACCAGGTAAACAATTACATCACTTTTCCAACCGATATCGGAAACCTGGCTCCTTTGTGGTTTGAGGCCAATATTGTCCCTGATTTCTTGATCCGAAAAAGTAAAAATTCCCGCTTGATGGGCGTGCTCACACCACAGGTGATCATTCGCATGTACCAGGAAGAGTCATCTCCGGTGCGCACTCCCAGCTATATTCCACAAATTACCATTTATTATGCGCTTGAGGCCAATCGCACTAAAAGTCAATACACCTTTTTTGGTCGAATTGCACACCATTCCAACGGACAGGAGGGCGATTTTTATTTGCCTGACAGCAGTATCAATTTGATCTCCGGGAGCTTTTCCACTAACTTTGTGCAGGCAGGTTTGATATTCAACAGGTTTAATGCAAATTTGAATGCCACCCAGTTCTTTAACACTTTTGTCGAAGTACATCCCCCGCGATGGTCCATGGAGGAGCTTGACGGGAAATATAGCATGGTGAGGTGGCACAATGCTTTGTCAGTTTATAAAATACCACTTGCCTCGAATTCACTTAGTCAAAAAAGTCCGGCTATCTCCATACAAGCTGAGGTCATGTGGATGTTTGGACACATCAATGACCGGAGTGCCCTGTCAACAGACAGGCTTAATCTGAATCTTACTTTTTTCTACCATCCTACCTTTTTGGAGGACATCGGTCTGTTTGTGGAATTTTACAGTGGAATGGATTATTACAACATTTATTTCAATGAAAAAGTGGAAGTCATCCGATTTGGCATCATGACCGAAAAGTTAAGATTTTAAATCTAATAACATGGCAAAAAATGAGTTAAACACCGAAGCTAAGATATTAGACGCTGCGAATAGCATCTTTCTGTTGTTCGGATATCATGGAACTACACTTCAACAAATTGCTGATTTAGCAGGAATTCATAAATCAGCAATCCATTACTATTATAGGTCAAAAGAAAGATTGTATTTCCAAGTCGTCAATGGTGTTCTCGATGATATCTTAAAAACTGAAAATGGTTTAATCTCAAATCAAAAAGTATATGAGAAACAAAGATGGTTTCTTTTTACTGAAATGTACAATAATCAAATTTGTTTTGAAAAAACGATTAAAGAGTTGTATTTGAACGATTGGGATAAAAAACTAAACGAAATAAGAGAGTTAGCTAAAATTTAAGATTCATCTTAATTCTAACGCCTTTGTCTGAGGAATCATGTCTAAAATGTTTGGTGAATAATTCATCTAATGATACTGATTCTTAGGCTAATCCCATTTCCAACTTAATTCAACTACCAGTGAGCACTTAATATGTTCACAAAAGGTTACTAATAGATAGTTCATTGATAACCATCCCCTGTTTTCGTTGCTTTTTTTTCCTTTATTTGCTTTCCTTATAAATTAGATAAGGCCGTTTTATTATTTAAAAAAGCTGCTATTTTTGCATTTAAGAAAATTAATACTTAATATATTATAGAAATGAATGCAATGAAACACTTAAGCCTTTATCTTTCAATCCTTTTCCTGTTATTATTTGCCAGCGAGGGATTATTTGCACAGGAGGTTAACCTTTCAGGAGAAATACGTCCACGTTTCGAATATCGCCATGGTTATAAAACACTAAGCCCCGACGGAGCCGACGGGGCCTCTTTTATTTCACAACGTACACGCATAAACGGATTTTTTGCCAATGAGAATTTTAAAGTTGGGTTGGTAATACAGGATGTTCGTGTTTGGGGAGACGTAAGTCAACTGAACACCTCCGATATCAATGGTCCTGCCATACATGAAGCCTGGGGCGAAGCCATGATTAATCAAAAATTATCGATAAAAGTAGGGCGTCAGGAGATTGTGTACGATGACTCACGAATTTTCGGAAATGTGGGTTGGGCGCAGCAAGCCAGGAGTCATGATGCAGCCATTATAAAATATTACCCATCCAAAATACACCACATCGAGTTAGGTCTGGCCTATAATGCAAATGGAGAAAGCCTGTTTAAGACAGACTACACAGTGAATAGTTACCAAACATTCCAGTATATCTGGTATCACGGTAACTTCGGAAAAGCAGGATTAAGTTTTCTTGCATTAAATAATGGCATGGCTTATGCAAAGGACTCTTTAACTCAAAATATAGCTTATAGTCAAACGATCGGACCTCGTTTTACTTATGGTAAAGACGAATTTACATTTGATGTTGCAGCGTATTACCAGGTGGGGAAAAATGCCAGGAATAATGACCTGAGCGCCATGTATTTTTCTGCCAATGCCAGTCACAAGCTATCCAACAAGTTCACGATAGGAATTGGTGGTGAATATCTCTCAGGAACAAAAACCGTCGACCAGGGCCAGACAGAAGAAAAAGGCAAATCGTTTACACCACTTTACGGTACCAATCACAAATTTAACGGCTGGATGGATTACTTTTATGTCGGCAGTTACAACGAAAGCAATGGGTTAATCGACCTGTACCTGCCACTTACATATAGCATCGAAAAATTAACCTTTAAACTGGTACCACATTATTTTATGGCGGCTGCAACAGTGGCAAAAAAAGACATTACCGGAGAGTGGAAAGACTATCGCAATGGTTTAGGTACAGAAATTGACTTCTCGGTAGTTTACAAAGTAACCAACATCTTTGATATTAGTGGAGGATACTCACAAATGTTAGGAACCGAAACACTACAAATAATCACTGGTGGTAATTATAAAAACACTAACAATTGGGGCTGGATTATGTTTACCTTTAAGCCAACCTTCTTTAGTAAAAAATAATTGAATAGAAGAATCAATTTATCCCTGTAAAAATTAACCCTTATACCATGTCAAACATAATTCATAAACTCACTCCTCCACCATCCTGGCGAATACCCGTGGTGGTGGTGAGCGGCATCCTGTTTGGTTTGGCTCTTTACCTGGTCTATGTATCGAATGCAGTCTCGTATTTAAGCGACGACCCTACAACATGTATTAACTGTCATGTGATGAACCCTCAATATGCAACCTGGTTTCATAGTTCTCATCGGGAGCGTGCTTCATGCAACGACTGCCATGTGCCCCAGGACAATGTGTTTAACAAATATTTCTTCAAGGCCAAAGATGGCTTGCGCCATGCTACCATGTTTACACTGAGATTAGAACCCCAGGTAATTATGATTAAAGAGGCCGGTGCCGAAGTTGTTCAGCAAAATTGTGTCCGTTGCCACAATGAGCTCATCACCGACAATAAAATGCTTGCCAAATCACTTAGTTTCGACCATTTCAGAACCGAAGGTCGCAAATGTTGGGAGTGTCATCGCGAAGTTCCACATGGAAGAGTAAACAGTCTTTCATCCGTGCCCAATGCACAGATTCCCCAAACCAAAACTCCGATTCCCGCATGGATCAACAACCTTTTAAAGTCTAAAACCAAGAATTAATCAATAAAAGTCATGAATAAGAAAAGAAGTCCTTTATTAAATTGGGTGCTATTTTTTGCCACCCTGATCGTGGTTTTCTTTCTGGGTCTACTGGCCTCTTCGGTAACCGAGCGCAGGGCAGAGCAGCAAACCACTTGGAAACCAGAAGTTCAAATTGCAAAATTTGAACCACGCAACGAAGTCTGGGGTAAAAATTATCCCACCGAGTACAACTCTTACGAAAAAATGAAAGAGAGTAATTTCCGATCCAAATATAACGGAAATGCCAAAATTGATATGCTGGAAGTAGATCCACGACTGGTCGTCATGTGGGCCGGTTACGGTTTCTCCATTGACTATAATCAGGGAAGAGGTCACGCGTATGCTATCGAAGATTTACGTAACACCCTTCGCACAGGTGGGCCAACTGGTCCTGATGACGGACCAATGCCTTCCACTTGCTGGACCTGTAAAGGCCCGGATGTTCCCCGGATAATGAACGAAGAAGGGGTAGCTGCATATTATACCGGAAAATGGGCACGACTGGGTGCAGAGATAGTTAATCCCATTGGTTGCGCCGATTGTCATAACAACGAAACCATGGAACTTCAAATCTCACGCCCGGCGTTAGTAGAAGCCTTTCAGCGTCAGGGAAAAGACATCACTACGGCCACCCATCAGGAGATGCGATCACTTGTATGCGCCCAGTGCCACGTGGAATACTACTTTGATAAACACAGGGAGGGTGCTGAAGGGGCCAATTATCTGACTTTCCCCTGGGACAATGGTCAAAGTGTTGAGGCGATGGAAGCCTACTATGATGCCAAAGAATTTAGCGATTGGACGCATAAACTAAGCAAAGCTCCCATGCTTAAAGCGCAACATCCAGGCTACGAAACTTATCTCACGGGGGTTCATGCTCAACGTGGCGTCAGCTGTGCCGATTGTCACATGCCCTATATGAGTGAAGGGGGTAAAAAATTTACCGACCACCATATTCAATCTCCGTTGAATAATGTAGAAAATTCATGTATGGTTTGTCACAAAGAAAAAACAGCACAATTAATCAATGATGTATATGAGCGTCAGGATAAGATTATAGAAAATCGTGATATACTCGAAAAATTATGTGTTCGCTTGCATGTTGAGGCTAAAATGGCATGGGATTTGGGAGCTACCGATGCACAGATGAAAGCTGTTCTGATGGACATTCGTCATGCACAGTGGCGATGGGATTATGCAGCAGCATCACATGGTGCTTCATTCCATTCACCAGTTGAAATCTCCAGGGTAATCGCAGGTGGGATCAACATAGCTCAGGAAGGCCGCATTAAATTAGCTCGATTACTAATTGAATTAGGCTACAAAGGAGAAGTTCCTTATCCCAACATCACTACCAAAGCCTTAGCTCAGGAGTATATTGGATTACCCATGGAGAAATTAATTGAGGAAAAGGAGACCTTTAAAAAGAATTTGTTATCGCAGTGGGAAAAAGAGGCTGAGGCGCGCGAGGCTTCCATGCCTGTTATCTATAATAAATAAACTGATTGAATTTATTTACTGAAAGGTTATGTATCCTGTATAGTCATAACCCTTCTTCTATTGGGAAGTTATTACAAAAACCTGTCTCTTTGGACTCTTTTTTATCCTATGATACAACAAAAAAAATACGATAAACCCATATGGAGTAACCCTTGGGGATATAGAGAGAGTTTTTTTATCGCTTCAGGGCTTTTGCTCAGTGGCTTTGCGCTTGAGTGGGCATCCGGTGGCACGGGAGTACCTGAATTCACTAACCTCTCATTAAATATCGCCGCAGGGCTGTTGGTAATATTTATTTTTACTGCCGGAATATTTTTCAGAAAACAAGTCTTTATCTTGTGGCTTTCAGGAATTCCTGCCGCAATCAGTGCTGTTACTGGGATTACGTTTATGGCTTTGTTGATGGGACTCACTATGCAACATGATGGATCCGCTCCAGGTTGGGTGGTACAACTGGGTCTGTCACATGTCACATCCTCCTGGCCCTATCTCTTGATTTCAGTCTATTTGTTGGTTGTGCTGGGAATTGCCGCTGCCAAACGCATAATTCCGTTTTCAACAAAAAATATTGGTTATATGCTGAATCATCTGGGATTGTGGATCGTGATTTTTTCAGCCACTTTTGGTGCTACCAAGGTTGAACGACTTGAAATGAAGGTAAAAGAAGGAGAGATCGAATGGCAGGCATTTGATAAAAAAAACAATGTATGGGTGGAAATGCCTGTTGCGATTCGTTTGAATGATTTTGTCCTGGAACAATATGCACCAAAACTTGGGATAGTTGACAATATCACAGGAAAGATTCTCCATGAAAATGGAAAGAACGTTATGCTTGTTGATTCAGTAGCTTCAGGTAACATGCTTGGATGGGATATTCGGTTGTTGACCTATCTTGAACAGTCGGGTAAGGCAGGAGAGACCTATTATCTTAATAATGAAACAGGTGCCGCCCCGGCGGTAAAAGCGGAAGCAATTTCAGAAAACAAATCGGATACAGTGGTGGGTTGGGTAAGTTGTGGGAGTTTTAATCATTCCTACGAAGCATTAAAAATTAACGACCAACTTTCGTTGATTATGTTTTACCCTGAACCTAAGAAATTTCTTTCTAAAATTGATATTCTAACGCCTGAGGGAGAGACAACCGCTGTTGAGTTGGAAGTGAATAAACCTGCCAAAGTGAAAGGATGGGAGATCTATCAGGTCGGGTATGATGATCAACTGGGTCGTTGGTCAGATACTTCGGTCATCGAATTTGTTCGTGACCCCTGGTTACCATTTGTATATACAGGAATATTCATGATGATTGCCGGTGCGGTAACCCTTTTCTGGTTCGGACGAAATAATACACCTACTGACTTATGACCTGGATAAATTTCCCTACCTATGCCTTGCTCACTATACTGGGATGGACAATCGGAATTCTGATGAACGCCATTGGCAAATCGAATCTTGTAAAACAATTGGGCATTGCTTTGGTGATTGCAGGACAACTTGTACTTACTTTATTCCTGCTCAAACTATGGATAATACTCGACCGCCCACCGATGCGTACATTGGGAGAAACGCGATTGTGGTACAGTTTTTTTCTACCAATCATTGGGCTAATCACCTACCAACGATGGAAATACCATTGGTTTCTAGTGTACAGTCTTCTATTGGCATGTCTGTTTTTGGGGTTTAACCTCGCCTATCCGGAAAATTATTCCAAAACACTGATGCCTGCATTACAAAGTCCCTGGTTTGTACCTCATGTGATTGTTTATATTTTTTCATATGCACTATTAGCTGCCAGTAGCCTGGTGGCAATTAAGGGACTGGTGTTTCATTATTTTAAAGGCGTGAAGTCTGGTCATAAAACAATCGCATTAGCAGATAATCTGGTGTTCATTGGATTTGCCTTTTTAACCTTAGGATTGTTATTTGGAGCACTGTGGGCAAAAGAAGCCTGGGGACATTATTGGACATGGGATCCCAAAGAAACCTGGGCATTCTTAACCTGGATAGTATATTTAGTCTATATTCATATCCGGTATCAACATGATCAAAAAGAACTTTGGGCTCTATGGCTCCTTGGATTGGCGTTTGTAGTTTTGCTGGTTTGCTGGTTTGGTGTAAATTACCTTCCGTCAGCAGCTAACAGCGTGCATGTGTACACCAGGGATTAAAACGTAACATTCTCCGATAAAAACCAGTAATTATTTGTCCAGCTGGTTTATCCGAATCATTGTCAATCTTTCTGTTTCACTGTGTTTTTATTTTTTGACTTTACTTCAGCTTTTTAGAATGACCCTGTCTGGCCATAAATGAGAACAAATGCTGTCAATCCAACAAACAATGTTTTTCCAGATAGGCAAGATCCAGTACCCTGATAGCCTTGCCTTCCTGAACGATAATATTCGACTTTTCAAGCGATCCCAATGCCCTGATCATCGTTTCGTAGGTAGTTCCGGCTATGCTTGCTATATCTTTGCGTGTCGGGGTATATTCAAGCAATGTATTATCGGTTTTACTAAATCCAAAGGCCCTGATAATGGTCATAAGTGCTACAATCACTTTTTCTTTAGCCTTTAACCCTGCCGTCAACTTCATCCTTCTTTCAGCGGCATTGAGTTCATCGGCATAAAACAGCATCATTTGGAAAGCAAACTCTGAATTGGCTTTTACTGCACTATAGAATACATCAACAGGTATAAATGTCACTTCCGAATCTTCAAGGGCAATGGCTGTTACCGGATAGATCATTTTTTTACCCAATCCTCTATGACCTAACAATTGTTCTTCTTTGGCAAGTCGAATAATCTGTTCCTTTTCACCATCAGTTGTAACAACTTTAATTTTTCCAGAATAAATCTGGAATATCCCTTTAATGGGATCGCCGGCAGAAAATATCGTAGCTCCGGCAGGATAAAGCATGGAGGTTTTGTGAAAACTGATTAAGGGTTTCCACTCAGGCGAACAATATTTGTTGATGAAACATTTATAATGTGTACAGGTTTCACATTTTCTTTTCATGCGATATTATTTGATAATTGAGATAACCAAAACAGCAACAATTTTTACTGTATTTCCATGCCGGCAAGGCTAGCTAATGCAGCCTCATCAGCAACATAATAATTCCATATTCGTTTTCTCAGGATTCCTTCTTCAATGAATTTAGCTAATGTCCGAGAAAAACTAGTTCGCGAAATTTTTGCAAAAGTAGCCAATTCATGCAAACTTATGCCAAAGTCAATTTGCCTGGTAGTATTGTCAGCGTAACCAAAAGCATTAATCACCCTAGCCAATGTATAGGCTACTTTTTCTCGCGAGGTTCGCATGCCTGAAATTTGGAAAGTCTGTTCAGACAATAATAATTCATCCGCGAAAAACATCATCATGTAAACCGCCAGGTCCTTATTTTCTCTCACGAGTTTAAAAAAGTCTTCATTTGAAATGGAAGCTATTTCTGATTCGTTAAGTGTCTTTGCAGATATAGGATAAACCATTTTTTCACTAAATCCCCTGTGGCCAAGTACCTGTCCAGAGCCCGCCAGTCGAATGATATCTACTTTACTTGTTTCTTTTTCCAACATCACCTTTGCTTTACCTGAGCACAAAATATAAATACCTTTTACGAGTTCACCTGCGTTGAAAATAGAATAATTTGCGGTAAGATAGAGACTTGATTTACTATTTTGCGTGTATGCCAACCAGTCGGGTAAGCAGTACATATTGATTGGGCACCGTTTGTTAGTGCAGTTATTACAGATCATAATTACGGGTTTCTTATTATTGCGCCGGGGCTCTGATAGAACCACCAATTAAGAAATAAACATATTAAATAATACACTGCAAAGCCATACAGCGCATACTCAGGTGTATCATTTTGAATTTGTTGTCCGAATACGTTTGGGATAATGAAAGCTCCATAAGCGGCAATGGCTGCAGTCCATCCAAGAACCGGCCCGGCCTGCTCTTTACTGAAAATATAGGGGATGCTTCGGAATGTTGAACCATTTCCAATGCCTGTGGTTAAAAACAGAACCATAAAACACACAAAAAATGGCCACCAGTATTCTTCGGGAGTGGAACTGTTTTTAGCTTGTACTACAAAATAGGCTACAGCAACGGTTGCCAGAATCTGTACCATGGTGCTAATGGCTGTTACCTTTGCGCCACTGTTAATTTTATCAGAAAGCCAGCCACCAACCGGGCGGATAAGTGCACCGATTACGGGGCCAAGAAAAACCCACATTAAAAAATTAGGTGCATTGGGATTGAGGTACGATGGATCCTCAGGATTACTGAACACGAAAATATCCTGGCACAACTTTGGAAAAGCTGCCGAGTAGCCGATAAATGAACCAAAGGTCATCGTGTATATAATGGTCATGATCCAGGTGTGCTTGTTATTAAATATGGCAAATTGCTTGTTCAGGTTTGTTTTAATATCTCCCGGAGTGGCATATTTCATAAGCACGAGGGTAAGAATAACCACGACAGGCAATACGATCCAGGTATTTAAATGCAAACCAATCAATAAATAGGCTCCAATAAATGTTGCAATAAGCCCTAAAGCAGTCATATACAATGTTTTTCCTATCCCCTGCAAAGCAGAAGGCATTTTCGGGGTACCTGTAATCACATTGTTCATTCCAAAAAATGCAGCACCTGCCGCCAGCACAAGTATTGGAACCCAGACCCATCCTGCATTTTGAAATCCGGATAAGGCCTCACCAAAAACATTAGGTTCAGCATTGCCAACAACAGTAAAAAAAGAAAAACCAATAATCCATGGAATTACTTTTTGCATAACACCAACACCCAGGTTACCAATTCCGGCATTTAGCCCAAGTGAGGTTCCCTGCATCCGTTTTGGAAAGAAGAAGCTGATGTTGCTCATGGAAGACGAGAAATTACCCCCGCCAAAACCGGAAAGTGCTGCAAAAAAGGCAAAAGTCAGGTATGGTGTATTTACATTCTGTAAAGCGAAGCCAACCCCGATAACCGGTATAAGCAGCAACATGGTAGTCGTGAATATTACATTCCGGCCTCCACCTAACGAAATCAAAAATGAATTTGGTATTCGGAGTGTTGCACCTGCAAGCCCTGCTATAGCAGGCAAAGTATAGTAAAGGTTATTGATTTCCTTTAACGTTTCGGTTACTTCCTCATGGCTCATGCCTTCTGTAATCATGCCAAAATTAAAGCCAAATGCCTTCATTTTAGTAGCAATGATGCTCCACATAATCCAGACTGCGAATGCCAGAAGTAATGCAGGAATGGAAATCCACAGGTTTTTTGTTGCGATTCTGCTGCCGGTTTTTTTCCAGAAATTCTCGTCTTCGACATTCCAGTCCGACAGGTTAATTTTCAGCATAATATTATATTTTGGAAGTAATTTTTATAAAATTTCTAATCCATTAATATGCAGTTCTATTCCTCAGCAAACGAGCCTTTCGGCTCACGAAGCATAATCCAACAAAATATAAAACTGGCAAGCGCTCCGGCAGATAGAATATAAAAGAAAGTTTTGTCATCTACCAGTGAATACAGCACCAGGTATACTACTGCCCCAACATTGCCGTAGGCACCGGCCATACCTGCGATTTGCCCGGTTTGCTCTTTCTTAATCATGGGAATGATAGCGAACGTTGCCCCTTCGGCCCCCTGAACGAACACCGAAGTAAGGATAGTGATTACAACAGCCACTACCAGCCACCACATCCCATCAAATAACGGATTGAGTTGCCGAATTCCGTCAGCACCCATTTCTCCGTATTTGGCAATAATAGCCATGAAGAAAAACCCTATGACTATACCAAACATATATATGAGCATCGTTCTTTTGCGGTTGTTCATTTTATCTGAGAGCAATCCACCCAATGGCCTGGCAAAAAGGTTTACAAATGCAAAAGATGCGGCGATAATCCCTGCAAAAGTGGCTGTCATAATGAGGCTGCCTTCGTTGCTAGTCAGGTTTCGAAAAACATTCTCAAAAAACATCGGCAGCATTGAAACAACAGCCAGTTCGGCCCCGAAGTTGGCAAAATAGGTACTGTTGAGTGCAGCCACATTTCCCCAGCGGTATCTTTCGTTTTCGGGTATGCCTGCCTTTAAAATAGGGAGGTTCACCTGCAATACTTTGATAACATGTATTACAAAAATCAAGGCTAAG
The DNA here is from genome assembly GCA_002840975.1 of Bacteroidetes bacterium HGW-Bacteroidetes-16. Lineage (GTDB taxonomy): Bacteria > Bacteroidota > Bacteroidia > Bacteroidales > F082 > UBA6244. The sequence continues at coordinate 285,969 of PHDN01000001.1, forward strand.
ATGCTATAAATGAGATAGAGTAAATTATCAGATAAAATAGGCTTACCATCAACCACAACATTTCCAATTTTCCAGGTCAATATTCCCATGGCCCCCACCAGCGGAAAGGACCAGACAAGATACTGAACCAGGTCGCGGTAAGAGCTTACCGTCATGGGTTGAGTTTTTATGGCTTTTTTAAAATGATAGGCTTTTGTTGCACCTTCTTTTGGAACATCTTTTACCAAAAAATAATAGGCTATTCCGTAGGCCAATGAAACCCCGGCATTGATAGCCAGTGCATATCTCCAGCCATCTTCGCCGCCAAAAAAGTGAATGGCGATCCATGGCAATGTCATCGCCGCCCAGGCTGAACCAAAATTTCCCCATCCGGCATAAAAACCTTCAGCACGGCCTACCATCCTCGGAGGAAACCATTGAGCCACCATTCGGATACCAATTACAAAACCGGCACCTATCGAACCCAGAATCAACCTTGAAATAAGCAGCTGAATAAATGTATTTCCGAAAGCAAATAAAAATGCCGGTACTGACATAACTATCATCAGCAGGCTGAAAACTATACGGGGCCCATACCTGTCGATTAAGGCACCAACCACAATCCTTGCCGGGATGGTAAGGGCCACATTGCAAATGGCCAACACCTTGATGTGGTCTTTGGTAAGCCAGTCAAGGTTTTCGAGCATGGTAGTGGCCAGAGGCGCCATGTTGAACCAAACATAAAAAGTGATAAAAAACGCAATCCAGGTGTAATGAAGCGTTCTAATCCTTTCCTGTTTAAAATCAATTAATTCGGGTAATGCCATGTTGTGGATTTATGATAATTAGAATTTGTAATTCGCTGTTACTAATTATTCTTCGACCTGATTCCATTTACCAGTTTTTTCGATTTTCGGATTGTCTTGCGGTCCCAATTCCAGATTACATATTGATAGGGCCGCCAGATATAGGAAAACGGATAAACCAGGAAATGCATAAACCTGGTGAACGGGATGATTCCTATCATTGTAAAACCAGAAATGATATGGATCTTTACAGCAAGCGGCATTGCTGAAACGGCGGCAATATCAGGAGTAAACATAAAAATCGACTTAATGTATGGCGTCATCGTCCCGGCGAACCAGGATGACCCCCACCTGAAAAAAAAGGCAACCCAAAGTCCCGAAATAATCTGAACCGCAAGGATAACATAAACAACAATATCCATTTTATTGGCAATCACTATTAACCGCTTATGCTTTAACCTACGCACAATCAATAAAAACAAACCGAAGAAAGCAGAAATGCCAAACCCCAACGCGACTATTTCTAAAATAAGTAAACGAACAGGCACACTGTTCCACAAAAGAACACTTCGGGGAAATAAAAATGCAACTAAGTGGCCAAAAAATAAGTACAACAGTCCCCAGTGAAAAGGACGGCTTCCATAAAACAACTCCTTGGTTTCAAGGAACTGTGTGGACAATGACGATACTTTAAAACCAAAATTTAAGTACCTGAAGATGGAGCCGACCAACATCACCGTAAATGCCGCATAGGGCAAACCAATAAAGAAAAAATTATTGAACATAATTAGTTGGTTTTATGTTTATGACAAAATGAATCGCAAATAACAGACTTGGGTGAGGACATCACAAAATCCCTGTCACCATTAAATACCTCCTCGGGCATTGCATATTCCTTCAAACCTTTCCCGTCAAAATCACGTTGCAGGAATACATACAAAACCTCCAGTATTTCCTTATAATAATGAGTAGGAATATTCTTGAATCTGGTAAGCATAAATCTGATTGCCGGAGTGGTTAGTATGAAACCAAGTTCGTCTGCAAAGTCAGGATCAGTAGTTTTTGAAAGAAGTGTTAGCACATTGGGCAGGTGGTCGCCCAATTCGCTGCCACAATCTATCCCGGTTTTTTTATGCTCATTTTGAAGGTTTACAAGCAATTGTGCCCTTTTGTAATCCTCACCAAACAACACATACCCAATATCAAGGTAACATATTGCCTGTACATCAAAGGTTTTTAGGTAATATTCCTGCTGCTCCCTGATTGTCAACAGGCTGTGATCTGTAAAGAGTTGTTTTAATGAATATGCCTTTTCAGGAAATTCCCTTGCACATAGCTTCAGAAATTCTTCTGAATATTCCACATTGTGTTCATCAGGATACCTGAACATGTTAGCCAATATTTTATAATGATTTAGATTTTTCATAAAAAATTTCCTTAGTTATAAGCCTCTCTTAGGTGGTTCCTTAAAACCAAAGCCATGGTTCCCTTTCACATCAGCCGTACTTTCCAACATTTCCATGGCTTCTTCGCGGTGAGCTGCCGGAATTACAAACCTATCACTGAATAAAGGCAGAGAAGTAAGCCGGAAAATGGCATCAGCCGTATCTTTATCCATCGAAACCTCTTTCATGGGGTCCGTGACTTCGTTTTCGGGCAAATCGCCAACTGTTACATTTCTGCGGTGCAACCTTACAGCCATCAATTTTTTCAGGACTACTTCGATTGTCTTTTCATTTCCGGCGCTGAACAGGTTGGCCAGGTATTTAATCGGTAACCTTGATTTTTCAATAGCTCCCCAAAATGATTCACTCGTCGTTTCATAAGTACCGTTTTCAACAAAAGCCATGGTTGGTAACAATGGCGGTACGTAAAACAAGTTAGGCAATGTCCTGAATTCGGGATGTAAAGGCAGCGCCAATCCCCATTTTTTTACAAATTTATAAACTGGCGATTTCTGGGCTGCATCAATTGTGGAATCTGCAATTCCATTTTCTTTTGCCGCTTGTATAACTTCCTGATCAAATGGATCGAGATAAATTTCCAGTTGCCTGTCAACCAATTCGCTTTCAGGACAAGAAGCTACAGCTTTAATTTTATCGGCATCGTACAACATGACGCCCAGATATCTGATACGTCCAACGCAAGAGTGCATACAAGCCGGGATCTGACCTGATTCAAGACGAGGATAACACAACAAGCATTTTTCTGATTTGCCTGTGTTCCAATTGTAATAACTTTTTTTATAGGGACAAGCTGTAACACACATTCTCCATGCCCGGCATTTTTTCTGGTTGATGAGTACAATACCGTCCTCTCCCCTTTTGTAAATAGCACCAGAAGGACAGGCTGCTACACAAGCCGGGTTTAGGCAATGGTTGCAAATACGGGGCAGATAGTGCATCGTCATCCGCTCAAGTTGAAACATGGCTTCCTGTTCCTGGGCCGACAGGTTTTTGAAATTCACATCTTTTCGTGCATATTCCTGACTTCCTGACAAGTCATCATCCCAGTTTGGGCCTGATTTTGGGGTAATATACTCCCCTGTTATTAATGAAACCGGACGGGCAACAGGCTGATCATCCCCTTCTTCTGCTTCAAACAGATGTTCGTATTGATAGGTCCATGGTTCGTAATAATCGTCAATTACAGGCAAATTCGGGTTGTGAAACATATTCTTTAATCCTTTGAACTTACCAGCACCTTTCAGGGCCAGGTTTTTGCCTTTCATCTCCCATCCGCCTTTATATATATCCTGGTCTTCCCATTTGCTTGGATAACCGGTACCGGGTTTGGTTTCTACATTGTTCCACCACATATACTCAGCACCCTTGCGATCGGTCCAGATGTTTTTGCATGCGATGGAACAGGTATGGCACCCGATGCATTTATCGAGATGGAACACCATTGAAATTTGTGATCTTATATCCATTTTTCGGTTATTTTAAAATTCGACTTTATCCATTTTCTGCACCAATACAAAAGTGTCACGATTTACACCTACAGGCCCCCAATAATTAAAGTGGTAGGTAAACTGTCCGTATCCGCCAACCATCAGGTTAGGCTTGAGGTGAATTCGGGTAAAACTGTTGTTTATACCAGAGCGTTTTCCTCCTCTTACCTGTGATTTTGGTGTTGAATAAGTACGTTCAACGGCATGATACACAAAGCACACCCCTTTCGGTATCCTTGCGCTCACACAGGCTCTGGTGGAATATACCCCATTGTCATTGAAAACTTCAACCCAGTCGTTATCTTTTATTCCCAGTGCTGCGGCATCTTCCTCGCTTAACCAGCATGGTTCCATACCCCTGGACAGGGTAAGCATTCGAAGTGTATCGCCATAGGTAGAATGTATATGCCATTTTCCGTGGGGTGTAAGTACATTCAGCAATTTTGCTTTTCCTGTAGCTACAGTCTCCCGCAACTCACCATAAGCCTCAGGCCGTGGAGATGGTTTGTAGGTTGGAAGGTGCTCACCAAACTTGATATATCCTTCGTGATCCAGATAAAAATGTTGACGGCCGGTAAGCGTACGCCATGGCACCAACCGTTCAATGTTGTAGGTATAAGCTGAATAGGCCCTGCCATCAGTCAGTAATCCTGACCAAACCGGTGAGTTAAGATAACGCTGAGGCCTGGTCTGCAAATCTTTGTAATTCATCCTGACATTTTTGTTTCCTTCGGAAAGGTCACAAAGTGCCAGGCCTGTTTTCTTTTCGGCAACTTGATAAGCCCTGTGCGCAAGCTCCCCGTTGGTGAGGCTAGAAAGGTGGAGCACTGCATTGGCTGCTTCCTCATCTTCATAAATGGAAGGGTATTCAACACCGTCAATTTTTCTGACATGATCACGATCGTTCAGCATTTGTTCGTAAAAGTCAGTAGAATCATAGCTGTTTCCATGAGCACCCAGACCGGTTTTCATATTGGGTCCCAAACTGATGTACTTATCATAAACTTTGGTGTAATCCCTTTCCACAACAACAAGCCCGTGCATTGTTTTTCCGGGAATGGGTTCGCATTCGCCTTTGCTCCAGTCTTTAATGTGGCGTTGAGAGATTTCGCCGGCACTGTCATGAGAAATGGGTGTATTGACAATATCCTTTACCGGTTTGTTAAAATGAGTTTTTGCCAATTCACTGGTAACCCTTGCTATTTCCCTGAAAATCACCCAGTCACTTTTCGATTCCCAAACCGGGTCGATGGCTGCAGACAGTGGATGGATAAAGGAATGCATGTCGGTACTGTTCAGGTCGGTTTTCTCGTACCATGAGGCAGCAGGAAGTATAATATCGGAATACAATGCCGATGTATCCATCCTGAAATTCAGGTTGACGATGAGATCCATCTTTCCTTTAGGGCTTTCGCTCCGCCATTTCACATCTTTTACGAACTGGTCGGCAACGTCTTCAGCAATAGAATTGTGGTGCGTCCCTAAATAATGTTTTAAGAAGAATTCATGCCCTTTGGCACTTCCTCCAATCGCATTGCCCCTCCAAATATACCAGACACGAGGGAAACTTATTTCTTCATCAGGTTCGGCTACAGCGTGGACAATTTCTTTGCTTTTCAGTTTTTCGACTACATATTTTTTAATTTCATCATCAGTTCTTGCTCCTGCTTTTTCGGCATCGGCAACTATTTCAAAATTGTTTTTGTTGTATTGAGGATAAAATGGCATCCAACCATTACGAACCGATTTTACGGTCATATCGGCAGAATGCAATTGAGACAACTCATTTTTCGGAACAGTATTATAATCAGAATGATTGCCATCATAACGCCACTGGTCAGAATTCATGTAGTGCCAGATGGGTGTTTGTTGCAATCTTGGAGGGCCCTGCCAATCCTTACCTGACATGATTGAACTCCATGAATCAACCGGCGCCAGTTTTTCCTGTCCTACATAATGGTTCATCCCGCCACCGTTCACCCCAATACAGCCAGTAAGCATGAGGGCCATTGTTCCCGCACGATAAATAAGGTTGCTATGGTACCAATGGTTGATCCCTGCCCCGATGATGATGCTGCATTTTCCATTCGTTGTTTCCGCGGTGCGGCTCCATTCACGGGCAAATTGCAAAACGGTTTTTGGGCCAATTCCGGTAAATATTTCTTGCCATGCCGGAGTATAGGATGATTCTTTCTCATCGTACGAAGCCGGATAATCGCCTCCCAATCCACGATCAACGCCATATTGGGCCATGATAAGGTCGTAAACTGTTGTTACTTTTACAAGGCCATCTACGGTTTCTACATGTTTTACAGGTACGCCTCTTATTGCGATCACGTCAATCCCGTATTCAATAAAATTAAGCTGAAGGATTTCATCATTTTTATCAAGCAGAGTTAAAATCGGGTCGTACGTTTTACCTGTTTCGGCATCCTCAAATTTCATGTTCCAGTTGCCGTCTTTACTATCCCATCGATGTCCCGAACTTCCACCCGGACAAACAAGGTCACCGGTTTTTGAATCTATATTCAGAAATTTCCATTCACCATTCTCGATGTCTTTATACTTATTGACTTTCCCGGCCCTCAACATTTGTCCCGGGACAAGTTTTCCATCCTGTTCAATAACCTCAACAAGGAAGGGACTGTCAGTGTACCTTTTTGTGTAATCAATAAAATAAGGAACTTGTTTTTCGTGATGGTATTCTTTTAGTATTACATGAACTACCGCCATCCAAAAGGCACCATCCTGCCCGGCATGAACAGGAACCCATTTATCAGCATATTTGGCCACCATATTAAAGTCGGGTGCAAAAACAACCGTTTTGGTTCCATTGTGGCGCGATTCAGCAAAGAAATGGACATCCGGTGTACGGGTCATCCCCAGATTGGCACCCATACAAGCGATAAATTTTGAGTTATACCAATCGGCACTTTCGGCCACGTCCGTTTGCTCTCCCCAAATCTCAGGAAAAGAGTTGGGCAGGTCGCAATACCAATCATAAAAACTGAGGTTGACACCGCCCATTAATTGTAAAAAGCGTGCCCCTGCAGCATAGCTTAGCATCGACATAGCTGGTATTGGAGAAAAGCCAACCAGCCTGTCAGGACCGTATTTTTTGGTAGTATAAATATTTGAAGCCGCTATAATCTCCAGAGCATCATCCCAGTTAACACGCCTGAGTCCGCCTTTTCCCCTTGCTGTCTGATACCTTTTCCTGGTTTCCGGGTTGTTTTGTATATTTTCCCAGGCTTTCAGAGCATCGCCTGTTTTGGCTTTTTCTTCATTAAAAACATCCAGCAAAGCTCCTCGTATCATCGGATATTTTACCCGGATTGGGCTGTACAGATACCAGGAAAACGAAATACCACGCTGGCAACCTCTCGGTTCGTAAGGCGGCAACGATTTTTCGAGCAAAGGATAATCGAGTGCCTGGGTTTCCCAAACCACAATGCCATCTTTTACATGAATGTTCCAACTACAGCCACCGGTACAATTCACACCATGTGTGCTTCTTACCACTTTATCGTGTTGATATCGGTTTCGGTAAAACTCTTCCCACTGACGGGTTTTTGGGGAAATTAAATCTTTAATCCAACTCATAAAAAAATATGTTAGCTTAGTTAATTACTTTTGAAGGCCTGTCGAGGATTTCCCGGTTTACCGGAAATTTTTTCCTTTTATAATATAATAGGACTGTACTAAGAAAAATTGTTGCAAAGACCACCAATCCAAAAAATGCAAACGTGGTGCTGAAATCGGTCGGTCGCTGATAATATCGTTCTTCACTGACATTTTTAAGGTAGGCTGTCACGTTAATCACTTCTTCTTCAGTTAAGTCATGATTCATAAAAGCAGCAGTCATTACAGGAAAAGGAGAGCTTTTAATTACAGCAGCCATCCCGGCACTTCCCAATATATCGTACGATTCGGTAAGATCCTTGGCTAGGGTTCCGCTGCTAAAAATTCTTTCATCCTTTACTTTGTGACAACCAACACAGGCAGGACCTTCATTTGTAAATGACTGTTTTCCGGAAAAAAGCAGAAGCCCGACCCTGACATTTTCCAAAGTTGTCCCGCTTAAAATATCGGTTACTACAGTCTGTTCCTGACCACCACTGCTTCTGTCCGAGCTGATATAGTTAAGGATACTAACAATCTGTGCTTCAGAATAGGCATTATCCGGCATCATAATGCTGTTGTATTCTTTGAAAATAGCCACCGCATCTGTGTCACCACTTTTGATGACCGTTGTTGAGGATTTAATAAACGGAACCAGCCATTCTTTACTTCTTTTCTGGTTTATCCCCGACAAATCCGGTCCTACCAACCTGCCTTTTCCAATAGTATGGCAGGCAGCGCAGGTTGTTTTAAAAAGTTGTTCACCTTCATCAGCTCTGCCAATGGTAAACAAAAATATTCCAACAATCAATAAAATGGAGTTCATTAGGTTCTCGTTCATGAAAAACAGGATTAGAATTCGGAGGTAAAAATATTACTATTTTATTCTCTATTATCTTTTTTTATGATTGCGGTCATAATTTAGATTTATTCTAAATATTTGTAGAATAGATTCAAATGTTTTATATTATGTTTGTTATAGTTAAAATTATTGATCTATTAAATCTTATGGCTTATTTAATTATGTTTACTATCATATAACAATATTAATAGAATTGGTTTTACTTAAAATGCAAGCATTACATTCTAATTTATTTTGCAGCTAACCCGATAAAAATAATTACTGTTTAATAGATTGGCAATGGTCGAGTTCAGATTTGTGTACTACACCCGCCTACCGGTTTACCTACCTCCATGCCTTCGGCAGATAAATCGGTAGGTGAACCTTCCGATAGGCATGGCAAGGCAGAAATTTTTTCTTTGTGAAGGGGGCGTATTTATATTTTAGGGTATCATAAAGTCTCCATACATGCAAGTAACAACGTATCAGAGTGACTTCATCATGGATGTTTTGAGCCAATTTGTGACTGTTTTTTTGTATTCATGGTGTGGCCGACTTCTCTCCATCCACTATGGATAGCCTCTTGTTTTAATTGGTGGCAGACAGTGTTTACGATCCAATAGCCAGCAGACCCAGGTGCACCTGCCTGGCAGGTGTGCATCGTGTTTTCGTCTTTTTTATGGTATATGGGGCGTAGGTCAAGGTCTGTTTTCAAAACCTGAAATAAATTATGCAAAGCTTTACATAACTTTTACAAACTTTAGTATGACAGTGAAAAAATCTTAAAAAAACTTGCATTCATTGATACTTTAGTCATATCTTTGTGAGCGAATATTCACTAACTCTGAAAATATTGAGAATAACCACGTAAGAATTATTGAGATAAGGTAATTAATACATCAACCTGTAATCATCATTTTTTTATTTCATATATTTATGAGTATGCACATATCTATATTTCTAAAATATAAATGATCAATTTAGATGTTAAGCACATGAAGAATCTAACTCAGATACAAAAAAATAATGATATGTCTTTTGAGGAGTTGTTAAAAAATGAAATTTTTAAAAGTGAGCGACTACGCGCGTTTATTTTGATCGGGCTGCTAAGTATAGAGGCCATCGCGTTACTTTTTATCTATTTAATTTATAAGGACGAATATCATAGGATGTTTGAATCGCAAGTGGCACTTTATGCCATTTTTATTTTTGCTGCCATATTGATCATATATGAATTACTGATTCACCTTTTAATAAGCAAAAAGATCAAGGTATTCTTTTTGAATCGGAAATTCTTTGGGTATTTCAGTAGTTTTTCGGAAATCTCATTGCTTAGTTTGTTGTTGATTTTTATTGTAGAGTACTCAAATCAAACTACCATTCTACAGACTCCTGCAACACTCACTTACTTTATTTTCATCGTTTTGTCAACTTTACGGCTCGATTTCAAGTTATCTGTTTTCACGGGATTACTGGCAGCGCTTCAGTACATTCTTATCACGGTGTATTATTCTTATACTTTAGAGCCATTGTATAATGGCCCGGCAAGGATACAATATTTCGGGCAGGGATTGATTATGGTAATTGTTGGTATAGCCGCCGGTTTTGTTGCTGATTTGATAAGAAAAAAAATGATCATTTCATGGAATAATATCAAAGCAAAAAATGAAGTGATTGATTTGTTCGGACAACAAATATCGTCACAAATTGCTGAAAACATACTGGAAAACCACAATGAACTTACAGGAACCAGGAAACAGGTCTGCGTTATGTTTTTGGATATTAGGGAATTTACACCTTTCGTGGAACGAAATCAGCCGGAGGCTGTAGTAGCCTACCTGAATACGTTATTTGGTTTTATGATTGACATCGTACAATCCAATCATGGTGTGATTAACCAATTTCTCGGCGATGGATTTATGGCCACATTCGGTGCACCCGTGGCATTGGACAATAGCAGCCAGTCCGCTGTTAAAGCTTCAATTAAAATCCTTGAAAAGGTTTCTGAAGAAGCCGGTAAAGGAAATATACCTGAAACCCGCCTGGGGATTGGCCTTCATTATGATGAAGCAATTACAGGAAACATTGGGTCATCTGTGCGTAAGCAATATTCAATTACCGGTAAGGTAGTTATTATGGCTTCACGGATTGAGCAATTAAATAAAACTTATCATACGCAACTGCTTATCTCAGAGGAGGTTTTTAATCAACTGAGCAGCGATGTACAAAGTGTATTTATGGTCCTTGGTTCATCCAGAATTAAAGGAAGTGAGAAATTAATATCCATTTATAAATTGAATAAGGATGCAGATTAAACGGATAATAATAGTAGCGATCTTATGCTTGATGGGTTTTATCATTTTTTCACAAGACACTGATCAGCAAAAGCTATTTGAACGTAATGGGTATCAGTTTCCATATCAATTAGAGAAGCCCAGTAAGTATTGGGAACTTCCAAAAAAGTTGGTGGAAATTTCAGGTCTTGGGTATATAGACGATGCAAGGCTGGCTTTGGTACAGGATGAAAAAGGAATTATTTTTATTTTTAATGTACAAACCGGCAAAGTTGAAAGGGAAATAAAATTTGGTAATGATGGCGACTATGAAGGTATTGAAATAGTTGAAAATGATGCCTGGATTCTGGAAAGCAATGGAAATTTATACAGGGTAAAAGATTTTCTGGCAGACATAGTTCCACTCGTTGAAAAGTATTCGACTGCTATATCAACTAAAAATGACGCCGAAGGGTTGGCTTACGATCACATTAATAAAAACCTACTTATCGCCTGTAAAGGCCATCCTTTCGTGGATCATAAAAAAGGAAAAGATTTTAAGGCCATTTTTAATTTCAATGTCGAAACCAAAAAGCTCAATACAGAACCAATGATACTTATAAAACTTGATACAATAAAAAAAAATATAAATTATAATACAATAACCCAATGGGGTATAGAACTGATGGCTTACCTGGATACTTATAAGGGCGATGTTTCTTTTCAGCCTTCGGGTGTTGCCGTGCATCCAATATCAGGGAACATTTATGTTTTGGGATCGGTGGGGAAAATGTTGATTGTATATTCCAGGGCGGGCAAACTAATGGCAATGGTAAAACTTAGCCCGAAAACACACGCCCAACCTGAAGGAATTTGCTTTGATGCAAACGCAACGCTGTACATATCGAATGAAGGCGATGGGAATAAAGCAAAAATTATAATGATGAAAATGATGAAATACTAATTTATAGTGAATTACCGGAGCTGCCGTTTACATAGCATATTACTGACTTCTTTATTGTTGGGAAGTTACCTGTTAGTTCAGGCTCAAAAAATATATTATGCACCAGGAAGCAAAATTCAGCAAGCGCTCCCGGAAGATACCTCCCAATTACTTTATACGGTTTACCTGCTTGGTGATATCAAATATCCACAGTCCGATAACGAAAACCTTACACTGCTTAAGAATCACATTTCAAAACAAGGTAAACAAAGTGCTGTTGTCGTTTTAGGTGATATTCTTTACCCGTTTGGTTTGCGCGATTCAACTGACCGGCACTTTACCGAAGATGAGACAAACCTCAAATACATCCTAAATGTATTCGATAATTTAAAAGGGGAAATCTTTTTTGTACCCGGAAACCACGATTGGGCCCAAGGCCGGCAAGAAGGTCGGAATTCTGTGAATAACGAAGAAAAATATATCGAAAATTATTTTGGGGATAAAAATGTTTACTTACCGGATAATGGCTGTCCGGGGCCAAGTGAAATTGAATTGTCAGATGATATCACATTGATTATTTTCGATTCCCAATGGTGGTTTCAAAAGAATGATTTAAACGGTTCAAATGTAGATTGTGAATTTACAGAAAAAACTGAATTATTTATTGAACTTGAAGATGCAATCAAAAGAAACAGGGATAAAAAAATCATCCTTGCAACCCATCATCCTTTATACAGCGTTGGTAAACATGGTGGTTACTTTCCGGCTTCCTATCTTATATTTCCACTGTTGGAAGTTCATAAGTGGATGTATATTCCCTTGCCCGGTTTTATCTATACAGGCTATCGAAAATATATTGGGAATATTCAGGACATGGCCCATCCGCAATACAAGATATTTAAAGAAAAACTGCTGAAGATACTTAGTGATTATCCTAATGTAATTTATGCCGCAGGCCATGAACACAATTTACAATATTTCGAAAAGGATTCTTTGCATCACATAATAAGTGGCGGGGGAGGCGTAGGAACATACATCGCCCGAAACAAGAAAAAAACCGATTTCGCATATCAAGGTCCGGGATTTGGCAAATTGTCATTTTATTCAAATGGTAATGTATGGATGGAATTTATCTGTCCTGATAGTACACAACATGGCAAAGTTGTTTACACCCGGATGTTATTTAACAAGCCAATATTTAGCCCGGAAAAGAAAGAAATATTATTGCAAGGTCTTGATTTCTCGGATAGTGTAGTTAATGAAAGGCTTACTGAAATATATGAAAAGGGGAAATTTCATCGCTTTAGGATGGGGGATAATTACCGGGATATTTGGAATGCACAGGTAGAACTGCCCGTGTTTGATATAGGAAGTTACAAGGGTGGATTAACAATCATTAAAAGGGGTGGGGGGCAGCAAACCAGGTCAATCAGGTTGGAAGATAAAAATGGTAAACAATATGTATTGCGATCGGTAAACAAATATGTAGAAAGAGCACTTCCCCAAAATTTTCAAAATACGATAGCTGTTGACGTGGTACAGGATGGTATTTCTGCTTCACATCCATTTGCAGCCATTACTGTCCCGCTTCTTGCCGATGCTGCAGATATTATGCACACCAATCCAAAAATTGTTTGGGTTCCTGATGATCCACGTCTGGGTATCTATCGTGAAGAGTTGGCCAACGGTATATATTTATTTGAAGAACGACCTGATGATAACAGAGATGATGTTGTTAGTTTTAAGCGATCTGAAAATATCGTCAGCACAGCAAAAACAATTGATAAAATCCAGAAAAGCCACGATCATCAGGTTGATCAGTACACGGTTCTCCGAGCCCGCTTATTTGATATTCTAATTAATGATTGGGATCGGCATGATGACCAATGGCGTTGGGCTACTTTCAAAGAAGATAAAAAGACCATTTATCGGCCCATCCCTCGCGACCGCGATCAGGTATATTTTGTTAATGAAGGCGTATGGATGTGGATAATTAGCCGAAACTGGGCCTTACGGAAACTCCAGGGATTTGATTATACCATTAAAGATGTGATAGGTTTAGGTTTTAATAGCCGTTTTTTTGACAGATCGTTTATTACTGAGCCTGACTTGAACGACTGGATTTTTATCGCAAACGAAATGCAAAAAAACTTGACCGATTCGGTCATTCATCAATCAATAATGGCCTTGCCAAATAATATTTACGACTTATCAGGCCTGGAAATAGAAAGTAAATTAAGGTCAAGGAGAGACCTACTCCATAAATATGCAGTAGAATACTATTCTTTTCTGGCAAAATCTGTTGATGTGGTAGGTACAAATGAACGGGAATTTTTTAATGTGATCCGGCTACAAAATGGCAATACACAGGTAACCGTTTCAGCATTAAGCAATAAAAAGAGCATCATCAAAGAACAGCTTTACTATCGGGAGTTTAAATACCCGAAAACAAAAGAGATCAGGCTGTACGGATTAAAAGGAGATGATGTTTTTGAGATAAAAGGATCTGGCAAGAAAGGCATTAAAGTAAGGATAATTGGTGGGAAAGGAAATGATTCAGTCGCAGATGAATCACAAGTACGCGGGTTAGGGAAGAAAACAATCGTATACGACAGAAAAGGAAAAAACAACGAAATTGTAAAAAGCAATGAAACCAAACTTATGCGATCAAAAAGTAAATCAGTTAATACATACGATCGAAAACAATTTCAATACAATAAAACAATGCCGCTTTTGTATGCCGGGTATAATATTGATGATGGAGTATTTTTAGGTGGGGGAGCAAAGATTTACCGGTTTAATTTCAGAGATTCAACAACGCACAAAATATCAGCAAGAGTTGCCTTGCAAACCGGTGCTTCGGCGTTTACTTACAACGGATTGTTTACTGCCTTTTCTCAAACTTTTGACATAAAACTAAACGCAGAACTCAGCCTTCCCCGCAATGTTGACAATTATTTCGGTATGGGAAATAATACCCAAAAGTTAACGGATGATAAAAAATATTATCGCGTCAGGTATGAATATGCCAAAATAAACCCGATGCTCCAGCAAACCGTAAACAATATATTCTCTTACTCTTTTGGTGCATTCTACCAATACTTTCACCTGACAGATACGGCAAACAAGTACATCGGTGATATCTATTCACAAATGTCCGATTCGTTAGCCTATGTGCCAAATAATTATGTTGGCATTAACGTGGGGTACAGCCTGGATACCAGGGACAACAATATTTTGCCAACCAGAGGTATAGCATGGGAAACTGAGCTTATGGGATTTTATAGTATAAGAAAAGAAGGGGCGAACTTTATTAAGGTTCGCTCCGATTTAAGCTTTTACCTGAGTTTTAGGAAAGATCCAAGGGTTGTATTTGCATTTCGTTTTGGCGGGGCACTTAATATTGGGGACTATGAGTTTTTTCACGCCAATTTTTTGGGTGGCGAAACCAACCTCAGGGGATTCAGAAGCAACCGTTTTGCAGGTGATCAATCGTTGTATGTAAACACAGAGATTCGCTACAAATTATTTAATATTAAAAGTTATTTGCTTAACGGGCAAACCGGTGTTTTGATATTTAACGATATCGGCCGGGTGTGGGTAAAGGGAGAAAATTCAAAAACCTGGCATGATGGATTTGGGGTTGGAATATGGCTTACTCCATTTGATTTCACCGCATTAACATTAACATATAACCGATCGTATGAGGAAAATTTAATCGATTTTACATTAAAATTTCAATTCTGAAATAGAATTAAAGAATGCCTGTTTAATGAAACAGCAAATCATATAATAATTAAAAAAAATGAAAAAAATAGATGTTAAAATAGTTCAGAAGGCAGGTGACTATGTTACCCTGTTTCTGGCTGAAAAGCTACCTGAGAGTATGATATTTCATACCATAGATCACACTAAATATGTTGTAGAAAAGTCAGAAATTATTGGAAGAAAAAGTGGATTAACTGAAGATCAACTAAATCAGGTAAAACTATGTGCCTGGTTTCATGATGTAGGGTATGCAATTATTCCTGAGAAGCATGAAGAAGAAAGTGTCAAAATCGCATCTGAATTTTTAAAATCACAAGGAAGTGATGATCAAATTATTAATCAGGTCACCAATTGTATTCTGGCTACGCGGATTCCGCAGCAGCCAGCAGATATTCTTTCTCAAGTGCTCTGCGATGCCGACCTCATGCACCTGGCTGAGGACGACTATTTTGAAAGATTAGATAAAATGCGAAAAGAATGGGCCAATCTTTCGGGTGAAAAAATAAGTAAGCGAAGGTTTCACAAGATATCAAAAAAGTTTTTTCAACGACACAGTTACCATACCGATTTCGCCAAAACTGAACTCCATCCAAAAAAAGCCAAAAACCTGCAGTTGATCGAACAGGAGATTTATAAATTAGATCAAAAAAAAGAAAAGAAGATGCTCGAATCAAAACAAAAAAAAGTAAAACCCAAAGCCTATTCCCGGGGTGTTGAATCAATGTTCAGGACCACCGCCCGAAACCAGATCAATTTAAGCTCCATCGCCGATAATAAGTCAAACATTTTAATCTCGGTAAATGCTATTATCATGTCAATTACCATAACCATTCTGGTAACCCGATTTGACGAAGTGCCCAACATTATTATACCTACATTGATCTTTCTTCTTTTTTCCTTAATCACGATCGTGTTCGCTATACTTTCCACGAGGCCTAACATCTCATCCGGAACCTTCACGAAGGAGGATATCCGGCAAAATAAGGTAAATCTGTTGTTTTTTGGTAATTTTTATAATATGAAACTCGATGATTATGAATGGGCCATTGAAGAATTGATGAAAAACGATAAAAATCTTTATTCTACAATGATAAAAGATCAGTATTCGTTGGGAAAAGTACTCGTGAAAAAATATAAGCTTTTAAGGATTGCTTACAATGTCTTCATGTTCGGAATGATTATTTCCGTGCTTGCATTTATGCTCGCCTTTATAAACATTTAAAAATCAATTACCATGATCATACAACCAGATAAATTACACGCCATCAGCCTGCAAATTGAAGAAATAATTGAAAAGATCAGGGAAATGGAAAACAACTTTGTTGGAGAAATTGATCATGTAAGCCCTGTTTATCGTAAAAGTGCTTTAAACCTGATACATTATCTTGGATTAAGAAGCTTCGATATTGATCAACTGCAAGATCAGTTAAGGGATCTTGGCTTGCCGGGCTTATCGAATGCAGAATCTCATGTAATGAGAAGCCTGCTAACGATTCATTCAATACTGAATCTTTATCTCGGTAAACCTGTAATTGAAAAACGAAAGGGTATTATTTCCATAAAAAAGAGTAAAAAAATTCTTAACCGGAATACGAAACTTCTGTTTGGTTACAAATCAAAAAAAAGACGAACCAGGATAATGGTCACACTACCTGGTTCTATTGGCGATGATTATAAACTTGTTAACGGATTGGTAAAATCAGGCATAAATTCAGCACGGATTAATTGCGCTCATGATGATGCGTTTACCTGGGAAAAAATGATCAACAATGTTCATAAGTCGAGTGAGAAAAACGCTAAAAACTGTAAGGTGATGATGGATTTGGGTGGCCCTAAAATAAGGACAGGACCCATGCAGGACGGACCTAAAATTATTCATATTCAACCTGAAAAAGACATGATGGGCCGGGTTACAAAACCAGCGAAAATATGGTTGGCTCCGCCAGACTTAATGCCACCTGACAATAAAATTGTCTCACATATTCCTGTAAGTGAAGAATGGATTAAATTCATGAAAAAAAACGACTATATCCAGTTGACAGATACACGGGGTAAAAAAATCGAATTTATTATTGGGGGCAAAAGTGGTTATGGAAGATGGGGATATTGTTTTAGTTCGGCTTACGTGTTGTCGGGTACTGAACTGAACTTGTTTAAACAGGATAAAACTGAAATAAATGTCCATCAGGTGGGTGAATTTCAACCGAAGATACAATACATAACCTTAAAAGCAAATGAATATTTAGTCCTGCATAATAAACCAACTCCGGGTGAGTCAGCAGTATATGATGAAAATGGCAACCTGCATAAACGCGCCCATATTTCATGTACGCTGCCTGAAGTTTTAAATGATGTTAAACAGGGCGAACCCATCTTTTTTGATGATGGAAAAATTGAAGGTGTTGTTGAAGAGTTAAATAAAGATGAATTGTTAATAAAAATAACTCATGCGAAAAATGATGGTAGTAAACTCAAATCCGACAAGGGGATAAACCTGCCCGAAAGTGATTTAAAAATCAGCGGATTAACCGATAAAGACAGGGAAGATATTCAATTTGTTGTATCCCATGCTGATACAGTTAATCTCTCATTTGTAAATGATGAAAACGATGTACAACAATTGTTGGATGAATTAAGTAAATATGAAGCAACTGTTGGGATCATTTTAAAAATTGAAACCCAAAAGGGGTTTAAAAATTTACCCCGCATACTTTTAAAAGCAATGCAAACTTTTCCAATTGGCGTAATGATTGCACGAGGTGATTTAGCGATAGAAACGGGTTGGAAGAATTTTGCAAGTATCCAGGAAGAAATATTCCGGATATGTGAAGCAGCTCACCTACCGGTCGTTTTGGCTACACAGGTTTTGGAGAACCTGACAAAAAACGGAACGCCGTCAAGAGCTGAAATAACTGATGCTGCCATGGCACAGCGTGCCGAATGTGTGATGCTGAATAAAGGGGTGTATATTGAGAAGTCAGTAAAGATGTTGGATATGATACTACGAAGGATGCAGCATTTTCAGAAAAAGAAAGAAACAATTCTTCCAAAACTGGACAAGGCAGATGAACTTATTTTATCGCACAATAAGTTTTTTATAGATTGATCATCTCCATTCAGTCATTTATAAAGTTATTACTCTAATTATTTTTAAACTGCTGAATAAACAATACCTGGCAGTGAATTTATTATTTACAACCTCAGTGCCATTACTTACAAATCGAAAAAGGCCTATTGTTTACATGCCTGAAGTACCACTAAATGAAAAAATGGAACGTGGTCCCACCGACTCATTTTTTAGTGGACATACCTCAACAACAGCTGCAGCTTCTTTTTTTATGGCCAAAGTCATTAGCGATTATCATCCCAAACTGGGTGCAACGAAATAGTTTGGTAATGAAAATCACCTTTTAGTTTCCTTATGCAATATAAATGGAGGAAAGGCATTTTCGGAAGATACTCCATTGATGTTAGTTCTTAGTGTAACATTAGGAGTATTTGTGGTTATTTATAAAAAAATCTTAAAAAACTTGCATTTGAAAAATAATGTATTACTTTTGTGAGCGAATATTCACTAACATTAAAAATATAAAGCATGAACGGTAAATATAATATCGCAATCGGATTCCTTACAATGGGGCTATTTATGGCTTACGGTTTTCTGCTTATTTATTTGCGGGATTTCGCACCGGGCAAAGAAGAATGGATCAATTCATACAGTTTCGGCAAGCATTTTGAAAGCCGGTTGGCACATGTTCATGGCAATTTATTTGCTTTTTTGAATATCGTAATTGGATATTTACTGCTTCATTTTCACACAAAACTAAAAAATATCAAAGCCATTTCCTGGCTTGCCTTGATTGGTTTATTAATGCCCGTAGGCATTTTGGCAGAAATTTACCTTAAAGCGCCTCCGATATTTGTATTAATTGGCGCAATTTCCATGACAATTTCGGTTATGTGGTTGGGTATTGCATTTTTGAAAATGAAACAAATAAACGATTACACAAATTGAAAATAATGACTGAGCTATCAGACAGGCAAATTGAGATTATAGAAGCGACAGGTAAAATTTTAACTGCTTCAGGCATTAGTGGCCTGACGATAAAAAACCTCGCGAACGAAATGAAATTTTCGGAAAGTGCCATTTATCGTCATTTCAAAAGCAAAGAAGAAATTATTATTGCTATGCTCAACTATTTAGTTGAAAATATTGACAAAAGATTGGAAAGTGTTACCCGGTCAAATGAAACACCCGAAGAAAAACTCAATACCCTTTTCCGCAACCAGTTGGATTTCTTCAATACGAACAAGCATTTTGTAGTTGTGGTATTTTCTGACGGATTACTGGATGAAAGCACGCGCATCAAAGAAACAATTCATAAACTTTTAGGTGTTAAAATTAAGCACTTGATGCCTATTATCATAGAAGGGCAACAAAAAGGGATGTTTACGAATGCCATAGCTGCCGAAGAACTTATGCAAATTTTTATAGGATCATTCCAGCTCCAAATGTTTAAATGGAGACTGGCAAATTTTGAATACGATATTCAGCGAAATGGCAATAATATGGTACAGTCTGTTTTAACGGTAATTAAAAGTAAATGATGATGAGAAATTTTCAATTAATTATAGCCGTACTTCTATTGAGCAATTGCTCAACAGAAGTACTTATTGGTAACTCAATGTTCAACAACTAAAAAAATTTCAAAATAATGTGAGTGAATATTCACTAATTAAAATATATCAAATCATGGAGCCTAACCGTACTTTAATTATTGACAAAGCCGCACAAATCATCATTAATTCAGGATTAGAAGCCCTTACCATATCTAATCTTGAAATGGAGGTTGGTGTAGATAAAGATCAACTTAACCATCAATTTACAAAAGTTGATGATATTCTTTTGGTAATTCTGGTTTGTTTTGAAACTGAACTTAATGATATTGTTCAGGAAATTACTAACAAGGGGATTGTACCTGAAACCGGACTTCAATTACTATTTAAAAGATTATATTCTTTATTCCTGCTCAAACCCTATTACCTGTCAATCATTTTTGACAAAAATCTTGCAGAGAGAGATTATACTGTTAAAATGGCGATTCTACGAATAATGAATATTGCGGAAACATATCTCTCAACAATAATAGATGCCGGGAAAACAGACCATACGTTCAAAACGAAAGTATCAACTAAATTATTGATTAACGAAATTTTATCAGGATTTCGGATGTTTATGAAAGAGGAGAAACATGTTCATGAAATGATACCTGAATTAAAAAAAACATTAAAAAATGAATACAATGATGAAGGCTAATAAAAATCTGCGTAAAATAATAAAAAGCGCAAATGTACTAAGGAAACTACTGGTTTTGGCGACTACCCTTGCTACTCCAATTTGGGGACAGGCTCAACTTTGGTCTCTACAGCAGTGCATCGATACTGAACAGGTTCACAATAAAAACCTGCAAATGAGCCGAAACAATATGTTACTTGGAGAAGAAAAGCTACACGAAGTCAAAGCCAATTAAATTCAACAACTATATGATTTCTAACTTGTGGATCGGAACCAAGCGAAATGCCTACAAGGCGCTTAACCCGGTCATTCAATTGCTGTCAAAAACCGGCATTACGCCCAACGGCATCACCACCATTGGACTTGTAATTACAACCATTTCAGCAGCTGTACTCGTGGTAGGTGGCGAAATTGGCGATCGTTCTGATTACAGGTATATTACCTGGTTTGGTGTCATAACCTTATTTGCAGGAGTATTTGACATGCTTGATGGTCAACTTGCACGTAGCACAAATAAGATGAGCACCTTTGGAGCTTTGTACGATTCTGTATTAGACCGTTACAGCGAAATGATCATGTTCCTGGGTATCTGTTATTATCTGGTGTCGCATCATTTCTTTTTAAGCTCTGTTTTTGCTTTTATTGCCATGATAGGCTCTATTATGGTAAGTTATGTGCGTGCCCGTTCCGAAGCACTGGGTGTTGATTGTAAAGTGGGCATGATGCAACGCCCTGAGCGGATCCTTACCATTGGCATTTCAGGAATACTCTATGGTGTAATCACCTATTATTCAGGCATCTTCACATTGTCAGTCGATTGGTTACCTTTTCCTCTGATCGAAAACATCAGCATTTTTACCATTCCCATTTTTATGATGGCTATTTTGACCAATCTCACAGCAATTCAAAGACTTAACCATTGCCATAACCATATGTAATTATGGCATCTAAATAACAATATCAAATGAATTCACAACCAAATATTAAGAAACCTGAAGGGAAGCTGGGAATACTCATTCCCGGAATCGGGGCAGTTTCTACAACCTTTATGGCGGGAACCATAGCAGCCAGAAACAACATGGGCCAGGCTATAGGATCAATCTCGCAAATGGGAAGAATCCGTCTGGGCAAAAGAACCGAAAACAGAAATCCAATAATTAGTGACTTTGTCCCGCTTGCATCGCTAAACGACCTCGTTTTTGGCGGGTGGGATATATTTCCTGACAATGCTTACCAGGCAGCCATGAAAGCTGGCG
This sequence comes from Bacteroidetes bacterium HGW-Bacteroidetes-16, assembly GCA_002840975.1. Lineage (GTDB taxonomy): Bacteria > Bacteroidota > Bacteroidia > Bacteroidales > F082 > UBA6244. The sequence goes on from PHDN01000001.1 coordinate 307,705, forward strand.
TGTTAGAAAAGAGATTACTTCATTCACTAAAAGATGAGCTGTCAAAAATTGTGCCCATGCGTGCCGTATTTGATCCAAAATTTGTTAAAAATCTGCATGGCGATCACACTAAAAATCAAACTTCTAAAATGGAGTTGGCTGCTGAGTTGATCGCAGACATTCAACACTTTAAAGCCGATAACAATTGCAACAGACTGGTGATGATCTGGGCCGCTTCCACAGAAGTTTATTTGGAAATATCTCCCGTTCACTACACCATTAAAAGCTTTGAAAAGGGGTTGCAAGAAAACGACCCATCCATTTCTCCCAGCATGATTTATGCCTATGCCGCCTTAAAATGCAAAGTGCCTTTTGTAAATGGAGCTCCTAACCTGACCGTTGATATACCTGCTCTTATTGATCTTGCACAACAGCAAAATGTACCCATCGCCGGAAAAGATTTTAAAACAGGCCAAACACTGATGAAAACCATTCTCGGGCCCGGATTAAAAACTCGTATGTTGGGTATCGATGGCTGGTTTTCGACCAATATTTTAGGAAACAGAGATGGTGAAGTCCTGGATAATGCCGACTCGTTTAAAACCAAGGAAGTTTCCAAATTAAGTGTTCTCGACAGCATACTTGAACCTGAATTGTACCCTGACCTGTATAGGGATATGTACCATAAAGTCAGAATCAACTACTATCCGCCCAAAGGTGATGACAAGGAAAGTTGGGATAACATCGACATTTTCGGATGGCTGGGATATAAAATGCAAATCAAGATCAACTTTTTGTGCAAGGATTCCATTTTGGCCGCTCCTGTTGTGCTCGATTTGGTACTATTCATTGACCTGGCACAACGTGCCGGCATGAAAGGAATTCAGGAATGGCTCTCGTTCTACTTTAAGTCACCTCAAACAGCTGCCGAACTGCGACCAATTCATGATATCTTTTTGCAGAAAATCAAGTTTGAGAATACCTTGCGGTATTTGATGGGAGAAGATTTGATCACACATTTGGGTTTGGATTATTACGAAGAAAAATGCGAATTAGTAAAATAATAGCTTCCGGGCTGGGAACGGGATATGCTCCCGTTGCCCCCGGAACAGCAGGTTCGTTACTCGGCATAGCAATAATCTACGTTTTCAATTTCTGGGTTAACGAATTGGGAATGCAACAACCAACTATCCTTGTTCTTAATCTGGGAGCTATTGTTTCGGTTCTGTTTATCGGGGTGTATGCTGTAAAAGTTGTTCACCAGTTTTGGAAACACGATGACTCCAAAATTGTGATCGATGAGATTACAGGCGTTTGGATTGCCGCCCTGGCGCTACCAATGCATTGGACATATTACTTTTTTGCTTTTGTATTGTTTAGGTTTTTTGATATACTAAAACCACTGGGTATCAAAAGGCTGGACAAACAAAAAAGTGACTGGAGTGTGATGCTTGATGATGTACTGGCTGGCATATACGCCCTGATTATTTTACAGACCGCGACTTACCTTCATGTATTTTAAAAATGAAGAGAAAACCAAACCGTCTGCCAACATTTCTCAGATACAATGTGGTTTCTATAGTTGCCACATCGGTTGATTTTGTTGTACTCATCGGTTTAACCGAAATTGCACACCTGTGGTATTTGTTTTCAGCATACGAAGGAGCACTTGCCGGTGGCATTACAGGGTTTATCTTAGAAAGAAACTGGGTTTTTAAACGAAAAGAAGTCAAACTTACCACTCAGTCAACAAAGTACCTTTTGATTTGGATTGTCAGTATTGTGCTCAACACAGGGGGGTTGTACCTCATGGTTGAACTATCTGGTTATCAGTATATTATTTCTAAAATCATTGTTTCTGTACTGGTTGGGGTCGGTTTCAACTATCTAATGCACAAGTATTACATTTTTAAATAATTACTTTAAATGAAGACCTATTCATTAACTATTATACTCATTCTAGGATTTATACTATTTTTCAATCTCACAACTGCATTAGGACAAAAATCAATCCATGTATATGGAAAAGTAATTGACGCCATCACCAAAGAGCCTCTCCCTTTTGTTAATGTTGCATTCGTCGGAAAAAATATAGGCACTATTACAGACTACAATGGCGAATACAGTTTCAATACCCGGTGGGCATCAGACAAAGTACAGGCTTCGTTTGTTGGCTATCAACCCCAGGAAAAAACTGTGTCATCCGATAAAACTCAGGAGATTAATTTCCGGTTAACTCCCGAAACTTACAATTTAAACGAGGTGGAAGTACAAGCTAAAAGAGTCAGATACCGTAACAAAAACAATCCGTCCGTTGAACTCATCCGTAAGGTAATTGAAAACAAACCGCAAAACCGCAAAGAAAAACTCGACTACTATAATTATGACAAATATGAGAAAGTCGAATTCGACCTAAATAACATCACAAAAGAATTCAGGGACAGAAAGGTGTTTAAAAAGCTACAGTTTGTCTTTAATTTTGTAGACACGTCCAATATTAATGGGAAACCATTTTTACCCATGTTCTTAAAAGAGACTGTGTCGAAAGTATACTACCGCAAATCCCCGCAATCTCAAAAAGAATACATCTCAGGCACTAAAATGGTTGGTTTTCACGAATATATCGACAACGATGGGGTTGGATTCCTGATCGACAACCTGTATCAGGATATCGATATTTACAACAATAGCATTACAGTGCTCACCAACGAATTTGTTAGTCCTATCGCTGCCATTTCTCCCATGGTGTATAAGTTCCATATTCTCGACACAGTAGATATTAACGGATACAACTGCATTAACCTGGCTTTTCAGCCCCGCAATAAAGCGGATTTTGCCTTTAGAGGTAACTTATACATAACCAATGACAACCGCTATGCCGTAATCATGGTGGATATGCAGGTAACTGATGACATAAACCTGAATTTTGTAAACGATCTGCAAATCATCCAGGAGTTCAGTTACCTGAACAACGAAGCCTGGATGCTTACCAAGGATGAATTGGTTGTTGATTTCAACTTCAACCTAACAAAAAATGGCACAGGTATTTACGGCAAAAAGAAGGTGTATTATGACCACTACTCCTTTAACCAGAAAATACCCGACACCACCTTTTCCGGCATTGAAAACACCGTCAAGGTAGCTAATTATGAAGACCAAAATAAAGAATTCTGGGAACAAAACCGGCTGACTAAATTATCAGATCAGGAAAAAGGTATCTATACCATGATCGACAGTGTGCAACACGTGCCGGCCTTTAAAAGAACCATGGATGTGGTGATGTTGCTGGTGGCAGGATACTGGAACTTTGGAAAAATCGACATTGGACCGGTCAACACCTTTTATAGCTTTAATGATGTGGAGGGACTTCGTTTGAGATTGGGTGGAAGAACAAGTGAAGAATTCAGTAAACTCTTTCAGCTCAATGGCTACCTGCTATATGGATTTAAGGACGAACAGTTTAAATACTCCGCCAGTGCTACATGGTCGTTGAATAAAAAACCACTAAAGGACAATCCCAGGCATTCTATCCAGGTGATGTATCAAAAAGAAACAAATTTTCCCGGCATGGAAATGCAGTTTATTAATGAAGATAACTTTCTGCTGTCTTTTAAGCGTGGAACCGCTGATAAAATAGTTTACTATACTCAATATGAAGTAGCGCACTACCGGGACTGGGGCAATGGTCTTTCTACCACTCTCAATTTAAAGCATATGATGCAAAAACCTGGAGGAACTTTGTCTTTCGACTACCCAGACCATTCGATGGGTAAAATCATTTCGAGCGAGGCGACCACCATCGTCAGGTTTGCCCCCAATGAAAAATTCTACCAGGGAATGGACTACAGAACCTCTATCATCACCAAATATCCCATTTTCCAGCTTCATTATACACAGGGAATCAGAGGTTTGATTGATGCCGATTTTACCTATAGCAAACTCTCGTTCAGTACCTTCAAGCGGTTCTATGAAGGTATTCTGGGATATACTGATGTGGAAGTTGAAGCAGGCAAAGTGTTTGGAAAAGGAGTTCCTTTCCCATTGTTGTTTATTCACCGGGCCAACCAAACATATTCTTACCAACTGCTTTCGTATAACCTGATGAACTTTCTTGAGTTCGTGAGCGATGAATATGTAAGCCTTAATGCAGAGCATCATTTTAATGGACTTATTTTCAATAAAATACCACTTTTTAAGCGACTTAAATTCAGGGAAATAATCTCTTTTAAAGCCGTTTACGGAAGTATCTCCGACCAAAACAATCCGGAGAAAACCCCAGGTCTTATGATGTTTCCAACCGATCTTAATGGTGAACCCTCCACTTTCACCTTAAAAGCGCAGCCATATATGGAAGCCAGCGTTGGAATTGGGAACATCTTCAAAGTATTTAGGGTTGATTTGGTGAAGCGACTAAACTATTTAAACAATCCTAACGTGTCGGAATACGGCATTAGGGTACGATTCAAATTTGATTTTTAAAAACGATAAATATGAAACCTCTACAGGAAAAACTATCCCTATATACCTTGCCGCAACAAATTAAAAGCAAGGGTATATATCCATTTTACCATCCTCTACAGACAGGCCAGGATACAGAAGTAATGATCTATGGTCAGAGCGTATTAATGTTTGGCTCAAACAGTTATCTGGGTCTTACGAATCATCCTGAATTGAAACTTGCGGCAAAAAATGCAATTCAAAAATATGGTACAGGTGCTTCTGGTTCACGATTGATGAACGGGAACCTCGACTTACATGAGGAACTGGAATTTGTACTGGCTAAATTTGTCAATAAACCGGCAGTAGCAGTCTTCAGTACAGGGTTCCAGGCCAATATCGGAGCTATATCCACTCTTCTAGGCAGGAACGATTTCCTGATCATTGACGAAAAAGATCATGCCTCAATTATAGAGGGTTGTCGGCTTTCATTCGCCAAAACATTGAAATACAAACACAACGACATGGAAAGTCTTGAGAGCGCACTTCAGAAAACAGATCCCAATCAGATAAGACTGATTATCACCGATGGGGTATTCAGTATGGAAGGAGATGTGGCTAAACTGGACAGAATTTGTCAACTGGCAGAGCAATACAATGCCTCTGTCATGGTGGATGATGCGCATGGATTAGGAGTGATGGGACCTCTGGGATCAGGAACAGTTTCCCATTTCAACCTTACCTGTAAAACAGACATCATTATGGGTACCTTTAGCAAATCACTTGCGTCGTTGGGAGGATTTATCGCCAGCGATTTTGAAACAATAAACTACCTTAAACACCATGCACGCTCGTTGTTGTTTAGTGCCAGTATTCCTCCTTCATCTGCTGCAACTGCTCTTAAGGCGATTGAAATCATCAAACGGGAACCCGAAAGAATTGTCAGACTGTGGGATAACACCCATTATGCACGTCAGTGTTTACTCGATGAGGATTTTTCACTCGGCAATAGTATAACCCCCATTATTCCAATTTTTGTAGGTGATGAGATTGAAACTTATACTCTTGCATCCAGTTTGATAAAAAAAGGCCTGTATGTAAACCCTGCTGTTCATCCTGCGGTAAAAAAAACAGAAGCCATACTCCGCTTTTCTCTAATGGCAACACATACTAAACTTCAAATTGAACACGCGGTAGACATTTTGACAAAAACGCGCGACAGTATCAAAAACACTCTGTTGACAGATAAAATACTCCATGAAAGCGATTAAAATTACAGAAGTAAAATCATCCGCTGATTTGAACAGGTTCATCTCTTTTCAGGATCAATTGTATAAAGGCAATCGATACCGGGTTCCCCAACTACATTACTACGAGAGATCGAGTTTAAAACCAACTAAAAACCCGGCTTTTGATTTTTGCGAATCCAAATACTGGATGGCAAGCATTGAAGGAAAGATGGTAGGACGAATTGCCGGAATCATCAACAAAAAATCAAATGAAATCTGGAACGAACAACATGTGCGCTTTGGATGGATCGACTTTATTGATGATCAGAATGTATCAGAGGCTTTAATAAAAACCGTTGAAAATTGGGGCATCTCAAAAGGGTTAGATACCATTGTTGGTCCGATGGGCTTTACGGATATGGATCTTGAAGGCATGTTGGTAGATGGTTTTGATGAAATAAGTACCCAGGCTGTACTTTATAATTATCCCTATTATCCGGTTCACCTTGAGAAACATGGGTATGTAAAAGATGTAGATTGGATTCAGCACGAAATAAATGTACCGGAACAAGTGCCCGAAAAAGTAAAAAGAATTGCTTCATTGGTGCTCAACAAATATGATCTGCATGTATTAAAAACATCGAAAGCACGGGATTTGCTTCCCTTTGCCAAAAGTATGTTTTACACACTTAATGAGGCATTTAAACATCTTTATGGATTTGTTCCGCTAACCGACAAACAAATAGCCCATTATACAAAATCCTATTTTTCGATGATCGACCCCAGGTTTGTCTGTTTTGTGTTAGATAGAAACAAGAAAGTTGTGGGCTTTGGCATCTCCGTACCCTCCTTGTCGGTAGCACTGCAAAAAGCCAAAGGAAAACTATTTCCCATCGGGTTTATACACCTGCTGAAAGGGCTGCACCACAACAACAAAGTCGACATGCTGCTACAGGGAGTTCTCCCCGAATACATTAAAAAAGGCGTAGCATCAGTATTTTATGCTAAAATGATGCAGGCTTATATTGACTGTGGTGTCAGGACAGTCATCTCCAGCCATATACTCGAGCATAACTACAATTCTCACCAAATGTTCAAGGCCTATGATACCCGGCAACATTTGAGGAGAAGGGCATATAAAAAGAATTTAAACTAACATGAAAAAAATTCTCATTACCGGAGCCAGTGGATTTATTGGCAGTTTTTTGGTGGAAGAAGCACTCATGCAAGGCTGGGAAGTATGGGCAGGCATCCGCTTGACGAGCAATAAAACTTATTTGACCAACCCTGCCATCCACCTTATTGAACTCGATTTCTCAAACAAAGAATCCATGAAGGAATTGTTTGTAAGCTTTAAACAAAAATCGGGAACTTTCGATGCTATCGTTCACAATGCAGGCATCACCAAAACGCAAAAAAAACACGATTTCGACCTGGTCAATCATCAATATACCCGGAACTTTATCGAGGCTCTCCTCTTGTCCGAATCCACTCCAAAGAAGTTTATTTATATCAGCAGTTTGGCTGCTTTCGGCCCCGGTAATGAGCAAACCGGACAACCCATTACATTGATGAGCATTCCAAATCCGATCTCTTATTATGGAAAAAGCAAATTAAGGGCAGAACAATATATCACCTCATTAACCGACTTTCCATACATCATTTTGCGGCCAACCGGTGTTTACGGACCGCACGAAAAAGATTATTTTGTGATGTTCAGGACCATTAATTGGCACCTCGAAACCTATATTGGAACGGCTTTCCAACAACTCACCTTTTTATATGTAAAAGACCTGACAAGGATTATTATTGCGGCATCAGCTTCAAACATCAGCAATAAATCCTATTTTATTACCGATGGTAATAATTATACAACAAAGGAGTTTTCCGTGCTTGTAAAGTCTCTTCTGAACAAAAAAACCATCACCCTGGTTTTTCCAAAAGCCATCGTTAGATCCATTGCCTGGACGCTGGAGAAGCTTTACTCCGTCTTTGGCTCCGTTCCTACCCTGAACACCGAGAAGTACAAGGAAATAAGTTGCAAAAACTGGCTGTGCGAAGGTGGTGAAATATGGAATGATCTTACTCTGGAACCCAGATACGACCTAAAGAGCGGACTAAAAGAAACCATCGATTGGTACAAACAAGAAAATATGTTGTAAGCTGATGAACCCATTTTTATCAATCCTGATTCTTACTTTGGGAATTACTACCAATTCTCTGGAAGATTCATATCCCGTCCCGCCAAAAACCAATAAAATGTTGTTTTACATCCAACGAAACCACAACAAAAACACCATTGTCTACGATGCCAATTTTGATAATTATGGTCAACTAACTGATGAGAATCCAATAGATGTTTATTGGATACGATATGAGGAGGATGGTAGAAGAATGGAACTCAGGAAAATTGAGCAGCTATTCGCTTATGGCGTTAATTGTTTAAAGTCAGACTCCATTATGGGAGCGTATCAGGTTCATCTGGTAGCAGACCCATCGCATACTTTTTTGCTAATGCAAACCGAGCCATTTAAAGCAATTATTACCACCACCATTGATCATACGCCGGCACAACTCAAGCATATTTACATCCATGCCGATAATAGCGGATGGTGGCCCAAAGTGGAATACATCGAACTTTTTGGCAATCAAACAGACACCCGTAAGCCTGTGTACGAAAAAATTAGCAACCAATAAAGTTTGATACAATGGAATTCATCCGGTTTACCCGAAAAAACATCATAATCAATTTATTATTGGTTTCATTATACTTCGCCTGGGCTTTTTTTCTGGGCGGACTGCGAACCGATCAGATGATTCTTATCATGTTGTATGTGATTTGCTTTTATGCTCACCAAAAAACCCGAAAATTTATACTTGGATTCTCCATTTTTATTGTTTTTTGGATTGCTTACGATTCCATGAGAGCACTTCCAAATTATGAAGTTTCTACCGTACATATCCGTGAACCATACGAACTTGAAAAAGCACTTTTTGGGATTCACAAGAATGGGTCGGTACTCATACCAAGTGAATACTTCGCTAACCACACAAGCCAAATTCTGGACCTGCTTTCGGGTCTCTTTTATATCAACTGGATGCCTGTCCCGCTTGCCTTTGGAGTTTACCTCTTTGTTAAGGACAAATATATGTTCACCAAATTTTCATTGGTTTTTTTATTGGCCAATCTGGTTGGGTTCGTCATTTACTATATCTATCCGGCGGCACCACCTTGGTACGTGGAACTTCATGGATTCAGTTTAAAAATCGGAGTTCCCGGTTTCCGCGCAGGGCTGGGCCGGTTTGATGAGCTGGTGGGTATTCCTGTATTTGCCGGTATTTACAACAAAAACGCCAATGTACTGGCGGCTATGCCATCATTACATTCAGCCTATCCTGTCATCGTTTTGTACTATGGGATAAAAAAACGGCTGGGCTTGTTCATTATATTTTTGGTCATTTTCATGATAGGAATTTGGTTCTCTGCTGTTTACACCAGTCATCATTATATTATCGACATTGTTGTGGGGGTAGCCGATGCACTCATTGCTATTTTCTCTTTTGAAAAGTTATCACATATCAGGCTTGTCGACAATTGGCTAATTTCATTCAAAAACAAAATATAACATGTCACGCCCGGGAATTAAAATCAGATACCCGTTTCTTTTTATTTCCGGAATCATGAGCCTACTGTTCACCCGATTCGATAAACTTTTCAGTGCTACCCTCAAAAGGGTTGTTTTTCCTGCTTCTTTTCCTCTAAAAACAAGAGCAACAAACGCGGTGGCCAAAAGAATCACAAAGGTCGAGCTTTACACCAGATAGAGCACTCCGATAAAGTTATCGAATGCCCTGTGGCAAATTGCCCATGCGGACATGATTTTGATAAGGAAGAATTTTTCATCGCGGATAAGTTTATCGTTGTTGATAAATAATAGTGGATAATACTATCCACTATACAATATAAATAACTACCTTTGCCTCCTAAATAAGATAATTTGTTTTCAAAATCTTGCGAATACGGAATAAGGGCTTCAATATACATTGCTGAACAATCGCTATTGGACAAAAAAGTAAGCTTAAAAGAGGTGGCCAAAGCCATCAATTCGCCGGAGGCTTATACTTCAAAGATATTGCAACAACTTGCCTTAAATAAAATTATACACACGGATAAAGGACCAACGGGTGGTTTTTCGATGG
>PHDN01000046.1 GCA_002840975.1 Bacteroidetes bacterium HGW-Bacteroidetes-16
CCATCGAAAAACCACCCGTTGGTCCTTTATCCGTGTGTATAATTTTATTTAAGGCAAGTTGTTGCAATATCTTTGAAGTGTAAGCCTCCGGCGAATTGATGGCTTTGGCCACCTCTTTTAAACTTACTTTTTTGTCCAATAACGATTGTTCAGCAATGTATATTGAAGCCCTTATTCCGTATTCGCAAGATTTTGAAAACACATTATCTTATTTAGGAGGCAAAGATAGATAAATATATTGTATAGTGGATAGTATTATCCACTATTATTTATCAATAAGGAAAAATTAATTCATTTGTTATATAAAATGTCTTCGATCGTGATGGCTGCTAATAACAACACTATTCAGAAATCTTAGAATCTCTTTTGGTTCCAATAATATTAACCCTGCTGAGAAGTTGCTCGTTATGGTAGTTGAAGACTTCCAATAAGGTTAGCTTCTTTTCTGATGTATCTTTCAGGGCATTTTTAATGGCATCGGCGGTTATTTCCTGGCCAAGACTTTCGAGAACACTATATTGACGTTGGGCTTTGGAGGTTAGTGAGCTGAGGTAATTTTTAAGTATTTGTGCTTCATCACCTTTTCCTTTAGATGAGTTAGAGGAAATATTCCAAAGGTCGGGGTGTATCATTCTGTTGGTGGCGAGTTCCTTTCTTTTTCCTTCATGCTAATCCTGAGGTTGATAGGTACTTGATCTTTTAGAACTGAAATATTTGCTAAAGATTGAGGGGTATAAAAAAACCGCTCAAATCCAGGGACTTAAGCGGTTTTTATTTTGATGTGTGCTTTAAAAAGCGGTCCGGACGGGGCTCGAACCTTTTTTGCTAAATGTTGTATATCAAATAATTACAGAGGTCAAAATAATTGGGTCCCTTATTGGTCTCATGTAAATTGATAGAAATACCTTGTATGAACGTACTGTTAATTGTTGCAAATGTAATCAAAACAAGGCAAAAAAGCAACTTTAATTTGATGTATTTTGCAAATATTTGAACATTATAATAAAATGAATATCTGATAGTTAACTATCCAATTTCGTAACCTGATATCCGAAAATGGAAAGTGCTATTTTATTTCAGATCGGAGTTTCAGTTTAATTATTTTTCTTGATAAATATTGATTTTTCTAATCGCTTTGGCACAAAAATCACTTTACCCGCTTAGCTGCCTAATTTATGTAGCGGAAGCGCGAAATGCAAGGGCGGCGGAAATTGGGAAGGCTTTTTGCGGGTAAGCCCTGACGCCGTTTATATACCCTTGCATTTTGCGCTGGAGCGAATAGTTTTGCTGAGCGGGTGAAGGGATGGCTACAGGAGAACACATGTGATTATCACAGGCAAATGAAAGAGGATTCACGGCAAACAAATGGACTGATTATTTTTTAAAGGAAATCTTCCAATAAATACCAACATACATATCTCGTGATATCACGTCGTAGGAAAATGAATAGACGTGATCTTTTTTGGATTTAAACATGGCTGAAGGTGCCAGGCCAAACTTGGTTGGATTCCGGCCAATGGACATGCCTAAATACAATGTGTTTTTTAAAGGTTGTGGAACATCAACCCAGGTTGTTTGCCTGATAGTTTGGGGATAGAGTGTAATTTGAGGATAGCGATATACAATGCGGTTTTGTGAAACGGTATCCGTTAACACGATGAGTGCATTGGAATCGTTCTGCAGGGTGTCCCGGTAGAGATGCTTGGAAAAATAGTCTGACAGGATTTGAAATGTATCCACTGGATAAGAACGCCATTTTGTACTGCCTGTATCGGTGTAAATGGGTTTGGGGACATAATGGACTGTGGGTTTGGTAATCGTATCACGGATGGTGTCTGAGGTGGTTTGAGGGCATTCCGGACAAACAACTTTAGGAGTGCATTCGCGCTGGAGGAAAAGGGCGACAAGTAAAATGATAATAATGATCCAGGGGGTTGTTTTCATGGGATTCTGTTTTTGAGCAAGCTCGTGAGTGAGCCACCTCGGGAAGTGGCTTTATCTTATTTCTTTGAGGATTTGTTTGATGTCGGACATGATGACTTTTTGGTCTGATTTGATTTCTTTGATGCTGGAGCGGATGAGTTCGACATCTTTGTCGTGAAAGGTTTGCACCTCCACAATTTTCTTTTCGTTGGACTTGACTTTTTCTGACACTATTCCGGAAGTGTGGTACATGCCTACCAAGCCAATAACGGAGG
>PHDN01000037.1 GCA_002840975.1 Bacteroidetes bacterium HGW-Bacteroidetes-16
CAAAGCCCAACCAACTCAAAAAATGATGGAGCTTATCGCAAAATTAGAGTCACCGCACTAAAAGGGACAAGTCAGGAGGCCTACTTGAAATTGATTTTTTATGATAGATTCGTTACATTTTCTGTCTCTGGCTTTAAACGATGGTGACAACGCATCCCTGCCTGCCGCAGGTTTACCTACCTCTGGAAGGCAAGCTCGTTACCGCTACGCTCAAACGAGGACGAGAGAGGATAAAATAAATGTCTCGTTTGCATGGGTAGTATAAAAAAGATGCATATATTTACCTTCAAGAGGCTGAAACAAGTGTGGAAGCCTAAAGACCTTCTTAGTCAAACAGTTAAATATTTCTCCCTCTTATTTTGTTAACTTATATATTCAAAATGTCACACCAGATTATATAAAATTTCATCCTATCTTTAAACGAAACATGCAATCAAAATATTTTAGTACATTAAACAAGACTTTTATTAAAAAGCAAGACAGAACAATTGTTGACATGCCAAACAGAATCCATCTGTCCTTATTGCTTTTCTTGATTTTATCTATCTGTTTTCAAAGAAATGGAATTGCTGAAGGCACAAAACAACTTGAGCCGTTAAATGCACCAGAGAATTCCTACTGCCGACTTACTATTGCTTATGACGATGCTGACGACAGAATTCCCTTTGCATTAGTTGATTGTAGTGAAGAATACAGGCTAAATATCAGGGTAGATCATTTTACAAACGAGAAGATTTATTTGGGCTTTGGAAACCTTACCGATTACGGTATCGATCCTTACCCATTGAATGACGTACATTTTCAGGTTAAGGATCCTGCCGGGAATATCGTGGCCGGATATACTCTCAAACCCACTCCTCATTACCCCGGCGATAACGGATTTATACAATCAATGAATGAGGCACAAAGTGGACCCAATATCAACAACAATAACCCCAGTGGTTATAAACCTCTTGTCATAACCCCGCAAATGAACGGTGACTACGTGCTTGAGTTCGCGATACCGGGTTATATTCAGCCCCAAATGAGGTCATTTGAGTTTTTTGATGTAGCCGTTGCAAATGGCAATACAATAATAGAAGGCCGCCTGTGGAGTAAAGCCTGGCAGCTAAGCTCAGGAAGTGTATCAACACATGAAGGTGCTTCCTATTCGACCTTCTATATTTATTCAAACGACAGCATTACAACAAGTTTCGACAGCAATGGCCTGGCAGGAGGAATTTGGACAATTTATAGTAATGAATGGGGGTGCAATACTTCCGGAACATGGCACAATCGCCGGGCCTCAGTTGTTGGAAACGCCACAGTTTCACCACAATACAAATTATTCCTTAATGACCCAGACGCCTCATCTTTTCCAAATGGTATTATAGGCGAAATGATTAGCGCAAGCGTATTGCCCCATGTATGTGATACGGTCATCACTTTTGCAGCAACAGTTAGTAAGGGGGGCAATATTGAAATACTGATAGATGTTCCTCCGTTGAATCCGAATGCCATTGGTCCAGAAGATGTTCAGCTCGGATACAGTGTAGAAGCCGGATACAATATCCTTCTTCCTCCTTGGGATGGGAAAAACGCCTATGGAATTCCCCTAACGAATGGAACTCAGATTGAAGCCCGCATAAATTTCCTTAATGGCCTTACCAATATTCCCCTCTTTGATGTGGAAGACAATCCTTCCGGATTTAAGGTTAACTTGTTGAGACCGACACCTGTAACAGGCGATCCAAAGCTTAAACTATTTTGGGATGATACGAAACTACCTTCCTCCTACAACCCCACAAGCAATGTAATATTTGGCTGTATTTATTCCGGTACAGGGTCTGTGTCAGGATGTCATGAATGGGACTACCCAGATACCGAGTTAGGTAATTTTAATACGATAAATTCGTGGTGGTACTATACAACAGATAACCAGTTGTTACTGACCGTCGAGCTTGAACTACTGCCTCGATTAGGCATGATTACAGGGCCAAACAATATTTGTGCAGGTCAACAAGCCACTTTCAGAACTACTACTATTCCCTTTGCCCCAAAGTATATTTGGCATCTATCAGGACCAGGTATTTCTGAAGAGTTTACACAAAATGCCCCTGACACAACTTTTTCCTTTCTGTTTGAGGCCGATATGGAACAGGGAGCATTTGAAGTCTCGGTATACGGATTAAACACCGAATGTGGCAATGGTGAAAAAGTGTACTTCGACACTAATTTATTTGGAGAAGAACCTCCTCCAATCATAGGTTCACCCACCGCATGCTTATTATCGACTGACATTTTTGAAATAAGTGGTTCTTTTACGGATATTCTATGGTCGTTAAACAATGGAGATATAATAAGTTCGCCCGACTTAAATCCAGTAACCATTAGATGGCACTCATCAGGTAAGGATACCATTCAGGTTTATTCCACTACTGCTGAATGTGGTCAAAAACTGTCTGAATTGCCTGTGGTGGTAAACCCAGTGGCTCAAGTTGGATTTAGCACTACCACTGAATCGATTTCTTGTCCGGGAAAACCTTTGGTTTTTACTAATACCTCAGAGTTGACTACCGGCACAATAAGCAACCTTAACTGGAATTGGGATGATAGCCTTTTTGATAATACGATTGCCAATGATATTGAACATGGTTATTCGGATACCGGTATTTTTAACGTCAGGTTGCAAGTTACCACTGATATGGGCTGTCAATCTGAAGCAACAAAACAAATTGAGATAATACCCTTCCCTGAAGCTTCATTCAGTTCATATTGCAACTGTATTTCTCAGTCAATTGAACTACTTGATAAATCCACAGGCATTGACCTTGAGACATGGTTTTGGGACTTCGGACAGTCTCCGGTTACGGCAAGCAACCTAAACCTGCGTCAACCCACAGCTGTATTTCACCAATCTGGCGTATTTTCAGTAAAGTTAGTGATTTCCAACAAATACGAATGTCGGGATACCGTTGCGCAACAAGTTATTATTCATAACCCACCAGAGGCTGCTTACGCCTATGACTATCCCTGTCAGGGTGCAATAATTGAGTTTTCAGATCAAAGTACACCTTCTGACACCTCATTGATTCAGTTTTCCTGGCATGTGAAATCTTTATCCGGGTATGAGCAGGGCTTTCAGAATACTCCTGTTAACTTGGTTTTCGATGAAGCAACAGATTATGAAGTCGGGCTAAAGGTAACAGATGGTTTTGGTTGTATTGGAAATGTTTCTTCGGTTATCCAGGTGAGTCCAAAACCGATTGGCTCCTTTAACTATTTCGTAAATATTGTGGATAATCAGGGTGTTTTGAATTTTGAGAACCTGACAACAGGAGCAACAGATTACTATTGGGATTTTGACAATGGGTTCTCATCAACACTGTTTGAGCCTCAAACCAACTATTCTCAAGAAAGGGAATATAGTATTATGCTTGTTTCTACTAGTCATGACGGATGCACAGATACAACCAAAAGCACTTATTATTTCACACCTGGGTTGTGGATGCCTAATGCATTCACGCCTGATGGTGACGGGCTAAATGATGTATTTCTACCTGTTACAAATAGAATCACACTGTCTCCCTATCTACTTCAAATTTATAATAGATGGGGGACGCTGATATTTACCAGTATGGATCCACTTATTGGATGGGATGGGACGTACAACAATACTCCCTGTGAAACTGGCACTTACTCCTTCTTGCTGAAATATTCGAAAGAAGCTACAATAAGTTCACCCATATTTGTTAAAAGAGGCCATGTCACCTTGTTAAGGTAAACCAACAGACAAGTGCATCTGCGCTTATCTATCATTTTGTTTCCGTTCTTTGTTTTATATCAGAAAGTTATCAAATAGAGAATTAAAATGATACAATCTTAAGTTTAGGAATGTTTATCTTCCTCACAAAAGTAGCCTGTTTTTTTCATTTTTGTTGGAGTACCAGGCAATTTTTAATGGGAACTTAATAAACACCTCTTGATTGTGTATACTAAAAGAAGTAAATTTGCGACAGAAATGATGTCAGGTAATATACCAATTTAATAACCTGGAGAAGCCGGCAATTTATATAAGCCCCTCTCCCTAAATGTTAATCCATGAAAAAGCATATTTTTTATCTGTCAGCCCTATTGATGACCTTTTTTGTTTTATCCACCGGATTTGCTCAGGCTCAGAATAAGGAGCTAAACCAGGACAAGAACAGTTATTACTTTTTTAAAGTGATGAATACTGATTTTGAAGCCACCATCGTCCGCGTAAAAGAATCTTTAAAAGAACAAGGATTTGGAGTGGTTTCGGAAATCAACATGCAACAAAAACTAACCCAGGCAACAGGTAAGGAAATGGATCCATACATCATCATTGGTGCTTGCAATCCCAAAGGAGCCTACGAAGCCCTTCAAATTGATGCCCACATCGGCCTGATGTTGCCCTGCAACGTCATCGTTCGCGATTTGGGAAACAACAGGGTGGAAGTAGCCGCCATCAATCCGGTGAAAACCATGTCGTCGCTTAAGAATAAAAAGATGAATGTCCTGGCTGAGGAAATCGCCTCGAAGCTTCAATTGGTTATTGCCAATCTTTAATAAAGCTGAAGCGACAAACCCAGGTTGATGATTCCTTTGTAGCCAAATCCAAATTCGGCAAAACCGCCAATGGATTTACCAATTCTGATCCCCATGACATTGGCTTGCCAGGCCACGCGGTTTATTGCACCTGAGGCATCAGACAAACCGCTATCGATGGGTGCCGTTAGTTTTTCGGTTCCTATCTGATATCCGACACCTGCACCTGAATATAGCTGTACGATTCCACGGTTGATATAGCGATATTCAACATCCACCGCGATGGAAATAAATTGCCTGGAGAGTGTCCCCACCTCATTTCCCACATTGTATAAGGTGGCCCGGCTTTGGTTGAATCCCATGGCAAATCCCCATAACAACCTCTCGTTTTTGGTGATCCGTCGGTACGCCAATGATACTGTTCCGCTTCCCGTGTAATGATCACGCACATACCGCTTTTCAGGAAATTGTTTATTCAGCATGGCCGACTCCACCGATAAAAACTGATCGATCGGGAAAAGGCCGTAACTCAACATCACATCGTGGTGTTGGTAGTTTTGCTCAACACTTTGTGCAGATAATTGCAGGGTAACAATAAGCCCGACAAATAATATTATTGCTCTCATACTAACCGGATAACGGAATCTAAATAGTGACATGATAGTTTTTTCAAAAGTACTGCAAATAGTTGTGATTTCGGCCAAGGCTAATGCTTTCCAATTAATTTGATTACTTTTGCAACGAAAAAAAAACGACTATGGGATAATAAACCTGCCGGTTAAATATCATAAAGAAAGGAGGAACACCTATGAGAGAAACGATTAAAATAGGAAGACTAAGGTGGCTTCATATTAAAAGTCCTACCGAGGACGATTTTGAATACCTGAGCAATACCTTCCACTTTCACCAACTTGATATTGAAGACTGTCGGCAAATCAGCCAGCGTCCCAAAGTGGATATTTACGACGATTATTATTTTTTAATTCTCCATTTTCCCGTTTTCGACTTACAGAAGCATTTTATTAAGCCCAGTGAAGTAAAAATATTCTGGGCAGAAGATTACATCATTACGGTAGGTCAAACACATTGGATGGTGGATAAGCTTTTTGAAGAGTCGTTGCAACAAGAAAGCGAAGGTCGTGATTTTGAGGTAGGAACCTCCGATGCTTTGCTTTATACCATTCTGGAAAAATTGATGACCGAGTCAGTAGCCGTGTTAAGAAGGGTGGGCCTTGAACTCGAATTGATTGGGAAAGAACTGTTTGGCAACAAACCTACCCGGGTTATTGAACGCCTCTCCGTTACCCGGAAAAACATCATTGCACTCAATACCATGTACAAGCCGCAACTTCGCGTGTTCAATAAATTTGAATCGGGAAATGTGGAAGGTTTTGCCGACAACATGGAAGACTACTGGGGCAACATCCTCGACTACTACAACAAAATGTGGGACATGACCGAGGATTATGGCGAACTGATTGATGGTTTGTCGACCACCTTCGACTCCATGCAGACCAACAAAACCAACGAAATCATGAAAATCCTCACCCTGATTTCGTCCATTATCCTCCCTTTAACCTTTCTCACCGGGCTCTATGGCATGAACATCCTGCTTCCATTACAAAACGAAAACTATGCTTTTTATATCGTGATCGCTATTATGTTGACGATTGGAGGCGGAATGATTGCTTATTTCAGGCGTAAGAGGTGGATGTAGGGTTTTTGCTGATTTTATTATTTTTTCATTAGTATCCGGCAAAAAGTCTGGTTAGACTACAGCCCTTTGTTGGCGAGGCATTCATTGCCCCGGGCATAATCCGGGAGCAAAGGGACAAAACGAACGAAAAATCTCTACCTGCATTTTACTTTTTACTACTTTCATCGTATCAATAACAAGACGATAAATTTTGCCGATGAAGGTTGAGCCTGAACATATTATTGACAGAGTAAAATCCGGAGATAAAGTAGCATTTGGAACCCTGGTAAAAAAACATCAGCAATATGCCTATCATCTTGCGTTCAGACTTTTATGTAATGAAGAAGATGCAAAGGATGTGGTGCAGGACAGTTTTGTGAAAATCTGGAAAAACATCGACCAATTTAATCCACAGGTTAAGTTTACTACCTGGATGTTTAAAATAGTAACCAATACGGCCATTGATAAACTCAGGTATAACAAACGGTTTGAAGCGGAACCACTGGCAGGTATTCAGGATAATATGAGCCACCTCCATGATGAAACCCCGGAAACTTTGCTTCATCAGAATGAAACAGGCCGGTTAATTAAAAGGTTGACCGGGAACCTGCCGGAGAAGCAACAACTGGTTTTTGTATTGAGAGATTTACAGGGATTAACAACGGAGGAAGTATCGGAGGTTCTTAAGATGCCGGTTACATCGGTAAAAAGCAATCTTCATTTTGCGCGCAAGGTGATCATGAAAAAATTGTTTCAGATACATTCGTATGAAAGGAGTATAAAATGAAGTGTGAATTAGTTAAAGAAAAGATCGACCAGGCTATTTTTAGTCCTGAAAGTGTACTGTCTCCTGAAGAAATAGCTCATCTTGAGAGTTGCGATTCATGCCGTAACTACTACATCGAAAGCCTGAAGGCAGCAAAGGTGATTGAAATGGTTCGTAAGGAACCCTTTTTGAACAACCCGAAGGATCTTACCGCTCAAATTCTGGAAGCCATCGAAAAGGAAGAACAGGTACTTGTGCAGAAAACCAGCTGGCTAAATGATAACGGATTTTTCATCGCAAGAAACTTGCTGGCAGCAGCTTCCATTTGCCTGATGATTGTATTTGGAATCGAGCAATATCAGGTATTTGATAAAACAACAAAAATGGAAACCTATCTTTCACAGGTCTCAGGAAATGAGTACAATGGGAATTTCCGGAATATTGTTCGATACAATACCAGTTTTAATGATTTGAAGGAAATCAGCCTGTTAACGTCAGAAATTTCAAACAACTTTGGAAATAAGTTAAAATCGAAAATGATGTTAGCCCGCATGTCATCGCTGGCAATGAATTATTACGGCAGCCGGCAATTCAACCGGTTTGCTCCCTCCGGCACTTCATTCACAAATAAATCAGAATAAAAAACAGTTGTTAGCCATTGGCAAGGTCTCACCCATAAAATATGGATCATGAAAAAAGAAATCTTCCTAATCAGTTTTATAATTTCCCTGCTGGTGTTGAGCAGCTGCAGGGAAATCAGCGTTACCACCGTGATTAATAAAGACGGATCGTTTTTGCGCACCATAAAAATAACCGGCGATTCATCATCGATTTATAATGCCACGCTACCCTATCCGGTGGATGATACCTGGAAGATGGAGTTTCTGAATGACACCACGGGTGGCAAGAATGACGTTTTAATTTATACAAAATTATTTAAGACCGGTGAGCAACTCAGCGAGGAACTGAGTCGCGATACCAGTTGGTGGAGGCATGTGAAAAGAACCATTTCCATTGAGAAAAAATCCGGGTTCTTCTACTCATATCTGAAGTATAAAGAAACGATTTTTGCCGCAAACCCTTTCGATTCCATTGACTTTAAAAATTATCTGAGTCAGGATGACATTCTCTGGTTATCAGGAAAAAAACTGGCCCTGAACAGCAGCGATTCGGCAATGATTAAACAGGCAGAAGATACGGCTGAAGTCTATCTGCAACATGCATTGACGGTTGAAATTGTGGCCGCACTAAAGCAGTCTGTTGAGCAGTTAAATCAACCTGAACTCGATCCCGCACTCGTGGATCTATACAAAGACAGCATTGCTGAAAAAGTGAACAGGTGGGATGTGAATTCGACCCTTGAATTTGTTGATTATCTGGCACGGCTGGAAAACAACAGCAACCTGGAATTGATTAAAGAGTCGAATCCGGCACCATTTCAAAAACTCGACCAGAAGATTACGGTGCTGTTCGAAATATTGCAACTCGAAGATTTTAATGTATCGGTTGAACTGCCCGGATTAATTACAGAAACCAACTCGTTAAGTCCGGTGGGTAACCGTGTTTCGTGGAATGTGAACAACATGTCGTTTCTATTTGAAAAATTTCAGATGACAGCCGAATCGCGGGTTGTCAATGTTTGGATGTTTGTCATTGGCGGGATCATCCTGTTGTCCTTCATTTTCCTGACGGTTATCAAATCAAGAAAATGAGATAGGTACTTTTATGCGACAATTTTATTGGGAAATCTAACTTCTGTTTTTTCAACCTCTTTGGAAGACGACATTGATGAGCGAACACAGAAGGCCAATTATAAAGATCAACCAAATTTCACAACAGCTTTTGCTTAAATTAAGGCACAATTGCCTTACTGTTCACAAGAATTAATATTAGAGAGATACTCGACAAAAAGCTACAAATGTTCAAGTCAAATATATTAACTGTAAGACCAGATAGTAGTTTTGAGAGGAACATGCAGAAACGAAAGCGGCATCACAAAGCTTATTTGCCTTTATAATAGAAAAATAATACAATTACATATCGCTTTTTTTAACGCATCTTTAAGGTGAATGGGACATATTTGCCTGATAATGATTAAATCAAATATTTAGATGTATGCTATTTAAACAAGAATTAGAAATCGATATGATTCATTAATTCTCGATAATAATGGAAGAACTCCTCCTTGCAATAAAAATTGACACCTCTAACAGCAATACTCCGAGAATATTAGTTGTTAAAATAGCCAACTAATTGACATTGGTAGGCAGGGGATAAGGGGATTAACAAACCAATAATTTTCAACAATACAAGTCCTTGCCGGGAAAAGAACCCTGCCTGCCGATTTCTTCCAGCCGAAGGCATGGTAGACAGGGAATAGGGATCCTTATAGCCATCATAAAAATCTGTGTCCCATTTTTCCTCATCCATTAATAGAACGCCGCGCTGCACCCCACTAGCGTGCGATAGTTTCACACATTACTTTGCCTGTAAGTGTGGTTGTTATAAAATATACCAGAACATAACAACCAAGCTCGGGATTGATAAGGCCAATGTCACAGCCAACTTAAAATATTATTTTGAATTTAAGAAATCTGTAATGGTCATCTTTTCACCTCTGGGGGCGTAATTTCCAATATAATTCTTTGCTAAATCCAAAATCAGACTCTCCAGCGGTTGGGTAGGATCAACAGTTGGCACATTATCAAGGTTTCCCGGAAAATCGTTACTTACAAGATTACGATAGGTGAAGAAGGCGGTATCAGACGGAACGTTCCATTCAACATAATTGAACTTTTTTTCGGTACACATGGATTTTACTTCATTATTTGATCTACCATATACAATATAACACCAACCGTCATCAGCCAGAATAGCATCTTCATCTTTAATTCCATTGTAATTTAAGGTTTTGTTGTCTCCTATATTCAACGACCAATAACGAACATCTTTAGGTTGAGAAAGGTCTAATTGAAAACTTGGTGGTTGAAACTTAATGATGGCTAATTCATCTTCCTTAACAATACCGGGACCGATTAAATATATGTTGTCATGATTCTCCAGCAAACCACTACTCTCCAATTTCCAAAAACCGATAAAATCGAGTTGCCCAGCCTTGGCAAAATCGTTTAATTGATTGGTAAAAGGAGTCACATCTACACTTGGTGCTTGTGAAGAAAATAGGATTGGTACTTCAGAACCGGAAACAGGATCCCTGCCAATGATTGTTGGAAGCGGTACTCCTGCCATAAGATCGGTTTTATAAACATAATATCTGAGCATCACAATGAGTGAAGATATTTTTTCATCAAATTTAAGTTCGTTATTGATGTCAGCTACTTCAATATTATTTGGAACAATATTTACACGATAGGTCGACAAGGTTCCATTAACATTAATACCTGGAGTAAAAGGGTTGTAACTATCACAATGTGGAGCCATGTCCTTATCCAATATGGATCCCAATGTTGTTAGTTCATTTAAATCATATACATTGTAACTCATATATCGGGCATTCCCATAATCGCCATTAATTTGAATGTACTGGTTTGGTGATTGTGATCGATCTACCACAAAGTACCAGTAAACAGCATAGGTATCCGGTATGTAAAGTACGGTTGGATCGGTACCCGCAAAAGGACCGCTCCAATGGGTTTCATTGACAAGATCCAAAGGCAGGCAAGCAACTTCAGGCGTATCATCATTCTTACATGAAATAAAGGTGATAGCAATGATAGCAAAAAATAGTAGTTTTAGAGGTAGTTTCTTCATGGTTAGTTATTTTTTTCAAATAACGATAAAAAATTAACACTAGGCATTGGCGAATCCTTATATCCGCAACATATTATTAACAATTTAAATCAAACACACCACTAACCTGCCGCAAGTTTGTGACTTGTGGCAAAGAATATGCTACTCCCCACTAGCGAACGAATGTTTTGTGTGCCTACTTTTCTTGGCTGATTAATGGAAAATAGTTTTGTGGTGCGCTAAGGCTAAACGCCCGCCATAGTTGGGGGTTTGACCAATTCACTCATCACAGTCTCTAAAATTTCCCGCTTGCCTTTCATTAACAACCCTGCCAACATGATGGATCTGTTCCACCCGATTGAGATCGGTGATGCTACAAATCAAATCCGAAATATTTTTTTACCACAAATCCAATGACAAATGAAATAGCAGCTACGCCAATGGAAATGGAGGACATGGATAAAAATCGCTTTTTAAAACTGACATCTTTGGCCACGGATATGTAATAATTGTATCCGCCAATAATCAGTAATGTAATCACCAACATCACGCCAAGGGCTACCATGCCATTAGAAAAAATAAAGTAAGGGGCTACCAGCAAAAATACGGTGATCAGATAAGCAAATCCGGTGTAAACAGCTGCAATGATCGGGTTGATGTCTTTTACTTCCTCGTCTTCCTGCGAAGCCAGGTAACCGGAAGAGGCCATGGACAGGGCGGCTGCAATGCCCATAATCAATCCGGTGATGCCGATGACATGGTTGTTGCCAAAGGCGAAGGTCAATCCGGTAAGGGTTCCGGTGAGTTCCACCAACGCGTCATTTAATCCAAGCACAATGGCACCTACATACGACAGGCGATTGTCCTTGAGTATGCTGATAAGTTCCAGCTCGTGTTGTTCTTCCTCTGATTGGATATTGCCTACTTCGGGAAGCAGTATCTTTGCCTCCTCATACAGTGCCTGGGCATTCACTTCGCCACTTTCCATCAGCTTAAGCGAAAAGTTGAGTCCAAAAATCCTGGCTAAACGGATGTATCGGCGAATTTTTGATTTGTTTGGCTCCACATCCTTGCCGGTAATTTTTTTCCAGATATAATAGTGTTTCAGTTCATCGTCGGCAATTTTCTTTAACGTAATTCTGTTGTGTTCGTTATCAGCCAGTTTACTTAGCCCCGAATATACAAAGTGTTCTGTAATTTCGGCTTGTTGCTGCCGCAGATAATCAGTTGTGGTCATGATGTGGAGTTATAAGATGACACGAATAAATTGATCACATTTTTCTTTTCAAGCAGATTCAAAAATACACTTTTTATCCATGCTTTTTGATGCGATTCGCCGGATGATCAGTCAAAATCTGGCTTATACTGTTCGTTTACGGACGAAATTTGTCCGAACCTCTTCATAAATTATTGTTTTCAGAAATGAAAAGACTTATTTAAACATCATAATATCAATATAATAAAAATTGTGGCACGATAATAGATAAGCATATTACAACTGACTAAAAAAATACAAAGCCATGAAAACGATAAGTATCATTTTTGCTTTTTTATTGAGCTTCTCAACCACATACGCAACAGATGCCACTACCAGTTCATACGAAAACCTTGAAGAAGAACTTTTTATCAACGACATCCCTTTTAATACCGGCGAAATAGCTGCAGAATATCTGTATTACGATGCCCAAAAGGCAACATTTAATCTTCCTGAAGAAGCGTATATTGATGATATACCCTTCGATACTGCCTGTATCTCATTCGATTGCCGCTACCAAAAAGCCATGAGTGAAGTATTTGAGATGCCACAGGAAGAAACCATTTATGACCTGCCGGCACAATTGCTAAACTAACGGTCAAAAAGAGTACAACCATGAAATAAAAAATTATGCCAGCAAAATTGTAATTGATTTTTCAAAGTTGTAACGGATGCTTTGCGCTCCGAAAAAATCCCTGAAATATGGGATTTTTTCTTTTTATGGTATTCCGGTAAACGTTTATCTTTGAACCGACATCAAAAAATGAACGCATGAAAGAACAAATTCGTTGTCCGTGGCCTGCAGGCAAGGCGCTCGACACACAATACCACGATCACGAATGGGGAGTTCCCTTGCATGATGATCAAAAATTATTTGAATTTCTGGTACTCGATGCTTTTCAGGCCGGTCTGAGCTGGAGCACCATTCTGAACAAACGTGAAAATTTTCGTGAGGCCCTGGATGGATTCGATCCTCAAAGAATTGCAATGTATTCAGAAGACAAGGTGGCTGAACTGATGGACAACCCTGGTATCATTCGTAATGGATTAAAAATCAGGGCTACCATTACCAATGCGCAACACTTTTTAAAAGTTCAGCAGGAATTTGGATCTTTCGATAGCTACATCTGGCAATTTACTAACCATCAAACCAAGACAAACGCCTGGAATTCGTTAAAGGAAATCCCGGCGAGCACACCCGAGTCGGATGCCATGAGCAAAGATCTGAAAAAACGCGGTTTTAAATTCGTGGGCTCTACCATCTGTTATGCTTTTATGCAGGCTGCCGGCATGGTAAACGACCACCTGGTAACGTGTTTCAGGTATGAACAGGTGATAGAAAAGTGATCCTTTAAAATCAACCAATCAAATTAAAACCGGGCAAGATATCCTGTGTTTGCTGCATCGAAGCAGCTATTAGCAAAATATCAAAAGTTACAGGATGCTAAAACCCTCATTCATTTCCCCAACAGGGTATTTTTTTCATTACCTTTGTAGCACCAAAAACTTATTTTTGATATAGTTGCGTGCAACCTTTTTATTAGGAAAGGAGGTCTGGTTTGGCAATTATACGAGGAGAATGAAAAAATATACACTTTCAAAAAAAATCACATGAAAAATTTAATTACAGCTATTTTTATTGGTTTAGGACTTATTTTTAGCCTGCCTATTGGTGCCCAACAGGGACAAGGAAACTCCGATGGGCAAGGCGAGAAAGTCGGTCCCGTTTCTTTTTCCAAAGCCATCTATTTTGACAGGGTAGGCCCTTTAATTGATTTTCCTGCCTTAACCCCCGAAGAATTGATAGCTTTAGATGAAAAAGAAAAGACCAAAGTAAGGAACAAGAGCCTGCAATTCAGGTCCTATCCCAATGCTGCCAATGCTCTTCCGAAGGGACCGGATGCTGTTTGGCAAAAGGAGGCAGGACAAACCCGTAATGTGGGCAACATCATCCAGAATTTCAGTGGACAGACTACAGGTTCGTACCCTCCTGATTGCAATGGGTCGGCTGGCCCCAATCACTTTTTTCAGGAGGTGAACGTGAAATATTCTATTTATGACAAAACCGGCAATGTAGTGGTGCCCCCCACAAACCTGAATACTTTGTTCGCCGGAGTTCCCGGTGGAAATACAAATGAAGGAGACCCGATTTTATTATATGACGATAATGCCGACAGGTGGTTGGCTGCCGAATTTTCAGGTGTCTCGGGTCCTGATTATATGATGATTGCCATTTCTGTTACCGATGACCCCACAGGTGACTGGTATCGTTGGTCCTGGTCGATGAATGGTTTTCCAGATTACATGAAATTTGGTGTTTGGGAAGATGGTTACTACATGGGAACCAATACCACCAGTGGAAGCGATATTTACGTGTTTGAACGTGAAGAGATGCTCATCGGTGCCACCTCGCCTCAAATGGTGAAGTTCGACAATCCCAATCGGCCAAACAGTGGTTTCCATTGCGTGTTGCCTGCCGATTGTGATGGTGATTATGCACCTGCCGGAACACCGGGTATATTTTTAACGATTAATGATGATGCCTGGGGTGGCGGTGGAGATGCCCTCTGGTTATTTGAATTGGATGTAGACTGGGGTACACCTTCCAATTCAACCTTTCAACGGACACAACAAATTGCCGTTTCCCCATTCGACAGCAACTTTGGCTCGACCTGGGACAACATCAAACAACCGGGAACCGGACAAGAATTGGATGCCATCAATCAAATACTGATGTACCGGGTGCAATACCGCAACTTTGGAACAGAAAAACGAATTGTTTGTAACCATACCGTGGATGTAGACGGAACCGATCATGCCGGCATCAGGTGGTATGAACTTGAGCTAAATGGAGACACCTGGGAAATCAGGCAGGAAGGAACCTATGCCCCTGACGAACACAGTCGCTGGATGGGCAGCATAGCCATGAACGGTACAAAAGACATCGCCCTTGGTTATTCAGCTTCAAGTACAACGAAATACCCAAGTATATACTATTGCGGACAATCTTCGGTCGAAAATACTGCCGCAACGGGTATAATGGACATTGAAGAAGGCGTCATTAAAGAAGGTACCGTTTCGCAAACAGGTGCTAACCGTTGGGGTGATTATTCAAATATGTCTGTCGATCCGGCGGATGATAAAACATTTTGGTTTACCACAGAATACATGATTTCGGGTAGTTCGAAAGGATCCAAGATTGCTTCGCTTTATTTTGCAGAATTGCTGGGAGCCTCATTCACGGCAGGCTCACCTACCATATTTGTCGGTGGTACCGTAGACTTCACCGACCTGTCTACAGGAAATCCAACCTCCTGGGCATGGACTTTTGAAGGAGGCGATCCGGCCACTTCTAACCTGCAAAACCCATCGGTCGTCTATCCCGTCGCGGGAACCTACGATGTAACCCTTACCGTAGGCGACGGAACCAATACCAATACGTTGGTACGTCCTGATTATATTCTTGTTAAAGAAGAAATTCTTGCCATTGATCCGGGAGCTGTTACGGTCGGTATTGAAGCGGGAAGTACCATCGCCGCTTTGTTAGTTAATAAATTCTGGAATGCCACCGAAGACTGCGATTGGGTAACTGTTTCGCCTTCAGGCGGAATAAGCGGTGGTAATATTACCATTTCCTATGATGCAAACACGGGCGTTCAACGCGAGTGCGTGATCACCTTTGCCACAGCCACGGCTTCGGTCGATTTTATTTTAACCCAAACCGGGGTTGCAGAAATTTTATCCTTGGATCCCATGTCGGCGACTGTTGATCTCGCGGCTTCTTCCATAGATGTTGCCCTGACTTCCAATACCAGTTGGACACTCGCCGAAACATGTGATTGGCTTACCGTTGCACCGGAATCAGGAGACGGGAATGCCGTACTCACGGTTACCTATGATGAAAACACGACCTTTGATGACCGCGAATGCCTTATCCATGTGGCCGCTTCTACCATTTCTTCTGACTTCACTTTGTTGCAAACCGGCATTCAGGCTTCTATTACAACCAATACCGCGTCAGAGACCGTTGCCTCAGATCCTGCCAGTATCGATGTGGAAGTTACTTCAAATGTAGAATGGAGTGTGGATGAAACCTGTGATTGGATAACTGTAACCCCTGAAACGGGAATTGGATCCACCACCGTTACATTTACCTATCTTGAAAACGAGAGCTTTAGCGATCAACGTTCTTGCCAAATTAATTTTGTCGGTGGCGGTACAAGTGCCCTGGTTGAAATCATTCAATTGGCCAAGGTAGCTGAATTGTCATTGAACACCTATCAGGAAGAAGTAACCTGGCAACAAGGGAATTTGCCTGTTGAGGTAACTTCTAACCTCAATTG
This sequence comes from Bacteroidetes bacterium HGW-Bacteroidetes-16, assembly GCA_002840975.1. Taxonomy (GTDB): domain Bacteria; phylum Bacteroidota; class Bacteroidia; order Bacteroidales; family F082; genus UBA6244. The sequence goes on from PHDN01000037.1 coordinate 16,359, forward strand.
GGTTGTAACAACCCCATGCGAATGGATTACAGTTGATCCCGCATCAGGTTCACAATCAGGCAACTTTACAATTAGTTATGTTGAGAATCCTGCCACAACAGAGCGCAACTGTACTGTTTTCGTTTCTGGAATTGAATTGATCAAGGAGCTTTCAATAACTCAGGCCGCACATCCTGACGCAATTGACGAACTGACTGCCAATCAAATCAGCTTATTCCCCAATCCGGCCACTCAATCGTTTACTATCCAATCGGAACGGCCCATTGATCAGATACAGGTGGTTGATATCGCCGGTAAGCTGGTGGCCGAATTCAATCAACCGGAAAAGAAATTGGCTATCAACACCATCGATTGGGAAAAAGGCACCTATTTTGTAAAGATCACTCAGAAGAAAACGGTGATCACAGGAACGGTAATGATCCGGTAAACAGTGCTAAATCAATTAAAAAGCCGTGCTATTTAGGTAGTGCGGCTTTTTTAATTCTTCCGGTTTTACTATGGAATTTTCTGGTAACTTTGGTGGATAAAGTAAAGATGATGACTTCAAATAAAAAGAACTCTGTTCAGTTTCTGGGAGCGGCAGGTACCGTAACCGGATCAAAATATCTACTCAACCTCAATGGTAAAAAAATACTCGTCGACTGCGGTCTTTTCCAGGGATTAAAGCCTTTGCGTGAGCTCAATTGGATGGATTTCGACATGGATCCTTCGGAAATTGATGCCATCCTGCTCACACACGGGCATCTGGATCATTGCGGGTATTTGCCCCGGTTGGTAAAGCAAGGATTTAGCGGCCCGATTTATTGTACCTTCCCGACGGCCGATCTGGTGGAGATTATATTAAAGGACAGTGCCAAAATACAAGAGGAGGATGCCGAATACGCCAACAGCAAAGGGTTTTCAAAACATGCGCCTGCCTTGCCATTATACGATTTAAAGGATGTGGAGAACACCATGCTCTTTCTTTATCCCATCGAAGTGAGCACCCTTTTTAACATTGACGACCAGATCAGTTTTCGGTTTCGACGCGTGGCTCATATTCCCGGGGCTTCCTTTATCGAGATGAAGGTCAACGGCAAATGGATTGTTTTTTCGGGAGATATTGGCCGGCCCGATGATCCCATGTTGTTGCCTCCTGAAACACCCGAAAAGGCAGATTACCTGTTTGTTGAATCGACCTATGGCGACCGCGAACATTCCGAAGAACCTACCGGGGATATCTTGTTGCGCATCATCAACGACAGTTTACTCCGGCATGGCCCATTGTTCGTGAGCAGTTTTACGGTGGACCGTGCCCAGGATTTTATGTACGAGATATGGAAGCTTAAACAGGCCAATAAAATACCGGACATACCGGTTTATCTCGACAGTCCCATGGGTGTGGATGTAAGCAAGTTGTTTTTGAAATATCCTGACTGGTTGGGGATGGATGCCGGGATTTTTCAGGAAGTTTTCAAAAACACGAGAATTGTTCATTCGGTGGAGGAAACCAGGATTCTGGCCCGGAACAAACAACCTCACATCGTGATCGCGGGAAGCGGCATGATGAATGGCGGGCGTATTTTAGAATACCTGGAATCGCAACTGGGCAATCCACAGGCCACCTTTATCCTGCCCGGATACCAGGCTGAAGGTACCCGTGGACGTACGCTGGCCGAGGGAGGGAAATCAATTAAACTTCGCGGAAAGTTTTTCTTTGTAAAAGCAAACATTGAGCACATCACCACCATGTCGTCGCATGCCGACCAAAGCGAGATTTTAGATTGGTTGAGCCACATTGATCGTGCCCCGCGGCAGGTTTTTATTATACATGGTGAACAATCCTCTTCGGAAGGACTTAAGAAAAAGCTGGAGGAAGTGTATCAATGGAAATGCATGGTGCCTGAGATGAACGAGGTGGTTGAGTTGGAGGTTTAGTTAGGTTTTTCCAATTTAATAATTATCATAAACAGACTTATATTTATGCTGATCAAACCATGTTTCCAAATGATATAATTGCACTGAAGTGAGCAGAGAGAACCGTTGTTGATAGGCAGGGCTTTTGAAGATGATAGAATAGGGATAGATGTGGTTGGGGATATACAGACGTTCCCTTGCATATTAAAAAAACCTTGTCTCAACTCAATGACAAAATTTTAATTGTATATTTTGACTTAATAATAAATAAATCTAAAATGCTGACAAAGACAGTACTAAAAGAACAAATTGAAAAATTTCCAGAACAGTTTTCAATTGATGAATTGATTGAAAAGTTCATTCTAATTGAAAAGATTGAAGATGGAAATAGGCAGTCAGAAAGAGGTGAAATAATCACAGACGCCGAAATGGACAAAGAAATTGAAAAATGGTTCGAATAAATTGGACATTTCAAGCGAAAGACGATTTAAAAAGCATTGCAGAATATATTTCTAGAGATTCCAAGAGATATGCTAAACTGCAAGTATTAAGAATTAAAAAAACGACAGGTTGTCTAAAATCTCAAACTCACCTTGGAAAAATAGTTTCTGAAATTGACAAAGAAAATATATGTGAATTGATAGAAGGAAGATAGAGGGTTATTTATAAAATTATTTCCAAAAATCACATAGACATTTTGACTATTCATCATACAGCTCGAGACTTGCCAAGAAGAAATATAAAATAAAAACTCAAGGTTGCATATACTTTATAGCGGGTTGTTCCCTGAAAACGACTATTTTAGTTTCAAATAAAAATCAGTATGGGAATAAAAATTCGTCTTTGAAAGTCCACCAGAAACCAGATGCTACTCATCATGAGCCCCTTTAAACAAATCCATGACAATTAGAAAATACATCCTGCTATTCATGATCCTTTTGTCATCCTGTAAAAAAACGGGTATTGGGAACTGTGATGATTTGCAAAGTTTGTATTCGTTTTCGGATTTCCCAATTGGATTTGCCATCGACATGAATGAATTAAACTATGACAGTCATTATTATGAGATTGCAGTAAGTCAATTCAATAGTGTTACACCTGAAAACATTTCGCGCCTATCCCTATTGTGAAACTATATCTTTGTAGAAACCAGTAAAATTAACCAAAACAGATGAATCTAATAACAATC
>PHDN01000011.1 GCA_002840975.1 Bacteroidetes bacterium HGW-Bacteroidetes-16
GCTGTAGAACTGAACACTTCTTCATACGAAGCCGGTGTATATGTAGTACAGATCAACACTGAGAACGGATTAGTTACCAAGAGAGTTGTTATTTCTCAATAACCACTTTCAGGGTAGTTAACTACCGATAAAAAAAGGGGGCATCCATCGGGTGCCCCCTTTTGTTTTTTACCTTTGCGCACGCTTATGATAACCATTAATAATGTAACAAAAGAATTTGGTGGAACTCCTATTTTTACAGGGGTTACCTTCCATATCAACCCGCGGGACCGTATCGGACTGGCGGGCATGAATGGTGCCGGTAAAACAACTTTGCTCAAGATACTAAATGGCCTTATTCAACCTGATAATGGCTCAGTAGCCGTTCCACCTGACCATTCGGCTGGATATTTACCCCAGGAGAAGAAAATATTCAGTCAGCTGAATATAGTTGATGAAACAATGCTGGCTGTTAACTTTATAGCTGAGTTAGAGGCAGAATCGGAGACAATTCAGTTGGAACTTGGCGCACCCGATTACAATGAGAAAATCTATACCCGGAAACTAAGCAGACTCGAAGAAATAAATGCCACTTTACAGTATTATACACCTGAACGAATCAGGGGAGATGCAGAGCGGTATTTAACTGGCCTGGGCTTTGCACATTCGGAATTTACCCGTCCGATGATGAGTTTTAGTCAGGGTTGGCAGATGCGTGTTGAACTGGCCAAATTGCTGTTGCTGCAACCCTCGTTGCTGTTGCTTGATGAGCCAACCAACCACCTGGACATAGAATCGATTCAATGGTTGGAAGATTTTTTAATCAATTATACAGGAGCGGTAGTAGTCGTGTCGCACGACCGCACATTACTCGACCATGTCACCAATCGCACCATTGAAATTAACAATGGGAAGGTGTTCGATTATGCAGTTTCCTATTCCAAATACATAGAATTAAGAAACGAGAGGGAAGAACAAACCCAGGCCACCTACGACAATCAGCAAAAGCAAATCAAAGAGATTGAACGTTTTGTAGAGCGATTCAGATACAAGGCTTCCAAGGCAAAACAGGTGCAGTCGCGGGTGAAGTTGCTTCAGAAAATGGATACCGTTGAACTGGAGAACCTGGACAAATCGTCTATTTACTTTAAATTTCCGCCTCCTCAGCACAGTGGTAAAATTACCGTAGAAGGCAGCGAGTTGACAAAAAAATATGGTGATCATGTGGTGTTGGATCGTATCAACTTTCAAATATTAAGGGGCGAAAAAGTAGCTTTTGTCGGGAGAAACGGCGAAGGCAAATCAACTTTAGCGAAGATGATTGCTGACAATCTTCAGTACGAAGGCGCGTTAAAACACGGGCATCAGGTGAAAGTGGGGTATTTTGCCCAGGACCAAAACGAACGCATGAACCAGGAACTTACCGTTTTCGATACCATTGATCAGGTGGCTGTAGGTGATATCCGGCCGCGAATTAGGGATATCCTGGGTTCGTTTTTATTCCGGGGTGATGATTTGGACAAAAAGGTAAAAGTCCTCTCAGGAGGTGAAAAATCCAGATTGTCATTGGTTAGGTTGTTGCTTTCGCCCAATAATTTTTTGTTGCTCGATGAGCCTACCAACCACCTTGACATCCAATCGAAGGAAATTCTAAAGGCTGCCATCATGGAGTTCACCGGAACCGTGGTCATTGTATCGCACGACAGGGATTTCCTACAGGGTTTAACTTCACGCTTGTATGAATTTAAAAATGGAAAAATAAAGGAACATCTGGGCGATATCAGCACCTATCTGGAAAAACGAAAGATTGAAGGCCTCACCTCGCTCGAATACCGCGATCCATCGGCCACAGCTGTACCAAAGGTTCAGACTGAAAACAAAATCAAGCGTGAATTGAAAAAAGGGCAAGACAAGGAATTGCGTAAACTTGAGAAGGAAATTAAAATCGTGGAAGATTCAATTCACCAAAAGGAAAAAGAACTGTTACAGGTAAATGAAATGTTATCGAGCCCCACCTTGTATCCTCAGGAAATCCAGTCGGGTGAATTGTTTAAAAAGCACGATCGGCTTGAAAATGAGATAGCAAGTCTCATGGAATTATGGGAAAAGCTTCAAAACAACCTGGAAGAAATGAAAAATACTGAAGGTTGATTACTTATCTCTCTCAACCATCTTTGAGGCCACGTCCCTGAGAATTTCCTTGTTATTTTCGGCTAGTTTAACACGATCGAGGTATTCCATGCCCTTGGAATAAAATTTCTCAATTTCATTGGTAGCAATTTTATCGATCCCTAAACGCGTGAAAATGTTTTTAACCTTGTTTATTTTTGTGATCGATTCGGCCTCTTCGTTGTTATATAAATCAACCAATAGTTGTCGGGTGCTGGCGTCGCTACATTCCAAAGCCTTGATATACAGGAAGGTTTTTTTATTGGTGATAATATCACCACCTGTTTTTTTTCCAAAGATATTCTCGTCTCCGAAGGTATCCAGGAGATCATCCTTTAATTGAAATCCCAACCCGATATTCACACCAAACTCATACAGATTGTCCGCGTCCGAAACGGAAGCACCGCCAATCAGTGCTCCTATCTTCAAACTGGCACCAAACAACACACCTGTTTTCAATCGGATCATGTTAATATACTCACCAACAGTTACCTGGTTATTGGTTTCGTAGTTTAGATCGAATTGCTGGCCTTCGCATACTTCAATGGCTGTACGATTAAACACGCTCAGAATGTTTTGCAATATTTCTTTATCAGCCTGTTGTGCATACTGGTAAGCCAATGCAAACAAGGTGTCGCCTGATAATATGGCAATGTTACCGTTCCATTTTCTATAAACTGTTTCCTTTCCCCTTCTGATGGGCGCATTGTCCATGATGTCATCGTGGATGAGGGTGAAGTTGTGAAAAAGTTCGATGGCAATGGCTTGTGGCAAAGCCAATTCGGCCTTTCCGCAAAACAACTCACAAGCCATCAGGGTTAATACCGGTCGAATGCGTTTGCCACCGTAAATTAAAGTGTAGGTAATGGGTTCGTATAGTTCACCAGGTTCGCCACTAAAACTTTGTTTTTCTAATTGTTGTTCAAAATAGCGAATCAGTTGCTCGTAATTCTTCATCCCGGTTTAATTTTTTAATAAACCAATCAGGTATTCTCCATAACCACTTTTAAGCAAAGGTTGTGCGATGGCTTGGAGTTGTTTTGCATTGATGAACCCTTTTTTAAAGGCAATTTCTTCAATACATCCAATCTTTAGTCCCTGACGTTCCTGAATCACTTCTACAAATTGAGAAGCCTGGGTCAGCGATGAGAAAGTCCCTGTATCGAGCCAGGCGGTTCCACGGCTTAGCATGCCCACTTTTAATTTTCCTTCTTTTAAATAATATTTGTTCACATCGGTAATTTCATATTCACCTCTCGCGCTTGGCTTTAAATTTTTGGCGACCTCAACTACCGAGTTATCGTAGAAATATAAACCAGGGACGGCATAAGACGATTTTGGTTTTTCAGGTTTTTCTTCGATGGAAACTGCGTTGTAATGCTCATCAAACTCAACAACACCATAGCGTTCGGGATCAGAAACGTGGTAGGCAAACACGACACCTCCGGTAGGATCACTATTTTTTACCAGGATTTCCTGGAGACCGCTCCCATAAAAGATATTGTCACCCAGGATGAGAGAGACCTTGTCGGTACCAATAAACTTCTCACCAATCACAAATGCCTGGGCAAGTCCGTTTGGAATCACTTGTTCGGCATATTCAATGGAACAGCCAATCTGACTTCCATCGCCCAATAGCAACTTAAAATTGGGTAAATCGTGAGGTGTCGATATCAGGAGAATTTCCTTTATCCCCGCCATCATAAGTACGGACAGGGGATAGTAAATCATGGGTTTGTCGTATACAGGCATCAGTTGTTTGCTCACGGCAATAGTGAGTGGATGCAGTCGTGTTCCGGCACCTCCGGCCAGGATAATTCCTTTCATATTTTTAGGTTTTATTGTTTTCGTCTTCCGGAGGAAGTTCTTCTATTAATAACTGGTCAAGTTCGATGTCTTCTTCTTCATCAAAAACTTCCATCAAGGGTTCTTTAAACGCTTTGGTAATGAGCCGCTGATCTAAACTGAGAAGTAAAGATGGCAGTAAGAACAAATTTGACAACAAGGCCACAATCAAGGTAAATGATACCAGGTAGCCCAATGCCTCAGTGCCACCGAAGGAAGAAAGGGTGAAGATGTAAAACCCAAAAAAGAGGACAATAGCTGAATAAATCATGCTATACCCGGTTTCTTCCAATGCGGCCAATACCGACTTTCGAATTTGCCAATTTTGGTACTTGAGTTGTAGCCTGTATCTCGACAAAAAATGAATGGTATTGTCAACGCTTATTCCCAGAGCTATACTGAAAATAAGGATGGTGGAGGGTTTGATTGAGATATTAAAATATCCCATCATTCCGGCCGTAAGTATCTGTGGGATCAGGTTAGGAACCAACGAAATCATGATCATGCGGACAGAGGAGAAAATGAGAGCCATCAGAATGGTGATAATGAGCAAAGCGAGCCCCAAACTCATAAACAGGTTGTTAACGAGGTAATTGGTTCCTTTTAAAAATACCACACTGGTGCCCGTGAGATGTACTTCAAATTGATCGGGAGGGAATATGCTGTCTATTTTTGGTTCCAAATCGGCCAGGATGAGTTCAATATCGTTGGTACCTATGTTGGCCATTTGAGCTGAGACACGTGTTATTTGTAAGTTGCTGTCGACAAAAGCATTCAGGATGCCTTTTTTACCTACACCCAGGTTGGGCACATAGGAGAGGATAAAATTCTTTTCCTGGTTATTTGGCAGGGAATACATGGCCGGATTTCCGCGGTAGAAGGCTTGTTTGGCCGATTTTACTACTTCAACTACGGAGAGTGGTTTGGCAAATTCAGGATAAGTCTCCAGGGTATCCTGAAGTTGATCTATTTTTTGCAGAGTGGATAACCTGAGAATCCCTTTTGGCTTTTTGGTGTCGATGGTAATTTCCAGGGGCATCACACCCTTGAAATTCTCCTCTAAAAACATCATGTCCTGATATAACTTGTCCTTTTTTGAAATGTCGTCGACAATATTACCTGTCGTTTTCAACTTTGTGATGCCTATGACGGCTAGGATAAACAATACCGATGTAATGAAGTAGATGAGTTTTCGTTTCGTAATAATGATTCTGGTAACTCCGGCAACAACGCGGCTGGTTATCCCTTTTTCAAGATGTTTCATGTGTTTTTGCCTTGGAGCCGGAAAATAGCTGAATAAGATGGGCAAAAGGAATAGTGAAAGAAGATAGGTGATCAGAATATTGAGGGAGGCCACGATGCCAAACTCCACCAGCAACTCGTTACTGGTGATGATAAACGCGGCAAACCCTGCAGCGGTAGTCGCATTGGTTAGCAAATTGGCGTTTCCAATCCTCGTTATCATCCTTGAAAGGGCCTTGATTTTATTTCCATGCGTGCGGAACTCACTCAGGTATTTGTTTAAAAGGAAAATCGAATTTTCAACCCCGATAACGATTAACAGCGGAGGAAGAATACCCGTGAGGATGGTAATCTTATAGCCAAGCAACACGGTCGTTCCCAATACCCAAATCACGGCGATAATCACTACCAACATGGCGAACAGTACCGCTCTCAGCGATCGAAACAAGATAAACAACAGGATAGAAGCTATTAACAGCGAAAGAAAAACAAAGAGTAGTAGTTCAGTTTGTACTTTTTTCGAAGTCACCGTTCGAATATAGGGTAACCCCGAATAATATACTTCCAGTTGGTATTCTTCACCATAATGGTCTACCAATTCTTTTATTTGTTCTACCAATCCAACCCTGGCTTTGGAATTGAGAATTTCTTTATCGAGGGTAATCATCATCATACTCACATGGGTCTCTTTATTAAAAAGCCGGTTCTCGTATAATGGAAGATTATATACCGTTTGCCTGATGGTATCTACCTGTTCCTGAGTTGTAGGTCGCGAAGAAACGATGTTGCGAAACTCAAATTTTTTCAAACTGTCGTTTCGTACCAGATTATAAACCCGCGCTGTAGAAACTACTTCTTGTACCCCGGGTACGTCAAGTACCTTGTAACTTATGTCGTACCATTGATTGAAATGTTCAATGGTATAGAGCTTAGGATCTTTTATCGCTATAAATATGATGCTGCCGTCCTGTCCGAATTGGGTTTTAAAATGCTCGTATTCTTGCGTGATGGGATCGGATTCGGGAAGCATCCGTGCCATTTCATACGACATTTTAATTTCAGAACCTTTCCATGCCATAAATGCCGTTAATAAACCAATGACAATAATAATTGTCAATCGGTTCCTTAATATCAGCCTGACTAAAAATTGCCACATGAACCAGCGATTAGTTTGAAACTAAAGTAGTAAAATTATCGCACTTACAGGAGTAAAAATGATATTTGAGCACTTTCGTTGTACTTTTGCCGATAGATTTACACTTTCATTACGAATTTGCAGCAAATTTAAGTTATTGTTTACAATGTATAAAGGAAAAGTACTTTTTATCGACACCGCTCATCCCGAACTTACAAGGCTTTTACAGGAAATGGGCTATGAATGTGATTATTATCCCGATTATCAACGGATTGATTTTCTGAACATCCTCAATAAATATGTGGGAATCATTATCAGGAGCAAAATAAAGATTGACCGTGAAATCCTGGAGCACGCTCTCCAGCTTCGATTTATAGCCCGGGTGGGTGCCGGCATGGAAAATATTGATGTGGAAGAAGCCGAAAAAAGGAAAGTCGTTTGTTTGAACGCACCCGAAGGAAATCGCGATGCGGTAGGTGAACAAGCGGTAAGCATGGTCCTTGCTTTGTTTAACCGGCTGTTGATAGCTGATCCGGAAGTCAGGCAAGGCCTCTGGTTACGCGAAGAAAACAGAGGGATAGAATTGGGTGGCAAAACTGTCGGTATAGTTGGCTATGGAAATACAGGCAGTGCTTTTGCCAGGAAATTGATGGGGTTTGATGTAAAAGTGATGGCCTACGATAAATATAAAACCGGTTTTGGGGATGAGTATGTTCAGGAAGCAAGTATGGATCAGATTTATCAGCAAGCCGATATCGTAAGTTTTCATGTTCCTCTTACTTCTGAAACGTCTTACTTGTTTGATAAGAAAATGATTGCGTATTTTCAAAAACCCTTTTTTCTCATCAACACATCGCGTGGGAAGGTGGTGAAAACGGCAGATCTGATGGATGCCATGGATGAAGGGAAAGTCAAGGGTGCTTGTCTTGATGTGCTTGAATACGAGGGCCTTTCTTTTGAAGCCATACAACAATCACCTGAATTTGCACGGCTCACAGCAATAAAAAATGTAATCCTGACACCGCACATCGCCGGGTGGACGAATGAATCAAACATTAAAATGGCGCAAATTCTTGCGGCTAAGGTGAGAGAACTAAAGCTTTAGGAAGGAACCAGAATTATACATCTTATTATTTGCCTTTACCAACCAAAATCAATTAAAAGACAATCTTTTTAAAAAGTCCTGTAACAAATAGACGACCCTTTGCGTCATACCCTAAAACTTTAAAATGTGTATTATGAAAAAAGTAGTCTATATGATTTTTGCAGGGTTGTTCTTTCTGGCAACATCATCCGTTGCTCAGGCTCAGTTGAAAGGCAATGGGGAGGTTGTGAAACAAGAAAAAACCGTAACTCCCTTTACCTCCATTAAAATTGGAAGTGCCCATAATCTGGTCGTCATTCCCGGCGAGGTATACAGTGTGATCGTGGAAACCGATTCCAACCTACAGGAGTTTGTAGTTCCGGAGGTTCGTAACGAAACACTACAATTTGAAACCACCAAAGTCATCCGGAAATATACCGAGATGCGTTTTTATGTCACTGTTCCTACGCTCAAAAGCTTAAGGGTTTCAGGGGCAGCAGAGGTAAAAACCGAAGGAGTCCTGAAGGGCGAAGAATTGGAACTGGTTGTCAGTGGGGCATCTGAAGTCACTCTCAATCTGGATTATGCTGCCATCAAGGTCAATGCTTCGGGTGCATCTGAAGTTGTTTTGGGAGGTAATGCAACCGTAAGTACCATCGAGTGCAGCGGGGCTTCGGAAATAAAAGCCAAGTCACTTGTGACGACCAATTCTGTTGTAAGAGCCAGCGGGGCCAGCAATTGCAATGTAAACGCGACCTCCTCCCTGGCTTACGATGCATCAGGAGCCTCCGATGTAAACTACGTCAAAAACCCTGAGGTTGTTGTCGTTAGAAATGGTAAAAATGCCACCAGCATAACCATGGTTGGTGAAACACGGGTGACATCGGATCGTCACAATTATTCTGATACCACAAAAGTTTCATTGGGAAACCTGGACTTTGAAGTGGTGGACGGGGATACCACTGTTGTTGCCCTGGGCAATCACCGGCTCGTTGTTTCGGATGATGGCAATGTGAAATGGGAAAGAAACCGTCCGCGTAAGTTCAATGGCAGTTGGGGTGGCGTGGATATAGGTCTGAACGGCTATCTTACTCCTGATTTCAATATGGACCTGGCAAAGGCTGATGAGTATCTCGATCTTCAAATGGAAAAATCGATTAATGTGAACCTGAACCTATATGAGCAAAATATTTCTCTTTGCAGGAAGAGTGATAACCTGGGGTTGGTAACAGGATTAGGTTTATCATGGAATAACTACAGGTTTAACCATCCTACCTTTTTATCGCCCGACAGCAGTGATATTCAGGGTTTTTATATGGATGGGATTTCAGTGCGCAAAACCAAGCTCACCTCGTTCTATTTAACTGTCCCCTTGTTTTTAGAGATTCAGTCCAACCAAAACATGCGTTCCCACAGGTTTCATTTCGCCGCAGGAGCCATTGTAAGTGCCCGGCTTAGCACACATACCAAGGTCTATTTTAACGAACCAAACCAGGAATTTCAATTGAAAGATCCGGTTACAGGACAGGTTGTGCAGAATATGAAATCCCCTTCAGGCGGTAGCCGGAACATTGCAAAGGATTTCAATAGTTATCAATTGTCACCCTTTAAATTTGATTTGTCTGTTCGATTGGGTTATGGTATTGTCAATTTATATGCCACCTATTCGCTTAACACAATGTTTAAAAAAGACAGAGGTCCTGAACTTTATCCCTTTTCAGCAGGCATTTCACTTGTTGGGTGGTAGTCGAGAAATCAGATCAAAAAAAACAGCCGCACATGCGGCTGTTTTTTTTTGATTTAAAACAGGGAGTTGCCCCATTCTGTATTAAATCAACAACTTGATAATGAATGTAATAAAATAATATCTCCGCTTAATTAAAATGAACTACCCCCGTTGCAAGCAGAAGGGGTATCAGAAGGAAAATATCTTGTTGTATCATGCGCGCCAAGGTGCTGAGAATATTACTCATGAGATCTTTCGACTTCGCTCAGGATCAGTTCGAATAATTGATTTAATATTTCCTATCTTTACTTCCCATATTTCAATCATTTCGGCTCCAAAATATTTTTGAACTTTTGTTAGATAGAAATCAGCCGTTGAATTGAATGGTTCAATTATTAAGGTATCCATTGATTTGTATGCAATAAAAGACTGTTTAAAATTCAGAGCTCCAAAATAAGTTTTTCCATTAAGCCGAGTTAGGGTTTCAGATAAACTAAGCGAATCAAAATGAAATGTTGATTTTATACAATCTCTGCCGAGATCACTTTCCAAAAATTGTTTTACGGTAAGAACCTTATTATTTCTCGTATTTTTTCCAAGCATCACTTCCGCATCCTCATTAATAAAAATGTTCAGGATCATTCTGGCAGTTTGCTTTTTAAATGTTGTATCCAAATAGCTTTGATAGTAAATATTCAGGAAATCATTCAGGTCAAGCAATTTCTGTTCTGCGGATTTTTGAGCCAAAAACAATGTCTCTTCTGAAAGGAACTCAGTGTCTAATTTATTGATAATGCTATCCCTCGTGGCCATAACCAATTCCTCATGCCGACTTTCTTTCAATTCCGAATCAGAGCAGGATTTAGCGCTGAAAAGAATATAAATGAGCAATAAAATAGATATTTTAAATAAATCACGCATCAGTTTTATTAATTTATCCTGAATTTAAGTAACAATATTTTATCTCCACTAAACTGCGTATCCAATATCTCGATATTCCTTAAACTTCCTGTAGGTATGGTCATTTTGTCAATAAATTCCCATTTATTGTAAACATCCATTCCCATTACCTGGTGGTTGTTGAAAACCTGGTAAATTATTGCCCGGTCGTCAATTATGTTATCAAGACTTGATCGTCTTTTTCGCCAGTCATCAACTTTTATCTCTGAAAAATAATGGATCATCAGGGCATATTCGTTGGCATGAAGTCCAATCTTCTCCTCTTGCTTATATTTATTCAGATACCTAATAATGGTATCTGTCTTATAATAGGGCGTTTTAACTTCCATTTTGATGAAACTTTCATCAGATCTGAATTCAAAACAACTTTCATTGTCGCATAAAATGCTCATTATAGATTCATCTTTCAGCAACAGATTGACTTCAATTATTTGATTTGATATAGCCTCTCTTGTATCTGCATCATAAAAACAAAACTTATAATCACGTGTATTGTATAATTTGAACAGTGCAAATAGAATTGCCATCGCGAGCATGACAAGCATCGGAATAATAATAAAATAGCGATTTCCTGATTTAACATAAGTTTTCGCAAAAGTTGTTTCTGAATTATGAAAAACAAAATCGTTCCAATCCCTATAGCCGACATATTTGCTCAATAAATTAAGAACATCAATGCGAGGTGCGGAAGCATGGTCAGTCTTCATGTGGGTATAAAACCACTTTTCGCTGATGTGCGCATTCACTTTACTGAGCAACTCCTCCTGGAAATTTACAATATCCTGACCCTTCCACTCTATAATTGTTGAATTAATCCCCGGATAGGATTGTTGCATCTCTAAAACTATCTTTTTTTTCAGCAACTCAAAATTATTTTTATTCTCAGATTGCAAAGTTGGGATGATTAATTTATACCTGATAATAAAACTCTTGTAAATTATTTTGCAACTAATTTACAATAGTATTTCAACAATACACATGTTGCACGTAATTAATTTTACGAGCAAATCAAGTTCAAATTAATAACTAATGCTTTTCACCATGAAAAACCGAACATACCTCATCTTTTTACTTTTTTACCTTATGCAGAGTAATGGCTTTGCACAGAATTCAACGATCGAACTTACCTTTTCGGCTGATAGCTTGGGTCAGGAAGTTTTATTGGATAGTGTTTATGTTAAAAATCTTTACCAGAATTGCGATACCGTGCTATATCCGCCAAACCTAATCCTTGAAATTGATACATTAACAACAGGCATAAGTTCTGTGATAGTTTCTGAAAACAGTTTGGTTATATACCCGAACTATCCAAATCCTATCATTGACAAATCATTTGTTAAAATTTATGTACCTGAACGGATCAGCATCAAAATAAAGGTAAGCAACCTGCTTGGGCAATCAATATTGAATTACTCGGGCCAGCTTAGTAAGGGAACAAGTACTTTTGAATTTACATCAGGCAGAGAAACTGTTTACTTCTTAACAGTCGAATATAACGGCATATCCAAATCTATCAAGATGATTTCTCCAATAAGCAGCACGAATGAATGCACATTAAGTTTTAAAACAACAGATGAAGATGATTATTTTAAAACGATTCAAATTGGAAACGAATTTTGCTTTGCTCCCGGGGATCGGTTGTTATTCGCAGGATATTCTTACCTGGGTGAATCTGGTTTGCTGGATATTCCTTCAGCTGATAGTAACTATGAATTTCAGTTTGCAACCAATGTTCCGTGCCCAGGACTGGATTCGCTATACTATAAAGGAAAATACTATCATACCATTCAAATATTTAGTCAATGCTGGATAAAGGAAAATATGGATGTAGGGATAATGATTCAATCCGCGGAAGCTCAGACGAACAACAATATTATCGAAAAATACTGTATGGGAGATTATGAGCCCAGTTGCAATATTTTTGGTGGGTTGTATTTCTGGAATGAAATGATGACCTATACCAATGAAACAGGAGGACAAGGCATTTGTCCTGAAGGTTGGCATGTGCCGGAAGATATGGAATGGCAGATACTGGAAGGCGCTGTGGATAGCAATTATCGAATCGGCGACCCTTTGTGGATGAATAACAGTTTCAGGGGTAGTGATGTCGGTGGTAACCTAAAACAAAAAGGTACAACATTATGGCAGCCACCAAATACAGGAGCTACCGATGCTTTTGGGTTTATGGCATTACCGGCAGGATATTTTGTGCAAAATGCATTTTGGGGACCTGAATACAAGGCTTATTTATGGACTTCAGAGTATCCGCAAAAGTATTACCGCAATATGGACTGGAACCAAGCTAAAGTAAGAAGAAATGATGGCGGAAATGAAGCAGCATTTTCAGTTCGGTGCGTTAAAGATTAAACATTCAATGTAATAAATCATGAAATAGCCATGATTCAAAAATCACCAACCGAAGATGATATGTTTGTTAATCATGGTGTATTCCATGTGACCCAGAAAAATAAATAATAACACATGAAAACACCAATCAAAGTGGTTCAATAAAAACTTAAATCATGAAAACAAAAAATAACAATAATCAAAAAATTTGCCTCATACCAATGGGGATGTTTTTAGCGCTGGTCTTTGTGGGTATCTTCTCTTGCACGGGTCAAAAAAAAAGACAATACAGTAAATGAAGCTTATTCTCTTAGAATAAACGGACATGCTGATTCGGCAAAAATATTGCTTCGACAAATTACCATCGAAAACCCAAAAAATGCTTTGGCATGGTATGAGCTGTGCCGAACATCTAAGCAGCTGGGGTTGGCCAATCCGATGGCAATTAAGGAATCGATAGAGGAGGCCTACCGATACATCATTCTGGCCGTTGAAAATGAACCTGAAAACGCCCTCTACCTTTCGTATAAAGGCAGCATTGAAACCCTGCAATTTTATCTGGCCCTGCAAATGGGCAATGAAAAGGCAGCTGATTATCTTGCACTATTGGAGGAAACCTACAATTCTGTTTTTCAATTAGATCCAACCTATACTGAAGACAAACTAACCCTGGTTGAATTTTTTGGTGGCTTACCCCCCGATATGGGAGGTGATCCTGAAAAAGCGGAAAAATATGCCACCGAACTGGAAGCAGCCGATATGATTACCGGGGCTAAAGCGCGGGAATTGCTCATGCCTGAAGATGCTGATTATGTTAGTTACTGGAAGGGAATTGTTGAAGAAAATTCTGGCAACGCTGATGCACTGCAGGCATTGGGACGGGTATATTTGTTTATGGATAACATTGACGAAGCCACCAACTGCTATCAGAAAGCCATCAATATTGATCCTTCAAAAAATGACCTTTACCTTGACTTGGGCAGGTATTATATGATGATGGCCATGCAAAATCCCGCATTGACCGACTCAGTAGCGCCTTTAGTTGAGAAGGAGTTCAATAAATTTCTAAACTTTAAACCTGAACCCATTGCGCCAATGCAGGCGTGGGCATACGGCCTGTTATCGATGATAAATCGCCATGCCGGAAACGTTGAAGTAGCCGATAAATTTCTGGCAAAGGCCAATGAATTGGATCCGTTTTTTTCGAAAGCATCCGGGAAACCAGGTATGGCCAATTACTGTGCTCCTGGTGTTGTATTACATGAGCAGGGTTATTATTTATCGCCGTTTTGATTGATATCTTCTTATCTGTATAATCAGTTACATAATGTAACATGGACAAATCCAGCAATATAATTCATTGGGCTACCCGAATTCTTTGTATCTTAGCCATACTATTTATAAGCCTGTTCGCGTTGGATTCTTTTAACCCAGAGCTAAGCATTTGGCAGCAATTGAGTGCATTTTTCATCCATCTTATTCCTTCGTATATTTTGTTGACTCTCCTCGTCATAGCCTGGAAATGGGAATTTATTGGCGGCATCATGTTTAAAGTTATTGGATTAGGATTTCGTCCTGTTATTTTTATTCATAATTATAACATGAACCATTCAATTTGGATGAGTCTAAGTATCATTCTTGCTATTACTTTTCCATCCACTGTAAAAATTAAATTCTCAAATTTCAAATAATTATTAATAACTGTATTCAATTTTTGTTGTCAAAGTTTCAAGTATTATCGTTATTAACTAGCACACAATGTCTAATTTACTTCACAATACATCATCTCTAGTTTTGCTTGGATTGCTTTTAATACTTACAATAGCGAGTATTATCAAATTAAGCACGGGAAAACGAATTTTTACAGGAAGCTATGTGTACTATATTTGGATACTTCTTCTGATCTTGGTTATTGGTGATTTATTCCCGTTTCGGGCTGCTACCTGGGGATTTGGAATATTGTCTTTTTATGTATTGCGGGAATATTTTTCTTTGGTAGACCTTCGTGCTCAGGATCGTCTGGGTATTTTAGCATCTTATTTTTCCATTCCTTTCATGATGCACTTTGTGCATGCCGATTGGTATAATATGTTTATAATAACCATACCTGTCTATAGTTTTTTATTAATTCCTTTCCTTATCTCAATAACTGGGAAAGAGACAGAAGGCGCAATCTATTCCATTGGCACCATCGATTTCGGTTTGTTTTTATTTGTGTATTGCATTGGCCATTTGGCCTATCTGGCATTTTTTTCCATCTGGATGGCAGCCATGTTAGTATTGAATATTTTTATTTGTGATTTGGTCTGTTTTTTTATTGAAAAAAGAACATTTACTTTTTGGAAAAAATTGCTGTTGAAGTATTTTATTACAGTTCCATTTACTTGTTTACTTACATATGTGCTTTCTGATTGGACTACCATTCCCCTACTTCACTCTATAATACTAGGTTTAATGATTCCAGCCATCGTATTAATTGGGAATCATACAATACAGTATTTTTATACTGACCTTGGTATTATGAAAGAAAAAATGAAACCGGGAAGAGGGATGATCATTGATAACATCAAATCAATTTTATATGCTGCTCCGGTAGTACTGCATTATATTCGTTATTTCATCTTTTGAAGATTAAATATTTATGTTCTCTTTGAAAATACTTTTACATCTTTTCCTTATCAGACCAATTCTGAATATATTATTTGGTGTCAATCTATTTGGAAAGGAAAATTTAGAAAAACTGAATAACTTCATACTGGTAGCAAATCATAACAGTCATCTTGATATTTTATTGTTATTTTATTTGTTACCAGCAAATCAGATTCGAGAAACCCATCCTGTAGCAGCACGGGAGTATTTTTCAAAATCAAAGCTTGTTTTCGTTTTAGTTAAATACTTATTCGATCCGGTTTGGGTCTCACGTAATGATTCGGAAAGTATAAAACAGTTCATGAACCAGGTCAATGACAAACTGGAAAAAGGACACAACCTTATTATTTTTCCAGAAGGAACCAGGGGCCTGGCTGGTGAAATGCAAACTTTTAAAACAGGCATTGGAAAAATAGCAGAACAATACAAGCACATTCCCATTATTCCGGTTTATTTATCAGGAACCGAAAGGTCGTTGCCAAAACGATATTCGATACCGGTTCCTTTATGGCATAATATTGTCATTGGACCACCACAGGTTTTTCAACATACGCATAAAGAATTTACCCAATCACTTGAAAACATAATTCGGGAGTTTGCTAACAATGAAATGGCTGCAAGGCATAAAAGAAAGAGTAAAAATTTAAGGCCAGCTAATACCATTGCTTTTATTGGAATTGATGGCTCTGGAAAAAGCACTTTGTCAAAAAATGTATCAATAAGCCTTTCCGAAAAATCAAAAGTAGCTTTGATTAGTGACATCTTAAAATTTTATGAAAAAAGTGAAGTTAAGCAAGCACAACCTATTTTAACTGAAAATATTCGTACCAGGGTATCGGATTATGCCAAGAGTGCAAAATCCTTGAAACAATATAAAATTCCCAAATTAGCAGAGTTACTTCTCAGGGATGTTTTACTTAACGAAGTGAAAAGGTGGTGTCATCCGGCGTATATTGTGTTGGACGGCTCACCACTTTTAAACCTGACTTCATGGGCAATACTGTATAAAGAAGAATATTTTAATGCCAATGTTTGTTTAAAAGTGATTAAAGTGCTTAGTTCAAACGATTCTGATATCGCAAAAGATGACCCGGTCTTTAAACAGTTTTCAGAGCTAAGTATATTGAAAAATGTAAAATTGAACCATCTTAATCTACCCGATGCTGTTATCTTTCTGGATGTTGATCCTAAAATTGCAATGGAAAGAATTGATAAGCGAGGAAAAGTTAAGCAAGTGCATGAAACTGAAGAAAAGCTAACAAAGCTACGGGAAGCATATCTTATCACATGCATTGTATTACAGGAAAAATTGCAGGTACCAGTTCTGCTAATCAATGGAAATGATTCTATTCAAAATATTGAAACGATGGCCAGAGATTTTATTCATAAAAGTTTAAACAAGAAACAACATCATGAAAAACAAAAGAATTGATGTTATAGCTACAACTATTTCAGGTTCGATCAAAGATTGGGGAAAAGTCAGGTACATTGTTCCTCTTTTTAAAAAACATGGATTCACCAACGTTTCTTTGTACGCTGTTGATAACCATAAGGATGTAAGAAAAAAAGCGACTGAATGTTTATTGGAGGGTAGTAGGATTATAATTTCTGCCGGTGGTTCAGGTACATTCAATGCTGCTCTTGAAGGATGTTGTGATTCTGGTATCAATTTAAATGAGATTTCTTTGGGCTTTCTTCGTAAGGGTTCTGCAGATTTAATTGGAAAAGTATTGGGTATGCCTGATGAGATTGAAGAGGCGATTAAAGTTTTTGCGGATTCCATTAACCAACAAAGGAAAATAAAATGCGATGTAATTCTTGCTAAAAGTAAATCAGGACCTTCTAAACCAAGGCGATTCGTTGGTTATGGGGGAGCCGAGATATTTGGAGAGATTCCTACCTATACTGAGAATAGGTTCATAAAGTATTATAAAGGTATTTTAAGTCAATTGTTTGGTGATATGGGGCCTTTTTTTGTTGGAGCTTCCCTGGCTTCATTATCAAAAACATCTAAATCGTTAGTAAAGCCAGCGACAAGCTGGAAAATTTTTGTGGATGGTAATCTGGTTTTAGAAAATACTTTCCAGGCCATGATCATCGTGAATGGTGATCTGGGGAAAAATTTACCGCTGGCTAAATCCGTTCCACTGGGATCCGGTGATTTTTACCTGTTTGCATTACAGAATAAAGGGTTGCTAAGATTACCCGGACAATTCAAAAAAACATGGGATGCAAGTATTGTCAATGAAGCAGTAAAATGGGGGTTTGATAAATTCCGGATTGATAAATCCCTGGTTCTGGAGCCCAATATTGTTGATCAGTTTAAAATAAATATTGATGGTTCAACAATGTTATGTAAGGATTCTGTCAAATTTGAAATTATTGATCAAATAAATTTAATTTCGAGTAAATGAAATGGGATGTCATTTTCAATTTGATATTCTTTTTAACAAAGATCCCAAAGTTCAACTTAGACATATATACGGTTTCATCTAACAAAAATAATGAGTATATTTGATAATATAATCGAAACAATTACTAGTATATATTTGATAATAATATCCTAAAATGGAGGAACCATCCTATGATTGAACATGTTCACAAACACATCACATCGGAGCTTCAGCAAAACACCCGCACCGATATTATTTTTATTCTTACAGCAATCCTTCTCAACCTGCTCACCCTCGCGGTGAATTCGGGAATGGCTGAAAATTCAAGGACAGAACAATCTTCATTGATTGTTATGTTTGTTTTTGTCTGTCTAATTGTGATGGTAAACATTGTTGTTGTTTTCGGATTAATGAAAGGAAAACAAACAAGGGAAAAACTTCTGAATGGCTTGATGACCATGTACAAAGATCAGGGCGTTGATAAATACTATGATATGTCGTTACTTGGAAATTATAATGTTCGGTACAACCTGTTTATTATGGTCGTAATGTTTACCGGCATTATTGCCGCTATTGTGCCTTTTATTTTAAGGTAACAGTCAATAATATATTAATGACTCCAATCAAAAAAAGTACATGTTCATTGGTTTCCAACAACACTAAATAGCCACTTTTTAAATACAAAAGTGGCTATTTAGACTCTTTTCCTTTATTTCTGATGATTGGGCGATGAGATTGGTTATCCAACAATCTCATACGTATCGTTTGCAATCATGAGTTCTTCATCGGTGGGCACCACCATGACCTTCACTTTTGACCTTTCAGTGCTGATGATGGTTTCTTTACCTCTGACATTTTCTTTTTCAGGATCGATTTCAATACCCAGAAAATCAAGTCCGTGTAAGATATTTTTTCTGGTTTCCACATCATTTTCACCTATACCTCCGGTGAATACAATTAAATCAACGCCTTCCAGACCTGCGGCGTAGGAACCAATATATTTTTTTGCCCTGT
Source organism: Bacteroidetes bacterium HGW-Bacteroidetes-16 (assembly GCA_002840975.1). Taxonomy (GTDB): domain Bacteria; phylum Bacteroidota; class Bacteroidia; order Bacteroidales; family F082; genus UBA6244. Next base: position 18,543 of record PHDN01000011.1, read on the forward strand.
AGGCATACATGTCCAGCGCAACCTGTGCCCTGTGATTTCCCTCCTTTGCCGCTTTTTCCACGTCGCGCATATCGGACGAAACGCCTGAAATGCCTACCACACCTGAGAATTTGTTTAGTAGTGTACGGGTATATCCAATGCTGGTTTCTTCCTTGTCTGCAATATGAAGCAATGCGCCGGCATCAATATCACCCGAACGGGTTCCCATCATCATCCCTTCGGTGGGAGTCATTCCCATGGAAGTGTCGAATGATTTGCCCTCTTTAATCGCCGTTATGGACGCTCCATTTCCCAGGTGGCAGGTAATGATTTTTTGAGTATGTATATCTACTCCTAATATTTCACAGGCACGTAAGGCTACATACTTATGGCTGGTGCCATGAAAGCCGTATCTCCTGATTTTGTATTTTTCGTACAAAATGTAAGGAACGGCATACAAGTAAACGTGCTCGGGCATGGTTTGATGGAACGCGGTATCGAATACCCCAACTTGTTTTACGTCGGGGAGTAATTGTTGCATGGCATAGATCCCCTTTAAGTTTGGAGGGTTATGTAATGGAGCCAATTCGGTTGAGACTTCAAGCGCATGGGTTACCTCTTCCGTAATCAAAACGCTGCCGCTAAATTCTTCAGCTCCGTGAACAACCCGGTGCCCGACGGCTTCAATTTCTTCAATTGCGCTGATGGAACCATATTCATTGCTGATCAATATACCAAGCAAATATTCAATTCCTTGTTGGTGGTTTAGTATTTCACCCTCGATTTTAACCGACGGGCTACCCGTTTTCTCGTGTATAATGGCACTGCCTTTTAATCCTATTTTGTCGACCAAACCTTTGGCAATTACATGTTTGGCGGGCATTTCAAAGAGTTGGTATTTGATGGATGAACTTCCGCAGTTCAGTACAATAATTTTCATTTTTGAGCGCTTAATTATTTATTTGATTATTGAGCAGGTAATGGTATTTCCAACAGGTTTACCACTTTGATAATTATAAAAACCTTTGCCAACATGTCTGCCCAGATAATTGGCCCTGACCAACCTTTTGATAATGGGCGAGGCCTTGTATTTTTTATCGCCATATTCAGCGTAGAGGTTGTCCATATATTTTAGGATTTTATCTAGTCCAACACGATCGGCCAGTTCAAAAGGTCCCGAATTATTTCCCGCAGCCTCACGCATGGTTTCGTCAATATCCTGGATTGAGGCAACACCTTCCATGAGCAATTCGCAGGCTTCATTAATCAAAGGAATGATCATCCGTGTGCTGATATTTCCGGGTGATTCATGTACCTCAATCACCTTTTTGTTAAGCATGCTGCAAAATCGTGAAGCCGTTTCAAATGACAACTCTGATGAATGTCGTCCACGAACAACTTCTACGATTTGAACTTTCTCTATAGGCTCGATAAAGTGCATCCCGATGGCACGGTCGGGTTTTTTTAGGACTTCTGCTAAGTCCGAAATCATGATCGTACTAATGTTGGACGAAATCAGTGTGTCAGGGCTAACTTCTTTTTCGATCTGCTTAAAAATAGTTTTACGCACTTCAATCATGGTCCCCGACTTGCGTGAGGCAATTGTTTCAATCACAATTTCGCACTTCGCCAAACTCGAAAACTCGGTGCTGCCTGTAATTCGCGACAGGATTAACCTTTTTTCCGATTTGGTAATTCCCCAATGCCTGATGATGTCGTCAAGCTTTACTTCCAACTGTTGAAATATTTCTTTAATCCGGTCTTCGTCCACATCGATAAATACCACATCCATACCGGAATTTGTAATCATAATGGTAAGTTCCTGGCCAACCTCCCCGCAACCTACTATTCCAACGGTTTGTATAACGCCTTTAGGTTTTAGTTTGTCGCCCAGGCTAAATTCAGATAGCTGACTCATATTATTGAATAATTAATAAAATTAGTGTTCTACTGTTTGTATAATCCATTTGCCTGATTGGCAGTAATGGCAATCATGTTAATAATATCGTTTACCGAGCATCCCCTCGATAAATCGTTGATGGGGGCAGCCATGCCTTGTAAAACAGGACCAACCGCTTCGGCTCCGGCCAGGCGTTCAACCAGTTTGTAGGCAATGTTGCCGGTTTCAAGTGAAGGAAAAACCAGAACATTCGCATGGCCGGCAATTTCGGAACCGGGTGCCTTTTTTTGACCTATTATTCTCACGATGGCTGCATCTGCCTGCAATTCGCCATCAATTTTCAACTCCGGGGCCATTAACCTGGCCAATTTGGTGGCTTCGACCACTTTGTCTACTTTCGGATGTTTCGCGCTGCCCTTTGTTGAAAAACTAAGCATGGCCACACGGGGTTCAATGCCGGCAATGTTTTTGGCTGTCCGGGCAGTTTCAACAGCAATTTCTGCCAGCTCCTGTACTGTGGGATCCGGGTTTACCGCACAATCAGCAAAAACCAGGATTCCGTTGTCGGTGTATTCCGTGTTATTCAATAACATAATAAATGCACCCGAAACGGCAGATACTCCGGGTAGGGTTTTAATTATCTGAAAAGCGGGTCGTAGCACATCGCCGGTGGAATTGTTGGCCCCGGCCACTTCGCCATCCGCCTTGTTGTCCTTAATAATTAAAGTAGCGAGATATAAAGGGTCTTCTGTCAATCGAGTTGCCTGTTCGAGAGTCACCCCTTTGCCCTTTCTTAATTCCCACAACATGTTGGCATATCGCGCTTTATTGGCATGATTCAGCGGGTCGATCACAGTTGCATGGTTGAGATTGGCCAACTGTAATTTTTTTGCTTTACTTTGGATTTCCTCTTCGTTTCCCAACAAAATAATTTTGGCGAGACCATGTTTAAGAACATAGTCTGCCGCTTGAAGCGTGCGTTCTTCTAATCCTTCAGGAAGCACAATCGTCTTATTGGCTTTTTTGGCTTCTTCGTGAATGTGTTTAATTAATTCCATGGTACGGTTGCAATTTTAAGGACGCAAAATTAGTACTATTTTTCGTATTCACGGGCTTAATTGTGAATTATTTAACAATTCTTTCACATTGCTAATAATCATGAATTCAATTAATTAAATGTTTATTTGAATTCAATATTTATAAGAATGTTGATCCGGGGAAATGATCAGGAAGAAAAAGTGATTCCAATTCAATTATCAATGTTTGGATTATCTTTGCTCGCCGAAGCACAACCAACTGAAATGAATGATTCGCTGAACATATTTGAACAATTGAACCCATGGGTAATTCAATGCGATACCACTATTTCGGTTTCAGATAGCCTATCAAATGGAGTGCCGATTGAATTTTTTACATTTTTACAGACAGCACCAATAGAAATAGTTCCGAAAGAAAATTTGAACAATCATTTCGGAATACTCATTTATATCTTATTTTTTCTTTTGGCAGGTATTTCAATTTTACGTTGGTATATGCCCGATCGTTTTTATTACGAGTTCTCGGTAGGCGACCGGTTTTCGTTTTCAAGAGGCAAAGGAAATGTTGTAAACGCACCGGGAATAATTGTAGATATGTTTTTCTGGCTCAACTTTCTTATAACGCATGCCCTACTGGCATTTTTTTTACTTGAAGAATACACTCCCTATTTCTTTTTGACAGAATTCAATTACAAGTTGTTCCTTTTTATTTTTCTGGCCATTGCATCTTTTTGGTTTTATCGGCGAATGGTAATTAAAATCATATCATTTATTTTTCAAGCCGGTGTCTTATCTGAGAGGCAGTTAAAACTGGATCGTAACGTTGAAAATGCCCTGGGGGTTGTTTTGCTCCCATTGTTGATACTCTCGATCTTTTCATTTCATACTTTTTTTTTAATTTTGGCCTTGTTGATTGCATTGGGTATGCAGGTTTTTAGGTGGGCCCAAACAGTGGGTATCGGAATTTCGAGCACAAGATTCACAATGCTTCATTTTATTTTATACCTTTGCAGCCTCGAGTTGATACCATTGTTCATTGTTTTTAAACTCCTTTATCTTGGTAGTTTATCATAACATTCGGTATTGATTTTTAGGAGTAAACTCTATTTAGGAACCATAAGATTGAAGTAAATTGAAGATAAAAAACATTCTGGTTTCTCAGCCGCAACCCCCCGATCTGGAAAAATCCCCTTACGGGGAACTGAGTGCCAAATTCAACGTCAACATTGTATTCGAGAAATTTATCAAAGTCGAAGGTGTCACAGCACAGGACTTTAGACGGGCGAAGGGTTCTTTTACCGATCACACAGCGGTTATTTTGACCAGTCGTCATGCCGTTGATCACTTTTTCCGGATGGCAAAAGAATTAAGATTCGACATCCCTGATTCGATGAAATATTTTTGTATTTCTGAATCTATCGCATATTATCTTCAAAAGTACGTTCAGTATCGCAAGCGTAAAATATTTTATGGGAAGCAAAATTTCCCCGATCTGGTAGAAGTTATCCTTAAACATTCTGAAGAAAAGTTCCTGCTTCCTAATTCGGATATTCACAAACGATCGATGTTGGACTTGCTTGATAATGCAAAAATTAATTATACCAACGCCATTATTTATCGCACAGTAGCAGCCGATCTTTCGCACATCGACCTGGGAAAATTCGATCTGATTATTTTCTTTAGTCCCGCAGGTATAAAATCGCTGCAAAGTAATTTCCCGGGTTTTAATCAAAACAGCCAACTTTTCGCTGCTTTTGGTTCTACAACTGCCTCAGCGTTAAACGAGGCAGGCTTTAGGCTTGACATTCCGGCTCCGACCCAAACGGCACCAAGTATGACCATGGCGATAGAAGAATACCTGACAGAAAAGGAAAAGGAAAGACGTAGGAACAGCCGAAAGTAATTGCTCGCATGTTATTCTTTACTCTTAGTGTCAATAATGATGGTTACGGGTCCACTGTTTACCAATTCTAACTCCATCATGGCACCAAATTCACCTGATTTAATGGGTTTCCTATGTTTCAATTCAAGTGAATTGAGAAAATCACCATACAGTTTTTTAGCAAATTCAGGTGCTGCTGCACGTATATAGGAGGGGCGGTTTCCTTTTTTTGTGCTGGCATGTAGCGTGAACTGGCTTACCACGATGAGATCACCGGCAATCTCTGAGACACATTTGTTCATTACGCCTGTTTCATCATCAAATACCCTGAGCCTGACAATTTTTCCTGTAAGCCAATCAATATCAGCTTCGCCGTCAGTCGATTCAATACCTAAAAGGATTACTAAACCGTGTTGGATACTTGATTTTATTTTTTTATCTATACTTACTGATGCCCGGGAAACCCTTTGAATAACAACCCTCATAGTTCTCTGTTTTGGTCAGCAATTTATTAATTTTGTGCAAAATTAACAACATGACCAGGTTAAGTGTAAATGTAAACAAAATTGCTACGCTTCGCAATGCGCGTGGTGGCAATCAGCCCGACTTAGTTGCGTTTGTGGCAAATTGTGAACGATATGGTGCCCAGGGAATTACCGTGCATCCCCGCCCAGACGAACGGCATATCCGTTATTCAGATGTTGAGATATTGCGACCGTTGATAAAAACAGAGTTTAATATCGAAGGCAACCCAACTCCTCAGTTTATTGAACTGGTGTTAAAGTTTAAGCCCGACCAGGTAACCCTGGTTCCTGATGACCCATATCAGTTGACATCTGATCATGGATGGGATACCATCGCCAATCATGCTTTTTTGTTTGAAGTGATTGACCGTTTTAAAAGGGAGGGCATACGGACTTCTGTTTTTGTCGATCCGATTGAGAAATATATTGTTGGTGCACAGGCTGTTGGAGCCGACCGCGTTGAGCTGTATACCGAAAGTTATGCGGCACATTATTCCTTAAACAGGGAAAATGCCATCGCACCCTTTCTGGATGCAGCCAGGATAGCTCATGAGTTAAAAATCGGCCTAAATGCGGGCCATGACCTGAGCCTTGAAAATTTAAAATACTTTTGTCAGCAGATTCCATTTATCGAAGAGGTTTCCATTGGCCATGCCCTGATCAGCGATGCCTTGTATTATGGATTGGAAAATACCATTCAATTGTATTTGAGACAACTTGCTTAACATGACTGAAAAATTCTAACTTTAGCCTGAATATGGAGCCCAAAAAACGCCGTCAGGCTGAGACTATTTTTTTAATTCTGGCCAGTTTGTTTATTACATCGCTGGTAACCAGTAACCTGATATTTCAGAAATTCTTCAATTGGAACCCATTCGGTTGGTATCACTTTGAATTGTCGGTAGGTATTATAGCTTACCCCATTACTTTTTTAATTACGGATATCATCTCAGAAATTTACGGTTCCAAACGTGCTAACTCGGTGGTAATAGCCGGGATATTTGCCAGTTTTTTTGCCTTGCTGATTGTTGTTGTATCAACCGAAGCTCAAGCCACCACTTGGTCACCCATTGGGAATGTGGTTTTTAAAAAGGTCTTTGGCTTTACTTACATCGCGGTTGGTGCTTCTCTGGCAGCCTATCTGTTTGCACAGTTTCTGGATGTAAGAGTCTTCCATTTCTGGAAGCGGGTAACCCATGGCAAACACCTTTGGATTAGGAACAATTTCTCGACAATTACCTCTCAGCTTGTTGATACAATAACAGTCCTGTTATTGCTTTGTGGTTTTGGAGTGATTGAGTGGGAGTTATTTTGGAAATTGATGTTAAACGGATATCTTTTTAAGGTGATGTTCGCACTCTGCGATACACCAATCATTTATATGATGGTGCATTTTATAAGAAAGCATTTCAAGATGGTGGATGTAAATAAACACCTTCTTGAAGATAATTGAAAAATAAAATACTGAAAACAAGATAGATATGCAATTGTTTTACAGGCGATACGGAGAGGAACTTAACCATCCAATCATCATTTTGCATGGGTTGTTTGGCGTTTCCGACAACTGGGTTACATTTGCCCGACGCCTGGCCATGGAAGGGTTTGAAGTTTGGGCCCCGGATCAAAGAAATCACGGACAATCCCCTCACAGTCCAAATTTTAATTACCTGGCTTTGACAGATGATTTATTTGATTTTATTGATGAACATGGAATTGAAAATCCCATCATCATTGGTCATTCGCTGGGAGGGAAAGTAGCCATGCGTTTTGCTTTGGAAAATCCGCATCTTGTAAAAAAGCTCCTGATCGTCGATATTACTTTAAAGGCATACGGCCCACGTGAGAATCATAAATCCATTATAAAAGCCATGAAGGAGGTGAATTTTAATCTTGTAGAAAATCGGCAGGAGGTGGAGGATCAAATCCGAACATACATTCCGGAAACGCGCATCAGACAGTTTGTTATGAAAAACCTTCGCAGGTCAGATGGGAATCATTTCAACTGGCAAACCTACATCGAAGGCATTGAACCAAATCTTGACCAGATGTTTGATGGGATTGACACCATTAATAAGTTTGAGAAACCTACGCTGTTTATTCGTGGCGGAGCCTCCGATTATATCCTTCCGGAAGATTATGGTCAGATTCGTTATAACTTTCCCCATGCTGAAATTGTGACCATCGAAGGTGCTTCGCACTGGGTACACGTGGAGGCTGCTGAGAAGTTTTACACGCTTTCGTTCGGATTTGTATCCGGAAGTCCCAGTTGGTATCGTCCGGTTGAATCAGGAACTAAATAAACGAGCGGTGTTTGTTTTTGATTAATCAATAGCCTCGTGATTTTTTTTCTCGACACTTTTCGCCACGGCAATGGATAATTCATACAACCCAATCAAAGGGATCACCACCAGAATTTGACTAAATACATCAGGAGGAGTGATGATCGCGGCCACAATGAGCAAAATGACATACATGTATTTTCGTTTATTAATCATAAAGCTGGAAGTAAGAATTCCAATTTTAGTCAGAAAAAAAACAAGTATTGGCAATTCGAAGGCTATTCCAACAGCAAATGTAACCGAAACCACCGTGCTGATGTAGGAAGTAAGTGAGATTTGGTTGAGGACACGTTCGCTCACCTGATAGGTCCCCAGAAAATTTACTGTCAAAGGAACGATTAAAAAATAGCTGAATAGTACACCAAGGAGGAATAAAAAAGAACTGATGATTACACCCCCGGTAGAATATTTTCGCTCATTTTCGTGCATCGCCGGTCTGATGAACCGCCATGTTTCCCAAAGTACATAAGGAAATGCCAAAATAAAACCCGCAACCATCGAAATATACATGTGGGTAAGAAACTGCCCCGACATGCTAATATTGATGATTTGCAACTTCATGTCTTTTATACACAAGGCATCTATATTTAGCCATTGTCCGGCCATACATAACATGCGATTTGTAATAAAATCGGAAGTGCTCGGCCCGAGAATAACATAATCGAAAATAAATACCCGGTTCGAAAAAGCGACAACTGCGATGATAACTACCGCGATGAGTGACCGAAGAATATGCCAACGCAACTCCTCCAAATGATCCCAAAAGGTCATTACTTTTTCCTTTTTAACCTTCTTTTTTGATTTTACTTCTTCCATCTTTAAATAAAAATCCAAAATTAGCAAAACCTGGGAATGAATGAGCCTCAAAAATAAATGTTTGCAAACAGCTTCTTTTTTTTCAACTGCCACTTGTCGATTCCATTGGCAAAATCAAAATTGTTGTTTAGTATGAAAAAATGCATACTTTTGACATGCCACAACATAAAATTAAGTTTTGTCTACTTTAAAGGAATTGACCAAGGCCATGAAAAGAATAAGTGAAATTGAATCGTGTAGTACATGTATTTATAGAAAACTTTTATTTGATAAGCTATCTGAGGTTGAGCACAAAATAGTAAATGATTCGAGAATCGAGTATCTGTGCGCCAAGGGTGAGATATTAAAAAAAGAAGGTCAGAAGATCCAGTCGTTTATGTATTTGCGAAAGGGCCTTGTGAAGATTTACAAAACAGATAAATATGGGAAAGACCACATCCTCGGGATTAGTCGTCCTGGTGAGTTTATTAATTTATTAAGTGTTTTTTCTGGTAGTTTGTACAATTATTCTGTAGCCGCTATAGAGGAAACCCAGGTGTGCGAAATCAAGCTGACCGCCATGAAAAGTGTGATCAAATCAAATCACCAGTTTTCACTTCGGTTATTGAATAGAATAAGCAAAATGTCAGAAGAGATGATCGCCATTCAGTTCGATCTCAACCAAAAACAAGTGCGCGGCAGAGTTGCTTATGTTTTACTCATGTTGGCCGACAGGATATTTAAGAGTTATGAATTCAAGATGCCAATTACCCGGCGCGAAGTAGGTGAAATGATCTCCATGACAACGGAAAATACCATCCGCACATTATCCGAATTTCGTAAGGATGGCATCATCGATATTACCGGAAAAAATATTCGGATTCGTGATTACCAGCGATTGGTAACAGTTTCAAAAAACGGATAATCAGAAGTAAGTAGTTAACAACCACCTTCTACAGCCTTGTTTTTTTTCTTGCGCTCAACAGCAACATTAGCCTTTGGTTCGGGAGTATCATTGTCATTGTTTGAAACAGAGCTGCCTTTAGCCACTTCAGCATAGTCGTATTGAGCATTGCCAATAAAATACGAATCATCGCTGTAGGAGTCACCCAGCTTATCTTTCCATACATTGTAATAAGAATATCCTCCCATGAGGACCTTTACATTATCGAAACCAATTTGACGCAATAACATATAGGGTCCGTTGGCTTCCACCAGGTTATTGCCATATATAAGCACTACCTGACCGGCATCTTTAAGTGCTTCCAGCCTCTTGATGTTTTCTTTGGAGATTAATTCTACTGCTGAAATATTTTCGGCTCCCGGAATATGACCCCTGCCAAACTGGAATGTATTGCGGATGTCGACCAGAACAATGGTATCGATGGTTTTATTCAGGATATCCTCCAGCTCGTATGGATAGAAGAAACCTTCTTCCGAACCGGCTAACATGACTGTTTCTTCGGGAGTGATTGCGTAATTCAATCGTGGTTTGGAAAGGGTAACCAAACCAATTATAATAACGATGACAAAGATGATCATGGTGACCATCGTCTTCTTTGGATTTAATTCGTGTACGTGCATGATTTCATTTATTTGAATGATTAACAACCCCCTTCAGCTGCCTTGGCTTTTTTCTTTCTGGATACAACTACTTCCGCTTGCGGACTTTTATCAATGCTGATCGATCCACCAGTAAAGTACTGGCTGGCTCCCTGGCGGAAAGCATACAGGTTAAACTCGGCTTCGGAGGCAGTTTCTGCAGGTGCTTCGGGCTGAATAATGGTTTGTATCCAACGGTTTAAACCACCTTTGAGCACATAAATATTCTTCAACCCCAATCGTTTGGCAATCACCCACGCCTGATCCGATTTCAGGTCATCGTTTGAGTAGAAAACAAGATTTCGTTTATTAAAAGTCAATGCAGATCTTGCGTCATCCAAAGCCAGACTGTCGAGGGGGAAATTAATGGCATTGGTTAATGAAAATAACTGAAAATCTTCTGCCGATCTCACATCAACCATCATCAGCAACGGATCGTGTTCGATGATCATCTTGGCTACCTCGTCGGTAGAAACGTAACGTGTAGGTTGAACAATGTCCCACATCAGCACTTCAGGATCCAGCTGTTTGGAGTTGTTCTTTAAGGGCAATACCAGCAATCCGGCTGCGAGCAGAATGAGGATTCCCATCAGGATAATATAATTTTTATTCATCGAATTAGAATTTATACTGAATCATGTTTTTCCTTACCCTGAGTTCAATGCGCCAGGTTATGTAAAAGGCAACTACTGCAATAACAACAAAAATGAGGGTAACCAGGTTATTCGAAATTCCGAAGAATTCTCCGATGGTGATGCTGCCCATATTACCTGAATAGTAGAACTGCTCAAAAAACGGGAAAAATTCAGAAAACAGAAATATTCCTAAAAACAAACCGCCCGTAAATACCATGGCGTCGATTTTGCCAATGGCGATGGCAGTATAACTTGTCCCGGGACAAAATCCGCCCAAAACAAATCCAACGCCCATAATAATGGCTCCCACAATCATGGGGCTTAAGAAGGTTGGAAGCACATAAATCTGATTCAGGTCGATCCATCCGAAATAATCAAAGTACTGAAGGCCAATCATGGCCACCACAACGGCGGTAAAAAATACACGCAGAACGACAAAGTTATACCCGTAAAATACGCCTGTAATGTTTCGTGAGGAGGAAAATCCGGAGGCTTCCAATACAAACCCAAAAGCGATGCCTATTAACAGAGCGATCACAAAATCCCAACCCATTGGTATTATTCCCTGTGGTATTAAAGGTCCCATAGTTTTATCTTTTTTTAAATGACTAAATCCATAATTTTCTGAAAAAGTAAGCTACCACGTAGCCGGTGCCAAACATCAAGAGCATCACCAGCAATCCACCAAAAGAGGACGATGCCGTTCCACTGAGTGCGGCTCCGCTGGAGCAACCTCTTCCAAACTGGCTTCCGATACCAAACAAAATGCCTCCGATACCGGCTGCAAACAGCCTTGTTTTATTGGTAATGTTGGGCGATTTTTCGATGCGCAGTTTTTTAATTCTGCCAAAGAGAGCTCCCGAAAGTAAACCTCCGATAAAAATACCAAACGACTCAAAAACCAACCAGTTGAACATGGGAGAATGGTCATCGGTAATAAAGGCTTTCATGTAAGTATTTTGCTCAGCATGGTCAGGTGCTACTTTATCAACTGTAGTCACTACTGCACTTTTAACAGCGCCGCTGGCGCCCAATCCTCTTCCTGTGATATAAAAAGTGATTAATAGCACCAGTCCGAGCAGTACCCCACCAAAATACGGATTGATGTATTTTGGTCGATCTTGAATATCTATTTCTTGATTCATGTTCAAAAACTTTTAAAATTAATACAGATAACGCGTAATTTGTCCTGCTTCAACCATAACAAACCTAAATACAAGGCCGCCAAAAAGAATGAGCAAGGCAGGAATCCAGATAGGGATATGAAATCCCCTCAGTTCAAGTATTTCTAGAACTGCCGGGAATGCAAGTCCAAGGATGACGACAAAAACCCAAAAAGTTACCGTGAACTGACCTCCAAGAAATAACTCCGCCGCTTCCACTTGTACCGCAGTAGCTGAAAGGAAACCCATGAACAAATGCACGATTAAAAACAACTCAACTGCAATAAGGACGATGTCAATCTGACTCATAATCCTTCTTTCTGTTTTGTTTTTCGACATCCAGATGATTGTGGCCAGTCCGGTCGACAAGCCGGAAACCAGAAACAAAGGTCCTAAAATAGAAGTGTTCCATAAGGGACGTGCATTGAACGCAGAAAGTAATATGCCTGTGTAAACGCCCAGTACAACAGCTAAAAACATCATGATCCAAGCCATTTCTCTCCGTTTTTTGGCAAAAAAGTCGATGGTTTGTTCTATCAATTTAGATTTCCAATTCCAGTTTGGAACGGCCTCTTTAAGGTAAGTAGCAGACCATATCATCGAAAGAGGTGTCACAAGCATCAGTGTCCAGGCTCCCCACGACATGGGTGATCCCATTCGTACGGTAGTATAAAGTCGCCAAAAATACATCTCATGTTTTAAGTCGAGAAAAAGAGCAAAAAGCCCAAGGACTAAGGCTATAGGCACTAAAAATGGTGCCCATTTAACTGTTGTTGCCATTTCTTTTTCCTTACCCATAATGGTAAATAATCCTGCAAAAAACATGATGCCGGCGGCAATGCCTCCCAGGTAAAGATAGAGTGGGATTTGCCAGTGCCATATATTTAGAAAAGGGTCTATGTTCGGGATATCGCGTCCACTAATAAATAATTCTTCTTTCATTCTTGTGCGCTTTAGTATTTATGTAAGAAAATATAACTGTGGTTTGGTACCTGCCTCAGGTGCTAACACTTTCCATGATCTGTTTTTAAGTGCCAGAGAGACATCACTGTAGGGATCTTCGATGTCGCCAAAATGTAAACATTTTGTTGGGCATACATCCACACAAGCAGTGTTTTGGCCCTTTTCCAGGCGGTGCTGACAAAATGTACATTTATCCACATATCCATCCGGATGTGAATACCGTGCATCGTAAGGACATGATTGAATACAAGCACCACAACCTATACACTCATCGTGGGTAACCATCACAATTCCGCCTTCAACAGTATGACTTGCTCCTGTCGGGCAGCAGCGCACACAGGGTGCATTTTCACAATGATTGCATCGCTCAGAACGGAGTTCAATTTCTACAATTGGATAGGCTCCGCTTACATTTTCAACAATCCAGTCACGGCAATAGCCATGAGGAACATTATTCTCAGTTTGACAGGCTACAACACAGTCGCTGCACCCGACACATTTTTTTGTGTCAATTGCCATTGCGTATCTCATGCTTCAGCCTCCTTTCCAGGTTTTTCTGTAATGAAGGTCACAAAATTCCCCCTCATTCCGGTTCCTCCCATCATTGGATCCACCATAACGTTTGTAATTAATTGTGTATCACTTGCACCCCTTCCAAAGGTGCGTGTAAGTTTTTTATTGTCGTGTCCGAAACCATGAACCATATAGACTGAGTCCCATCTGATTCGCTCCGTCACTCGTACTTTAATCGGAAATGTAGATACAATTCCATCCTGGTTTTGAAGCCATATTTTTTGACCGGTTTTCAGATCCCACAATTCTGCAACTTTAGGATTGATCCAAACGGAATTTTCATTCATCAAATCAAACAAATTGTGGTTGTTGGAGGTACGTGAAAAGGTATGCATGGGTGCCCGGCCATATATTAACCGGTAGAAACCGTCTTCAGGTTCCGGATGCTTGGTGAATTTTGGCATGGGATCGAATCCTAATTCGGCAAATTCGGTTGAATAAAGTTCTATTTTTCCACTGTTTGTATTAAAATGGTATTCTTCGCCATCAGCAAGATAGAGTGGTCCTGACTTTCGGTTGAACATCTTAATGCCAATCTTTTTCATCTCATCCAGTGAAGTACCCATTTTTTTTAATTGCCAATCAAGAACTTCTGAGAAATCATCGTAGTCAAAAAAATCGCCTAATCCCAGGCGCTCGCCCAGTTGTTTTGCTATCCACCACGATGGTTTTGTTTCGTATTTTGGTTCCACTGCCGGCATACGGATTGCAATGTTTGGTTCCCGATGTGGCGCTGCTCTTAGTGTGTCGTAGCGTTCCAGGTAGGTACATTCAGGGAGAACAACATCCGCATACCCGGTGATGTCCATGGGCATGGTATCTACAACTACAATAAATTCAACCGCTTCTGCAGCTGTTTTAAATAGCTCTTTGTTCGGTATCGTCAATGGGAGATTTGTTCCGGCCACCATCCAAGCTTTTATTTGATGCTTATATCCAAACTCAGGAATAGAGGCTGCTAAAAGCTCGGTTGTAATAGCCATAGAGGAAAGGGGATACTTTCCGTCCAGGTTATCTTTCCAGCTCCATTCGGTATGAGGATATTGTGGGTGCGGATATTTTGGGACAGAGATGGCTTCTTTAAAATAGAATCCGCCTCTTTTCCCCCATGAACCCAGGAGGGCATTTAAAATGGCAATGGCACGTTCGCGCTGGCTGTCGTCACCATACCAAACTACGTGGCGTCCTGGATGTACAATAACAGCTGGTGCTGCATTGGCCATTTCACGGGCTGTTTTTCTGATAATGGAAGGTTCTATGGTTGTAATACCATAGGCCCATTCGGGTGTCATGTCTTTTACGTGCTCCTTTAGCTGTTCGAAGCCCATGGTGTACTGCTCTACATAATCTTTGTTAAACAGGCCTTCATATATTAACACATGAATCCATGAAAGCAACAGTGCCAGGTCGGTAGCTGGTTTAATCGGCAGCCAGTATTTTGATTTGCTGGCCACAGTACTTAATCGGGGATCAACTGTAATGATTGTTGCATTTCTACCAATGATATCTGCTACTTCCTGAACCTGACCATTGTGCATGTTTTCGCCAATATGCGAACCAATTAATACAAGACAGTTTGTGTCGCGAATGTCGGTTGGCTCCGGGGACCCAATCCAGCTCCCGAAGGTAGCCGAAAACCCAACTTCACGGGGACCGCGACATTGTGCCCAGGCAGGCTCGCCTTCATTTTCACTTCCGTAAGCGTGCAACAGATGTTTAAAATGTTCTCCAGGTGCTCCATGATTAAATAAGGCAAAGGATTCAGGTCCATATTTGTCAGCCACGTCTTTCATTTTCGAAGCTACCAAATCCAGTGCTTCTTTCCAGGAGGCTTTTCTAAAAACCTGTTCTCCATTTACAGTCTCACGGATGAGTGGGGTTTTTAACCGATCTTCATCAGTGTACATACCCACGCCACCGGTGCCTCTTGGGCAAAGGCGGCCATTACAGTGCGGATCCTCTTTGTTGCCTATGATCTTGCGGATGTTTTTATGTTTGTCAACATAAGTCCATCCGGCGCATTTCCAAAAGCACACTTCGCAATAGGTTGGAAAGGACGTCATTTCTTCGTCGCTTACCGCCGTTTGATCGATGGCAGCATTGGCCAGTTTAAGCCCTGCAATATTGATAGTGCTAAGGCCAATTGCCGCTGCACCGGCACCTACAGCTGATATTTTTATAAACTCTCTTCTTGTTTTCATTCTACCCGAATTAATTCGCAATGAGTATAATATATCATGTATCTAAAAAGATCAATATATATTAATTTGCAAAAATATACTCAATTGTTTAATAAAGCCAATTTGCTCAAAATGAGATAACATAACCCCTAGAGCCTTGTTATCAATCAGATGGGTGACGCGTAAAAATTGTGATATATATCAGAAAAGAAGTAACGTGCACATAAACAGCCTGTAGTGTTAATTATTTAGAAATTGGATAAATAATCATTCACCAGAGCAGAGCTATTGTATGTGTCATAATATCAGCTGAATAGTATTGTTTTAACTGGTTCTAAATTAATATGGAGCTTTCTGTATTCGTTTGTAAATATAAGAACCTGACCGCAACATACAATGCGATCAGGTAAGGTAGCATCAGAAAACCAAACAACCTCCTTCATGGGTTGGGTTAATTGCGGTTAACTTTTGTTCAATTGACTTTTTTTATAACAGTTGTTATACAAACAAATACCAAAAGTATGCACTCCGCCTACAAGAATGATCATCACAATTTTGTGATACAAAAAAGTCGATAATCCTGCACAGCATCCAAAAAAGCCAGCGATAATAATAATTAAGTATGAAACGAACCCAATCAGCCCAAACATAAGTGCTGAATTCTCGAAAATTTTAAACCAGCTTTCATAATTATATAGTTTTAATGTGTTTACATAAATACTATCTGATAACAAATGTACAAATATGCATATTACAATATTCACTTATTAACGTGATAATTAGTTTGTTATGATGCCGTTTTTGATATGTTTTCCCGGTATGATTGTCTCATCCATATGAGCTATATCATCATTAGCAATGATACATAAATCACATTTTAAACACAGTGACAATGCAAACTATGTTTAACTTTGCTAAAATGGGAAACTGTAGTATATGTGCGATCAGGTCGAAGGCTGTGGATGCGCTAAATCCAACAGAGGTTGAGTATTTGCAGGGGAATTGTGCTGAAGTCGACATGAAACCAGGAGAAAGCATTATTAAAGAAGACTCTCTTTCTTCACATACTGCATACCTTAAAACGGGACTTGCCACGATTCATAAAATGGGTAAAAGGAACTGATCAGATATTAAAAATATTACAACCAGGTTGTTACATTGGCATGCAGACAGTATTATCAAATAAAATTCACCACTATTCTGCTTCAGCCGTCGAGGACTCTACAATTTGTTATATCGACATTGCCTCATTTAAGGATTTGATTTCGCGAAATGCACAATTTGCCAATGAGCTTATTTTGTATTTATGCCGGGACAAACTCTCTTATTTTGCCCGGTATGTAAATGTACACCAAAAGCAAGTAGATGGCAGGTTGGCCGATACCATCCTGTTCTTTTCGGATAAAGTTAAAAAATCCAGGAGTTTTCAGATTCCATTATCACGCAATGATATTGCTGCCCTGATTTGTGCAACTCGTGAGAGCGTTACCCGATCCATCAAGGATTTATCAGACATAGGGAGTATCCGTGTAAAAAGAAAATCGTTTGAAATACTGAATTATGATTTGCTAAAAATAATTAACGAAAAGGGATAAAAAAAAGCTGCATTTTTAAATTGCAGCTTTTCCAATATTCAAAATGAGAAAAATTAATTGAATTTTCTTTTTACCAATAGTTCCTGAATCTGTTCCCATAACAGAGGGTATTCTTCCGCTACTTTCTCTTTGGACGACAACCGGGTTTTTACGATTTTTGATGAATTGGCAGCATACCAAAGTTCAACCAGCAAGTTCTCCAGACAATACAAATGTATAGCGAATCCTTTTTCGTGACGAATGAGTAATTCTTCTCCGGACCGGATAACCATAATCACTTGTTCCGTTTTGGTCAGGCTCAAAAACGCGGTTGAATCTTGTTGTTCCATTGGGTTGCAAGTGAGTATTGAAGCTCTTAACAGTGATTTTGGTATCATTTTTATTCAAATCTGAATCTGAAAATGAATTAGCACCCTCCGTCAGAAGCGGATTCTTTCATTTTTTTTGTCGGTGCAACAGATGCTTTTGTATCAAGCCGATTGCCTTTTACTTCCCATTCCTTATATGCACCATCGTAAACCTTTACATTAGTCCACCCCATTTCATTTGTAAGGGCTGTATAGATGACTGCCGCAATAATTCCGGTATTGCAATAGATAACAATAGGTTGGTTAGGGGTTAATTTGTATTGAGCAATCAGGGATTCGAGCTCCGATTTGGATTTAAATGCCTCTGAAGGTGTTAGTACTTCTTTGTAGTTGATGTTGATGGCTCCGGGAATATGGCCTTTGCTTTTCTCTGAAGCACCGGTAAATTCTTCTGAAGTTCTGGCATCAATGATCAATGCTTTACCCTCTTTTACATAAGCCATGTCGGCAATTATTGCATCGTTTACTTTTGAAGTAAAGGTAGTTGCTGCTCTTTTCACTGGCATTTTCGTGATAGGCACCCTTACTTTTCTCCAATTGTCCATGTCTTTTTGGAGAATTTTTACATTTGGCGCTCCTAAATATTTCAGTATCCAATATACCCTCGACGAGTATTTCTGAGTTCCTCCATCATACACAACAATGGTATTGTTATCATTTACCCCTTTTGATGCGAAGATCGCTGCCAATTCAGCGGGACTATTAATTAGTCCCTCAATTTCGCCCTCTTTTTCCAAAGATTTATAAGGAACATTTACTGCATCTTTTATATGAGCAAGTGTGTAATCCTTTTCTTTGCTGGCATCAATAATAACAACATTTTTATCTGTTTTGATTAGTTGCATGAACTGTTCAGCTGTGATAATATCCCCCTGTGCCAATGCCGGCATAGCGTAAGCAACAACCATCAGACTAGTTGCAAGTAAATAGTTAAGCATTTTCATTGAATTATTTATTTAGTTTTTGAGTTAAAATTTTACCTGGAATTGGATCATAAAAGCGTCATTGTCATACTCATTAACAATACCATTGCTTTTGCCTTCTATATTATATACGTAGTTTGCCTGAATCCGTGTCCAATCATTCAGGAAATAATTTACGCCCATGGTTAATGTATTTAGGGTGTAATTTTGCCCGACTCCCTGGTAGGAATAGGTGGTTCCGTCAGGGTCGTACGCTTCATACTTTACGATGGGTTGTAAATTAATGGGAAACATATATATTGCGGCTACCCAAAAGCCGGAGGCTTTGAATACCGGCTCGGTAACAAGAGTAGATTTGCCACCACAACCACCACCGGTTGCAACTTCACCCACTGTAATGCCATAAATATATTCTCCCTGAAATTTGAAGCTTTTGTAATCAAGAGTCAAGTCGCCGGCATAACGGGTAACACTTTTAACTGTTCCATCTGCGTCAAGAATCTTACCAATAAGACCTGTCCGTCCGCTTGCTCCAATATTTATCCACTCATAAGGAGAGTAAACAACGCGACCTGCAATTTCTTTATTGGCATTGTCATCAAGTACATTGATTCCGGTACCATTTAAAACGGCTACTTTATATGAAATAATGTCTCTGTCTTTTCCGAATGCACCCAGCACCATCAATCCCATATCTCTGAAAGGAGAGGCGAGGTTATTTACAACCGTTGATCTGTTGATCGTGTTTAGCGCATAACATGGAGTGTTTAACTCCAGTGAAAAAGGTGATTTAAATTGTCCAATGGAAATCTTCATGTATTTTCCGATGGGTGCGTATGAGATATAGGCGTCAAGTAATTGAGGGCCTCCTGAAACAGGACTTAATTCTGCCATTACATAATAGCTTATGTCATATGGTATTGATCCGACAACACCAAAGCGGGCGCGAAGGAATTCAAATGTACTTGGTTTGATTGCGTTTCCATTGGCATCATCACCAAAATAATAGTAATTAAATTGGGGTTGAATGTATCCAACCAGTTGAGGCCCGTCTGAGGAAGTAGTTTCAACGCATCCTTGAGCTGTTGACAAATTGCTATAGGTTAGCGACATCAGAAATAAACCTGCTATGAGGAGAACTTTTTTCATTTTAGTTGTAGATTTTATTGTCAGTAAACAAGATAAACAGGCTGACGGTATCAATCCGTCAGCCCGGTGATCATTTATTTTGCAAGTGTTCCTTCAAAAGGGAAGCTGTGGTAAGGGAAATGCCAGTTGTTTTTTGAATCGGTTGTTAAGGCATCATGCATGAGTGCGTTTACACCAAAACTTATGCTTTTTACATTGTATCCCAATACATTCAACCAAGCGGTGGTGATTGAAGAGGTTTGTCCTGTATAGCAATAAACCAGGTTATTGTTGTCTGGATTAAGTGCATTTGCTGTTGCAAATGAAATAGTTGTATACTGATAAGCACCTGAATAGTGACCATATTTTAAATAGTCAGCTTCACCCCAATAGTTATAGATTGAATAATCAACCGGAGCAGCTAAAGCTTCAGCAGCTGTAACATTCCATCCGGAAGCAGTTAGCATTACCTGTACACGTTCAGCTAAAATGGTGGCTCCATCCGTAGAGGTGGAAGTCCAGGTCGGGTTCAGGTTGACAGGTAAAGTAGCCGAAGCATTGGTATTCCAGTTGGGGCTGCCAACTGCAATGTTACCCACTTTACTCGTCCAGCTATCGAAGGCTGCATTGTTAGTCCAGGCAGAAAACCCAAACTTAGCTACTTTGGCGCTATAGCCAGAGAGACGCAAAGCCATAACAGCGCGGCCTGCTGTTTGTCCGGTATAACAGAAAACCAGGATTGGTTTGTCTTTTCCTACTTCAGCTGCTTTTGTGAGTACGTTAGCAAGTTCGACATTAATAGCCCCTTTAACATGTCCTTTTTCAAAGTCCGCAGCACTTCTTATATCAAATACATGGTAAGTAGGAATCGTTCCATCGGGCTCAACAAAGCCACCATCAGCCACGTATTTTGCATCAGTAACCCAGCCATCAAGTAAATCAGGCAGGTCCATGGTATTGGTTGTCATGTAAGCCTTTAAATCATCGTAGGTGCCAACTACAACAGGATCATCATTCTTGTCTTTACAACTTGTTAAAAACAATGCCGGAATAATCATGGCAATAAATAAATAACTAAATAATTTTTTCATTTGGTAAAATTTTTAATTAGTAATGGTTCTTTTTTTATTAAAATTCATGTCGCCAAAATTAGGGAGCTGCTTGATGTGAACTCAGAAAATCAAGGTGTAATAGGGCGGGTCAAAAACTGTAATTTGACAGAAAATAAACTGACGCGGAAACGATTCTTGAAATAATGCTACTTTTGTCACGAAATATAAATATGTAAATATGAGCATGCCTGGTTCCTCAAATAGCTGTGTTGTTGAAAATAAACATATGGAGTGTTTTGATGTGTTGACAGAAGCGGAAAAGGAGTACTTAGAAAAAAATACCATCAGAATTGTTTATAAGAAAGGGGAGGTGATTGCCAAACAAGGTTCGTTTGCATCTCACGTCATATTTTTGGAGAAAGGGCTGGTGAAAGTATTTATTGGCGGAACTTCAAAAGATTTGATTTTAAAGATTATACCGGCCAGTCACTTTATTGGATTATCCAGCATTTATGAGGGCAACAATGCATTTATCTATTCCGCATCCACCTATATTGATTCTGAAGCCAGACTGATTGATTTAAGTGTGTTTAAACAACTGCTCATGTCGAATCCTGAGTTTGCATTCAAAATGTTTAACATACAAAACGAAAATGCAGCCCAGGTTTACGGTCGGTTTTATTGTTTAACACGAAAACAGTCGGCAGGCCTGGTAGCCGATTTATTGATTTGTTTATCTGACCGGGTATTTAAAACAAAGAGTTTTTTATTGCCTATTAGCCGCAATGATTTGGCCGATCTTACAGGCTTGTCGGTGGAAAGCGTTATGCGTATTATGAAAGATTTTAAAGATGATGGAATAATCAGTACCAAAGGGAAGCAGATCAGTGTACTGGAGCCGGATTTGCTCCTTAAAATCAGTAAGTTCGGATAAGTACGGGGTTCGAGATCAGATAAAAACAAACCGAAATACCAGTAAACCTTGAATAACATAGTCGATCGCATAAAAGCCAGTTGTACAGTTCGCAACCTTAGCTGCAGTTGTTTTGAACACCTCACCGATGAGCAAAAAGAGCTCGTTGAAAAAAATAAGGTGTTGGTTTCATATAAAAAAGGTGAAACCATCGTTAAAAAGGGAACCTATGCAAGTCATATTATATTGGTTACCGAAGGTCTGGCGAAGGTTTATTACGAAGAAGGTGATTATAGCATCATTTTGCGTATTGCTGCGCCCAACAGCCTGATCGGATTAACTTCCTTGCCACTTTACCAAAACACCTTTCAATATACTGCTACGGCTTATGTAAAAACTTCTGTTAAACTCATCGATATCAATATTATCAGGCAATTAATTTTGGAAAATGGTCGGTTTGCTACTGCCATTATTGATCTTCTGTGCGAAGGAACTATCCAAAAGAATGGTCGTTTTTTTTGCCTGAATCACCGACAGGCGCATGGTAAACTGGCAGATATCATCCTATGCCTTGCCGGAAATATCTATAAACAGAATAAATTCGAGTTGTTGCTTAGTCGTAAAGAAATGGCCGAACTTTCCGGGATTTCTACCGAAAGTGTAACCCGAATATTGAAGGATTTTCAGGATGATGGACTGATTATAACAAGGGGTAAAATATTTGAAGTAGTTGATCCTGACGGATTAATGAAGCTGTGTAAACTTGATTAACGATTTCGTTTTTCAACACATAATCCCTTGATCTTGGATTCCTCTGATTTTTTTGAAAACATCTTCACATTAAATTTGGTAGTTTAGCCACATAATTATTTGCCATGAAGCAAAAATACAACCGACGTCTTTTTATAAAATTCATCGCCGCTTTTATGGGATTGTTGTTTCTTGGTTTATGGCAACGAATGGTGGACAGCAAATCGAAAAATGAAATTAAAAAACCGGTGGTGGTGCCATTGGCCGGTTTAACGGGTGTGAATTTTTTTGAAAAATTTATTGTGATTAAAAAGGATGACCAATTTGAGGTGTTGTCGTCCAAATGTACCCATCTGGGTTGTAGAATCAATCAGCAGTCGCAGGATAAACTGATGTGCCCGTGCCATGGATCGTCGTATACACTGAATGGTCAGGTGGTTACCGGACCTGCCATAAAACCCTTGCCTCAGTTGGCCTACCAGATTAATACCGATCAACAAACCCTGACCGTGGAACTATGATTAAGCCACTTCATAAACTAATTACCAAAACCACTTTCGGTCAATTAAGTCTGGCTTTGTTGATTATTTGTGTTGTCTCCGGAATTTTTCTGGTAGTACCCTATAATGTCAACGATGCCTATGGTTCCATCAGTTTCCTGATGCTAACCAATCCGGCGGCTTCGCTTTTTCGAAACATACACTACTGGAGTGCCCAGTTTTTTCTGCTTTTCACTGTGATCCATTTATACGATCATCTTACCCGTAAAAAAGCCATCAAACTCAATATGGCGCTGTGGTTCCGGCTTATCATCGGAGTGCTGATAATCTTTCTGGCCATGATCACCGGCTTTATATTAAAAGGAGACGCCGATGCCGGTCAGGCCCAAAGGATTTTCTCAGGTTTGATTACCCGAATTCCATTGATTGGAGAAATGATCCGCCAGACATTTCTTGGAGATGGCGAAAGCCTTCAGCTCATTTATGTTCACCACATAGCCACCTTCACCATTTTTATCATTATTGTTGTGATGGAGCATGCCCCGACCATCTGGCCCCGGTTGCGCGATTTTGTAATAACCATGACATCCATTTTGATATTGAGTGTTTTGCTGATGGCTCCACTACATGATGGGTTAAGCCTGGTGGTAAAAGGGCCCTGGTATTTTGTTGGATTTCAGGAAATCCTGCATTTGATTACACATCCGGGCTATTCCTTGATCATCGTATTGTTGTTGCTGTTTCTGCTATTTATGGTACCGCTTTCGCGGAATAAAGGATGGCTGCCCAAACGGTTATTGCTCTTTTTCACTTTGGTTTATTTGTTTCTTACAATAATCGGTTATTTTTTCAGGGGAGCCAACTGGCAGTGGCAATGGCCTTGGAAATCAAATGAAATAAGTGCAGTATATAATCCTGTTGAAACAGCTGACTGGCAGGTTTTGGGTTTGTTTTCAAAGGCTTCTGACACCTTGCCGGAGGTTATTTTAGGCAGAAACGAAAGTTGTTTGATTTGTCACCAGGGAATGACCGGATTTTCAAAATCGCATAACCCTCAGGCCGTTGGGTGCTATTCTTGTCATGGAGGCAATCCGTTTTCACCGGAAAAGAAGGCTTCACACCAGGGGATGAGGTTGATACCCGGAAATCTGGCGGATGCCGGCCAATCATGTGGAACCACACAATGTCATCATCAAATCACTTCCCGCATCAATAATGGATTGATGGCCAATTTAAGTGGCATGATCAGTGTCGACAGATTTGTGTTTGACGAAATTGCATCTCCTGACGAGCTTACATCGGTGGATGAATTACACCATTCCCCGGCCGATGAACATCTGAAAAATTTGTGTGTAACCTGTCATTTGGGAAACCCAAAAACGGAAACAGGCCCCATTACCAACGAAAGCAGGGGAGGAGGTTGCCTGGCCTGTCATCTCAATTACAATGAAGCAGATAGCAGCCAAGCACATCTTGCCATTGACCGCAAAAACCATCCCGATTACCTGAAAATCCATCCGTCCATCGATTTAAAAGTCAGCAACAACCATTGTTTTGGTTGCCATAACCGATCGGGAAGGATTTCGACCAATTATGAAGGCTGGCACGAAACGCTGTTGAACCCGGATGAATTAGTCACCAATCATTCCTATCGCATCATTGACCAAACCAGGGTTTTTACCTACATTCAGGAAGATGTACACCATAAATTGAAAATGGATTGCATCGACTGTCATAATTCCTATGAGTTGATGGGTGATAATACGCGTTATGCCCATCAGGAACAGCAGGTGGATATTGCTTGTGCGGATTGTCACCGGACCAAAGCAGATCATACGGTTACTTATGCTCAATTGGATCAGGAGTCGGCACTCATCGCAGGACTCAGATATTCCGATATTTCAAATAGGGTGTTTTTAACCACCGAAAAGCGAAACAAGGCGCTTATTAATACCGAATTCAGGAACGATACCATGTGGATGCATGGAAAAAACCGGGATACAGTGTATGCATTGCGTCCTCCGAATGCAGTTTGTACGTATGGACAAGCCCATGATGAGGTAAGTTGCAATGCCTGCCATTCGGCCTGGGCACCGAGCTGCATAGGCTGCCACAATGCCTACGATGAAAATGAACCAGGCTACGACATGGTTAAAAACCTTGAAAAACAAGGGAGTTGGGTAGAATATGTTGGCGAATACAATGCCGGATTGCCTGCACTGGGAATCAGAAAAACCGCTTCCGGTCAGGAAATAATTCCGGTGGTGCCGGGCATGGTGTTGACCATCGACCTGACCAGCTACACCAAAGATCAACACGATTCGTTGCTCTTCAAGCGGTTGTTTACTCCTGCAGCACCCCATACCACAGCCGCCAAAGGCCGTTCATGTGTTTCATGTCACAACAATCCCGAAGCTTTGGGCTACGGAAAGGGAACGCTTACCTACGTGATCGATGATGGTAAGGGCTTTTGGAAATTTAATTCTCATTATAAGAACAACTCCCATGATGGTTTGCCCGAAGATGCCTGGGTGGGATTTCTGAATGATAGAAAAGGACAGGTGGTTTCTACGCGCGCCGACGTGTTCCCATTTTCGGTCGATCAGCAAAAGGCCATCCTCACCCTTGGGGCTTGCTTAACCTGCCATGACGAAAAAAGTACTATCATGGTACAAAGTGTGGTGAATTTCGATTCTTTGGTGAAAACCGTTTCGCCAAAATGCATTCTGCCTGTTTGGTAAAACAATGGCTATTTTTTGATTGTAGGTAATCTGCTTAGACAATTTCATTTTTTTTAAGACTTGTTTCTTTGAACTTTAGCTTATTTTCGCAGAAAATTTTCATGAATGAAAAGTGATAGCCTGGTTATTATACCAACGTATAACGAGAAAGAAAACATAGAACGCATTGTTCGCAAGGTGTTTAGTCTGGAACAAGTGTTTGATGTGCTGATTGTTGAAGACAATAGCCCGGATGGAACGGCAGAAATTGTCAGGCTTTTGATGAGCGAATTTCCCGAACGGCTTTTCATACACGAACGAAAAGGAAAACTTGGGTTGGGAACGGCCTACATTGCCGGATTTAAATGGGGTCTGGAACGCGAATATGATTATTTATTCGAGATGGATGCCGATTTTTCGCATAACCCCGAAGATTTATCACGGTTATATTTGGCAGCCAGCAAGGTTGAAAATGACGCTGCTATTGGTTCACGTTATATTACCGGAGTAAACGTGGTGAATTGGCCAATGGGCCGGGTGTTAATGTCATATTATGCCTCTGCTTATGTACGTGCCGTTACAGGGTTGAAAATTATGGATACAACCGCGGGTTTTATGTGCTGGACCAGGCGTTTGCTGGAAACGGTGAACCTCGACAGAGTAAAATTTGTTGGCTACGCCTTTCAGATAGAAATGAAGTTTACCGCAGTTAAACTTGGGTTTAAGGTAGTTGAAGTCCCCATTATTTTTACCGATCGTACCGAAGGAACTTCCAAGATGAATAAAAGCATTTTTCGTGAGGCCATTTTTGGTGTCATCGATTTGCGGATACGCAGTATATTGGGAAAAATTAAACCGGTTAAAACAATCTAAACTAAATGAATTCACCTAAAAAAGCCATTGTAGGGGCTTCCATTGTAAACGAGAACAAAACATTTTTCGGCTGGGTCACCATTGAAAATGGATTGATATCCTCCGTGAATGAAGGATCGCCCGATGCGCATCAGGATTTTTCAGGTTTTGAGTTGATAGATGCCACTGGGCTTACCCTGCTTCCCGGTGTGATTGACGATCAGGTTCACTTTCGTGATCCGGGTCTTACCCACAAAGGCGATCTGATAACTGAAAGCCGGGCCGCTGTGGCCGGAGGTGTTACCAGTTTTATGGACATGCCCAACACGGTTCCCAATTGTCTGACCCAGAAATTGTTGGAAGAAAAATATAAGCACGCGGCTGAGGTTTCGTCAGCCAATTTTAGTTTCTATATGGGTGCTTCAAACGACAATCTGGATGAGGTGATAAAAACCAATCCTGCAAATGTTTGTGGAATCAAGGTCTTCATGGGTTCGTCTACCGGAAATATGCTGGTAGATAATGAGCAAACCTTGTCGGGGATATTTAAATCGGCACCCACCTTGGTAGCGGTTCATTGCGAGGATGAAGCGACTATTTTAAAAAATTACGCAGAATTTACCAAAAAATATGGTGAAGATGCTCCAACCGGCATCCATCCCGAAATACGTTCTGAAGAAGCTTGTTATTTGTCATCCGCGAAAGCGGTAAAACTGGCCAAAGAAAACGGAACCCGATTGCACATCCTCCATTTATCGACAGCCCGCGAAATGGATCTTTTTGATAATAAACTACCACTTTCAGAGAAAAAGATAACTGCAGAAGTTTGTGTTCATCACCTTTGGTTTTCCGATGCAGATTATGATGTAAAAGGCAACATGATCAAATGGAACCCTGCCATTAAAAAGGCATCTGACCGTGATGCGCTTCTGCAGGCCGTGTTGGATAACAAAATTGATGTGATTGCCACCGATCATGCCCCTCATACCCTGGAAGAAAAACAAAGACCATATTTTAAAGCGCCATCAGGTGGTCCTATGGTACAGCATTCGCTGGTGGCTATGTTGGAACTGGCCCGTCAGGGAAAGATGTCCATCGAAAAAGTGGTGACCATGATGTGCCATCATCCGGCTGAACTTTTCCGGGTTCAAAAAAGGGGTTTCATCCGCAAAGGCTACGCCGCCGATCTGGTGTTGGTTGACCTGAATAGCCCATGGACAGTTGATAAAAGCAATGTACTGTACAAATGTGGCTGGTCACCTATGGAAAGAATTGAGTTTCATTCTAAGGTGATTTCAACTTTCGTAAACGGACAGCTAACTTATAAAAAAGGCGTGGTTAACGAAGCCGTAAGAGGCGAGCGTTTGTTGTTTCACCGCTCATAAAAAATCGGGATTACATGAGAAAGATACCAGGTTTGTTTGTTGTTTTACTTTGGCTGGTTGGATGCCAGAATAACTCCATGCCCGGGCAGGGCCTTGAAGTAGTGACTACGTTTCCTGATGGTTCAGTAAAGGTAGATCGCATGTATCACACACCAGAAGGAGTTAAGACGGCTTATTATGAGCGGGAGTACTATCCTGATGGACAGCTTTTTAAAGAAGGGCCATTAAAAAATAACAAACCCGACGGATTATGGAAATCCTATTTTCAGAACAGCACCCTGTGGAGCGAAGGGGAATTTAATGAGGGCGTCAGAAATGGTTTGACCCGAACATACCACGACAATGGCAACCTCTATTATGAAGGTTATTATACCTTGGGTGTAAAAGACAGCCTCTGGAAATTTTGGAATGCTCAAGGTACCTTGATCAAGGAGGTTGATTTTAGCAAGAAGTAATGGTTTCTACAACAGGTTACTTAGTCGTCATCTCCAAATAAACGGGCAGATGGTCACTGAATCCACCGAAATATTTTTTGCCTGAAGCAGTTCTGTTGGGCCGCGGCTCACCATTTTTAGGTTTAAACAAGAGATAATCGTGTTTAATTACGGTCTGCTTGTCAGCAGCAACCTTCATTCCACCGGCTCCGGTCAGCATGGCAGTCGACACGATGATCTGATCAAACATATCCCACGATTTATAGTAAAGTGATCCTTCGCCGTTTTTGTAGATTGTCAGCGACAGGTTATATAAAGTTTTTGGAGCCGGATTTGGAACCACTTCTTTGGCCTGCAGCTGATTTGTCATTGATGGATCAGTTGGATTGTCGTTTAGGTCACCCGCTATCAATATATTGGCATCGGGGTTTGTTTGCATGATGGAGTCGGTAATGGTTTTAATTAAACCTGCAATGTACTGACGGGCAGGTTCGGTTTTTTCTTGTCCTCCCCAGCGGCTAACCCAATGATTGATAAAGAGATGAAGGGTGTCGTGTCCGCTGACCAGACCTTTGCTATATAAAATATCCCGGGTGCTATTGTCAGGGTTTTCAGGAAGGGTGATGCGAATAAACCTGTTTTGCAATGGTTGGTATACAGAAGGCTGGTATAACAAAGCAACATCAATTCCGCGTTCATCCGGGCTGTCTTTATGGATGATCTGATAGCCTGATTTTTGCAAGGCAGGATGGTTGATGAGTTGCTCAACCACCAACTTATTTTCAACTTCACATAGGCCAAAAATGCTTGGGAAGCCTGATTTGTCGATGTCGTTCATCACCTTGCTCAGCTGATCGAGTTTGTGGTTGTACCGTTCTGTATTCCATGGGTTTTCGCTTTCAGGAAGAAAATCTTCATCGTTGATTGTCGGGTCGTTGATGGTATCGAACAGGTTTTCGACGTTGTAGAAAGCAAAACTGAGGTTGGTTGCTTTGCGCGAACAGTTGGTAAATGTGAACAAAACAGAGGCCACCAATACCAATAAGATACTTTTTGATTTCATGTTTTATTTTGCTAAAGATGAATATTTTTTCCTTTTTTATTGATCGTTTTTAATTTTGCCAAGTTCCCTTCTGTCTTTTTTCGTAGGCCGTCCTGTGCCCCGGTCGCGGTGCTCTGATTTCATTTGATGCATAAACTCCAGGCGTTCGTATTCTTCCGGAGGGGTTAAATCTTTTATAAAATCAGCAACTATTTTTGCTGCAACGCGGTTCTTGATAGGTTGAAGAACCTCTACCGTTTTCTTGATTCCGGTTAGGTGGACTTCGATGATTTCCCCGGCCTTCACTTCGCGTGATGGTTTGGCATTTTGCCCGTTTATTTTCACTTTGCCCCCACTGCAGGCATCGCCGGCAAGCGATCTTGTCTTATACAACCTGACGGCCCAAAGCCATTTATCTATTCTAACTGCATCCATTGAAGGATTATTTCTTTCTAAAATACAACTGTATGGGAACTCCGGTGAAGTTATAATGAGCGCGCAATTGATTTTCAAGAAACCGCCTGTAGCTGTCTTTCATGTCCTCCGGAAGGTTACAGAAAAACACAAATTGAGGCGTAGCTGTTTTAAGTTGCATAATAAATTTAATCTTGAGGTACCTGCCCCGGCTTCCCATGGGAGGTGGGTTATTTTCGATGATGGGCAACAACAGGTCGTTGAGTTTTGAGGTGGGGATTTGTTGTTTTCTGCGTTCATGAACATCTTTTGCCAGTTCCAGCACTTTGAAGATGCGTTGTTTTTCAATAACGGAAGTAAAAACGATGGGCACATCGGTAAAAGGGGCGATTTTGGCCTTGATGTCCTGTTCAAACTTGAGATGGGTATTGGTGTTTTTTTCAACCAAATCCCATTTGTTTATCACCAATACGATGCCTTTTTTATTTTTTTCTGCCAGATGAAAAATATTGATGTCCTGTCGTTCAATTCCATTTTCCGCATCAATCATCACCACGCAAACATCCGAGTTTTCAATGGCACGAATAGAACGTAGTGTAGAATAGAATTCAATGTTTTCGAAAACTTTTCCTTTTTTACGCAATCCGGCAGTATCAACCAACATGAAATCATGTCCGAAAGCTTTGTAACGCGTATAGATAGAGTCGCGGGTAGTGCCGGCAATGGGAGTGACAATGTTGCGCTCATCCCCCAATAAGGTATTTACCAGAGAGGATTTACCCACATTTGGACGGCCAACAAAGGCAATACGCGGAAGATCAGTATCCACGTCTTCCATCTTCATGTTTTCAAACACTTTTACCACATCATCCAATAAGTCGCCGGTTCCACTTCCGTTGGAAGATGAAATGGGATAAATATCTCCCAGTCCGAGTGAGTAAAACTCGCTGGTATTACCGGTTTGATTGGGTTCGTCTATTTTATTCACGACAAGAAAAATGTTCTTTTTGGATTTGCGCAACAAGTTGGCCACATCTTCATCCAGCGGGGTAAGGCCTTCGCGGCCATCCACAACGAAGGCAATTCCCTGGGCTTCTTCGATGGCAAAGATGACTTGTTTTCGAATCTCGCCCTCGAATGTGTCATCCGATCCATGCACATACCCACCGGTATCGATCACCGAGAATTCATACCCATTCCAGTCGCTTTTGCCATAAAGGCGATCGCGTGTAACGCCACTTTCTGATTCAACAATCGCTTCCCGGCTTTGGATCAATCGGTTGAAAAGAGTGGATTTGCCTACATTGGGTCTGCCTACTATGGCCAAAATATTACTCATTATTTACAGGGTATTTACAGGTTATCAAAGGTATAAAATTAGTGATCGTAACCGAAACGTGAAAGGGCATTGTCATCATCGCGCCAATCCTTATTTATCTTTACAGAAAGCTCAAGATAGACTTTCTTTTCGATGAATTTCTCAATATCAATACGTGCCATGGTTCCTAATTTTTTTATTGCAGCACCCTGATGGCCAAGAATAATGGCTTTCTGGGATTCACGGCTGACAAAAATTGTGGCATAGATGCGGTCTATTTTTGTGTCTTCCTTATACTCATCAATCACGATCTCAACTGAATATGGGATTTCTTTCTTGAAATTTAACAATATTTTTTCACGTATAATTTCCGAAACGAAAAACCTGGCCGACCGGTCGGTGAGTTCATCTTTGGGATAATACGGTTCGTGTATGGGAAGCTTAGACTGTATTGAATCCAGTACCTTTTCGAGATTGAAATTATTTAATGCCGAGATGGGGATGATTTCTGCTGTAGGCAAAGCGGTTTTCCAGCCTTCCATTTGTGCCACCACTTTTTCCTGATCCGATAAATCAATCTTGTTGATAAGCACCAGCACCGGGATAGAGAATTTTTTTAATTTCTCAATGATTTCCATTTGTTCGAATGGCTGGTTCACCTCGGTCATAAGTAAAATAACGTCAGCATCTTTCAGTGCCGAGTGAATATATTGGTTCATGTACTCATGCATTTTGTACGAAGGATTTCGCACAATTCCGGGAGTATCCGAGTAAACAATCTGGAAATCTTCGCCATTTACCATGCCTAAAATCCTGTGACGGGTGGTTTGAGCCTTCGAAGTGATGATGGAAAGCTTCTCGCCCACCAGCGCGTTCATTAACGTCGATTTGCCAACGTTCGGGTAACCAATGATGTTGACGAATCCGGCCCTGTGTTCCATAAAGAATATTAAAGAAAAGTTTGTTTTGCAAAGAAACAAAATATATCTTTGCACCCGCAAATGCAAACCATATTGCGGGGTGGAGCAGTGGTAGCTCGTTGGGCTCATAACCCAAAGGTCATCGGTTCGAATCCGGTCCCCGCTACAAAGGAAAAAGATCGTCAATAGTCGGTCTTTTTTTGTTAATTAAAATTATAAAGCTGCGAATTACCCGAAGGGAACCATTAAAAATCCATCCCAATTAATGTGAATTTGGATGAAAAATGAGTAGCTGTATCAATCTGACCTCCTCCATCAACCAGCTTCCGCCACCATCAAAATAGATGGATTGTATTATTCGAATATAACCAGTATTTTTGCACAAAATGATAACAATGAACATTAGTGACTTTATTGCTAAAGTAGAAGCCGAGTTTGAAGATGTAGAACCCGGCACACTTACTCCGAGTACCATACTAAAAGAAGCCTTCACCTGGGATTCGGTGAACGCGTTGATTTTTTTAGCTCACGTAAATGTAGAATATGATGTGGAAATCAGTGCCAACGAGCTGATTGAGGCTGTATCGATAAACGATTTATACGAACTGGTAGAATCAAAATTGATTAAAATAGCGTAAATGGCCCTCTTTTCGGTTCCGGATATAAAAATTTCAGGAATAGCAGCCTGCGTGCCCGAGGATGTGTACCATAACTGTGAGTACGATTGGGTGGAGGAAAAAGAACGCGCTACCCTCATCAGAACCATCGGTGTAGAACAAAAACGCCATGCCCGAAAAGGCACCACTACCGCGGACCTGTGTTATGATGCTGCCGAAAAATTACTGGAATTGCTTCGCTGGGAACGAAAAGACATCGAGTTGGTCATCTTCGTTTCACAATCACGTGATTATATTATTCCCGCAACAGCGGGATTGTTGCAGGACCGGTTGAGATTGTCTCACGCTACCATGGCGTTCGATATCGGACTGGGTTGTTCGGGCTATGTATATGGACTTTCTGTAATTGGAAGCCTGATGTCCACAGGCCGGATAAAAAAAGCCTTGCTGTTTACCGGTGATATTTCAACCCTCAACACATCCTTCCGCGACAAAAGCGCTTTTCCTCTTTTTGGTGATGCAGGAACGGCCACAGCCCTCGAATACAGTCCGGGCGCCAAGCCAATGGTGTTCAACTTACAAACCGATGGATCAGGATACGATGCCATTCTCATTCCCGATGGGGGCATCCGGAATTTTGCCGACAAAGAAACCTCGTTTGAGTACCATAAAATAAGCGAAGGCATTTATCGAAATGGTTTCAACATCGCACTGGATGGTATTCAGGTGTTCAATTTTTCGCTGCGCGAAGTGAAACGAAATGTAAACCGGTTGATGGAGTTTGCCGGGACTTCCCTGGATGAGGTGGACTACCTGGTGCTTCATCAGGCCAATAAGTTGATGAACGAGACCATCCGTAAACAACTAAAATTATCACCCGTGAAAGTACCGCTTTCGCTGAAAGAATACGGAAACACCAGCTCGGCTTCCATTCCTTTAACGATGGTCACCCAGATCAGGGAAGAGCTGGAGGCAGGTACATCGCGGCTGTTGCTTTCGGGCTTTGGCGTTGGCCTTTCGTGGGGATCGGTGTTACTGGAAACCGACCACCTCCAATGTCCTGTTATATTGGTACATCCTAATCCATAACGCCATGAACTTTTGTAACCTTACCGGAAAAACCATCCTGATCACCGGAGCCTCCTCTGGTATTGGCAGGCAAACAGCCATCCTGGTTTCGCAAGTAGGAGCCAAAGTGATTATTGCCGGACGCGATGAAGCTCGTCTGAAGGAAACCCTTTCCATGATGACTGGCTCTGAACACCAGCTATTTATTGGCGACCTCACAGAAGAATCATCCATTTTTGAATTGGCAAAAACGGTGCCTGAAATCGATGGGTTGGTTCATGGAGCGGGAATCGTTGGTCCGACACCCACCAAGTTTATCCGTCAAACAGACATCGACCACTTGTTGCGCATTAACTTTGAAACCCCGGTATTGTTGACATCACGCTTGTTGTTGCAAAAAAAACTGCGCAACAAGGGTTCCGTTGTCTTTATCTCCACCATCGCCACGCGATCACCCTATTTTGGAGGTGCTTTATATACTTGTGCTAAAGCGGGATTGGAAGCCTATTCACGTTCGTTGGCTCTCGAACTCGTGAAAAGGGGAATCCGTTCCAACTGTCTGCAACCCGGATTGGTCAACACACCACTCATTAGCCAACCGGCCAGCGAAGGTCAGATAGAGATGGTGGAAGAATCGCTGCAACGCTATTTACAAAAATATCCAATGGGTGTAGGAGAAGCAATCGATGTAGCCAATGTTATTTTGTTTTTGCTTTCCGATGAATCTGGATGGGTTTCAGGCATATCCATCCCGATGGGTAGTGTAATGCAGTAGTTAGAAATCGTTTACTTTAGCCGTTAAAACCATGCTGCCATGACCAAAGATTTTTCAGTAGTTGTACCCGTGTTTAACAGCGCCGACTCGCTTACCGAATTATTTACCCGTTTAAAGGCTTTTTTTGAAGGACAAAAGAAAAGTTTTGAAGTGATTTTTGTGGAAGATGGGGGAGATGATGGCAGTTGGGAAGTGCTGGGAAAGCTCAAAGAAAATTTTCCGGACTTGATTAAAGCCATCAAACTCGACCGCAACTTTGGTCAGCACAACGCGACCTTGTGTGGATTCGGTTTTGCCAAAGGAAACCAAATTGTCACCATCGATGACGACCTGCAACATCCTCCGGAGGAAATCATAAAACTGATTCATCAGGCTGAAAAGGAACAAAGTGTTATCACCTATGGGATTTATTCCAAAAAGCAACACTCATTTGCACGCAACATACTGAGTAAAAGTGTTAAAACCTCGTCTAAGCTTTTTCATAACGGGGCTGAAAACGGTTCTTCTTTTCGACTGATCGACAGGAAAATAGTCCAAAAAGTGCTTGATCATCAGGTAAGTTTCGTCTTTATCGATGAAATCATCTATTGGTATACCGATAAGATTGCCTTCGTGGAAGTGAACCATGTGAAACGCGAACATAACCAATCGGGGTACAATCCGATGCGGTTATTTATGATGGCCGCCAACCTCACCTATTTTTACACCAATATCCCACTTAAAATTATGGTCTACAGTGGATTTATCATTTCCTTCTTTTCTTTTATAACAGCCATCAAATTCATTATTCAGAAAATATTTTTTAATGTACCGCTTGGGTATACTTCGGTGATTGTCACCATATTATTTTCAACCAGCATCATTGTTTTTAGCCTGGGAGTGATTGGTGGATATTTAAGCAGGATACAAACCGTTCAAAATAAGAAGCCACCTTATCATATCAGCAAGGTTCTGGATTGACGGGGCGATTTTTCAATGGTTGAGTCGACTCGGTAAGATGCCTTTAGAATGGCAAAAGATACTTACAAATCGCTAAATCCGGTTAGTTTTTTTGGATTGAAAATTTTAAGATACGTTTTTGCCAACATCAATGGCCAACGGCTCAGGATGCGCTCTCGCAAGGTATAGGGAAAATGATCAACTATTTTTGTCAGCAACCTCAACTTCCATGCAATGACAATACCCGGGAAAGCCAGTAAGTAAACCCATAGACCGGGATGCTTGTATTCACGCTGATATCCGGCCAGTTCGGCATACTTTCCCGCGGCAGCATCCGCAATTTTAATTTGCCTTGTGGTTAGCTCTTTTTTGTATACGCCAATTTTATCGGGATTGATTTTTTTAAACAAACCGGAATGGAATTTCCGGAAAACTTCTGATTTTGATATTTCATTATCCAAATCGGCTTGTTTGTAAAAGTCGAATATCTGCGGATCGAATGGAACTCCGGTAAATTCACATAAGCGTTTCATCTCCTTTTCAGGATGCATGACCAGGTCTTCATATTTAATTTCGATGTGTGTACCGGGGTGTTTTTTCACCATTTCACGAAAGTGCTTTACAAACAAACGCCATTTAAATACCACGAGCGAAATCATGGGCAGTTCAAAATCCACATTGCGCACCGAGACAAAATGGTCGCGATAATCGCGGGTAATATGGATGAATTTGGCGTTGGGAAAAATGTTAGCCAATCGCTCGGTATAAATAGTATAGCCCGGGTTTTTATCCCCAAAAAACAGGATATCGCCCTTGGGGTAAATGGATTGATATTGCATGTAAACCACCTTGCAGATATCACCATAGGTATGGTTTCCCACGAAGGGAAGCAAAGCCTTTCTTAACGCTTCAGGCGAGATATTCCAGGTCGAGAACAGCCATTGTTTCTGAACATCCGCAGCAAAAGCATCTATCAGGTCCATGGTCCAGTTGGTGACCTTTCCGTAGCGGGAATACAGGTTTACAACAAATTGTGATTCAGGTGGTATCACCACATGCGCGTTGGCATCAAACAAAGTCCGAAGCAACGTGGTTCCTGAACGAGGTCGTCCGACAATGAAGAAAAAAGGGAGGTCGTGTGAAGTGGTCATAAGTTAGTTTAGAATATGCCTTTTTACCTGTTTAATGGCAGCCCATTCAGCATGTTGTTGATATCCAAAGGAGACTTTTTATTTCCAAAAGCCGTATTGTGCCGTTCCATATTCGAAGTAAAAGCCCAGGTGGCAGCCTTGGCACTCTTGGTGGCCTTGAGGGTTTTCAGCATCTTTTTATACAAGGTTTTTTCATTCCACATCATGCTCCAGCATGCGTGCATGGTTTCCATTAACTCTTCAGGCGACATCAGTTTGGGTTGATGGATCACCTCTAAAAAATGATAATGCTTCCAGTCTTCAGGAAAATTAGTGAAGAGCAATCTGTTTTCTTTTTCCAACCTTTCAAACAAACGCGTTCCCGGCAAAGGCGTGATAATGGTGGCCTGCATGGCATCAATCCCTGATTGGATGGCATAATTGGCCCTGTTTTCAAGATCCTGTATCGTATCAGAATCCAGACCAAAAACCAAGGCGCCCAGCACGCTGATGCCATGTGAATGAATTTTTTTAAACGCCTCTTCATAATGTTCGACGCCAATTTTCAGGTTCATCTTTTTATTGGTTTCCTGAAGCTGTTCTACTTTTTCGGATTCGATGCCAATCAAAATCATTTTACATCCGCTTTCAGCGGCATACTTCAGCACCTCATCTTGGTCGGCTATGTTGAGTGAAGCCTGACAATACCAATCCTTTTTAATGCCACGGGCAATCATGCCCTTAAAAAGCTGAAGAGCCCTTTCGGCAGAAGCCTTGTTGTAACCAATGATGTTGTCATCTACAAAAAACAAATGCTCGCTGGTGATGGTCTCGAGTTCGTCCAGCACATCCCCTATCGGGCGTGCCCGATAGTGATTGCCATTAAAGGTGTGCACAGAACAAAAATCGCAATTCATCGGACAGCCTCTTGTAGTCTGAATATTTGAATAAGCATAACCCGGATTAAACAGGTCCCTGCGTGGCCATACGGCATTTTCCAATGGAAGCTGATCGCCATAATAACGCTTTTTCAGCTTATCTTCCTTGAAATCGGTGAGCACTTTTGCCCAGACGGCTTCAGCTTCTCCCACCACGACGGAATCGGCATATTGTACAGCTTCATCAGGCCTCATACTCACATGTATCCCGCCAAGAACCGTTTTTATGCCTTTCGATCTGTAAATTTCAGAAATCTGATAGGCCCGATTGGCAGCTGATGTAAGGGCGGTTATCCCGACAAAATCGGCAGGCGTATATTGAAACTCCCCGAAGTTTTCGTCCAGAATTTCTATGTCCCATTCATCCGGGGTGAGCCCTGCAATAAGTCCTAAACCCAGTGGAGGCGAAATAGTGCTGGTGTCGAACAATGCATCCCGCTTATACGGGTTCAGTGGATTGATCAGTAATAATTTCTTTTTCTTTTTCAAATTTCGACTTTTGATACCTGCACAAAAGTAATATTTTTTGTGAACAGGTTTGGCTTTCAGCACCCGGGTGAGCCTCCCGGCCTGTCTCTGTTATGCGTGAGAAATGAGTATGACAACTGCCAACAAAAGGGATATTGCTAATTCAATACAAGGTAAACAGGAAAAATCTATTTTTGCGATCGCTAAGGATATTTTCAAACTTCGGCTTTGAGCCACATGCTATGATTTTGACTAAAGGAAATATTTCA
Source organism: Bacteroidetes bacterium HGW-Bacteroidetes-16 (assembly GCA_002840975.1). Lineage (GTDB taxonomy): Bacteria > Bacteroidota > Bacteroidia > Bacteroidales > F082 > UBA6244. Next base: position 56,633 of record PHDN01000011.1, read on the forward strand.
TTCAGAAGGTTAACCATCGATGATATCGAGCTGGTTAGAAACTGGAGAAACTCACAGCAGATTAATCAATACATGGCATTTCGTGATTATATTACCCCTGAAATGCAAGTGGCATGGTTTCATTCCATCAACAACATGAATAACCTCTATTTTATCATAGAATATAAAAATGAAAAAGTAGGAGTTTTTAATGGAAAGGACATTAATTGGGAACAAGGAACCATGGAAACGGGTATCTTCATTGCCGAGGAAAAACATGTGAACACCGAACTGCCCTTATTAGCCGTATTATCGTTTGGGGAAATCGGGTTAAGCATTTTTAATATGACCAGTTATGCCCACATGTTAAAATCGAACAAACGCGCTATCCGATACAACAAAATGTTGGGTTTTGAATTGTGCGAGGGTCAGGAAGAATTTGAAAATCAACTATACGTGTTAAACAGGGAACGTTTTTTTCAACGGACAAAGTTGCTTAAAAAAGCCCTTTTTAAAATTATGGGAGTGACAGAAACCATACTGGTTTTCGAAAGAGAAGATATGGAAAGCGGCCTCAAGGATTTTCTCATGGAGCAAGTAAATCCCTCCATGATTGGAGAGGTTGTTGAAACCAAGGATTCTGTTATCCTTCGTTTTCGCACCATGTAGGTACGACGAAAAATTTATCTTTGCCACGGATTTCAACCCGTTTTATGAAAATACCATTTAACAAGCCCTATTGTCAGGGCAAGGAACTTGAGTACATTAAGTCAGCAATGGATTTTGGCCACATTTCGGGCAATGGTATTTTTACACAAAAAGTGCATGCGTTTTTCGAGCAGCGTTATGGCTACAAAAAGACATTTATGACCACCTCGTGTACCGATGCCTTCGAGATGGCGGTCATGCTAATGGACCTCAAACCAGGCGATGAGGTCATTATGCCTTCTTTCACCTTTGTTTCCACCACGAACCCGTTTATTTTAAAGGGTGCACGCATCGTGTTTGCCGATACCCTGCCCAATCATCCCAACATCGATTTGGATGAAGCAGAAAAGCTCATCACCAGGAAAACCAGGGTGTTGGTTGTGATGCATTACGGCGGGGTAGCTGTCGACATGGACAAAGCCGTTGCGTTGGCAAAAAAATACAATCTGGTTCTTATTGAAGACGTAGCCCATGCCATCGATTCGTATTACAAGGGAATACCATTGGGTAGTTTTGGCCATTTTGCCGCCTTTTCGTTTCACGAAACTAAGAATATCAGTTGTGGTGAAGGTGGCTTATTGATTATTAATGATGAAAAATACATCGCCAGGGCTGAGATTGTGTGGGAAAAAGGAACCAACCGAAGTGCGTTTTCAAGGGGTGAAGTAAGTAAATACGAATGGGTGGACGTTGGCTCATCATTTGTCCCATCAGAGATAATTGCTGCCGTATTGTGTGCTCAGATCAACATGATTGACGAAATCCAGCAACAGCGAATTCTGCTTTGGGAGAGGTACTTTACTAACCTGGCTCCACTCGCTAAAAAAGGGTACATTGCCCTGGACGATCTACCTGATTATGCCACCAACAATGGCCACCTGTTCTATTTTCTGATGAAGGATCAGCAATCAAGAAACCACCTGTTGCAATTCCTGAATGATCATGCTGTTCATGCAGTTTTTCATTATCTGCCGCTACACAAGAGCCCGTATTATGCCGACAAGCACGATGGACGTATGTTGCCAAACACCCAAAAATATACCGACACTCTCATACGCCTGCCTATGTTCTTCGAGTTGACTCCCGATGCAGTGGATTTTATTTGCGGAATTGTAGGTCAGTTTTTTGAAGAAAAACCAGCCGGCTACTTCTCGTAAAAATGCATCTCCAGGATGTATTGATAAACTTTTTCCGGAAGCCAAAAACTCATGTCTTTTTTTTGATGGATGGCTTTACGGATAAAACTGGAAGAAATTTCCATTTGAGGAGCTTTAAAAAGGGCAATTGACGGGTGATTTGCGTAATCACCCAAAGCGTATCCGGGACGGGGATAAACATAAAATCGGGTTTGACTTAACAACACCTGAAAGTTCTTCCATTTGTGGAATTTTTCGAAAATATCACTACCACTGATGAGAATAAATTCCCGGTTTGGATATTTTTCCTGAATATAGGTTAGCGTGTCGATGGTATAGGAAGGAACAGGCATTTTAAATTCAATATCGGTCACTCCCAACTTCGGGTGATCCTCTATGGCCAGTCGAACCAAAGCAAGACGGTGATAATCAGCCAGCAATGTTTTTTTGTCTTTTAAAGGATTTTGGGGCGAAACTACAAACCATACCTCATCCAGGTCGGTAAACTCCGCCATGTAGTTGGCTAAAACAAGGTGTCCAACATGAATGGGATTAAATGACCCAAATAATAATCCGGTTTTTTTAACTTCCTTCAAAGTGTATGTTTTAAAACTTCATAGATTCATCTTTTTAAAATTCCCAACTTTGGCAACATATGTTTTTACACTTCATCACTTGATGGTTTAAAAAGCACTTTTCCGTCACTCATATTGCCCAGATAGCTTTTCAAACCGTTCACTACCTCATCCAATGCAATCATGCGCTGTATTCGTGTCTTCCAGGCACCTTTGATAAACTGTTCTTGCAGCAAATAAGAAATATGCTCAAATTTATCCTGATCCAGTTCCTGTCGCCACGACGACAGGTTAAAGCCCGAAATGAGTTTATCCCGAAAAATGAGTTCCATAACGCTGATGTCAGTTATGGGTTTGTTCGATAAACCACCATAGACCACCAGTTCAGAATCGGGTGGCATGGCATTGAACAACATACCTGAATGAGCACCACCAACGGCATCAAAAGCAACTGTAGCATCCAGTTGACGAGCAAGTTCGTGCAGGACTCTTTCAAATTCCTCATCGGTTTCATTCAGGACATATTTTTCACCTGCCTCAACCAAACGTTTTGCCGTCTCGGTATTCCTCACGATATTAATCACTTCTACCTTGTGTTGGGCAGCGAGGTTTCTGATAAAAGCCGGAACCTGTCCTCCGGCGGCATTTACGATCACCGCGCTGGAACTCCTTTTTATGGCAATATTAAACAGGCCGAAAGCTGTGAAGGGATTAATTGCAAAACAGGCCGCCTGATCCATATCCATGTTGTCACGAAGCTGGATGAGGTCGCCTTTTTTCAGCGTTATATATTCGGACCAGCTTCCGTGACCATCGTTTTGAGCGAAAAAACTGACTTTTTTCCCAAGTAAATTCACCAATTCGGTGCCAGCTTCAACCACCGTCCCTGAACCTTCAAAACCCGGAACTACGGGTAAAGTTTTCACCACGTTGTATGATCCCTGAATAAAGGCAATATCCGAAGGATTGGCAGGTGCGGCATGAACTTTAATCACTACTTCATCAGCATCTGGTACATTCCTCTCAATATGTTCTACTTTCAGGCTTAAGAGCGCCCTGAGTACGTTTCGGTTATATTGATGCAAAACGATGGATTTCATCATATTCATTTTAAACGCTTAAATTTTATTCAGATAAAAACTCTGTAACCAGTGTCACCACTTCATTTATGGCTTTATCCAACCGATCGTTAACCACCACTACGTCAAAATGTTCGGCAAAAGTCAACTCAAACTCCGCCTTTTCAACGCGGATGTCAATGTCTTCTTTTGAATCGCTGCCTCTTTGTTCGAGCCGCAGCCTCAGTTCCTGAACAGAAGGAGGCTGTATAAACACTGATAGGGCTTTCATTCCGAAAACGGCTTTGATATTCATACCACCCATTACATCCACATCGAACAATACGTGGGTACCCTGGTTACGTAACCGTTCTACCTCTGAAACCAGCGTCCCATACAGCCGATCTTTGTACACCTCTTCCCACTCCACAAACGCATGTTCTTCGATTTTTTTCTTGAATTCTTCCACCGAAAAGAAATAGTAATCCTTCCCATTTACCTCTCCATCGCGGGGAGGACGACTACATGCGGAAACCGAAAAGGCCAGGTTGGGCACCTGTTTCATCAGTTCTTTAACAATTGTTGTTTTTCCCGATCCCGATGGAGCCGAGAAAATAATCAGCTTACCTTTTTTCATATATGAAGGAAAGAAATGTTACAAAATATTAAACAATTGCTCTTTAATCTTTTCCAATTCGTCTTTCATCAGCACCACAATACGCTGAAGTTGAGAGTCGTTTGCCTTTGAACCCAGTGTGTTTACCTCGCGTCCTATTTCCTGGCTTATAAAACCAAGCTTTTTGCCCGAAGAAGTTTCTTCGTCGAGGGTATCCAGAAAATAATCGCAGTTATTTTTCAGTCTGACTTTTTCTTCGGTAATATCTAGTTTTTCGATGTAGTAAATCAACTCCTGCTCCAGGCGATTTTTATCTACCTGCAAGTCATACGACTGATTATTTAATGATGCTAAAATCCGTTCGCGAATGCGGGTAAGTCGTTCCTGTTCAAATGGCTCCACCTCGGTAAGCAATTGTATAATTTTTTCCACACGAGTGATAAATTCTTTTTTTAATAAAGCACCTTCCTGAATTCTGAATTGGTCGACAGCCGCAATGGCATCAGAAAACCCTTGTGAAACAATCACCCACTCCTCTTTGTCGGCATCCTCATCACCTGAAATCAAAACATCGGGCATCTTAACAACGATAGAAAGAACATCTTGCGGCAAAGGTTCGAGGGTTGCCTCTGACAGTTGCTTCATCAGCTTATAATACTGAAGTGCTACCGGCATATTTAACTTTAGGGAACCTCCTTCGGCCTTCTCCTCAACGGTAAGTAAAATATCTACTTTTCCCCTGTCGAGCCCTTTTGCGAGTAAATTTCTTATTTCCAGTTCACGGTCTTTTAAGCTTCCGGGAACCCGTAAATTTACATCCAGCGTTTTACTGTTTAGCGTTCTTATTTCAATAGAATATTTACGTCGGGCAGATTCAGTAACCTGTTTACCGTACCCGGTCATGGATTTAATCATTGTAAGGTAATTTTAGTGGTACAAAGATAGAAAAGTTACACTGGCGAAAAAGAGAACACTTTTGGTTATATTTGCGTCATGAGCGCAAAGTACTACTTATTGGTTCTTCTATTGCCTGTTTCTCTATCCATTTTCCCCAATCCCTACGATGAAAAGGATAGTGTTGAAGCAAAGCTGTCCCAATTGAAGGGGGTCGAGCATATAAAAGCGCTATTGGTTTTGTCGGAATCATATCGAAATACTGCTTTTAACGATTGCCTCAAATATGGTATAAAAGCAGCTCAATTGGCCAACAGGGAAAATGAAAACGATCTGGAAGCGCAAGTTTATAAATCACTGGGTAACAGTTGCTATTTTCATGGAGAGCTTGATATGGGCAACGACTATTACCGAAAAGGGTTGTATGGCTTTCAAGGTACCAATAATTTACAAGGGCAAGCCAACTGTTTGAATAACATCGGGCTCATTTTTGAGGAAACTTCCCGCTTCGATTCTGCCCAGTATTATTATCAAAAATCGCTGGATATTGAGAGCCAGATCGGTAATAAAAGGGGCATTGGGATTTCATTGTTGCAGTTGGGAAACCTAAGCTATTACCGCGATGAACTCCAAAATGCACTCGACAATTACTATCGTGCCATGCTGATTTTCAAGGATGAAAACGACAGCACCAGTTTGGCCTTGTCATACAATAGCATGGGCATTATCTATCGTGAATGGAGCTTGTTTGATAAAGCCCTTGGTTACTATCAACTTGCCATTCCTATTTTAGAACAAACTGGCGATGATAGAAGTTTGTCGCAAGTATTGACCAACATGGGGGAGATTTTTAATTTTGAATTGAAAGATTATCAAAAAGCCAGACAATTCTATGATCAATCGCTCAGACTAAAACATAAAATGAACGACAAAATTGGTATCGCCCTCCTAAATAACAACCTGGGAACTTTGTATGCTAACATGAAGGATACATCCAATGCACTTAGGCATTTTAAGATAAGCAAACGGTTGTATGAAGAGTTTCAAGGTGAAACGGGACTTATAATGGTCTTGTACAATATGGGATCACTATTTCTGGATAATCATCAGTACGACAGAGCCTTGCCATATTTTCTGCAGAGCCTGAAAATGGCAGAAGACTTTAAATATGTGGAATTCATTCGCTTGAATCAGGTAGCATTAATGAATAGTTATGCCGCTCTTGGAAAATATGAGCTATACCAAAACTATTTTAAGCTGTTGGCCCTTGATAAAGATTCGCTTATTGAGAGACTAAACGTGTTACAAAGCCGGGAATCAGAAGGTAAATTCAGAACCGAAGAAGTGTTGGAAGAAGCAGAAAAACTACAAATATCAAATGAATTAAAGGAAGCCGAAATCAGAAAATACAAATTGATGTTAGCAGGAATCAGCGCACTCTTTTTTTTCACACTGATGGGTTATGCGTTATATACCAAATTAAAAAAACATCCATGATTATACAGGAGCCTTATCATCTTTTTGCCGAGCCACTCAGGTACTATCAATCTATGATTGAAGATATTGAGTCTGCCGAGCGATATATTTACCTCCAGACTTTCAGGGTCGGCAAAGATGTGATTGGGGATAGGTTTAGAAGAGCCCTGACTAAAAAAGCCAAGCAAGGTGTGGAAATAAAGATATTGATTGATTACTGGGGAGCAGGACCGATCAATTCTGAATATTTTAAAGAGTTAATCCAATATAAAGGAGAGGTGCGTTTTTTTCAAAAAATCAAATACAATACAGATATATTTACCAAAAGCCACAAACGTAACCACCGTAAATTATTGCTCATCGATGATAAAATCAGCTATATTGGTTCGTCAAATATTACCGGTTATAACCTTAACTGGCGCGAATCGGTTTTGCGTATACAGAGTAACCTGACGCCTGTTTTTGTTAAATTATTTAAACAAGATTTCAAAAACTTTAATAAATATAACATCAATACCCATAGCAGGACATCTACCATTAAATTCAACGGTTTTGAAATAATTCGCGACGCGCCATCAATAACTTTTAAAAAGATTAACAATAAATTTATCCGACTCATCAAAAATGCAGAACATCAGGTTGTTATTGAGACCCCCTATTTTCTCCCGGGATACTTTCTGCGAAAAGCACTCACCGATGCAGCTCAGAGAGGGGTGAAGGTTAATGTGTTGCTGCCTAAACAATCGGATGTTACCCTGATTGATATCTTGAGAAACAAATACCTGGGTCCTCTTAACAAGAAAGGAGTTAACTTTTTATTTTATCAACTAAATAACCTGCATGCCAAGTTGTTGCTTATTGATAACTCATATTTTGCCATTGGCTCATCAAATTTCGATTACCGCAGCTTTCGGTATATGTATGAAATTATGCTGATTGGGACAGACAGCAATATTATTGACCAGATCAGTGTCCATGCCAATCGTACAGAGGAAGAAACTCAGCCATTTGATTATGCGAAATGGAAAGACCGGCCACTAATAAATAAGATTTTCGAATGGATACTTTTGCCTTTCAGGCACCTGCTTTAAGTGGAAGGCAAGAAAATTGAAATAGTTAAGAATCACTCCAAATTCAGAATAAACCTTATAAATCCTCCTTTAGTTCCGTTGTAAATTACTAATTTTGATGCTTCAAATTTAGTCTTCATACAACAGATTTTATTAAATAAATAGATTGAACAATGACAGAAAAAATAACGGCAAAAATGGCCATCGGCTTAGAGGATGATTATGGTGCACATAATTATCATCCGCTACCTGTGGTACTTCAAAAAGGGTTGGCAGCTAAAGTGTGGGATGTAGACGGCAAAGAATATTTTGATTTTCTATCAGCCTATTCAGCTGTAAACCAGGGACATTGTCACCCAAAAATTGTAAGCGCACTCATTGATCAAGCGCAGACACTCACCTTAACTTCACGGGCTTTTTACAACGATGCGCTCGGTCCTTACGAAAAGTACATCACTTCATATTTTGGATACGACAAAGTACTGCCGATGAACACCGGGGCAGAAGCTGATGAAACAGCGCTTAAACTCTGCCGCCGTTGGGCCTACGATAAAAAAGGAATTCCGTCCGATCAGGCAAAAATCATTGTCTGTGCTGACAACTTTCATGGGCGTACCATCACCATCATTTCTATGTCGACCGATCCGGAATCAAAAGCCAACTTCGGGCCATATACCCCCGGGTTTATCGTCATTCCTTACAACGATTTGGAGGCTCTGCAAAAGGAACTTAAAGATCCAAATGTAGCCGGTTTTTTAGTCGAACCCATTCAAGGGGAAGCAGGCGTGATGGTGCCTGACGAAGGATACTTAAAAAAAGCATACGACTTGTGCAAATCGAAGAACGTACTGTTTATTGCGGATGAGGTCCAAACCGGCATCGGCAGAACAGGAAAATTGTTGGCTTGCGATCATGAAGAGGTACATCCCGACATCCTTATTCTTGGAAAAGCATTGTCAGGTGGCGTATATCCTGTTTCAGCGGTATTGTGCAACAACGAAATCATGCTTACGATAAAACCGGGACAACATGGATCGACTTTCGGAGGAAACCCGATTGCTGCCAGGGTGGCAGTTGCTGCGCTCAAAGTGGTGAAAGAGGAGAAATTGGCCGAAAAGGCTGAAAAGTTGGGGGTCATCTTCCGGCAGGAAATGAAAAATATTAAATCAGATATGATTGAGCTGGTACGCGGTAAAGGGTTGCTAAATGCCGTTGTGATAAGGCCAAAAAATGGGAAAACAGCCATGGATGTATGTTTGAAAATGGCTGAAAATGGTGTGCTGGCAAAACCTACTCACGACCATATTATTAGGTTCGCCCCCCCATTGGTCATTACTGAAGAGGAGCTACATCAAGCAATAGAGCTTATCAGGAAGTCCATTCTCTCCTTTGAATAACTGAAAAATTCAGGACAAAAAGAAAAGCCCTCGACCAGGCGGTCGGGGCTTTTCCCATATTAACCTAAAAACCCTCGTAGAAGAGGGATAACCCAAAAAATTAACCTGCTAAAGTTAATCGTTCAATTAAGAACAGGACAAAGATACGAAATAATTAAGGCAATATGTAAAGGTGGCGTAATTTTTTCTATGAAACAATCATTCTCCAAATCAAAATTGTATGTTTTTTAATTTTAGGAATTTATACACATCAAAGAGGATAACCTGAAGTAATCACGAATAAATTGCTCTATGATATTTATCATATTGATTAGAAATGGACGTTCACATGTTAAAAAAAACTCAATTAAATATTTCCAACATTAAATTTTGATTATCTTTTTTTCAGGATATTATCTTCGTAGTTCAAAATTCTTTCCAAGATAAACCTTTCTAACATGTTTATCGTTAGCCAGTTCTTCGGCAGTTCCTGACTTAAGGATGGCCCCCTCGAACAGAAGATAGGCCCGGTCAACAATGGTCAATGTTTCATGTACATTGTGGTCGGTAATCAGGATTCCGATGTTTTTTTCCTTTAACTTTGAAACGATCAGCTGAATATCTTCCACCGCAATGGGATCCACTCCTGCGAATGGCTCATCTAAAAGAATGAATTTTGGATCAACGGCAAGAGCCCGTGCTATTTCGGTACGTCGTCTTTCGCCGCCTGAAAGCTGAATACCCTTGCTTTTTCGAATGGCTTGTAAACCAAACTCGTCGAGCAGCGATTCAATCTTCTCACTCTGTTGTGCTTTATTCAGTTTCGTAAATTCCATCACTGCCCTCAGGTTGTCCTCTACACTCAGGTGGCGGAAAACAGAAGCTTCCTGCGCCAGGTATCCGATTCCTCTTTGCGCGCGTCTGTACATTGGTTCGTTGGTTATTTCCTGATCATCAAGATACACGCTACCCGAGAGAGGTTTAATAAGCCCTACTATCATATAAAAATTGGTAGTTTTACCCGCTCCATTGGGGCCAAGCAATCCTATAATCTCGCCCTGATTTACCTCAACGCTTACGTTATTAACAACAGTCCGTTGCTTATACTTCTTAACCAGGTCTTTTGTCCAAAGTTTCATATTTTTCTATTTCAATAACTTAACATACTCCTACAAGATTCCTTCCCTGAGAATATCATGTAAGTGAATAACGCCAACATACTTATTTTCTGATACAACAGGCAATTGTGTAATGTTATTTTTTCGCATGAGTTCTAGAGCTCCCACCACCAACTCCTCCTGGTCAACAGTAAGTGGATGTTTTGTCATTACATCAAAAGCTTTAAGTTGTCTAAAGTCATTGTGCTTTTCAATCATCCTGCGCAAGTCACCATCTGTAATTACGCCAACCAACTCATCGTTGTCGAGTACTGCTGTGGCACCCAGTCTTTTAGACGAAATTTCAATGATTACCTCGGGTATGAGGGCGTTTTGATTTACCGAGGGTAAAGCATTATTTACCGAAAGGTCGGAGACTCTCATGTAAAGGCGTTTCCCAAGAGTACCACCCGGGTGATACTGAGCAAAATCGTCAGCTGAAAAACCCCTTGATTCAAGGAGACTAACTGCCAGGGCATCGCCCATCACCAACTGGGCAGTCGTACTGCTGGTTGGCGCCAGGTTATTCGGGCACGCTTCTTTTTCAACCGTTGAATCCAATACCAAATCAGCTTGCTTTGCCAGATAAGACCCCGTATTGCCAACTAAAGCAATAATCAGGTTTTGACGCGCTTTTAATAAAGGAATTAGTACTTTGACTTCAGGTGTTTCACCACTTTTGGAGATGGCGATAACCACATCATCTTTTCTTACAATTCCCAAATCACCATGAATGGCATCCGCAGCGTGCATAAATATGGCGGGTGTGCCTGTAGAATTAAACGTGGCTACTATTTTTTGTGCAATATTGGCACTCTTGCCAATACCCGTTACAATAACCCTTCCTTTTGATTTTAAAATCAGCTCAACTGCACTAATAAAATCATCAGTCACCGAATTACTTAAACTCTTAATTGACTTCCACTCATTTTCAATGGTCGATAATGCAGCCTGGCGTATTTTTTCTCTTGATTCCAACATTTTTTATTTAAAATAGGTGATTATGCAATTTTTTAGTATTATATTTGTTCATATACACACAATAAAAAACCAAAATTCATTTTGGTAATTCTTTTGAATGCTTAAAATGAATTTCATGACAAAGATATGTTTTATCTACCGAAATGATGGAGACCACAACGGATAAATACAATACCAAAGAATTACTTAAATCATTTTTTGGATTCTCAAAATTTAAAGGCACTCAGGAAGTTATAATTGAAAACCTACTCAAAGGAAACGATACTTTTGTCGTAATGCCAACAGGAGGAGGAAAATCACTTTGCTATCAACTACCCGCATTGTATAAACCAGGAACAGCTATTATTGTTTCCCCGCTCATTGCCCTGATGAAAAATCAGGTTGATATGATCAGGAATTTTGCCACCCAATCGGGTATAGCCCATGTAATGAATTCATCACTTTCAAAAGCTGAAATCACTGAAGTGCGGGAAGATTTGTTGAGTGGTAAAACAAAACTGTTATACATGGCTCCTGAATCGCTGACAAAAGAAGACAACATCGAATTCCTTAAAAACATCGATATATCCCTCTTTGCCATTGATGAAGCACATTGTATATCTGAATGGGGACACGACTTTAGACCGGAATACCGTAAATTACGTCCCATTATTAATGCTATCAACCCGAATATTCCGATCATCGCGCTGACTGCTACGGCCACATTAAAGGTTCAGGAAGATATTTTAAAGAACCTTGAAATCCCCAATGCTCAGGTTTTTAAATCATCATTTGACAGGGAGAACCTATACTATGAAGTGAGGCCAAAAACTAAAGATGTTATTAAAGACATTATCAAATACATCAAATCGCAACCCAGCAAATCGGGAATTGTTTATTGTTTGAGCAGAAAAAAGGTTGAAGAAATTGCCGAATCATTGGTTGTCAATGGTATCAGGGCACTGCCATATCATGCCGGGTTGGATGCAGCCACCCGCCGTAACAACCAGGATATGTTTCTAATGGAAAATGTGGAGGTTATCGTGGCTACCATTGCCTTTGGGATGGGCATCGACAAACCCGATATTCGATTTGTAATTCACCATGATATTCCAAAAAGTATTGAGGGCTATTACCAGGAAACCGGACGCGGTGGCCGCGATGGTGGAGAGGGAAACTGCATAACCTTTTATAATTATGACGACATCCAGAAACTGGAAAAATTTATGAAAGATAAGCCTGTCGCAGAGCAGGAAATTGCCAAAGAATTATTGTTTGAAACAGTAGCCTATGCCGAATCTTCTGTTTGCCGTCACAGGTTGTTACTTCATTATTTTGGTGAATCCTTTACAAAAGAAAATTGTGGTGCATGTGATAACTGTTTGTCGCCAAAAGAAAAGTACGAAGGAAAAGATGAAATCAGACTGGCGTTGAAAGCCATTGTTTCCCTGAAACAACAATTTAAGGCCAAAACGGTCGCAGAGGTCATTGCCGGTAAAAAAAGCGGTGATGTAAAAAGTATCAAACTCGATCAGCATAAGTATTTTGGAGCAGGCAGTCAACACGATGCCAAATACTGGGTCATGATTATCCGTCAGGCACTCATTCAAAGGCTCGCTGAAAAAGAGATTGAAAACTACGGTATATTAAAAATTACAGAAGAGGGGAAAGATTACATCAAAGAACCTTACAGCATTCTTATTGCCAAAGATCATGATTATGAGTCGATTGAGGACGATGACATGATTGTAAATGCCGGTGGACAAAAAGGTGGGGGATCTGACCCGACCCTTTTTGCACTACTTAAGGACTTGCGTAAAGATATTTCTAAAAAAGAAAATCTGCCTCCATTTGTCATTTTCCAGGATCCTTCTCTCGAAGATATGGCCATACAATATCCCATTGATGAGGAAGAATTGAAACAAATTGTGGGTGTTGGAGCAGGAAAAGCTACCAAGTATGGACAGCCCTTTCTCGAGCTTATACAAAAATATGTTGAGGAAAATGAAATCACCAGGCCCAATGATATGGTGATTAAATCAGTGATTAATAAGTCAGGATTGAAAGTGTACATAATTCAAAGCATCGACCGAAAACTACCACTCGATGATATTGCCTATGCAAAAAATCTTTCTCTTGCAGAATTACTTACTGAAATTGAGCGAATCGTGATGTCAGGAACTAAGTTAGATATCAGCTACTACATCAACGATAAAGTGGACGAGTACCATCAGGAAGACATTTACGATTACTTTGCCGAAGCTGAAACAGACTCCATTGAAGATGCTCTGAATGTACTTGGAGAATCGGAATATAGCGAAGAAGAAGTCAGGCTGATCCGTGTAATGTTTTTATCCGAAGTAGGCAACTAACATGCGAAAATTTTTAATTCCCATTTTATTGTTGATGTTAGAACTGACTTCATGTTACAAAAATAACAAAGAACAGTCCCCTCTACCCCATAAGTTACTTTCTGAGCAGCAAATGATTGAAATCCTTACTGAAATTCAACTTGCTGAAGGTAGGACCGTTTTGCAAAGAGAAGTGAATAAGGATGTTGGATATTCAGGTTCAAAAACCACTTTGGAGATTTACAACACGTATGAAATTACACCTGCCCAGTTGGTTGAAAATATGAATTATTACCAGGATCGTACAGAGGTCATGATTAAAATTTATGATGGAGTGCTTGCTAATCTGAGTCAACTACAAGCAGAGGTTAAAGTAAGAAAGGAACAGGAGTTAAAAGCCGATAAAATAAAAAAGGACTCCTTGCAGGTGTTTGACAACCAAAAAATAAGAATCCTGCCTTCCGGGATAAAAAAAGTGGACTACTTAACCCCCAACCTGACTATCTCAGATTATTTTGAAAATATGGCGACCCGCGATTCTGTATCTATTCCGTTATCGAGCTGGTAATTGAACGACAATTTATTTTCATTGATATAACTTCCGGAACCTGAAACAGAATTATCGCCCGAGAGCACTTGGCTATCAATAACAATGGTATTGCCTACCACCAGACCTACAGCAGAATTTCCCAGATCGGCAAAATTTTTCAGTACGACTTCTGCAGAATTAAGTGGATTGTAATCAATGGTTACTTCATAATTTAAACGAGCTGCCTGGTCGTTCACACTCCAGGTGCCAACGAATTTTGTAATTGGATTTAACTCATTGTCATCAGTTGGTGCACAAGAGCTAAATGACAAGACAACGGTGATAAAAAAAGTAACGACTTTAAATAATCTCAACGTTTTCATATTGATGTATATTAAATTGATGTAAAGATAAGATCTTAATTCATTCAGATGATCAATAAAAGGTAAAGCATTTTTAATTCAGGAAAATTTCTGTCACCGAGTCTTTCCTTTATTTTCTAACTTATACAAATAAATATCACTACATTTGTGGGTTCAAAGAACGGTTAATCAAATGCAAATGCGATGAGTTAAATAATTGGTACACGAAAATGTTCTTGTTCGGATACTGAAAAAAAAAGCTAATTAAGTAGTTAAAATATTATCAAAAAGCTAAATAAAATTGTATGGAAAATAATGAAATGATGGCCTTGGGAATGATCGAAACACGTGGTTTTGCAGCCATGGTGGAAGCTTCGGATGCCATGTTGAAAGCAGCTAAAGTGGAGCTTGTTGGCTATGAAAAAACAGGTGGAGGTTACGTTACAGCCATTGTACGAGGCGATGTGGCCTCAGTTCGAGCAGCTGTTGATGCCGGTCTCCGCGCCGCCGAAAAAGTTGGAGAAATTGTATCCTCACATATTATTCCACGGCCACATCAAAATGTAGATACCGCGCTTCCTCTCGGGAGAAAAACCGGTAAATAATCCCTATTAAGATGAAAGATTCCAAATCACACATTGATTTAAGAACGTATATATTCTTAGATTCACTCCAGTTACAAATGGCTTCCTATATCTCTACGGTTTCCAGAGGATTCCTTCCAGTGGGAGGGCAATCGAGTTGTATTATTGAAATTGCACCCGGTATCGAGATCAATGCCTTAACCGATGTGGCCATCAAAGCCACCAACGTGTTGCCCGGAATGCAAATAGTGGAACGAGCCTATGGGATGCTCGAAATTCATTCCGACAACCAGGGAGATACCCGTATGGCCGGGGAAGCCGTATTAACTGCCATCAGCCAAACAGAAGCAAATAGAATCAGACCCAGGATACTAACCAGTCAATTGATTAAAAACGTGGACGATCACCATGCACAATTAATCAACAGAACCCGTCATGGAATGATGCTTTTACGCGGCGATACGCTTTATGTATTGGAGATGGAACCCGCAGGTTATGCATATTATGCTGCAAATGAGGCTGAAAAAGCTGCCAATATCAAAATAATCGATGTGATTGGATTTGGGAAATTTGGCCGGGTATATATTGGCGGGCCTGAAGCAGAAGTGCTTGAATGCAAAACCATCGTTGAAAAACGGTTGGCAGAAATTATTGGTAGAGAAGAATATTAATCACAATTATAGGAGATAAAGTTATGTCAGATTTTAATACAGATGCATTAGGAATGATAGAAACACGGGGGTTTGCAACCATGGTCGAAGCTTCTGATGCCATGGTAAAAGCTGCCAAAGTGGAGCTTGTTGGCTATGAAAAAACAGGCGGGGGATATGTTACTGCCATCGTGCGCGGCGATGTAGCTTCGGTAAGGGCCGCTGTTGATGCAGGACTTGTTGCAGCAGAAAAAGTGGGCGAAATTGTATCCAGCCATATCATTCCACGTCCACATGCCAATGTTGACAGTGCCTTGCCATTGGGTCGCAAAAGCAAAAAGTAGAAATTATGATTTTGGCAAGAGTTGCAGGTACGGTGGTATCGAGTCAGAAAGTCTCACAAATGGAGGGCCTCAAGTTATTGTTACTTGAGAAAATCGATCCTGTCAGTATGCAAGGCAAAAACGACTTTATTGTGGCCATGGATGGTGTGGGCGCCGGTGTGGATGAAATTGTGTTTTATGTTTCGGGCAGCAGTGCCCGCATGGCGGAAACCACCAAAGGATTGCCCACCGATGCTACTGTGGTAGCTATTGTCGATCTCATTGAATTAAAAGGCACATTGACCTATCAAAATAGATAAAGATTTCAGATGGTAATAGGAAAAGTGGCAGGAACGATTACAAGTAGCTCCAATTGCATCCACATTAGTGGAGGCCGGTATTTATTGGTTAATAAGTGCAATCAAAAAGGGGAAATTAAAAACGAATTTTTGGTGGCACTCGATTTAGTAAGTGCAGGTATTGACGAATTGGTTATGATCGCGGAAAGCACCTCAGCACGCGAAACACCTGTCTCAGCCAACAAAGCCATTGATGCGATCATCGTGGGGATAATTGATGTGATTGACGAAAACGATCAAGTGGTTTATAAAAAATGATGGAAAAGGAAAATATTATTGTTCTCGGTGCCATTGAGTTTGGTAGCATTGTGATTGGTTTACAGGCTCTCGATCAGATGGTGAAAAGAGCCCCCATTCAAATTATTGATGCACGAACGATTAGTTCCGGAAAATACCTGATTATATTTAGTGGAGATGTGGCATCGGTGGAATACGCCTATAAGGCTGGTTGCGAAACCGGAGGAAATCATATTGTTGATAAACTTTTCCTTCCCCAGGTACATCCCGATGTGATTCCCGCCATTGGAAACACAATTGTTGTAGGTGAATGGGATACCATTGGCATCATCGAAACCCTTTCGATTGTTTCTGGTATCGAGTCGGCCGATAGCGCGGCCAAAGCAGGAGGTGTTAAAATTATCGAAATCCGTTTGGCGGATGGCTATGGTGGGAAATCGTACGTTAAAATGATGGGTCATCTCGATGCGGTACAGGCTGCAGTAAAAGCAGGAATTGAAAAAGCCAAGGCAAAAAACCTCCTGGGAATGGACACCATCATTCCTCAACCTCACAAAGAAATCAGGCCCTTTTTTATGTAAAATGAAGTTCATAAATGGATCGATTAGAAGAAAATATCAGGCAGTTGGTACGTGAGGCTTTAACCGACCTCAATTTGAAGAATGAAATAGCCCTTCAATCGGAAAAAACAGGTCTTTTCACTACCATCGATCAGGCTGTAAAGGCTGCTGAAGTGGCTTTTCATCAATTGGAGAAGCTGACCCTGGAGACCCGTAAAGACATCATTGCCAACATTCGCAAAATATCGAAAGACCATGTTGTCCTTATTTCGAAAATGGTTAGCGAAGAAACCGGCATGGGGCGATGGGAAGACAAGGTAGTTAAAAACCAATTGGCTATTAACAAGACACCAGGGGTGGAGGACATTGTGGCGGAAACATTCTCTGATGATCATGGCCTTACGTTGGTTGAACATGCTCCTTATGGTGTTATTGGATCAATATCGCCCAGTACAAATCCCACGGCCTCCATCATCAGCAATTGCATTGGCATGATTGCTGCCGGTAATTCTGTCGTATTTAATACGCATCCATCAGCCAAAAAAGTATCAGCATTTTTAATAAGCCTGTTAAACAAAGCCATCACAGAAGCAGGTGGGCCAAAAAACCTGATCACTACCATCGAAGACCCCACACTTGAATCAGCTCAGGTGATGATGAGTCATCCAAAAGTGTCCCTTTTAGTTGTTACCGGGGGCCCGGGAGTTGTGAAAGCAGCCATGAAAATGGAAAAGAAAACCATTGCCGCAGGTCCGGGAAACCCACCCGTTGTGGTGGATGAAACTGCCGATATTGTGAAGGCAGGCAAAGATATTGTCGCGGGAGCCAGTTTCGACAACAACCTAATCTGTATCTGTGAAAAGGAAATCATTGTTGTTGATTCGGTGGCCGAGGCACTTAAAGTGGAAATGCAAAAAAATGGCGCTTATATTTTATCGCCTGAGCAAATTAAAAAAGTTACAGCATTGGTAATTTCCAACCCCGGACGACCAGGCCACGAAGGCGCCGCCAACAAAACATACGTGGGCCAAAATGCTTCCAAAATTGCCAGAGCCATTGGTTTAACAGTTCCCGATACAACCCGGTTGTTACTTTGTGAGGTAGATGCTGACCATCCTTTGGTCTGGACTGAACAGTTGATGCCTGTTATGCCTTTGGTTCGTGTGGCGCATGTGGATGAGGCTATTGATTTGGCTGTTCGTTGTGAACATGGATTCAGGCACACAGCCATCATGCACTCGCTCAATATTGCTAAATTAAGTAAAATGGCCAAAGCGATGAATTGCTCCATTTTCATTAAAAATGGGCCCAGCTATGCAGGATTAGGTGAGGGTGGTGCCGGTTTCGCTTCCTTTACCATCGCCAGTCCTACAGGCGAAGGTGTTACCCGAGCCAGGACTTTTACCCGCGAAAGGCGATGTACCCTGGTCGATTATTTTAGAATTATTTAATCAGGAGTTGAAGAATGAAATTTGGAAAAATCATCGGCAGGGTAGTAAGCACGCAAAAGGTTGAATCTTTTGAAGGATTGAAACTTGTTTTGGTACAGCCCTTAAACGAAAAACTTGAAGTGGCCGGTGATGCATTGGTTGCGGTTGACACCCTTCAATCCGATATCGGGCAAATTGTTTATTACGAAACAAGTAAGGAAGCCAGCCGGATCATCGAAAAAGAAATGAACCCCTGTGATGCCGCGGTGATGGGCATTGTAGACGATATACATTTAACAACAAGAGCATGAGACTGGGAAAAGTGATCGGAACCGTGGTCTCTTCCACCAAAGCCACAGGCTACGAATCAAGAAAAATCCTTGTTGTTCAGCCTGTTGATCCAAAAGGAATTTATATTGGTACTTCCTTTTTAGCAATAGATGCCGTGCAAGCCGGGATCAACGATCTTGTCCTGACCATTGAAGAAGGAAATTCAGCCAGGCAAATTATTCAGGATGCAGATGCTTTAACAGTGAAGACAGTTATTGCGGCAATCGTTGATGAAATTTCGACATGATAAAAAGAAGAAATAGATTAAGAAAAGTTGCAAATTTGCAAACTCAACAAATGGGGATGTTACCCACCAGAGAAAAGAATATGGCGAATCACCAGGAAAATGGGATTAAAGATCATGTAAGCCGCATCGCCATTGGTGCCGATCATGGTGCTTTCGAGACAAAAGAATCTCTGAAAACGTATTTAGAGACTTTAGGTTATAAAATGTTTGATGTAGGAACTCATAATTCCACTACCAAAGTCGATTATCCCGATTTCGCATTGGCAGTATCAAAAAAAGTGACTGGTGGCGAGTGTGAACGCGGCATCATGCTCGATGCTGCCGGAATAGGGTCCTCCATGGCTTGCAATAAGGTAAAAGGCATTCGTGCCGCTTTGTGTTGGAGTCCCGAAACCGTCATCAACAGCCGTGCCCACAACAATGCCAATGTCCTGACCATGGGAACCACAATGCATTCCATTTCAGACATGGCTTCGATGGCCAAATTATGGCTGGAAACACGTTTTGAGGGAGGGAGACATTGGCCACGGATAAATAAAATGATGTCAATTGAAAGGATGTAAAAGGATATGGAAGAGAACGAATTGATAGAAAAAATTACGAAAGAGATTCTTTCGAAGCTTGAAAAAATGAAGTTCACCGAAGGTGCTGATAAAAGCAGCACATCAGGCAAAAATACCCCCGAAGGCAGCATAACTCCTGAAGAATTAGCCGGATATCTTGATCACACCTTACTGAAACCGGGTGCCACCGAGGAACAGTTTACAAAGTTATGCGATGAGGCTTTACAGTATCACTTTAAATCGGTTTGCGTAAATTCATCCTGGGTTCCTTTTGTTGCAAAAAAACTGAGAGGTTCATCTGTAAAAGTATGCTCTGTCATTGGTTTTCCATTGGGGGAGATGGATACCCGCAGCAAGGCATTTGAAGCAAGGAATGCATTGGCCAATGGTGCACATGAATTGGATATGGTAATCAACACCAGCGCTCTTAAATCGGGAAACTTAAAACTGGTTGAAGAGGATATCCGCGCCATTAAAAGGGTTTGCCGAAACAATACCATTATGAAAGTGATTATTGAAACGTCCTTGTTGACCGATACCGAAAAAATATTGGCTTGCGAAATTTCAAAGAAAGCCGGAGCCGATTTTGTAAAAACGAGTACAGGTTTTACGGGAAGTGGTGCTACCGTTGAAGACGTTGCCCTCATGCGCAGGGTAGTCGGATCGAAGATGGGTGTAAAAGCCAGTGGCGGTATCCGCGATTTCAAAACAGCCATTGCCATGATCAAAGCCGGTGCTACCCGCATCGGAGCCGGAGCCAGTGTGGCCATTGTAACAGGAGGACCTGCCAGCGGAAGTTATTAAAATCAGTTGACCACAGTCACTTTTCGGGTCGTTATCGGATCTGCTTCATCGCCTATTTTCAATAGGTACATCCCATCAACCAGGTCGGTAAATGGTATGCGAACTTGCTCAATTCCATCCGAGTGTGCCTGAAAATTTTGAGAGTAAATCAATTTGCCAGTAAGTTGATACAGGTTAAAGGTTATGCTAATTCCGCTCTTTACCTCCAACGACACATTCACAAAATCATGGGCAGGCTGAGGGAAAACCTGAATGCTGTTTTCTCTTTTATAAGGTTCATTCATACCA
Organism: Bacteroidetes bacterium HGW-Bacteroidetes-16; assembly: GCA_002840975.1. GTDB lineage: Bacteria > Bacteroidota > Bacteroidia > Bacteroidales > F082 > UBA6244. The sequence goes on from PHDN01000011.1 coordinate 77,255, forward strand.
ACGATTAAGCCGCCGGCGTTGACAATTGCCTGGGTAATATTTGCTTCGTCAGGAAGCCAAATATACTGTTCAACAATTTGATGATCCGGAGTGATCACAATTACGGTTGGATACGAAAGTATATTATAATCCGTATAAACCAGGTTGCCGCCACCCTGGCTTCCGCTAACAGAAGGATAAGTTAGTCCAAAAATGGAATCAAATTCGCGCACGCCATCATTGTCATTTCCCCAATTTAAGCCCATGAAATACACATTGCCCTGGTTTGAACCAAACTTTTCGTAACAAGCCTGAAAATCAGGGGCATAATCCTGACACGGACCGCATGAAGTGGAGAAGAAATCGATTACCACAATTTGATGGTTATTGTCAAGTAATGGAAACAGATAGATGGTTTCTCCATCAATGGTTTTAACATGAAAGTCAACTGCCTCGGTGAGTGTTGTTTGTGAATATACGGAGAGGTAGAAAATGGAGAAAATGAAAAGCGTAAATTTTTTCATAGTAGTAAATCAAGTTATCATTAAGCGGTTTCTTTAAACGAAAAAAATTGCCATTTTTTTACAAAAATAGTAACATTGATTAACAAACAGCATAACAACGTGACAGGTGACCATCAAAAAGTATTACGATATCGTAATTCTATCCAAAAATGTAGAAAGAAAAATTCCCCGAAATCGTAATCTAAAAACAGATCAATTGTTTTTTAATTTAAATTGAAATTTTTAATCTTCATATTACGTGTTACTTAGAATTCAATTTCTATCATAAAGACACTTTGGCACGCGGATTGCCAATATAGAAAAAACGCTGATAAAATGTTTACCTTTAGCTCTAAGAAAAGTCCTGAAAAAAAGAAGGTGCAGTACCAAAAGTACTTCAAGTGCGATCGGTGTGGATATATCAGTATTATAAAAGATTCACAATGCCCTATCTGTGTAAAGGATGGGTATCTATTAAAAATGAAATAATTATCCTGCTATGGAAGTAAATCAATACTATTCGATTAGGCAAATTGAAACAAATGGTTTGGTTGAAAAGAATGTGAAAGATGTGAATGCCAGCATTTTCACTAAAGACAGTAAAGTCTATTTTTTTGAGCCTATGAGCAAAAAACGGTTTCGACTTTACTCTATTATTAATGAGCGATCCTTTTTCCTTTAAAGGTCGGATAAGATCCGACAAAAAAGCCCGCCTAAAAAGCCTTGTAACATGCCGGTTACAAGGTTTTTTTATTTGTAATCAACCAGCATCTTATTCATCTCCCTGAGTTTTTTGGGATTAAACACCTTAAGAAAAGCGGTCCCCAATACCCTTGGGCCTTTGCTGAGAATGTTCATTCGGATGGAAGAAGGGAGTTTGTCGACCAATTGGGTAGCCAAATACAGTAAGGCCGCGATGGTTCTTCCCGGTATAGTCTGCAACACAACGGCGAATCCGAAATCGTGATATACTCTTTCGTAGCCGATTTTATCGGCAAGTGACCCGACCGTGTAGTCCAATTGCCTGACTTCTTTATCGGTGAGTTCCTTTTTCCATAATCCTATGCGGCTGGTATTTATTTGGTTTAACAGGCTGCTATGGTATTTCTGCAGGAGTCCTTTCGGGTAGAGATTAACGAAGTCGTTCGTTTTCTCATGGAAATTAAGCACATCCGGTTGAAATGAAATCCCGGTGAAGGCGCACATGGCTTTAAGGGATTCCTCAGGTTTGTTCACCAGGTCCTCGTAACGGATGTGAAAATAGGCTTCAGGGTTTTTTCTGGCTTCCTGATGGATCTTCCGGGAAAAATAAACCCACTTTTGTGCCACCAACGATGGAATGGGCAATTCAAAATCCACGTTTTTGATGGAAACAAAATTGTCGCGGTAGTCACGGGTGATATGAATGAACTTTGAGTTGGGAAAGATCTTTAACAAACGGTTGGTGTAAATGGTATAGCCAGGATTTTTATCGCCAAAAAGAAGTATGTTTTCTTTTGGATACAACGATGGATAAACGGCATATACTGCTTTACAAATATTCCTGTAAAGATTTTCTCCCTCCAGTTCAAGCAGGTTGTGCCTAAGTAACTTGTTGTCCAGTTTCCATGTATCAAAGCGCCATTGTGTTTGTAAATCCTGAAAAAAGTGTTCGAGGTCTGCTTTTGACCAATGTGTTTTTTTGCCATATTTCCCGTAAAGGTTTACCACAAACTGGCATTCAGGCGGGATAATCACATTGCAATGTGCATCAAACAGGGTACGCAGGAGCGTGGTTCCCGACCTTGGCCGGCCCACGATAAACAAAAATGGGATGTTGTTTAGCTTATCCATTTTTTTGTTACTTTTTTAATGAGTTTGTTCAATGAATCAAAATCAGTTTTTCTGAAATGAAACAACTCAAACAACGACAGCTGATGCAGTCTCGCATAATAAATCCAATACCCCAGCGAACCCATCAGGTAACTTACATTGGAGGCCATGGCTGCTCCTTTTCCGCCATAACCAGGAATCCAAAGAAAGTTTAAAAGGATATTAATCACCAGGGCCGGACCAAAGATATACAAGGTCACCTGCGGCTTCCCCATGCCCGCCAGCTGTCCGCTTAATACCCTGAAAAAGGTCAGGATAACAATTCCGGGGAGAATAATTTGTAACATGAGACTGCTGGCTGAAAATGCATTTCCGAAAACCAAAGGAATAACGAATGGAGCCAGGATAAATAAAGCGGTAGCCATGATAAAGACAATAATAAAGGTGGTTCTGGTGAGAGCAACAATCGAAGAAGGTAATATTTTTCCTCCATCATTTGAAGTCCGGCTGAACAATACAATGCCAACAGCCAAAGGGATTTGCCACAATTGTTCTGCAATCTGGGTAGCCAATGCATATAAACCCACTTCGTTTACGGTTGAAAGTTTTTCGAGCAGCAAAATATCTACCTTATAGTTTAGCTGCAGGATAAAAAATGACATCGAAAACAATAGGCCCATCCTGAGTAAATGCCTAACAATCACCTGGTGATACATTATTTTGATTTCGAAATTCTTAGTGAGCATGCGCATGGCTACCATGGCTACCCATGCGTTGGCCGCCAATGTGGCTATTACAGCTCCAAGTAACCCATAATCCAACCACCAAACCAGGACCGCTGCCAACACCAGGTTAATCACATTGATCATCCAATTAAGTTGGTTCGACTTTTTGATTTCGTCTTTTCCCAAAAATACACCGCCGACATAGATGGTGGTCAGCCTGAATGGGATCACAAAAAGCACGAGCGAGATCAACAGGAGCGTAAATGAAGGTTCCCGGTAGAAATAAAACCCAATGGCACTTAACAATATACCAATGGCGCTTGAACCGATGAGGATGAACACGATGGAAGAAACCAAATGGTTTTCATTATATTTTTTACTGCCAAGAAGATAAATGGATGCTCCACGAATACCCAGGTGCGTGAGGCTAACCACAATAAGCGGTACCACGATTAAGGCATTGTAGGCACCATAACCATCTGTGCCCATCACACGGGTCAGGACAACTACCATTAGCAGAGCACTTACCAGCGACACAACATTGCTATTGAGCACTCCCATAAAATCACGAAAAAATCCCCTTTTTGCCATGGACTGTGGTTACTCTTGATGCGAAGTAAGCAAAGATCGGTTTTTTTTTAGAATATGAAGTAAGCTAAGTCCTGTTACTTTACTAACTTAACTCATCCATTCCCTTTTTACATAATTCCTTATCTTTGCCTCAAAGATGCATATTCTCCATGACTGAAAGAAATCGAAAATTACTGCTCATCAATCCGCTTAACTCCACACGTAAGGGCTTGATTATCCACAAACATGTCATCTATCCCCCCATTGGTTTGGGAATCATTGCCACCCTTACTCCCGATCGCTGGGAGGTGGAAATCATCGACGAGAATTTCGAGCAATTTACTTTTAAAGAGGCTGATTTGGTTGGATTTACCGCGCTAACATCCAGTGTGACCAGGGCTTATGAGCTGGCAGCCATCTACCGCGAAAAAGGTATCCCAACGGTTATTGGCGGAATTCATGCCTCCATGGTACCTGATGAAGCCATCAGTTTTTGCGATAGCGTGGTGATAGGAGAAGTGGAGAGTGTATGGTTAACCCTGATAGAAGATTTTGAACGGGGGGAAATGAAAAAATCCTACATGGGTCAAATGCTTCCTATGGAAAATGCAACCTTGCCCGCACGTCAGTTGTTTCATCCCGATTATAAGTTTGCAAGCATTCAGACATCACGTGGGTGTCCCATGCGGTGCGATTTTTGTTCTGTGCATACGTTTAATGGCAACACCTATCGTCAACGCCCCATCGAAGAGGTGTTGGATGAATTGGAGACAATAAGCCATACATTGGTCTATTTTGTGGATGACAACCTGATAGGATATGGTAAAAGATCACAGGAACGGGCCATTCGGCTCTTCAAAGGAATCATTGAACGAGGGATTAAAATAGAATGGTTTTGTTCTGCCTCCATGAATTTTGCCGACAACGAAGAAGTGTTGAAATACGCTGCCGAAAGTGGCTGCCGGATGGTATTGCTGGGCATCGAATCGGAACGTATCGATCAGTTGAAGGACATGAACAAGAAACTGAACGCGAAAATGGGCATCGACAGCTATGACAAGGTATTTGAAAAAATTCATCAGTATGGAATCAGTGTGTTGGGCGCTTTTATTTATGGCCTCGAGACCGATACCCCTGAAAGCATGGCGCAACGCACCGAGTATATCAACAGCGCTTCCATCGATGCGGTGCAATCCACCATCCTGACACCCTTGCCAGGGACAGGTTTATTCGACCGCATGACCAGGGAAAATAAAATTGTGTTGAACAATTTTCCCCAGGATTGGGAACATTATCATTTCGCGGAAGTGGTGTTCAATCACGATTTGATGGGACGCGGGGAAATGATGGAGGAAATCAAAAAAAACTGGGACCAACTGTATAACGAACCCATCTTAAAGAAGAAATTTATCAGAACCATTAAACAGACCAAGAGTGCCACTGCTGGCATCTGGTCCTATGGCTCCAACCTGCAATACTATAATCTGGCCTTTGAGGGCGAACGTCCGGTACGTAACCTGGTGGATGTCTTTGGGTTATCCTCTTTTAAATCGAACCCCTTTGTTTAGTTGATTGAAAGATGACAAAAAGAAACAAACTGCTACTCATAAATCCACTAAGTACAAAACGAAGAGGACTTATCCGCGATCAGCAAAGTATTTTTCCACCCATGGCTCTGGGCATTATCGCGGCGCTAACCCCGGAACATTGGGAGCTCGAGCTTGTGGATGAGAATTTTGAACGTTTTACATACAGGGAAGCCGATTTGGTTGGAATTACGGCACTTACTTCACAAGTAACACGTGCATATGAGCTGGCCTCAGTTTATAAAGAAAAAGGCATATCCACGGTAATGGGTGGGATTCATGTGTCGATGTTGCCCGATGAAGCGGCGCAATATGCCGATTCTGTTGTGATTGGTGAAGCTGAAAGCGTTTGGGGAACCCTTATTCATGATTTTGAATCCGGTACACTAAAAAAAAGATATCAAGGGAACTTATTGCCATTGGTTGATTCACCATTCCCCAGAATAGATTTATACCATCCGGGCTACGTGTTTGGCAGTGTCCAAACAACACGCGGGTGCCCTATGAGTTGCGATTTTTGCTCCGTTCATACGTTTAATGGGCATCAATACAGGGCTCGTCCGGTGAAAGAGGTGGTGGATGAATTCGAGAAAATTCCTCAACAGCGGGTGTATATTGTGGATGATAACCTGATAGGGTACACGAAAAAATCGGCCGATCGTGTATTGGAAATCTGCCAGGAGATCATCCGGCGCGGGATTAAAAAAGACTGGCTCTGCGCAGCTTCCATGAATATCGCTGACCATGAGGAGGTGCTTCATTTTGCGGCCGAAGCGGGATGTAAAATGATTTTTTTAGGCATCGAATCAGAACTCATCGATCAGCTGGAGTCGGCCAATAAAAGGACCAACCTTAAAATTGGAATCGCCCACTTTGATGAGGTTTATCAAAAAATTCACGCCCATGGAATCGCAGTTTTAGGTGCTTTTATTTTTGGGTTGGATACCGACACGCCTCTCACCATCGCCAACCGGACGGAATACATGTTAAATTCAGACATCGATGCCATGCAGGCTTCCATACTCACCCCTCTTCCCGGGACACCTTTGTTTAACCGAATGGTAGCTGAGAACAGGCTGATTCACACAAACTTTCCAAAAGACTGGGCTCGTTACGATTTTGTTGAAGTTGTTTATCGCCCGGCACTCATGACCCAGGATGAATTAACTTCCGAAATTAATAAAAACTGGGCCAAATTGTATGATGAAAAAAACCTGAAGCGGAAATTCCTCAATGCACTTAAAAAGTCGCACAATCCGGATGCCGCTTTGTGGTCGTATAATTCGAACCTGCATTACTACAATTTGGTTTTTGAAAATAAAAGAGAGCGGATCAGCATTATAGACCAAATGTAGTTTGGAGGCTAAAACGCTACCTTTATAGTCGTTTTTTCAATGAATTACCAGAAATGATTTTTGTAACCGGATTGTATCAGCAAAATGGAGTTATTTTGAAACGGATTTGTAGGTACCTTTACCCCAATTATGATATTAGGAGAATAAACAAAATAACCAATCTGCTATTGTTATTGTTTCCTTAGAACACGTGCATATTTAAAATACAATATTAGGAAGTGGTAAATTAACACCAAACTGATTTAAAACATTGAAATAGAAATAGCTAAAGATGACTAAAAAACTACTTTTAATTAACCCCCGAAACTCTTATAAGGCCGGGATTTATCATGATGGTGATTTTAGTGTTCCTCCAATGGGGCTGGGGATCATTGCCGCGCTGACCGACTCAGATTGGGAGATAGAAATTTTAGATGAAAGCTTTGATGTGTTTCAGGCAAAAAAAGCTGATCTGGTAGGTTTTACAGGATTAACTTCACAAGCCACACGAGCATATGAACTGGCTTCTATTTACCGGGAGTTAAATATTACAACCGTGATGGGTGGAATCCATGCTTCCATGTTACCCGAAGAAGCATTAAAATATGTGGATGTGGTGGTAAAGGGAGAAGCTGAAGGTGTTTGGAGAGAATTGCTCCACGATTTTAAGCAAGGAAGTCTCAGAAAAATATATGAAAGTGAATTGCAGGACTTATATACAATGCCTCCGCCCCGCATCGATTTATATAGCTCTAAATATGCTTTTGGAAGTTTGCAGACTACACGGGGTTGCCCTATGAAATGCGATTTCTGTAGCGTGCATACCTTTAACGGGCGAAAATACAGGTATCGAAATGTTGCGGAAGTGGTGGATGAGTATAAGCGAATTCCTCAAAAAAGTTTGTATATTATTGATGATGATTTTTATGGTTATGGATCCAAACACGCTCAACGCGCCAAAGATATTTGTAGGGGTTTTATTGAGAGCGGTATTAAAAAGGAATGGTACACCTTTTGTTCAATGCACTTGGCCACGGATGCGGAAGCCCTGCAGCTGATGGCGCAAGCCGGATGTCGCATGATATTGCTTGGTATTGAGTCGGAGATTGTGGAACAACTGGTGGCTTCCGAAAAATTGACAAATATTAAAGTAGGTGTGCAGAATTACGAAAAAGTGTACGATGCATTTCACCAGGCCGGGATTGCTGTTTTAGGAAGCTTTATTTATGGATTGGACACCGATACTGTACAAACCATTCGCAACAGAACTGATTATTTTATTAATTCAGGTGTTGATTGCATTCAGCCAGGCATGCTTACACCACTTCCTGGTACGCTTACCTACCAGAACCTTCATAAGAGTAATCGAATAAATAACATGGATTACCCAAAGGCATGGGAGAAATACACCTTCTTTAATTGCGTTATTGATCCGGTAAATATGTCTGTGGATGAGTTTACCGAATTGATGCATGCAGAGTGGGACAGGATGTTCGATTTGAAAGTGCTAAAACGAAAATACTTAAATACCTTAAAAGCCACCAAAAATCCAATTGCTGCCGGCTGGGCACTTTCAACTAACCTAAAATACCGCAATACGGTATTTGAAGGGATAAGAGAACCTTATGATTATCAAAAAATCTATCTGGAACTGACATCCATGACCTTAAATTTTAGTCAAACAGGCCATGCGGTATAAAAAAGTTAATCACAGGATAGATATTTTAGATCAACTCAGATTTTTACCCTGACTGTAGAATAAACCTCCCGATTTCTTATTTTTGTGGATCATTTGTAAAAACTTAGTTCATGTCTCATTCCTCTGAGAAAACACCCTATATTCTGCAATCACTGGCTACCAGAAATAATTTCACTGATACAGGTTGGTTGCTTGATGCACCGGGAGAGAAGATACCGACGCTTATCCGCGCACTATACCAAACCAAACAACTTCGACTGAAAGATTCCACTTTTGGCATTTACCGCTTTGCCGATTGGTTACCTGTGAACCGGTATCTTGTGGGTTCTTCGGCTCCCATCACTTATAAAAGCGAAGGGTTGGCTAAGAAATTGGGATTAAACAGGTTGTACATTACTTTTAGCGGATACTGGCCGGAGCGTGGTGTTGAGATGAAAACCTGCTCGTTTAAGGAAACCGAAGCCTATTCGGTGTGCGGCCGTTTGGACGGAAGTAACAGGGAGGTATTGGTAGTAGCTTCCGCCGGGAATACGGCCAGGGCTTTCGCTCAGGTTTGTTCCGACAATCAAATACCCTTGCTTTTAAGCGTGCCTCACGACAATTTAAATGCGCTGTGGTTCGAAGCACCGCTCAATCCCTGCGTAAAGCTCATCACGTGTGAAGCTGGCAGTGATTATTTTGATGCCATCCACTTATCGAATATTGTGAGCAAAATGGACGGTTTTGTAACCGAAGGCGGTGCCAAAAACGTGGCCCGTCGAGATGGTATGGGAACTACTATGTTATCGGCCGTGACTACCATTGGCGAAATTCCGGAATATTATTTTCAGGCTGTGGGCAGTGGTACCGGAGCTATCGCAGCATGGGAAGCCAACTTAAGGCTAATTGCTGACGGCCGTTTCGGAAACCGAAAAGCCCGGCTGATGGTATCGCAGAATTTTCCATTTCATCCCATTTACGATGCCTGGAAAGCAGACTCACGCGATATGCTTCATATGGACGATATTGATGCTCGTAAAAAGGTTGAAATCATTGAGGCCAAGGTATTGTCGAACAGAAAGCCTCCTTATGGAATCGTGGGCGGACTGTACGATGCCATGAAAGATGCCGGTGGCGATGTTTTGTTAGCCAACAACCAGGAAAGCCGTAATGCAGCCATTTTATTTAAGGAAACCGAAGGCAACGACATCCATTGTGCAGCGGCTGTAGCTACCGCAACACTAATCGATGCCGCAAAAACGGGAATGGTGAAAAAAGAGGATCTGATCATGTTGAATATTACCGGTGGCGGTGAAGCAAAATTTAAAGCGGGTAGGGAAATGTTTTTCCTCCGACCGCTATTATCTTTTAGTGTCAATCCGGACGAAGACCTGGTGGTTGAAAAAGTGAAAGGATTATTTTAAAGCGTTTTTTTTCGATTGTTATCGAAGTCGGGATTTGGATCTCATTTCTCATTTGGGTTGTAAAGAATGGTACCTACCGGCATGGGGCATGGGGCAGGGAGCATGGGGCATGGGGCAAAAACCCCGACAACATGAAGTTGTCAGGGTTTATGACGGCAAGCATACTTAACAAGTCTGGTTGGGCTATCTGGTTTTTAATTTTGTAATTACCTTTTTCTCATAAACGAATAAGTGTTCCCCATCGCTGGTAAGTGAGTTTCCGGCGCCTTTTTTGGCTTTAAATTCCTTGTATTTACCGGTATCGATGTCGAATGCAGCCAGATCAGCCTTATCCGTAACCATGATGACCAAATCGTCCTTGCGATCAAAAAGTGTAGATGTTTTATACTTGCCGCTGCTGATGAGATCGCCGTTTGCAGCATCGAAAGTTGAAACGCCCTTTTCCCCAATCACGACTACAATATGGTCCTTGTAGGGCAAAATCAGGCTGGCTTGTCCAACGCCACCTTTTGCAGCGGGGACTTCGTATTTTTCCTCTCCGGTATTGATGTCGATGCCATAGAGGGCTTTGCCACTACAAACAATGTAGTAGTTATCGAATGTGATAGAATTGGTAATTCCCTTTCTGAATTTCTCCGATTCCCAGGCCAAAGCCCCGTCGGAGGTATTAAGAGCCTGAACTCCAAAAGGTTTTACTTCAGGGAAAGTAACCCCCCATTCCTCAACCCAATCATCTCCCGACTTGTACCTTCTGTGATATTGTGTTTCAACCCTTCCTCCAATCTGCAATGCTACCTTGTTGCCAACTACGGTCATACCGGGAATGGCACGAGCATCTTTAATTTCCCTGGATGTCCAGATCAGTTTTCCGGTTTGTATATCGTATTTTTTTACGTATTGATTTCTCTTGTTAGACATATCTAAGACATAAATATCATCGCCCACGATAACAGGTTCGGCAACTGCCCCGTACACACCAAATTTAGTAGCTCCCTGGGGTGCTTTTACCACATCTGCCGTATAGTCAAACGCGGCTGACCATAAGTTGGCGCCCGTGTTATAATCATAGACCTGCATCCCATTCATGCGCAGGAATACTTTGTCATTTGAAATATCCAGATCGTAAAGAAAGGTTCTGGTAATTACCTTGCGTTCGGCTCTGCCGACGTAAGTATTTTCCCAGATGATATCACCATTCGTCATGTTAATTCGTGCAATCTGATTTTTAAAACCTGTAAAAAAGGCCATCAGCCCGCTTGGCATAAAATTTACCATCACCATGGTTCGGTCAGTGCTGTTGTATACGTATTTTCCAACGGTACCAATGAATTTTGACGTATTCCATACCTCTTCACCTGTGTGGGCTTTAATAAAAACCAGTTCTTTTTTAAGGGATATGGCAAATCCTTCCTCCTCAGGAACATATACCACGGCACCTTCCGTTACTTCCTGATATTTATCGGTATTCCAACGTAAGGTGCCCGTTTCCATATCGATGCAGGCAATCTGATCCTTTCCCATTTTTCGGTCGAATAAGAAAATGGTGTTCGATTCCCAAAATGCAATCAGTTCATCCACCTTGCGTAGCTTTGGTGCTATGTCTTTATAGGCTTTTGTCCACAACATCGATCCGTCAGCATTCTTAAAGACGGTGATTTTTTTGTCATCTGCAGCGAAGCTGTAAGAATTGTCTTTGTCGGAGATGTCGGTTCCGTAATAGTCGATCTGGTGACCCATTTTGGCCTCCCATACGATCGTCATGTCATCCTGTGCAACAGCATATTGAGTTGCCATTGCAAGTAGCGTCATAAGTAAAACTTTTTTCATGTTGGCAGAATTTAGGGTTAACTGAAATTAAAAAGATAGCTGAATTTATAGCTTTTGCCCTTTGGCATTTTAAAGTCAAACTTCATGTTCTTTACAAAGTCCTTGAGTTTATTTTGTGATTGAATTGAACCACCCGCATTGCTCTTCACAAATACAGTTGCCACCAGGCCTTTTTCATGAATGGTCAGTTCAAATTCAAAACGTCCGGAGATGTTGTTTTCTTGTACAAATAAATACAACTCACCTTCAGGTGCTTCCATTGATTTTTGGATGGCGGTTTTCGCGGTAGCCACCACTTCATCATAGTCTTCAATCAAAGGTTTTTTATCCGCATTTACCGGGATGGATGACAGCAAAAGGAAGATCAGGAATAATTTTTTCATTGATATCAATTTTAAAGTTTAGGTTCCCAGAAAATAAGGTGATTTCCCATGGTCATAACCAGGGTTTTGTTGTCGGGAAGGAAGGCAAATGACATGCGGCCATCGCCCATGGTCATTCCGCCTTCCGTTTTCTCAAATAACCTGTACGATTCCTCAAACCTGTCTTTTATACGACCAGTTTCAAAATCGAATAGTTGAAGTTCAGTAAAACGTCCATTTCTTGAAACCATCCCAAACAGCTTACCATCAGAGCTTAATTTAAAGTCTGGTTCATAAGATGCCTGTGATGTAAATCCCTTTCGTTGTGCTTCGCCGGTTTTCCCATTGATGGTCGAAATATAGGATTGCCGGCCTGATTTTGAAGACTGGGCTTTGATATGGGGAATTTGCAAACAAAATAACGTGTTTCCATCGGGGCTGTATTCCAACCTGTAAGTGATGTCGTATAAGCTATTTACGGTATATTGCAACGAAAAGGATTCGATGTCAAATACGCTGATCTGGTTTTTATATTTAAGTGCTGTTTTAAGGGCCTTTTTATTCTTTTTATAATAAGGATCTTTTTTTAATTCTTTTTCATCAGGCTTATGCGAAACAGCCAGGTATCTTCCATCAGGCGAGACAGCCAGTCCATTTGTAGCCTGATTCAAGATGAAAGACCTGCTTTTTTCGCCGGATGGCAACTTCCAAATGGTGATTTCGTCGCCAGAGATGGAGATGGCATGCTCGCTGTCGGGAGCGATGGTCACTGCATGGCATTTCTCAAAATGGACTACCCTTTGCCCATTGGCTGCATTGATGATGTCAAAATCAACTTCGCGGTCTTTATTCACGCTAAAATCCAAATAGAACAGCTGCTGCAGAAGGACGTACTTTCCATCGGCCGAATGCCTGACAGAAGATCCTGCATACCAATTACCTACGTCAAATTGCTGAATTACGTTTTTGTTTTCAAAATCAAATTGGTAATAAGGAAAATTCTGAATGCTGCTGATGGCAATATAGGAATGATCGGGTGCCAGATCCATACCACATAGAATTTGTTTGGCATCTCCCACCCTTACCCGTTCAAATTTCATGTTACTACTTTGGGCCGAAACCATTTCAGCCATCAGTACAATGGCAAGCAATTTTAGCAGAAAAAGAATTTTAGTAGTATTCATCTTGCAAATTAAATTTGGACCATTTTACAACAAATCAATTCACTTGTAAAGTGATGATTGTCAACAAATAAATATATTATTAGCAATCGTAACCAATCAGGTACAGGCCGAAAAAAGCAGAAGACCTTTTACCAGAAAAGCTATTTAACAACTTTTAATGCAAATATACAGTGGGAAATAGGGGAAAAATATACGGTATTGTACGTAATTATTTAGGCTTTAGCCTTTTTAAATTACATTCACTCCGCTTACTCGATTGGTTTATTGCTAAATATCTCCAACCACTGATCAGCCATCACAATGGGTTTAAGCAATGATTTTAAAGGGTTTTTCACGATTTCTTTGGAGCCGGGGAGCAGAGAAATCATGATGGGTAGCGCTCCAAACGCCAGACCCAGCGCCTGATAAAACTGACCCATTCCAACACTGAACAGGAAATTACGGACATGTTTATTTCTAAGCTCAACACTTAGCGAGGTAAACGCCAAGATGATAAACAAAGCCCTGATCATCATCTCAAAACCCACCCCGGCTCCTTCCAGGCTTGGCCCAAAGGCCTGCTTTCCGATATTCCAAAAAAAAGTTGAAAGCAATAGAATGAACACAAGCTGCAGCCAAAAGACAGGTTTCCTTAAACGCCGCATGGCAAACCGATAGCGAAATCCTACGAAAAGACTGTAAATTACCACATAGGATAATCCGATGTAAAAACCGATGTAATTCAATAGGAACAATCCCAGCGGAATGGCGATGATATGAACTGCCAAAAGCCAGACAGATGTTCTAAATTCGGGATTTACCGGGAAGAATTCGCGGTTTTTGATCCCGGCATCTATGGAAATGTCCAATTTTTCGGCACTCATTTTTTTTGCTTTTCTCCCTACCAGATAGCCCATCCATCCGGCAAGCGAACCCATCACCACATAAACCAGCAATAAGGCTGTAAAAATTTCCATTGGGTCGGCAGCTGCCATCCGAAATTGCTTCAACGCGAAATTAATCATGTTGACATACACCCTTAGCAAATCGAAACTATACACAATAACCAGGCTGATGATTTTATGAAACAAGGCGCTCGATACACTAAAAATACCTGCAATCAAATAGGATGGGAGATTGGCGCCGAGCAGGAATATAACCAATTCAATCAATGCCGCTTCCATAAAAATTCCGGTCATGGGACCTAGGATGAGCGCGCTGGGCGAAACCGATTTCATGAGCGCAGTGATGAGGCCTGCCCGGATGATCATGCCCCGATGTGGCCATATCTGATAAAACCCAATCAATAAAATGGTTCCGGAAATGGCAAGGATGCTACCGGCAAAAGGAATTCGGGTATTGTGTAAAAAACTGCCGATAATGATTTCAACTGACGCCCATAGTCCGCCCACCACAGCCGCTTTCATCCAGATGTCATTGTTCTTATTTTGTGGATTTTTCAACATGAGAGCAAGTCTTCGGGTGAATTTAGATTATGAAAAAGGGAGGGTTTTGAATCTGACATATTCGTGTCAAAATGGACAAATTTAGTGTTCAGTCTGGCAAGCAAATCCATCATTTTATATTCTCCTTTTTCTATTTGTTGCAGGATAACCGGAAGACATGAACGTTGATATATAGCGGTGATCGGCTCTAAAAAACCATCTTCGTGAATGGGGACAACGGCTTGATATTCTCCAATATATTTTAACAATTCCTGATAGACTTCTGTTGTTACAAAGGGTGTATCGCACGAAATAACCAGATTTATGTCTGATTGGCTTTGTTTCAGGCAACTGTACAAACCACCGATGGGGCCGGTATCTGGAATATCGTCGCTGATTACCGGATATTCCAGCAGCTCGTACTGATCGATTTTGTTGTTTGCCGAAATAATCAGTGTTTTGCAAAGGGGCTTCAGGGTATAGATGGCGTAGGTAATCAGCGTCTTTCCACGAAAGTGGCAAAGTCCTTTTTCTTTGCCCATGCGGCGGCTTTTGCCTCCGGATAAAACGATTCCGGTAATTTCGGATTTTTGCCGGTCAGACATAAATTGGATTTCTTTGAGTTGAGAGGCAAGAGGTAAAAAGAGACAGCTGTCGCCATAACTTAAAAACCGAAAGTCATGTTCTAACGCGAAATTGTAGGCCGTTTTCCAGCTATCACCAATGAGTGCCGAAACCAGCAACAACAAGGTGCTTTTAGGTTGGTGAAAGTTGGTAATCAGTCCGTTGGCAAAACGAAATTGGTAGCCGGGTGCAATCATCAGGCGGGTTTGTCCGTGCAAGGCCTCCATCTGATTTTTCTCCAGAAAGTCGATTAATGTATTAAGCGCTTTCGCTGAAGAAAAGTCTTTATCAACCTTCAGTTGATAGGGATCCCATTGTTCCACGGTCATGGATTCATCACCCTGATATAGTTTTACGGCCATCCAGAACAGACTTTCCAGCGTGCGCATACTGGTGGTGCCCACCGGAATAACAGGTTGGTTTAATTTTTTTTGCAGGTGCCTGAGAGCCGAAAGGGGTACTACCATTTTTTCAACATGCATCTCATGTTCGGCCAACGTGGCACTCGAAACGGGTTTAAACGTTCCGGCTCCCACATGTAAAGTGACCTTTTCGTATTCAATGCCCTTGGCTGATAACTGGTTTAGTAATTCATCCGTAAAATGAAGTCCGGCAGTTGGTGCTGCCACCGAGCCATCAAATTTAGCATACACCGTTTGGTAGCGAACCGTGTCGTTGGGTTGAGCTTCGCGGTTCAGGTATGGAGGCAGCGGTATAAGACCACTTACGCTGATGATCTCATGGAAATGGATTTCGGCAGGTTGCCAGGTAAAACGGATGAGAAAAGCATCGGCTAGTTGCTCCACCTTTTCGGCAGTAAGCCGGATGGATTTTCCATCAACTTCAACTATTTTGATGAGTTCTCCCGATTTCCAGCGTTTTACGTTTCCAACCAAACATTTCCACACCACTCCCGATATTTGCTGGAAGGCCAGCTGAAAATCATTCACCGGTTCTACTGGTTCGAGGCAGAAAATCTCAATGGTGGTACCTGTCGATTTTTTAAATAACAACCTGGCCCTGACTACCTTGGTTTCGTTAAAAATCAAAAAGGAGTTTTTTGGAAGCAGTTCTGGTAAATCGATAAATTTCTTCTCACATGAAGTATGTCCATCAAAATACAACAGTTTTGAATCGCCCCTGTTTTCTAAAGGAAATTTGGCAATCCGCTCATCGGGCAGCGGATAATCATACTCATCAATATTTATAGAGGAAGGATGCGACATCTTATCATTTAAGCGGCAAAAATAGTGGAAATACGCTACCTTTTTGAGTAGAATGACGACTCATTTCCTTAAAAATTAGACCAGGGAATAATCCAATGCTTCAAATATTACATATAGTAACCTGGACAAGCCAGAAAAGTTTCACGCAAAGTACGCCAAGAAAAATCACGCTAAGAGCGCAAAGAGGTAGTTGAAACAGGTTTAATTTACATTGCGATCTTCGCGTGTCCCCGCTTCGCGGTCTTTGTGTGGAACAGAACCAACATTTATATCCTAGGAGTGACCTCCCACGACGATTTTCATGATTTTAATATTCAGCACTACCCAGCGCCAGGCTTGCCAGATGATATTCCTGCGCCAGAATAGCGTTGATTTTGTGGGCATGGGAGGATAGGATTCCTGACTGTATGCGATGGTTCTTTTAACTTCTTCTTTCATTTTGGTAAATTTTTGAGTGAACTAAAACCTGACGATTAAAATTATTCCGGCAACAGCCACCAGAAAGGATAACCCTTGGCTTTGTGCAAAAACATATAGTGCATAAACCATTTCAGCCAGTGACCGGCCAAACCGGCTTCGCCCATGGTGTAATTGATGTCGCGGCCATATTCCGGAAATTTATCCCAGTCCTGAACGATGGGCGAAACGGTCATGGTAGCGGCTGCACCGCCAATCATTCCATAACCGGCCGAGATAATGCAGGCGGCACCCATGCGTGCCATGGAGGCTTTGTGTTTGAGGGCTGGTTTTCCGGTTTTAATCCAGTCGATGATGTTTTGGGCCACCACCTTTCCGGTAACGCCCGAAGGCATACCGGTGCGTGGAGGTGCCGGGAAAATAGCTGTACCATTTGGGTTTTTCATGGGCTTGCTAATGCTGTGAGGAGGTGCAAACGCGATTCCGGCAGCAAACATGTTCTGATAAAGCGGGTTCTGATAGGTCTGTGGCCAGTCGGCTGCTTTCCATTCTTCGAATGGTTTTGATGTGTAATCGGCATCTACTTTCATAAATCCGTTGGGGGCAAAAATAGACGTAGTGATGTCTTTGCCTTGTTTGTTGAAAGCTGTAAATCCGTGTCCTGAAAAAGCCGGAATGAGCATTGAAAAGTCAAAATCTTCTTCACCGGTGGTTCCATCCAGCAGTTCATAATGCACCTTGCCGGGTTCAACTTTGGTTACACCGGCACGTTTTAGCCAGGTAATCCCGCTTTCCTTGAGAAACGATTCGGCGAATATCCTGGTAGAAGTGATGTAACCACCTCTCTTAATATACGCACCACCCATGCCGAAATCACCCACTTCATATTCATTGGTGATCCACCTGATATCCGCCAGATGCGAGAGCTTGCGTTTTTTAACCTCATAGGCTACATTCATAATATATTCAAAAGCAGCACCCTGGCAAGTTGCACCCGGATGTCCGGTGCCAATTAGAAATTTTTGATGTTCACCATTTTCCATCTTCTTAAAGGCCACCTGAAGTTTTTCCCAGGCTTCGTGGGCATGATCGTAGGAACAAACCGAAACCGTGTTTTTTCCCGGCCCCAGGCCTTCGGTGGCTTCAAACTTTAATTTCGGTCCGGTGGCGTTGATCAGGAAATCGTAGTCCACTTTTTCGGTGGTTCCGGCTTTATCCTGACCAGTATATTCAATGGTAACAAAGCCTTTGTTGATTTCGCTATCGCCTTCAGGATGAAAGGATACCGCCTTGGCCTGTTTAAAAATAATGCCGGCTTTTTGATAACGCTTGTCGAGTCGGAACCGCACCTGATCGATGGTCATCCGACCCACGCCGATCCAAATATTCGACGGAATCCAATGATAGTATGCGTTTGGAGCCACTACCACGACTTCGTGTTTGCCACCAAGTTTTTTCTTTAGCAGAGCCGATGCCGTATGACCAGCAATCCCTGCTCCCAACACAACCACTTTTGCCATAATTTGAATAGATATATGAAAGATGTCATCAAAGTTAGAAATAAACAGGCATATTTTAATCTTTAGCAGTAAATAATTGGAAGCCTGAACCTTTTATTTTTTAGGTGTGTTTGACAGCCACATCTGATTTATAACAGAATATTACTACATTTGAGAGTTATTAGTTTTCAATAATATGAAAAATTACATCCCCAATACCATTACGCTTTTTAACTTGTTATCAGGCATATTGTCTATTTTCTACGCCATGTCGGGTCAACTTGATATGGCCGCATGGTTTATTTTTGCGGCTGCCTTATTCGATTTTCTGGATGGTTTTGCAGCCCGCTTACTACATGCCAAGTCGGCCATTGGTGGACAACTCGATTCGCTGGCAGACGTGGTATCGTTTGGTGTGGCTCCCGGGTTTATCCTGTTTCAGATGATCGATATGAGCCACGGACAGCCAATGCACACATCAGAAAGTTTTACCATCTTACCGTTTCTGGCATTTATTGTACCTGCATTTGGTGCCTTGCGGCTGGCCAGGTTTAATGTGGATAATACTCAAACCGATTCGTTTAAAGGATTGCCCATCCCGGCCTGCGGCATCTTTATCGCTTCCCTGCCGTTGATCAGGACTGAATTATACGAAGAACGGGAGCTATTCTACATGATGATTACCAACACCTACTTTTTAATAGCGATTGGGATTGTCTTGTCATTTTTAATGGTGTCGAATTTCCCGATGTTTGGACTGAAATTTAAGAATTTTAAACTGAAAGACAACCTGATCAAGTATTTTTTCCTCGCGGTTTCACTGGTTTTATTGATACTGCTTCAAGTAGTTGCCATCCCATTCATCATTATTCTATACCTTTTTTTATCTTTAATTCTTTATCTTACAGAAATACAAGGTTAAGTCCACTCCGAAAAGTATGTGCTTGTTGATTTTCAACTCATCTACCCCCCTGCCTGCCGTCAGGCAAGTGACCCCTAAAGGGGAATTCGTTGAAAATCAACAAACTATTTAAAGTGTTTTTAGGAGTCAGGGGTTCTTGTCTTTTCGGTGAGGACTCAAGGTTAGAAATCAATGCTTAACTTCAGGTTTAGTAACCTGGGGGTGAGGTAGTTGGGTACGGCGTATTGTTGGTTGTGGATGTCCTTGATCCAGATATAGCTAACAGTATTGTAGATATCAAGGATGTTAAACACTTCCAGATTTAACCACATGTTGTTAATGCCACGGAAAGGGTTTTTGGGTCCGAAAGTACTTCCTTCATTGATGATTTGATATGAAAATCCCATGTCCACTCTGCGGTATGCCGGCATGCGCCCGGTTTGCTGATAGCGCTCACTGTCAGGAGGTCTAAAGGGTATTCCTGTTCCGAAGAGCAACCTGACGTACACTTTTAGGAATGGATATTTGGGGATGTAGTCCTGGAAGAAGATGCTCAGATTTACTCGTTGGTCTGTTGGGCGTGGCAGATATCCCGGAAAAACCATCGCACTGTCCATCACCTGAGTGTTAATGGTAACTCCGGGTCGGATTAGTTCACCATCGGTGTTGTAGTAATTATAATAGTAATCTCCATTTATATCTTCTTTGGTTTGCATAACCGAAAGGCTTACCCAACTGTCGAGTCCTTTCACAAATTCACCGTATAATTTTAAATCAATACCGGTGGCATATCCTTTTGCTGTTTGATTTGCCAGATAGCGAATGCGTACGTTTTCGATTGTATAGGGGACAAGGTTGTCGAGCATCTTATAATATAACTCGGTAGTCAGGATGAAGGGGCGATTCCATGCCTGAAAGCGATAATCACTTCCCAAAATAAAATGAATGGATTCCTGTGCTTTGATGTTCGGGTTCAGGGTACCATCAAGATTTCGCATTTCCCGATAGTAAGCCGGCTGAAAGTAATAACCGGTGGCAAAACGAAAAACTGCGTTAGGCCATTTTACTGGTTTATAAGCCACACTCATACGCGGAGCCACCAGTAATTCATTGTTATAATCCCAAAAGTTGGCTCTGATACCTGCCGTGAGATTGATTTCATCTTCATTTTTCATGATGAATTTCCACTGGTCGGCCAGGTAAGCGGCCACTCTATTTGTATTTAGAATGTTGTGCCCTTTAACAAAATCTTTCAGTTCGAGGTTTGGATTGTCGGGAGTTGGGTTCCCGGGCGTATCCCCTTGATGAGGGAGCGAGTATCCGGCAGAATCTACCATTTCCCACTCTCTTAAATCATCATCAATCGATTGAAACTGATAACGCAAACCCCATTTTAGCTGATGTTTTTTGAACAGGCTGGTTCCTTTATGTTCGATTGTCGCAACTGTGGCATCAAACTCATTTCGTGCGTGAAGCAAATAGGTACCAACTCCCTGGGTTTGTATCACATCACCAAATTCACTGCTTTCTTCATCTGCTTCCGCTTGCCCGATCCAGTATTGTCCCTGAATATCATAACGTTCAGTTTCGATGGTGTTGTAGGCAGATAAAATGAGCCGGAGGTCGGTAAGCTTATTTGGCCGGTATCCAAACGTGAGTCCTCCCTGAAACATTTCATACTTATCTACTTCATTGCCATCAAAATACACTTTAAACCGGATGACTTCCTTCCAGGTGCCAAAATCCGTTTCGCGGTTGCTTGGAACGACTTTGTATTTATTTTTAGAATAATATCCCAGCAGACTCAGGTCCCACTTTTCGTTTATTTTGAAGGTAATTAGTGATTGGATATCAGCAAATTCAGGTTGATATTCACCTTTGGTTTGTAAGCTATTGAGCAGGTAGCTGTTCGTTTTGTAGCGGGCACCCACTAAATAGGTTAACCGTTGGTTGGGGGTAATACCTCCCAAACTCAGTTCTGTTCCAAGCAAACTTGCGGAAAAAGAACCTCCAAACTCAATAGGTCTTTTGTATTTGATGTCCAGTACTGACGACAGTTTGTCGCCATATTCGGCGCCAAAACCCCCGGCTGAAAATAGAATGGAAGAAACCAATGAACTGTTTACAAAACTTAACCCTTCTTGTTGACCGGAATTAACCAAAAATGGCCGGTATATTTCAATGTCGTTAACAAAGATCAGGTTTTCATCAAAGTTACCACCGCGAACCGAATATTGCGAACTCATCTCGTTGTTTGAAGAAACTCCCGGCAGCGTCTTGATCAAATCAGAAACGCCTTCCGTCAATGTAGGAGCTACCTGTGCACTGCGTGGATTCAACCTCACCATGCTTTCCATGCGCAGGTTTTCATCTTTTACCTCAAATCCTGGAAGGGTAGTGGCGGCAGATTGCATCTGAATGTTGATTTCTTTATTTTCACCTTCATCCAGAATGAGGGCAATGCGCCTTTCGGCAAATCCCACATAAGTTATTGCCAGCGTTAATTTTTTATTCGCGGGTACCTTAAGTTCGAAGATGCCATTTTTATCTGTGGAGGTTCCACCGGTTTCGCCAAGGATTGCCACATTGGCTAATTCTACAGGTCCGTTGTTTTCATCGGTCACTTTTCCTGTTACGGTTGCCATTTGGCCGATCAGGAATGCCGGTAGAAAAAGTAAAAGCACTGAAAACAGGGTAGCAATGCAAAATGAAGTCAGTTTCAGTTTCATGCAATAGTAAACTATAAAGCGGCAAATTTATTATAAATATGGAGGTTGAACGCGATCATTTTTCCCATTTAAAGAAACCTTTGGTATATTTGCCCTTTCAAAAGATTTACGCCATGAGTATTGTGCTTAAAAAAGGCTTGCGAAAACCAACAGCAGCCAATGTTATTTACCTGATTAAATCGGGAACTGATTTAAAAGGGACACCCTTGACCGCCGACGAAATTGATTTTGTTAGAAAGCAACACCGGGCCAAGCACCAGGTCGTTGAGCTGAATCGATACAAAAACATGGCGTATGTGGTTTACGGAGATTTGTTGGGTACTCGTGAAACACGGTTGGAAACCTGGCGTAAAAACGGAAATAGCACGCAACACATGATAAAAAAAGCTCAGATTGAGCGTGTTGTTGTGGTACCTGTAGTTGCGAATAAAGAAGAGGTTCTGGCGTTTGCCGAAGGATTGATGCTTGGAAATTACCAGTTTTTGAAATATAAAGGGGATGCAAACAAGCTTCGAAACAGCCTTACCCAAGTAGATGTTTACATGCCGGAAATGGAAGATGAGGATCTGGATCGGGTAGTCCTTTTGGTAGATGCCGTTTGCTTCGCACGCGACCTCGTAAATGAACCCGACAGCTATTTAACGGCCGTTCAGCTATCGGAAGAAATAAAGATGAGAGGCGAAATGAGCCATGCCAAGGTCGAAATCTTTTATAAAAACAAAATTGAAGCCTTAAAAATGGGAGGCTTATTGGCCGTTAATCGAGGGAGTCTGAACCCGCCTACTTTTACTATTATTGAATGGAAGCCTGAAAATGCGGTTAATGGAAAGCCCTATGTTTTTGTTGGAAAAGGGGTGGTTTATGATACAGGTGGTTTGAGTTTAAAGCCTGCGAATTCAATGGACACCATGAAATGTGATATGGCCGGAGGTGCTGCAGTGGCTGCGGCAGTGCATGCCATTGCCCAGGCCAAGTTGCCGGTGTATGTGATAGGATTGATCCCGGCTACCGACAACCGACCCGATGGAAACGCGTATACTCCCGGAGATGTGGTGATGATGCACGATGGCACTACCGTTGAAGTATTAAACACCGATGCTGAAGGCAGGATGATACTGGCCGATGCCTTGAGTTATGCCAAAATTTACGATCCCGAACTCGTTATCGACATGGCTACCCTCACCGGATCGGCCGCCCGTGCCATTGGTTCAGTGGCCATGGTGGGCATGAAATCAAAGTCGGACCAGGAGTTTGATTTGTTGAAGAAGTCAGGCGACCTGGTTCATGAGCGGATCGTAGAATTTCCCTTATGGGACGAATACAAAGAGATGCTAAAATCGGAGGTGGCCGACTTGAAAAATATTGGGGGTGCAGATGCCGGGGCCATTACAGCGGCTAAATTCCTGGAACACTTTACCGATTATCCATACATCCACCTGGATATTGCAGGACCTGCATTTATAGCCAAACGCGATAGTTATCGGCCAATTGGAGGAACAGGAATAGGCGTTCGGTTGTTGTTCGATTTTATTCAATCAAAAGTCGGGTAAGAAAAAGTCACGGATTTGACAACGTGTTAGTTCAGATGCGCTGATTTATCCATTAACCAATTGTAAAATGGAATTAACTCCTGCCTCAAAAGGACGCAGTTAAAAATGCATTTGATGGTCTGCGAATTCTGTCGGGACTATCTAAAGCAATCTCAATTAATCAATTCACATCTTGTCCAAATGGGTTCTATTGAGGCCAAAAACCTGACATGGAAACTGACAGAGGATCAAAAAATGCGACTAGCCGAAGTCGTTGAAAAACAGCTGAATAAAAATTAATTTAAGTTTTTCTTTCGTGATAATGTAAGGATGTGGATAGATCCACGTCAAAATGGGTGATACAATTTTATCTTACTAAATTATTAATATCATGGAAAAAAGACTGAAAACTACCAGTATCGTTGCCAGCAGTTTACTTGCAGGAGCTTTGGTGACATTCGCAGGAACTAATTTAAATGCTCGTCCTTCTACCAGCCAGGTGCTTGGCAATGGAGCTGAACTTCGCGGCCAGATCATCGATCTGAATATTAACTTTTCGCCTTTAAATGTTTTTGAAATGAAATGTGGTGAAGCCAAACCAGAGGAAACAAAAAAGGAAACAAAAAAGGAAGCAAAAGTAGAAAAGAAAGAAGGGAAGGCTGTTGAAGCCAAGTGTGGTGAAGGAAAGTGCGGTGAAGATAAGGCCGCAAAAACCACCGAAACCAAAACCGAAAAGAAGGAAGAAACCACCAAAACTACCGAAGCCAAATGTGGTGAAGGTAAATGTGGCGTTTCCTAATCACATCACTTTTCATCAAACAACCGAATTGGCAGATTCAAGTGCTGCCAATTCGATTGTGAATTTTTAATTACATGAACCTACGGGAAAATACAAGTAACATCGGTATGGGATTCAGACGCGACATCGCGGATGCCTTCCTGAAGACCAATGAAATAAACCCCGACTTTGTTGAGGTGGCACCCGAAAACTGGATCAATATGGGAGGTTATTGGGGTGCTCAGTTTAAAGAAGTCAGCCACCGTTTTCCGGTTTTTCTGCATGGGCTTTCATTGTCCATTGGCAGTCCGGATGAACTGGATCTTGCTTTTCTCAGGCAGGTAAAGAATTTTATTGCAGAACATGATGTCAGGGTTTATTCCGAGCATTTATCGTTTGCAAAGATGGATAATGCGCACTTGTACGACTTGTTGCCCATTCCTTTTCGGGAAGACAGCGTGAAGCATTTGGTGGCCCGCATAAAGCAGGTTCAGGATTTTTTGGAAATGCCTATTGCCATCGAAAATGTTTCGTACTACACGCCGGTGGCCGCTCAAATGACCGAATCTGAATTTATCAACCAAATTGTTTCGCAATCGGGATGCAACCTCTTGCTGGATGTGAACAATGTGTATGTCAATGCTTTCAACCACCATTATGATCCATACGAATTTATTTCAGGCATGCCGCTCGATCGGGTGGCTTACATTCACATGGCTGGACATGAGCAGGTTTCTCCAACGCTGATTGTCGATACCCATGGTGAAGCCATTATTGATCCTGTTTACGATCTGTTTGACTTCACAGTGGCAAAACTTAAGCCCGTTCCGGTGTTGCTCGAAAGGGATTTTAACTTTCCTGAAATCAGGATGCTCAACCACGAAATGAATCAACTACGTTCAATAGTCAATAAATACTGGATAAAAGATGTTGTACCAGCCTGATACTTATAAAATAGAGCAGGATTTGTCCCGGTTCGGACGGACCGGAAACGATATCTTTATTCCGGGCGCGACAGAAGAAGGATTGCGCCAATACCGCAGACTGCTCAGGAACAACATCAACAATACCATGGTGCAGGCTTTCCCGATTTCACGTCAGGTATTACCGGATGATGAATGGAATGAACTGATAAATCTGTTTTTTGCCGATCACGATGCCAAAACAGCCCAAATTTGGAAGTTGCCGGCTGAATTTGTCACTTTCGTGAAAGAAAAGGATTACGCTACTTTGTGGAGCAAACCCTGGTTAAATGACCTTCTTTATTTTGAATGGATTGAAATTGAAGTATATACAATGCCAGACATCGAAGCAGAACCATTTACACTTCAGGGAGATATTAGGAACGGGACGATTGTTGTGAATCCGGAATACCGCCTGATTCCGCTCCGTTACCCGGTTCATTTATATGCTGTGGAGGAAGCCAAAAACCATCCTGGAGATTATTTTATGATGGTGTATCGGCACCCTGAAACCAGAGAAGTACTTTTTGCCGACCTGTCGGCCCTGGACACTTTTACTTTTGAAAATATTGCCCATGAACAACTTTCCTTGTCGGACATAGCTGCCGGGCTTAAACTTCAGTTCGCGTTATCGGATCAACATCCGTTATTAACCAACATGATAGCATTCGTTCAGGAGATGATGGCTCAGAAACTATTTCTGGGATATGCGGAGGAAAGGAAATAGCCATCAATTGTTACTTGTTTATACAGAGTAACAACTGTTTTATAATCAGGAAACCATTGTCATATTATGGCGAAAAATTGTTAATTATGGGGTGAACGATATTCTGTGTCAGACATAATCCTCATTTTGTCCACAACCAAGTCCTCCATTCCTATTATGAGATGTGATACTGTCGTTCCAAAGCCGCAATCCATAATGATAGGTATAGTGTTTGCCCAGCGAATCCAGCAGAACCTCACGTCCAAGCACATTTAAAGTGGCATCATTCTGTCCGTAATTAACGATTATCACAGTATCTTTTATACTTTAGCAGGTATCAAACGTTCCGTAACAGTTAATGCGTTCGGTAACCTGGTATCGGCCAATGTATTGATCTCTGAAGTCAGAGGGGCTGTTGCTGTTTTTTTTTAGAGGAAATGGCCAGGAAAGCGGCAAAAAATAATAAGGTAATGATGATTCTAAACCTTGGTTTCATATTAAATTGTCTTAGTTTAGCGTGCATTATAAATATTTTCTCATTTAGGTTTATTAAAAGCCTCAGGCAAAAGTACAGCAAAATGGACAATGGCATCTATTTAGCTTACTTTACGGCGATAATTGGTTTGCAACCTGTATAAAACCACACTTTTGAATCCTTTTAAGGTTTATTGAGCCTTACCATTCGGTCTTCTTAATAATACTGCCAAGTTGCTGGCCGACAATTTCGTCATTCTTATAATCAACCTTCATGCAGCCCTCCGGAAAATATCTAATCCATTCTCCCGTACGATGGCCATTTTTATAATTTCCCTCCATGGAAATGTTTCCTTCACAATTCCAATAGGTCCATTTCCCATGCTTCAGACCATATCTAAACTCACCGGAAAACGACTTCACTCCATTTTCAAAATATTTCACTATTGAAAGCAGGGTTCCATCTTTATAATTTTCTGAGGTTTGTAACTGTCCACTTTTGAACCAGTACTTCCATTCACCAGTTTTTAGACCATCAGAATATAATCCTTCAGCATCTTTGTTGCCAGAGTGATACCAATATACCCATTTGCCTTGCTTTTTGTTTTTTAGGAAAATCCCTTTAGATGATTTTTGTCCGTTTTCATTGTAGTAGACAAAGGGACCCTCTTTAATTTCCGGGTTCTTAATGTCAACTGCACCGATCATTTGGATTCGGTTCGATTTTATGAAATAGTCATTGACTATCATAATCTTGTTATCCTTGTATGCTTTTCTATAAAAGCTAGCATTATTGGAGTCTGATAGCTCATTCCACTCTTCGTCAAAGTAGAATTTGATGGTGTCTTGCGAATAAACAATGTTTGATAATAAACAGAAGAAAATAATGTATAGATAGAAATATTTCATCGGTTAATATTTTTTATTTGTCAAAGTAAAAGATGATAGGAAGTCCGTTCATAATGGTTTTCTTCTGGTCACATATTTCTTTATAATCAGTTGCTTTTATGAATTTTGATTTCGTTTTATAATGATATTCAATAAGCAGGGTTTTACTATCCAGTTGTTCAATTTTTTCATCGAAATAGAATGCTTCATTTTCAAATACGTGGAAATCATCCATAAAGATCAAATCCTTGGGGAAATGAAAAATCAGCTTTTGATCCAGGTTAGTGGGATATTCTTGTTGAAAGTCAAATTTCCTATCCTCGCAAACAGAAGATTTAAGGTATTGATACATGCCTATTGGTTCGAATGTAAAAATCCAAAAAGTCCGGGGTTTATTGTCAATATCAACATCCTTTTTTTCCCAGTAACCATCAAGCTCATATAAATAATTAATTGTGAAAGTGTCCTGACTTGTCCCTTTTAGTGCGGTGACTCTAATTTTGCGATAAGCTCCATCATTTTTTGAGTTGGTTGGGCTTTG
>PHDN01000038.1 GCA_002840975.1 Bacteroidetes bacterium HGW-Bacteroidetes-16
CAGGGAAAGCCCTGGAGGCCATAGGCCTCCAGGGCTTTCCCTGAGACACACAGCCTGACACACTTTTTTGAAGACTCCCTTTTTTTTAAAATAATTATTGTTAAAAATACTGTATTATTCTCTGTAATGATGAAACATCATAGTATAAAATCAATTTGAGTTATGTGTATTTCCTAACTTATATCTGGCTTTTAAAGACCCGTCGTATTTTTTTTCTATTATAGGACTATTATAAACTCTATCCATAGGAGTGAAAACAAACTGCTCGCTATTACCGATTTCATTTTCATATATATAATCAATACTTAATGCACCAACACCATAATCTTCCATAACCAAATTACCTTGGTCATATTGGTAGGAAATGGAATAATTATACGACCAGTAGTTATGCCATTCAAATAATCTTGTTTTTACAAGAATATTTTCGGAATTATATTCATATTTCTCTTTATTAAGTTTATTCCAATAATTTGTAAACCTATAGTTTTCAGACGAAATCCAGTTATCCAGTACACCATTTTCATAAACAAAATCCTCATTATAGAAATACTGATTATAATACAAATCCTTAACCCTGAACCTGGTAACATTTTGATCGTCATACGTATACTCGCCCAGGCTGACCTCATACAATATGCCATTATCTTCAAAATCAGAATAGTAATTAAACGATTCCAACAATGCTCCATTGAAATTAAAGAAGTATTCGCCACGACTTATAAACTGACCATCAACATATTCAAAATATTTCATTCTGTCCATACGTTTATCGGTAAACTCATATTCCATCTTCTCACCAAGGTGTAATTCGCCTTCATCACCAAGATATGACACTGCTGTGACAATATCGCCTGAATATGTATAATTAATTTTAACTGTGGTGTCCCATGTATTGTAACTTGTATTTGATTTTACTACAGCAGTTCGGTTCACCAGCAGGTTATTTTCATAGCGATACAGAATTTTAGTGGTGCCTACATCTGCAGTATTCGATATAGTAATTTGCTTTATTCGCCTGTGGTCTGCAGGAATACTGTCATTATCTTTCTTACAAGCAACTAAAAAAGGAATACAAAATAAAATGTAAATAAACTTTTTCATAATGGTTTTTTTTAATACTACTTCAATAAATATTTGAGCTCTAAATAGACAATATCCTTATAAAAAGAATTCAAAGTTTGCTAATTAATTGGACTAAATGTTTGTCACTAAATACCAAGAAAATAGCCCTAACAATTGATAATCAATTTGAGTCTGAGTTGCAAATGTAATTCCGTCAGGCAAACATGACTGAGAGTAACCAGTGGTTAAAAACGTTATTAATAATATGGCTAATAATCTTAATTTCTTCATACTAGTTCCAAAAATGTGTATATTCGTTAAGGCATCATGACCGAAGCGAAAAATACTGTTGCCGCAACTATGTACAACAACAGTATTTAATAAATTCTTCTTTAACTAATTTATCTTACTTAGTGAACGATATAGTTGTATTTGTTGTGGAAGTGGCTGTCATACCACTGTTTTCAATAGTTTCCACATTTGCTATCTTAAATTCCAGTTCAGTATCAGTCAGTTTTACAATATTTGCATCACTTGATTTTCCACCTTGTGTAACTGTCATGGTATTACCATCTTTACTCCATTCGCCAGTAAAATTAAAATCAATGTCTTCAATATTTTGAGTTATTGTTTGTCCCATAGTGGTTGATGATAATTTTATACTATAAGAACCATTTGAAGTAGCTACATTTGGGTTTTCATTAATGGTAAAGGTAAAATCAACATTATATCCTTCTCCCGTAAAATCGGTTGTAATACTTTGTCCCAAGTATTCTGTTACAGTGGTTCCTGTGTAATTAACAGCGGTACAATTCCATACACCTGCTATTTCGCCATTAGTTGGATTGGTTGTGTCATCTTTTTTACTGCAACTAACAATGGTTAGTCCGAGTACAATTAATAAAAACACTTTGGTTAAATTACTTTTTTTCATTTTCATTTTTTTTGGTTTAATTATTTACCTACTCATTTGGCTTGGTAGGTTCGCCCCGTTCTTTTAAGTGGTTTCTGGTCTCCACATCATTTATTTTTCTGTCATTTTACCTGATTGTCATTTGGTTTTTGCATTCCAATATCAAAATAGGACCTTAAAACCGCCGGAAATCTGTTTGAATGCTTAGACATATTCTTTTGTCCAGCAAAAACAGCTTCTCCAAGTAAGTCACATAAAATGTTGGCAATGAACAATTCACATCACTAAATGCCATTAAAAATGATAAGCCGAGCCTGAAGTCCTTATGGCCATAAATCTAGCCATTATTTGATCTGGAGCTGATTGATCACATAGTTTATAACCGTTATAAATTGGAGCGTCTCCCAAAAGTCAATTCTTAGCCGAGCTCAGTAGCATACAGCATTGATAACAGTTGCATATTTAACAGACCGACAATACCAGTTAGTTTTACGTTGCCATTAATTGTGTCATACCCCGCGTCATAAAATGCCTGTAATTCGTCAAGCGATGGGTTGGTTAAACTTGATTGATAAATGTTTTGTGGTATTGTAGGCGGGTCATTTTTATCCTTTTTACATGAGGTCGTTTGTAGTATTATTGTGAATGCTATTGCAACAACTAAAGCTTGATTTTTCAGTTAAAAGATTTTATGATTAAGGCGAATGATTGTATTAATCTGATTTAAAAATGCCTTCAACTCGTTTATTCATAGGTTATACTAAAAAAGGGGCCATCCAACCGGACCGCCCCTACAGTCAACAAATAAAAACACTTAACTAATTGAATTACTAATGGGTTACTTGATAATCACCTTCTTAAAAACGGATTTGTTATCGCTTATAATCCAGAGCAAATAATTTCCCGATGGTAGGTTTTGTACCGGAATTGAAACCGTTTCCGGCACATCTGTGTTTTCGTTTTGATACACCTGAACACCCAGCATGTTGGTGAGGGTTATATGCTGTATTGTACTATTGTCCTTCATTTTAACCACGAGGTTGTCGGAAGCAGGGTTTGGATAGACCAAAAGACCAGCACCATTTTCTGAAATACCCAGACATACATCCACAAAAAGAAACAGGGATGACTGGTTTGAGCAACCACTGGGATCAGAATAGGTGTAGGTAATTTCATGAGTTCCGGCACCGGCCAGGGCAGGATCAAAGATGTTACCAACAACACCATCTCCAGAATAGGTACCTCCAACAGGAGTTGCACCGGTAAGTGTAACGGGGTCCCAATCTTCTATACACAAAGTGTCGGGCTCAAAACCGGGCCAGGTAACCACCGGTAGTGGGTTGACTACTGCGGTAATGGTATTGGAAGTTATGGGGTTCTGGTTTGTACAAGTCAAACTTGAAGTAAAAACCATTGAAACGACATCTCCGTTTTCGGCCACATAGGCAAACTCAGGGGTGTTTTGTCCAGTGGCGATCCCATTTACCTGCCATTGGTACTGAGGAGTGTTTCCTCCACCTGTGGTAGATGAAGTGAAATTAAATTCTGATCCTTCACAAAGGTTGTTTTGTTCAACGGCAATGGAGGCTGTTACATCAACATAGGGTGAAACCTGCATTTGGAGGGTGTTGGACTGGGCTGGGTTGCCGGAAACACATGCCAGGGAAGAAGTCATAATCGCATAGACCTGATCACCATTTGAAGGGGTATAGGAGTAACTATCTCCATTTGCTGCCAAGGTGCCATTAACATACCACTCGTAAGTGGGTGAGCTTCCTCCCTCAATCGGGATGGGGAAGAAATTTACACTTGTTCCTTCGCAAACATCGTTTTGATCGGCCACAATGCTGACACTTACCGAAACGATATCGTTTACAATCATGTTGACCGTATTTGATGTAGCCGGATTACCCGAACCACAGTCTAAATCAGAAGTCATCACCACATAAACCTGATCGCCATCGGCAGGTGTATAAGTATAAGAATCCTGATCACCGCCAACAACGCTTCCATTAAGATACCACTGGTAAGAAGGATTACCTCCATTTACAGGAGTTGCGGTAAAGGTAACAGAGGATCCCTGGCACACTTCGGTTTGGTCAGCATCAATCGATACCGTAACAGGGAGCGATGCTTCTTCAATAATAATTGCATTACCATTCATTTCTGTTGTGCCGTTTGTGCTGGTTCCTGATATCGTATAGGTTCCAAACAACTGGTTACCGAAGCTAATGCCAGATCCGGTACCTTCAACAGTAGGTGATTGTGCAACCCCATTTTTATAAAGCGTATAGGTAACATTCATTTCCGAACCAGATAAATTTACCGGTAAGCCATTGTCATTTACACAATAGGAGCCACCACCAATTACGTCAAATGCGGTGGGTGGAGTTAATATGTCCTGTTGTTTACCTGTAAATGTTCCAAAGGAGGTAAGTGCGCTTGCTGATAACTGATGTAAAGTGGTGTTGGCTGCATCGTATGGATCAACTGTTGGTGCAACACGATAGCAGTATATATTATTTTCTGATCCCACAACATCTGCAGATACATAGTTAAATTGTGCTGTAGCAACTATATTAGAAATACCGGTAGAGGTTAGGTTCCAAAAGCGTGTCAAATAACTTCCGGTAAGTCCGGGATACGCGGAATTTGATAAAGTGATACCCACGTAAGCATTTGAAAAGGTGCCTGATACAAAATCCAGAAAAACAGGTGAATATTCGGGGGTAACATCAAAATCTCCAACAGGGAAAGTAAAGTTTCCTGTTGAACTGAACATTTTTCTAAACTCACCGGTACCGGTTGCAACAATCATGTTGGTAACCGATGGTGTACCAATTATGGCTGAGGTTTCTCCAAGGGTCATGTTATAATTACCTATATTTACAACCCCATTTGTTAGGGAAAGATTACCATTAACAGCAATATCTGAATTGATTGTGGTCGCGTTAACACTCGAGTTATTTATCACTAAATTAGAGTAGGTATTTAATGTATATCCCAATCCAAGTACGGCACCATCAGAAGGTGCTTTTATCACTTGACTGTTATCCCCAATATATTCTACAATATTAGGTTCAGCACCAGGTCCTGCTACACACAAGTCCCCATCATTGGATGCAGGAAATACGCTTCCACCAAACCTGACCGTGGAGTTTGCATCCTGTAAAAAGTAGGTAACTCCGGCTCCAGAGCCTAAAAGATCACCTCCGATATACATTACACCATTATTACGGTTCCATGCATAACCATAATTGTCACCGAGCAATAGATTCCCCGAGATATTAAAAATCCCCATATTATCGAGAGTAGAACCTGCACCCCACTCAGATCCTCCATAAAGGAAAATAGTTCCATTTACAGTAAGGTTACCACCATTTTGTATACCAATCGCCCATAAAGGAGTTGTTATGATATCTCCGTTTAAAGTTAAACTACCTCCTTGTGAGTTATCAATAAAATACTTGAGATTCATACTCTGAGAAGTATTGGCAGAATGTTGAATATTCCCATTGATGGTGAGGTTACATGATCCCAAAATCCTTAATCCGTAGGAAACGATTTCAATCGAGCAGTTTGTAACACCTGAGCCGGTTACTTCTGTGTCGTAATATTCATAGGCAATAAGGTGTCCCGGGCCATTGTGCACGCCATTGTTGGAATAAATTGGGTTAGCCACTTCGACAGTTAAAATCGTAAGGTCAAACGCCCCGTTCACCAGGGTTGCACCTGCTGCGATGGTAATGTTTCTGACAAAAGCACCAGCGGCATCAAGTGTAACTGTATGACCGGAAGAGATTACGATATCATCACCAAAAGCGGGATACATCCCTCCTACCCAGGTATTTTGATTATAAAAATTGCCAGACTGAGCGGAGATCCTTGTTGCTGAATATAAAGGATTTTGAGAGCAAATTACAACCAGAAAGCTTAAAATTGTAATAATCTTTAAGTGTATTTTTTTCATGATTTAACTATGTTTGATGGTTTGACTTTGTTTAAAATTAAGATTTTCTTTTTTTTCATCGTTCAGCTTAAAGTATTCTAAATCTACGTAGTAGTAAGATGGTAAAGAGTTCGTTATTCTTCTAACTTTTCCTGATTTTGAAATAGGCCGTACACTTTTTTACCACCATAGGCAGCACCCAGGGCCAGCAGTATACCCACACCACCTCCGATTGGAGCACCACCACCATTGGTGCTGTTTCCACTTTGTCCGTGTCCTCCACTCGGGGGGGGAGGTGGATCCTGAGCTAACATATTTTGTCCGATAAACAAAAGGCTTCCAATAAGTACTATGGTTACTATATTTTTTTTCATGTTATTGAGGATTTAGTTTAATGTTTAGCGAACAAATATTTTCATGGATTTAAAGCTGTCGGCTGTTTGAACACTGACCAGGTAGATTCCGGTCGTCAGGTTGATAGGCTGGCTATAAATACCTGAAGTTGCGATATTGCTTTTAAGCAGGGTTCTACCCTGAAGGTCGGAAACCATTAAGGTAACAGGCCCTTGTTCGTTTTGCAGGTAAAATTGTCCATTGCTGACCCAGGCATGCAAGCTGGCATCTGCCAAAGTGTTGTCATCAATTCCCACAACGCCAAAGTGCAGCTCAAACCGGTCTGGATTATCGCTTTGCTCAGCACCGAAAACGTAGGGTCCGTCGTTTAGCTTAACAGTTTGCAGGGTTTGCTTATCAGTAAGATAAAGTTCCTGACCCCGGATATTTTCTGTTAATTCGATAACGAATTGGTATCCTGCATTTTTTACAAAACCCAGTGGGATGGTCAAGCCCTGGCTTAATTCGGACAAGGTGTTGAGTGCATAGCTTTTCTGTTGGCTGTTACTATAAAACATGGGAGCAAAGCCCGGAAGAAAGTAACTGTCGTATTGACAATCGTAGCCATTGGTAGCACCTGGTTCGAAGCGGATGATCGTAGGTTGAGCGGTTTGACCATCTGTGTCGCGGACAGTGAGCACAATTTGTGCGATTTGTTCAGCGTTTTTGTACCAGTTGGTCGCATTGTGGGTGCGGCTGTCTTTTGGAATTGTCAGAGAAGCACCATCTACTGAGGCATGGGCCATGAACCCGTTCATGGAAGGGATGATGCCATTGGGTAGTATCACCGAATAGGATGCATTGGCTTCATTCCAAATCTGACAATTGGCATCAACATTTGAGAGATTCCAGTTGCCATCGTTCCAGGTTAAAGCACTGGAGAAAGGGTTGCCAAGCAGATGCCACCCGGCGGCTGTACTTGCTCCTGTATAACTTAATCCTGAAGCCGATGCGTTGCTCACATTCAGCGATCCCGAGAACGTTTTGGTGTCGGTGGCGGCATAACTCACAAGATAACCTGTGCCAACGCCAAAGTTGGTTTCGAAAGACCCATTAAGGCCACCACCATCGGCAATGCGGTTAATCCAGGTGTCGGTGGGTTCATCCCATTTGTAAAAGTCGTCTGTCGAACCGGGTGTGTGGAAAGCACTGATGGCTTGAGCGGCTACGGGTGTGCTTAACAGATGCCATCCGTGCGTGGCATCGGTATACCCCGATACATAGCGCTGTATGCTGGCTGCGGTTGCTGAGCTGGTGATAAACGACCCTGTGCCTGTGGCATCGCTTTGGAGTGTAAACGCACCAGTAACAGCCAGAGTTCCTGCCGGGTCAACAGTAAGGGCTGCACCGGGTTTTACTATAAGATCGCCATTAACTGCAATGGCTGAATTCATCGAAACGCCTGCAGGGTTGTTAATGATCAGATTGGAATATGCAGCATCATCTGGTACTCTGATTGTTTGTGCAGAAACCCCATTATATTCAATCGTATTGGGTTCAGTTGATGACCCACCTGCAGGTTCAATTATTCCAAAAAATAAACCTCCAAAAGGATCAGGAAAAACATTGCCACCTAACTTTAGGTTAGCATTAAATCCATTCCAGAAATAGGAATCACCTAATCCTGAACCCAATAAATCTCCACCAATGATCATACTACCATCATTTTGGCAATAACTGGACAAAGGTCCTAAGGTTAAATCACCCGAGATATTGATTGTGCCCGAATTCGTAATAGTTGCTCCGGAACCACCTTCCGGACTTCCAAGTAAGCTTACATTCCCGTTCACAGTAATGGTACCAGAAGTAGTAATAGCCACTGCACCGAAGGTTGCATCAGTAATCAGGTTTCCGTTAATTGTTAAGGTTCCACTACTCATTTGTATAAAATATTTACCGTTCATCCCAGTGTTACCAGGATTTTGATGCTGAATATTTCCATTTATCGTCAGGTTACAATCATTCAGGGGTTTGAGTCCATAGTTTACAATTTCAAATGTGCAGTTTGTTATTCCCGAGCCCGTAATTTCTGTATCATAATTAGAATAAGTGATAATGTTTCCTGTACCATTGTGGGTTCCATTGTTGGTGTATATTGGATTGCCTGAAGCTAAACCATTATCAATCGTAATGATATATGTGCTGTTATCTAAAATTGCTCCGGCTTGAATTGTAATATCAAAAACGGTAACATTTGCATCAAGCGTAACAGTATGGCCTGTTGCAATTACGATATCATCCCATGGAGCTGGTGCACCTCCCACCCAGGTGGCAGGATCAGAGAAGTTGCCCGATTGGAAGGAAGTTTTAACGGCGGCATACATCACATTATGTAAACATAACAATGTAAGCATACTTAAAAAAAGTCGAGTTTTTTTCATGGTAAATGTGTTTTAATGTGTTTAACTTGAGTAATGAGATGTAATTTTTTTTTCATGGATAGATTTATTGATTGCTTATGGTATGTCATTTTCCTCTTCATCTAATGGGTTTTGTTTGTAGGGCAAGGATTCGGGGTCAATGAAATTACTGAGTAGCTTGCGCTGGATGGCCAGGCGGTTTATAAATCTTTCATCCTCATCTTCGGTTTCCATTCCATACTTTTGCATTTCGGACTTTTTAGAAGTCTTAATAGCGATGTTTTTTTTCTTTCTATTCATTTCCTATTCGTGCGTTGATGCCGCAAATATCTGTTAATGATTTACTTTTTGGTATGAATATGGCACCTACAATAATCACACAGCGGTATGAAGTAACCCCTACATTTTATATAATATGAACGCTATTAATCTCATTATCAAATCATTAAAGTTTAACCAAAAATTAATAAAAAGTCACACAGGTATTAATAGGCTTTGCTTACATGGATGAAAACCATCAAATTAAATGGATGCAGGAGGAGCTGATATCTTTTAATTATGGCTTTCATGCTTTTGGGGATTAATGCTTACCATGCCGCAGGAAATCCGGTTGGCAAGCCTATGTTCGCATACTTCGTGCCTCAGTATGCTCAATCGGAATGACAGAAATGCCTGATATTCAAATAAAATAAGAAGTGTAGCGTTACCTGCCTTTATATCTGGTGAAGAAAGGCGATGAGGTTTACCTCAGAATTGGAGATGCCCAGCTTTTTACGCAACCGGTACCGGGCATGGTCGATGGTGAGTATTCGTTGGCCTGTGAGTTCTGAAATTTCTTTGGTTGACATGTTCAGGCGTAGAAAGGCACACAATTTTAATTCGTTGGGGGTAAGTTCTGGAAATTTCAGCAGTAACGTTTCGTAAAAATCTTTGTGTACCTCCTGAAAGCGAAGGGTGAATTCCTTGAGCATTTTGTCGTCGGCGCTGTTTCGAAGTTCACGGTTAATTTTGGTAATGGCTTCCTTGGTTTCCTCCTTTTTGGCCCCTTTTCCTATCTCAACCAGTTTTTTGGAAATATCCGACAGCATGTCATTTTTACGAATTAACGAAATCAGGTTGATGGAGAGTTCTTTGTTTTTAAAGTGCAGTTCTTTCTCAATGGATTGCTTCTCCAGAAAAACGTTTTTCGATTTAATGCGGTGTCTGGAGAAGATTAAAATAAGAATGATCAAACCCGAGATCAGACTGCCAATAATTGTGATTAGCCAGGTTTCCTTCTTTTGACGTGCAATTTGCCTGGCTTTGTCCATTTTTTCAAAATTGTACTGAAATTCAAGTTTATAAAGTTCCTTTTGATTTTGTAGAGCCGACAAACTATCCTGTGCTTTGTCTTCAATCATTGCATATTGATACGCGCTAATGGTATCTTTTTTAAGCAAGAATATTTTGTGCAACAGTCCGGCCGCTAATTGAACCTTATCTTTGAAATTGTTTTTCAATGCAATTTTTAAAGCCGAATCGCCGTGGTATAAACTCAAATCAATGTGGTTGGAGGATAAATAATGATCACCTATTAAGGTTTGGCATTCAGCAATTAAATAAGGATTGTTAATCTCATTGAATATTTTGTTTGCTTGTCGATAATAAGTCAGAACGCTATCCTTCTTGTTCAAATAGGAATAACTTGTCCCTATATTCATCAGGTATATTCCTTGTTGTCGTTTATCCGCAAGGTTTTCATTTATTTTTAGCGCTTCCTTATAATATCGGAGTGCCAAACGATGGTCGTTAAAGTGTTCAGAATAAACACCAGCAATGTTATTGTACTGATAGGCCATTCCTTGAAGATCATTGTTTTTTATAGCTAAGTCCAATGATTGTTTAAGATATTCCAGTCCTTTTTGATAGTTATTCTGACTAATAAAATCGATGCCAATATTGCCAAGAGAAATTCCTATTTGTTTTTGGTTGTTTGTTTTTTCATAATAATTTAAAATTTCAAAGTCGTATGAAGCGCTTTTTTCATAATCGCCAAGCTGATAATAAATCAGGGCCATAATCGCTTTTGCCTCTGCTATTTCAGAAGACAGTTTTAAATCTGATGCTGCTTCGATGGCTTTTTCCGCTGTTTCAAATGCCTTTTGGTAGTTGCTGATTCTATTATAAATATATGCCAGCTTAATGAGTGCCAGTACCCGCTCATTGTTCAGGTGGTTTCTGTTCGAAAGATCATAGGCTTTCTGCGCATATATCAGACTTTCAGAAGTATGTTCACCCTCAAGTTCGCCTGAAATGGCCAGAAGTATATTCACTTTTGTTGCAGTATCACCAGCAAAGATTAACTCTTTAGCCAGGCTGTCAATTTTGAATGTCGATTGGGCTAATGAAGAATTCAACCCAAAAGACAAAGCAAATGCGAGCAATACGAACCATCTAATTATTACAAGATTCATTGAGCAATACCATTTGCTGCAAATATAACGCAACCATTTGTTGGAAAATCACCCTCGTAGGTTAAAAATTCATGCCCTTTTCAATGCTTCGATATCAAACTTTTTCATTTGCATAAAGGCCGTGGTAACCGCTTCAGCTTTGGCAGGATTGCTTAGGAGCTCGGGCAGAATAGAGGGTACGATCTGCCACGAGACTCCAAACTGATCTTTCAGCCAACCACATTGCTCCGCTTCGGGCACCGCCGACAGTTTTTCCCAGTAATAATCGATTTCCTGCTGGGTATCGCAGTCCACCACAAACGATACGGCTTCATTAAAGCCAAAATCATGTGACAACGAGCTCTCCATCACCATAAAAACATTTTTCCCAAGGCTGAACTGCGCGTGTTTCACGGCATTTTCGTTTTCATTTTCACCGGGTCCGTATCTGAGTATTCCGGTCACCCCGGAATGTTTGAATATAGAAGTATAGAACTGAATCGCCTGTTCGGCTCGACCGTTTTGATCGCCCGTAAACATTAAAAAGGGCACGAACTTCTGTCCGGTATCTTCTGGTTTACTCAACGAAAGTTGCCAGCTTACACCGTAACGATCCTGCACCCAGCCATACCATGCACTCCAATCGTATTTATCAAGGGGCATGAGCACCGAACCTCCCTGAATCAGGCCTTCCCAGGCTTGGTTAACTTCATCTTTGGTATCGCATTGCACATAGAACGAAATGGAGGGATTGATTTGAAACTGAGGGCCGCCATTCAAACACATGAATTTTTGACCCGATGACTCAAAGGAAGACACAAACGGGTTTTCTTCAGTCCACTTCGTGTCTTTAAATATTGTACTGTAGAAAATAGCGGCTTCTTTGGCATTGCCATTAAACCACAAACAGGGAATTATCTGATTTTTCATGAAATTTTCTGATTAATTATAATTTCAACTACAAACTATTGCGGCACATAACTCAACAATACCACGCCGCTTTTAAAGGCTTTCACACCGGTGAGATTCAAATTCAGTGTTTGGCTGATGTTTTGAGAAAGTGAGCTTCTTCATTGAGTTATTTGGCCTTTTCTGGACAGTTAAACATCCACTGTACACCAAATTGATCGCGGCAGCTTCCATAATAATCGCCCCAAAACATATCCTGGAGCTCCATTTCCACCTTGCCCCCGGCCGATAATTCCATGAAAAGCCGCCGGGTTTCTTCCCGCGTGTCGGGTTCAAGATTGATGTAAACATTGTTTCCAAAACTGAGGTTAAATCCCATGGATTCAGGGGCATCGGTGCCCATCAGCTGGTGACCGCCCAGAATAGGCAACACGATGTGCATCACCAGGTTTTTGTCGGCTTCGGCGATGGCAGGCAT
Organism: Bacteroidetes bacterium HGW-Bacteroidetes-16; assembly: GCA_002840975.1. GTDB lineage: Bacteria > Bacteroidota > Bacteroidia > Bacteroidales > F082 > UBA6244. Next base: position 12,500 of record PHDN01000038.1, read on the forward strand.
GCCTTCCATGGGGGGAATATCAGAAAACCGGTTGATGCCTCTCACGAAGTCGCCTCCGAAAACGGATTTATAAAAGTTAAAGGCTTCTTCGGTATTTCGCTTAAAATTGAGATATGTGCTGACTTTTGACATGATTTTAAAATTTATAGGTGAATATAGTGTTAGTTAGTTTCACAAAGTGATTTGAGTTTTTTCAGGGCTTTGGGCCAGGTTTCCTGGAAATAGGGTTTGAATTCCTGGTTCGAATCTATCGTCACGGTAAGCAGGGTGTGGCCCTGTTGATCGGCGAAAGAATAATTTTCCAGAACACCTGCCCAGTCCTCCACCTGAGGCCCGCTGGTAATCTCTTCCCCATCCTTTACAAAACCCAGGTGTTCGATGCTGACAAATTTATCCGGGATATTTTCCCTGATCCGGCTGACCATGCCTCCCATATTTCCTTCGGGATCGTCGCCCAGAAACAATATTTTTGAGCCCTTCTCCCATGAACCTTTGTAATGGGATGTCGGGCTGAACTCAGCGGTCCACAAACGCCAGTACTTATCTTCAAACATCCTGTTATATACCACTTTAACAGGAGCATTGATATTGATTTCAAAATGCAGGATATCCCGGTTGTCATACTTCTCCACATATTTCTTAAAATTGTTGAGGATGCTCTGCCATCCGTCGCGTTGCATTTCGGGGCTATTTTCGGATTCAGGCTCAAAGGTTTCGGTGATCAGGGTGCTGTTTCCCTGACTTTTAAAAACAACCTTTACTTTCCTTTTATCATCCATAGTGTACATGATATGATCATTGGTTTTCACTGAGGTGTAGAGGCCTCCAAAGTCAAAACCAAAGCTGCCGTCGCGGGCTTCCATGCGCGATGTAAACTTTCCTCCCACACGCAAATCGTTTTCGGCCCGGGGTGTGAACCAGTCGTCGGATGCGTTGTTCCAGTGAAGTATGTGTTCGGGTTTTGTCCACCTTTCCCAGACTTTATCAATGGGTGCGTTAATGGTGGTTTCAATAGTAATCGACTTTATTTTAGTAGTTTCCATGGCAGTAATATTAAAGTTGGTAATTAGTTTTTTTGTAGGATACAAACATACTACAGCAGGGAAAAAAAGTCAATGTGCAATCATGACAAATATGGGGGTAATTGCGACAGGACTTAACTTCGGATAAAACCGGAAAAAATCCGCTATAAAGTAAATGCATGCAGACTGGTTTTAACCCATTTGCTTCTATAAATTATAGGATATTCCCAATAAAGTTCTGACCATTCCGCCATCAAAATACTTATTGAAGTAAGGTGACAGTTCAAATACCACCTGCAAATTCTTGTGTTTTTGAACAGGCTTTATCCTGACACCGGCACACAATACAGTCCCATTTGTAAAAGGTAAATCTTCAAGACCATAAAATGGGTTTACATTGATTCCCAGGCCGGAATAATAATTCACCCAATCTGTTCTTTTCAGATTTACCATGGCGTTGAATTCTAAATTGATATTTGAAAAAAACGTATTTGTTTCGATTCTTAAATCTGCCCAAAGCAATTTGTCGGTATTTGAACTTACCGATAAAACCGACTGGAAAGGATAATAACTCAGGGCGATCTGGCTATAAATTTTCCCTGTTAAAAACACAAAACTCAGCATGAATATTACCAGTATCTTTTTCATAATGTCTCTTTAAATTTACAATAAACAGGTTTGGGGTCATAATTGTCATCAAATAATAATGGATAATCATCCCTGTTAAAATGCTCCCGAATCCAGGAATTCCGGTCACTTACTCCCCAAAATGTAATTCCGTATTGATATCTGGATGGGATTTCTTTATACAACAATGTGATGGCGGCCAATTTATTGGCCTGCCTTTCTAACAACTCATCCGTAAGTTCAAATTCCCGGCTTAATGGGTTAAGAGAAATATCCACTTCTGAAAGGTGTATTTTGAAATCATTCTCAGAAAGTTCTTTTAAAGCGGCTGCTATTTGATGGTTCTCAGGATGCACAACCGAGATATGCATTTGCATTCCGATCCCGTGAACAGTAACACCCCGTTGTCTTAAATTATTGAGCAAACTTAGTATTGCCTTTCGCTTGGTCTCGTTTAACGCGATGTCATAGTCATTGTAAAACAACAGGGCATCAGGGTCAGCTTCGTGTGCATACCTGAATGCTTTCTCAATATATGAACTACCGATTTTTTGTTTCCAAATGGTGTTACGCAGGGTTCCATTGTCATTAAAGGCTTCATTAACCACGTCCCAGCTTTTTACTTTTCCTTTGAAATGAAGGCAAATAGTTTGGATGTGTTCTTTGAACATCAATTCCCATTCAGATTGAGACCCCTGAAAGTTCATTATCCAGTCTGGTAATTGATTGTGCCATATCAGCGTATGGCCATGAAGTCTTTTATTATTGTTTTGACAAAATTCAACCAGTCTGTCAGCTTCTAACCAATCAAAATAGTTCTCTGCAGGATGTAAGTAGCTAGGTTTAAAAATGTTTCGCACCTATCCCGATTGTGAAACTTATCTAAATTGACGGAAATGTAATTTTGTTTATCCTGTCAATTTCTTTTAATTGC
>PHDN01000012.1 GCA_002840975.1 Bacteroidetes bacterium HGW-Bacteroidetes-16
GTAGCTAACTGTTACTAAAGCAGAAGGAACTTTTTTTGCAGCTGGCTAAAGCCAAGCTGCAAGGGATAAATTCTATTTAATTCTATTCATCCACAATGATTGTATTTATTGGACATCCATTGCAGTCTGGCTTTAGCCGACTGCAAGATCAGATATATTCCCTAATTTCCAGGTATTTGTTGGATATTTCATCCAACAAACTTAATTATCACATACGGGAGAAGATCGGATACCGCATTTAAAATTAATTATCTGATTTCCATCAAATAGGTTTAACTGCGAAACATGAATAATCTATCATTTTACCGAAGTGGGTTTTCAAATGGGATATCGTCATCCGGGTCATGGTCGAAGGGTCCAACGCCGGGTGGATTAAAAAGACCCCAACGGTCGATGATGTAGTCGAATTTATCAAATCCTGAAACCCAATCGATAAAAAGCAACCGGTATTCTTCGATTAATTCCCTGATAATTGAAAAATATTCAGTATGCTTAAACCCGAACTCCTTAAGTGAGTGTTGGTGCACCACCAGGTCGCGGGCTGCCTTACGGATGATGGTGGCAGCTTCCATTTTCATATCATAAAAACCAACATTGTGTGCCCCGGCAAGTTTTACAGTCAATTGTGCCGCATCATTCAACATCCAACTATTTATTTCCTGAAGGTGTTCATTATCATCCGGTATCAGGACACTGATTTGACGTACCACATCAAAAATTTCTTTCCCTTTTTTATAAATGGAAAGGTCTCTTACATCGGTTTCTTTTTCATCATCGTCTTCAAACATGCTTATGGTATTTAAGAATACTCAAATATAATTAAATTTTCACCTTTGTGTCACTTTGTGGCTTCTTTGTGGTTCTTTGTGTCAAAGCAAATAAGTTGTTACACAGAGATGCACAAAGAAGTCACAGAGATACACAAAGAGAATTTTTGAATTGGTAGTTAGAATCAGGGTTGAAATCACACACAAAAAGCTTTGGTCATATCTCTTCCGTCAAACTCCTTATCACATAAACCAAATTGGAAGTCCGTTTGGTGTTGTCGATGATGTCGAGTTTCAGTTTGTGCTTTAAAGCCACATCGATGACCATCTTACGCGACACAAAATCAAGTTGGTGGTTTGCCTTGTTGAAGCCAATATTGGTCGAGAAAAACTCCGTAATCCGGGTTCCCAGATGTCTCCTTTTCAAGCTGGCATCGGCATCGCGGATAATTACCATTCCCCCGGCTTGTAGTTGACCAATACACTTTTCAATCACCTGAACCTGCAATTCTTGAGGAAGATAATGCAGCACATCGGCCAGTATAAAAACATCTGATTTCTCAGGTTTAAATTGCAAAATATCGGCACACACGAATTGTATCCGATCATTTTTCAGGGCACAATTTTGTGCCACAGCAATTTTCTTGTCATCATAATCCACGCCTGTGATCATTCGCTGTTGCGATCGCATCGAAAGCATATATGTCAGAAATCCGTAACCACAGCCCAAATCGGTAATAACGGCCTGGTGGGGGATGATCTGGTCGAACAAAGCATAGTTATTTTCGAGTCGGAGCTTGATTCGGGTATACCATTCCAGAATCGGTCCTTTATAGATGTAATTTTTAATGATAAAATCACTAAGGTAATCCGTCGATTGAAGCTGATCGCGGCTGATCAGAAATTCATCACTAAAATAGCTCCGCACCTGTTTGGCCTGTTCGCGGGGTGTTTGCCCAAATTTACCCGATGACAGTTTAATGCGTGGAAGAAACCGGGTAATCTGTCTTCCCCGTTTCAGGAACAGTTCACTTTTCTTCAGGCATTCGCGTTGTCCAAGCAAGACAATGGGCAAAATATCCAGATTTAATTCTTCAGCCAAATAAAACGCACCTTTATGGAAACGCAGAATTTCACCGGTTTCGGTGCGGTGCCCTTCCGGGAAAATGGCGACAGAATATCCTTCTTCCACCTGTTTACGCACCTGATCAATCACACTTGAATAATCACCTGAAACTTCGATAAAACCAGCATATTGCAGGGCTTTTCCATACATGGGATTACTGAAATTACTCGAGTTGGTCAATATCACAATGCGGGGCGTTAGCAACATCAGCATCATCAAATCCACATGGCTTTGGTGGTTGGCTATTATGATAGAAGGTTTACTGAAATCTTCGCAATCGGGATTGACAATATCCTTTTTTGAAAGGAAATTCATATAGATCATGAACCAGGTCAACGCCCTGAACATCCGGTGGATAAATAATTTCTTTTTGCTGTTTGATGCCGGCACAAAAGGCATCAGCAAAGATAACAGGCTTAAAATCAATGAACCTGACACAAACACAAACAAGGCCCACATGCTGAAGATAAAATCAACCAGATTGATGGGCCGGTTGCGCAACCCACCCGAATAGGAAACCAGCCACCTGAAAATCCGGGGCAACAGGGTAAAGGTAATAAAGATGACCGACAAAATTCCAATAATCGACATGAGTGCAATGGACTTCAAAGCCGGATGCTGTGCAAAAATTAATACGCCAATCCCAAGCAGGGTCGTAATTCCCGAAAGGATGACCGAGATTTTATAGGCCGACAGATCGTGATTCCCATATTTATATTCCTGTAACAACCCCCGCATGATAAAAATGCTGTAATCGATGCCCAACCCGAAAATAAAAGTCAGGATGATGACATTAAAAATACTGAATTCGATGCCAAAAATCCCCATCAGACCTACCGTCCAAACCCAGCTTAACACCATGGGGATCATGGTAATCAGAGTTAGTTCAATGCGTCCGTAGGCCAGAAGCAAAATAAAAAATACCAGCGTGATTGAAATCCACACCAGCTTATTAAAGTTATCTTTCAGGATGGTTACAAAATCGCTGGTAATTTTCCGTTTATCGATCACCCAAACATCAGGATTACCGTCAAATGCATCGTACACTTTCTGAATGGATGCTGCATCGCCGTTTACCTTCAAAACGTTGATAATGGCGGTAATGGTGTCTTTTCGGATAAAATAATTATCCAGAAACAGGGCATTCAACACTCCCAGCGAATCGGCATTTACCGTGTGGAATGGTTGATTGGTCCAGGCCAGAAATTGATGAAATGCCGAAGGCTTAAAACCCAGTGTCGCCCCTTCATCCTGTAACCTGACGCGCACAGAATCGCTGTGTTGTTGCCAGAAAAAACGCCATTTTTCCAAAGCCTTTTCCTGAGACTTTTGAGAAGGAAGCAGGCTGTTGACAACCGTTGCCTGTTGTATTAATCCTTGCTCTTTCAACTTTTCAATATGATGAAACATTCGCTGGTTGGCTTCCAAAGCCTGTTTTTCATTTTTGCCAGGCGTGACCAGATAAATGGTTTTCTTCGAAATGGAGCTCACTTGGTCCATCTGCTTCTCAGCCTCTTTTACCTTGCTGCTCATGTAATTGTTTTTCATCATGTCGGAATCGAAACCCACATTTTGCATGGTAAACAAAAATACCATTGTCAACAGGAAAATGACCCAGCCCAGTCCACGCTTCCGGCTTAAATCAAAGGCAGCCAGACGGTCGATCAGTCCGTACGGAATTTTTTCATTTTCATCTGATTTGGGGATCAGGTGTGGCAACACAATCAATGAAAAAAGTGCTGCTCCCATGACACTAATGCCGGCAAATAAGCCTAAATCGTTAAGAGCATGTGAGTTGACAAAAAGCAGAGTAAAAAATGCTGACATGGTAGTTAAACTGCTCAACAGGATAGGCGTTACCAGATCACTGAACAAATTTTCTTTCGTCCGGTTTTGTCGAAAGTGGCTGTAAATGTGCAGGGCATAATCCACAGAAATGCCCAACAGGACTGAACCTATTCCGAGTGAAATGGCACTCATTTGTCCCTTTAAAAGAGATATGATGGCCAACGAAAGCAACGCCCCGAAAATCACCGGAAGGAAAATAATAATAAAGGTGCGTTTTCGTCTGAACACCAGCGTAATAACAACCAGCAAGGCAATTACGGCCAATGTAACCGTAATCATGATGTCCTTCTTTATCCTGGTGGCATTGCCCAATGCAACCACGGGATTACCAAAATATATTACATTCACCTTTTCAAGACCAGACTTTTGTATGGAATTTATAAAGGTATCCACCTGTTCGAAGAGCTTTTGATTGGATGTTGTTTTGTTTGTGGCCGATGGTGTAATGAGCATCAGCAAATGCCGTTTGTCGGTAGACAGAAAATACTGATTGTACAACTCAAAACCTTCATTAATGTTGAAGGATTGTATTTTCTTTAAACCCATCAGGTTAAAGTGCAAAGGGTCGGAGGCCATCATTTTCTTGGTGGCCAGGCCCACTGGGGAAATTAGTGTGGAATAATTGGATTCCAGGGTTTTGCGTATCTGTGCCCTCGAAATCAGGCTGTCCATGTGCTGATAATCAGTCGAATCGAGTATCAGGGGCAGGTAGCCGTTCAGGATTCCATACAACTCAAGCATGGATTGGTTATCGGGAGCCATGTCGATGGAGGTAAGCAATTCAGGATAACAGGAGTGCATCAACGAATCGGACAACAGATCGGCAAACCGTGAAAGTTGCTCAGGTTCAGGTTCTGCCAAAGTATCCTTTAGGGAAAAATGAAAAACCACCTTATCCAGAAACCTGGAATTGGACAGCACAAAGCTCATGTTGTCGATGGACTCACTTTTCGGAAGCACCTGGCTGATGTCTTCCGTGAGTTTCAGGCGGGAGGCCATCAACGCCAGAAAACCAATCAGAATCAGCAGGATTATCAGCGATATAAGCCTGAATTTATCAATGATTTTATATAGGTTTTGAAAAATCAGACTCATAATTAAGCTTCGATTTTTGAGCGTTTGAAAACAGAAAATATCGCCAGTGATACAAGCATCACCAACAATCCCATCCCGATGGCCAGCACCACACTTCCCAGCACATATTGAAATATGCTGTAACCAAACTCGTTGAGTGTGCTGTAAAAATGTCCTTTCATCACCTGATCCTTTAAATAATACATCATCTCGGTAGTAAACACTACAGGCTTGTTTACCAACAGTTTACCCAGTTCAAAACTCAGATACACGATGAAGGGGATGAGAGGCGGGATGCTGATGTTGGAAGCCGTAAGCACCAGTATTTTGTTCAACCGCAGCAGATGAGCCAGAAAAGCGGCCACCAGCATTTGAAATCCCCAAATGGGAATAATGCCCATAAATACGCCAAAACCCAGCGCAATGGATACTTTCAGGTTGCTTTCGTTGTGTTTTGAAAGCTGCTCCTTCACGATGGCGGATATTTTGTTGTTGGCCAGATACCGCAGGAGCTTGTAAGGCCAAACCAGCGTCACCGTTATTAAAACCAACACCGTATTTAACAAACTGATGCGTGTAAAATCTGGCATGGGACGAAAATGGCTTACCCTTTCGCTTTTTGGGGGATAATAAACGCGGATGGGGATGGGAATTATTCCTATTCCATTCCATTCGGCCCTGACCATGACTTCTATTTCAAACTCATATTTCTGGGTAAAAAAGGTTATATTTTGAAGACGCCCGATGGGATAAAGCCGAAAACCCGACTGGGTATCCGGCAACCAAAGACCCGTTTCGACCCAAAACCAGAAATTGGAAAACTTGTTGGCAAAGGTGCTTTTGCCCGACATTCCTTCGGCCCGGATATTTCGGGAACCGAGGATCAGATCGCCCGGATTTTTCTCACAGGCCTCAATAAACAAAGGCAAATCATCGGCGTAATGCTGTCCGTCGGAATCGATGGTGATGGCATTTTGGCAACCAAGTTTCAACGCCCGGCGAAACCCTTCGCGCAAAGCCCAACCTTTGCCCACGTTGTTTTCATAACTCAATAACTGGAGGTTAGGGTAGTTCTCCATCACGGTAAGTGTCTCATCTGTCGACCCGTCATTCACCACAATCACCTGATCGGTATAGCGCAATACATCATCAATTACCCCGGCCAATGTTTTGGCATTGTTGTAGGTGGGAATGATGACGCAGGTCTGGGTTTTTCTGAACCGCTCACTGACATTGTTAATGCTGATCATTTACCTGGATTTGAGGTGTGGCAAAAATAGGAAAAATGAGGGTTGAAACCAATGATCATTGAATTGAACTGCAATGAGCCTGGTTACCGTGATCAGTAGTGATTTTCCAAACTTCAGCAAGCTTTATCAATATTGAATTATTTTTGGTGAATTGTGTACATTTGACTACTGGCAGTAAAAACACAACCTTTTTAAATATGGTGAAAAAAATCCGGTTTAAAATCCCCTCTCCACTGGCACTGGCTATTATTCTGAGCTTTGTGGTGTTTGCACTGGCGCTGATATTTACGAAACCCTCCCCCACACGCGTCTTCTACCCATTACAACTACTCGATTTTTACCAACGCGGCTTTTGGGATCTGCTCGCCTTTTCGATGCAGATGATGCTGATCCTTGTATTGGGTAATGTTTTGGCTCTGACGCCCTTTTTTCAGCGCGTCATTCAGGTATTGTTGAATAAAATCACAAGCAATGCAACAGCCATTCTGTTTACTGCTTTTTTCAGTATGTTATTGGGATTGTTCAACTGGGGACTTGGGCTGATTTTCAGTGCCTTGCTGGCGCGTGCCATTGGTGAACATGCCCGTAAGTCGGGGATGAAACTTAACTATCCATTGCTGGTGGCTGCCGCTTACACAGGAATGATGGTCTGGCATGGCGGCTTTAGCGGAAGTGCTCCGTTAAAGGTGGCCGAAAGTGGTCATTTTTTGCAGGATAAAATTGGGGTTATTCCGGTAAGTGAAACATTGCTTTCATTTTTAAACCTTGGATTAAACGGTTTTCTACTCATGGTTATTCCATTGACCCTGGTATTGATTTCAAGGTGGAAAAAATCCCCCATTTCGCTTGCCAATGAGTTGCCGGAAGTAAATTTTTCTGAACTTAAACCTTCCAGGCGACAATACCCGGGTTTTGCATTGGGATTGGCACTTGTGGTCATGGCTGTATATCAATTTTTTCAACAAGGGATTTCGGCTTTGAACATCAACCTGATTAACCTAATTTTGCTGGCTTTGGGCTTGTTGTTGTACAAAAACCTGCATGATTTTATGAAAGCAGTGAACCTGGCCATTGTCAGCTCCAGTGGGATTATGATTCAGTTTCCCATTTACGCGGGTATCATGGGATTGATGAACTACTCTGGTTTGGCAGCCATTTTCACACAAAGTCTGGTGTCCGTTTCGAGTGCGTCTACCTTGCCTGTGATGGGATTTATCAGTGCGGCGGTGGTCAACTTTTTCGTTCCCAGCGGAGGCGGGCAATGGGCCGTACAAGGCCCGATTTTGATGGATGCTGCCTTGCAATTGGGTGCTTCGGTTCCAAAAACCATTATGGCGCTGGCCTATGGCGATGAACTAACAAACATGATTCAGCCTTTTTGGGCCATTCCGTTGTTGGCCATCACCGGAGTAAAAGCCAGGTCGATACTGCCTTACACCTTTATCATCATGTTGGTTGGCGGAATGAGCATGGCGGTATTTTTGATGGTCATTTAATCTGAAAACTGCAGATTGGAAAAGTTCTTGGTAGTTTGTAATAAAAAACAACCCCGGTTCCAAATTTTCTCCAAAAAGCGGATCGTAGTCCTTTAGTTTACAGCAATCTCATCCACAAAAAACCACGCATTTTCCCCTGCTCCGGGATGCCAGGCAGGGTTTTTCTTCAGGCCGGTTACTTTGATTACCAATTTACTCCTGAGTGCTGGAGCCAACACTATTTTTACTTCCTGAATGGCAACCTGGCTATCAACCGAATCTACCGGAAAGCTAAACGATCCCTTCACATAAGAAGGCTTTTCCATATCATACAGGGTAACGCTCCACTCCTGAGGCAGAAAAATCCAGGACGGCTGATCCTGATAAAAGCGCATCGAAACACTCCTGATGGTATCCGGATGCAGCAACTCCATCTCAAGCTCCAGATCGTTGCCGTTAAAGCCAATCCAATGACCATCCGAAAAACCATTACCGCCAATCAAACCATCCACCAATATTGAGGCATCACCACCTGCATACCTGCTGTCGGGATTGGTCTTTAACGTAAGTTTTGCACCAAAGGCCTTGTGTTTGCTTATTATCTGCTTACTGACACTTTTCATGGTACCGTTTTCGATAATGGCCGCTTTTATCGTGGAAGAGGTGTCAACCAAGAAAGGACTCACATACTTTGTGGAGAACAAATCCGGATCGTCACCAGTGGTGGTATAGTAGATTTGTGCATTGGGAATTTCTGATTGTAATTCAATATTCCAGACACCTGCACTGTCGGAAGTCGTCATTATATTAACCTTGTAGGAGCCTTTTGAATAATGGTATCCCAAAGCTTCATACACCTTAAAATGAACCAGAAGCCGCTGATAAAAAAATTTCCAGTTTTTATTTGTTGGTTGAGACCAATCCACCTCTGCCAATGCCGCCATTCTGGGTAAAACCATATATTCTACGTTTTCGGGATTCGCTAAATACTCGGTCCAGACATTGCCCTGGGCACCTAGTATGTGAACAGCTTCTGCACTATCGAGTTCTTTCGGGACGGGCTCATAGGAATACACTTTTTTAAGTGTCAGATAATTACCAAAGGCCAACGGTTCAGTTTCAGGTTCAGCCTGATAATGATTAAAATAACAATAGGCCCCCGGCGTCATAATGGCATCATGCCCCTGCTGTGCGGCGGCGATGCCTCCTTTTTCACCTCTCCACGACATCACGGTGGCATTGGGCGATAAGCCCCCATCCAGTATTTCATCCCAACCAATGAGTTTGCGGCCTTTGCCGTTTAAAAAGGTCTCAATCCGCCTGATGAAATAGCTTTGTAATTGATGCTCATCCTTCAAGCCCTGTTCCTTTTTCAATTGCTGACAAAAAGCACTTTCCTTCCACCTGTCTTTGGGGGCTTCGTCACCACCAATATGGATATAGGTGCCCGGAAACAAGTCGATGACTTCGGTTAGTATATTTTCAAGAAAGGTAAAGGTTTCTTCTTTGGGACAGTAAATATCTTCAAAAACACCCCATGTGCCAGCCACCTGAAAAGGCCCTTGGGTGCAGGCATATTCCGGGTAAGCGGCCAATGCGGCCAAAGTATGCCCCGGCATTTCAATTTCCGGAATAATGGTGATCATCCTGTCGGAGGCGTATTGCACAATGTCTTTTATCTGCTCCTGGGTGTAATATCCACCGTAAGGTACGCCATCATATTTCAATGGCAGTTTATCACTGTGACCGACCAGCGTGGAATCGCGGAAAGCACCAATTTCGGTGAGTTTGGGATATTGTTTAATCTCGATTCGCCAACCCTGATCGTCGGTCAAATGCCAGTGAAAAGTATTGTACTTGTACATGGCCAACAGGTCGATGTACCTTTTGATAAAGGAAACCGGAAACATGTGCCGGCTCACATCCAGGTGCATACCGCGATACGGAAAACGAGGCTGATCGGTAATTTCGACCCCGGAAACAATGATCTCTGAAGTGATTACACTGTTATAAAATGCAGGGGGGAACATTTGCAACAACGACTGAACTCCATAAAACAACCCTTTTGCCGAGTTGGCCTGTATTTGAATTCCATCTGAATGAACTTTTAAACGGTATCCTTCGCTGTTCAGGTTGTTACAGGAGCTGTCAATTTTCAGTAAAATCGTATTGTCATTGGATTCACTTTCTACCTCATCCTCAATTTCGATGGTAAACTGTGTGTAACTCCCAATTTTTTTTGCAAGATATTCCGCTACCTTTCTGGCTTCAATATGCTTTGAGCAGATCAATTTTGTTCTTCCGCTTATCGCGAAATACTCCTTGTTTGTTTGCCACTGCATCGGAACCGGGATGATAGATAATTGATCGTTACTGTTTGTTTGATTACAAGAAATCATGAACAACAAACCGAAAGCAAGGAGTGCATAAGTCGATTTTTTAATTCGCATGTTATTGCTTTTTTGAATAATGAGAATGGCTATCAAACAATTGATTTTCATTATTTTGATACAGAGCATATTGAAACCCAGGCACCAGACTATAGGCACCTACCTCACCTTTTTTATTCACAGCGATATAGCCTACCTGCATGATGCCGCCTTTGGTTCTTTCAAGGTTCGGATATTTGGATATAATACGCATGATGGCTTCCTCACAGGCCTGTTGTGGAGTTCTGCCTTGCCGCATGAGCTCAACCACTAAAAACGAACCCAAAGTTTTCATCATAAATTCGCCCATCCCGGTGGCAGTGGCAGCGCCCACTTCATTGTCCACAAACAAACCGGCTCCAATGATGGGTGAATCGCCCACCCGACCATGCATTTTAAAGGGCATGCCGCTTGTGGTGCAGGCACCGGCCAGGTCTCCGCTATTATCAAGCGCTATCAATCCGATGGTGTCGTGGTAAGCATTGGGATCTTTTTCCCAATTGGCCTTTGGTTCATACTTCTTCTCTTTTAGCCAGTGTTTCCATGCTTTTTCAGAGGCAGGTGTCAACAGATTCTCTGTTTTGAAGCCATTTTCAAGTGCAAACTGCAAGGCTCCTTCGCCCGCAAGCATCACATGGGGGGTTTTTTCCATGACCATCCGGGCAACAGAAATGGGGTGAACAATTCCTTCTAAAAAACACACCGATCCGGCACCTCCATCAGGCCCCATGATGCTGGCATCAAGCGTTACATGTCCATCACGGTCGGGCAATCCACCCAGTCCAACGCTGGTATTTTCAGGATCGGCTTCGGGTACACGAACGCCCATCTCGACGGCATCGAGTACAGATCCACCATCTTTCAGCACTTTCATGGCTGCCAGGTTTGCATCCAATCCATGCGACCAGGTGGAAATAATGACGGGCAGGGCTATCTCATCCGTGTTGGAGGATGGAAGTATGGAGCTTCCCCTCACCGCGCCAGGCAACATCCCGGCTACAGAGGCTACAGCCATCGTTTGAAGAAATTTTCGTCGGTTTTGCATCGTTAACTATTCTGAAACCTAAACTTATATTGATAAACGCACTGAAAGTTAATCCTCTTCAGATACTTCGGCCACCCTGTGGTGAGGAAAAGGTTTGTATCCATCCAAACCATAAAAGGCAATGTACAAATAGCTGAACACCGGAATGATGAACGACAGATGAACCGAGTAATTGTCGGCTATCATTCCCATAAAAATGGGTAAAAGAGCCCCTCCGAGAATCATCATCACCAACAACGAGGACCCCTGACTGGTATGTTTACCCAACCCGGCAATGGACAAGGTGAAAATATTTGACCACATGATGGAATTAAATAACCCGATGCCAATCACTGACCACATGGCAATGGCTCCCGTATTGGTCAGTGCAACAACCAACAACAGGATGTTGATGATGGCAAACAGGTACAAAGTCCGGTTGGCCATGGCTCCTCCGATGATAAAAGCCACCAGATTGGCCAACAGGAAAATTCCGTAAATAGAAGCCGTAGCAAAATCGTTGAAAACACCTACGACAATAAACGAAACGGCAGTAACGCCCACCATGAGTAAATATTTTAATACTGAATTGCTCATCTTACTTAACGAAATGGCTCCCAGAAAACGGCCTATCATTTGTCCTCCCCAATAAAAAGCAACATATTTGCTAGCCTCGGTGGCCGTTAACCCGGCTATTTCGGGTAATTTAAGGTAGTTTATCATCATGCTTCCGATGCTCACCTCGCCTCCGACGTACATAAAAATAGCCATCATTCCGAAAACCAACTGGCGATAACGCAAGGCACCAAAGCCTCCTTTTACTTCATCGGGATTGGTAAAACGCGGAAGCGGTGTAATGCGGATAAATCCCGCCATGAGAAAGAATATCAAAGCAAAAAACAGATAAGGGATTTTCACCGCATCGGCACCTTGCGAATCCTTAAAAAAGGTGAACACCAAAAAACCACCCAAGATGGGTCCGATGGTGGTGCCAAGTGAATTAAATCCCTGTGCCAGATTAAGTCGTGATGAAGCTGATTTTTCAGAACCTAGTATGGAAACATAAGGATTGGCGGCGATTTGCAACAGGGTAAATCCCAATCCCAATACAAAAAGCGCACTCAGAAACAGACCGTAGGCATGAAATTGCGCTGCCGGATAAAACAGCAGTGCCCCGATGCCGGATATGATCAAGCCCCATATAAGTCCCTTTTTATACCCGATGCGGTTGATGGGATCGCCATAATAGGCCGAAACAATAAAATAAATGACCGAGCCCACGAAATAAGCCATAAAAAAGGCAAACTGAACCAACATCGATTGGGTGTGGTTAAGCTCGAAAACTCCTTTTAAATAGGGGACCAGAATATCGTTCAGTACGGTCATAAATCCCCACAGGAAAAATAAAAACGTCAGGCTGATAAAGGCTGAAGTGTAGTTTTTGGTTTGGCTGGTCATAGAGTTGCTGTTAAATACTTCACAAAGATGAGATTTTTTTCTGTAAAGTTTAAAAGCCCATTTATCGCAATTCAGATTTAATAGGCAAATTCAATAAAAACAGCAAACCACCAGGCAAAAAAAAAAGCCCTTCACTGTGGAAAGGCGATTTTTTCATTGGATATTTTAATCTTTTATTGTTCTACAATCACATCGATGCTGGCATAGTCGCCACGACTGGTAATTTGGTTTATTTTGATTAAACCCAGTTTTTGTCCAACCGTTTTAAACATAATTACATTGCCAACAGCTAAATGTGTAATGGATGAAGCTGTTCCAGTAAATGCAGGGAACAAATAGGTATCACCAATGGCGTCAAAATCGGTGGCTGTAAGAGTTGTATTCGAGAACACAGTCTCATTTTTAACGGTCCACGAACCCATAGCATAAACTTCATTGGCTTTTGTATCGGCAGGAGAAGCAATGGATGATCCATTTACAGCACCAAAATAATAGAGGAAGTCAATATCTGCCTGGCGGGTTCCTGCATCTGCAATATTATAAGCTGCCTGATTGACAGTGGAGTAAAAACTACCATAATCGTCATTAAAGGAACCCATGAGCACATCTACGTTTTTTGAAACAGCAACACCAACAGATTCATAGGTCAGAGTCAGACTGATACTGGTACTTTGGGCATTTTTATCAGTCAATAAAAAGGTTATTTTTTCTACTTTTCCGGCTGCCTGTGCATTAAACGTAAAATCAGCATTAAACTGATCGTCGTTAATTGTAAAAGTGGTGTCGACGAATGTTGAATTGTCCATCGTTCTGGTCAGTCGCAAGGTAGCTAACTTTTCGCCGGATTGTGTATTGGCCGATGCCGCGATACCTACTTTGAAAAAGGTATTGGCAGGGATGGTTTCATCCTGATCGATATAA
This sequence comes from Bacteroidetes bacterium HGW-Bacteroidetes-16, assembly GCA_002840975.1. Lineage (GTDB taxonomy): Bacteria > Bacteroidota > Bacteroidia > Bacteroidales > F082 > UBA6244. Next base: position 13,373 of record PHDN01000012.1, read on the forward strand.
CCGGCACCACCTATAAAATTAAGTGTTGGTGGGCTAAATGTTTCGTTGTCTTTGCTACATGATGACAATAAGAGTATGCCTGCAAAAAAGGCAAACAATAGAAATGATAATTTTTTCATATTATTCAATTAAGTTGATGGTTTATTAAAATTGATTCATATTTAAACGACAATTATTGTGCCATATTGCTGAAAGGGAGAAAACAGCTTGCTTTTTTCAATAATTAGCAGAGTTTCTTATCAATAGAATTCTTAAGGTGGTTTAACTTCAAAACAGTGAACGTTTTAAATAATGACCAGGACTAAAAATTAAACTCTTTAATTGATTATTGGTGACATTTTATAACATTCAACACATTGGGTAGTCAATGTAATTCACCCAAACTCCTAAACCTAAAATCTTCTTTTACCATCCCTTGACGGGAGGAGCTAAATAATACCTGCACCCATTCTCCCGGCAGCACATCAAAAAAATTATTACTAAAACTCCCCTCCACGTTTGTTTGTATCCACACATTCCTGGCCAATTTTTCTGCTGATATGGTGAGCAAATATCCATCCGAAACAGGTTCAACCGAAAGCTGTATCCCGCTATTTTCAGCCAAAATCAACTCTTTTGGCTTTCCGAAATAATACAAGGCATCCACCAGCAAGTCGCTCTTGTCCCATACTCCGGCCTTTAAAACAACTTGTTTCATTTTGTGTTTGAATTTTTCAAAATCTCTTAACGACAGTTGGGCAGCTACCACGCTGCTTCCGGCAGGCAAGGTAAATCCTGTGGAGCCTGTTTTTAGTGTATCTCCATCAAAGGTCATAAGCTGCCACCGCAGTACTGTATTTCTATCAATAAAACAATCGGAAACCACCCAGATGGCGAGGCTGTCGTTGTCTTCCACAAATGAAACCAAAAAACGGTCGTAAGCCTTTTTAACTGCAAACTGCATGGCTTTCCAGTGATGGTCATAATCTATTCCCGACCAGGATGTTACCGGCCAACAGTCGTTTAACTGCCAGTAAATGGTACCCATGTTGTAGGGCCTTGCCCGGCGATGTGCCTCGATGGCCGTTTTCATACCCCTGGCCTGTAAAAGTTGACTTACGTAAATATAGTCCTCAAAATCTTCAGGAACCTTAAAGTCGCGCTCCATGTATTCGCGAATTAGTTCTTTGCCCCGCGAATGCTTTTGATGCGCAGCCATCACTTCCGAATCCAGGTTTCGGTCTCCGGGCATAGTAAACGAATCGATGGTTTTTGGATCGGGCATGCCCTGAAAACCATACTCACTAACGAACCGCCCGATTTTTACGTTGTATTCTTCAAAGGGCATGTCTCCCCACCAAACGCCCCAATAGTGCACATCCCCTTGTTGATAGGCCTTTTCCCTTCCCCATCCATTAGCGGGGGAGCTTGGCACATAGTCGGTTTGGGGGTCGTGTTCCTTTACTATCCGTGGAATAATCTCCTCGAAAAGGTGCCAATAATCGTTCCAGAGTTTAGATGAGTCCATCACAGAATACCCAAGCGACTTCTGCCAACCCCAGTTATGCCAGGCTTCGTCAATTTCGTTGTTTCCGCACCAAAGTGCCATGCACGGATGGTTCCTCAACCTGATAACTTGTTCTTTCACTTCCTGAGATACATTCTCAATAAAAGTGGAATCTCCCGGATAAACCGTTCCCGCAAACATAAAATCCTGCCAGACCATTATCCCCAACGAATCGCATAACTCATAGAAGTCATCGGTTTCATATACGCCCCCTCCCCAAACCCGCAGCATATTGATGTTGGATTGGTAAGCCATCAGGAGCAGTTCCCTGGTTTGTTCTCTTGTTACACGAGTCAAGAAGTTATCCTGAGGAATGATATTGGCACCTTTTATATATACAGGCTGATTATTTACTTTAAACAAAAATCCTTTTCCTGATTCATCAGGTTCCTGAATGAGTTCAATCTTACGCAGGCCGCCATCAACGCTGATGAATGATTCTCTGCCTGCCTGATTCATGATGACTCGAAAATTTGTCAAATCAGCATTTCCCATCCCATTGGGATACCAAAGTATCGGGTCGAACAAGGTGATTGGAAGAGAGAACTTATTGATACCCGAATGAAGGGCAACCCGGATGTTTGTTTTTATTTCTTCGTTAACCAACAGGGTTAAGGTAGTTTTGCATGATTGGGTACTTTCGATCAACACGTTCACCAGTATTTGAGCAACAGAATCAGTCACCGTTTGCTGATCAATAAAAACCTCTTTAAGTTTAGCTTCACTCCAGGCCTCCAGATAAACGGGTCGCCAAATACCCATTGTAACCAGTTTCGGTCCCCAATCCCAGCCAAACTGATAGGGTGCTTTGCGGGTAAAGGCCCTGATTTCGGGAAGCGGGACGCCATATTGAGTTGCCTTTGTTTGATTGATTGGACCAGGAGAAAAAAACCGAACCTGAAGGTGGTTGTTATTTTTCTGCAAGATGGCTTTTACAGGAATCTCCCATCTCCTGAACATATTGTCAGACTTAAGTACGAGGCTGTCGTTGATCCAAACCTCAGCGTAAGTGTCCAAACCTTCGAACACCAGGTATATTTCATCGTGCCTGAACATAGCAGCCGGCACATCAAACGCAGTATTGAAACTCCAGTTGGTTTCGCCAACCCATTGTACCTTTTTTTCATTATCACGAAAAAAAGGATCCTGAATAATCCCTTTCGACATTAATGCCATGTGAACATCTCCCGGGTTAACGGAATCGATGATCAGCGAATCGGACAATGAATGTAGCGTCCAATTCATCGTTTTCAAATCGAGTTTGTCAGAGTTCATCTGCTGACACGACATGATGAAAAAACTAAAAAGGATGAAAAACGGCCTGAGTGAAAGCATGCGTAAAATTTGAATGAAACAGGAAGTCAAATATAAGTAAAAGCACCTATGAGCCTTGTAAAAAGCCAAACTTTTGTACTTTTGCACGCTCAAACCAAATTTCAGAAAATATGAACCTGTCAGGAGAATTGAATTGCGTGATTACACAGTCGATTCAAGTATCACCCATCATGAAAATCATCAAAGTAAAACCTGTTGAATGGAGTTTCCCTGCATTTACAGCCGGGCAGTTTGTAGCCCTCGGACTTCCTCCTGAAGCACCACGGTGCATCGAATCAACTGAAGAGTTTGCAGCACCCGCCACTGACAAACTAATTAAAAGAGCTTATTCCATTGCATCTTCCTCTACTGAAAATGCAGTGGAGTTTTATGTAACACTGGTTCATTCGGGTCAACTTACCCCCAGGTTGTTCGAATTACACATTGGCGATCAGGTTTGGATGGGTAAAAAAGCAGTCGGGATGTTTACCTTGGACGAAGTTTCCCCCGAACGGAATGTGGTATTGATTGCCACCGGGACAGGTGTAGCCCCTTACATGAGCATGTTGCGTTCCAACGCATTGACCAGGAAAGGGAAAATGATGGTCATTCATGGGGCAGCTAACAGTTGGGATTTGGGTTATTCTTCTGAGCTGAAATTACTGGCAAGTCTGTTTGGTAACTTCACCTATCATCCTACCATTACAGAACCCTTGAAAGAACCATCAGGCTGGGATGGAGACACCCGGTTTATTGGAGATATTTGGGCGTCGGGAACCGTTCAGGAAAAATGGGGGTTTAAACCCTTGCCCGAAAATACTGAAATCTTTCTGTGTGGCAATCCAAGAATGATAGAGGGAATGAAAGAATTGCTTGCCACCGATGGTTTTATCGATCACAAAAAAAACCGCCCGGGACAAATCCATGCGGAAGAGTTTTAGGGAAAAGTCAGAAGTTAGAAGTCAGAAGTCAGAAGTCGGGAGTCGGGAAGTTGGAAGCTGACTCCCCTGCTTGCAGGCCATGCTGGTGCATTCGGAATTAAGGTTCGTACAAATTAAAAAATCAATTCTTGATCAATTCTCCAGATGATGTCATTTGCATCTGCATGTCAATTCCGTGTGGAGAAATCATTGCTGAATGATGAGGATAACAGCTTCTCTCTTATCCATTTCGCCCGATTCTTAACAGCGAATCTTTATTTAGAATTTTAAAATAATCGGAATTGGAATCCACAATGCCTTCTTCTTTCCATTCTTTTAATACCCGAATCACACTTTCTTTGGTCAGCCCGGTAAGTTCTGCCAGATCCTGGCGCGAAAGATTCGACTTAAACTCTTGTGACTGAAATACATCTTCTGAAAGGTATATCAACGTTTCAGCCAGTTTTCCCTGCATGTGTTTGTGAGCCAGATTGCCAATGTTTTGATAATGCCTGATGATTTTTTTATTTAGAAAAGCGATCATATCCAGAGCAAACTGACTGTTTTCTTCCAATACTTTTTTAAAGGATTCAACCTGGATAAAGCAGGCAGACGACTCCGTTAAAGCAGTCACTGTGTAATGGTGCCGGTTATCCCTTAAAAAACCGGGACCTATAATCAAGGTCATCGGTTTTACAACACTCATGATAAAACAGTCTCCCCCATGGTTTTCAATATGGATTTTAACCAGGCCCTTTGTCAAACACATAACATGGGTAAGAGGTCCTCCTTGTTTAAGCAGTGTTTCCCCTGCACCAAACCTGATCTCAAACCTCGATTCATTTATTTTATCTAACTGCCCATCAGTTAACGACTGAAATAAGCTCAACTTTCGATTGCAATCAGCACAATTATTCGACTGGCATGTTTCTGTCATATATTAATTTTATTTCGTACATTTGTTCACTTTAGTTCACATCCATGTTGTACCACTGCAAATATCAACAAATTTATTGATAAATATCAATCAGAAATGGATTTATTACAATTATACTTGAATACATGTCAATCGCTCCATTTGATTAGAGAAGAACAGAATCCTTAATCTTGTGGTGCGAAATCATTCTAACTAAAATTATCATAATCATGAAAAAAATCAACAACTTTTTCTTTATCGGTTCAGTAGCCTTGATGCTCATCGTCAGCGCTTCTTGTACAAAAGAGGGCCCTCAGGGGATTGCCGGTAAAGATGGCACAAACGGTACCAATGGTACCGATGGAACCGACGGAACAGCAACCTGCGTCGAATGCCACAGCAGCAATCAGGTTATTTACGCAAAGGAAAACCAATGGGCAGCATCCATGCACGCTACAGGATCAGCGTTTGAAAGAAACGAAGGTGAATGTGCTACATGTCACACAAGCCAGGGATTCCGTGGCAATCTGGATGGCAGTTATGTTTGGACCGAAACTGGTGCAAAGATTGACAATCCAAACCCACAAAACTGTTACACATGCCACGAAATTCACCAAACCTACACCGCGGCAGACTTAGCGTTAACCGTACCATCTGATGCAGCTATTGCGCTCAGAAACACCACCGCTACCCACAATTTTGGTAAAGGCAATGTTTGCGCCAGTTGTCACCAGGGTCGTACAGTTGATCCTTTCCCTGTAGCCGGCGGAGCTGACATCACAGTTACCTCCTCACGTTATGGTGTTCACCATGGTCCTCAATCCAACACCCTTGCTGGTGTAGGTATGGGATTATTTGAAGTTGGTGATGGTCTTGTTAACTCAGCTCATGCAACGCTAATTGCTGATGCTTGTGTAAACTGTCACATGGCCGAAGCTTACGGAACACAATCAGGTGGTCACTCCATGTGGATGGGCTACGAATATCACGGAGCCACAATTCTGAATACTGCTGGTTGCGAAGTAAGTGGTTGCCATGAAGGTGAAGATGTACAGGCAATGACAGAAGAATTTCAGGCTGAAATTGCTATCTTATTGGCTGAGTTAAAAGTTAAACTGGACGCAGCCGGTATTACTGCCGAAGGAAGCGACAATTCAGTAAACGGAACATATTCAGGACTTGTTGCCGGAGCTTGCCTAGATTACAAAGCCCTCACCGAAGACAAGAGCCTGGGTGTTCACAATCCCAAGTATGTTAAAAAATTGCTTACAAACCTGAAAGAAGCTTTATAGTGTAATAAAGAAATATGAATGATCTAAAAAAGGCTTCAGTTTTGAGGCCTTTTTAGTAATTAAAAAACCATAGAAATTAAAAGATATGAAACGTTACTACAATTCCTCGTTATTCGTTCTGTTGGTGGCTACTCTTTTCTTTGCTTCCTGCCAGTATGATTTTGAAGTGAAACCAGCTCCGGAGCCACCACCAGAGCCAGGTGACACCCTTAGTTTTTCAGCTGAAATAATACCCATTTTCACTGCAAAATGTGTCGCATGCCATGGGGGTAGCCAAGTTCCGGATTTAAGGGCTGACAACGCATACAACAGTATCCAAGCCATGAGCTTAGTAAACCTGGCAGTTCCCGCCGACAGTGAGATTTACACCTGGCCAAATCCAACCAATACGGCTAAACATGCCTGGAAGAAATATTCAGCTGCTGAAGCCGCAAAAGTGCTATTTTGGATTGAACAAGGAGCGTTAAACAATTAAAAAACTGAACGATGAATACACTCATTAAAAACACCACGATAGGCCTGCTGATGTTCCTGCTTATGGGAGGATCACTGGTGGCACAAGAAGAAACCGTTGTTGAAGACAAACCCGTTCGCTCACCTTTTGAAAGCGGAATACTAATCGACAACCAAACATCAGTAATACCTGCGGCCAAAACACTTGAAATGCTTATTCAACATCGGTTTGGGAACTTTAATGCCAATGGCATTAAGGATTTGTATGGAATTTATGCCCCTGGGGCCAATATCCGCATTGGATTTAACTATACCCTGATCAACAACCTGATGATTGGATACGGTATTACCAAGAATAGAATGTACAGCGACTTCCAGGTAAAATATACTGTGCTCAAACAAACACGCTCTAACAGCATGCCGGTCTCCATTACCTTGTACGGCAATATGGCCATCGATGGCAGGAACAAAGAGGTATTTGGCCTGGACTATAAATCCACCCACAGGTTATCCTATTTTGGGCAATTGATCGTTGGAAAAAAATTCAACGATTGGTTATCCCTTCAGGTAAACACCAGTTTTTCGCATTACAACCTGGTTGACACCTCTTACGATCATGATGCGGTAGGCGTAGGTATTTCAGGCAGAATTAAATTCTCCCCGCAATCCTCCATTATCTTCCAGTATGACGTTCCATTGAGAATAAAAAGTATTTCGGAGAACAGAGGATTCAAACATCCTTCCTTGCCGAACTTTGCCATTGGATATCAAGCTTCTACCGGAACCCATGATTTTCAGGTCTACATTTCCACCGCCAGTGGAATCGTACCTCAGGACATGTACATGCGCAACTCGAACGATTTCCTGAATGGTGATTTCATGATTGGATTTACCATCACACGACTCTGGGGTTTTTAGCAATTCTGGTTTTGGGAATGCAAGGCTAACCTTTTATTTCTTGAAAACACCATTCCCTGGCAGATACCCGCAAGCATCTGTCAGGGAATATTAATCAACCATCAGCTATGAACAGATTTGTAGCAAAATCAATTGTAATCGGTGTCATTTCATTTTGGATGATTGTATCCGCATCTGCATCCTATGCTGAAGATACCGTTGTTTTTGAAAATGCTGAATTTAACCATCAGTGTTTTAAGTGTCATGGTCAGAAAACCTACCACTATTTCAACGAAGCATCAGGTAAGGTAGTTAAAGATCGGATGAACCCCTATTTTGTGATGGATTCAATCGCTTTTTATCAAAGCAATCACAAAAGTTTTATGTGTACTGATTGCCATTCATCTGATTACGAAAATTTTCCGCACAATGGAGAGCTTCGGATGGAACAAAAGTTCAACTGCATGGATTGCCATGGCGGTGACGACACCTACGCACAATATCAATTTGAGAGAATAGAGGAAGAATTCCAGGCAAGTGTACATTCAACCAAACACAGCGATGAATTTACCTGTTGGATGTGTCATAACCCACACTCTTATAAGATTAACGCGAGGAATAACGACAACATCAACAATGTAATTGTTTACGACAACAATATCTGCCTGAGTTGCCATGCCAACTTAGACAAGTACCAGTTGATTTCGGATCTGACCAACCCCAATGTTCTGATAACCCATGAATGGCTGCCCAATCAGGCCCTGCACTTTAGTAAGGTTCGCTGTATTGAGTGCCATACCGAAATCGACAAGGAGATGCTGATTGCACATAAGGTACAGGTAAAAGAAAAAGCCGTAAGACGGTGCGTTGAATGCCATTCACAGAATTCGCTGCTGATGGCTACATTGTATAAATTTGAAACAGCAGAAAAACGTAACAAACTTGGTTTTTTCAACGCGACCATTTTATCAGATCACTATATTATAGGTGCCAATCGAAATTACTATCTAAACATTGCCAGTCTCATCATCTTTGGTTTTGTCCTTTTGGGGATTACAATTCATGCCATCATCAGAATAATGACTAAATAAAATGGAACAGAAACTATACCTATATCCGGTCTGGCTTAGAATTTGGCATTGGGCAAATGCAGTGCTATTTCTACTTTTGCTCTTCACAGGCTTAAGTCTCCAGTATTCATCTGTTGAATTTTCATTCATAGATTTTGATTTGGCGGTTACGATGCACAATGTATCCGGAATCGTTATTACAATTGCCTATTTTATGTTTTTGTTCGGAAATAGGTTTTCTTCCAATGGTCGGTTCTACAAAGCCAAACGAAAAGGATATATTTTGGATTTGATGGTGCAAATAAAGTATTACATATATGGAATCTTCGTACATCAGAAAACCCCTTTCCCTGTCACCGAGAATAGAAAATTCAATCCGCTTCAAAAGCTGAGTTATGTGGCCTCTATGTATTTTCTCTTACCCATTCTTATCCTGAGTGGATTCGCCCTGATATTTCCCGAGATGATCATAAAAAATGTTTTTGGCGTTAGCGGAATTCATATTACAGGACTTGTCCATATTACTACAGGATTTGCACTGTCCGTTTTTCTATTTATTCATGTTTATTTCTGTACCATAGGGAAAACCCCTCTGAGTAATTTTAAAAGCATGATAAACGGATGGCATTGATTTTTAAACATATAAATCTACACGAGAACTACCGTTGTCAACAAAATTTATTCACCATAGATTATTTGACATTGTAAATTAACTATTTACCCTACATGTTTGGAAGATGCAGATAACAAAATACACCCTTAATTTTATCAGGACAATAATCATTGTAGCCATCTTCTTAGCCACAAACGGCTTATTTGCCCAGTCGACCGACGATTGTCTGATGTGTCATGAAGACCACGATTTAAGCACAGAAATCAACGGCAAAAAAGTCTCCCTTTACGTGAACGCAACGACGTTACAGAATTCGGTGCATAATCAGGTTGAATGCGCCTCTTGCCATAAAGAATCAAGTCCTGGCGAATTTCCACATGCCGATGGTGTTCAGAAAATGCCAGCGGTAAACTGCGGAAGTTGCCATAAAGGTGCGGAAATGGAGTTTACCAGAGGGATTCATGGCGTAGCCTTTAAAGCCAATGCTCCCTACGCACCTGATTGCAAGGAATGTCACGGGACTCACACCATACTGTCATCCCAGAATCCTAAATCGCGCACCTATAAAATGAATATCCCTTTTTTATGTGGAAACTGTCATAAAGAAGGTGCACCCATCGGGAGACTATACAATATTACGGTTCATAATATCGTCGAGAACTACAGTCAGGGCATACATGGCAAGGGGTTGTTCGAAAAAGGACTACTCGTTACAGCTACTTGTAACGACTGCCATGGCAACCACCTGATATTGGCAGCCAGCGATAAGGGATCGTCGGTTGCGCCTAAACACGTTGCACAAACCTGCATGAAGTGCCACGCGAGCATCGAAAAAACTCATAAAAAGGTAATTAAAAATGAACTCTGGGAAGATCGCCCCGGTGCAGTTCCTGCCTGTACTGATTGTCACCCGCCTCATATCGTAAAAACCGAAAGGATTGAAGAAGCCTTCTCCAATAATTCATGTTTGGCATGTCATGATCAGGGCGACAAGACAATAAAGAAACTCTTTAAGGGAGATACCATTGTAGGTATTGATGCATCCCATATAGCCAATTCGGTGCATTACAACATAAATTGCATAAAATGCCACACCGATGTAAGTTCAAAATTCGAGAGACCTTGTCAGGAACTAAAACGGGTTGATTGTTCCAATTGCCACAACGCTGTTTCTAATGTATATTTTGACAGCGGCCATGGCAAAGCGTTTTTGAATCACCGGACCGATGCACCTTATTGTACTGACTGTCACGGGACACACCAAACCAAGTCGAAGTTCGACGACACTTCACCAACTTACAGGTCGGCAATTCCCAAGCTCTGCGGGGGATGCCACAAAAAAGGCGGGCAAGCTAACCTGATGACCGAATTAAAGGAAGTAAATGCTTACAGCGATTATACAACCAGTATCCATGGAAAAGGATTGAATGAAAAGGGATTGCTGGTAAGTGCCATTTGTATCGACTGTCATACAGCACATCATGAACTGAAAGAGGCGGACAGTGCCTCATCAGTCAACCCTAGTAATATTCCTGGTACCTGTGCCAAATGCCATAAGAGTATTTACGAAGATTATATCAACAGCGATCACAGCATCAGGGACAATACCAGCATGCTGCACTATCCAACATGTACTACCTGTCATTCGGCACATGTCATCAGTGAAATTGATCAGGATAAGTTCATGAACGAGGTAACCATACAATGTGGTTCTTGTCATCAGAAACTATCGGAAACATACAAGGAGACTTACCATGGTAAAGCCTATCAGCTTGGCGACCTGAAGGCCGCGCGATGTTCAGATTGTCATGGAGCACATAAGATTCTAAAAGTCGAGAACCCAGATTCAAAAGTGGGTTTCAAAAACATTGTAAACACATGTAAGCAATGTCATAGCAATGCAACTTTAGAATTTACAGGCTATTTAACTCACGCCACCCATAACGACAATGATGTTCTGTATTATTCATTTTGGGGGATGACCATTTTGCTGGTATCTGTTTTTGCTTTCTTTGGGCTTCACACCCTGATATGGTTGCCACAATCATTAAACCAGAGAAAAAAGAACAAACACAAACTACCGGAAGGACCTGTGAAATACTATCGGCGTTTTAATAAAAGGCAACGCTTCACACATCTACTGGTCATACTCAGTTTTCTGTTATTGGCTCTTACGGGGATGACCCTGAAATTTGCCCACATGGAATGGGCCACATTTGTAGCCAATTTGCTGGGGGGCGTTAAAGCAGCCGGGAACATTCACCGATTTGCGGCGGTAGTCACATTTGGATATTTTACCTTCCATTTATTGACCTTGTTTCAGTTAAGGGCCAAGGCAGGTGTAGGTGTGAAAGAATTTCTCTTCGGTAAAAACTCATTGATGTTCAGCAAACAGGATATTAAAGATTTAGGCGCTTCCATCAAGTGGTTTTTCGGATTGGGCCCACGTCCCGAATATGGCCGTTGGACCTACTGGGAGAAATTTGATTACATGGCCGTGTTCTGGGGGGTAGCTGTCATTGGATTCTCTGGTCTCATCTTGTGGTTTCCTGAATTCTTTACCCTATTCTTCCCCGGATGGGTCATCAACGTGGCACAAATAATTCACAGTGATGAGGCTTTGCTGGCCACCGGGTTTATCTTTACCATTCACTTTTTCAATACCCACCTGCGCCCTGAATCGTTTCCCATGGATACGGTTATTTTCACCGGCCACGTACCTTTGGAAGAGTATATAAAAGACAGACCCCGTGAATACCAGGAACTGGTTGAGTCTGGCAAACTGGATTCAGTAGTGGTAACAAAAGAATTCTCCAAACCCTGGTTGAGAACAATAAGGTTCTTTGGTTTTCTTTTCTTGTCACTTGGCGTGATCATGGTTGTGTTAATTGTGTATTCATTATTGATGGGTGTTTATTAATGCGAATCCGGAAGGTGGTAAACAGGATAACCATACATTATCGCTTTTGGAACGAAAGTTGCATCCTATAAAATATCATGGGTAAAAAAAAAGTTCAAACGGTATTATTACTAATTTTGGGAAAATATCACTTACATTAATTGTATCAATGATCAAACTTTATCAAAAAAACCAGATAAACGATAATTTCAACTACCATAAAATAACAACTTTTGAATCTATTAATTATTAATCAAATTATTACAACTATGTTAATTAAAAGTTTAATGATCGGATGTTTCCTGTTTTTCTTAGGAAGCTCAGCTTTGACGGCTCAGGATTTTGAATACGTCGGAGCAAAAAAATGCAAAATGTGCCACAATAAGCCTGCAACAGGTGACCAGTACAAAAAATGGGCTGACTCAAAACATGCCCATGCCATGGAGAGCTTAAAAGGTGATGAAGCAAAAGACCCTAAATGTTTAAAATGCCACTCAACTGCGGGGAGTGTTAAATCTGATTTAATCGTTACTCTTACTGTAGAAGAAGGCGTTTCTTGCGAATCATGCCATGGAGGAGGAAGCAAATATTTTCCAAATGCCATCATGAAAGACAAAGAAAAAGCAAAAGCTAACGGGTTGAAAATACCAGACGAAAAAACCTGTATTGCATGCCATAATGCTGAAAGCCCCCATTTTAAAGGATTTAACTACAAAGAGGCCAAGGAAAAAATTGCTCATCCAACAATTAAAATTTAGTTCATTTTAATAGGGATCATCCTACGAAGAATAACTTGCATTAGAAAATGTAGCATGTATGATCTGTAGGATATTCTTCAATGATTTAGTTTGGCATCGCTTGTTTGATTCAATAATAAAACTCGTTTTTCATAGGCCGGTTGCTAATTCATGTTAAAAAATATGCACCAATTCCAAATAAGACAATCTGGTTAATTTAAATTAACCAGATTGTCTTATCTTCACAATCCATTAAATTCAATTACAATGAAACTACCTCGTTCATTTTACAGTTGGACAACCGTTGCCGGGGCCGCTTTAGCCTTTATCAGCTTTTTAACAATTGTTTTTCTCATGTCGGTATCCCTTATTTTCGATCATGGGGACAGCTACTCCGGTTTAATTACTTACATTATTCTGCCTGTTTTTTTAGTGATTGGTCTGTTGATGATTCCACTTGGAGCCATCCAAAAGCTAAGAAAAAACAGGGGTAAAATGGATGAAACAGTTCCTAAATTGCCCATTGTTAACCTAAACGATCCGGCACAACGGACTGCCTTGCTTATATTCATTTTGGGAAGTACTGTTTTTCTATTATTAAGTTCGGTTGGAAGTTACGAAGCCTTTCACTATACCGAATCCAACGAATTTTGCGGTACCTTATGCCACTCGGTCATGGAACCGGAATATGTCACCTATCACGGATCGGCACATGCCCGTGTAAATTGTGTAGAATGCCACGTAGGTAGCGGGGCAGATTGGTATGTTCGTTCCAAATTATCGGGTTTGTATCAGGTATATTCGGTACTCACCAATTCATTTCCAACCCCCATCGAAACGCCTGTTCACAGCCTTCGTCCGGCAAGGGAGACCTGTGAAAAATGTCATTGGCCCGAGAAATTTTACGATCGAAAGTTTATTACCAACCGGCATTACCTTGCCAATGAAGAAAACAGCGAATGGGACATCAGCCTCTTGATGAAAACGGGGCCCAAGATTAGTGCACAAGGTCTTCATGAAGGAATCCACTGGCACATCAACCCGGAGGTTAAAATGGAATACCTGCCTTTGTCGCGAAAACGCGATTCCATCGGGTTAGTCATTTATACCAACTTAAAGACGGGTAAAGTAACTACCTATCGGGATGGAGATGTTGATTCTCAAGTACCTGAAAATTATACCGACCAGCTTCGTGAAATGGATTGTTTGGATTGTCATAACAGGCCTTCACACAATTACAAAAGCCCTTCTGCCTTTTTTGATATGGCGATGCGGACCGGTAAAATTTCCAACACACTCCCAAATATTAAACTGACTTCAATGGGTATCCTTCAAACAGAATATTCAACAAAGGACAGTGCCATGGCCGGCATAAAACAGAAAGTCCTGGAATATTACGAAGAAAACTACCCTGAAGTATTTTCTACTGATGGAGAAAAAATTAATCAGGCGATAGCAGCTCTTCAGGAGGGATATTCAAACAATATCTTTCCTTTCATGAAAGCGCAATGGACACAATATCCCAATTACATCGGCCACATTGAATCGAATGGTTGCTTCCGCTGCCACAACAATTCATTTACCAGCGAAGAAGGCCGGGTAATCACCAACGATTGCGATTTATGCCATGATATCAAGGCTCAGGGTCCACCCAACAATTTAATGTATGCCACCGGCGATAGCAGTTTGGTATTTAATCATCCCGAAGATATCGGTGACGAGTGGATGGTAACAAAATGTTTTGAATGCCACGAAGCACTCTATTAATCACCATTTCATTATCAAATTAATTGATTGAGGATGACTTTCGGGTCATCCTTTTTTGCTTATATCCTGTAATAAACCACTGTTCTGGATCTGAAAAGATTTTTCATCAAAACAAATAATCTTCTCCTGGCAAAATTCTTTAATAATCTTAGCGGCACTTTCTTTTGACATGCTTGTCATTTCGGCAATCTCAGGTGTCGACAGATCCATCTCAAAGGTGTTGGATTTGTATATGTCGTTTGACAAATAAAGTAGTATGTCGGCAATTCGTCCACGACTGTTTTTTTGCGAAAGCCTCAACAACTTATCCATATAAAATATTTGCCGGGTTTGCGTATGCCTGAGGTACTCCTCCCAAAATTGCTGATTCGACCTCAAAATGTCGATAAATACAAGACTATCAATCAAACATATATGCGATTCACGTAACGCCGTCATGGTATAGTGATGCCTGTTGTTTACAAATAAGCCCGCCCCCGAAACAAAATCACCGGGGACAATGAGTCTGAAAATAACATTTCGACCATCGCCTTCGAGGTACATTTTCGCCAGACCATGAGCGAATGAAATGACGTGTGTACACGCAGTTCCCTGCTTTATGATGGTTTCGCCAGGATGATAGGTCACCTCCACCCTGCATTCTTCAATTTTGAAGAGCTCCTCACTCGACAGCAATTTGAATATGGGTGATTGCAACATACATCCAACGCATTGATATTGACTTGTGAAATCAGACATATTGAAACTTTATCAAATTATAACCATTGTTAATGCACAAAAATTGTAAAATTTTTCATACATGACCTCGATATTTTATCCAATGAGTGATTTTCAATCACCTTTGGATAAAAAAAAACTGTAATTATGAAAAATCAGACCGCAAATATAACATAGTTAATGTTCAACGGCATTTTCTACCTTTGCAGCGATGAATACTTTTCCTGAACATTTTGAACAAAAAATCGGGTTCGATCGAATCAGAGCCCATATTTCCAAGTTGTGCATCAGCACCATGGGGAAAAACATGGTAGAGAAAATCAGTTTTTCATACCACCCCGATGTGGTTAAAAGAATGCTCGACCAGGTGATGGAATTCATCCAGCTAACCACCACAGGAAAATCGTTTCCCACGCAGGATTATTACGATCTGCGTCCTGAATTGGCCCAGGTTACCACTCCCGGAAGTTATGTAGATCAGGAGACTCTCTTTAGTTTAAAATCAGTTCTTTATACTTTAGAAGCAATTAGAACCTACTTTTTACAAACCCCTGCAACCGAATATCCTGAACTAAAGGCCCTGGCAAAAGATGTTTTTATTCCCGAATTTTTGTGGGCCAAGGCAGATGAAATCATTGACAGCAAAGCAATTATAAAAGATCAGGCCTCACCCGAACTGGCTGTGATCAGAAAAGAAATTGCCCAAAACCAACGACAGGTATTGCGCGAAACAAAAAAAGCGTTTGATGTAGCAAAAAAAGCAGGTTGGGTTCCTGAAAACAGTGATATCACGATTAGAAATGGCCGGGCAGTTATTCCGCTGCATGCCGCCGATAAAAGGTCCCTTGGCGGAGTCATTCATGATGAATCTGCCTCAGGGCAAACGGTATTTGTTGAGGCCATTGCGTCATTTGAAATCAACAACACCTTGCGAAAACTGGAAGGCGATGAGCGAAGGGAAATCATTAAAATACTTGTTCGATATACCGATTTGTTGCGTCCGCATATTCAGGAAATCAGCCACGCCATTTGGTTTTTGGGTGTTATCGACTTTATACGGGCCAAAGCCCAGTTCTCCATAAAAATAAAAGCATCGCGACCCATCATTTCTCAGAATCAAAATATAGAACTAAAAAAAGCCATCCATCCGCTTCTTTTTCTTTCTCATCAAGAGCAAAATAAGTCCATTGTTCCATTAGACCTTGCATTAAATGACTCTCAGCGTATACTGGTGATTTCAGGGCCCAATGCTGGAGGAAAGTCGGTTTGCCTGAAAACAACCGGGTTGCTTCAGTACATGCTGCAATGCGGATTTCCAGTTTCAGCCTCTCCCGATAGTGAGTTTCGCCTTTTTAAGCAGATTTTTATCGATATCGGCGATGAACAATCGCTTGAAAACGACCTGAGCACCTATAGTTCGCATCTCCTGAACATGAAATTCTTCATGAAACATGCCACCAGGGACACCCTCATTCTAATCGACGAATTTGGTACAGGTACCGAACCACAGTTGGGTGGTGCTATTGCCGAGGCCACGCTGGAAGACCTGAACAGAAAAAGATCCTTCGGGGTCATCACAACCCATTATACGAACCTTAAATTGCTGGCCGAACGTACCCCCGGTCTTGTAAACGGGGCCATGTTGTTCGACTCGAACCAGATGCAGCCACTTTTTATTCTGCAAACAGGTCGGCCCGGGAGTTCATTTGCTTTCGAGATAGCCCGTAAAATCGGGTTTCCTGATCATGTACTCAATGCGGCAAAAAATAAAAGCGGTGGAAAACATGTGCAATTTGATGAACAACTGCAACAGTTGGAAATTGATAAGTTGAGATTGGAAAAACAACAACAACAAGTAAATTTTACAGACGAAAACCTGAAAATACTGGTTGAAAAATATGAGGTGTTGTACGAAGAGCTGCAAAAATCGAGTAAACTGATTATCAGGGAAGCACAGGAAAAAGCAATCAATATCATCAGCAATTCTAATAAAGCCATCGAAAAAACCATACGGGAAATTAAGGAAGCCGAAGCGGATAAGGGAAAAACCCGGCAGTTGCGCGAGATTCTGGAAGATACCAAATTACAACTCGCAGATGAGGTTGTAAAAAACAAGCCGGTTCAGTCTTCGGAAATCATCCATCGTAAAAAAAGAAAAACGAAACTTGCCGGTATCCCTCCTGAAATGAACCTCCGTCCTCCGGAACAAGGTGATTATGTGCGCATTCAAGATGCAGGAATAGAAGGTGAACTGGTCGAGCTAAAAGGAAATACCGCCATATTGAATGTAAATGACATCAGGTTAAAAACGTCAGCAAAAAAACTAGTGGTCATTCCAAGGCCCAAACTTATTGCAAGAAGAAATAGCGGTTATAAAAGTATTATCAACGACCTGAACCAGAAAGTGGCCAACTTCAGCATGTCGATTGATTTAAGAGGCATGCGGGTCGATGAAGCCCGGTCGGAATTAAATAAATACATCGATGACGCCATACTTCTCAACATGAGAGAGGTCGACATTCTGCATGGAAAAGGATTTGGTATTTTACGTGAAATGATCCGGGAATACCTGCAAAGCATTGATGAAATAGAGCATTTTGGAGATGCACCCATAGATCAGGGTGGTGCCGGAATAACGCGGGTTGTGTTCAGAAAGGATTAGTCAAATTTTAAACTTTCATGACTGTATCATTCAGTTTTTCTGACGCTTAACACCTAATTTATAAACTCCTCTAAATAACAAATACACGTTTTTCCATATAACATATACCCCTATCTTTGCACCCAATTACAATTGAATGACTCCCGTTAATTACACCCATCTTCATACTTTAAGAAGCATGGAATTCGTGCTGGTTAGTTTTTGGGCTTCGTGGTGCAGTGCCTGTGAAATCCAACGCAAAACACTTGAACTACTTGAGAAAGAGAGACCCGACATTTTTATCGCCACCGTCGATGTGGGAGAAAACCGGTATCTTGCACAGCAATTCCATGTGAACAACGTTCCTGATTTACTCCTGATCAAACGGGGAGAGGTGGTGTCACAAATCAATGGGATTCAACCTCATGTGAATATCATCAGTCAAATTAATAAACACTTACTATGAACCTTTATTTTTGGATACCTGTTGCCATTTTATTAGTCCTGCTGATAGCGGCCTTTTATAAAAAGTACAAACTGCTCAAGAACATGGAGCAAACCCCCAACAATGCCCATTTACTTGAATTAACCGATGCCACCTTTAAGAAAACCATTCAAAAAGGCGTTACACTGGTCGATTTTTGGGCTCCGTGGTGTATGCCATGTAAAATTCAGGGACCCATCGTTAATGAGGTGGCAGAATTGATGCACGACAAGGCCACCATCAGCAAAATAAATATTGATATACACAAGAGGACAGCTTCAGAATTGGGTATCAGGAGTATCCCTACCATCATTATTTTTAAAGATGGCAAACCCTTAACAAAACTGGTAGGTGCTAAAACCAAAAATGTACTCACAAAAGCCCTAAACGACGCCCTAAAGGATTAACTCTTTGATAACCGGGCAAGTGCTTCCCTATCCTTTTTGGGCAGCTTTTCGATGACCAGGGCATAGCTGTCGTTAATCCACTTGATAAGCAATTGCTCAGGAGTCATTTCATCGATCATTACAGTATTCCACAGTGCCTTATTCATATGGTAACCCGGCAACACGTAGGAATAACGTTCGCGTAAGTCAATCGCTTCTTCCGGATCGCACTTCAGGTTCATACTCAACTGACCGTCTAAATTCATCAAGGCAAACATTTTTCCCATGACTTTAAAAACGAGCGTGGTTTCATCAAAAGGGAAACTTTCGGTAACTCCGGGCAGGTTTAAACAGTACAACCGTAATTTTTCAACATTCATTTCTCCACATTTACAACGATTGCGACAAAGATAATTCGATTAATCCAAAAGCCAGGCGAAAAATATACTTGCTTTTTTGGTAATTTCAGCTACTTTTGCATGATAAGAGATAAGTTAACCGGAAAAGATGCCACGCATTGAAGCACGACTTGTCTCTTTTTTTGTTAATCCCAAAATATAAGTTATGGGCATCAAAGAAAAATCAATCGACCTAAAGAAACGCATGAAAAATGCGTTAAGCGGTGGTGGTGAAAAAGCAATCGAAAAGCAAAAAGCGATTGGAAAACTCACTGCCCGTGAAAGGATCATTGCCTTGCTCGATCCCAAATCGTTTTATGAATACGATTTATTTGTAGAACATGCCGGGAAAGATTTTGACATGGATAAAAAATACCTCCCAGGCGATGGTGTGATCACAGGAACAGGTACATTAAGCGGCCATCCCATTTGTATTTACGCACAAGACTTCACAGTAGCCGGTGGTTCGTTGGGATGGATGCATGCCAAAAAAATTACCAAAATTATGGACCATGCCCTGAAGTTAAAAGTTCCTTTAATCGGGATCAACGACTCGGGTGGTGCACGTATTCAGGAGGGTGTAAACTCTCTGGCGGGTTACGGGGAAATTTTCTTCCGTAATACGTTGGCTTCCGGCGTTATTCCTCAAATTTCAGTCATCCTCGGCCCATGCGCAGGTGGAGCAGTATATTCCCCGGCACTTACCGACTTTGTATTTACCGTTGAAAAAATAACCAAGATGTTTATCACCGGACCAGAGGTGATTAAAACTGTTTTGGGTGAAGAAATTTCGATGGAAGCCCTTGGTGGTGCAAAAGTACATTGCGAAACGACGGGTGTTGCGCACTTTTATGCTGAAAGCGAGGAAGAATGCTTTAATCAAATTAAACAGCTGGTCAGTTTCATTCCCTGGAACAACATCAACAAGGCAGAGAAATTTCCAAAGAAATCGCCTAAAACTAAGCGCTATAAAATGGAAGAGGCCATGCCGGCTGATCCAAAACAACCCTACGATGTTCGCAACGTTATCAAAGCCATTGTGGATGATTCCGACTTTCTGGAAATACAAGAACTCTTCGCCAAAAACATTGTGATTGGTTTTTCGCGTATTAATGGCGAAACCATTGGTATTGTTGCCAACCAACCCCTTTATCTGGCAGGTGTGCTGGACGTAGATTCATCCAATAAAGCAGCCCGGTTTATCCGCTACTGCGATGCGTTTAACATTCCATTATTTACTTTGGTCGACCTTCCGGGATATTTACCCGGTGTTGACCAGGAACATGCCGGGGTTATACGTCATGGTGCAAAAGTATTGTATGCCTATTCGGAAGCCACCGTCCCTAAAATCACACTCATCACCCGTAAAGCGTATGGTGGCGGGTACATTGCCATGTGTTCGCATCACCTGCGAGCCGACTTTGTATTTGCATGGCCTACCGCTGAAATAGCGGTAATGGGTCCTGAGGGGGCTGCTAACATCATCTTCCGAAAAGAGATCACTACCGCCAAAGATCCTGAAGAAATGCGCAAACAAAAGGTTAAAGAATACAAGGAAAAATTCGCTAACCCATACGTGGCCGCTGCATACGGATATATTGATGCCGTGATCGAGCCGAATGAGACACGAAAGATTATTATGCATGCACTCGACATCTCCAAAGAGAAAAAAGTGCAAACGCCGATGAAAAAACACGGGATTCCTCCATTTTAAACCGCTGAATCATGGATAAAAACGACGATAAAAAAATCAGGTTCAGCTCCATTAATATTGATGGCGTTAAATATAAAACCTTATTAACTGAAAAGTTTAAACACAGGACGTCTTACGTTGAAACCAATCTTAACATAATGACCGCTTTTATACCGGGCACTATCGTGGATGTGTATATAAAAGAAGGCAAGAAGGTGAAGGAAGGTGATACGTTGCTCATACTGGAGGCCATGAAAATGCGCAATGTGATACAGGCTCCTTATGCCGGAAGCATCAAAAAACTGTATGTTCAAAAGGGCGATCTGGTTTCAAAAAACCAAGCACTGGTTGAAATGGAATAACGACTCTTACAACGAAAATTGCCGGAATATTTGATAAGTCTGGTCTAAAAAGGTAATAGAACGATTTCAGCCACTTTTACCCCTTGGTCCCCTAAAGGGGAAGTGGCTGAAATTCAGTTATCATGATTCACCTTTTTAGACCAGACTTTTTGATTATATTTCGGTTTTTTTTTGATCGTGATAAAGGGTGTTTAAGCTATCGATGTAATCGAGCAAGGCTTCACGCCCATCTCCCTTTTCGGCCGAAGTAACAACTATCGGAGGCAATTCTTCCCATTCCTCAAGCAATTTATGGCGATAAGCTTCTTCGTTATTGGTCAGTTGCATGGGCTTGAGTTTATCAGCTTTGGTGAACACCAGGGTAAATGGAATTTCTGACAAGGCCAGCCACTCCATAAACTCCATGTCATTTTTCTGGGGTTCGTGCCTGATATCTATTAACACAAAAACGCAGACCAGGTTTTCGCGTCGAAGCAGGTAATTCCTGATCATCTTTTCCCACTTCTCTCGTTCTGATTTCGATCGCTTGGCAAAACCATAGCCCGGCAAATCCACCAAATACCAGGAGGCATTAATAACGAAATGGTTGATTGTAATGGTCTTCCCCGGTGTTCCGGATATTTTGGCCAGCTTTCGGCGGCCTGTGATCATATTAATCAACGACGACTTCCCCACATTTGAACGGCCAATAAAAGCATACTCCGGCTTGTCGGGTTTCGGACACAACCTCACATCGGTGTTCGACATGATAAAGTCGGCATACTGAATAATCATAATATTATTGCTTTTTGTAGGTGGTAAGATGACGCTCTACTTTAACCGGGAAAATATCCGCAACCGTCAGTAATATCCCGGTCTCTTCCACCTCTCCAAAATGATCGTTTAAGGCGGTACCAAAACTCTTCATTGTTGATGACAGATTCATGTACGCGTTCACAAGAGGTGGTATATTTTCACCCAGTTTTCTAACTTTTTGAACCAGGATCCGGTAATTTTCTTCATAATTACAACCGGTAAATATACTATCCAGGATTTTTGAGTCAGTATAAAGTGGCAACGGGTGGTGTGGAAAGATCAGATTTTCCGGATCAGGAAAATACTTTTGCATGAAAAACAAGATCAAATCTCGGGCAAACTTGTCAAAATCAAGGTACATGGTTACTTTTCCAAACAAGAACTTCACTTCAGGATTATTGATCAGGATAGCTCCAATACCATCCCAAAGGTTATCCAGCGCGTACATGCCACGCCGCAAATTGAAAGTAGGCTGATAATAGGGTTGTACGAACGAACGGCCCAGCTCAATGGTGTATGGAAAGTATTGATCGATGAATTTTTTTGTGTATTTAAACAAGTGTGCGGCAGGCGATTGTACAAAGCCCTTTTCATCAATAAATAAATTTTTGCACAGCGCGTAACGATATCCGCCAACAATTTCCTTTTCAGCCGAATCCCATACGATCATTTGTTCAAATGCGTGTTCTCCAACATCATACTCGTCAATATCGATTTCTTTTCCGGTACCACCACCGGCATCACGAAAAGTGACCTCGCGTAACCGACCTATTTCACGTAGTACGTGTGGTGCATTTTTATCATTTAAAAGATAAATCTCATTTTGACCGTTATTGGCTTTGCGCAAAAACCTATCCTGATTAAGCTCATCGATCATCAGTTGCTTGTCAACAGGAGGAATAATTGTTTTCATTGAAACCATGTTTGTACTTAAATTACTAAATATCAACTTGAAATAAATGGATCTGTATTGCCTGTGCCCATCGTGTAAACATATTTGCGTATTAATTCGGCCCACTCGCCGGGCGAGTGCTTTTTATCCAGTACCTGCCATGAAATGGGTTTCCCAAAATGAATGGTGATGGTTTGTCCACGTTGTTTTTCAAACTCATCCACCAGGTAAAGCATCTCCAAATTGGCCTTGATGCCCAGTCTTTTCCTGATGTTCGACAAGTAATAGAAAAAGTTAGAGTTTCTACCCTCGATAAATGTTGGGATGATATCCCGTTTAAACCTCCGCGCTTTCGTAACAAAAGTGCTTTTCCATTCAAGGTCAATAATCTTTTTACCCCGCTTGCGCGAAACCAATCCAAAAGGGAAATAGCATATCATTTGATTGGATGCGAAAGTTTCGTTAATAACCTGAATATTTTGCGCGTTGCTGCCATGCTTATTGATGGGGATAAACAGTACCTCCAGGTTGTTGATATTCATCAGAATATCATTTACCGGAAATACAATGTCCTTGCGAACCTTGCTAACAGCAAGCATCAAAGCAAGTCCATCCAAACCACCTAACGGGTGATTGGATGCAATAATACAACCGCTTTCCACGGGGATGTTTTCAATGCCAGTTATCTCCACCTTCACTTTCATATCATTCAATACGGCATCGATAAAATCAATGCCCTGTAAATGACCATGCCTTGAAAGGTATCCATTCAACTCATCCACATGGATGATGCGTTTAAGATAAGACAAAACAAATCCGGGCATAATTTTCCTTAACAAAGGGTTCTTGTCATCAAGCACTTGCTCCAGGACAATTGGTTTTGTCGTAAAATCCTTCGTTTCTGACATGCGAAATTAATTCTTTTGGCAATTGACAAAGATAATGCAATTGGTGGTGACTGCTGTCAATACAAGTGATTTTCGTAATTAGAAAAAGGCCGTTCCAAAATTTGAAACAGCCTTTTCCACAATATGCAATTTTGATTTTTTAGCGCTTCTGAATGGTACAGAATCAATTGCGCGTACTTCAAACCGTAATTTTTACTTTACGCCTAGTTTGGCCTTTACCAAGGGCAATACATTATCGCCATTTTCATAAAAAACGAGGGCACCGGTTCCAACATCGAAAATATAATTGTAGTTATGTTCGCGGGCCACGTCTGAAATGCCTTTTTTAACTTTTTCGATGAGCGGGTTAAAAAGCTCGGCTTGTTTAGCACTCAAATCCTGATCGGCTGATTGTTGGAAAGCCTGAATACGGGCCTGCAAATCAGTGATTTCTTTTTCTTTAGTCTGACGAATTAAATCAGACATGGTAGCCACATTGTCCTGATAGGATGCCACTTTTGTCTGGTATTCCATGCCCATGGAACTCATTTGTTGGTCAAGATAATCAGCGTAAGCTTTCAATTCCTTTTGCAAGGAATCGGTTTCCGGCATCAACGAGAGAATTTCGTTTGAGTCGATATAACCAAATTTTGCTCCGGTTTGAGATGTTCCTGTAAAGGACACCAGTGCGATGAGCGATAATAATACCAATGCTTTTTTTAACGATTTCATTTTTTGTTCTATAAGTTTGATTAAAAACAATCCAAATTCAGGCGGCAAACATACTAAAAAATCACAATTCCTTCACCATGGAACTTTTAAAGGGCTGATTTATTATGAAATATTAACAAGACTAATCCAAGCTACTTTTCATCGCGTGCACGCTGATCGCGCTTCACGGTTTGCATCACATTGCCCACTTCATCCAGCACATCATCACTGATATCAAATTCGGGATTTGTGTACAACAGTGACATTCCTCCGGCTTTATCAAAAACGAAGGCATAATTCCTTGTGGCCGCGATGGTTTCGATGGCATTATACACTTTTTCCTGGATGGGCTTAACCAGCTCCTGGCGTTTTTGGTATAGGTCACCCTCGGGACCAAAATATTTACGTTGGAGTTCTTTAACTTCCTGCTCTTTTTTAATGATTTCGTCTTCTCGTTTCTTTTTTACATCTTCAGGTAGCAATACCGATTCGGCCTGATACTTTTTATACAAATCGCTCACCAGGGTATAACTGGCTTCTATTTCCTTTTGCCAATTTTTCGACAACTCGTCAAGTTCGTCCTGGGCATCCTGAAATTCAGGAATGTTATCGAGTATGTATTCCGTATCCACGTAAGCATACTTCTGGTTTTGAGCGTTTGCGCTGTTTATCCCGGCGATTAAAAAAACGCTTAAAAACAGTCCGCCAAATATTACTTTTATTGTTCTCATAAGATTATTTATTTAATTCCAAATCAAATACAAATATATTGCCAAAAACAGTTTAATCAAGTGACTGGTTAAGCGAGAAATGAAAATGGCTGCCGTTGGCCGTAGGAATACCGGGGATAGGATCGAATCCGTAGGCCCAATCTAGGCCCAGCATACCAAACATGGGCAGAAAGACCCTGATACCGACTCCGGCAGAGCGTTTTATATCAAAAGGATCGAACCCCTGCGAACCAAGCCAGGAATTTCCTGCTTCAACAAAAGTCAACGCGTAAATGGTAGAGGTAGGAGCCAACGACAACGGGTAACGCAGTTCAAGGGAATATCTGGTAAACACTGTGCCGCCTATGTTTTTATCCTTGTAATAAAAAGGTGTTATCGATTCGTTTGTATAACCACGCATGCCGATCACCTCACGACCATCGAAATTATTATATCCCGAAAGGCCATCGCCGCCCAGGTAAAAACGCTCGAAAGGTGTCACTCCCAGATCGCTGTTATAGTCGCCCAAATATCCAAACCTAAACTTGGAAGCCAGCACCAGTTTATCCATGAATTCAAAATACCAATAGGCTTTCACCTTCCATTTATGATACTCAATCCATTTGAACTTCTCATTTTCTTCCATTTTCGAATAATCCCTATTTGAAAATGCAGAGTATGGAGGAGTTAGCTCCAATCCCAACGACAAATCGGAACCACGACGTGGATAAATGGGTTGATCGATGGAGTTACGTCCTAAAATAATTTCATAACTCAGGTTATTAAATTTCCCGTTTCCATCGCCAATATAAAAAATGGTGCTGTAATTGGTCAGGTTATAAAGCTGAATATTGACGCCCTGGTAAAAGGTAAAAAAGTCATCGGGCCATTCAAGTCGTTTTCCAATACCAACGGTAACCCCATTGATAACGAAGGAAGACCTCAGTGTATCTGACTTAGGCAATCCATTTGAATAAATTGAATGGTAATATGAAACGGTAAGGGCATTGGGTTTTTTACCACCCAACCAGGGTTCAGTAAATGAAACATTCCAACTTAAATAGTCTTTCCCATAGGTTTGGAATTTGAGTGCAAGCTTTTGCCCGTCACCGGATGGAATCGGTTTCCAAGCGTCTTTTTTGAAGAAATTATTCAACGAGAAATTGTTAAAGCTCAATCCAATGGTGCCAATAATACGTCCATAGCCCCAACCACCGGAGAGTTCGATTTGATCGGCAGAAGTTTCCTCAACTTCATATTCAATATCTACAGTTCCTTCGGCTGCATTGGGATTGATGTTTGGAGTGATGGATTCGGCATTAAAATAACCCAGGTTGGCTAACTCGCGTGTGGTGCGAATGATGTCGGAACGGCTAAACAACTGCCCGGGTCGTGTCCGCAACTCACGGATAATGACATGGTCGTTGGTTTTAAGGTTTCCTTTTACCGTAACCTCGTTAATACGGGCCTGCTTTCCTTCAAAAATCCTGATTTCCATGTCTATGGAGTCATGATCTACAAAGGTCTCGATGGGTTGCGCGTTAAAAAACAGGTAACCATTGTCCATGTATTGCGAACTCACATCAAAGCCATTGGGGTTGTATTGCAAGTTGGTTTCCAGAAGCTCTTTATTATAAACATCGCCTTTTTGAATTCCCAGAATAGCACTTAAAAAAGTGGAAGGGTAAACGGTATTCCCTACCCAGGTAATATTCCGGAAATAGTATTTATTGCCTTCCTCTATGGTGATGTCGATGGCCAGGTTTTCGTTATCTATGCGATAAACGGAATCGAATACAATTTGTGCATCCCGGTATCCCTTTTTGTTGTATTTGGCGATGATCAGTTGGAGATCATCATGATAATTCGATTCGATATATTTTGAGCCTTTAAAGAGATTGACACGGCAGTTTTGGTTAAAATAATCGATAAACTGGTTTCCGGCTTGTCCAAATTTTAGCTTCAACGATGATCCTGTCATTTCAACCACCAAAGGGCCCAGACTGTCGAGTGGGCGAAATACTCCCCTGGCTTTGGTCTCTTTCATCGAAGACTTCACGGCGTCATCATTCAGCGCTTCGTTGCCAAAAATGTTGATGTCCTTGATTTTAACCTTTTTGTTTTTCTTGATAGTAATGACCAGGTCGACAAAATTATCGTTTTTTTTATCTGATTTTTCCACAACCGAAACCTCACTATTTAAAAATCCCTTTTCTGAATAGAATTTTTGAATAATATTTTTTGTCCGGATAATCAAGTGATCTGTTACCACATCACCTCTGGTGAGGTTAATTTTCTCCCTGATGTCATCAGCTTCGGTTTTTCTGATTCCTTCAAATGAAAACTTGGCCAAGCGTGGCCGCTCCTTCAGGTTGATACTTAAAAAGATATTATTGCCCTTTATGCTGGTGGCTGTGATGCTGATGTTATCAAATAATCCCTGATCCCACAACTTCCTGATGGCGCTTGTGATTTCGTCACCCGGAATTTTCACCCTTTTGCCAATTTCAATTTCCGACAGCATGATGATGACATTCTTGTCCAGGAATTCAACCCCGGTAACCTCCACCCCGCCGATGATATACTCAACCGGTTTTTCATAATTTATCTTTGATAAATCGCTTCCGAGGCTAATTTGGGCAACCCCCTGTTGGTCGATAAGTACAAGACCTATCAACAAACAAAATACCGCTATTTTTCCAACTACTTTAATCATCAAACTATTTTGCTTTTAATTGGTCACTTGTCATACCAAAACGACGTTCACGTATTTGATACTCTACGATTGCTTCGTAAAAATCTTCTTTCTTAAATTCGGGCCACAGAGTGGGTGTAAAATAAAACTCGGCATAAGCAACCTGCCAAAGCAGATAATTGCTGACACGAAGTTCCCCGCTGGTTCTAATAACCAATTCGGGATCGGGAATACCCGCGGTTGTCAAACAGCCGGCGAAGAGATGCTCATCAATTTCGGCCGGGCTAAGTTGGTTTTGGCTGACCATCACGGCAATTTTACGGGCCGCTTCTACAATTTCCCAACGAGCACTATAACTCATGGCCAGGGTGAGCACCATGCGCGAATTGGCGGAGGTCTTCTCAATGGTTTCCATCAAACGTTGGTAATTCTCCGGTGGCAGGCTTTTCAAGTCGCCAATAGCGTTTAAACTAACATCATTTTTGTTGAGGGTATCCAATTCATTTACGATGGTTTCAACAAATAAATTCATCAGGGCATCTACTTCATCTTTGGGACGGTTCCAGTTTTCTGTTGAAAACGTATAGAGTGTTAGATATTTAATACCAAGTTCAACTGCAGCTTCGGTAATTTCACGCACCGATTCAACACCTTCGTGATGACCCAGGACCCGCTCTTTGCCTTGCTTTAATGCCCACCTTCCGTTACCATCCATAATGATGGCCACATGTTGAGGCAATTTTTGCAGGCATATTTTATCTTTAGCACTTACCATCCTGTCATTCATTTACCATTTGAGGGTATTACACCTTTTTTTGCTGTACAAGTCGAACTTATAACTGATGGTTAAACCCGCGTAAGCCACCCAATCGAAATTTTTCTCTTCCCCACGTTGCATATTGGGTTGATGGTTTAATGTGGGATCGCTTAATAATTCAGCGCCATTGTCCGGATTGATATTCTCCCCTTTGAGGTAGTAGGTTTTACTTACATCATCAATATAATCGGTAAAGGTTTTGCGCATGCCCCATTCAAGATTGAGCCCAAGCCGTTTTGAAAGACTGTATTTAAACCCAAAACCAAAGGGCACAGAGAAACTATATTTGCTGTAAGGGCTTCTTCCTTCGAACCCAATATTTTGCCCCTCGGTTCCAAGTGGGCGGAGTTTTACACCATCAAGCGATTTAGGGGTGTAGGTAAAAATGCCAACTCCGCCAAAGAGATAAGGTGTAAAATAATCCATTTTGCTTCCGGTGAAATATTCCCAAAAATTAAACTCGGCCACCAGGGCCACATCGTTAAGGGTGGTTACGAAACTAAGATCACGATTGATTACCCCACTGAGCTTATCATCGGCTCCGGTGACTTTTCCCCTATAATAACTCAACCTGAACGACCACCTGGTGTTTTCGCTGTAACGGGCTGAAATACCGTATGATGGGCGTGTTTTTGCGAAAGGCAATCCGGGGTTGAATTCTCCAAGGTAATACGATCCTCCTCCAAACAGCCCTACCTCAAGGTTTTGAGCCTGAGAAGTAAAAGCAAAAAGTACGATGATGACTCCAACTACGGCTCTACGGTATTGGTTCAATCTTTTCGGTTTTAAAATAATTCCTTCCATCCTGATTTTGAGCGCCAAAAATAATCCTTTTTTTAGTTACTGCCATCGAAACCCCGGTTTCATTTTGCCATAGGGTACAGGCATTCAGTATATCAAACTCTATATCTTTTATTTTAGTATCATGTGTAATAATTCGTTTGTTGGTTCCTGTAATCCATTCCCCAAAGCAATTTATCTCTGATGGTCGAAAAAAAGTTCTTGCCCGGCATTTGCACCAGATTAATCCCGAAATCGCTTTTTCTTACGATGATTTCGGCTTCTTTTCCAATGGGCGATTGGCGTGAGTCCATGCTCATCAGGTACTTTTCTTCTCTTCCTTCAATTCGCATTTTAATGACGCTGGAATCTTTAATCACGATAGGTCGCACGGTTAAATTGTGAGACGCAATGGGAGCAATGATCATATTTTGCGATCCGGGACTTACAATCGGGCCTCCAACACTTAATGAATAAGCAGTTGATCCGGTCGGAGTCGCGATGATCAAACCATCTCCATAATAAGAATTTAAAAAAAGATCGTCAACAAACACATGTACCATGATCAACGTAGGCGTAGCATTTCGGTATATGGCCAGGTCGTTGAGGGCAAAATTTATTTCGCCAAACAAATTTCCCGGTGCATCTAATTGCAATAAAGAACGTTTATCGAGTAAATAATTTCCTTCTTTGACATAGTTAACGGCTTCGACAATTTCATTTTTTGACATGCTCGACAAAAAACCCATCCTGCCCAGGTTGATTCCTAAAATGGGTACACCTGAATCTCTGACAAATGGCACAGTGTCGAGAATTGTCCCGTCTCCTCCAACTGAAAACAGCATGTCGATGCCGTTTTTTACTTCATCAAAGGTGATGAAACTTTTGGTTGAAGTGGGAAAATGAAGCTGACCGGTAACCGCTTTTAAAAATGGTTCGTAGAAAAGCACTTCTATCTGGGATCGATGGAGCTCATCAAGCAACAGCTGCAGATACTGCTGATGTTGGTTAGAATAACCCTTACCGAAAAGTGCAATTTTCATTTTCAGGTGTTTTTTAAGCAGACAAAAGTAATTTAAAATCCAGCTTACTAAAGAAAGATTGAGGGTTAATAGCTTGAAACAGCTTATTATTAACGTTTTTTAACGGCCACAACCTGCTAAATGGGAGCAACAAAGCTGATGAAGAATCCGGATTTTTTCTGTTTATTCATGGCGGCTTCCAATCGGATTACCACATCATAATAGGTTACAAAATCGAGCCCCAACCCGGTTCCCCAGATCAATTGATTGGCCAATGGGTTTTGTTGGGAATATTGATAATCACTAACATAGCCCATATCAAAAAACACGTTAGCATAGAGGGCGAAGAAAATTTCACTAAATTTTTTTGATTTGATCCAGTTGATATGGTAGGTTTTCTGAGGAATCAATTCAAACTTCAGGTTTGATTTAATTAAACCCATGTTTTGACCATCAATAACATACAAATCGTATCCACGCACATTCAGGTCGTTATAACCCAGGCCTGAAGACAAGAAGTAAGGCCTGTTTCTATTTCCCGAGAGCCGGGTTGAAAAATTATAGGCAAAATACAAGCGACTTATGAGTGGAAAATAATGGTCGAATGTGGTGCCAACCCAAAGCACATCAATACCCTTCGAAAACAATCCCAAACCCATTTTTTGTATTTGCACATCAAAATAATACCCGTTTAAAGGATAAGGCTTGTAGTCGCGGAAGTCGAGTTTAAAGGTATAGGTAAGGCTGAAATATTGGCAGGTGGTGCCGATAGAGAAATCAGGATTTAGCTTCAGCAAGGTATCCTGAAATACATAACTTGAATAACTGAATCCCAGATCATGTAAATAGTTGTATTTGGGCCGAAAGGTAACATTTGCACCTCCAAAAATAAAATTTCGTGCGTATTCATCCGGTGAACGATAATACACCGGCTTGTTGTTCACCGTACGATAAGGCACCTCATGATTAAAACGAACACCTCCTTTTAAAGAAAGTCCCGTTACCTGGTTTTTATCCAGATATGGAACTATCCAATGACTGGCAAATACCATATCATAACCTGTTTGTAGCACAAAATTAAGCTTCTCCATTCTTCCCCTGAAATTTTCTACACGTAAGTCGATTCCATAATTTAATCGCTTCAGGTCGCTTTTTTCAATCCAGGCATTCAGGTTGCGATCGGCAAATTGAATGATTGGAATAGGCCAGATATACCACCGTTCAATCATAGAAATCCGGATATCGCACAATCCCCGGTCTACTGTTTTTGTGATGGTCACAAAATTAAACAGTGACCTGTTCAATAGATTTTGTCGGCTTTTTACAATCAAGCTATCGAGTTGTGATGGAAGATAGGATGTGCCAACGAAAAATTCCAGTTCGCGCATCACAATGTTGTCGCGAGTCATTTTGTTTCCTTCCAGGGTAATTGTATTCACCGCTATCTGGCCATCCAAACCACCATCGGTTAGCACACCGGCCAAAACCATCTGGGAAATCAGGAGAAAAAAAGTGGAAAATGTTGTTAAAACAACACGCATATTTACAGCTTAAGGTAATTCATTAATGAGTCGTAGTTTTCCTTCAGGTCTTCCTGGCTAATATCCTGGCCAAAAGAAGCATCGACCAGATAGCCAAAGCGGTCGAAGGTTTTGAGCATGGCACCAATATTTAATACACTTACCTTTATGATCACCTTAAGTTGTGTAGAATCGGGATGACTCTCCAGGAAAACGCTGAGTATCTTGGCGTTATTCGATTCAACGATGTTGGCTATCTCCGTTAAGCTATAATCATTTTCGCTCACCAGAAGAATAATGACTCCTCCCGGATTATATACTGACAGGCTCTGTGAAAAAAACAAGAGCAGGTCGGTTGGCAAAATAGAGCCCAAATAATGGTTGTCATTGTCAAGAACAGGGGTTAGCGAAAGTTTCCGTTTTACAACAATATTCAACACGTCGTATACCGTGATATTTTCCTCCGCATAAAAATCTTCAAAATGGATCAGGCTTGATTCTAATTTCCTGCTAAAACCAACCAAACTAAATAGTTCCTTTTCGATGACCACACCGACAAACGTGCCACCATCGACAACCGGATAATGCCATACCTTATATTCGTCCATGCGTTTCAGGGCCTCCTCTACCGAATCGGTGAGTAACAAGGGCAAGACATCTTCATTTATCAGTTGTTTGGCTATCATGATGCAAAACTAATATTTTGAGTTAAATCCCAATCATAAAATTGCCACTAGGTGGTTAATTCGTCAAGCATGTGTAAATAGTTGGCATACCTGAATGGAAGAACTAACCCCTCTGCCAGAGCTGCCTTCACGGCACATCCGGGTTCATCCACATGAATACAATTATTAAACCGGCAGTCATCCATCAGCTTCCTGAACTCAGGAAATCGCTGTCCCAGCTCCGATCTTCCAAACTCAACCAAACCAAATTCTTTCAGTCCGGGCGTATCAATTACAGCGCCTCCAAACTGTAGAGGAAACATCTCGGCAAAAGTGGTGGTATGCATTCCTTTTTCATGAAACGAAGAAATCAGGCCGGTTTTAAGATCCAACGTGTTGTCTACCATATTGATGAGTGCTGACTTTCCCACACCCGAATGTCCCGAAAGCAACGAGACTTTGCCTGCCAACAACTCCTTAAACTCATTTATATGCAACCGGTCGACAACCGATGTAATCAAACACGGATATCCAATGGAACGGTAAAAGCTCACCAATTCGTTAAGCTGGTCAAGTGTGCCGGCATCATACAAATCCAATTTATTAAAAACCAACCTGGCCGGAATGTGATAAGCTTCGGCGGTAACCAGTAACCGATCGATAAAACCGGTTGAGGTACGGGGTTTAACCAAAGAAACAATCACCACCATTTGGTCGATGTTGGCAGCAATGATATGTGTGGCTTTGGAGAGGTTGGTGGCTTTTCGGATGAGGTGGTTTTTACGCTCTTCAATGAGAACTATATTCCCGGTATCCTCATTGGGCAGCAGTTCGATGGTCACCCGGTCGCCTACGGCAATCGGGTTGGTTGTGCGAATACCCTTTATCCTGAAAAGGCCTTTTAGCCTGCACTCCAACTTGCGGCCATCATCGGTAAGTACTGTATACCAGCTTCCGGTTGATCGGAGCACCAATCCCCGCGTTGTCTGGTCATTCATCTATATTGTGCATTTTGTGTTATTATGTTATTGAAAGCAGTCCAACGAATTGAGTTTTATCAACTTTTTTTACCAGCATTTGAATTGTTGGACCTGCTACCCGGATAAATAAAAAAATTAATTTAATAAAAAGTTTAAAATTACAAACTATTCTTATATTTGAACCGGATTACCATAAAAACCCGTTCTATGACACTTCTCAATTACATTTCATTTGTGGTTTCACCACTCCTCATTTTATTGTTTATTACATACCTGAGATTCAAATTTTCGATTGATAGTTTAAAAAACATTCGCAATGCCATTATTTTGGGTATGTTATGTGTTGTTTTGCTATTTATTGCCAACTATTTAATTGAGCTGGAATGGCACGGGAGTTACAGGAACATGCGACGCATGGCGTTTTTTGTGTTCGTGGTTACTGCATTCAGTTCGGAACTGGCTAAGTTTTTAGTACTAAAATCGGTATTTTACAAAATGAAGAACTTTGCCGGCCCACTCGAAGGCATCATTTATTCCATATTTATTAGTTTGGGATTTTCCACTTTAGCGGTGGTTCTGTATGCTTACGGGGTTGTCGGAGTTCCTGATCAGATTCATAATTTCTCATTATTTCTTTATACCTATCCCCTGGCCGCTGTGTTTTTTGGTATTACGATGGGATTTTTTGTCGGCATGGGGAAAATGCGCAAAAACGGTTTTATTGATAACAGCACCGGGTTGTTCCTCTCGACGTTTTTCCATGGGTTATTCTGTTTTGGGTTCATCACTTCCGACATCCGGTTACTTGTATTTATCGCTATAGGTTACCTTGTTATTGGAATTACACTTGTGTTTCAAGGAGTATCGCTACGGCTCGGCCAAAAATAATCAGGGAATAATCTTATATAGCTTTCCCGGAAGACTTTTAACCATTCCTTCAAATTCAAGGTTCAACAATGCACTTGCCACTTTTGAGGGTGGCATGGCCGTGCTGACAATCAAATGATCCATCCCGACCGCTTTTTTTGAATCCATCAGAGCCAGAAGTCGTTTCTCATCTTCGGAAAGTTCAACAAAAAGGCTGGTCTGTGATTTTGTTTGCACTTTGCGGTCGTCCCAACCCATGATGTAAGAAATATCTTTTGCCGATTCAGCAAGTGCGGCCCTGTTTGACTTGATCAGCATATTGCAACCTTTGGAATATTCATCGTTGGTACGTCCGGGAACGGCAAAAGCATCCCGGTTATAGGAGTTGGCGAGGGTTGCCGTGATCATGGCACCTCCTTTTATGCCCGATTCAATCACCACCACAGCATCACAAATGCCGGCCACAATCCGGTTTCGCTTAGGAAAATTCTCCCTGTCGGGGTTGGTTCCTGATGGAAATTCAGTCAATAACCCTCCATTTTCCAACATGCTCATGGCCAGTTTTTGGTGCTGAAATGGGTATATCCTGTCAAGGCCATGGCCCATCACACCGATGGTATCCATCCCACATTCGAGTGCCTTTCGGTGGGCACAGCTATCGATCCCATAGGCCAGCCCGCTCACCACCACCACATCTTTTAACTTTAGATCCGCGATCATCTCTTCGCAGCGCTCACGACCATAATCCGAAGCTTTTCGCGTACCCACAAATGCAATCATCCGCGGCGCATTCAGGTTAGCAGTACCTTTATAATACAGCATTAAAGGGCCATCTTCACAATTCAATAACCGCTGGGGATAGTTGCTATCGGTAAAAAACAAGGGTTGGACCTCATTTTTCTCGATAAACAGGATTTCCTTTTCAACAACATGAAACACATGCTGGCTTAAAACACTGTTGACTGTTGCCTGACCAATACCAGGAATCTTTAATAAAGCCGAGCGACTTTCAAGAAAAACAGCCTCTACTCCACCACAATAGGCAACCAAACGTTTGCCGTTGACATCGCCTACGCCAGGAATTAATGTAAGTGCAATTTGATATGAAAGCAGGTCAGGTTCCATTAGATCAAAATTATCATTTTTTTTCAAAGTCAGTAGTTCTCACGATAAATAATAAAGTGTGACAGGTTTGACTATTTTTGCCGGATGCAGGAAACACAAAAGACGGTGGTGGTTTGCCCCATGGATTGGGGTTTAGGTCATGCTACACGCATGGTTCCTGTCATTGAACTGATGTTGCAAGCCGGAGCCAGAGTGATTATTGCTGCCGACAAAAGGCCATTGGCCTTCTTAAAACAGCGGTTTCCTGAGTGCATTTTTGAACAATTGACGGGGTTTAGTCCAAAATATCCCAGGTTAGGTGCACTGATGCCATTTGTTATGGTGGCTAACCTGCCAAAAATGATGTTTCAGGCCCATCGTGCCCGCATCCATTTAAAAGACATCATCAGAAAACATCGCGTGGCGGTGGTTATTTCGGACAACCGTTACGAATTGCATTCAACTGGCGTATATTCAGTCTTCGTGACACATCAACTCCATATTCAAACCAGGGGCTGGCAAAGATTGTTTGACCCGCTTATTTCAAAAATAATCAATCACTACTTTGTTAAGTTTAACGAGCTATGGATTCCTGACACAGCAGGGACTCATAATCTGGGAGGAATTTTGTCGCATCCTGCGTTGAACCTTCCGGTAAAACAGACTTATATCGGACTTTTAACCCGGTTTTCGCAACAAAAGACGAGATCACAAAAAACCGGTTATGAGCTCGTTATTCTGCTTTCGGGTCCTGAGCCACAACGCACCCTACTTGAAAAAAACATGATGCAACAGGCTCTTTCGTTAAATGTGAACGCGGTGATCGTTCAGGGGAAGCCCGAAATGGAGGAAGATGTACAACATCATCGCCTGCGGGTTATTTCTCACGCCGATGACCAAACGATGGCCTCCTTTATTTATGGTGCAGAACTTGTAGTTTGTCGCCCCGGATACAGTACCCTGATGGATTTAACCGTCCAGCAAAAAAAGGCAGCCTTTATACCCACACCCGGCCAAACAGAGCAGGAATACCTGGCCAGGAAACTGTTTGCTGAAGGACGTGCTTACTACGACACTCAGGATCACTTCAATTTGAAAACAGCTTTCGAAACCAGGGAACGATTTATCGGACTTTCAGGTTTTAAACAGGAAAATTCGCTTCAGGTGGCCATCGACAGATTGCTTGATCAGAATTTGCCAAAAAATACCAACTTGGATGAAGGCACCTGAAAAATGGATCAATCAGGTTGGGAAACACCTCAGCAGACCCGTTTGGAATATAGTGGGAAGTGCCTTTGTGTTGCTGGGCATCATCGGGATATTTGTACCCCTGTTGCCGACTACCATATTTCTTTTGTTGGGTGCCGCGTGTTATAATAAAGGTTCACAGCGTTTCCATCATTGGCTCGTAAACAACCGTGTTTTGGGACCCTACATCGCTAATTTTAAAAAGGACAACGGCATTCCGTTACAAGCGAAAATAAAAGCCATTGTGTTTTTGTGGATCACGATTGGAATTTCCATCTACTTCGTTAACATAATTCACGTCAGGATCATATTACTCCTGGTGGCCATCGGGGTGAGTATTTTTCTACTCACACGAAAAACCCTCAAATCATGAAACCGTAAAACCGCTACTTTTAACATCTAAATAAAGACTCCTATGCTGATAGAAAAAGACATGAAACTGGCCGATGTGCTACACCACGACCATAACCTGATCCCCGTGATCAGCCGGTTTGGGATCAAGCTGGGATTTGGAGAGAACACCATCGAAGAAATTTGTGCCGCCCAACAACTCGACTCCGATTTTTTACTCACCATTCTAAACACCTTCCACGACCCCCTGTTTTTTGCCGACAGGCATTTAAAATCTTTCCCGGTAGGTTTGCTTATCAGCTATCTGAAAGAAACCCACAAGAATTATCTCAACGAACGCCTGCCTTATATCGCTTTGCTAATTAACCGGCTCACCGAGACTTCATCCGACCACAAGACTGCTTATCAGTTGCTTATGAACTTTTTTGTGGAATACAAAAAAGAACTGACAAAGCATATTGAGCGTGAAGAAAAAGTGGTTTATCCTTACGTACTTCAATTGGAAGTCGCAATTGCTTCAGGAACCACATCCGATGCCTTGCTGCAGCAGGTAAATACTTACTCCATCACCGATTACGAAGAGGAACATGAAAATGTAGAGGAAAAATTGTTCGACCTGAAGAACATCATCCTCAAATACCTCCCTCCTACTACCGACCAAAACCTGTGCTTTACCATTTTGCATGAGCTGTTTATTTTGGAGAAAGACCTCAATGAACATGCGCGCATCGAAGACACCATCCTGGTACCGAAGGTGGAAGAAATGGAACAAATCATAAATAAACGTGGGTAGGCCATGGCGAAGACAATAAAAATCGTGCTGATCGAACAGGCTTTCTTACTGGCAGCCGGAATAGAATCTCTGGTCAGCGAGCTGCATGGCGTTTTTGTAGAGCAGGTATACCATGGATCGGAACATTCCCTTACCGATAAAGTATTGGGGCACAAACCCGATGTAATCATCGTTGATCCGCATGCGATTGAAAACCAGCTTCTTTCGGTGGTAAAAAACTTTCAACAGGAACCAGATATCAAACTGGTCGGGTTGCTATCCACCAAGGCTCCCGACAACATAAAAAGTCGATTTGCTTATCACCTTAACCGCGATGACTGTAAGTTTGACCTCTTGGAGAACCTCAAAAAAATCATCGGCAACAGCCTGGAGAAACCGGCTAAAAAAAACCGGATTCTGAGTAACCGTGAAATCGAGTTGCTCAAACAGGTTTGTTTGGGAAACACCAATCAGGAAATTGCCGACAAGTTGTTTTTAAGTGTTCATACCGTGATGACTCACCGCAAAAACATCACCAAAAAGCTGGGCATCAAAACGGTAAGTGGTTTAACCGTGTATGCGCTGATGAATAACCTGGTTGATATTCGGGAGGTGGAGAATAGGGGTTGAATGAATTATCCCATCGCTTTCCAATAGCACATTTTGTCCGGGCGTTGTGGTTACAATGACCTTTTTAAAAACTTACCTGTTTGAATTACTTGATCATTTTGCTGAACTTTATATATATAATAGCCGTCCGATAAATTTGTAATACCGATAGAAATCAAGTTACCAGAACCTTCTATTTGCTTATCAAAAACCTTTCTCCCATCTGGCTTAAAAATTAAAATTCGTGCCGACTGCTTTAACTTACCCGACAGTGGAATATTTATTTGTTCCTTAGCCGGATTAGGAAAAGCAAGTATATCAGTGTTGTTATCATTAGTTTGAGATATTTTGGTTATCAATTCCATATCCTCCCGCTGCATTTTTATAATATGTACATCACGCTCATTGTTATTTACCAGATAGTCATACCTCATGGCATATAATAAACAGCCCCCATCAGAAGCTGGGATGATTCCATTCAGCCAGTACATGGCGTCCCCGCCATATTGTTTATAACCCAGTAAATTAAGGGCTGTATCGATTAAATACAATTCTATTAGGCTGGGCTGTTCCGGAAAAAAAGCCAAATGACTTACATATCCCCCAATATAAATGGTGGTATCATTAACAGTGGCCATGCTGGTTTGATAAGCCGGGTAATCAGAGGTGTCAGGTTTGCCCACAATTAATTGTTTTAGAATAGTACCGGCCGTGTCAACGGCAAAAACACCAAGGCTACAGTCATCTACCCGTTTCCCGACTGTATCTTTTGCTTTTGTAGAAAGTAAAAAAACGGTATCGTTTAACCAAATATCGCTACTTGCTTCAATCCCACGTATGTATCTATTAGGGGACTCTTTTGGTACATTGGTAAACCCTGTTTTATTAAAAAGGCTGTCCATCCGAAAGAGCTCAACATCGGAGGTGGATGAATCAAAACGCCCCCCAATTACCATATATTCACCTGTGGCCGGAATAGAGGTTAGTTCTCGTGCCCATTGTGAGGTCCAAGATATATGTTGAGGTGACCTTGTCATCAAGGTATCTCCCTCAATATTGAACTTGATCATCCAAAGGTCACTAAAATTTGTAACGGGATCCTTAAATATGCGTGTACCTGCCACCACATAGGTTGAATCGATGTCACAATAGAGACTGTTTAAAAAACAATTTTGATACAAACTGTCCTCGATATAGAAACTTTTTTCAAAGATGGTATTTAAATCAGCGTCCGTTTTTACAACCCATAGATAATTATTTATTCGAAAATCTGAGGTACTATAAACACCAAAGAACAAATAATTCCCATCAGGTGTTTGGGTAACTAAATTAAAATACCCAAGAGTATCGGTACTTATGAACCTTCTTGATATATAATTTCCTTCTGGGAGAATTTTTATTACAAGCGGGTTATAGTTCTGCATATAATTGCCTATAAGACCACATAAAACAAAATTTCCTTCGGAATCCTGAATGCCATCAAATAGTTCTTCATCATCATTAGTTCCGTATGTAAATTCAAAGGAGTTTTGACCTACCGCCGTGATAGTCCAGAAACTAAATAGCAAAACCATTATATTCTTCATAACACTTTTTTTCTTTGTTTATCATTCAATTAATTCACAAGATACTTGATTTATATCAAATTAATAATTCACTCAATCACCCAAGCCGGATCTTTTGTGGTATAATCCAATAACTTAGTTCCCAGTTGAGTAGCCAGTTTTGTTGCCGCTTCCACCGCCATTTCCTTGTCCTTAAAAATGCCCACCGGTATTTGCTGGTGGTTTCCATGCACAAGTGCCACTTTAATATGCTCATCAAGGGTATTGCCATGAATGCTCAGCATCCACGCCTCCTGGTTAACCCGTTCATTAAATAGGGTGATGTATTCAATTTCCGGCAGGGGTTTCCATTTTCCCATGAAAATGGAAAAGATTGAAATATACGACCGAAACTGCCGCTCCATAATCCGGATTTCAATGCCTTCACGGAAAAATGCCAGTACCATGCCTGCGACAAACAGGATGAACCCGATTGGATTTAATTTCCAAAGCATAAAACCGCCTGCCAGGCTCAGCAACCAACCTATAAACCTGAATTGTGGCATGTTTACCTCACTAAATTGATTGCGGTAAAGTTCATCGGTTTGTTTCATATACTAAGATTTTGCATCCTGTTACAAAGATATTAAAACTACTATGAAGTCAATCAGGAAAGCAAGATACCTGATCAGCAGAAATTTGCTAATTTTGCAAACTTTTTCCACAGCATATGAATATTCAGAAAGAAATAAACCGCCGCCGTACTTTTGCCATTATCAGCCACCCCGATGCGGGGAAAACAACCCTGACCGAAAAGCTGTTGCTTTTTGGTGGTGCCATTCAGGTGGCAGGGGCCGTAAAGTCGAATAAGATTAAAAAAACGGCCACCTCCGACTGGATGGAAATTGAGCGCCAGCGTGGAATTTCGGTGGCCACTTCCGTGATGGGTTTTGAATACAACGACATCAAAATCAACATCCTCGACACTCCCGGTCACCAGGACTTTGCCGAAGATACCTTTAGAACACTTACCGCGGTGGACAGTGTAATTGTGGTGATCGACGTGGCCAAAGGAGTCGAACCTCAAACAGAAAAACTGGTAGAAGTTTGCCGCATGAGGAAAACACCTACCATTGTTTTCATCAACAAGATGGACCGTCCTGGTAAGGATGCCTTTGAATTGCTGGACGAAATTGAGAAAAAACTACACCTTCGGGTAACACCACTCAGCTGGCCCATCAATATGGGATCAAATTTTAAAGGTGTCTACAATATTTTCTCGCAGAATTTGAACCTGTTTACCCCCAACAAACAAACCATTCAGGAAGGCATCGAAATAAACGACATCAACAGTCCCGAACTGGATCAATATTTACCCAAAGACGCCAAAAAATTGCGTGAAGAGGTGGCACTCGCCGCGGGTGTTTATCCCCCAATGGATGTGCAGCAATACCTGGACGGAGATTTGTCGCCGGTATTTTTCGGGAGTGCGCTGAACAATTTTGGGGTGAAAGAATTGTTGGACAACTTTATTTCCTTCGCACCTACTCCCCGCGGAAAAGACAGCGACGTACGTCATGTAAACCCTGACGATGAAGCTTTTACGGGATTTGTATTTAAAATCCATGCCAACATGGATCCCAACCACCGCGACCGTATTGCTTTTGTGAGGGTGGTTTCAGGGGTTTTTCTGCGCAACACCAACTACTTGCATGTGAGGCTCAACAGGAAGCTGAAGTTTGCCAGTCCCACCGCTTTTATGGCACAAAAGAAAAGTGTGGTGGACGAGATGTTTCCGGGCGATATCGTGGGTTTGCACGACACAGGAAATTTCAAAATCGGGGATACGCTCACCGAAGGTGAAATCCTGAACTACAAAGGCATCCCCAGCTTTTCGCCCGAGTTGTTCAAATACATTGAAAATGCCGATCCATTGAAGTCGAAACAGCTGGCCAAAGGCATCGATCAGTTGATGGACGAAGGGGTGGCACAGCTTTTTACCGGGAAACATACCGGACGAAAAATAATTGGTACCGTGGGGGCTTTGCAGTTTGAAGTGATTCAGTATCGTCTGGAACATGAATACAATGCCAAATGCCGCTACGAACACATTACCTTGTATAAAACGGCCTGGTTCACCAGCAAAAACAAAGCCCAGCTTGAGGACTTCCAAGCCCGGAAAGCCAACCAGATAGCACTGGACAAAGAAGGCCGGGAGGTGTTTTTAGCCGATTCACAATTTTCACTGCAAATGGCCCAGGATAAATACAAGGATATCCAATTCCACTTTACTTCGGAATTTTAGCATACCAAAAGCTTTCCCAAAGTTTAAAACTTTGGGAAAGTTAAAGGTCTATTCCACCAACATCTTACGGGTGATTTTGTTTTCTCTGGCGGTTACGGTGTAAAAATACACTCCCTGTACCAGCTGGCTTGCCTCCAGCGTTAAAGTCTGTTTACCGGCAGTTTTATACCCGTAGTCCACCACCATTACTTTCTGTCCGGTCAGGTTACACACCTCCAGCAAAATGTCGGATGGTGATGAAAGATTAATCTCTATATAAGTACTGCCATTAAATGGGTTGGGATAGTTTTGAGAAATTTGAAACAAATTGTTTGATAATTCATCTTCTCCCGTAATATAACATCTCCACATATTCAAATAGACGATTGATGTTAAAATGGGATCATGAGTCGGGGGATCAGGCGAAATGCTCGTTCCAGGCATATTGTCTTCCTGATATATAAGCGCATAACGATCATTAACAATATTTTGCGATGCTGCAGGAAACACACTCTCACTAAAAATATGGAAAACATCACCGGTATAGTCAGTAAATCCA
The DNA here is from genome assembly GCA_002840975.1 of Bacteroidetes bacterium HGW-Bacteroidetes-16. GTDB lineage: Bacteria > Bacteroidota > Bacteroidia > Bacteroidales > F082 > UBA6244. The sequence continues at coordinate 56,290 of PHDN01000012.1, forward strand.
CCCCAATAGTATTCACCCACTAAACAACAACTTTGCCATATGTGACGGAAATTCAGTTCCGAATTATCGTATCCAATGGAAACAGCCGAATAATCTACCTGAATAATCTTTTGGTTTGTTAGAAAATCACGGTAAAATACCAACTGCGGCATACTGGTCAACGAAGCTCCATAATACGACACTCCAACAATGGTATCAATCCCATGGCCCTGCGTATATGCAGCCAGATTCCCATGCAAATAAAGATAATGCTGGGTCCAGTCTTCCGGAATCACCTCATTGGAAATCTTAGTGGTATCCAACACCTCCATATCCTCGTTCCAATAGACCAAACCATCGGAATACGGAAAATAGGACCAATTGGCATCGTCAGGTGTATCATCCAGATGAATTTGTCGGCCAAAAGCCACATGAACCATGCCTTCATCATCCATGACGATGGCATTGTAACCATCTCCCCCACCACATTGTGGCAGGTTCCCTCCATTGCCGTCAAAAAACGGATCAGGGCTTTGGTAAAAAAGGATTCGCTCCCAGTTGTCACCACCATCAATGGATTTCATTGCAACACCATCGGTAATCCCACCAAAGGCAATAAAAGCCAGGTTATCGCCCCGTGAGGCGGCAAAGGCATAATCGTCGGCGCTCCATCCACTGGTGTAATCGCTTCCCAGGCCATCGATGATCTGGTGTTGTGGGTTCCATGTAAGTCCGCCATCGGCAGAACGGGAATATAGAAGTGCGCCATTCAGACCTTCGTAAACGGTTCCCCCATTGCCGGTTCCTTTGGTGAGATAAATCACGTGAATGATTTCATGGTTTTCACCGGATGTCATCATACGCGGCCACGAAATGTCTTCATGAGCCGGAGGGCCAATGAGAGAAAAATAATTCCAATCGCCTTCCCCTTTATTGGTTCGCCAGCTAAATACAAGACCATCGTTGGTAAAGGTGTGCGCACAAACAAGTTCACCATTGGCACCATAAGGAGCGTAATTTGGCCAGCCGGTTCTTACATTTTCAATACGTTCTATAGGAATTGGTCCCCACGAAGTTCCATCGAAATAGTTATATCCGGTGCCTCTGTCGGCATAATCCGGTGGTGTCATCCCCATAGTCCAGGTGGAAGCCATGGTTCCGTCATCAAATTCCCAAAAACGCTGGGCCATGGATGAATTGGACTGAAGATCGTAGAAAGTTTCACCAATTACAATACTTGGACCTCTGTCAACAGAGGTATAAGGATTAATTTCATTGGTAACGGCTACAGGATCCTGGTTACTAACCACCGCTTTTTCTGTAATTTTATTTAACCGGGGCTGTGACTTCAATTGGTTTACCTGTGCATGGATTGAAATGGATGTACAAAGAGAAAGTACAACAAAGAATACCTTTTTCATAGGGTTACTTTTTTGGTTTGTAATACGATACCATAAAATTAGGAAAAACAATATTACAAAATGGTTGCATCAAAAGGTTTTTAATAAAAAAAGGTTGCCCTCATGGAAGGCAACCTTTTTTAGATAGATTCTTCAGGATTTATTCCACCATCATCTTGCGGGTCACTTTATTCTGCCCGGCAGTCACTGTATAAAAATAAACTCCGGTCGTAAGTTGACTTCCGTCGATCTTAAGTGTGTGATTACCGGTGGACTTTAAACCGTAATCATTGGCAACTATCTTCTGGCCTGTCAGGGTATAAACCTCAAGACTTACATTTGAAGTCTTGTTCAGGGAGACCTCAACATAAGTAACTCCGTTAAAAGGATTGGGAAAGTTTTGAGATATTTCACATTGACTAATTCCCTCTTCACTTTCTCCAACCGCGATAAACGGGCCAACAGGTAAATATACGATGGTATTCAAAAGCGGATCGTGGGCAGGTGGGGTGGGTTGTATGCTGGTTCCAGGCATATTATCTGATTGATAAATCAATGCTATTTTTTGGTTCACAATATTCTGAGAAACAGTCGGGTAAACGCATTCGCTGAAGATATGAAACACATCACCGGTATAATCGATAAATTGACTCCAATTGCCATCATCTTCAGAAAACCGGCCCCAAATATGGCGGAAATTAAATTCGGAATTATCATATCCAACGCTTACTGCCGAATAATTTATATTTATTATTTTTTTTCCATTATTGTCCCCGTAAACCACCAATTGTGGCATACTGGTAAGGGAAGCTCCGTAATAAACCACGCCAACAATGGTGTCGTTGCCATGAGGTTGAGTATAAGCTGCCAGGTTACCATTTAGATAGAGATAATGTTCTGACCAGTCCTCTGGCAGAATGTCGGCAGTGATCTTGGCTGTATCCAGCGCATCCATTCCTTCTTTCCAGTACACGAGCCCATCAGAGTAAGGATAATAATTCCATCCTGCGGCAGGATCTTCATCTATATGTATCTGACGTCCAAAGGCCACGTGCACCAAACCATCATCATCAATGGCAACCGCATTGTAACCATCGCCACCGCCGCACTTGGGAAGGTTTCCTTCTTCGCCGGTAAAAAATGGAAGGGGACTTTCGTAGAATAGCAATCTTTCCCAATTATCTCCTCCATCATCCGACTTCATGACTACGCCATCAGTAATTCCGCTAAAATAAACAAATGCGATGGTGTTTCCTTGAGGCGCAGCCCATGCATAACTGTCGGCATCAATACCGGAAAAATAATCGGCAGATACTCCTTCAAGGATCACGTTCTGAGGATCCCAGGTCAATCCGCCATCGGAGGAACGTGAATAGGATAAGGCTCCATCCTGACCTTCATAAGGAGTGCCCCCGTTAACTGTACTTTTAATGTTGGCAATCAAATGAATAATGTCGTGGTTTTCACCAGAGGTGATCATTCTTGGCCAGGCGATTCCTTCATGACCCGTGGGGCCAACGAAATTAAAATAATTCCAGTCGCCTTCACCTTTGTTTTCCCTCCAGCTAAACACCAAACCCGCATCCGTAAAAGTATGCGAACAAATGATTTCCCCATTAACTCCATACGGAGCATAGCTGGGCCAACCTGTACGCACGTCTTCAACACGTTCGGTTGGCCAGGGACCCCAGGAAGTTCCATCATAATAATTATAACCAGAACCTCTGTCGGCATAGGCTGTGGCATTCATTCCGCGTGTCCAGGTTGCACCCATGGTACCGTCATCAAACACCCAAAAACGCTGGGCCATAGAGGAGTTGGATTGCAAATCGTACCAGGTTTCGCCTATGACCACATCGGCAGCTCTGTTGCTCGCCGCGGTAGGATTTATTTCGGTGGTGAACACAATGGGATCGTTATTTCCCACCACGGCCTTTTCGGTAATTTTACTTAAACGGGGTTGTGGCTTTAACTGATTCACTTGTGCATGAACCGCCAAAGCAAACCCGATAGATAAGGATAAGGATAAAATTTTCTTCATGGTTTCATTTTTAATGAGTGAAAAATAATGGCAATAAAAGTAACCAATTTTATTTCCGACTATTTAAATAGCAGCATTTTATTATAAATTCTTCATCATCTTCATAAAACATCCTTTGATTTGGTTTAAATCACCAGGCAATTTTTTCATTTTTCAGTAAATTACTCCTCCAATGTCAAGACAATATGAGGACTTATTGACCGTTTCATAGGTTGAATGCCTGATAAAGTGACATTAGAAAAATTTGTTACGGAATCAACTTATATTTGCACTGCAATAAACCATTAAAACTCGAATGAAAAAACTGTATTCCTACATGCTCAAGCAATATCTGGGGCCATTCGTGTTTACATTTTTTGTCGCGCTCTTTATTTTGCTGCTGCAGTTTTTATGGAAGTACATCGATGATTTGGTGGGTAAAGGATTAGAATGGTATATCATTGCCAAACTCATGGTTTATGCCTCCTCCACCTTCGTTCCGTTGGCATTGCCCTTAGCCATATTGCTTTCTTCGCTGATGACCTTTGGTAACCTGGGCGAGCAATATGAGCTGGTAGCCATGAAGGCAGCGGGCATTTCGCTTCGCAAGGCCATGAAACCATTGGTTATCTTGTCGTTGTTCCTGAGTATTGCCGCTTTTCTGTTTTCCAATTATGTATTGCCTGTGGCGAACCTTAAATTTGGCTCACTCCTGTACGATGTCCGTCAGCAAAAGTTGGCCTTTAATCTAACAGAAGGTATTTATTATCAGGGTATTGATAATTACGTTATCAGAGCTGGGAGGAAAGACAAGGACAACAAGACTATCTATGACATCACCATTTACGACCATACCGATCGCATGGGGAATACCATTGTTACCACCGCTGACAAAGGTTTTATGGAGATGTCGGCTGACAAAAAACGCATTATCTTTACTTTATTCGACGGGATCCGGTATGCCGACATCACCAACGTGGCCAACTATCGCAAAACCAGACCGTTCGAATCTACAAAATTCGACAAACAAATTCTTACCTTCGACCTGACGGAGTTTAAACTGAACCGAACCAATGAGGAATTGTTCAAATCGCACTACTCCATGCTGAACATTCAACAGCTCAATGTCGCCATCGATTCGCTTAACACCAAGCGAAATGAGGCTTTGGAACGATATAAAGTGAATTTCTTAAAAAGATACCCGACCATTCAGGTTCGGGATACTTCCATTACCAATCAATCTCCCGCTGTCATCGCCAAGACCGACAAAGGTTCTGACACCTTAAACTTGTCGCTTCTTTCCAGTTACACGCTCGAAGACCAGGATGTAATTTTAGAAAGTGCATTAAAAGGAGCCAGGGCAGCCAAAGACAACATCATCAACTACAGCAAAGAAATTGAGTCGCGCGAATCGAACATGATAAAACATGAGGTTGTCTGGCATCAAAAATTCAAATTAAGCCTTGCCTGCTTTATCTTCTTCTTCATCGGCGCACCGTTAGGAGCGATTATCCGAAAAGGGGGACTTGGACTTCCTGTGGTAGTTTCCGTATTGTTCTTCGTACTTTACCACATCATTTCAATTACCGGCGAAAAAGCAGTAAAAACAGGCGACTGGAATGTTAATTTCGGCATTTGGCTTTCCACACTGGTTATTTTACCCCTGGGATTATTTTTAACTTACAAAGCCACCACCGATGCCCAATTGATGGACACCGAAAGCTGGCAGAAGTTCTTCAAAAAGCTACATTTCAAAAAGAAATAAGGGGCATGCAGGAGGATTCAACATCATCAACCAACAGGCTAAACATCCTGTTTATTTGCAATAAATCGCCCTGGCCGGCACATGAAGGTGGCCCCATTGCCATGAACAACCTCATCGAGGGCCTGGCTGACGCCGGGCATCTGGTAAAGGTACTCGCCATCAACACGAATAAATATGCCGTTGACCCCAAAGAGATTCCTTATGAGTACCACGAAAAAACCCACATCGAGCTTGTATATATTGATCTTTCCATCAAACCCGTGTCGGCATTTTTAAACCTGTTTACAAAAAAATCTTATCATGTGGAGCGATTCATTTCCAAGGACTTCGATCGCAAATTAAGGGAAGTGCTAATGCGTGATTGTTACGATATCGTGCAGGTGGAAACTTTGTACATGTCACCATACCTGGACACCATCAGGGAATTGTCGCAGGCTAAAATCGTTTTACGTGCCCACAATATTGAACACCGGATTTGGAAACGGGTGGCTTCCATTACAAAAAACCGGCTTAAAAAGTTGTATTTAAAACACCTCAGTTCCATGTTGGAGCGATACGAAAAAGTGATGATCAAAGAGTACGATGGCGTGGTGCCCATTTCATCCTTTGATGCTCCTTTTTTTCAAAAACATACAAACCACCCGGTGATGGCCCTGCCAACCGGAATCGACCCCAACCGGATTCCTGAAATCAGAGCCGGCGAAACGGAACATGCTTTGTTCCACATCGGAGCCATGAACTGGATGCCCAACGAAGAAGGAATTAAATGGTTTATTGATCAGGTTTGGCCCGAAGTTCATGCTGAACTTCCTGATCTGAAGCTCTATCTGGCGGGGCGGGAAATGCCATCGTGGCTAAGTGATTTAAAATCTGACCAAATTGAGGTGGTTGGAGAAGTGCCCGATGCCTACGGTTTCATACAATCCAAATCGATCCTAATCGCCCCTCTTTTTTCGGGTAGTGGCATCCGGATCAAGATTATAGAGAGCATGGCCATGGGCAAAGCGGTAATTTCGACCACTATTGGTGCCGAAGGAATTAATTACACAAACGGTGTAAACATATTGATTGCCGATGATGCCGACGAATTTATTTTGGCCATTAAAACGCTTTATCAAAATCCTGAAAAAGCAAAAGTCATGGGCAAAGAAGCGCAAAAACTGATCTTCCGCGACCACAACACCCCTAAAATTATTCAACAATTGGTGGGCTTCTATCGCGATATTTTATGACTTTTGCCAAGAACCAATGCAGTAGTCGACAAATCACCTCTATTGCAATAAATGATTAAACCGATTATGCGCATTTTTATTCTGCTCTCAAGAATTCCATATCCCCTTGAAAAAGGAGATAAACTAAGGGCTTTCCATCAGATAAAAGAATTGTCGAGGAACAATGAGATCATCCTGTGCGCGTTAAATCCGGTTTCTCATATAGACAAGCAGAAAGCCTTCAGCAGCTTACAACCCTATTGCCGATCGATTAATTTTCTGGACCTGCCGCTATATGGGAGACTGGTCAACGTGGTTCGGGCATTTTTCTCTTCACTCCCTTTGCAGTCGGGCTATTTCTACAATTACCGGGCTGCGGGCGAAATACGTCGTTTGATAAAAGAATATAAACCCGATCATATTTATTGTCAACTGATCAGAACTGCTGAATATGTAAAAAACATTCCCGTCAGGAAAACCATCGATTATCAGGATGTTTTTTCTTATGGGATGAAACGCCGCATCGCCAAATCAAACTTCTTTTTCCGTCCCTTTATCAAATTGGAATTCAACCGGCTATCGAATTACGAAGCCCACGTTTTCGATCTTTTCGACCACCATACCATTATCTCCGTTCCCGACCGTGATTTGATACCACACGTGGACAGGCACCGCATAAAGGTCGTCCTCAATGGGGTGGATCATGAATTTTTTAAACCACGGCAAACCAGAAAAAAAACAGATGTGGTGTTCACGGGCAACATGGCTTATCCGCCCAACGTGGATGCCGCTTGTTTTTTAGCGAAAGAAATTATGCCCCTCGTTTGGAAATCCAATCCTGAGGTTACCTTGCTGCTGGCCGGGGCAAGCCCTGATCATCGGGTAACGGCTTTAAAATCAGATAGAGTAAAGGTCAGCGGCTGGATGGACGATATCAGGGAAGCTTATGCCACTTCGCGCGTATTTATTGCCCCCATGCGTCTGGGAACAGGGTTGCAAAACAAACTCCTGGAAGCCATGGCGATGAAGCTCCCAACCATCACCACCGCTCTGGCAAACAATGCCTTAAACGCGGTAGAGAACGTGGAGATTCTGATTGGTGAAGACGCGCCTGCGCTGGCGGTACACATCCTTAATTTGCTCAACGATCATGATCTCTGCAAACTCATCGCCGAAAACGGCCATCAGTTTGTGTTGCACAATTACAATTGGAGGGAAGCAACCCGTCAACTGGAAGAATTAATTCATTCTGACCCAACTTTATAAATTTCCAAACGATGCTAAAAGAACTTGTGCTGAAAAACCGAAGTTACAGGAAGTTTCATTTTGACAAAAAAGTGGAGATAGACGAACTGAAGCAGCTGGTGGACTTGGCCCGCCTGACGCCTTCTTCCAAAAACAGGCAGCCGCTCAAGTATATTCTGGTAACCGATCCCGAGGACAGCCACTTTGTTTTTAAACACCTTAAATGGGCTTGGTTTTTAAAGAATTGGAATGGACCATCGCTGCAGGAACAACCACCTGCCTATATCATTCTGGCCCTAGATAAAGACATCAATGAACAGGCCGATATTGATGCCGGAATTGTGAGTCAAACCATCCTACTGGGTGCAACCGAAATGAATATGGGGGGTTGTATCATCCGTACGGTGAACCGGTACGAACTCAGGAAATATTTTCAACTTCCTGATTCGTATGAGATTATCCTGGTAATTGCCATTGGATTTCCAAACCAGCAGGTCAGGCTAAGCGAAGTAAAGCCAGATGGCGATACCCAATATTATGAAGAGCCCGGCGGAGTGCATGTGGTACCAAAACGATCGCTGGATGATTTGATTATTCTACCCAAAAGCAAGCGTTGATGAGATTTTTGTCTGGATGGTTCTTAGGAAATGCTTAATTTTGCCACACTTTTTAAGGATTAACTCTGCATGGCACAAATAATCGGTATTCCGAAAGGAACCAGGGATTTTAATCCCGATCAAATGATCAAGAGGAATTTTCTCTTCGACACCATCAAAACGGTTTTTCAACAATATGGATACCTGCCCATCGAAACACCGGCGATGGAAAACCTCAGCACCCTGATGGGAAAATATGGTGAAGAAGGTGACAAACTTTTGTTTAAGGTACTCAATTCAGGGAATTACCTTTCCAGGGTGAAACCTGAAATGATCCAGGAAGAATCGTTGGGTAAAATCACCACTCAAATTTCGGAAAAAGGGTTGCGGTACGACCTGACTGTCCCTTTCGCACGCTTCGTGGTGCAACACCGCAACGACCTCTCTTTTCCATTTAAAAGGTATCAGATTCAGCCCGTTTGGCGTGCCGACAAACCTCAGAAAGGAAGGTACCGGGAGTTTTTTCAATGTGATGTCGACGTCATAGGAAGCCATTCTCTTCTAAACGAAGTGGAACTGGTAAGGATGATAGATGACGTTTTTAAACAACTGAATATCGAAATTGTCATCAAACTCAACAACAGAAAAATCCTGAGTGGCATTGCACAAACCATCGACAAACCTGAGATGATTACCGACCTGACCACCGCCATCGACAAACTGGATAAAATTGGTCTGGAAAAGGTTTATGAAGAGCTCTTGCAAAAAGGATTTTCCAAAGAGAATATCGATTACCTTGCTCCGATTATTCAACTACAAGGGGATAACGGACAAAAGCTGGAAGCCCTGCAAGGACTGATCGGACATACTACTGAAGGCAGTTTGGGTGTAACCGAGCTGAAAACGGTGTTTCAACACCTGTCCACGCTCAACATCAAAGCCAAAATCGAACTGGACCAGTCATTGGCCAGGGGCTTAAATTATTATACAGGCGCCATTATTGAAGTCAAAGCGCTAAATGTTCTAATCGGAAGCATCTGTGGCGGAGGTCGTTACGATGACCTGACCAGTATTTTCGGACTTGACGGCATGTCGGGGGTTGGCGTTTCATTTGGTGCCGACCGCATTTATGATGTGATGGAAGAACTTGAACTTTTCCCTGAAAATGTGCACCACACCACACAAGTATTATTGGTGAATTTTGGTGAAGAGGAAGTCGGACACAGCTTGTTGTTGCTCGAAAAAATTCAGCAATCCGGCATAAGGGCCGAATTGTATCCCGACAGCGATAAGTTGAAGAAACAAATGAAGTATGCCGACCAAAAAGGGATTCCTTTGGTTCTGTTGGTTGGGGAGGAAGAAATAAAATCAGGAAGTTACAACCTGAAGCACATGAAAACCGGTTTGCAGGAAAATATAACCATCGAACAACTCATCAAAATGATCAACATCAGCCTTTAGTAATTATGGCGCTGCCACGAAGTTATTCGTTAATTCAGGTGGCGCAAAGACAGAAGTATGCTGATAGCGGGAAGCCAGACCCCGATAACCATCGGGGGAAGTTGGAAGTTGGACTTCCGTCTTCCGACTTCGGACTTCCGTCTCTCGTCTTCAAACCAAATTTTTTACCCATATAATAACAGTAAAATTTCAATAATAATGAATCAAAAGGTACATCATATCCACCACGCCAAATTAACCTTTAAAGCTATTTTTGAACTGATTAAATATGGGCATTCCATTCAGTTGTCAGAAGAAGCAATAAAAAGAATTGAAATTTGCCGCGATTACCTGGACAACAAAATGGCCACCCACGATGGTCCCATTTATGGTATAAACACGGGTTTTGGAGCGCTTTACAACCAGCGCATTTCGCGCGATGATCTGGGCAAACTTCAGGAAAACCTGATCAAATCGCATGCCTGCGGGCTGGGTGAAGAAGTACCTCAGACGGTGGTTAAGTTGATGATCTTGTTAAAAGTACAATCATTGTCGTATGGCCATTCAGGAGTGCAGTTGTCCACCGTCCAGCGGCTGGTCGATTTTTTCAACAACAACATTATCCCGGTTGTTTATCAATTGGGATCGCTAGGTGCTTCAGGTGATCTGGCACCGTTGGCCCACATGTCGCTTCCACTGCTCGGATTGGGAGAAGTTTATGACAATGGCGAAAAAATACCCGCTTCCCGGGCATTGGCCAAACGTGGATGGGAACCTGTGAAACTTCGCTCCAAAGAGGGACTTGCCTTGTTGAATGGCACCCAGTTTATGAGCGCCTATGGCGTTTATTCTTTGTTAAAACTTTTCAGGCTTTCGGAATTGGCCGATATCATCAGTGCCATTTCGCTGGATGCCTTCGATGGCCGGATCGAGCCTTTCATGCACGAGCTTCATGTGATCAGGCATCACAAAGGACAAATTCAAACAGCCGAGCGTATGCGCCTGTTGCTGGAAGGCAGCGAGATTATCAGCCGCCCGAAGGAACACGTTCAGGATCCCTATTCATTCCGCTGCATTCCACAGGTACACGGCGCTTCCAAGGATAGCATCAACTACGTCTCCAGTGTTTTTTCCTCTGAAATAAACGCCGTTACCGACAACCCAACCATTTTCCCTGAGCTGGACATCATTGTTTCGGGAGGAAACTTTCACGGACAACCACTGGCGCTGGCATTGGACAACATGGCCATTGCTGCTGCCGAATGGGGCAATATCAGCGAGCGCAGGACCTACCAATTGTTGAGCGGAAAACGGGGACTTCCTCACTTTCTGGTAGCCAACCCGGGATTAAATTCCGGCTTTATGATTCCGCAATATACGGCCGCCTCCATCGTGAGCCAAAACAAACAACTCTGTACCCCGGCATCGGTCGACTCCATCGAATCGTCGCAGGGACAGGAAGACCATGTGAGCATGGGAGCCAATGCGGCCACCAAAGGATACAAAGTGGTAGAAAACCTGGAGCGAATTCTGGCCATCGAATTGTTTAATGCGGCCCAGGCACTCGATTTCCGCCGGCCCGAAAAGACGTCGCCCATTTTAGAAGACTTTATTGGCAAATACCGCAAAAAAGTAGCCTTTATCCACGAAGACACCCTGATGCATGATGAAATGGAGAAATCCATTCAGTTCCTGCGTGAAGTTGAATATGATTTGCCGGATGCCCTGAATCCGGAAGTCTAGTCAAAGATCATTTGATAAGGCCGGTCAATTTCGTCCGCCAGCTGGGGAATAGAAATGTACTTGCTTTCACGGCGGTACTCACGCCCCCCGAAGAACAAGAGCAGGGTGGGATTTGAAAAAACCTGATATCCGGCCGGGATTTCAGGATATTTTTCGGAATTCACAAAAAACAACTTTAGATTTGGAAACTGGTCTTCCACCAGTTTCGCCACCTTTGGACGCAAGCTGATGCAGGGTGCACAATGGTCGTTATAGAAATAGATGATTACAGCCTCATTGGTAGCTATTTCGTTGATTACCTGGTCGTTTGATGTAATTTCGTTGTACATTTTGAGTGAATCGTTTTGAGAGGCAAAAGTAATGCAATAAAGTCTTTGATTGAAATTGCGGAAATACTATAAACGGAATGGTTGGATGGGATCTTTCACTTCATTCAAGATGACAAATTTGATTGTTGTGAATAAGTAAACAACCACATTTTTCCCTAATTTCGCCTGTTGGAGTTGGTGTGTCGAAAACAATTACAGCTTGATAAGGTCGGGCTGTTCAATATAATTTCCCGGGAGTGGATTTTTCAGCTTTCGGATCACAATAAAAACAGATTAAATGACATTGGTAATAACAGGTTCAGGATTAACCATCGAACAGGTAGTTGAGGTGGCCCGAAATGGCAAAAAAGTCGCGTTGCACCCGGATGCTTTGGCCCGCATTAAAAAATGCCGGGCCATGCTCGAACGCAAAATTGACGCTCACGAAATCATGTATGGAGTAAACACCGGGATCGGCGAGTTTTCGGAAGTAGTACTTAACGACGACCAGGTAAAAGACTTTCAAAAATATTTGATTTATAATCATGCCGCGGGCATCGGCGAGGCCATGCCGTTGGATTATGTGCGGGGTGCCATGCTGGGCCGAATCAACGTACATGCCCATGGAAATTCCGGAATTCGTCCTGAAATCACCCTGACTTTGATCGAAATGCTCAACAAAGGAGTCACTCCTTTTGTTTGTCAGAAAGGTTCAGTGGGTGCCTCCGGAGATCTGGCTCCCATGTCGCAGATCGCCCTGTTGCTGATGGGTGAAGGCAAAGCCTACTTTGAAGGCGAGCTTCTTGAAGGCAAAGCCGCAATGGACAAAGCCGGCATTCCCATCCCCGGTCTTCATGCCCGTGATGGACTGGGTACCATCAACGGCTCGAATGTACTCACCGCCATGAGCGCCCTGTTTCTGGTGGATGCCAACAACTGGCTGAAGCAGGCTGAAATTGCTGCGGCCATGTCGCTCGAGGCCCTGAAAGCCAACATGGGTCCCTATAATTCCAAACTACACGAAGTACGTGGCTTTAAAGGTGCGGTGAGAAGTGCCAGGGCCATTGCCAGACTGGTGGAAGGTGGCGACCTGAAAACCGGGAAAGTGGCTCATAAAGTCCAGGATGCTTATTCGATGCGTTCTACACCACAGGTGATAGGAACCGCCCACGATGCCCTCGCCTATGCCCGTTCGCAGGTAGAAATTGAGTTGAATGGTGTGGGCGACAACCCCATCTTTTTCCCCGATGAAAACATGCAACTTTCGGGAGCCAACTTCCAGGGGACACCCGTTTCGCTTCCCATGGACATGGCCGGCATCGCCATCACCATGGTCAGTGTGATGTCGGAACGCAGGATGAACAGGCTGAATAACCCGGCTCTCAGCTGTGGATTGCCGCCCTTTCTTACCAAAGGAGCCGGTATGTTTTCGGGCTTGATGTTGAGTCAGTATACTGCCGACATGCAAATCGTTGAACAACGCATCCTCTCGGCTCCGGCTTGTATTCAGAGCATTCCGGCCGCAGCCGATCAGGAAGATTTTGTTTCCATGGGCATGAACACCGCCATCAAGAATTTCCAAATTCTTGATAATGCCTATGGTATCCTGGGCATCGAAATGATGGCCGCAGCTCAGGCCCTTGATTTTCGTGAATATGCCTTCGGCAAAGGAGTTACCAAAGCCCATGAAGTGGTGAGAAGGCACGTGGATTTTCTTGAAATCGACCGACCATTGTACAACGACCACAACAAAATGAAAGAACTAATTAAATCCTGCGAAGTGCTGACCGAAGTGGAGTCGGCCATTGGCAGCCTGGAAGCTTAAAATAAAAAGATGGATCAAAATATTCCTGTCAGACCTACTCTGTTAACCGTAATTTGTATTCTTACCTTTATAGGAAGTGGCATGTCGTTGTTTGTTAACCTAACCATGTTTGGCTTCTTCGATTCATTTTCAACCCTATATCAAGAGGGGGCTTTCAGCGCGTTTATTCTTGGTAAAGAACAAGAAGAGGTGTTGGATTTGTTATTCACCACTAAACCCGTTTATTTTTTATATCAAGGGTTGTTGTATGGGTTAAGTGTGACAGGTGCCATTTTTATGTGGAATCTTCGGAAAATGGGTTTTCATTTTTATACCATAGCCCAAATTACACTCCTGATCTCGCAACAGCTATTTCTACCAGCCTTGCCATTCCCGGCATTTGAGTTGCTCATCACGGCACTTTTTGTGTTCTTTTATGCACGCCACCTATCTATTATGCATTAACTATGAACGATACGAAAACCGATTCCATTGAGGATATGAACGATACGAAACCATATAAGCCACTTATGTTGCGTCTCACTGGTATTTCATCCATGGTAATGGGCACCATTGGATCGCTGTTTTTTGGTTCTGTGATATTTTATTTACTTACCGATGACGAATTTTCACAGCGGTTTTTGTTCACCTATTATAATATAGTGACTTTTTGGTACTACCTGGCGATCGGTTTGTCCTTACACCTATTATTATTAACCTCCGGATTATTACTTTTCAAATTAAAAAAGGCAGGGTTTTGGATCATTTTAATTGCCGCACCGGGACTTTTGCTATTCGCCAAAGTAATTGATAAAACTTTATTTCTGGCAGAAATCCTGATCGTGTTTTTTCTTTTTATGATGGTTCTCATCTACCGTAAGCGACTGAATTAATTTACTTTATTGTTATTTTTTAACAACAAAAGTAACATTGCAATTCTTTTTTTCATGTTTTTTTTGCTGACAACAAAAAATATTTAAAAAAAAGTAAATCAAAAAAAAAGTTGATTTGTTAATACTTGTTAATTATTTATTAAGTTTGTTGTCTCTTTGTTTAAGCCAGTATTAAATGGAAGGGAATAAAGACACATAAATTTAAAAAGTTTATAGTTTTAACTAATTCATTAACCAAAAATTATCATTATGAGAAAAATTACAATTTTGCTGGCGTTCTTGTTTATGCTAGGCGTAGATTACGCCAACGCGCAAACAAGGACCATTAGTGGTAAGGTTACCAGTTCTGAAGACGGAGGCGGAATTCCCGGGGTTACCGTCTTGGTAAAAGGAACTCAGGTTGGTACCATTACCGATCTGGAGGGTAGCTACACCTTGAATGTTACACCTGATCACAAAACACTTGTGTTTCAGTTTGTAGGAATGAAAACCGTGGAAGTTGCCATCGGCGACCAAAACACAATCAATGTCACCATGGAGCAGGATGTGCTCATGATGGATGAGGTGGTTGTAACTGCCTTGGGCATCTCGCGTGAGAAGAAATCCCTTGGATATGCTGTACAGGAAGTAAGTGGTGAAGAAGTTAGCGCTGTAAAACGCGACAATTTCATCAATTCACTTTCAGGTCGTGCCGCTGGTGTTCAAGTTCGCTCAACCAACAACATTGGGGGTTCGAGTAACGTGATCATCAGGGGAAACTCCTCGCTTACCCAGAACAACCAGGCCTTGTTTGTTGTTGATGGTGTTCCCGTCAACAATTCCAATACAAACAACGCAGGTCAGATTTCCGGACGAAATGGATACGATTACGGTAACGCTTCATCTGATATCAACCCCAATGATATCGAATCGATATCCATTCTAAAAGGTGCTGCTGCAACCGCTTTGTATGGTTCACGCGCCGCCAATGGTGTAATCATGATTACCACCAAAAAAGGGAACAAAGTAACCGGCGGAAAAAAAGCATTTGGTGTAACCATCAACTCGAATGTGACCACAGGTTTTCTTGACAAAAGCACCTTCCCAAAGTATCAAAATCAATATGGTGCAGGTTATGGTCCTTATTATGGCGATGCCCCTTATGAAGGATTTGAAAATGTTTGGGATGTAAATGGCGATGGGACAATTGATTATACGGTTCCAACCTATGAAGATGCTTCTTTTGGTCAGAAATTCGATCCAAGCTTCTCTTTATATCAATGGGATTCATACGACCCTGCTTCACCAAATTATCTTAAAAAAACACCATGGACTGCGGGAGCCAATGGTCCGGAAACTTTTTTTGAAACCCCGATTTCTCTCACCAACAGTGTTGCTGTAACGGGTGGTAGCGAAAACAGTACTTTCCGTTTGTCGTATACCAACTATGACCAAAAAGGCATGATGCCCAATAGCTCTCTGAAAAAAGACAATATCCTCTTTACCGGTTCACATGACATTGTGAAGAACCTGACTGTTAGTGCATCTGCCAACTACGTCAGCACCAATGGTAAAGGTCGTAACTCAACCGGTTATAGCGACAATATTTTGTCATCATTCCGTCAATGGATGCAAACCAATGTTGACTATGGAATGCAAAAGGACCTTTACAACAGCACCCATCGCAACATCACCTGGAACCCCAATTCACCCTTCGACCTGGCTCCGGCTTATTGGGATAATCCATACTGGGTACGTGGTGAAAACTACGAAACTGACACCCGCGACCGCATTATTGGATACTTACAGGCTGACTGGAAAATTACCGACCACTTTAGTTTGATGGGCCGCGCAGCTGTTGATACCTATAGTGAACTTCAGGAAGAACGCAAAGCCGTTGGCTCAGGATCCGGTGAATTTGGCGTAAAACGTCCCGATGTAACCTCAGGTTATTCAAGGTTCGAACGGAGTTTCATGGAAACCAACCTGGACCTGATCCTGAGTTACTACAATCAACTCAATGAAGATTTTAACCTGAATGCCCTGATAGGAACTAACGTTCGCAGAAGCAAAGTAGATCAGGTATATGCTTCAACAGACGGCGGGTTAATTGTGCCGAACCTGTATTCGCTAAGCAACAGCGCCAACCCCATGCAAAACCCTGAAGAACTATATACAGAGGTTGGTGTTAACGGTATTTTTGCCAGTGCATCACTGGGTTTTCAAAACTTCCTTTTCCTGGATGGTTCTATTAGGAGAGACCAATCATCTACTTTACCATCCGATGAAAATGCCTATATCTATCCTGCCATTTCAGTTAGTTGGTTATTCTCTAATAACCTGAACATGGATTGGTTGCAATTGGGTAAAGTGAGATTGAGTTATGCCGCAGCTGGTAACGATGCTCCCTGGGGAAGTATAAAAGACACGTATGATCAAAACACCACTTTTAACGGAACCGCTTTGTTCTCCTTACCAAGCACCAAGAACAATAAAAATCTCAAACCTGAATTTTCGAAAAGTCTTGAAGCAGGGATCGAATTGGTTACCCTGAGAAAAAGGCTGGGATTGGATTTGTCCTTCTATAAAATAAACACCGTTGACCAGATTATGCCGGTCGCGGTTTCTTATGCCACCGGTAATGGATTTCAATATTTTAATGCCGGTGAGGTAGAAAACAAAGGGGTTGAAATTCAGCTTTTTGGAACCCCGGTTCAAAAAGCAAACTTCCGTTGGGATATCACAGTAAACTGGGCAAAAAACATCAACGAAGTTGTTTCTTTGAAAGACAGTATTAAGAACCTACAAATTGCAGCACTTCAGGGTGGTTTATCAATCAATGCCCGTGTTGGTGAGCCTTATGGCACCATTCAAGGTACCGACTACATCTATACCAATGGCCAAAGAACTGTTGGGTCAAATGGTTACTACCTCAAGACAACCACCTCCGACAAAGTCTTAGGTAATATTAACCCCGACTTTAATTTGGGTATCAACAACAAATTCAGCTATAAAAACTGGTCAGCTAGTTTCCTTATCGACTGGCAACAAGGCGGAAGCGTGTTCTCTCTTGATATGTATTATGGTTTGGGAACTGGTTTATATGAAGAAACCGTTTATACCAACGACCTTGGAAATCCTGTTCGTAACTCACTTGACGATGGTGGTGGTTTGATTCTCCCCGGTGTATACGAAGACGGAACAACAAACACAACACGGGTTTCCGGTGCTGACTACCGTGTATTTGGATGGTCGCGAAATCCAAATAAAACGTTCGTGTATGATGCTACCTACATTAAACTACGTGAAGTGGTTATTTCCTATAGCATTCCACAGAAAGTGATGGCCAAATCGAGTTGGATACATGGAGCAACTTTCAGCATCGTTGGCTCCAACCTGTGGATTATTCAAAAGGACCTTCCTCACGCCGACCCGGAAGCAAGTCAGAGCTCGGGTAATGTTCAAGGATGGCAGAGTGGTGTTATGCCTGCATTGCGTAACGTGGGTTTCACTGTTAATTTACAATTCTAAATCTGAAAAAACATGAAAAAAATACACATCTTATTACTGTTTTTGATCGGGATAACCTTCTTGTCCTGTACAAAAAACTTTGAAGACTTCAACACGGACAAGAAAAAAGCCACGGTAGTTCCTGCCCAATTCTTGTTCGCTAATGCTCAAAAAGCACTTGCCGACCAGTACTCTAGCACCAATGTAAACCTCAACAACTGGAAATTGTTTGCCCAGTACTGGACAGAAACTACTTATACCGATGAATCCAACTACGATGTAGTTACCCGGAACATTGGCAGCCTGTTGTTTCGTGAATACTACCGTGATATGCTGGTTGATTTAAAAGAAGCACGCCGCTTGATAACAGAACAAGAGGTTGTCGGCGACCTTGCCACTATTAACAAATCCAACAGGTTGTACACCATTGATTTGTTAGAGGTTTATATTTACGAGCAATTGGTGGTTATTTTTGGTGATGTTCCCTATACTGAGGCCCTGGATCCGGATAACCTATCACCTGTTTACGATGACGCGTTTACCATTTACAAAGATTTGCTTACCAGAGCCAAAGCGGCGGCTGACGGATTAAATGGTGGAACGGATCCTGTAACTCAGGAAGCCTACGGTAATTTCGGTAGTGCTGATCTCATGATGGGCGGCGATGTCAGTATGTGGAAGAAGTTTGGGAATACCTTGATTGTTAAAATGGGGATGACCATTTCTACCGTGGATGCCGGACTTGCTAAAGGCTATGTTGAGGGTGCCTACGCCAATGGTTTTGCCTTTGGTGAAAGATGCGAATTTGCCTATGAGGGCGGTGCCAACGCGAATCCATTGTATCAGGATTTGGTTCAGGGTGGACGTCACGACTTTGTGCCCGCCAACACCATCATCGATTTGATGACCGGTCTGACCGACCCACGTATGCCGAAGTATTTTGAAATCAACGGTGAAGTTTATGCCGGTGGTATTTACGGCGAAAGCAGTCCTTTCTCACAGCTTTCACATGTTAGCGACAGGATTCAGGCACCGGATTATGCTTCTGTCATGCTTGACTACATGGATATGGCCTTCTATCTGGCCGAAGCCGCTGAAAGAGGCTTTAGCGTAGGCGGTTCCGCTGCCGAGTGGTATGCCAATGGGATAAAATCATCCATGGACTATTGGGGTGTTGATGCTGCCGAGGCAGATGCTTACCTGGCTCAGGCAAATGTGGCTTATGCCACTGCACCTGGCGACTGGAAAACCAAAATTGGCACACAGGCCTGGTTAGGTTATTATGTCAGGGGATTAGAAGGTTGGACTTCATACAGAAGACTTGGAGCTCCTGTAATGAATATACCTCCCTCACCGGCCGAATCAGCCGACGGTGCCGTGCCAAGAAGACACACCTATGCCATTAACGAGCAAACCCTGAATGCAACTAGTTATGCAGCCGCTGCCAGCGCCATTGGGGGTGACAAATTGAGCACTAAACTCTTCTGGGACAAAAACTAACGATTCATTCGTGCTCAAAATATTGTAATGCGAAAAGACGGTTTCAACTCAAGTTGAAACCGTCTTTCTCTTTTACCTCCATCCACATTTATAAACTTACCTTTTAATCAGCTTTTCTGAAAATATTATCAGTCGTATCCATTCAACGCTTTAAATATTAATCGTACTTTTACCAATAATAAAGTGTGCATGCATATCGATACAATCAATTTAAACTCATTACTACAACCTACTTGAACGTATTTATCATCAATCAAATCCATTATAAAAAAGGAATGAAATTTTTGTTTCAATTATCGTTGATCCTTTTGATTCAATTTCTTTCGAACAGTGGTTCAGCCCAGGAGACATTATTGCCAGATAATCAGGTTTATGGCCTCGATCCACTGCTGTACAATGGTAAGCAGTACGCTTACTTTTTACCAGCCGGCACTAGTGGTTCTCCCTTTCTTTATAGCCCTGAATACGAACAAGGGTCGGTACAGATAAGGGGAATAAGTTATAAAAACCTACTATTAAACTACGATGTATATAACCAGCAACTCATTCTTCGCTTCAAAACTTTGGCCGGAAATGAACAATTGATGACCATTTCAAACGCCTGGCTCGAAGCATTTACATTGGACAACAAACAGTTCGAATTACTGGCCTTACAGGACACCATGCGACAAATTTATCAGGTAATTGGAACAGGCGACATTCGGGTACTTTATTCCTTTTCAAAAATCTTGTCGCTTGATAAAAGCTATGGGGCAACCAACTTCAATTTCTCAAAACCAACAAGGGAATCCATTCTGCTCATCGGATCAAAACCAATCAGGTACAAAAACAACAGAAGCTTTATCGCGTTATTCGGTCTGGTGAATCAACCCATCCTAAAAAAATTTCTTCGCCAGCAAAAAATAAATGTAAAAAAGGCAAATGATCTGCAGATGGTCAAACTTATGAATTTTTGTAATACACTCCCGGACAAATGAAAGCAGTAGCCATTCTTATTCAACTGTTTCTGTTTGGCACCTTGGCAGCAACCAACGGCCCGGATAAAAAAGTCAATTGTCATTTCAATCAGGTTCCTTTTGAAGAATTCAGTAACCAGATTTTAGTGGAAACGGGCGTCAGGATATACTATCAGGATGTATGGGTTTCGAAAATAAATGTTACCTTAAATGCAGATAGCATCACCGTTCTCGATGCTGTAATTCGATCGGTTGCCGGTACCGATTTAAAAGTATCGATCTGGAACCAGGATCTTGTTTTGCTTCCCGGAGAAAAACTGCTTTCGGAACTTCCCTCTTTTGAGCCAAAAAATGGTGCCGATGAAGCTGTTGAAGAAGAAACCAAAGCACTAACCGCCAGTGAAGAACGTTATATCACCGGTCGTAAACCGGATGTGGTTCAAACCATCCGCATCGGTCGCAGCGGGGCAGCTACAAGTAGTGGAAAGGCCAAAATTCTGGGCAGAGTGCTCGATCAGGAAACCGGCGAACCTGTTTATTACGCAACCATCTTTATCCAGGAAACAAAAACCGGAGCTGTATCCGACAACAACGGCTTTTTTACCATCATGTTAAAACCCGGTAAATACAACGTGGTTTTCGATTTCCTTGGCTACGAAAACAAGAAATTCCTGCTTGAGGTGCTGTCAAACGGAAATTTCACAGTCAATCTGAAGAGGACCGTATTTCAAATTGAAGAGTTCGTGGTTCATGGTGACCGCCAGATGAGCATTAAAGATAAGGATGCCGGCCTGGATAAAATTTCCATGCGGTCGATAAAAGAATTGCCCATGATGATGGGCGAGCGCGATATCCTGAAAGTATCCGGCACCCTCCCTGGTATTGTTACAGCCGGTGAGGGCGCGGCGGGACTCAACGTACGGGGTGGCGGATCAGACCAAAACGCTTTTTATATCAACAAAATACCCATTTACAATACCTCCCATCTTTTTGGATTCTTCCCTGCTTTCAACTCCGACATTATTAAAGACTTTTCTATTTACAAAGGGCATATTCCTGCACAGTACGGAGGACGACTTTCTTCGGTTTTCAATATTATCACCCGGCAGGGAAATAGAAAAAATTTCACCTCCCATGGTGGAATTAGTCCCATTGCAGCCAATATAGTTGTGGAAGGCCCAATAAAAAAAGATACTTGTTCCATTTTGCTAAGTGCCCGTTCAACTTACTCCGACTGGATTTTAAAGCGGATCAAAGATCCAACCATCAGGGCCAGCATGGCCAATTTTTACGATTTCTCGGGTGCCATCAACTACGATATCCAAAAAACCCAGGTATCTCTGTTTGTTTATCACAGCAAGGACCGTTTCCGTTTGTCGGACATCACCGATTATAATTATTCTAACAGCGGTATTTCTTTGGGTTTTAGTCATAATTACAGCAATTCGGTACGGGGCGAATTCGCCCTTATTGGTTCGCAATACGATTTTAGCACCATCGACCGGCAGGAAATTTCGAGTGCCTATGAACATGCCTATCGAATGGGACATTATGAGGCCCGTGCCGATTTTACGCATATACTGACCAACAACAACACACTTGATTATGGGATGGGATTTGTATTGTACCAACTCGACCGGGGAAATGTAATTCCTTACGGATTGCAATCGTTGCGTAACCTGACCACGCTTGGCAAGGAACAAGGTCTCGAAAGTTCGTTGTATATTTCTGACTCTTACGAACCTGTACCCTGGATTAATCTGACCGCGGGTTTGAGATTTACTTTATTTACCCCAATGGGACCTAAAACCGTCTATACCTACATGCCAGGCGGGCCTGTTGATCCCCGTTATATCAACGATACGCTCATCTATGCGAAAAATAAACCCATCCGTTGGTATTCAGAACCCGATATCAGGGTAGCCGTAAATTTTGAAACTGATGAAAAAGGATCCATCAAATTGGCATTTAACCAAATGCACCAAAATTTGTTCATGCTGAGCAATACCATCTCGGTGGCTCCCAATGTGCAATGGAAACTGGCCGATTATCACCTGAAACCTTCGAGTAGCAATCAAATTTCGCTGGGTGTTTTCCGTACACTTGCCAAATTCGGATTAGAAGCCTCCGCAGAAGTTTATTACAAACGAACGCTGAATTATCCCGAATTTAAAGATGGAGCCAATTTCCTGGAAAGCCCACAGGTTGAAACTGCTGTACTTCAGGGAAAACAAAAAGCCTACGGGATTGAGTTTTTTTTAAAACGCAGTAACCGCAGGCTTGAAGGATGGCTGACTTACACTTTTTCAAGGTCTATCGTCACAATAAATGGCGATGAACCATGGAACAGCATCAATGACGGTGATCCCTTCCCGTCGAATTATGATATCCCACATGTAGTGAACCTGGTGCTCAACTATCACATGAGCAGACGGATCACCTTCTCCACCATTCTCACCTACCAAAGCGGCAAACCTATTACCTATCCTGTTTCGGTTTATTATGTGGATGGAGTACCTTTTTTAGACTATTCAAAACGAAACTCCTACCGGATTCCTAACTATTTCCGCACCGACATCTCCGTGGCTTTTGAGGGCAACCTGAAAAAAAGCAAACTCCTTCACAGCTCATTAATCCTGAGCGTGTACAATCTTACCGGACGAGAAAACCCATACTCGGTCTATTTTAATACCGAAGCCGGAAAAATTAAAAGCTATCAGTACTCTGTAATTGGCGTACCCATTTTCACCGCCACCTGGATCTTTAAACTAGGGAATTATGCATCGGATTAACCTGATCATCTTTATTTTGGTGTCCTTGATGGTGATTTCGTCCTGCATCAAGCCCTTTGAACCTAAGATAAAATCTACGGATGCTCACAAGTATGTCGTTTCAGGTCAGGTTATGAATGGCGACGGGAATCAAACTGTAAATGTTTCCGTCACATCCTCCATAAACGATCCACAGTATCAACCTGTTACCGGTTGCCTTGTCGTTATACTTGACAAAAATGAAAATCAATTTGATATGAATGATATTGGTAATGGGGATTATACCACCTGGATTGATCCAGGCTTCCTTGTTCCGGGAAATTCATTTATGGTTGAAGTCACCACACCAGATGGAATCAAACTGGCTTCCGATTTCGACCAGATATCCTCAGCTCCGGTGGTAGATTCAGTTTATTATATTAGAAATGATATTGAAGGCAATATTCCCGGGCAGTTTACATTAGGGATTCAATTCTACCTTAATATGAAAGGAAATGATGTGAATAGCCGTTATTATCGCTGGAATTTACTCGAAACCTGGGAATACCATGCTGATTATCCCCTGGAATGGTGGTACGATGGTACCATTCATCATGAAGTTCCTCCTGATTATTCAAGGAAGGTGTGTTGGAGGACAAGAAAAATACCTGAGATTTTTACCTTATCAACCAATAATCTGCTCGAGAACAAATCGGAAATGATACCGCTACATTTTATCGACAACCGCACATCCCGTCTTGCCTATGGTTATAGTCTTCTGGTTGAGCAATTCGCCTTAAGTGAATCCGCTTATAATTATTGGGACCAATTGCGTATTAACAGTGGGCAGGATGGAGGGCTATATGAACAACAGCCGTTAAGCGTTAAAGGGAATATAAAAAACCTCACCTATCCTGATGAGGAGGTGCTTGGTTATTTTAGTGCAGTTTCCGTTACCTATAAAAGGATTTTTGTAAGTCATGTTCCCGATCTGCCACTGGATTTCGAAACATATTGTGACCCGGCGGTTCTGAGGAAAGGTCTGAAAGAATTTACACCAAAAGATTATCCGGCATACCTGATGGGGGATGAAGTTACCTGGTTTCCCGTATGGCTTAACAATGAATGTGTTGATTGCACAATGCTTGGTGGTATCAATGTTAAACCCGAATTTTGGCCTTATTAATATGATAAGAATAAACTATATCACTGCAATGGTATTGCTCCTGCTCCTCACTAAATACAGTGACATATCGGGACAGGGACAAATAGCTATGCCAACTGCTGAAAGGCTTCAGGTCTTCACCGACCGTGAACTATATATTGCGGGAGAAGAAGTTTTTTTTACTGCATTTAATATATCGAATGATCTTCCTCAAGACATAAGCCTCATCCTGTATGCTGAAATAGTTTCGTCTGAGGGCAAGCGAACAAGCGGAGGCAAATTTCTAATTGAAAATAAGATGGCTCATGGAAGTTTGCTTATTCCAAGAGACAACATTACCGGTAACTATTATCTAAGGGTTTACACCAAATATATGCGCAATATCGGGCCCTGGTCGTATGCCTATTGCAGTATTCGAATTGTTAATCCTTACCGCGAAGATATTTTAACCGGAAACGACACTGTTTTATTGCCGACACAAACTGGTGAAGAGGAATCATACCTGACGATCACTACTGATAAAAAAGGGTATCATCCCCGTGAATTGATTCAGGTAACTATTCTCGGATCAGGAAACCGGCCTGGAAAAACCAACCGATTGAGTTTGGCGGTGGCTCCCGAAATGGCTTCGGAAGAAAATACCCTTCAGCTGCCCGATCAGGATCGTCACATACAACAATTGGATTTTTATCCTGAAACCAGGGGTATTTCCATTACCGGTAAACTGATTGATAGTACGGGCGACAATGCAATACGCGGAGCAAGGGTTAATCTTTCCATCATTGGTCAGGGACGCGATTTTATGGCCATACAAACTGATGATTCAGGAAGGTATTTTTTCAGTTTGCCGGCATATGGGGGTTATCGGGATCTATTTCTTTGTGCTGCCCATACCCGTGAAGTTCGTCCTAGAATCTTGGTGGACAACGATTTTTGCACCTCTCCCATTCAACTGCCTTCCCCTGTCTTCATCCTGACACCCGAAGAACGCGCACTGGCCTTTCAGATGGCAAAAAACATTCGCATTCAGGAAGTATTTAATACTGAAAAGCTTGATGAAAGCCAGTCGACAGAAACAGACCGCGCATTCTATGGTAACCCTTCTTATGTTTTATACCTCGATCAATATGTGCTTCTTCCTGTTCTGGAGGAATATTTTAATGAATTGGCTTCCATGGTGAAAGTGAGAAAAAGAAAAGGCGAAAAGTACTTTAAGGTACTGGGAGGCCGTCCTGAAATGGGGATTTACGACCCACTGGTTCTACTTGATTGGGTTGCCGTTGACGATCCTTCAAAAATATTGGCCGCATCGCCAGTTAACATTGATCGCATCGAAATGATTAATGAACCATATATCAAGGGTGATATTACTTTTGGTGGTATCATCAGCATTATTTCCAAAAATGCTGATTTCGCGGGCATCGATCTACCCGAATCCGGCATTTTTATCAATTACCTTTTCCTGAACAAACCTTCCGGGGTACCCTTTAAACCATCGGCATCTGCCAACATCCCCGATACACGCAACACGGTTTTCTGGGAACCATCCCTGATTTTAGATGAGGACAACAAGGCAAGTATTTCATTTACAGCACCCGATACCCCGGGTCGATACACCATTTTTCTGAAAGGGTTTGACCCTTCGGGGAATTATATTTACCAGAGAAAAGTAGTAGAAGTGATGGCGGATTAAAATGCCAACCTGGTTTTATACACCCCGACAAGGCTGTCGAAGGAGGCACGGTAAGCCGCATCAATCGGTAAACTGGGAGGTGATTCCACTTTTAACGGATCCACGGCTTTTCCATTCCGGTAAAAGCGAAAGTCCAGATGTGCACCTGTAGCCAAACCTGTTCTTCCAACATATCCAATTAATTCGCCCTGGCGAACATGTTTACCTACCGCAATTCCTTTTGCATATCCTTTTAAGTGCATATAGGTTGTTGAATAAGTTCCGTTATGCCGAATGGTAAGGTAATTACCACCTCCAAGCTTTTGATAAGCCCGCTTTACGATGGTGCCATCGCCCACTGAATAAACAGGCGTTCCTTCTGCGGCAGCGTAATCTACACCATGGTGGGGACGGCGTATCTTCAATACAGGATGCAGTCGGCTATTGGAAAAATGAGAACTTATCCTGGTAAAACGCAAGGGTGCCTTTAGAAAAGCACGTTGCAAGCTGGCCCCCTTCTCATCAAAATAGTCACCCTTTTCATTTTGAATGAAATAAAAAGCATACAAGCTGTCACCTCCATGCAACATCAGCGTAGCTTCTACCCTGCCCAGGCCAATGTATTGCCCCTCAACATATTGTTTGGTATAGATGGCCTTATATACATCACCTTTTTGTAATCCGAAAAAGTCAATCGTCCAGGCATAAATTTCCGATAGCTCATTGGCCAGGTTTGGATCGGCTCCTTTGGCAACCAGGGAATTCCACAACGAACTTTCGATAACTCCTTCTAAGGTATCGTTTACAACATCAATAGACTTTCGTCCGATTGAGGCAGAAATGGTGTCATTGAGGGCATAAAGAACGTAGGTGATGGGGGAAATTTCATAGGCAAAGTAAACCGGCGTTGCTATTGAATCACGCTTACACATGACGGCATAACGATTCCCGGATTTTATCCTGCGGACATCAAAGGTGTCACGGGTGTGTCGGGCCAAATAATCGATGATGTCATAGCTAACTCCATGGCGCAAAAGGATATCGGAAAGGAATTCATTGTTTTTTACAATACCTTCCTTTACGTCCAGACTGTCGACAACGATCCCATAGGCCCATTGTGGTTCTTGCACCACGGTTTCTGATTGATTACCTGTAGCCGTATTTTCATCCGGAGAAAACTGACAAGCAGAAATAACGAAAAGCACGAACAGGAACCCTGGTAAAAAATATCGAACCATATAAATGGGTTTTCTTGAAATGAAACAAAATAAAATGAAAGGTTATAACTATTTGGAAGCTGGTTTTATTGCCTTTTTCCCGGAAATATAAAGAATGACCAGGCCGCCGATAATTAAAGGAATACTTAACCATTGCCCCATATTCAACATCATCCGGCTCTCAAAATCGACCTGGGGCAATTTGATAAATTCAATTAAAAAACGAACCGTCCACAAAACAATCAGAAAATAGGCGAAAATACGGCCTTCAACGGGCTTGCCGTCATGTTTCCAATAATATCTGTATAGGAAAATGAAAAGAAGAAGATAGCTAAGTGCCTCATATATCTGAGTTGGGTGGTGCGCCATAGTTAATCCATCTCTTACAAAGATAAAACCCCATGGAAGCGTGGTAACATCTCCATAAATTTCAGAGTTCATCAGGTTTCCCATTCGGATCAAAAATCCTGCCAGGGCTGTTACCAAAACAACATGGTCGAGCACCCAAAAATAAGTACGGTGGTAATGACGTGAAAAGAAATACAATCCAATCAGGATCCCTACGGCAGCACCATGGCTGGCCAGGCCGCCTTCCCATATTTTCAGTATTTCAAAGGGATGTGCCAGGTAATAATCGGGTTCGTAAAACAAACAATGACCTAAACGTGCACCTACGATGGTAAATATCAACATGTAAGTAGCCAGGTCGTCGAGGACTTTGATGGGAACCCCCTCTTTTTTGAACATCTTTTGCAGGATCAAATACCCAAGAACAAATCCAAGCGCAAAAAGCAATCCATACCACCGTACGGAAAATCCGCCAATCAATGGGAAGGTTTCGGGAAGGATAAAAATTTCGGGCCTTACATTCCAGACAATATAATGAAGCAGCATATTTTCAACTTTTGGGCAAAGTTAGCAAATTGCTACAAGCGACGGTATTGAAATGTAGGATATCCTTTTTCGCCTGTATCGGGCTCATAAAAACCGGTGAATTTCAGTTTAAAATAAACACCGGTACGGGTTCTAATAAAATAATTGTAGTTAGGATAGCACTTATAATAGATATCACCACCGTTGATGTCTCCAATTAATTCTTTCCAGTCGTAACCAATAACATCCTGTTTGGTGCTGTAATTAAGGTATAGAACACTATCGATTGTAACATCGTTGAACACCATGGTACTGTCGAATGCTACACCAACTCCACTTGGATTGATCAATACTCCCGTTAATAAATAAGGATAATTGTCACCGGCATCCGTTATCAACATGGTGGTATACTGTGTAAACAGCAAATCCCAATTATCGGTTGCAGGCTCAGTCTGTAGTGATCCATTGGTTGCAAAACTGAATTGAATGGTGTTGAACCCTGGATCTTTTTCCACCACCACATCATGCCTATCGGTATTGTCCATCTGGCAATACGAAAATGAGTATCTGTCATTTTTTAAGGAATGAAAGATAATTTTGCGTAGTCCCAAGTTACGACCAAGGGCATCAAGACCCCGATTGATGACATAAACCTGTTGAGGAAACAGGGTATCTACTCCCAGAATCTTTATCCAGTCGACAAACACGGTTGAATCTACATTTCCACTCGAGGGATCGAAGGCCCATTCCAGTCCTGTGGTATCCATTACCTGATCGAAGCTGGATTTATTGGTTGAGGCTGCCATCATAAAACTGGCGGTATTCATTCTGATCAGGAATCCTGTATCGGCCGACGAAAACAAGAGATCGCAATCGGTTTTGAGGTTTTGTGACACCTGTTCACCCGTCATCAGATTAAAATAGACCTGATTGACATAATACTGTGTCATCGCAATCATCTCCACTTTGGTAGTGTCCACCGGATGTGGTTCAATTTTGGTATCCTTCTTAAAACAGGAAGTAGTGCCTAAAGTCAACACCAACAACATTGACAAACCCAGGATTATCTTTTTCATCATTTGGAAATATTATATTGCAATTTTACAAAAAGAGTCCGTCCCCAATCCATTGGGGCACTATTTGTTCCACCTGTATGAGGTTCGCCACCCCCCACATATCCACTTGAACTTAAATTGGTTACATTAAACAGGTTTTTACCACCCACCTGCACGTTCAGCCTGCGTTTTAAAAACCAGCGGTTTACATTGATATCCAAAGTATTGTATTGCTCCACAGTGGCGATTTGAACCTGATCGCTATCATCAAGTATCAGCTCGGGATAGGAACCATTGAATTTATAAAAGATGCTAAATTCGATGGCCGGCTTACGCCAGGTTATATTGGATTGCACAGTAAAATCACTCGAATAATAGAATTTATTTTCAACCGGCATGGTGGTATTGTACAGTTTTCTCCCTGTGACACCATAACCCAGCACCAGCTTTAACCAGGGATAAACCCTGTTGTTGAAATTCAGGTCAAAGCCTTGTGTGTAATACTGATCTACATTCACATAGGTATAAGATAGCTGATCTCCAACCATTTTGGCCAGCTGAATCTTATTCTTCATGTGGTTATAGTACACGCCATATTCCAGACCCCAATTGTAAGCAGCAGCCGTTTGGGTATTGTAACTGATGTTGGCGCTTACATTGACGGATGTTTCTGCTTCAAGTGCGGGATTACCAATGATCTTATGGTTTGCATCCACAAAAGACAAATAGAGTTCCTTTAGAGATGGAGCCCTGAATCCTTTGGCCATGCTTCCCCTGACAATCAGGTCTTCCACGATATTCCATTTCACATTTAATGAATACACCAGAGGGGCAGCATATTTTGTATTATAGATTCCACGGATACCAGGTTGAATGCTTATTTGAGGTAATGGTGTATAGGCCACACTTAAAAAGGCCGCATAATCACCAATCGATTGAAGGCCATTTTCTACCCTTTTTCCTCCCCCACTTTCATAATTCAGATCAAAGCCCAACTGGTATTTTAATAATGTATTTGCCAGCAGGTTACTGAATACCGGACGGATTAAAAAGTTATCGAACCAGGAAGTATCCTGCGCATCCACACCCACATAAATTGATTTTTTTAACGAGGTAAGATCCTGAAGATAGGTGTTCTTTATTTTGTTATAGTATGAATAAGCGGTTACTACATTCAGATTTCCGGTTTTAAAAACTTTTTGGTCGATTTCGCCCCTGGCAGTCCAGCGATTGGTAAAGAAATATTTATCAAATGCCTTGTCGTAGTTAAAGGTAGGATGGGGATTACCATAATCCCTGATTTCCTCGTTGTAATAGCCCAGGTTGAGCTTTGCCGTCGTCTTCTTTACCCGATACATATAGGCCAATTCTCCATCATATTGAAGTTTGGGGTTCCATACATCATGGCGTGATGTATCTACCACACTAAACCCACCAAAAAAATTACGTGACCCGGTAAATGAAATGCTGTTTCTTCCCTTGGAATACGAACCGGTTGCTGCAAAATTATATACGCCAACCGATTCAACATACGTTTCGGCCGAAGCTGACATTTTTTGCCTGTCGGGACTCTTCGTGATCACATTGATCACTCCCGCCAGGGCGTTGCTTCCATAAATCACCGACATAGGCCCTTCGATAATCTCCACATGATCTACATTTTGCATATTGATCTGGTCGAGATCAAGTTCGCCATTCTGGCGACCGATCACAGGAACCCCATCCACCAAAAACTTCACATGTTCGCCACCCATGCCCTGCATCATGATAGAAGAACCAAAAACACTGCTATGAGTACTTTTAATACTCAACTCACCAGCCAACAGTTCACTCAAATTGTTGGCTGCCTTCTGGTTAATGGTCAGTGTACCCAGTGTCTTCACTTTATAAATCGAGTTATCCACACGCTCAGGCGATATCTGACCGGTAACCACCACCTCATCAACATTATACACCATGGGCTCTAAAAGCAGGGTAAGTGGTTTTCCGGGATAAAGGGTATCTGCCGCCTGCACATATCCTATAAAAGAGGTGGAAACCCGCACAGGTGAAGAAATGTTAAATTCAACCTCACCCTTCTCATTGGTCATTTGCGTAAGCGTTTTCCCCTTTGCGGGAGGAATGATTTCGGCCAGCACATGCGCGTAAGCCACGGGTTGACCACTTACCTGATCTTTTAAGGTAAGTTTGGTGGTTTGCTGACCACTCATGGGAAGAGCGGTCAGCAAAGCCAGACAAATAAAAACAAGAATTAACTTCATAGGCTAGCGTACCAGCAACTTTTGGCTGTAAACAGCCTGGCCGGCAGTCACTTTTGCAATGTACAAACCGGCGGGTAAGTTTACACTAACTGTTGCACCATTATTTAACGAGGTGCCCGAAATGGATTGTGAAAAAACATTTCTTCCATTCAAATCGTAGATTGCCAGCTGCGAATTATCGGTCACTTTATTATTAAAACGGATGGTGATCATGTTTGTGGCAGGTACAGGATAGATGTTCATCGAGGGAACTTCCGCCACATTGTCATCAATGGCTGAAAGTGAAACCAGCATTTTATCTAATGCTAAACTTCCATTCATATAATCGAAGTACACAAATTTTAGTTTATACACGTTATCTGCTGTATCTTTTACAAAATAGCAAGTGGAATCTACCATATTATATGTAAATGTAGAGTTATCGAAATATTTCCAGTTGGCTCCAATTATGTTTTTTTCATCCACAAAAGGTTTCAGTCCCCATTCGGTAAAGTCGGGTCCAACCGGATAAAAATGACTGGCTCCAATCCCTACGTTATTGGCTGCCCCGGTAATAGGATAAAGCTGCATATTTCCTTCCATATCAGGAACGGAATCCATGTACTTTGTAAACAACAGATCCCAGGCTCCTGACAAGGGTTCGCGGTCAAGTTCGGCATTGTTTACCAGGCTGTAGTAAGCAAAATTTTTGGTTTCGTAAGGAACCAGATTAAACTCTACTATCTGTTCGTCAGAGCCATCAATGTTGGCATACTTAAAATGATAGATGTTTTGGATAGAAATTTTATCTATCATCCAAAGTTTCTTTACACTGCCATCGGCGATCTTAATTACATAAAGAGAATCACCAATTAAATCGTGTGTAATCCCGTTGTAAATACACCATCCATAATCGGGATGAATGGATTGATTTGCGTTAAAAGCGCCTTCTTCCCAAATATTGACCGAATTATTCATTGATTTCCAGGTGCTTAATCCGTTGGTATCAACAGTGGCCCAGGCATTGGTATCTCCATTAGGATAGGTATACAGGATTACACCCGCTCCCTGATTGATCATAATACCGGCACTAAACCGGGGTGTATAAAAGGCAATGTCCCAATTCTTCCGGGGTTCTTCCTTTACCAAACCATTGGCAAAACTGTAAAACAGATCGTTAGCGTATCCTTGGCCCATGACCAACGTATCGCGTGTATATTCTTGCCCTGCAGCATTTTTTGCTGGAGTAACGAGCAACATAAATAAAAAGACAAAGAGGGTTGTGTTAAATATTTTCATGACTTTGGTTTTAAGATGATGACAATAAGTTTTATTAAGAAATTCTAAACACATCAGGCCGTGTTGTCAGAATTGCCAACAAAAAAATAATTTACTGAATTTCAGTAAAATAATTTGCTTCGGTTGAGCGAAACAATAAAAATAAAAAATCGAATTATACCAGGGGAGGGCCGCGCAAAGAAACCGATTGAAGGAATCTTTGGTGGTAATTGCTGAGGCAATTGTACGTAAAAGTTACATTTTTTGCGAAATCAACCAGCTCTATCGAATAACCATCAGCGAGTAAGGAATGTAATGTTAAGGAAAAGGTGGTACCATGGGCGTCTTTTCCGTTTTTTGTTTTAAGAATAAGTAAACCGTTGTCGGTTTTTGAAGGTTTGGTAAAAGGCGTTTGGAAGCCAAATATATCGAAACCATAAATGGCCTTTTGATGATAGGTAACGAGGTCACCAATGACCAACCAAAAAAAAGTAAAGGCCAGAAAAGGTATAGCGATTCTGTACTTTAAACTCAATTTATTTTTACCAGTTTTCATCTGGTGGCAAAATTAATAAATTAATAGGATAAGCAGCTAAATGAATTCTGTTTTTAGCTGTTCGACCCATTTTGAGATGCGTTCGTCACTCAAATCTTCCTGGTTATGATCATCGAGTGCGAGGCCGACAAACTGCCCATCCCTGTCTGCCAAACTAAAATAAAAGTCGTAACCTTCCACGGGCCAAAATCCAACTACGCACGATTTTTCCGGGAATCGGCAATAAAGAGTTCCCAGTCCATCGACAAAACTTTCCGGGTATTCTTTCTGATCGCCCAGCCCAAACAAGGCTACTTTTTTTTCGCTAAAATCCAGTGTTGACAGGCGGTCAATGGTCATTTCCCATTCGTCCTGCATCTCACCGATCCCCCATGCGGAGGTACCAAAAATCAGGTTCGAAAATGGTTTCATGTCATCCACCGTTGCCGTTTTAAGGTTGAAAACCTCGGCCATTTTTTTACCAAAAGCTTGTTGAATTTTTAATGCAGACTTTTGTGTCATGCCGGATGTTGAACCAAAAAATATTCCTACGGGTTTCATTAATTTCAATTATTTGTAATAAATATAAATTAAGGGCACAAAATTAAGGTAAAAAGTTAAACGTCATGATGGAATTTGTAAGAGTAGTCACTTTTGTAATGATATTAGTTCATTTTCAATGTATTAAGTAAAAGACAAAAGGCAATTTCATCCGTAGTCATATCAATGCCATTCTTCGAAAGGTGTCCCGAAATTTAAGCATCCCAAGTAAAATGAATTTTGGGTTTTAATATTGAATGCGAATCACCGGATTTCAAACTAACTTGTAAATTTCACTGAGAACTGAAGTACGATAACTGAGATAACAAAAAAGCCCCCCAACTTACGTTGGAAGGCTCAAACCAAATTAATTAATGAAAAAGCTATTTCTTGTCTGGATCAGCTTTTGTTTCAGAAGCTGGCTTGGTTTCAGCACCTACTTTTTTGTCATTGCAGGCCGGATCAACAGCCTTTGAACTGCAGCATGCTTTTTTATCACCACATGATTTCATGTCAGCACACTTTGCTTTCGACTTCTTTTTGTCTTTATCTTTGTCGTCATCAACTCTGGTTACTGTAACACCATTTTCATAATTAACAACAGAAGCTATTGCGGAACTTGTCATGCCGGCAAAAAACAGCAACATCAAACCCAATGCTAAACTTTTCATTTTCATCTTTACTTTATTTAAATTAGACTTAAATTACACATCAAAACTAATGTATTGTAACTTGCTTAGTTGTTAATGCCGTGTTAAATACTGTTAATGAAATGTTAATCTATGTATTACTTTTATTTTCCGACTAAATTTGATCAGAATTTGATTTAAATGAAGAAGAAAGCCATTTTACTCATTATTATACTGACTTCGTTGTCGCTTACAGGAATTATTTTAACGCAGGTATATTGGGTAAATACTGCTTTGCAACTGAAGGAAGAGCAATTTGACAACAGTGTACGACTTGCGATCAAAAGTGTTGTAAACCAGCTACTCCAAAATAAGAATGAACCTGATTTTCAACAAAAGATCAACATGATCTCCTGCCGTAAGTCGCGCCTGGATGTGTTCGATTATATTGAGCCCCAAATGCTCGATTCGTTGATGGCTAACGAGCTGAAGTGTATGAAAATCAACAGCACCTATTATTATGCCATCTATAATAAAATCAACAACCGTTTTGCCATCGGCCCTGAAGTACCATGCGAGGAAGATTTAATAAAATCGCCTTATCAGTTCTCTGTATCAAGCATTTATCGCCCTGGAGATTACACGCTTTCTGTATTTTTTCCTGCTAAAACCACCATCCTGATCAAAATGGTAAGCTTTTGGCTCATCTTTTCAGTTCTTTTTTTGATGATTTTGATATTTAGTTTCATTTATGTCATCATGAAAATCCTACAGCAAAAAAAACTTTCGGAACTCAAAAACGATTTTATCAACAACATGACCCATGAGTTTAAAACTCCTATTACCACGGCCTCGCTTGCAGCAGAAATGATTCAGCGTGATGAAGTTTTAAGTAATCCTACCCGCATAAAAAAATATGCCGGTATTATTTTAGATGAAAACAGCCGGTTGCAAAACCAAATCGAACAGGTGCTCCAGGTAGCAACCCTTGAGCAGGAAGGGCCCAAGTTTAAAATGAAAAAAACCAACGCACATCACCTATTGGAATCGGTTATCGAAAGCTTTGAACTCAGAATCAAAGAAAACAATGCACAGCTTTCGGTGGATTTGAAAGCGATCAATCCAATGGTGATGGCCGACAAATTTCATTTGCTCAATGTATTTTATAACCTGCTCGACAATGCGCTGAAGTATTCACCAAACTATCCCGTCATCGAAATCAGCACCTGGAATCAATCAGATCAATTGGTTATACGGTTTAAGGACAATGGAATTGGTATCAGCCATGAGCATCAAAAGGATATTTTTAAAAACCTGTTTCGTGTGCCTACCGGGAATATACATGAAGTGCACGGCTTCGGACTTGGGCTGTATTACGTTAAAACGGTGGTAGAACAACACGATGGCCGGATTGATTTAAAAAGTGAGCCGGGCAAGGGTGCTGCCTTCGATATCTATTTACACACAAACGACTAAACTAATGGAAGAAAAAACACTTCATGCCAACATCCTGTTTGTTGAAGACGATACAAACCTCAGCATGATTTTAAAAGATTATCTGGAAATGATCGGATATTCGGTAAGCCATGCCGGCGATGGTGATGAGGGATTGTCGCTCTTTTCTTCAAATAAATATGATTTGGTCATTCTTGATATCATGATGCCAAAAAAAGACGGGTTTACACTGGCCAGCGAAATCAGGACAATTAACAGCCAGGTACCCATTATTTTCCTGACGGCCAAAAACATGAAAGAAGATCGCATCAAAGGGTTTCAGCATGGCTGCGATGATTATATCACCAAACCATTTAGCACTGAAGAGCTCAGCTTACGCATAAAAGCAATTCTGAAACGATGTAATTTTGCTGATTCACAACCTCAACATGATACCACCACTCATTTTACTATTGGCCATTTTAATTTCGACAGTGTTAACCTGGTGCTTAGCTCACCCGATACCGAACGCCGGCTTACCCGAAAGGAAGCCAACCTACTCAAACTCTTGTGTTTAAATAAAAACACCTTGCTTTCGCGGGAGGTGGCTCTGGAAACGGTTTGGGGCGAAAACGATTATTTTATTGGCCGCAGCATGGATGTATTTATCACCAAACTACGTAAATATTTAAAATCCGATCCAGGTGTAAAAATCATTAATGTACATGGAATCGGATTTAAACTGGAAGTGAGCAGCTAAGAATCCATTGTCAATATGGCGATATTCGCCTGCCTATACCTTATTTTATATTAATTTTACCCGATAGAAATCAAAAAAAGAACTACTCATATGTTTAACAAAGAAATTTATATCTCGAGAAGAAAAAAATTAAGAAATGAAATCACATCAGGAATTGGCTTATTTTTAGGAAATGTAGACGCGGCGTTTAATTATCCTGCTAACACCTATTCTTTCAGGCAGGACAGTCATTTTTTATATTTCTTTGGTCTCAATCACCCCGGTATTGCAGGAGTGATCAACTTCGACAACGATACCGACATGATATTCGCCAATGATGTTGATATTGAAGACATTATTTGGATGGGAAATCAGCCTTCCGTGAAAAACATGGCCGCTGAAGCCGGAATTGAACATACAGCTCCTTACGGAGAATTGGCCGGTTATTTAAATTCAGTAATCAGTCAGGGCAAACGCATTCATTTTCTCCCGGCCTACCGGGGCGAAACCATGATGGAACTTTCGAAGTTGCTGAACCTGAATATCGATAAGTTAAAAGGCGAAGCTTCCGTTGAACTGATCAAAGCGGTAGTAAAACTGAAGGAAATTAAAGAAGAAGTTGAAATTGCCGAAATAGAAAAGGCCATCGACATCGCCTATTTGATGCATACCACTTCCATGAAAATGGCTAAACCGGGCATGGTAGAACAGGAAATTGCCGGAACCATCGAAGGCATTTCACTGGCATTGGGCGGACCCGTTTCATTTCCGATTATCCTGAGCCAGGACGGTCAAACACTTCACAACCATTGCCACGACAAGGTGCTGACGGAAGGTCGTATGATGGTAACCGATGCCGGTGCCGAAACCCAGGAAGGCTATTGCAGCGACATTACCCGGACCGTGCCTGTTGGCGGAAAATTTAACAAACGCCAGGCCGGAATTTATCAAACTGTATTGGATGCCAATGTAAAGGCCATCGCAGCCATCAAACCCGGGATAAAATACCGCGATGTTCATTTTCTGGCCTGTCGCACCATTGTAGATGGGCTTAAAGAACTTGGGTTGATGAAAGGCGATTCCCAGGCCGCCGTTGATGCCAGAGCCCACACCTTGTTTATGCCCCACGGCCTGGGTCACATGATGGGCATGGATGTACATGATATGGAAGGATTGGGTGAGAATTACGTTGGCTATGATGTACATACAAAAAGAGCCACTGAATTTGGTAATGCCTACCTGCGCCTGGGCAAAGAATTAAGACCAGGCATGGTACTCACGGTGGAGCCAGGCATTTACTTTATCCCGGCCCTGATTGATCAATACCGCAAGGAAGGCACCTTTGACGAATTTATCAATTTCGATTTGGTTGAAACCTACAAGGACTTTGGCGGAATTCGCATTGAAGACGACGTGCTGGTAACCGAAAACAGCCACCGTGTATTGGGAAAACCAATTCCAAAAACCATTGCAGAAATTGAGAGAACCATGGCCGAACCAAGAGAATGGATCAAACGGGAAGGGTTTATATAACCTTGATCGATTAGATAATTCACACAAAAAACGGTATTCTGAAGATTTGGAATACCGTTATTTATATCTTTGGATCTAAAATAATAACCAACATCCTGATAATGAAGAACAAGGTAATTTATCCGGAATTAAATTTCCTTAAATGTGAAGATAACACGATACATTCATTTGTATTTACCGTCCGATAAGTTAAATAATATTCTCTGAAGAAATGAACGTCGACAAGCTTAAAATCTGTACATACATATCATTCACAGAACAACCTAACCATATAATGATTATCAATATCTAGCAACTCCTTAAACATGCCTCCAGCATACATGTCGAAAGCACAAATAAATAGTTCATTGGAGAACGATATAGGGAAGTTTAATTATTCCAAATGGACCGTTGTTTATGCAAATTACAATTCGATTGGCCATCTGAACACTTTTCAAGTCAAATATAACTCAACCATATGAAACACAATTATCAATTGTTCATATTATCTCTAATATTTATTTCACAATCCATTTTTGGACAGAATTATGTGATTCAGGAAATTCCTGAATGGGTTAAACAAATAGATATTCCAATAGAATCTTCAGTCTCAAAGTACGATATTTCCTCAGGATATTATTTAACATTAGTTGATTACCAGGCAAATACGTGTAAACAAGCCATTTTTAGTCATGAAGTAATCAATGTGGTTTCTTACAGTGGAATTACAGCTGCTTCCCAATTATCTGTTTCCTACGATACAACCTTTCAGAAATTGCTTTTACATCATCTTTACATTTGGAGAAAGAGAAAGAAAATAGATCGCTCCAG
Organism: Bacteroidetes bacterium HGW-Bacteroidetes-16; assembly: GCA_002840975.1. Classification (GTDB taxonomy): domain Bacteria; phylum Bacteroidota; class Bacteroidia; order Bacteroidales; family F082; genus UBA6244. The sequence continues at coordinate 95,109 of PHDN01000012.1, forward strand.
TGATTTAAGTTTCGAATTATTGAACAGTGAGGATCAACTCCAACAGGGCATTTATACTGGGCAAATTACGGCTTACGATATTTTGAACGATATCCGAAAGGACGACATGATAGACTTTGCATATACATTGGTCGGTCATAATCCGATATTTGAAAATGAGAAATATTTGTTTTTCCCATTACAGATGTTGAATCCCATTGATTTGTTGAACGTCCGCATATTATTTCCAAAAGACAAAGACTATCAATATGAATGTGTTGATTGCAATAGCATGGATTATTCCATCTCAAATACCGAGGATTATAAGGTGATTGAGATTAAAAATGAGAATGTTAAAGCCATTGAACTCGAAGATCTTATTCCAACATGGGAGCTGCCATATAAATATTTTATTCTAAGCAGCTTTCACTCCTGGGCTGAAGTGAATATGTGGGCACAACGGGTTTTTGCGTTGAACAATGACCCTGACCTGGACACTGTTTTCAAAGAAATCTTTACAGGCGAAGAAACTACCAGTGACAAAATCAATAAAATCATAGATTTCGTTCAAGATGAAATCAGGTATATGGGAATAGAATCAGGAATGGGAAGTATTAAACCATTTCCACCTGAGCAGGTTGTTATTCAGAGATTTGGCGATTGTAAAGATAAATCTCTTTTGCTTGTTTCATTGCTTAAGAAAATAGGCATCAACACTGCTTATTCGGTCTTGGTGAATACCTACATGCAACAAAATGTTGACAAATTGTTTATCAGTAACGAGGTGTTTAACCACACCATTGTAAGATTCGATTATAATGACACCACTTACTGGGTGGATCCCACTTTTGCCCAACAAGGTGGCGATTTCAGAGATTTGTATACACCTGATTATGGTAAAGTACTGGTCATTGGTATGCCAGCCGACACTCTTCAAACCATGTCACCCGTTAATAGAGAATCGGGATTAATTGTTACCGAAGAATACTTTATAAAGTCATTTACTGAACCTTCAGAATTAAAAATAACATCCCATCGTTATGGGTTTGAAGCCGATCAAAGGAGAGCCGTCATGGAATTCTTTTCTACTAAAGATATCTCAGACATGATTATCAAAGACATGAAATTACTTTTTCCAATGGTGAATAAAAAAGGCGAGATCGAGATAGCAGATGATCTGAATAACAACACTTTCACAATTAATTATTCCTGACTTGTCCCCTCTCAAATTAGTGCGGTTGTAAGTGTTTAATAATCAGTGTTTGTGTTTGAAAAAAGACTAAAT